>NZ_JAPVBK010000002.1:1032905-1130641 GCF_026967885.1 Modestobacter sp. VKM Ac-2983
CTGGGGGCCCGCAGCCTGGGGGCCCGCAGCCTGGGGGTCCGCAGCCTGGGGGCCCGCAGCCTGGGGGCCCGCAGCCTGGGGGTCCGCAGCCTGGGGGTCCGCAGCCTGGGGGCCCGGGGTGTCCCCCTCCGGCGGCTCGGGGTCGGACCGACGACCCACGGTCGGGTCCTCGGTCATGCGCGGAACAGGTGCCGGCGGATCGCCGCGGCGTTGCCGAAGATGCGGATGCCGAGCACCACCACCACGGCGGTCGACAGCTGCGCGCCGACCCCGAGCTGGTCACCGAGGAAGACGATCAGCGCGGCGACGACGACGTTGGAGACGAAGGAGACCACGAAGACCTTGGCGTCGAAGATCCGGTCGAAACGCGCCCGGACCCCGCCGAAGACCGCGTCCAGCGCTGCGACCACCGCGATCGGCAGGTAGGGCTGCAGCCAGAGCGGGACGTTGGGATCCAGCAGCAGCCCCAGCACCACGCCGATCGCCAGTCCGATGATCGGGATCACGCGTCAGCCTCCATCGGTGGGTGGTTCGGGGGTGGCGGGTGGCAGCGCCTCGCCCTGCTCGTCGTTGGCGGCCAGCGGATCGGCGAACAGCAGCTCCGCGTTGCTGCCGGCCGGCAGGTCGAGCTCATCGGCCCGGGCGAAGTCGAAGACCACGCCGAAGTCCTTCGTCAGCTCGGCCAGGTCGTTGGCCTCGGGGGTGTTCAGGAAGGCCCGGGCCAGGTCGTCGGGGTCACCGACGGCGGAGATCTCGTAGGGGTTCATCACCGGTCGGAAGTCGACCAGGATGGCGTCACCGGCCTGGCGGATGGCGGTGGTCGGGCCCACCCGCTGGCCGTTGATGCTGACCGCCTCGGCGCCGGAGGCCCACAGCGCGTTGACGGCCAGCTGCAGGTCGCCGTCCTGGACCCGTCCGGCCAGCGCGATCTGGTCGGACCCGCCGACCGGGTCGCTGTCGGCGGCCGGCGGCGCGTTGCCGAGCGTCACCCGCAGCCCCGGCCCGGTCACCGCGACCGCTGCCGCGCCGTGCTGGGCCTGCGCGAGCTGGTTCAGCGCACGCTGCCCGACCACGCTGGTGTCCAGCGCCTGCTGCCGGGTCTGCGCGACCTCCGCGGTCAGCGCCTCCAGCTGGGCGGCCAGCTCGTCGCCGATCGCCGACTCCTGGACGATGTCCTCGCGCAGCGCCTCCCGGGCCGCCTCGCGCCCCTGCGCGCCGACCGCCGCCTCCTGGTAGGTCACCGCGGCCAGCAGCCCGCCCAGCAGCAGCGCGGCGGCCACGAGCAGGTCCCCCCGGTTGCGCCGCAACCAGGACGGCCGGGCGGCCGGCCCGGTGCCCGCGGTCGGCGCGGCCGCCTCCTCCGCGGCCCGGGCCGACCTGGCCGCGGCCACCTGGGCGTAGGCCGGGTCCAGGGTGTCGGCCAGCACCTGGTCCAGCAGTGAGGCACCCAGCGATCGTGGCCGGCCGGGTGCGGGCGCGCTCACGCCTCCACTCCGGCCCGGTGGCTCCCGGACAGCAGCTGGACGGCCTGGACCACGTAGAGGACCCCCGCGAGCAGGTAGAGCGCCGCCCCCCAGACGGTGAGCGCGTAGGCGACCGGCTGGACCACCGCGGCTGCCGGCCCCGTGCCGTCGGCCAGCAGCAGGAGGGGGAAGGCGTAGAGCAACAGGAAGGTGGCCGCCTTGCCCAGGTAGTGGACCTGCAGCGGTGGCCAGCCCGCGCGCCGGAGCACCAGCAGGGTCCCGGCCAGCACGACCTCGCGCAGCAGCAGGACGACGACCACCCACAGCGGCACGACGTCGCGGATGACGAAGGCGATCAGCGTCGCGACGATGTAGAGCCGGTCGGCGGCCGGGTCCAGCAGCGCGCCGAGCCGGCTGGACTGCCCCAGCGCCCGGGCCAGCTTGCCGTCGAGCCAGTCGGTGGCGCCGGAGACGGCGAGCACCACGATCGCCCAGCCGTCGGCGTGCGGGCCCAGCAGCAGCCACAGGAACAGCGGCACGCCCAGCAGCCGGACGACGGAGAGCAGGTTGGGCAGCGTGAACACGCGGTCGCCGAGCTCGTCCCGGTTCGGCAGCGCACGGCGACGCCTCGCCACACCCTCGGCCGGACCGTCGGCCGGGACGCCGGCCGACCGGTCGTCCGCCGTCGTCATCGCAGCTCCACCTCGCCGTCCACCGGGGGTCAGGCTAGTGCCCGACCTCCATGGTGCCCCGGGCGACCGGCCGGTCGCCCGGCCTGTGGCGACGGGTGCCGCCGGGGACCTTGACGACGGGGGTCCCGGTGCCGTCAGGTTCTCCGATGACCACCGGACCCCTCGCCGGGCTGCGCGTCGTGGAGCTCACCGGTCTCGGCCCGGCCCCGTTCGCGGCGATGCTGCTGGCCGACCTGGGCGCCGACGTGCTGCGGGTCGATCGCCCCGGTGCCCGGCCGCCCACACCGGGCGTGGAGCACGACCTGCTGGCCCGGGGCCGGCGGTCGGTGGCCGTCGACCTCAAGGACCCGGACGGCGCGGAGCTGGTCCGCCGCCTCGCCGAGCGTGCCGACGTCCTGCTCGAGGGCTTCCGGCCCGGGGTCACCGAGCGGCTGGGCATCGGGCCGCAGGAGTGCCTGGCCCGCAACCCCCGCCTGGTCTACGGCCGGATGACCGGGTGGGGCCAGGACGGCCCGCTGGCGGCGACGGCCGGGCACGACCTCGGCTACATCGCGGTCACCGGCGTCCTGCACGCCATCGGCCGGGCGGGCGGGCCGCCGCAGGTCCCGCTGAACCTGGTCGGTGACTTCGGCGGCGGGGCGATGTACCTGGTGGTCGGGGTGCTCGCCGCGCTGCTGGAGGCCCGCGCGAGCGGCCGGGGTCAGGTCGTGGACGCCGCGATCGTCGACGGCACCGCACACCTGGCGACGATGGTCCTCGGCATGCTGGCCGGCGGGGCCTGGCAGGACACCCGGGGCGTGAACCTGCTGGACTCCGGTGTCCCCTGGTACGACGTCCACGAGACCGCCGACGGCCGGCACCTGGCCGTCGCGGCGCTGGAGCCGCAGTTCTACGCCGAGCTGGTCGACCGGCTGGGCCTGGCCGATCGGGCGCCCGACCGGGCCGACGCGGACCCCGAGGTGCTGCGCGGCCTGTTCGCCGACGCGATCCGCCGGCGCACCCGCGACGAGTGGGTCGAGGTGTTCGCCGGCAGCGACGCCTGCGTGGCCCCGGTGCTGTCCTTCGCCGAGGCCCGCGACCACCCGCAGCTGGCGGCCCGGCAGACCTACGTCGAGCGGGACGGCGTCGTCCAGCCGGCGCCCGCGCCGCGGTTCTCCCGGACGCCGGCCACCCTCGATCGGCCGCCGTCCCGCGCCGGTGAGCACACCCGCGCGGCGCTGTCGGACTGGGGCCTCACCGGCGTCGACGCGCTGCTGGCTGCCGGCACGGTGGTCCAGGCCTCGACCCCCCGAGACTGACGGTCGGGGACGCCCGGCCGGCCCCAGGAGGCTCAGTGGGCGGTGGTCCCCCGCCGGCGCACCCGCCGGTCGAAGCGGTCGTGCCGGGCGCCCAGCGGCCGACCGAAGAACCTGCCCAGCACGACGCCGGCGGCGAGCGCCAGCCCGATCGCCGCGGCCCCGACGAGTCCGTTCACCCCACGGCCGACGTCTCCCTCGACGACGACCGCGAAGAGCCCCCGGTAGATGGTCAGCCCGGGCAGCAACGGGACGATGCTGCAGATCGCGAGCAGCAGGGGCGGGATCCGGAGCCGATCGGTCAGCGACTCCCCGCAGAACCCGGCGACCACGGCCGCCGCCGCACTCGCCACCGCGGGACCCGCACCCCAGGCGGCGGTCGCCGACGCCGTCGTCCAGGCCAGCGCGCCGGCCGCCGTGGCGACCCCGATGGCCGCCGGGCGGGCGTGCGAGGCCAGAGCCCACGCTCCCGCCATCCCGGCGGCCGCGGCCAGCGTCACGGCGAACGGGACGCCGGACGTGCCCGGGTCGAGCACGGCCAGCGGGACCTGCGCCCGCTGCGCCAGATCCAGGACCGCGGCGATGCCGACGACGATCCCGGTCGTCAGCGTCAGCACCTCGAAGCCCCGTGCCGCCGCGGTGACCGGGAAGCCGCTGATCGCGTCCTCCGCGGCGCCCACGAAGGAGAGGCCCGCCAGGAGGACCACGATCCCGGCGGCGACGACCAGCGAGGTGCGGACCTCGACCTCCCAGACGACGAGCAGGACGGCCGACGCCGTGGCCACCGCCGCACCGGCCACCTGCTGGAAGAACATCGGGAGCCCGCGCCGGTCGAGTGCGCGGATGGTCTGCTCGATCGCGGCCGTGGTCACCGCCGCGACCAGGGCCACCAGCCAGCCACCCCCGAGCAGGAAGGCGACGCAGCCCGCCACACCCGACCAGCCGAGGGCGTGGATCGACCGGCGGTAGGGGTGCGGTGCGGCCAGGACCTGGTCCAGCTGGCGGTGCGCGTCCTCCAGCGCCAGGCCCTCGGCCTTGATCGCCGCCGCCAGGTCGGTGATCCCCTGCAGCCGGGTGTAGTCCAGCCCCCGGGGTCGGACGATGCGCATCAGCATCAACGGCGGGACGTCGTCCGGGTCCCAGCTGATGGTCAGCGAGGTGAAGGTGATGTCGACCTGGCAGTCGGTCAACCCGTAGGCCGCCGCCACCCGGAGCACCGTGGCGGTCACGTCGGCCGCCGAGGCCCCGACCGCCATCATCGACTCCCCGATGCGGAGGGCCAGGCCGAGCGCCGAGCGGGCGGTGCCCGCGTCGACCGGGCTGGGCCGGGCACGCAGCGCGAAGGGCGCCGTCGGCGGCCCCGATCCCGAGATCGCCTTCCGCGCGCGGTCCGGCAGGCGGGTCAGGTGCTGCCGGCGGCCGGGGCTCGTGGAGGGCACTCCGCCAGGCTACGGATCACCGACGGCACGCACCGCCGACAGCCAGCGGCCGGCTCGTGGCCTTCCCCACAGGGACCAGAGGTCACCGGGGCCGGCCTCGTCCACGCCGAATCGCCACCGGGCGGCACTTCCGGCCCCCGGTCGGCGCGCCGTCGGCGACGCGCCGTCGGCGTGAGATGCGTCATGAGGACAGCACGGTCTCGTTTCCATAACGTGCCCGTCGCGCCGACTCAGTCGGCGTGACGCCGGCCCGCCCAACCCTGCCTGCCGACCGTCATCCGCAACTCGTCAAGGCAGGGGTGGGGGAACCACCGCACACGACGCGCCGACGATCCGTCGGCTCGTCTCGGGGTGAAGCCGGCAACGCCGGCCGGGCACCGATCGCCCGAACCCGACAGCTAACCCCGGAGGCGGTGATCGGAGATCACCATGTCCAAGCACTCTGCACCTCGTCTCGTCCGCCCCCGGGGGATCCTCCCCGTCGTGGCCGGCGTCTCCGCCGTCACTCTCGGGCTCCTGGCCTTCCCGGCGCAGGCCCACACCCCCACCCCGCCACCCGCAGCAGCAGCCGCGGACGCCACCGGCCCGGGAGACCAGTGGACCGTCGAGCGTCGCGATGCGTTCGCCGCGCTCGCGGCGGCGCACCGCGGGTCCTGGTGGGAGCGCTACGAGCGCAACCGCCACCTCCACGACGGGCGTGCCGACGCCCTCTCCCTCCGGCAGCTGCGGTTCGCCCTCGGCATGCGGGACGGCGCTCCGGCGCCGGGAGCGGCTGTGACACCCACCCCCGAAGCGGCAGCGGCTCCCGCCCCGGCCCCGGCAGCAGCACCGGCACCCGAGGTGGCTCCCGCCCCCGAACCGGCACCCGCCCCCGAACCGGCACCCGAGGTGGCCCTCGCCCCAGAACCGGCACCGGCCCCCGTCCCGGCTCCGGCACCGGCCCCGGCCCCGGCCCCGGCCCCGGCACCCGCACCCGCACCGGCCCCTGCTCCGGCTCCGGCCCCGGCACCCGAAGCGGCTCCGGCACCGGCACCCGAAGCGGCTCCGGCACCCGAAGCGGCTCCGGCCCCTGCACCGGCACCGGCACCGGCACCCGCACCGGCACCCGCACCCGCACCGGCTCCCGAGCCGGCAGTGGCCGCGGTCCCGGCGGTGGTGGTGACCGCACAGTCGCCGTCCACGGTCGCCGAGATCAGCAACAGCTCCGGCCCCGTGCAGCCGCGTGCTCAGGCTGCCGCGAACGCCGTCGTGACCGACGTGCCGGGTGCGGCCGGCATCACCATCGGTGGGACGCGGGCCAGCGCCGCTGACCCGAACGGCCACCCCTCCGGGCTCGCCCTGGACTACATGGTGCTGTCCGACGCCGCTCTCGGGGACGCGATCGTCGCCTACCACATCACCCACTGGGACGAGCTCGGCGTCGACTACGTCATCTGGCAGCAGCGGATCCTCACCTCGCCGACCGGCTCCTGGAAGCCCATGGAGGACCGCGGCAGCGTGACGGCGAACCACGTCGACCACCCGCACGTGAACTACCAGGCAGGCTGACCCGCCCGGGTCCGGCCACCAGGGTCCAGACCGTGCCCTCCTGCCCGCGCTGCGGGCAGGAGGGCACGTCCTCTCTCCCCACCGGCACGACCCCTCGGCCACGCCCGAGGCCCGCCGACCACCTCCGAGCCCGGGCGTGGGAGGGTCGGGTGAAACCAGCTGTTGTGGGAAGGCGCGCCCTGCCGCGGGCACCGTCGAGATCGACCGCCTGCCACCCGTGAGCCGATCGAGGGTCCCCGACCCGTGGCGCGGGAGGTGCGTGCAGTCGGCACTCGGCGCCGGCCGGGCGGCGCTCGCCGGTGGGCCGAATGCGCTCGTCGCCGCACCGGTGCCCCGACGACGACGAGGATCCATGTCCACGATCGACTTCTCACCCCGCAGGCCCGGGCGTCGCCGCCTGCGCCGGACCGCTGCGCTCACCGACCGTCCGGCGATGCGCAGGTCGAGCCGGGGACCGCGGCGCCAGCGCAATGCCCGGGCCCTCGCCCAGGCCTGGCTGGGACGCCTGGTGGAGCGGCGGATCCGCCGGAAGGGCGTCGACCTCACCGAGCTGACCTTCTTCCCGGAGATCGCCCGGCTGCCCCTGCTGCGGAACGGCGTGGACCCCGTGCCGGAGCTCGCCGAGCAGCGCGCCCGGTGCCCGGTGGCGCGGTTGGACCTGCCGATGGGGCTCGCCGTGCACCTGGTGACCGGCTACGAGCAGGCCCGCGCCGTCCTCACCGACCGGGACTCCTACAGCAACGACATCCGGCACCTGTTCCGCGACGTCGGGCCGGGCTCGACGGCCGACGTCGGCGGTCTCGGCTTCACCGACCCGCCGGTGCACACCCGGCTGCGCAAGCTGGTCGCGCCGGAGTTCACCCGGCGCCGGCTGGACCGGCTGGAGCCCACGGTGCAGGCGATCGTCGACCGCCGGCTGGACGAGCTCGCGGCCGCGGGGTCACCGGCGGACCTGGCCGAGCACGTCTCCTGGCGGGTCCCCATGGACGTGATCTGCGGGCTGCTGGGGCTGGACGACGCCGACCACGAGGCCTTCGTCCGACTGGGCACCCAGCGGTTCGACGCCACCGGCGGCGCCGCGGCGGCGCTCGGCGCGGTGTCCGAGCAGAAGCGGATCCTCCTCGACGTGGTGGCCCGGCAGCGGCTGGCGCCGGGGGACGGCCTGATCGGGCGCATCCTCCAGGCCGAGGGCGACGGGATCTCCGACGACGACCTCGCGGGCCTGGTCGACGGGATCGTCACCGGGGGGTACGAGACGACCGCCAGCTCCATCTCCCTGGGCACCATGGTGCTGCTGCGGGACCCCGCGCACGCCGCCCTCGTCCGGGACGGTTCACCGGCCGACGTCGACGGCCTGGTGGAGGAGCTGCTGCGCCACCTCTCTGTGGTCCAGGTGGCCTTTCCGCGGTTCGCCAAGCAGGACCTGGAGCTGTCCGGCTGCCCGATCCGGCAGGGGGACCTGGTCGCCGTCTCGCTGAGCGGGGCCGACCGGGACCCGGACTGGGCGGGCCCGGAGCCCGACCGGTTCCGGCCGGGGCGGTCGACCGACGGAGGGCACCTGGCGTTCGGCCACGGGATGCACCGCTGCGTCGGTGCCGAGCTCGCCCGGATGGAGCTCCGAATCGTGCTCCCCGCGCTGTTCCGCCGGTTCCCCGACCTGGCCGTCGCCGTCCCGGAGGAACAGCTCCCCTGGCGCGAGCTGTCCTTCGTGTACGGCGTCGAGCAGCTGCCGGTCACCTTCTGACCGCCCCGGACGGCGCTGGGAATCTGCGCCGTGCCCGCGTCGGAGCCGGTCGACCGGGGTAGCGCCGCCCCGTGTTCGATCCGGCGGTCAGCGACCAGTGGTGGAGGAACGCCGTCGTCTACTGCGTGGACGTCGAGCGGTTCATGGACTCCGACGGGGACGGGGTCGGGGACTTCCGCGGCCTGACCCGGCGACTGCCCTACCTCAGCGGCCTGGGGGTGACCTGCCTCTGGCTGCTGCCGTTCTACCCCTCCCCCGGGCGGGACGACGGGTACGACGTGGCCGACTACTACTCCGTCGAGCCCCGGCTGGGCAGCCTCGGGGAGTTCGTCGAGTTCGTCCGGACCGCCCGCGATCTCGGCATCCGGGTGGTCACCGACCTGGTGGTCAACCACACCTCCAGCGACCACCCGTGGTTCCGGGAGGCACGTCGCAGCCGCGACTCCAAGTACCGGGACTGGTACGTCTGGTCCGACGAGGAGCCCGCGGAGCAGGAGAAGGTCATCTTCCCCGACGAGGAGGACAGCAACTGGGCGTGGGACGAGGAGGCGGGGCAGTACTACCTGCACCGCTTCTACTCCTCCGAGCCCGACCTCAACATCGCCAACCCCGACGTCCGGGACGAGATCAACCGGATCATGGGGTTCTGGGTGGAGCTCGGCGTCTCCGGCTTCCGGATCGACGCGGCGCCCTACCTCATCGGCGGCACCGGCATCGAGAACGAGATGCCCCAGGACCCGCACGTCATCCTGCAGGGCATGCGGGGCTTCCTCTCCCGCCGCCAGGGGGACGCTGTCCTCCTCGGCGAGGTGAACCTCGACCCCGGCGAGCGCGAGACGTTCTTCGGCGCGGACGGCGACGAGCTCACGTGCCTGTTCGACTTCATCACGTCCGGCGCGGTCTTCGCGGCCCTGGCCCGGGGCGAGGCCGGCCCGCTGGCGGAACAGCTGCGCCGGAACCCCACCCCACCGCGGACGTCGCAGTGGCTGAACTTCCTGCGCAACCACGACGAGCTCAACCTCTCCCGCGTCCCCGAGGACCAGAAGGCCGACGTCATGGCGGCCTTCGCGCCGGAGGAGGACATGCGAATTTTCGGCCGGGGCATCCGCCGCCGGCTGCCGCCGATGGTCGACGGCGACCGCCGCCGGATCGAACTCGCGATGAGCCTGCTCATGACGCTGCCCGGCACCCCGGTGCTGCTCTACGGCGAGGAGATCGGGATGGGTGACGACCTGTCCGCGCCGGGCCGCCGCAGCGTCCGGACGATCATGCAGTGGAACGACGGCCCCAACGGCGGCTTCTCCACCTGCACCGACGACCTCACCGCACCGCTGGTGACCGGCGGGCCCTTCGGGTACCGCGAGGTGAACGTCGCCGCGCAGCGTCGGCGTGAGGACTCCCTCCTCAACCGCGTGGAGCGGGCGATCCGGGTGCGCAAGGAGTCCCCCGAGTTCGGCTGGGGCTCCCCCGCCGTCCTGGAGGCCGGCGACCCCCGGGTGCTCGCCCACCGGTGCCACTGGCTCGAGGGCGCGGTGCTGGCCGTGCACAACCTGTCCGGCGACGACGTCGAGGTCCGGCTGGAGCCTGTGGAGCTCCAGCAGTTCGAGGAGTTCGCCGACGTGTTCGGCAACGACCGCTTCGACCCGCTCGACCCGGCGGACCCGGTGTTCCGGCTCTCCCCCTACGGCTACCGGTGGCTGCGCGGCCGGGTGGCCGGCAGCGAGGTGGCGCTGTGACCGGCCCGCGTCCCGGCGAGCCGGTACCGGCCGCACCCGGGACACCGCCGTGGTGGCGCACCGCCGTCGTCTACCAGCTCTACCCGCGGTCCTTCGCCGACGCCTCCGGGGACGGCATCGGGGACCTGGAGGGGATCCGGGCGCACCTGGACCACCTCAGCTGGCTCGGCGTCGACGCGCTGTGGCTGTCGCCGATCTACCCCTCCCCCATGGCCGACGCCGGCTACGACGTGAGCGACCACCGCGACGTCGACCCGGTGTTCGGCGACCTGGAGACCTTCGACCGACTGGTCGCCGAGGTCCACGCCCGGGGGATGCGGCTGATGCTGGACTGGGTGCCGAACCACACCAGCGATCAGCACCCGTGGTTCCTGGACTCCCGCAGCTCCCGGGACTCCCCCCGCCGGAGCTGGTACCTGTGGCGCGACGGCACGCCGGACGCGCCGCCGAACAACTGGCTGGCCCAGTTCACCGGCGGCCCCGCGTGGACCTGGGACGAGCGGACCGGGCAGTGGTACCTGCACCTGTTCCTGCCCGAGCAGCCGGACCTGGACTGGAGCGAGCCGGCCGTCCGGGAGGCGATGCACGAGGTGCTGCGCTTCTGGTTGCGCCGAGGGGTCGACGGCTTCCGCGCCGACGTCGTCCACCTCATCGGCAAGGACCCCGCCCTGCCCGACCACCCGCCGGAGCTGGTCGGGACGAACATCGTGCACAGCCACGACCTGCCGGTCACCCACGAACTGCTCCGCGGGATCCGCGCGGTGCTCGATGAGTTCCCCGGGGACCGCGCGATGGTCGGCGAGGTCAACCTGCGCTCCCCGGCGCTGGTCGCCCCGTACCACGGGGCCGGCGACGAGCTGCACCTCGCGTTCAACTTCCTGCCCATGCTCGGGCCCTGGGACGCGGACTTCTGGCGGTCCGCGATCTCCGAGACCCTCGCGGCGCTGACCGCCGTCGGGGCCTGGCCGACCTGGGTGCTGTCCAACCACGACAACCCCCGGCACCGCACCCGGTACGGCGGGTCGGAGCAGCGGGCGCGCGCCGCCGCGGTGCTGCTGCTCACCCTGCCGGGGACCCCGTTCCTGTACGCGGGCGAGGAGCTGGGCCTGGAGGACGCCGCCGTCGCCCCGGAGCAGCAGGTGGACCCGGGCGGGCGCGACGGGTGTCGGGCACCGGTGCCGTGGACGCCGGACCCCGGCCACGGCTGGCCAACCGAGCCGTGGCTGCCGTTCCCCCCGGCCGCCGCGGCCCGCAGCGCCGCGGCCCAGCGCGCCGACCCGACGTCGGTGCTCGCCCTGTACCGGCGGCTGCTGGCCGCCCGCCGCCGCTCACCGGCGCTGCACCGGGGCTCGTGGACGGCGGTACCCGCCCCCGACGGCGTCCTGGCCTACGAGCGTCGCGCGGAGGGCGACCGCCGGGTCGTCGCGGTCAACTTCCGGGACGCGCCCGCCGACCTGCTGCTGACGGAGTCGACGACGGTCGAGGTCGCCTCGACGGGCCGGGGCGAGGGCACGGCGTGGTCCGGGACCCTGCAGGGGTCGGAGGGGGTCGTCCTGATCCCGACGCCGACCTGACCGCTCCCCCGACGTGGCCGACGCTCAGGGGAGGGCAGGGTCAGCGCCGTTGCTGCCGGCGGGCGACGTACACGAGACCGCCGAGCACCACCGCGATGGGCAACCAGGGCGGCAACCCGAACGGACCCAGCAGCAGCCCGGCCACGAACAGCAGCAGCTGGAAGGCCACGAAGAAGCCGACCAGCACGACAGCGAAGAACACCACGGGCCGCTCGATCTGCAGACGCCTCAGGTACTCCATCCCACTTCCCCTCATCGGTGTACGCCCCACGCGGGACACCAGGCACATCGGCAGGCGGGACCTGAAGTCCAGCCGACCCCGCCCATCCCCGGTTGGAGCGGGCGGCGGCGCTCGCTCTCCGGGACGGCCGGCACGCTCCCCGCATGATGCCCTCTCACGCTGGCATGACCTGACCGGCCGCCTCAGGCGACCTTGTACCCCTCCGGACCGACCGCCGAGTCCCGCAGCCAGTCCAGGACGTCGAGGGTCGTGAGGACCACCGCCGCGGCGACGGCGGCGGCCAGGAACGCCACTCCCGCATCGACCACGGCCGGGCGCCACCCGGATCTCCCGGAGCCGTCCAGGTTGCGGGCGAACCCGACGACCAGCAGGACGGTCCCGATCACGAGTCGATCTTGATCCGTTTGCTCGCGTTGCCTGCAGCGCATACGGGCAGCTCCGGGCCATGCTGGTGTTGAGCTGAGCGAACCGGTGCGGTTCAACCGCTGGCTGTACCTCCAGATCAACGATCCGAAGTCCTTTGAGCACGCCGCGAAGGTGGCGGAGTCGTACCGCATCTTCGCTCTCCCCTCCTCAGGTGAGCGGCGAAGAGCCGCTGATCCTGGCCTCAGGTTGATCGGAGACAGTGAGCGGCAACAGCATCGACTGGAAGGTGGCGGGCCGGCGTGCGGATCATGATCGCGGATGATGACGCGGCCATCCGTGAGTCGCTGGAGCGGGTGCTCCAGGTCGAGGGTTACGACATCAGCACCGTCGCCAACGGTCTCGCGGTGCTCGACGGGGTCGGTGGGGGCGGCGATGACACGCTGGATCTGCTGATCCTCGACGTGATGATGCCCCGCCTCGGCGGGTTGGAGACCTGCCGGCGGTTGCGGGCCGCGGGTCGGGAGCTGCCGGTGTTGATGCTGACCGCTCGTGACCAGGTCTCCGACCGGGTCGCGGGGCTGGACGCGGGCGCCGACGACTACCTGCCCAAGCCGTTCGCCATCGAGGAGTTGCTGGCCCGGGTGCGGGCCCTGCTGCGCCGGCGCACGCCGACCGACGAGGAGTCGCAGATCCTGTCGTTCGCCGACGTCCGGCTCGATCCCGACAGGTTCGAGGCGTGGCGGGGCGGGCGGCCGCTGCGCCTGACCCGGACCGAGTTCTCCCTGCTGCAGGTGCTGATGGGCAACGCGACCCGGGTCCTGACCCGCGACATGCTGTTCGAGGCGATCTGGGGCTTCGACATGAGCGCCACCGCCAACAACCTCCAGGTGTACGTGAGCTACCTGCGCCGCAAGATGGAGGCCGAGGGTGAGCCGAGGTTGATCTACACGCTGCGCGGCATGGGATACACGTTGCGGGAGACTCCTCCGTGAGCGGGCCGGTCGGCCGGGAACCGCGACGGCTGACCCGATGGTGGCGCAGGTGGTCCCTGCGGACCCGGCTGACGGTGATCGCGGCGGCGGCCATCGCGGTCAGCGTGTTCGTGGCGTTCCTGGCGGGCGTCGGGCTGCTGTACTGGCAGCTGCAGGACACCGCCGAGAATGAGCTACGCGCCGAGTCCCGCGTCCTGGCGACGAATGCGGAGCGCGCCGGCCTGGCGCAGGTCCAGCTACCGCCGTACACCGGATCCGGTCGGCTGGTGCGGGTCATCCTGCCCGGCGGCTCTACCCGGACCCCGGCCGGCCAACCCGCGCTGCCCCCGGTCAGCGAGGGCGCCGGCCGCGTGGCGGGTGGCGCATCGGGCGACCTGATGGAGGACGAAGACGGCGGCGACGACGACTACTACATCTACACGCTGCGGGCGGGCGACGGCGCGGTCCAGGTGGCCCGCGTCGCCGACGAGAGCCCGCTCACCCAGTTCGGGTTGGGCATGCTGCTGACCGGGCTGCTCTGCGTGGTCGGGGGCGCCCTTGTCGGGCGGACCGTGGCGCGGATCGGGCTGGCACCGATCGACCGGCTGACCGCCGCCGCGGTACATGTCGCGCACACCCGCGATCTCGACGCCGACATCCCGGATGAGGGCGGAGGGGAGATCCGGCGGCTGATCCAGTCGATCAACGACATGCTCGCCGCGCTCCGGGACTCCCGGCAGGCCCAGCGGCTCCTCGCCGAGGACGCCGCCCACGAGCTCAAGACCCCGCTCACCAGCCTGCGCCTCAACGTCGAGCTGCTGATCCGGCTCGATCGGCGCGGCACCCTGGACAGCGCACTGCCAGCGCAGGGCCGGACCCGGCTGCTCAACGATCTCGGCGCCCAGGTGGCCGAGTTGAGCACCCTTGCCGCCGAGCTGACCGACCTGGCGCGCGGTGACGTCAGCGACGAGAGCGCCGAGCTGCTCGACCTGGCCGACGTGGTGGCGGCCGCCGCGACCCGGGCGCGTTCCCGGATGCCCGACATCGAGGTCGCGCTCGACGTGACCTCCGTGTGGGTGAGCGGGCGTCCCGCCGCGCTCCAGCGGGCGGTGCTCAACCTCATCGACAACGCCGGCACGTGGTCCCCCGCGGACCAACCGGTCCAGGTCCGGCTCCGTGCCGAGGGCATGTCGGCGGTGCTCGAGGTCGACGACGCCGGGCCGGGCATCGACGCCGCCGACGTACCGCGGGTGTTCGACCGGTTCTACCGTGCCGACAGCGCCCGGGCGTTGCCGGGATCCGGACTGGGGCTGTCGATCGTGCAGCGGGTCGTCGACGCCCACGGCGGCCGGGCCACCGTCGCCCGCTCCGCACGCGGTGGCGCGCTGCTTCGGGTCGACCTTCCGGCCGCGGCCCCGCCCGCCCCGATCGCGCGGCTCACCGCCGGGGAGGACACCGCGGTGCGCTGACCCGCCCCGGCGGCGCGGCGCAGGACAAGCGACGGCGGCCCTCGAGCATCGCCCGCGCGGCTCACCGTCGGGGCAGGACACGGCGCGCCGACCCCAGCCCCCTCGAGCGGGCAGCTCGTCGGCGTTGAACCGGTAGCCGAACTCCGGGTCGTCGTGGTGAATGTCGATTGCGGCGTTGATCAGATGCGCGTCGTCCCAGTCCCGGTCGGTGACCGGCCGCAAACGCCAGGCGTAGTAGGCCGTCGTCCGGCGCAGGATCTCGTTCTCCTGCTCGACCTGCTCGAGCCGTCGACGCAGCTCACGGACCTCATCATCACCGCCGGGCGCTGGATCAGGCTCACGGCGGCTCGAGGCGCGCGCGTCCTCCCGGTCCGCGATCGCCAACACCAGCGAAGACCACGTCTCACAGGTGAGGAGTCAACCGAACCCTGGGCAGTGGCCTGTGCGCGCGCTGGGCACCTCATTCGGCCGACCGACCTGAGCGTCGCTCTAACGGGTCTCTAAGTCTCGCTCGGTAGGAAGTGGGCCTCAGGTGAGCGATGCAACCCGTATCAGGAGGCGAGTGATGGCAGTCAACGCAGCGCCGTCCGGTTCAAGGTGGAAGGTCGGGGTGACCATGGCGCTGGCGACGGTGTTCGCTGTCACCGCCTGCAGTTCGGGCGCGGACGACCCTGCCGCGCCCGCCGCGGCCGACTCGCACAGCGGGCACGGGGGCGGGTCGTCGGCTCCACCGCAGCCGCTGCGCGCCGGCGAGCGGTTCGTCGATCTGGAGATGGCCGAGGCCTACACGCCCGCGCCGCCGGAGGGCGCCGTGGACGAGTACCGGTGCCAGGTGCTCGATCCGGGCCTGACCGAGGAGGCGTTCCTGACCGGGACCCAGGTCATGCCGGACAACGTCGCCATCGCGCACCACGGCATCGTGTACGCGGTGCCGCCGGGCGATGCTGCCGCGGTGCGCGAGCAGGACGCGACGACTCCCGGCCCCGGCTGGCAGTGTTTCGGCGGGACCGGCGTGGAGGGCGCCGACGTCGAGGACGACGACGAGGGCGCCGACCCGGGCGCGGCGTGGGTGGACACCTGGGCTCCCGGCGCCACGGAGACGCTGCTCGACCAGGACGCCGGCTTCAAACTGGAGCCGGGCAGCCTGATCATCTTCCAGATGCACTACAACCTGCTCGCGACCGACGGCGAGCCGGGCGGGTCGGACCGCTCGGCGGTGCGGCTGCGGCTGAAGGACGGCACGCCGCAGACCCGGGAACTCGAGACGTGGTCGCTCGACGCGCCGATCGACCTCCCCTGTGCCGCCGACGAGTCGGGTCCGCTCTGTGACCGGGCGGCCTCGATCGCGGACGTGACGGAGCGGTTCGGGCCGGAGGTCGGCGAATTCGCGGACGAGCAGGTGGAGGAGTGCAACGAGGGCGGCGTGCCGAAGCCCGGTGACACCCAGTCCTGCGACCACGAGGTGGAGGAGCCGGTGACGGTGTTCGCCGGTTTCGGTCACATGCACATGCTCGGGAGGTCCATGAAGGTCGAACTCAACCCGGGCACGCCGGAGGCCAAGGTCCTGCTGGACGTGCCGCAGTTCGACTTCGACAACCAGCGGATGGTGAAGCTGCCGTCGCCGGTGGAGGTCGATCCAGGGGACACGCTGCGGGTGACGTGTACGCACGACGCGGGGCTGCGCAAGCAGCTGCCGCAGCTGAGCACGTTGCCGCCGCGCTACGTCGTGTGGGGCGACGGCACCGCCGACGAGATGTGCATCGGCATCATGACGGTCTCCCCCCGCGAGTCCTGACGAAGCGTCGGACGTGTGTGGCCCCACTGAGGTCAACGAGCCGAAGATCAGCTCTGAGCCCGCACACGTCCGCACTGCACTCCCACGATGCCCGCGTCGTGGCAACGAGGTGGAGGTCGCGGTGGACTTGCGCGACCTCCACCTCGTGACAACTGGTGACCGCTCGTCCCGACTCGCGCACGGAGGTGCAGATGTCCTCGCTGCTGGATGCCCCGAACACACCGGACCCGAACGACCACGAGCACGCATCGAACTGCGTCGGCTGTCTCGATCGCCGGCAGATGCTGAAGCGGGCCGGACTGGTCACCGCCGGCGTTGCCGCAGCCGGCGTGCTCGCCGCGTGCGGTAGTGGTGGTGGTGGTGGTTCGACGAACGACACCCCGAGCGAGAACACCGGCGGCGGGTCCGGAGCGCTCGCCAAGGTCTCTGACGTCCCCGAGGGCGGCGCGCTCTCCGTCGAGGACGCCGACGGGAACGAGCTCCTCCTGACGCAGGCGTCCGCAGGGACGATCGTCGCGCTCTCGGCGATCTGCACGCACCAGGGCTGCACGGTCAAGGGTGACGGCGGCGAGCTCCTCTGCCCGTGCCACGGCTCGGTCTTCGACCTGTCCGGCGCCAACGTCTCGGGTCCTGCTCGGAAACCACTGTCCGAGGTCGACGTGCACGTCGTCGATGGTGAAGTCCTCGCAGGGAAGACCTGAACCAGTGGGGCTACATCGCGGGCGGCAGGCGACGTCCGACATGCTGCGCGCCCTCTTGTGCGCGTGCCTCATGCTGTCCGCGGTCGTCCACCTCGACCTGTGGGCGACCGGCATGAGGTCGGTCGACATCGTCGGTCCGGCGTTCCTGCTCAACGGCATCGGCGGGATCATGCTCGGCGTGCTCGTGCTGGTGTGGCGGCACTGGCTGCCGCTGCTCGGGGCGATCGGGTTCGGCGTCGCGACGCTGGGTGCGTTCATCCTCGCGACGACCCCAAGCGGGCTCTTCGAGGTGCACTCGCGGTGGTCGGGCATCCCGGAGTGGCTGGCGGCGATCTCGGAGATCGGGGTGATCGCACTCGGCATCGTCACGATCGTCGTCGAACGTCGCCCGGCACGGGCCTAGAAGTCAGTCGTCGCCGAGCAGCGGACGCTCGTACGCCGCGGCAACCTGCGCCGGCGTCCAGTTCTCGGTGCCGACGGTCTGCGACCGACCGCCCTACGTAGGGCGACGAGCTTCTCCTCGACCTCGATGCGCTGTGCCTCGGTGGTCTGCCCGGCCCCTGGCAGTCCCACGGTCAGGAGCACATCGGTCGCGTTCTCACGACCTCCTCGTGCGAGCGATCGCTTCATCATCGCTGACTGCAGCTCGACGAGCCGAAGGCCGACCAGTCCCGCCGGACCGTCCCGCTTCCCCGCACCGCCGTCGAGGCGCTACGTGCTCACCGCGCCTACCAAACCGAGGAACGGTGAAGTGACCCCCGTCGGCTGAACACCTCCAGACTTGGCGCAAGCCAAGGAAGGAGGGCCCGGATGGGCCGACGGAGCAAGTACTCCGAGGAGTTCCGGCAGCGAGCCGCGCGGCTCGTCCTCGATAGCCGGCGCAGCGTCCGGGAGGTCGCCGGCGAGCTCGGGATCAACCACGAGACGCTGCGCAACTGGGTCACCGCCGAGAAACGTCAGCGAGCCGATGGGCCGGCCGCGCTCACCGCTGATGAGCGGATGGAGCTGGCCCGGCTGCGGCGCAAGGTCGCCGAGCTGGAGCTCGAGCGGGAGATCTTGAAAGTAGCCGCGGTCTTCCTCGCTGGGGAAACGGGCCGGTGAGCCGCGGATTGGTCTGCGAGTTCATCGCCGCGGAGAAGACCAGCTACGGCGTGCGCCGTCTCTGCCGGGTGTTCCGGATCAGCCCCGCCCGCCTGGGCCGCCTGCGCCGGCGGACCCACGGCCGCCGAACTCGACGACGCCTACGCCATCGAAGCTGCCCGCGAGGCCTGGGTCGCCCACCGCCGGACGTAGGGCGCCCGCCGGCTGGCCGCAGAGGTCCGCGACCGCGGGCACGACTGGAACCGGAAACGGGTCGCTCGGCTGATGCGGCTGGGCTCGATCGAGGGAGTGCACCGGCGCCGGCGCGGCAAGTACGGCCGCCGCTCGGTCTCCACCGCGACCGCCCCGGACCTGGTGGAGCGGAACTTCACCGCGGCCGCCCCCAACCAGCTGTGGGTCGCCGACATCTCCTACCTGCGCTCCTGGGAAGGCTTCGTCTACCCCGCCGTGGTCGTCGACGCCTTCAGCCGCAAGGTCATCGGCTGGGCGATGGCCGACCACCTACGGACCGAGTTGGTCCTCGACGCCGTCGGCATGGCCATCACGACCCGCAAGCCGCCGGCCGGAACGGTGCACCACACCGACCGCGGCAGCCAGTACACCTCCTATGAGTTCGGCAGGGCGCTACGCGCCCTCCGGGGTACTGGCCTCGATGGGGCGGGTCGGCTCGGCGTTCGACAACGCGATGGCCGAATGGTGTTCGCCACGCTCAAGACCGAACTGATCTACCACCGCTCCTGGCCCACCCGCCACGAACTGGAGATGGAGGTCTTCTCCTACCTCGAAGGCTTCTACGACACCCGCCGCCGGCACTCCCGGCTCGGCAACCTCAGCCCCACCGACTACGAGAACGTGGACCTGACACGAAACGAGGTGTCCGCCTGAGGGGGGTCACTTCAGTCCACGGTGATCTCGGCTCCCTGCGGGAGGTGGAGCGTCGGGCCGGGAATTGAGCCGTTGTAGGCCGACATCCGCAACTCAGTGACCGAGCCTGCATCGCCGATGTCCTTCCCTTCCAGGTCCTTGCGCACCGCGCCGATCGACAGGCCGAATCGGCTTCCGTCGGCCAGCCGCACGGCCTGCGGCCGGGAGACCTGAGCCAGCCCGACCGTGTCCGTCGAGAACACGTCGTGGTCGGTGGTCATGGTGCGTTCCTTCCGACGTCGAGCCGAGAACGAGCCAGGCCGGGCGCTCGAGGGAGACCGGTGCAGCTGAGACGGGGCCCACTGGTGGCCGTCGAGGGAGATCAGCTGTGCGGGTGGTGCGGACGCGGGGCACGCTCCGGAGGCTGCCCGGTCATGACGCGACCGGCCCGTCCGCGCAAGCGACGCGGGACTGCGCTCGCTTCCGGACGGAGCCGGTGGCGGGCGACGGGGCCGTCCTCGGCGATGCGTTCACCGAACTCGGCGGGCACGCGTGTGCTGGCCATCGCTTCTCTCCGGTCCGATGAGCTGGGGAGGGGGACGGCTGGCGCGGCCGCAGGAGTGACCGCGCCAGCCGGGTCGTGCGCAGGCCGTGCGGTGGTGTCAGGCGGCGATGGGCTCGCTCTCGGTGCTGTTGGCGGCCGGGCTGTCGCCGGGCTTCTTCAGCAGCACGGAGGTGAGGACCGCACCGGCGGCGGCGATGCCGGCGGCGCCGAGCAGAGCGGCCGAGAACCCGTCCGTGAGGCCGGAGGGGTTGCCGATCTGGTCGGCACCGAACGCAGCCGCGACCGCGGTCATCGCCGCCAGGCCCAGCGCGGAGCCGATCTGGTAGCTGGTGTTGACGATCCCGGCGGCCAGGCCGCCCTCCTCGGGCGCCGCAGACGACAGCGCGGTGCCGAGCGAGGGGATGAAGGCCATCGCCATGCCTGCGGCGGTCACCAGCGACGCGGGCAGGATGTCGACGAGGAAGCTGCCGTTGGCGTCGATGAACGACAGCCACACCAGGCCAGCGGCCAGTGTGGCGAGACCCGAGACGGTCATCGCGTTCGGGCCGAAGCGGGCGATGAGCTTCGGGGCGACCGCGACCATCCCGATCATGATCGTGATCGTCAGCGGCAGGAGCGCGGCGCCGGACGCGAACGCACCCAGGCCGAGGATCTGCTGCAGGTAGAGGTTCACGAAGAAGAACATCGGGATCCAGGCGGCGCCGAGCAGGAGTTGCGCGACGTTGGCTGCAGCGAGGTTCGGTGCGCGGAAGATGCCCAGGCGCATCAGCGGCTGACGGAGCTTGGCCTGCAGTGCGACGAACACACCGAGGAGCGCGAGGCCGCCGAGGCCGGCGAACAGGGTGCTGCCGGAGGTCCAGCCGGCTTCAGGGGCGCGGACGATCGCGAAGACAACGGCGCCGAGGCCGAGCGTGGCGGTGGTTGCGCCGGCGAGGTCGAGCGAGCCGCGGCCGGTCATCCCGGCCGGCATGACCGAGCGGGTGAGCAGCAGCACGACAGCGGCGACCGGCAGGTTGATGAAGAACACCCACGGCCAGGACGCGTACTCGGTCAGGACTCCGCCGAGGAAGACGCCGGCGGTGCCGCCGGCAGGTGCGGCCGCGCCGTACAGGGCGAGGGCCTTCGGAAGCTCGGCGGTGCCGCCGAACACCTGGAACAGCAGGGTGAGCGCGGCCGGGGCGATGAGGGCTGAGCCGGCGCCCTGGATCGCGCGGCCGGTCAGTTCGGCGGCGACCCCGTTGGCCAGGCCGGCGACGATCGAGCCGACGGCGAGGACCACCCAGCCAGTGGTGAAGACGCGGCGGGCGCCGAACAGGTCGGACAGCCGCCCACCGAGCAGCAGCAGCCCGCCGAAGGCGACGACGTAGGCGTTGAAGACCCAGCTGAGGTCCTGCGGGTCGAAGCCGAGGTCGGCCTGCATCTTCGGCAAGGCGACGCCGATGATCGAGGTGTCCATGATGACCATGAACTGAGCGGCGGCGATGAGCGCGAGCGCCAGCCGGCGCCGGCTGCTCGTCGAACTCGCCGCGGGTGCGGTGGTTGTCATGACGGTTCCTGTCGTCTGCTGAGGACAGCCGGCGGTGGCTGTCGAGAACGCAGGTTCGTGAAGCCCTCTGTCCTGCCGCTGTCCTCGCTCTGTCGTCCTCGCCACCGCACATCGGCGACAGCTGCGGTCGTCGAGGTCCGTACCGGTCCTGTCGGCATGCGTCCGTCGCCAGACCGCTCGCCGCTCCCCCCGATGGCGCGCCGTGGCGATGCGCAACGCCCGCATCGAGGTCGTCGGCGGCGCGTGGTCCGGTTCCACCGTGCCGCCCGGTGTCTGGTCTACGCCAAGTGGCACGTGAGTCCAGCGGTGGCCACATCGGCATTCCGCGGCGTGCCATCGGCTGCGAAGAGGGCCGGCGAGCGCTGCCCGCACTGGCGCCAGCGACGCTGCTGATCAGCCAGCAGGCGGACCAGCAGCAGAACAGCTGACCGGCGTGCCGCATGACGGCGTGCTGGTCATCGCCTGCGCTCAGCAGCCAGTACTTGCGGGCCTCCGGCCCGGCGACGTCGAAGTAGAAGCTGCGGATCCGGCCGATCGCGCGGGCGTAGTACGCGTCATGGACGGCCAGGTCGGCCAGGCGCGCTAGCTAGCTCATCACGCCGAGCATCAGCAGCGCTGGCAAGACGGAGAACGCGAACACCAGGAAGGTGTCGCCGAACCGGTCGAGCTGGACGACCAGCGCCAGGGCAACCAGTGCGCCGCTGACGGCGGACAGGAACAGCGAGCTGCGTCCGTTCGCCTCGATGACCGTCGACGAGCGTGGGGCCTGCAGCGTGTAGTGCTCGGTCGTCAGGGCAGACATCAGCGCGCTGCTCGGCACAGTCTCGCCGGACGGACGGAGACCTTGCCCACGCGGTACGGGAACGTTCATGGCGGACTCCGGGGCTGATGGTCCTGGGACGCGACAGGGCTTGCGAGTCAGGTGGTACGTGGCTCGTCGGGCAGGTCGATGACGATCGCGGCGGAGGGCACGTCGAAGGTCAGCTGGCAACCGCCGCACGTGGTGCGGATCGTCGTGGTGGTCATCTCGGCCTCCGGGCCTCGTGTCGCTATTGGCTTGCGATGCACACGGTCGGCCGGGGCGCTGTCCCTGACCTGTCCCACCTCTGTCACCGAAACGGACCATCTGGTCCCGGGCGCCGTCTCCGAGCCCGTCGGTGGACAGCGGACGGACAGCGCAGCCAGGCACCGTAGGTGGCGTCAGGGGAACGCCCGATGGACGAAGGTGAGCGCGATGCCCGAGGTCAGGCTCTCGGTCGGCTCCATGCAGTGCAGGCACTGTGTGCGCGAGGTGACCGGCTGGCTCCGTGACGTCGGCGGCGTCGAGACGATCATGGCCGACGCGAAGACCGGCACGGTGGTCGTCGGCGGCACGATGACCGTCGCCGACGTCCTGGCCGTGTTCGCCGGCTCCGACTACACACCGCAGCTCGTGGACGCAGCGCCGGCTACCGAGACGTGAACTGCCCGGACTTGGCTACGTCCATCGAAGCTCGAGGCGCACCCAGCCGGACGGCCGCCCCGGCTACTTCGTCGACCTGACCCCAGAGGTCGTCGAGCTCGGCCTGCTCATGCGGCGGTGCCGGGCGCGCCGACGCCTGCCGAACCTCGACGGCCTCCTTGAGCCGCGCCTGCGCCTCGTCCCGCTGACCCATCGAGGCCGCCACGCGCGCCAGGCCTTCCAGGCCGGTCGCGAGCAAGGTCGGTTCGCTGTACTGCTGCCCGGCAGTGTGTACCTGCGTGTACCGCTCGGCGGCGTCGTCCAGCAGCCCGTCGCGCCAGTCGCACCAGGCGACACCGGCGAGTGCGTGCCCGCCCCACAGAGGGGTGCCCAGATGGGTCAGGCCGCGCACCGCCTCCTCGAACAGCGGCCGGGCCGTCGCCACATCCCCATCGATCTGCGCGATCTGGGCCCGTCCCAGGCCGGCGAGGACCACACCTGCGGCGTCACCGACCTCCTCGGACGCAGACGCAGCTCGGTCGAACGCGGCCGAGGCCGCCTCGCGCTCGCCGAGAGCCAGCAGCGCGACGCCGAGGTCGGACAGCGCCCACTGGGCGGTGTTGAACACCCCTGCCGAGCTCGACACCTCGATCGCCTGCTCGAGGACGGGTATGGCCTCGGCGTACCGGCCGAACTCCTTCAGCCCCCAGCCCAGGTGGTAGAGCACAGCTGACAGGCCCCAGGCGTCGTCGAGCCGGCGGAACGCCTCCGACGCGGTCCGGCCCATCGCCCGCGATTGCGGCTCGTCGCCCCGGCGCATGAAGTCCTGCAGGCGGACGAACGCGACGACCGCGTGACCCCAGTGGTCCGCCTGGGCGGTGAACTGCTCCTCTGCCTCGGCGAGCAGCTGTGCGAAGCGGCCGGGGTCCGAGCCGTTGAGCAGCTCGACTGCGAGCAGCACCTTCGACAGGGCAGCGCGATGCGCATCACCCTCAGCCTCGAACAGCTGCAAGCTCTCGAGCGCCGTCTCCGCACAGCGCGGGCTCGGATGCACCAGGCAGGCCCGTGGACGCTCGACGATCGACACCGCCTGCAGCGCCCGGGCTCGTGCCTGCTGGCTCGCGCCGGGAGTGGCGATGAGCTTCGACAACACCTCGCGGCCTTCGACGTGCCGACCCAGGTGCCAGAACAGCGCGAGCGAACCGGCTAGTCGAAGCCCGTCTTCGACCCGGCTCGGGTCGGCCGACAGCCTCGCCAACGCTGCACGCAGGTTGGGGTGCTCGTTGCGCAGCCGCTGCAGCGCCGCCCGCTGTCCGTGACCGCGAAGGCTCTGCTCGGCCTGCTCAGCGACGTGCCGGAAGAACGTCGCGTGCAGGGCTGCCGTGTCGTCTCGCTCCCCGGAGGTGTCGAGTTCCTCGACTGCGTACTGCCGCAGCGTCTCGAGCATGCGGTACCGCGACGGCGAGCCGGGCTCGAGCACGACCATCGACCGGTTGACCAGGTGGTCGAGCACGTCGAACACCTCACCAGCGGGGATGTCCTTGCCCGCGACGACGGTCTCGGCGGCCTCGAGCGTCCAGCCGCCGTGGAAGACGGCCAGGCGCCGAAACACCTGCTGCTCGGGCTGGGACAGCAGCGCGTGGCTCCACTCGACGGTCGCGCGCAAGGTCCGCTGCCGGGCCTCTGCGGTGCGCCGTCCGCTGGTGAGCAGGCCGAAACGGTCCCCCAGTCGGCCTGCCAGGTCCGGCAGCGACAGCGACGACATGCGTGCCGCAGCGAGTTCGAGCGCGAGCGGCAACCCGTCGAGCTGCCGGCACACCTGCGCCAGCGCCAGCAGATTCGGCTCCGACAGAGGCAGGCTCGCGCGGACAGCCGACGCCCGCTCGACGAACAGAACAGCGGCTGGGAACTGCAGCACCTGCCCGGCGGGCGTCCCCTCGGGCGGCACCGCAAGCGGCGCGACGCTGACCTGCACCTCGCCGGGAACGGCGAGGGCTTCCCGGCTGGTCGCGAGCACGGTGACGTGTGCGGCCGCGCCGAGGATGGAGTCCACGAGCGTCGCGACCGCGTCGATGACGTGCTCGCAGTTGTCCAGCACGAGCATCAGCCGCCGGTTCGCCAGGTAGGCAAGGAGGCGGGCGCGCACCGCCGCATTCGGGTCGGCACCGTCGAGCGGCACGCCGAGCGCGTCCGCGACCGCCAGCGGTACGTCAGCCGGGCTGCTCACCGCCGCCAGCCGGGCCAGATGCACATGCTGCTCGAAGTGGTCGGCGAGCTGATGCGCAGACGCCATGGCCAGTGACGTCTTCCCGGCGCCGCCAGGGCCGACCAAGGTGACGAGGCGCTGACGGGTGAGCGAGTCGCTCAGCTGCGCGAGCTCGTCGTCGCGTCCGATCAACCGCAAAGCAGGGATCGGCAGGGTCCGCTTCGGTCCGGTGTCGGCTTCCTGGCCGACCGCCGGGGTCTGCGCTGCTGGCGCGGCCGGTGCGGCCTCGGCAGCAGCCGAACCAGCCGTACCGGGCTGTGCAGGCACGGCTGCCAGCGCATCGTCCTGCTCGAGAATGCGCTGGTGCAGCGTGCGAAGCGCAGCGGAGGGCTGCAGCCCGAGCTCGTCGTCGAGGTGACGGCGGGTGCGGGCGAACACATCGAGCGCGTCCGCCTGCCGTCCGGCGCGGTACAGGGCAGTCATCAGCAGGCCGGCGATCGCCTCCTGCCCGGGGTCCCTCGCGACGGTCGGCTCGAGGTCGGAGGCGACCTCGACGTGCCGGCCCGCCACCAGGGCCGCCTCGGCCCGCTCGGTCAGCGCAGCCTGATGCAGCTGATCCAACCGGGCGGCCTCGACGGTCGCCCAGCCCTCGCCGGCGAAGTCAGCGAGCGGATCATCACGCCACAGCGCCAGCGCCTCGTCGTACGAGGCCAGCGCGTCACCTGCAGCGGTTCTACGCGCGGCGGTGCGCGCGGCCTGTACCAAGCTCACGAATCGGTGCAGATCCACGCGGTCGCGGTCGACGTCGGCGCGGTATCCGGATGCCTCCCGAACGATGACGTCGACGCCGTGCGCGGCGAGTGCCCGACGCAGCTTCGACACCCGCAGCTGCAGGGCGTTCAGCGGGTCGGCCGGCAGGGCGGACTCCGACCACAGCCGGTCGATGAGCGAGCTGGCGGCGACGGTCCGGCCCGGTGAGAGCAGCAGCAGGGCGAGCAAGCCGCGCTCGGCCGCCCCGGGCAGCTTCACTGGCTCATCGTCGACGCGCAGTTGCATGGCGCCGAGCAGGCGGAACTCCATCTCGGTCACGGCGCACTCCCTACTGGGCATCCGCAGTCTGCACCCACGCGACCCACTCCTACAGGAAACGGGGCACCGCTGTCCGGACGCTGTCCACGACCGTGGCATCCGGCCGGCGCCGGACAGCGCGGCGACAGCCCCGGCCGCGACTGTGACGCCCGGCCGGTACGCCGCCGGCACCAGATGAAGGAGGACCTCATGAGCATCGAGACCTACACCGTCACCGGGATGACCTGTGATCACTGCAGCAGCTCGGTCAGCGCCGAGGTCAGGGCGGTCGCCGGCGTCACCGCAGTGGACGTCGACCTGGCAACCGGCACGGTCACCGTCACCAGCGAGCAGCCCGTCAGCACCGACAAGATCAGTGGGGCGGTCGCGGAGGCCGGCTACACCCCCGCGTCCTGAACGCCGCGCTCCGGCGGAGCCTCAGACCCCTGCTCCGCCGGGGCGCGGACATCGGCCGGCACCCACCCGCCCGCGGACGTCTTCGAAGGCGTGCTGCGGCGCGGGTTCACCACCGGGTCGAGCACGACCGCGCCGGCCGGCGTCGACCACCACACCCAGCCTGAGCGTGACCGCATCCCGGCCGGAGCCGCCGCATCCGATGACCCGCCAGCACCTGACCGAGTCCAGCCAGCGCAACACCAACCGGACAGCACCCGGACAGCGCCGCTGAGCAGCCTCACCACCGACCCACCCGCACCGGGAGCGCGCCCGACCAAGCCAGGAGCAGCCATGACCACCACCGCCGAGCCCACCCAAACCGCCGGGTACAGCGACGACGCGCCGACGGTCGTGCGCCAGCTGGAGATCACCGGCATGACGTGCGCCAGTTGCGTCGGCCGCATCGAGAAGAGCCTCACCAAGGTCGACGGCGTCGCAGTCGCCCAGGTCAACCTCGCCACCGACGTCGCCACCGTCACCTACGACCCGAACACGGTTGATCTCGGCGACCTCATCGGTGCTGTCACCGCCGCCGGGTACGGTGCCACCCCCAAGCAGGAGGCGAAGGAGGGCGGGCCAGCTGCGCCCACGACGGCGACGGGCGGGGACGACACCGCTGAGCGCGACCGCGAGCTGAACCGCATCAAGCGCACGTGGCAGATCGCGCTGGCCACCGGCCTCGGCCTCATGGGCTTGATGTACTGGCCTGTCCACATCGACACGATGGACTGGCTCATGCCGGCGATCTTCGTCGTCGCCACCGTCGTCCAGTACTGGGCCGGCAAGAGCATCTACGCCAGCGCCTGGCAGGCCACCAAGCACCGCAGCACCAACATGACCACGCTCGTCGCGCTCGGCACCGGTGTTGCGTGGACGTACAGCACCTTCGTCACCCTGTGGCCCGCGCAGGCCGAAGAGCTCGGGCTGCCACTGCACGTCTACTACGAGGCGTCCCTGATCATCGTCGCGCTCGTGCTCGCCGGGAAGTGGATGGAAGCCCGCGCGAAGAAGGCGACCGCTGCGGCCGTCACCGCCCTCGTCGGCCTCGCCCCGAAGACTGCCCGGGTCGTGCGGGACGGGCTGGACGTCGACATCCCCGTCGAGCAGGTCGCCGTCGGGGACATCGTCCGCATCCGACCTGGTGAGAAGATCCCCGTCGACGGCGTCGTCGCGACCGGCACCACCAGCGTCGACGAGAGCATGCTGACCGGTGAGCCTCCCGGTGGACAAGGCCGAAGGCGACCAGCTCATCGGCGCGACCATCAACACCACCGGCACCGTCCTCATGCGCACCACGGCCGTCGGCGACGACACCGCCCTCGCGCAGATCGTCCGGCTCGTCGAGGACGCGCAGGGCAGCAAGGTCCCGATGCAGCGCCTGGCGGACAAGGTGTCGTCCGTGTTCGTCCCGGCCGTCATCCTGACCGCGCTGCTCACCGCGCTGGCATGGGCGGTGTTCGGCCCGGACGGCGAGAGCATGACGATGGCGATCACCACCTCGATCGCCGTGCTGATCATCGCCTGCCCGTGCGCCCTCGGCCTGGCGACACCCACCGCCGTCATGGTCGGCACCGGCCGTGCGGCCGAGCTGGGCATCCTGATCAGCAACGGCGAAGCGCTCGAGCAGGCACGCCGCCTGACCGCCGTGGTCCTCGACAAGACCGGCACCATCACCCAGGGCAAGCCGGCGCTGACCGACGTCACCGTCGTCGACGGCTGGACCTCCGACGAGCTGCTGCGCCTGGTCGCAGCCGCCGAGACGGGCAGCGAGCACCCGGTCGCGCAGGCGATCGTCACCGCCGCCCGCGACCGCGGCCTCATGCTGCCGCCCGTCGACGGCTTCGACTCCATCCCCGGGCACGGCCTCGTCGCGTCCGTCGACGGCCACCGGCTCCGTGTCGGCAACGCCGCCCTGATGGAGCGCGCCGGCGTCGACGTCAGCCACTTGGGGGCGGCCGCGCTCGCGCGGGCCGAGCAGGGCGGCACCCCGATGTACGTCGCCGTCGACGAGCGCGCCGCCGGTCTGGTCACCGTCGCCGACACCGTCAGGTCCGAGAGCCCCGAGGCGATCGCGCAGCTCATGGCCCTCGGTCTGCAGGTCTGGATGATCACCGGTGACAACGCCGCTACGGCCCACGCCGTCGCCCGTCAGGTCGGCATCGACAACGTCCTCGCCGACGTGCTTCCTGCCGAGAAGGCCGCCAAGGTCGCCGACCTGCAGGCGCAGGGTCACGTGGTCGCCATGTCCGGCGACGGCGTCAACGACGCCGCCGCGCTCGCCCAGGCCGACCTCGGCATCGCCGTCGGC
Source organism: Modestobacter sp. VKM Ac-2983 (assembly GCF_026967885.1). Lineage (NCBI taxonomy): Bacteria > Bacillati > Actinomycetota > Actinomycetes > Geodermatophilales > Geodermatophilaceae > Modestobacter > Modestobacter sp. VKM Ac-2983. The sequence goes on from NZ_JAPVBK010000002.1 coordinate 1,061,495, forward strand.
ACCGGCGCCGACGTCGCCATCGCCGCCTCGGACATCACTCTCGTCGGCGGCGACCTGCGCAGCATCGTCTCGGCGATCGCCCTGTCCCGCCGGACCGTCAGCGTCATGCGGCAGGGGCTGGCGTTCGCCTTCGCCTACAACGTGCTGCTCATCCCGGTCGCCGCCGGAGCCCTGTACTGGTTCGACGAGCTGCTGCTCGACCCGGTGCTCGCGTCCGCGGCGATGGCGATGAGCTCGGTCAGCGTGCTCACCAACGCGCTCCGGCTACGGCGGTTCCTCCGGCCGAAGACGGTGCACGAGATCGAGCACCCGCCGGTGCGGCAGCGGATCGGGCAGTACGCCTACCTGACCGGCATCGCCGTCATCGCCGTCGCCATCGGCACTGCACTGACCGCCGTCTCCCGGATGGAGTTCGCTGAGCGCGGCATGAACGGCACGCTCGCCTGGATGCAGACCACCGGCATGCCGATGCGGCCGGCGATGAGCGTCATGATGACCGCCGAGGTCGACCCGGCGTCGGCCGACGACGCCGGCGTGAACGTGCAGCTCGACGTGCACGACAGCCCCCGCCTGGGTGTGCCGACCCGGGTCACGGCCACGGTCGTCGACGCCGAGACCGGCGAGCCGATCGAGGACATCACCCGCAGCCACGAGGCGTGGATGCACCTCATCGCCACCCGCGACGACCTCGGGACGTTCGCGCATGTCCACCCGCAACCCACGGGTCAGGCAGGTGAGCTCGCTGTCGACCTCACCTTCCCGACCGCTGGGCGGTACATCGTCAACACCGAGTTCCGGCAGCGGGGCCAGATGAGCGATGTCCACCAGCGCCAGTACGTCACCGTCACCGGCGACGCCCCGGCGCAGGCGGTCCTGACCGAGAGCCCGCGGGCGATCGTCGTCGACGGCGTCCGCGTCGAGCTCGGCGGTGATGCCGTCGTCGGTGAGCCCAGCGACCTGCACTTCGAGTTCACCGACGCGACCAGCGGCGAGCCGATCGACAACCTGCAGCCGTTCCTCGCGGCTGCCGGACACGTCGTCGTCATGCGGGCCGACGGAACGACCTTCGCCCACGAGCACGCCGAGACCGAGGACGGCAGCGGCCGGCCCGTGTTCGCGACGCCGGGCACCACGTTCGGGCCGGAGCTGAAGGTGCACGCGCAGTTCGACACCGTCGGCACCTACCAGCTGTGGGGCCAGTTCCGCACCGCCGACGGCGACGTGCTCACCGTGCCGTTCACCGTCGACGCCCGCTGACCCACCCACAGGCTCTCGGCGGCCGGCCGCATCTGCACCGGTCGGCCGCCGGGCCACCACCCACCCGTCACCACTGCCCACGGGGCATCGCCTGCCCGAGTACGACGTCATCATGATCGGCGCCGGCCAGTCCGGACTCACCGCCGGTCACGCCTCCACAGCACCGGCCTCACCGTCACGCCGCTCGAGGCCCGCGAGCAGCCTCGTCGGGTCGTGGCCGCGCTCCTACGACTCGTTCACCCTGTTCCCGCTGGACGAACTCGTCGCCGCGCCCGAGGTCGGCGATCCACGGGTGCGCCGTGGAGACGTCACTCGGGCGCCAGGTGGACGACGATGCCGCCGCCGCGGTCAGCACCCTGACGCAGCTCACGGCGGACCACCCGTTCCGCGAGGGCTTCTGGGCGCTCCTGATGACCGCGCTCTACCGACTGGGCAGGCAGGCGGACGCCCTGGCCGCGTTCCAGCGGGTCCGGAACCACCTCGTCGACGAGCTCGGCGTCGAGCCCGGCCTACGGCTGCGTGAGCTCGAGACCCGCATCCTCGACCAGAGCCCGTCCCTCGGCGATGCGCAGATGTCGCAGTCCGGACGGGACGACACCACGCGACCCGGGAACCTGCCGGCGCGGCTCGACCGCCTGATCGGCCGCGAGTCCCTCGTACGAACCCTCGCGGCAGCGTTGTCGACCTCGGCGGCCATCAGGTCCATGACCGGACTGACCAGCGCAGCCGCTCCCCCATCGGTCAGCCGGAAGAGCCCTCGTTCGTCGCGAGGAACAGAGAGCCGTCGGCGGGGTCCACCCCACTTCGTGCGCGTGGCTGATGTCCCCGGGTGGGGATGCGGCGCAGGCGCAGGTGTCGAGTGAGTCGCTCCCGGCCGCGGGGCCTCTGCCGTGCACCCCACCACAAGGACGGCGGCGGGCAGCAGGACGGCCGCCACGCTCCGGCGTCGACGTGAGCCCGGAACCGCGGGGACCTGGGGACGTGGTGCCACAGCTGTTCTCCTCCTGCGTGGTGTGTCTCCTCCTGCGTGGTGTGCGATGCCATCCAGGGCGGGAGATCGACTCGCCGGCAGCCGTCCCTGAGTCATCGGGTGGGAGACGTGGGGCGCGGTGCCCGCACGGGGCACCGCGCCCCAGCGGGCACGGATCAGTCAGCCAGCTCGGTGAGCAGCTGCCGCATCTCCTCGATCTCCTGTGTCTGGGTCTCGCTGATCGAGCGAGCCAGGTCGACGGCCTCGGCGTTGCGGCCGTCCTCGACCTCGGTCTGCGCCATCTCGACGGCGCCCTCGTGGTGCTCGATCATGGCGCCGAGCCACATGCGGTCGAAGTCCCGGCCGGCCGCAGGCATCTGCTCCATGCCCATGCCCATGCCGCCGTCCATGCCCCCCATGTCCCCAGACCCGTGATCCATGGCTCCCATGTGGCCGGACTCGTCGAGCGGCTGGTCCCACTCCTCGAGCCAGCCGGTCATGAGGTCGATCTCGGGGTCCTGACCTGCTTCGATGCGCTCGGCCAGGTCCACGACCCTGGGATCGGAGGCGCGGTCGATGGCGACCGCGGACATCATGAGCGCGCCCTCGTGGTGCGGGATCATCTCCTGTGCGAACGCGACATCGACGTCGTTGAACTCCGCGCTCTGATCAGCGGAGCTGTCGTCGGCCGCGCTGCCACCGGTGGCGGGGGTCTGCTCGGTGTCCGAGCAGCCGGCCAGGACGACGACGGCGGCCATCAGTCCACCGGTGAGGCGGACGAGGCGAATGCTGGTGCGGGTCATGCTGGGTCTCCTGTCTGGGGGATGTGGGCACGCGTGCAGGACCCCGGGACAGCGGGAGCTGTCGGGGTGCCGCGCTTCGGCCTAGATCCGTAGAAGACAGAGTGCGGAGAGAGTGGGTGGTCGGGGTTGCCTGGACCACCCGGTGGGCCAGCGGGAAGGTGTGGGTGAGCCGCGGACAGGTGGGACCGCCCCGCCTCGCCGGAGCACCACGGCCCCGAGGACCGTCAGCCCCGCGAGCAGAACGACGAGACACACCGCCAAGAGGTGCGCGTCGTGCCACGGGGCCAGCGGGCCGCTGGACCCGGTGACGTCGGCATCTGCTCCCCCGGGTGTGGCTGCGGCGTGCCCGTGGTCTGGCATCGCATCGGCGACGTGGCCCACATGGACGGACCCTGCCGGCACACCGACCGGGGCAGCCACACCGAGCGACGTGGACCCGTGCTCAAAGACCGGGCCCGCGGCCACACATTGCATCCCGTGCACGGCGAAGACGGCGGCCAACAGCAACAGCGCCGCCCAGAGCCGTGCCACCAAGACCACCTCCCCCACACGACGGTACGACGGCCCGGCTGGCGCGCCCGAGACGGCTGTCGGCCCCTTGGAGTGACACCCGGGCCCCTCCCCACGCTGATCATGACCGCACCACGGCGCGAAGTGCCCACTCCAGCGACTGCTCGGCGGCACTGACCGCCCAGCGGGGTCACCGAACGAGCTCTGAGGCCTGTCGGGGTCAGCCGCAGCTCCCGCCCAACGACATGCCCCGCGCGGCCAGCCACGGAACCGGGTTGCTGCGGTCCTGGTAGAGCCCACCCTGATGCACTTCGAAGTGCAGGTGCGGACCGGTGGACTGACCCGTGTTGCCCACCAGCGCGATCTGCTGCCCAGCGGACACCTGCTGTCCCGCGTCGACCGAGTAGCTGTCGATGTGCCCGTAGAGGGTGATCGAGCCGTCCGCATGCTGCAGGTAGACGGCCAGCCCGAAGCCGGATACGGGGCCGGCCTGAAGCACCACGCCGGCTTCGGGTGCATAGATGGGGGTGCCGATCGGGGCGGCGATGTCCACGCCGTAGTGCATGGTCCCCCAGCGGGCGCCATAACAGGAGGTCACCCGCCCCGACGTCGGAATGCCAGCGCCGGCAGCAGACCGCTCACCTCCCCGGGAAGCCGCATCGTCCAGCCGCTCCGCAAGGAGTGCATCGACATCTCCACTGCTCTGTTGCTCGGTCGGTACCGCAGCGACATCGCTGCCGGCCTGCTGCTCCACCGGCCCCGCAGCAGCATCGCCGCCAAGGGTGACCACCCGCTCCTGCGCCTCCTGCAACTGCTGCTCCACCGCGGCCCTGTCCCTCACAGCGGCGTCGTAGGTCTGCTGCGCCGCAGCGAGCTCCTCGTTGGCGACCCGTTCGGCCTCGGCGGCGGATGCGGCGGCCGTGTCGCGGGCACCCACGGCGGCCTTCGCTGCCTCCGTAGCCGCCTGCTGCTGGCGCTGGACGACCTCGAGCTCGTCCAGTTGCTCGCCCCGGTCATCACCCAGGATCTCCAGCGTGGCGGCTCGTTGGAGGACCTCCTCGGGGCTGCCTGCAGCGAAGAAGGCCGACGCACTGCCGTAGGCGTCAGCGCCCATGTAGCTCTGCCGGGCCAGCGCGACGACGTCGTCTTGCGTCTGCCCGACTGCCGCCTGCGCAGCCGTCAGCTCGGCCACCCGGGCATCGGCCTCCTGTCGTGCTCGGACCAGCTCGGCCTGGGCGACCAGGCTCCGATCGGCGACCGCCTCCGCTTCCACCGTGAGCCGTTGCAAGGTCTCCTCTGCCGTGACCACCGACTTCTCGATGCTGGCAAGCGCAGCCTCGGCCTCCGCGAGTCCGGGTCGGCCTGCCGGGGCCGGCGGGGGCCCATGTGCGGCGTGGGCTGCCGGACCGGTGAGGACCAGCAGCAGGGCAGCACCGGCGGCCAGCGTCGGCGCGGTGAACGCGGCGCGCCATCGGGCGCGGCGGCGTGAGTGGACATGGTGCTGCAAGACGGTGTCGTGCGGTGTCGCCAACGTGGCGAGCTCCGTTCTCCCTCACCGTCTACCGAGTTAGCTGACGGGTTCGGGCCGGAGACAGCCCTACTCGCGGCGGCCCACTGGCCAGGCGAGATTCACCCCAAGGGAACGATGGGTCCCCGGTCTGCCACCGCGTGAGCGGCAGCAGTTCGACGGGGTCCGCGCGAGGACCTCTGGGCGAGATCGGGGCTCGGGCGGACCGGCCGTGACGCTACAACGAACCCCGATGCTCGTCACAATCCCGTAACACCAGCCAACCATCGTGGCCAGCCGCACCCTCGCGGGCCAGTGCGTGTGCGAAGGCGTTACAGGCGGACGCCGGACCGGCCTTGATGCGCCTCGACAGATCAGCAGCCCGAAGGTGGTGGACGGCAAGGAGCGCGAGTCACCCCCCTAGCACCTCCAGGTCATCGCCGGGACCGGGCGGCGCCCCATCCGTACTGTCCCGCCCCGGGTTCAGTGGAGGCTCGGAACTGACGCGGCGACGGTAGTCGCCGCGAGGTTGTGCCGGTAGAAGTCGTCCTCGAGCTCGGCCGGTGGGATCAGGCCGATCTCGCCGTGCAGGCGTCGGTGGTTGAACCAGTCGATGTACTCCGCGGTGGCGATCTCAAGGTCGTCGATGCCCTTCCAGGGGCCGCGGTTGCGGACGAGCTCGGCCTCGAAGAGGGAGTTGAACGCCTCGGCGAGGGCGTTGTCGTAGCTGTCGCCGGTGGAGCCGACAGAGGCCACGGCGCCGGCCTCGGCCAGGCGTTGGGTGTAGCGCACCGCGACGTACTGCACGCCTTTGTCCGAGTGATGGACCAGCCCGCCGAGGTCCCGGCCGGCTCGGCGGCGGGTCCAGAGGCCCATCTCCAGGGCGTCGAGCGCGAGGTCGGTGCGCAGCGAGCGGGACAGCTGCCAGCCGACCACCCGGCGGGAGTAGACGTCGGTGACGAAGGCGGCGTAGACCCAGCCGGAGAAGGTCCGGCAGTAGGTGATGTCGGCGACCCACAGCTGGTCCGGGCCGGTCGCGGTGAACGCGCGTTCGACCAGGTCCGGGCGGGTGTCCGGTCCCGAGCCGGGGATCGTGGTCCGCGGTCCCTTCGCCCGCGTGATGCCGCGCAGCCCGGCCGCACGCATCAGCCGCTCCACCGTGCACCGAGCCACGGCGTGGCCCTGCCGGCGCAGCTGCGCGTGGACCTTGCGGGCACCGTAGACACCGAAGTTGTCGGCGTGCACGGCCGCGATCACCGCGGTGGTGGCCGCGTCGGTCACCGACCGCACCGAGGGCGCCCGGGTCTTCGCGGCGTAGTAGGTGCTCGGGGCGATCTGCAGCTGCTGACAGATCGGCTCGACCCCGTGCTCATCCCGGTGGGCGTCGATGAACTCGACGATCACCGCTGTGGGCGGTCGAGCTCCGCCGCGAAGAAAGCCGACGCGCTCTTCAGGATCGCGTTCGCCCGGCGCAGCTCCGTCGATCTCGGCCTGGGTGACCCAGTTGCGCAGCGTCTCGGGGTTGATCCCCAGCTGATCGCCGATCCGCTTCAACGCCCCGCTCCGCGTGGCCGGGTCACGCCGCGCATCGACCGCCAACCGGATCGCCCGCTCCCGCAGCTCGTCGGGGTACTTCCTCGGTGCCGCCATGCCTCTCATCCTCACGTGGATTGAGAGCCTCCATCAGACCCGGGGCGGGACAGGGTACTTCCTCGGTGCCGCCATGACTCTCATCCTCACGTGGATTGAGAGCCTCCATCAGACCCGGGGCGGGACAAGATGGCCGAGCACGCCCAGTTCACCGTCGCCACCGGGGTCACCGTCTACTTTTGCGACCCCAAGAGCCCCTGGCAGCGAGGCAGCAACGAGAACACCAACGGACTCCTGCGCCAATACCTGCCCAAGGGCAGTGACCTGCGCACCTTCACCCACGACGACCTCGACGCCATCGCCGCACGCCTCAACGGCCGACCCCGACAAACCCTGGGCTGGAAGACTCCCGCCGAAGCATTCAACGAGGCTGTTGCACAGACCCATTGAGACCGCCCCCGTTAACGGACGGCCCGATACTCGACCGTTTGCGGGCCGATGAGGACCGACGGTGCAGGGTCACCGGGCTCCGCGACGCAGCGGCGTGAGCGCGTCGGCCCATCTGACCACCTGGTCGAGAGTTGCCTTGAGTGCGGCTTCGTGATGCCCAGCGGGCGCCACGCAGCCATCGGGGAAGTCGGTGAACAGCGAGAGGGCGACCTGCGATCGGACGTCGGCGACGTGGAGCTCTCCCATGACCAGGCGGAGTTGTTCGACGGCTCGGGTGCCGCCGTGGGTGCCGTAGCCGACGAAGCCGGCCGCCTTGTCCTGCCACTCGGTGTAGAGGTAGTCCAACGCGTTCTTGAGGACGCCGGGCATGGAGTGGTTGTACTCAGGGGTCACGATGACGAAGCCGTCGTAGGTGGCGATCGTCTCGGCCCACCGGCGGGTGTGGGGCTGGGCGTAGGTGCTGGTCATGGCGGCGACGACGGGTTCGTCCAGGTGTGGCAGTGGGTGGTCGGCCAGGTCAACGATCTCGAATTCGGCGTCCTCGCGCGTGCGGGCGGCGGCGTGCACCCATTGGGCGACAGCGGCGGACTTTCGGCCTGGTCGGGTACTGCCGACGATGATGGCGATACGTGTCATGCCGTGGACTCCTCAGGTCGGGCGGTTCTCGGGACGGTTGCGCCGGCTTGTCGCTGTTCGTAGGTCAGCCATGCCGCGCCGACGAGTGCAACTGTGGTGACTGCTGTCAGCCACCAGAAGGTGGTGCGGAAGGCGCCGGAGGCGGCCGCTCCTGTGGCGTTTTCAGTCAGACCGCTGGTGAGGATGGCGATGAAGATGGCGCTGCCGATGGCTGCTCCGACGCGGGAGAGCACGTTGATCTGCGCACTGGCATCAGGCATCTGGTGGGCTCGGACGGTGGCGAGGGCGGAGGAGACCGCCGGCATGCCGCTCAGGGCCAGACCGATACCGCGCAGCACCTGGAGCAGTTGAACGGTCACGATGTCCATGCCGACCGGCATCAGCGCGAAGGGCAGTGTGGTCGCTGCGGTGATCAGCAGCCCGACAACCGTGATGCGACCTCCACCGAACCGGTCGGTGAGCCACCCGGCGACCGGGAACATCGCGGCGGCGCCGACGCTGAAAGCGATCAGGAGCAGGCCCGTGTCGACGATGTCGCGGCCCAGCAACACCAGGAAGTACAGGGGCATGACGATCAGCCCGCCGAACAGGGCTGCACCGTTGAAGAACACCTCGAACGCGGCAGCGCGGTAGACCCGGTTGGCGAACAGGCCCAGGTCCGACAGCGGCGATGGGGTGGCGCGGGACCGGGCGAGGAACCCGATCAGCGCGAGCAAGCCCAGGGCCGCGGCGGTCACGGGGGCAGTCGAGATCTGCTGCTGCTCGGTGAGTTCCGTGATGCCGTAGGTGAGCAGCGGCAGGCCCAGGACCACCAGGACCAACCCGGGTACGTCCAGACGGTCCCCCGGTGCTCGGTCCCCGCGCGGCACCACGCGTAGACCCAGCAGGAGCCCCAGCGCACCGACGGGCAGGTTGACCAGGAACAGCCATTGCCACGACAGGTGCGAGAGCAGGAGTGCCCCGACGACCGGGCCGACCGCGGGAGCCAAGATCGCGGGAACGCTTGTGGTGGCCATGACCCGACCCATGCGAGCCGGACCGGCCACCTGACCGAGGACCGTCATGCCGGCAGGGACCAGGAGTCCTCCGGCCAGTCCCTGCAGAACTCGGAGGGCCACGAGAACCTCGACCGTCGGTGCCAGCGCGCACAACCCAGACGCCACCGTGAAACCCGCGAGGGACCACAGCCACAGCCTCCCGGGACCCACCCGCCGGCTCACCCACCCACAGACCGGCAGCGCCGCCGCCAGCGCGAGCAGGTAGCCGCTCTGGACCCACTGCGCAGCCGACAGGGAGACACCCAGGTCGGCACCGATCGCAGCCAGCCCAACGTTGACGATCGAGGCATCGAGTCCAGCGAGCACTCCGCCGAAGGCCAGGACCACAGCCAACCGCCAAACCCGCCCAGGGATCTGCGCGTCGGTTCCCCGTACCTCAGCCTGTTGCGCGGCCATACTCACCTCATCCGTTGGACGTCCTATGTTGGACATCCAACAACATCCGTCGTGGGATGTCCAACGGTCCGATAGGATGGTGACGTGGAACTGGACGGCGAGCACTCATCTCCGCACCCGCCGTCTCAGCGGCTGTGGGCCACTCCGTCATGGCTGCTCAATCAGGTGGCCAGCAGGGCCAACCGACTGGTTGCGGAGGCAGCGGACCGACCTGGCATGCGGTTGCGTTACGCAATCCTCGCCGGGTTGGAGGAGTTCGGTCCCATCAGCCAGGCCGAGCTCAGCCGCCGGCTCGGTGTTGACCGCGGGGACCTGGTCAAGGCCCTCAACGAGCTCGAGACCGAGGGCCTCGCCGCTCGGTCAGCCGACCCCAGCGACCGCCGCCGCAACTCACTCCAGCTCACACCCGACGGGGAGACCACCCTCGCTGGGCTCGATGCTCTGGTCGGATCCGCGCAGACGAGACTCCTCACTCCGCTGTCCGCCAACGAGCGAGAGCAACTCAGCTTCCTGTTGAGGCGACTCCTCGAGCACCACGACGGCTACAACCGTCCGTGACTCTGAGTTCCACCGCAGAACGAGTGTCAACTGAAGTCGCGGCAGTCCCGGGTGTGCGCCAGCCGACGTTGTGGTGGAGCGCCTGGGCGCAGCTGCTCGTGGTGCTGGTCAACGCCGTCGTCGGCGGCATCACGGTGTGGACCGGCCTCAACCCCTACGTCGTGGCCGCGCACTTCCTGGCCGCGATGCTCCTACTGACCTCCACGGCCATCAGCTACGACCGCGGTGCACCGCATCCCCCTGAACTGGACCCTGCTGGCCGTCGCCCACGGCACCCTGCCCGTCCTCGTCTTGGCGCTGGTTGTCGCGTGCGCGGTCATGGCCACCCGCCCGGGCGACGACCTCGCACGGCACCGAGTCATCGCCCTGACAGGCGTCTTCCTGGCACAGAGCGCACTGGGCATCTACCAGAGCATCCACGGCCTCCCACCCCTCGCCGTCGTCCGCACCTGCTCGGCGCGGCACTGACCTGGGTCGCCGTCATCCGGCTATACCTGGCCGCCCAGCCCGCCACGTCACCGCAGCCCCCAGCGGGAACCTCGCTTAATCCGAGCTTGACCGGCCCGCTACAGCGGGAAGCGGGGCTGTAGGTCAGTTCACAGCTGGGCAGGCTCCTCGGCCGCGTGAGCCTTGTGCAGGACCCGAACGAGGGCATCCGAGTTCCTGACCGAATGCTCGCCGATCCGGGTGACAGCGACGCCCGGAGTCCAGGAGTTCATCACCACCGCGGACAGTTCCTCGACGTCCACCGGCGCCACCGGTCGTTCCTGCTGCGGCACGCCGGCCGCAGCCAGCTGACGCTGCAGCACACCCATCATGGTCCCGGCCAGCTTGGGTGCCTGCGGCCAGATGACCTGCTCACCGTCGAAGAAGGCCAGGTTCCAGATCGAGGCCTCGCTCAGCCGCCCGGCCCTGTCGAGGAAGGCCACGTCGTCGAAACCCTGCGCCGCTGCCTGCCGCAGGAAGTACGTCTTGGCTCCTTCTCCGACGTGCTTGACCTCGGGGAGGAAGCGCTCGTGCTGCACCACCGCCAGGGCCAGCGGCCCAGTGGGCCCGCTCGCTGGCGCGTCGGTGCGCACCACGACCTCCAAAGCCCGGTTATCGCCGGCCGCGGTGAACTCCCCCGCCGCGGGGCGGACGGTCACGACCACCGAGGCATCCCCTGAGCCGGCCTGGACAGCGGTCCGCAACCACGCCCGGATCCGCTCGCTGGCCAGGTCTTGACCGAAGAGGGTCATCGAGGCCTCGGCGAGCCGCTGCAGGTGCAAGTCCAGGCCTCGGACACAGCCGTCACGGACCTGCATCGCGGTGAAGTGGGCGAAGCCTGCGAAGGCCAGGTCGGCGGCGTCTCCTGCGGTCGCGAGGACGCCGTTGCGCCACATCCGTGTCGGTGCAACGGCAGATGCCTCCGTCGTGGTCGCGCTCGTCTGAGGACCTGCGGACGTCGTCTCGATGGTCATGTCGTCGAACGTAGGGTGTGACACTGATGTCAGATTCAAGTCTTGGTGACAGTGATCTTCCGACTGCTCCCGCGTTGCGGATCGGACAGCTCTCCCAGGCGACCGGAGCCAGCCCACGTTCCCTGCGCTACTACGAGCAGAAGGGGCTGCTGCACTCCAGCCGTGACCCTCACGGCCGTGGCCACCGCCGCTACGACGACGACGCCGTCACCACCGTCACTCACATCCGCGCGCTGCTGGCCGCAGGTGTCCCGACCACGCTGATCTATGAGCTGCTGCCGTGCGTACAGGGACCCGGTCCCCAGCTGCAGCAGTGCGCTGAGCCGATCCTCGAAGAGCAGATGCGCCGCGTCCGGGAGCAGATCGTTGCGCTGCGCCATGCTGAGGGGCGCCTGCAGGCGGTCATCTGCGCCAGCAGAAGCTGAACCGGTCCGGCCTGGGCCACCTGGTTGTCGCGCTCAGTTCGGCGGTCGGGTCGTGGCCCGAGCAGCGACATACGCCAAGAGGAGGCTCACGCGTCAGGGGTACTGCTGCGGGTGATTACGTTCCAGGCGGGGGGTGGTCCGGGTGGGTCGCCGACGACGAGCCGGGCGCACTGGCTGCCCTGGTCGCGCAACGACTGGACGACGGTGGTCAGCCCTGGCGCGGTGGGCGAATAGTCCCAGCCGGTGACAGCGAATCGGGTTGTGTCCAGAAGCGGGGCGTCCAGGGCGCCGAGGGCGAGTTCATCGCTCATGGCCAACACCGTGTCGGTGGTCGCGGGGAGCTGGTCGAGGGCGCGGGTGGCCTCGGCGCGGTCGTTGCGGGCGAGGACGAGGACCGGGGTGCTGGCCCAGTCGAGACCAGCGCTCCGGACGGCGTCGCGGTAGCCGGCCAGCCGGGCGCGGGTCACGGGGTAGGTCGCCGTCTGGGGGTCTGGCCCGAGGAGCAACTGGGGTCGACGGTCGCGGTTCAGGGGGAAGGAGATCACCGCCGGGGCGGTGGCGTGGCGCAGGCCGATGGCCGCCACGGCGGCCGCGGCGGCGCGGTCGTCGATGGCGACCAGGTGCAGTCCTTCGACCGCGGGCCCGCCGTGGACGACCGCGGGCAGCCCTGAGGTCCGGACGGCGGCGAGAACCGGGTCGTCGTCTGTGGTGGTCCAGACGATGAAGGCGTCGACGGCGACCTGCTGCACCCGGCCGACGTCGCTCTCGTCCCCGGTGACCGGGATGAGGGTCAGCCCCAGCCCGTGCTCGGCGCACACCTCGGCGACCCCGGCCAGGAAGACGGTGGCCTGGGGGTCCGCGAAGGCATAGGACAGCCGTTCACCCAGGACGACGCCGATGTTGCCGGTCCGCCCGCGTCGGAGGTTGCGGGCGGCAGCGTTGGGGCCGGCATAGCCCAGCTCGTCGGCCGCCTCGAGGACCCTGCGCTGGGTGTCGGGGGCGACGCGGTCGGGCTTGTTGTAGACGTAGCTGACCGTCATCGCCGAGACCCCAGCCGCTCGCGCGACGTCGGGCATCGTCGGCTTGCGGGGCACAGCTGAAGCCTACACGTAGTGTGTGTAACGTTAAGATGGTGACATCTACTCGCCCGGCGTATCTGGCTTTCGCGAGCTTCGGGGCGCTGTGGGGGACGTGGGGGGCGGCGCTGCCAGCACTGCGTGACGCCTCTGGTGTCAGCCAGGGCCAGCTGGGGATCGCACTGCTGTTTATCGGTGTGGGGGCGCTGCCGGCGATGGCGCTGACCGGACGGGCATTCGACCGATTCGGGGGGCGGGTAGTCGCCGTTGCGATGGTGCTGCTCGCCTGCACCGGCGTCGCGGTCTCCACGCTGGCCACCGGACCGTCGTCCCTGGCCGCCTGGCTGCTGGTGCTCGGGGCCACGTCTGGCGCCGCCGACGTGGGGGCCAACGCAGTGGCCGGCGCAGCCGAGCAGGGCACCGGCCGGCCTGTGCTCACTCGCGCGCACGGGGTCTTCTCCGCCGCCGTCGTGGTGTCCAGTCTGGTGACCGGCGGGGTGCAGGTCGCCGGGCTGCCGGTGGCGGTGGGCTTCGGGGCCGTGGTCGTGGTCGCCGCAGTGGCCGCCGCACCGCTGTGGGCAGTCCCCCCGGAAGCCACCGCACCCGAGCAGGAGCCAACCGGGCAGCCCACCGGACAGGCCCGGCCGACCCGGATGGTGCCGCTGGTCGCCGTCGGAGCAATCGGTGCGCTGGCGTTCGCGGTCGAGAACGCCCACCAGTCCTGGGGGGCGGTGTTCCTCGCCGACCAGCTGCAAGTGACCGCGGGCGTGACGTCTGCGGCGCCAGCCGTCTTCGCCGGGGTGACAGCCCTCACCCGGTTCGCCATGGGAGCCCTGCGCCCCCTTCCAGGAGGCCTGATCCTCACTGTCGGGGCGATGACCGCAGCCGCCGGCTCGGTGCTGCTGGCCACCTCGAGCACCACACCCGTCGCGCTGGCGGGCCTGGCACTGGCCGCGGCCGGCACCGCGCCGCTCTTCCCGACCCTCCTGCGCGAGGTGCTCCGCGGTGTTCCGGACGGCGCCCGGGGCCGCGCGACGTCCACGGTGGCCTCCACCGCCTACATCGGTTTTATCCTCGGACCGGTCTTGGTCGGCGGCGTCGCCGCTGCCGCCGATCTACGAGTAGCCCTCATCGCCGTTACCGGCCTGGCAGGCCTGGCGGCGCTCGCCGCCTCCCCCACCACACGATGGGCCCAATCCAAGACCAGTGTGCCCGCCCATAGATGAGGGACGCGCTGTCTACCGACGAAGCCATGTGAAGTGTCAGCGTCCGAGCTCATCACCCCGGCGGGGCGCGGGATCTGTTCCGATCCGGCCGATTGACCGTGCCGCAGACTCGACTACCGAGGCCGTAAGGCGCGCCGACATCGTCCATGGCCGCACTGCAGCCGGTCGTGTGTCGCCTCGTCAGCCAGCTGGTGCGCGGCGATGACCGCCGCCGACTCAGCCGGTTCTGTGTCGCCATGGGGGCGACCGTTCCCCTCGGACGTCTGCTGCTGCACGGCTCAGCGCTCGCGGATCGAGCACTGACGCGAAGCGAGGGAGGCCTGGTCGTCCGCCCAGCCTCGCGGGTGTCCGGTGTCTACCCGCAGGTTGACTTAGAGCGCGCTCTAAGTCCTAACGTCGCGGCATGACCACAGAAGCCATCGACGACACGGACGGCATGGGATTGCCGATCGCGGCAGTCGCACAGCAGACAGGGTTGTCGGCGCACGCCCTGCGCTACTACGAGAAGGCCGGACTGGTGGAGTCGGTGGGGCGCAACTCAGGCGGGCAGCGCCGCTACGCAGCCACGGATTTGGACTGGCTGTCGTTTCTGCTCCGACTGCGGGCCACCGGCATGTCCATCGCAGACATGCAGCGATTCGCGCAGCTGCGCCGCTCTGGTCCGAGCACGGTCGCACAGCGGCTGGAACTGCTGCGCGAGCACGCCGAGGCAGTACAGGCCCACATCGATGAGCTGCAAGCCAACCTGGGCCACCTGGACACGAAGATAGACCACTACCAGGGACTGCTCGACAACGCCGTCCACGGCGACCCGTCGTGATCCCCACCCGCCACCTCGGGCGCAGCGGACCGACGGTGGGAGCCATCGGGCTGGGGTGCATGGGCATGAGCGAGTTCTACGGACCGATTGAGGACAGCACGTCCGAGCAGGTGCTCGGCCGAGCTCTCGACCTGGGCGTGACGCTGCTGGACACCGCCGACATGTACGGCGACGGCCACAACGAGCGGCTGATCGGGCGGGCCGTGCGAGGCCGCCGCGCCGAGGTCGTCCTGGCCACCAAGTGCGGGATCCGCCGCGAAGGTGACCGGCGCTGGCACGACAACCGTCCCGAGTACATCCGCTGGGCCTGCGAGCAGTCCCTACGCCGCCTCGGTGTGGACGTGATCGACTTGTTCTACCTGCACCGCCGGGACCCCGACGTGCCGGTCGAGGACAGCGTGGGCGCCATGGCCGAGCTCGTCGAGGCCGGAAAGGTCCGGGCACTTGGACTCAGCGAGGTCTCCGCGACCACCCTGCAAGCCGCGCACCTAGTGCACCCGATCGCTGCCGTGCAGACGGAGTACTCGCTGTGGACCCGCGACGTCGAGGACGACGTGCTCCCCGCCGCCCGGGCCCATGGGATCACCCTGGTTGCCTACAGCCCGCTGGGGCGAGGTTTCCTCACCGGCACGGTCACCGACCCCGAGGCGCTGGACGCCGAGGATTTCCGGCGCGGCAACCCCCGCTTCCAGGGCGAGAACCTGCGGACCAACCTCGCCCTCGTCGCGGCGGTGCGCGCGATGGCGGTCGACCTCGGGGTCAGCCCCGGCCAACTCGCACTGGCCTGGCTGCTCCACCAAGGCCCCAACATCGTGCCGATTCCCGGCACCAAACGGCTGCCGTATCTGCAGGAGAACGCCGCCGCCGCTCAGCTCACTCTCAACCAGCGACAACTCGCCCAGCTGGAAGCCGCGCTGCCTCGTCATGCCGTCTCCGGCGCCCGCTACCCCGCCACTGCGCTCAGCGCGCTGAACACCTGAACGGAGTAGCCCGTGACCAACGACACCGCCACCGACCCGGGCCCCTCCACACCCACAGACGCCGAGGACCGCTTCACCCGAGGCGCCCGCATCCAAGCCCAGCTCGACCCCGGTCTCACCGACTCACTGCGCCGGGCACTGGCCGACATCGCCCCCGACTTCGCCCGCTACACCGTGGAGTTCCCCTTCGGCGACATCTACGCAAGACCCGGCCTGGACCTGCGCGCCCGACAGATCGCCACCATCGCCGCCCTCACCACCCTCGGAGAACAACGCCGACTCGAGGCACACCTGCGGTTCGCCCTCAACATCGGCGTCCCCCGGGAGGAAATCGTCGAAGTACTCATCCAGATGGCCGTCTACGCCGGCTGGCCACGGGCCATCAACGCCCTCTACACCGCCCGAGACCTCTTCCTCACCCTGGACCGGTCGGCTGCAGAATCAGCGCAGGCTGCCGGGGCCGACCGGACAGCCGACTCCTGACAGCGCTCGTCAGCGCGCGTTCGCTGAGGTGGCCTGGCTGGCAAACCGACTCAGAAGCGGTGTCCGCGATCCGTCGGACTAGATAACCGGTCGGCTGGCGACGGCATCCGGGACTGCCCTTCGCCCTGAAGCCGGCCTATGGGACGCACGTGGGCCACCGAGCTAGACTCCGCTCAATACTCCGTTGAGAGTGACATGGCCGCCCGCCATCAGACGGGCGCCGCCGTGCCGGGCCGGATGTGAGCCAGCCGAGCACCCGCATCGAGAGATCACTGCGATGTCCGGTTGCCAGAAGAAGTGCTACTCGTCCCGTCCTGCCGCACTACGCGCCCTCAAAGCGATCCAGAGGCGAAGCCGCGAGCGCTGCCGGAAAGCGCCGACAGGCGCCTACCCCTGCTCTCTGTGTCGGGGACAGTGGCACCTGACGTCCAAGTCACCGACCCGGACTCCGTCCTGGTGGAGGAGGCGGCCTCAGTCGGCTGTCCCTTAGTGGGCCGCTTTGGGACGCGTCCGCCGCGGTCGCAACCCCCTCGGGACCGACAGTGTCGCCGCGGTCAGGGCCAACCAGCCGGTCACGGCCTCCCGGTAGCCGCTCCCCGTGGCGGCGTGCTAGAGACATCTGCCACCCCGGCTTTGATGGTCCACTTGGCGCGGACACCCCACCGATGCGCCGCTTCTCCCCAAACTTGACCGCCTTCGCCCGGGACCACGGGAGTCCCTGAACGGTGGCGATGTTGCGCACCCGCGCGCTGGGCACGTCTGCGTCGACACGGGGCGGGCCCAGGACGAACCGCACCGCCTCATGACGTTGGCGGAACCGCCTCGACTCCCATGACTGTCGGGCGGCCTGACCAGCCGCAGTGAACGTCTTGTACTCGACCGCGGCGAGTGGTCCGAGAAGACGTCGCCAGCCTCGGCGGTGGCCGGGCCCTCGATGGAGGCGATCATCGCCAACCGCGGCTGACGGAAGCTGATCGATCCATGGCTGCTGGTCCAGGACGTTCCTGCGAAAAGCGCAGGGCGTCGCCGATCTCGCGCTCGGCGGCTGTCATGGATGGGGCTGCCATGCCGCCTCTCCTGCCAGGAGGACGTGCCAGGGGGGCGGGTCCGCGGACGCTGATGAGGGGCGCGACATGGCCGAGCCGCAGCTGCTCAGGGACGTGCTGGCGGAAGATCCGCTGCTGCTGACCGCTGCACAAGCCGCGAAAGCACTCAGCATCAGCCGCACGACCCTCTACACGCTGATCAACATCGGCGCTCTGCGTCCTGTGCACATCGGACGAAGTTGTCGGTTGTCCCGAGCCGAGCTCCAGCGCTACGTCAATCGGTTGGAGGCTTCGGACCGAACCGAGCTGCGCTGACTCCCCGGGCTCGATCGCCGATGGCGCGGTGAAGCGGCCGGCTGCAGACAGCGAGCGCGGCATCGGCAAGGAGCCCTGACGGAAGACAGCAGAGGACGACGTGGCGAAGCGAGCGAACGGCGAGGGCTCGGTCTTCAGACGGAGCGACGGCAGGTGGTCAGACGAGGTCAGCTACCGCGACGAGTACGGGACCATGAAGCGCAGGACGGTCTACGGGCGGACGCAGACCGAGGTCCGATCGAAGATGAAGGTCCTGCGCGAACGGCTTGATGCAGGTGCACCGGTGAAGGACACCACCATGTCGCTGAGCGCGTGGCTGGAGGACTGGAGCACCAAGGCACTGCCCGCCAGCGACCGCAGGCAGGCGACCATCGACCTGTACGCCACGATCGCTCGCAAGCACCTGGTCCCCGCCCTCGGGACCCGGCCACTGGACCGAATTCGGCCGTCGGACGTTGAGGCGCTCATCGTGTCCAAACGGACGGCGGGCCTGGCGCCCTCCACCGTGCGCACCATCTACACCGTGCTGCGGGCTGCCCTCGACATCACCGTGCGCGATGGCCTCCTCGGCCGGAACCCTGCCGCGGCAGTCAGGCGCCCGGCAGTCGAGCGCCAGGACGCTGCCTTCCTCACGGTGGACGACGCCCATCGCCTTCTCGACTCCATGCGAGGCGAGCGGCTGGAGCCACTGTTCCGATTGATGCTGGCCACCGGACTCCGCCGCGGGGAGGCACTTGGGCTGCACTGGTCGGACGTCGACCTCGACGGCGGCACGCTCAGGGTCCGCTGGACGCTGACCCGAACCTCGAAGGGTCTCCAGCTCGGCGAGCCGAAGACCGAGAAGTCGCGCCGGTCGGTTCCACTCCCCCGCTCGACGGTCGCAGCGCTGCGGGCACACCGTCAGCAGCAGGCCACGGAGCAGCTCGCGGCCGGTGAAGCCTGGCGGGACAGCGACCTCCTCTTCACGACGGAGGTCGGCACACCGCTGGAGCCGCGCAACGTGCTCCGAAGGTTCGAGACCCTCGCCGAGCGAGCCGGTCTCCGCGACGTCCACCTGCACACGTTGCGGCACTCGGCCGCGAGCTTCCTGCTCGCCGCCGGCACGCACACGAAGGTCGTGCAGGAGCACCTCGGCCACTCGTCCTACGCGATCACCGCCGACATCTACAGCCACGTGGCACCGGAGCAACGGCGGGAAGCCGCTGACCGGCTCGATGAGGCGTTGGACTGGTGATCCTGCTGTCTGGAGTCGCGTTGCTGTACCGGTTGCTGTATTCACGGAAGAGGCGGGCCGCCCGTTTCGGACGACCCGCCTCTCACCTGCAACTTCTCTGTCGGGCTGACAGGATTTGAACCTGCGACCCCTTGACCCCCAGTCAAGTGCGCTACCAAGCTGCGCTACAGCCCGAGCTCCGGGTACCTCACGGCCCCGGTCGCTGCCGGAGAAGGTTACCGCACCCGGTTCCCCACCCCGCGGGCCGGGTCAGCCCTTGCGGTCGCGCGCCTTGGACTCACGCACCTTGATCGACACGTCGATCGGCGTGCCGTGGAAGCCGAACTGCTCGCGCAGCTTGCGCTCCAGGAACCGGCGGTACCCGGCCTCCAGGAAGCCGGTGGAGAAGACCACGAACCGGGGCGGCCGGACGTCGGCCTGGGTGACGTACTTGATCTTCGGGGCGCGGCCACCGCGGGCCGGCGGCGGGGTCTCCTGCACCAGCGCCCGGATGAACGTGTTGAGCTCCGCGGTGGGCACCCGGGTCTCCCAGCCGGCCAGCGCCGTCTTCAGGTGACCGGCCAGCTTGTTCACCCCTCGACCGGTGGTCGCCGAGATGTTGACCCGGGTGGCCCACTTGATCCGGGCCAGGTCGCGGTCGATCTCCTTCTCCAGCTGGGCGTGCCGGTCCTCGTCGACGTTGTCCCACTTGTTGAAGGCGATGACCAGCGCCCGCCCGGCGTCGATCACCTGGGTGATCACCCGCTGGTCCTGCTCGCTGATCACCTCGTCGGCGGCCAGCAGCACGACGGCGACCTCGGCGGCCTCGATGGCGGCCTCGGTGCGCAGGCTGGCGTAGTACTCGGTGCCGCTGGCGGTGTTGACCTTGCGGCGCAGCCCGGCGGTGTCGACGAACCGCCACTGCTCACCACCCAGGGTGACCAGGGAGTCGACCGGGTCGACCGTGGTGCCGGCCACCGAGTCGACGACCGAGCGCTCCTCCTTGGACAGCCGGTTGATCAGGCTCGACTTGCCGACGTTCGGCCGGCCGACCAGCGCCACCCGGCGGGGACCGCCCAGGTCCTCCTGCTCACGAGGCGCCTCCGGCATCGCGTCCAGCACCAGGTCCAGCAGGTCACCGCTCCCCCGGCCGTGCAGCGCGCTGACAGTGAACGGCTCGCCCAGGCCCAAGGACCACAGCTCCGCGGCCCCGGCCTCGCCGCGCTCGTCGTCGACCTTGTTGGCCACCAGGATCACCGGCTGCTTGCTGCGGCGCAGCACCCGGGCTGCGGCGAGGTCGGTCTCGGTCGCCCCGACGGAGGCGTCGACGACCAGCACGATCACGTCCGCGGTCTTCATCGCGTACTCGGCCTGCCGGGCGATGGACGCCGCCATGCCGGTCGCCTTGGGCTCCCAGCCGCCGGTGTCCACGACGGTGAAGCTGCGGCCGTTCCACAGCGCCTGGTACGGGATCCGGTCGCGGGTGACGCCCGGGACGTCCTGCACCACCGCGGCGCGGCGGCCGAGGAAGCGGTTGACCAGCGTCGACTTGCCGACGTTGGGGCGGCCCACGACGGCCACCACCGGCAGCGGGCCGGTGTGCTCCCCGCCGGGGAGATCGGTGTCGGTGCTCATGCGGGCTCTCCTACTGCTGTGCGAGCCAGGTCGAGCACACGCTCGACCACGGCATCACGGTCCAGCCCGGTGCTGTCGACGACCACGGCGTCGACAGCTGGGCGCAGCGGGCTGTCTGCCCGGCTGCTGTCGTACTCGTCCCGCCGCCGCAGGTCGGCGGCGATCTCGGCGATCTTGGTGGGGTCGGTGACCCCGAGCTGACCGGCCCGCCGCTGGGCGCGGGCTTCGGGTGCGGCGGTCAGGTAGACCTTCACGGTGGCGTCCGGCAGGACGACGGTGCCGATGTCCCGGCCCTCGACGACGACCGCATCGGCCTCGGCGACCAGCGCGCGCTGCCGGTCCACCAGCATCCGGCGCACCGCGGGGACGGCGGAGACCGGCGACACCGTGCGGGTCACCTCGGCACCCCGGATCCGCGCGGCGACGTCGACGCCGTCGACCAGCACCAGTTCTGCACCGGCCGTCGTCCCCACCTGGATGTCGGCGGAGGCGACCGCGCGGGTCACGGCATCGGGATCGGTCAGGTCGACCCCGGCGTCGAGCACCGCGACGGTCGCCGCCCGGTACATCGCGCCGGTGTCCAGGTAGGCCGCGCCCAGCCGGGCGGCGACGTCCCGGGCGACGCTGGACTTCCCCGTGCCCGACGGCCCGTCCAGGGTCACCTGGCCACGGAACCCGCTCACTGTGCGATGTCCCGACGCAGGGCGACCGCGCCCCGCAGGTAGACGTGCTGCACCTCGGCGCGGCTCCGCCCCGTGTCCACGTGCGCCATCAGCCGCAGCACCCGCGGGAGCGCGTGCGGCACGGCGATCTCGGTGGCGCACATCAGCGGGACGTCGCCCAGCCCCAGCTCCCGCGCGGCCAGCGCAGGGAACTCCGACACCAGGTCGGGCGTGGCGGTGAACAGGATGCTGATCAGGTCAGCGGGGTCCAGCTCGTTGCGCGCCAGGACGGTGCTCACCAGCTCCCGGGTGGCGTCCAGCACCTCGTCCCGGTCGTCGGCGGCCACCTGGGTCGCACCGCGGATGGCTCGGACGGCCACAACACTCTCCTCGATCGATGCGGTGCGCGGGTCGCCGTGCACCTCGATCGAGTCTACGGAGCCCGCGCCACCTCTCCCGCCGGACGGCGGGAGAGGTGGTCGAACGGGCTCAGCCCAGGGGCGCGAGGCCCCAGGTCGCCGTGGTGGACTCCCCCGGCTCCAGGCGGATCACCGACTCACCGGTGGCGAAGGCGTTCGGCGGGCAGGTCATCGGCTCGACGGCCAGCCCCTGCCGGCGGCGCGGTTCGGGCACCACGTCGCCGGTGAACAGCTGCAGGTGGCTGTAGGCCGAGTCCAGCCAGAGCGCGGCGCCACGCCCGTCCGGGCCGGTGAACCGCACCCAGGCCAGCCCGTCGGCGTCCCGCTCGAGGTCGGTGAAGGCGTGGTCGATGACCAGGTCCCCGACGGCCCGGCCGCCGCGCAGGTCAAAGGGGGTGCCGGCCACCGGGACCGAGCCGGTGGGGATGCCCCGCCCGTCGGTCTCCAGCCGGGTCCGCCCCGGGGACTCCAGCACGCAGTCGTCCACCCGCAGCCCCGGTCCGGCGGCCAGGTAAGGGTGGTGCCCCTCGCCGTAGGGCAGCGCGACCGCACCCTCGTTGACGGCGGTGGTGGTCACCCGCAGCCCTTCGGTCGACAGCTCGTAGGCCACCTGGAGGCGCAGGGCGAACGGGTAGCCGGGCTGCGGGTGCAGCAGGTGCTCCAGCGTGATGCCGTCGCTGCTCCGGTCGACCACGTGCCAGGCCGAGAAGCGCACCAGGCCGTGGATCGCGTTGGCCTGCTCCGGCTCGCTCAGCGGCGTCCGGTGCTCCTCGCCGTCCCAGGTGTAGCAGCCGTCGGCCAGCCGGTTGGGCCAGGGCACGAGCACGTGCCCCCGGACGTTCCCGGCCATCTCGTGCTCGCCGTAGCCGTCCACGAGGGCCCGGCCGGCGGCGTGGTAGGACCGCAGCCCGCCCCCCACCTCGACCACGGTCGCCTCGGACCCGGCGCAGCGGAGGGTGAACTGCTCTCCAGTGGGCAGGACCGTCATCCCAGACGCGCCCCGGACTCGAGGGAGAACAGGTGCACGTGGTCCGGGCGGGCCGTCACGTGGACGATCTCCCCCGCGCGCGGGGGACGTCGGCCGTCGACCCGGGCGATGATCGGCTGCTCCACGTCCTCGAACAGGGCCCGGCCGTACAGGTACGCGTCTGCGCCGAGCTCCTCGACGACGTCGATCTCCACCGGCAGACCCTCGGCGGAGAGGTCGAGGTCCTCGGGCCGCACGCCGAGCGTGAGCCTGGGCTCGGCACCCAGCACGTCGCGCGCCACCGGGTGCAGGACCCCGCCGAAGCGGACCCCGCCGTCGCCGACCGGCACCTCCAACAGGTTCATCGCCGGGGAGCCGATGAAGCCGGCCACGAAGGCGTTCGCCGGGCGGTCGTACAGCTCACGGGGGGCACCGACCTGCATGAGCAGGCCGTCCTTGAGCACCGCGACCCGGTCGCCCATGGTCATCGCCTCGACCTGGTCGTGGGTGACGTAGACGGTGGTGATGCCCAGCCGGCGCTGCAGCGAGGCGATCTGGGTGCGGGTCTGCACCCGCAGCTTCGCGTCCAGGTTGGACAGCGGCTCGTCCATCAGGAACACCTGCGGCTTGCGCACGATCGCCCGGCCCATCGCCACCCGCTGGCGCTGGCCACCGGAGAGCGCCTTCGGCTTGCGGTCCAGGTAGGGCTCCAGGTCCAGCAGCCGGGCCGCGTCCTCCACCCGGGCGCGGCGCTCCTCCTTGCCCATCCCGGCGATCTTCAGCGCGAAGCCCATGTTGTCCGCGACCGTCATGTGCGGGTAGAGCGCGTAGTTCTGGAACACCATCGCGATGTCCCGGTCCTTGGGGGCGACGTCGGTGACGTCCTGGTCCCCGATGAGGATGCGACCGCCGTCGACCTCCTCCAGCCCGGCGAGCATCCGCAGGGAGGTCGACTTCCCGCAGCCCGACGGACCGACCAGCACGAGGAACTCCCCGTCCTGGACCTCCAGGTCCAGCGAGTCGACCGCAGGTCGCTGACCCGCTTGGTAGATCCGGGTCGCGGAGTCGAAGGTAACGGTGGCCATGGTGTCCTCCTACCGGCAGGAACGTGCCGGACGATCCGAGTGGGTGGTGCCGTGGACGTCGAGATGCGGTGCATGTTCTACCGCCTGGCGGCGGCGTCGGGTGCTCACACCCGGTCGGCGGTCATCTCCCGGGCCTCCGCATACCGCTCGCGCACGAACGGGACCGGGTCCGCCTGGTAGGTCTGCGTGCTGGTCGCGGGCCAGACCGGCGGGGCGTCCCCACCGGCCAGCACCCACGCCGCCTGGCGGGCCGCGCCGTCGGCGACGTACTCCCCCGGCGGCGGCACCAGCACCGGCACCCCCAGCACCGCAGGTGCCAGCCGGCGCACTGCCTCGGAGCGCGCTCCGCCCCCGACCAGGAGCACCCGGCGCACCGGGTTGCCCTGGGCGGCGATCGCCTCGAGCCCGTCGGCCAGGCCGCACAGCAGCCCCTCCACCGCGGCGCGCGCCAGGTGCGCCGGGTCGGCGGTCGACAGGGTCAGCCCGTGCAGTGCACCGGTGGCGTACGGCTTGTCCGGTGTCCGCTCCCCCTCCAGATAGGGGACCAGGACCAGGCCGCCGGAGCCGGCGGGCGCGGTCAGCGCCAGCCGGGACAGCTCGTCGTGGTCCACCCCGAGGAGGCGGGCCGTGGCGTCCAGCACCCGGGCGGCGTTGAGCGTGACGACCAGGGGCAGGAAGTTGCCGGTGGCGTCGGCGAACCCGGCGACGGTGCCGCTCGGGTCGGCCGACGGCGTGGTGGAGACGGTGGAGACGACACCCGAGGTGCCGATGGAGAGGACGACGTCGCCGGGCTCGGCGTTGATGCCGAGCGCCGCGGCGGCGTTGTCGCCGGTCCCCGGGCCGAGGACGGCGCCGCCGTCGGCGGCGACCGCGCCCGCCGCCACCGAGCCGGCCCGCTCGGCCGGGCCGAGCACCCGGGGCAGCACCGGGGTGCGGCCGCCGAACGCCCGCTCCAGCAGGTCGGTGCGGTACTCCCCGGTGAACGGCGACCAGTAGCCCGTGCCGCTGGCATCGCCCCGGTCGGTGACCAGTCCGTCCAGGCCGGGCGAGCCGGCCAGTCGCCAGGTGAGCCAGTCGTGCGGGA
Organism: Modestobacter sp. VKM Ac-2983; assembly: GCF_026967885.1. Lineage (NCBI taxonomy): Bacteria > Bacillati > Actinomycetota > Actinomycetes > Geodermatophilales > Geodermatophilaceae > Modestobacter > Modestobacter sp. VKM Ac-2983. The sequence continues at coordinate 1,086,126 of NZ_JAPVBK010000002.1, forward strand.
GGCAGACCGCCGCCGTCCGGTCCGCGTTCTCCCGCTCGTGCTCGGCGAGCCAGCGGAGCTTGGTGACGGTGAACGACGCGACCGGCACGAGCCCGACGGCGTCGGCCCAGGCCTGCCCGCCGCCGAGCTCGGCGGTGAGGTCGGTGGCCGCCTGGGCGGACCGGGTGTCGTTCCACAGCAGCGCCGGGCGGACGACCTCGCCGTCGGCGTCCAGGCACACCATCCCGTGCTGCTGCCCGCCGACGGCGACCGCGGCGACGTCGGCGAGGCCGCCGGCCTCGTCGATCGCCGTCCGCAGCGCCGCCTCCCAGGCGGCGGGGTCGACCTCGGTGCCCTCCGGGTGGCTCGCCCGGCCCTCCCGGACCAGATGACCCGTCTCGGCGTCCCGGACGACGACCTTGCACGACTGGGTCGACGAGTCGACCCCCGCCACCAGTGTCATGACCTGCTCCTGCTGCTCTCTGCGGTCGGGGTCAGGTCAGCGGGCGCCGAGCAGGTGCTCGATCATCAGCTGGTCGACCCGGACGACGCCGGCACCGCGCTTGGCCACGGCATCGGCGTCGAAGTCCTCGAACGCGGAGCGGTCGGCCAGCAGGTCCTCGAAGGTCTCGCCGGCGGCGAGGGTGGGCTGGCGCAGCTCAGGCACCCGCGCAGCGGCCAGCGCCTCCTGCACCTCCGGGTCGGCCCGGAACGCCGCGGCGCGCTCCTTGAGCAGCAGGTAGGTGCGGATGTTGGCCGCGGCCGAGCGCCACACGCCGTCCATGTCCTCGGTGCGCAGCGGCTTGTAGTCGAAGTGCCGCGGGCCGTCGTAGGCCGGGGCGCCGTCGACGCCGCCGTTCTCCAGCAGGTCGACGGTGGAGAAGGCCTGCAGCAGGTCACCGTGACCGAAGACCAGGTCCTGGTCGAACTTCGGGCCGTGCTGACCGTTGAGGTCGATGTGGAACAGCTTGCCGGCCCACAGCGCCTCGGCGATGCCGTGGGTGAAGTTCAGGTTCGCCATCTGCTCGTGCCCGGTCTCCGGGTTGAGGCCGACCAGGTGCGAGTGCTCGAGCTTGGCGATGAAGCCCAGCGCGTGCCCGATCGTGGGCAGGAAGATGTCGCCGCGGGGCTCGTTCGGCTTGGGCTCCAGCGCGAACTTCAGGCCGTAGCCGCGGGCCTCCGAGTAGGCGGCCAGGGTGTCGATGGACTCGGCGTAGCGGTCCAGCGCGGCGATCAGGTCCTTGGCCATGTCGACCTCGGCGCCCTCGCGCCCGCCCCACAGCACGTAGGTCTGCGCGCCCAGCTCGGCGGCCAGGTCCATGTTCCGCATGACCTTGCGCATCGCGTAGCGGCGGACCTCGCGGTCGTTGGCGGTCAGGCCACCCTCCTTGAACACCGGGTGGGTGAACAGGTTGGTGGTCACCATGGGGACGACCAGGCCGGTCTCGTCGATCGCGGTGCGGAAGCGCTTGATGTGCGCGTCCCGCGCAGCGGTGTCGCTGCCGAAGGGGATCACGTCGTCGTCGTGGAAGGTGACGCCGTAGGCGCCCATCTCGGCGAGGCGGTGCACCGACTCGACGACGTCCACCGGCGCACGGGTGGCGGTGCCGAACGGGTCCGCGGCCGGCCAGCCGACGGTCCACAGGCCGAAGGTGAACTTGTCCTCGCGGGTGGGCTTCAGGTCGGACATCGGGCGGTTCCTCTCAAGGACTCTGGAGCAGGAGACGACGTCCCCGCCGGACGGCGTGGGACCGGAGCCGGCGGGTGCTGCGACGGGCGATCAGGTGCTCGCCGACGAGGACGACACCGACAGTGTCACCCCGCCGGTCGGCCGGGAGCCAGCGACCCCGATCGACCCACCGTTCCAGCAATGCGGCCCGAAAGTTGCGGGCGGTTCTCGACAACCTAAGACGCGGTCAGTCCGGTGTCAACGGCCACATCCGAACACGTCCAGCGCGCCGACGCCACCGGAACAGCGCCCCGCTCCGCCCGACGTCCGACCGCCTCGGTCGTGGTCGAAAGGCGCTCCGAGGTTCGTTGTGGGTGCGGGGTCTCCGAAACTCTTTCGATAGGAGTGGCCCGAAGTTACGATCACCCCGGCCGACACCCGGCGTCCAGCCGGGCCAGGCATCGCGCCATGACCCAGGAGGCCCCGTGACACAGCAGCCGAACCGACCCACCCTGGCGGTGATCGCCGCGGCGGCGGGGGTCTCGTTGCCGACGGTCTCCAAGGTGCTCAACGGCAAGCAGGACGTCGCAGCCGCCACCCGGGCGCACGTCCAGCAGGTCCTCCAACAGCACAACTACGTCCCCCTGACCCCCAGGCCGCCGGCCCGCCCGCTCGTCGACGTGGTCTTCACCGCGCTGGACAGCCCGTGGGCGATGGAGATCCTGCGGGGGGTGACCGAGGCCGACCTCGAGGTCGTGGTCACGTCCCGGTCCCGGTCCTCCGCCGGGGACTGGGTCCAGGAGCTGATCACCGGCGGTCGCCAGGGCGCCATCGTGGTCACCTCCCGCCTGACCGCAGCCGACCAGCGGCGGCTGGGCGGCTGCAAGCTGCCGGTCGTCGTCATCGACCCGGTCGACATGCCCGGTCAGGAGGTGCCCAGCGTCGGTGCCACCAACTGGTCCGGCGGCCTCGCCGCGACCGAGCACCTCATCGAGCTCGGGCACCGGCGGATCGCCGTGATCGGCGGGCAGCAGGACTACCTCTGCAGCCGGGCACGCATCGACGGCTACCGGGCGGCCCTCGATCGGGCCGGCATCCCCTTCGACCCGGCACTGGTGCGGCACGGCAACTTCCACCACGCCGGCGGGTACGAGCAGGCGCGGGCGGTGCTGGAACTGGCCGATCGCCCCACCGCCGTCTTCGCCGGCAGTGACGAGCAGGCCTTCGGCGTGCTGGAGGCCGCGCGCAAGGCCGGGCTGTCCGTACCGGGCGACCTCAGCGTGGTCGGCTTCGACGACCTGCCGATGGCCCGGTGGTCCTCGCCGCCGCTGACCACCGTCCGGCAACCGCTGGCCGACATGGGGCGCATGGCCGGCCGCATGCTCCACGACCTCATCACCGGCGCGCGGCTCGAGACCCAGCGGGTCGAGCTGGCCACGCACCTGGTGCTCCGGGCCTCCACCGCCCGCCCCTCCTGACCCCCTGACCGGCCGGGCCGCCGGGACCGGTGGTCCGCACGGTCCCGGCGGCGGCGCTCAGCCGAGGGACACCGCCGTCCACGAGACCGGCGGCAGGGTGACCCGCAGCGTGCCGTCCGCGACCGTGGCCCGCGGATTCGGCCGCAACCCGACCCGCGCCGGCCGCTCGCTGGTGTTCGCGGCGTGCGGGTCTGGGTCGGACAGCGTCAGCGCCTCCTCGACGGTGCCCACGCCGAGCGCCGACACGTCCACGGAGACCTCTGCCTCGTCGGTCTGCGACCGGTTCACCAGGAACACGGCCGCCACACCCGCGTCGGCGTCGGCGGTGGCGGCGGCGTCGACCAGCGGCACCTCGCCGTGCTCGGCGGTGACGTGGCTCGGGCCGTCGACCTCGACCTGGAGGGCGACGCCCCGCGCCAGCCGGGAGGTGGTCGCGAAGGGGAAGAACGTCGTCTTGCGCCACGCCGGCCCCTGCGGCTCGGCGGCGATGGGCGCGATCACGTTGACCAGCTGGGCCATCGAGGCGCTGGTCACGCGGTCCGCGTGGCGGATCAGCGACATGAGGACGTTGCCGACGACGACGGCGTCGGCAACGGTGTAGGGCTCCTCGCTGATGGCCGGCGCGACCGGCCAGTCGTCGATCCGCTTCGGCAGGCCCGACTGCACCCTCGAGGCGTACCAGACGTTCCACTCGTCGAAGGAGATGTCCATCCGCTTCGAGCTCCTGCGCACCGAGCCCACGTGGTCGGCGGTGGCGACGACCGTCTCGATGAAGTGGTCGGTGTCGGTCGCCGACGCCAGGAACGAGTCCAGGTCGCCGTCCTTCTCCTCGTAGTAGGCGTGGCAGGAGATGAAGTCGACGTCGTCGTAGGCGTGGGTCAGCACGACCCGCTCCCACTCCCCGAAGGTGGGCATGCCCGCGCCCGACGAGCCGCAGGCGACGAGCTGCAGGTCCGGGTCGACCTGGCGCATGGCCTTCGCGGTCCGGGAGGCGAGCTTGCCGTAGTCCTCGGCGGAGAGCTGGCCGAGCTGCCAGGGCCCGTCCATCTCGTTGCCGAGGCACCACATCCGCACGTCGAGAGGTTCCGTGCGCCCGTTGCGGATCCGCTGTTCCGCCAGCGCCGTGCCGGAGGGCACGTTGGCGTACTCGAGCAGATCGAGCGCCTCGAGGGTGCCGCGGGTGCCGAGGTTCACGGCGAGCATGAGCTCGGCGTCGACCTCCTCCAGCCACGACGCGAACTCGTGCAGGCCGACCTCGTTGGTCTCGGTGCTGTGCCAGGCGAGGTTGAGCCGCACGGGGCGTTCGCTGCGCGGTCCGACGCTGTCCTCCCACTGGAACCCGGAGACGAAGTTGCCCCCGGGGTACCGGACCGTCGTCACCCCCAGCTCCTTGACCAGGTCGATCACGTCCCGGCGGAAGCCGTCCGTGTCCGCCGTCGGGTGCGCCGGCTCGTGGATGCCGCCGTACACACCGCGGCCCATGTGCTCGACGAAGGCGCCGAAGAGCCGCCGGGACACCGGCCCCACCGGTCGCGCCGGGTCCAGCGTGAGACGTGCGTGCAGCATCAGACCTCCTCCGAGGACGTGGTGGCCGGCTCGGCCACCACCGGGCCGGGCACTCGGAGCAGGTCGCGCAGCCAGGTGAGCTGCTCCCGCTGCTGGTGCACCTCGCCGCCCTCGTGGTCGTTGAACGGGTAGACCCGGATGTCCTTCGGGCCGGCGTAGGCGTGGTAGGCCGCGAACACCGTGGACGGCGGGCAGATCTGGTCCATGAGGGCCACGGAGAACAGCGCCGGCGCCGAGGCCCGGCGGGCGAGCACCGCGCCGTCGAAGTAGCTCAACGTCGCGAAGACGCGGTCCACGCGGTCCCGGTGGGCCTTGAGGTACCGGACGATCTCCCCGTACGGATCGCCCGGGGCGATCCGCGTGGCTCGCGGGAAGTCGCAGAGGAACGGCACGTCGGGCATGACCGCCCGCACCCCCGGCGCGAGCGCCGAGACGGCCAGCGCGATCCCGCCGCCCTGGCTGATGCCGGCGACCGCGACCCGGTCGCCGTCGACCCCCGGGTGACCGCGCAGCACCTCCAGAGCCCGGACGGCGTCGGTGTAGACCCGCCGGTAGTAGTACTCCTGGGGCGACAGCACGCCCCGGGTCAGGAACCCCGGTTGCGCGGCCGCCGAGCCCACCGGGTCGCCGGTGTCACCCACCGTCCAGCCGCTGCCCTGACCACGGGTGTCGACCACCAGCTGGGCGAACCCCGCCGAGGCCCAGAAGACGTGCTCGTGCGGCAGCCCGCGGCCGCCGTTGTAGCCCTGGTACTGGACCACCCCGGGCAGCGGCCCGTCCCCGCGCAGGGCGCGGGCGGGCAGGTGCAGCCAGGCGCGCACCGGCGAGCCGCCCGCGCCGGCGAAGGACACGTCGAGGGTCTCGACGGTCATCAGCCCGGAGTCGACCGGCGTCCAGGACGCGTCCAGCGGCCACCGCCCCGCCTCCTCCAGGGTGGCGTCCCAGAACTCCTGGAGGTCGTCGGGCGCCGGCAGGTGCGGGGTGTAGCGCCGGAGCTCCTCCAGGGGCAGGTCGGTGTGCGGCATCAGCCGTCGTGCCGGTGCTCGACGACCGTCTCGGGGTGCAGCTGCCGCTCGAACCCGACGGTGCGGCGGCTGCCGGTGAGGGTGCACCGGAGGACCTGCCGCACGTCGGTGCTCGACGCGCCCACCCGGAGCTCCACCTCGCCCGGCTCGACGATCCGCCCGCCCTCCCGCCCGGTGAAGGAGGTGAGGTCGGCGTGCAGCCGGAAGCGCACGGTCGCCGCGCAGCCCGCCGCGAGGTCGACCCGCTGGGCGGCCATGAGCGCCTGCACGGGACGGACCACCTCGGCGGCGACGTCGTGCAGGTAGACCTGCACCACCTCGGTGACCTCCCGGTCGGTGTCGTTGCGGAGCTCGACCTCGACCTCGGTGGTCCCGGCGGTGTCCCACTCCGCGCCGGTGCCCAGCCGGACGTCGCCCCAGGTGGCCGAGCCGTACCCCAGGCCGTGCCCGAACGGGAACAGCGGCGTCGGGTCCACGCTGCTCACGTCGGTGAGCCGGCCGAGAGCCGCGGCGAGGTAGGTCCCGGGCTGGCTGCTGCCCGCGCGGGGGAAGCTCACCGGCAGCCGGCCCGACGGGCCGACCCGGCCGCTGAGGACGTCGGCGACCGCGGGGCCGCCCTCCTCACCGGGGAAGAAGCCGCACACCACCGCGGCGAGCCGGTCGACCTGCCGGGACAGCTCGTACGGGCGGCCGACCAGCAGGACGAGCACCACCGGGGTGCCGGTTGCCAGCAGGGCCTCCAGCAGCTCCTCCTGGCGCCCCGGCAGCCGAAGGTCCACGGCGTCGCAGCCCTCACCGGAGGTCCCGTTGCCGAACAGACCCGCCTGGTCACCGAGGACGGCGACGCACACGTCGGCCTCGGCCGCAGCGCGCGCGGCGGCCGCGATCGCCTCGTCGTCGCCGCCCACCACCGGGCAGCCCTCGGCGACGACGACGTCGTAGGCCTCCGGCGCGGCCTTCATCGCCTCGGCGAGCGTCGGGATGTCGACCCCCACCGGCACCTCCGGGTGGTGCACGCCCACGTGCATCGGGAAGGAGTAGCAGCCGAGCATCGCCTGGGCGGTGTCCGCGCGGGGACCCACCACCGCCAGCTTCGCCCCGGGGCTGAGGGGCAGCGTCCCGTCGTTGGCCAGCAGCACGACCGAGCGGCGGGCGAGGTCGCCGGCCACCGCCCGGGACTCCGCGGAGTCGAGCGAGACGGCCCCGTCCAGGACCGCCGGCGAGTCCGGCGACCAGTCGGCGTCGAGCAGGCCGAGCTCGCACTTCTGCAGCAGCACCCGGCGCAGCGCCCGGTCGACCAGCGCCTCGTCCACCGCACCGCCGCGGACCGCCTCGACCAGGGGCTGGCCGTAGCAGGCCACCGTCGGCAGCTCCACGTCGATCCCGGCCTCGAGGGCGAGCGCGGCGGCCTCCCCGGGCGAGCCGGCGACACCGTGCAGGGCCTGGAGGAAGGCGATCGAGAAGTAGTCGGCGACGACCGTGCCGGTGAACCCGTAGGACTCGCGGAGCAGCGACGTCAGCAGCGCCGGGTCCCCTGCCGAGGGCACCCCGTCGATGTCGGTGTAGGAGTTCATGACCGACCGCGCCCCGGCCTTCAGAGCCATCTCGAAGGGCGGGAGGAACACGTCGGCGATCTCCCGCGGCCCGGCGGAGACCGGCGCGAGGTTGCGGCCGGCCCGCGAGGCGGAATAGCCGACGAAGTGCTTGAGCGTCGCGACGATGCCGCTGGACTCCAGTCCGCGGACGTAGGCGCTGCCGATCGTGCCGACCAGGTGCGGGTCCTCGCCCATCGTCTCCTCGACCCGGCCCCAGCGCAGGTCGCGGGCGACGTCGAACACCGGGGCCAGCCCCTGGTGGACGCCGAGCCGGCGCATGTTCTCCCCGATCAGGGCCCCCATGCGCTGCACGAGCTCCGGGTCGAAGCTGGCCGCCCAGCACAGCGGTGAGGGGAAGACGGTCGCCGTCCACGCGGCCAGCCCGGTGAGGCACTCCTCGTGCACCAGGGCGGGGATGCCGAAGCGGCCGGCGGCCATGATCTGCCGCTGGCTCTCCGCCAGGCCCTTGGCCCCGACCAGCGGGTCCACCGGTGCCGTACCGAACGGCCTGGTCAGCTGGCCGAGCCCGCTGCGGATCAGCTCCTCCCAGTCCACCGGCGCCGCGGCCATCTCGTGCTGGTGCGGGGCGACCTCACCCTCGGTCGCGTCGATGCCCACCCACACGCCGTAGAGCTGCGCGACCTTCTCCTCCAGCGTCATGCGGCCGAGGAGGTCCGCCACCCTGTCCTCGGACCGGGCATCCGGGTCGCGCCAGAGCGCAGGGCCGTTGTCGACGTTCGTGACCATGCTTGGGAGAGTCCGTCCTGTGTCGTCGTTGCTGGTGCGGCGATCCGAGTGGCCGCCTGTGCCGGGGGACGGCCGCGGCGGGCGCTGCGCCCGCACCATCCTGCCCCGGCCTCAGGGTGGTGCACCGGTCAGGGCAGGGTGACCGCCGGCATCGGCGCGTCGGCCCGCAGCTGCCAGGAGGCCGTGCCACCCGCCGCCGAGAGCGAGTAGTCGCCGGCCCAGCCGCGCACGGCCACCCGGCCCTCGCCGTCGGTGCGCAGCCGGGTCGGGGCCAGCCACCAGTCCTCCTTGACCAGGCCGCGGAGGGCGTCGTAGGCAGGCTTGGGGGTGCCGTCGGCGCGCACGAGCCCCGCCGGCGCGCCCAGCCAGGCCCCCTCGTCGGTGATCCCCCAGTAGGTCACGGCCTGCACCGCGGGGTGGGCCAGCAGCGTCCGGTAGTGGCGGACGACGTCGTCGGCCTGCCGTTGCTCACCGGCCGGCGTGGACGGCCACTCGTCGACCTGGTGGTCGTTGAGGTCCACGATCTCGGGCGGCATGAGGTCCCCGGAGACCAGGGTGGTCTCGGTCCAGTGCAGCGGCAGCCCGTAACGGGCGAACCGGTCGCAGACCTCCTGGGTCCGCTCCTCCCCCCAGTAGCCCTGGTGCATGTGGCTCTGCAGGCCGATCGCGTCCACCTGCACCCCGGCTTCCAGGACGCCCTCGATCAGGCACTCGTAGGCCGTGCCGAGGTTGAAGTCGTTGAGGACCAGCGTCGCGGCCGGGTCCGCGCCGTGCGCCTCGTCGAAGGCGAGCCGGATGGTGGGGATCCGACCGATGCGCCGGCACAGCCGGGTGATCGCGTTCTGCTGCTCCTCGTTGCTGAACACCGGCATGATCGCGACCTCGTTGATCGCGTCCCAGGTGTCGACCAGGCCGGCGAAGGAGCTGACCTCCCGCCGCACCCGTGCGCGCACGATCTCCTCGACCTCGGCGTCGGTGTGCTCCCGCAACCAGTCCGGAGCCAGCGTGTGCCAGACCAGCGGGTGGCCCTTGACCGCCACGCCCCGGTCGCGGAACCACCGGGCCGCAGCCTGCAGCCGCGCGGTGTCGGGCCGGCCCTCCGCGGGTTCGAAGCCGGCCCAGTAGAAGGGCAGCGTCGCGGTGTTGAAGACGTCGAGGAACAGCTCCTCGAGCCGCCCGGCGGCGGCTGGATCGGCGCCGCCGAACACGTTCTCCCGGCCCGCCCCCTGCTCCTGGTTGGCCAGGCCGACGAAGTCGAACCCGATGTTGCCGAACGCGAACTCGTGCCGGACCTGTTCGACCAGCACCTCGGTGTCGGCACAGGGCGAACCGTCCGCCCGCCGGACCGTGAGGGTGGCGTCGATCGAGCGGACCGCGTGGACGGCGGTGTCGGAGGTCATGTGCGAAATCGTTATCGACATCGATTGACAACGCAAGTGTCCGCTGCCACCTTCGACAACGTGTTGCACGCCACTCGGTGTGCGAAGTGACGAAGGGGTCAGACATGCGGCGTTCGGGGCGAGCAGCTCTCTCGGTGCTGTGCGGCAGCGCAGTGCTGCTCACGGCAACTGCCTGTGGTGGCGGTGAGGACAGCACCGCAGCAGGAAGTGACGACAACACGATCACCTGGTGGCACAACTCCAACAACGAGCCCGGCCGGGGCTACTACGAGCAGGTGGCCACGGAGTTCGAAGAGGCCAACCCGGGGGTCGAGGTCGAGGTCGTGGCCATGGCCCACGAGGACATGGTCGACCGGCTGGCGGCCGCCTTCCAGAGCGGTGACCTGCCGGACGTGTACATGGAGCGCGGCGGCGGCGAGCTCGCCGACCACGTGGAGGCCGGCCTGGTCCAGGACCTCTCCCAGGAGTCCGACGAGGTGATCGACAAGCTCGGCGGCAACGTCTCCGGGTGGCAGGTCGACGGCCAGACCTACGCGCTGCCGTTCTCCCTCGGCGTCGTGGGCTTCTGGTACAACACCGCACTCTTCGAGCAGGCCGGGATCACCGAGGCGCCGCAGACGATGGAGGAGCTCTACGCCGCCATCGACCAGCTGAAGGCCGCGGGGATCACGCCCATCTCGGTCGGCGCGGGCGACAAGTGGCCCGCCGCCCACTACTGGTACTACACGGCGCTGCGCGCCTGCGGCCAGGACGTCCTCGAGGACGCGGTCACCAGCCTCGACTTCACCGACGAGTGCTTCGTGCAGGCCGGCGAGGTCCTCACAGAGCTGCTGGACACCGAGCCGTTCAACCCCGGCTTCCTCACCACGCCGGCGCAGGAGGGCGCCTCCTCCGCCTCCGGCCTGCTCGCCACCGACCAGGTCGCGATGGAGCTGGCCGGTCACTGGGAGCCCGGCGTGATGCAGGGCCTGACCGATGACGGTGCGGGCCTCGGCGAGAACACCGGGTGGTTCGCCTTCCCGGCCATCGAGGGTGGCGAGGGCGACCCCGAGGCACAGCTCGGCGGTGGCGACGCGTGGGCCGTCTCGACCGGCGCCACCGACGGGTCGGTCGACCTCGTCAACTACCTGCTCTCCGACGAGGTGCAGACCGGGTTCGCGGAGAACGACATGGGCCTCCCGACCAACCCGGCCGCCACGAGCGCCGTCTCCGACCCGGCGCTCGCCCAGCTGCTCGAGGTCCGCGACGCGGCCCCGTACATCCAGCTGTACTTCGACACCGCCTTCGGGCAGTCGATCGGTGGCGCGATGAACGACTCGATCGCCCTCATGTTCGCCGGCGAGGCGACGCCGCAGGAGATCGTGGACGCGACCATGCAGGCCGCCGAACTGGAGAAGTGATCCACCGATGACCGAAGTGACCGCTGCGCCGGCGGCGACGTCCTCCGGCGCAGCGGTCACCCGGGGCGGCGCAGACGCCCCCCGGGTGACCGGCCGTCGCCGGGGCGCCAAGCGCCGGCAGCGCCTCGAGATCCTCCTGTTCGTGACGCCAGCACTGGCGTTGATGGCGCTCTTCGTCCTCTACCCGGTCTTCTCCGCGGCCCGGATGTCGCTGTACAGCTGGAAGGGCTTCGGCCCGATGGACGACTTCATCGGCCTGGCCAACTACTCGCGCGTGCTGACCGATGAGGTCTTCACCGACGCGGTCATGCACAACTTCATCATCGTCTTCGCCTCGATCGCGGTGCAGCTGCCGCTGGGCCTGGCGCTGGCGCTGCTGCTCAACCGCCGGATCAAGGGGCGCGGGCTGCTGCGGACGATCGTCTTCGTCCCGTACGTGCTGGCCGAGGTGATCGCCGGCGTCGTGTGGTTCCAGCTGCTGCAGCCCCGCACCGGGCTCCTCGAGCAGGCCGTGTCCTCGGTAGGGCTCCCGGTCCCCGAGCAGGGCTTCCTGGGCACCCCCGACCTGGCGCTGGCCACCGTCTTCGTCGTCCTGACGTGGAAGTACCTCGGTCTGGCCGTGCTGCTCTTCCTCGCCGGGCTGCAGGGCGTCCCCGACGAGCTGCACGAGGCCGCACAGCTCGACGGCGCCTCGTGGTGGCAGGTCCAGCGCCGGATCGCCGTCCCGCTCCTCGCGCCCACCATCCGCACCTGGGTCTTCCTGTCGATGATCGGCTCGTTGCAGCTGTTCGACATGGTCTGGATCCTCACCGGCGGTGGCCCGGCGAACGCGACGACGACGATGGTCACCTACCTGATCAGCATGGGGACCCAGCGCAGCAACTACGGGATCGCGGGCGCGGCATCCGTCGTGCTCTTCCTGATCGGCTTCGCCATGGCGCTGGCCTACCAGTTCCTGGTGCTGCGTCGCGACACGAAGGCCGATGCATGAACCGGGTCGAGCAAGGACGAAGAGGAGGACGGCGCTGATGGCACGGCGAGCAACCACGTACGGGCGCGGCGGCCCGTTGGTCTACCTGATCGCCCTGGTGGTCGTCGCGGTCACGCTCGGGCCGGTGCTCTACGGCGCCCTCGGCGGCTTCCGCACCAACGCCCAGCTGGCACGCGACCCCGCCGGGCTCCCCGACCCGTGGGTGTTCAGCAACTACACCAACGTCCTGAGCAATGGGGCCTTCTGGCAGTACACGCTCAACTCGACCGCGATCGCCCTCATCACCACGGTGGTGGCGGTGCTCGCCGGCGTGATGGCCGCCTACCCGCTGGCGCGCTACCAGTTCAAGCTCCGGGAGCCGCTGTTCCTGGTCTTCGTGCTGGGCCTGCTGTTCCCGGCCGCGGTGGCCATCATCCCGCTGTTCATCCTGGTCACCCAGGACCTGGGGCTCGGCGACACGTGGTGGGGCGTCGCGCTGCCGCAGGCGGCGTTCGCGCTGCCGGTCACGGTGGTGATCCTGCGGCCGTTCCTGGCGGCGCTGCCGAAGGAGCTCGAGGAGGCGGCCATGCTCGACGGCGCCACCCGCGTGGGCGTCTTCTGGCGGATCGCGGTCCCGCTGTCGATGCCGGCCCTGGTGACGGTCGGGGTGCTGGCCTTCGTCACCTCCTGGAACGCCTACCTCCTCCCGCTGCTCCTGCTGCGGGGCGAGACGCGCACCCTTCCGCTGGGCGTGGCCGACTTCTCGACCCAGTACTCTGCCGACACCGCAGGGGTGCTGGCGTTCACCACCATCGCCATGATCCCGGCGCTCATCCTGTTCCTCGCGATGCAGGGGCGCATCGTGAGTGGGCTCCAGGGCGCGGTCAAGGGATGAGCCGGGCACCCGGTGTCGACCCCGGACCAGGAGAGGGTGGTCGGTGAAGCTCGACTCGACACCGGACGAGGTCGTCCCGGGCCTGCTCGTGGGCGGGCACGCGAGCTCGAGCACGCGCCTCCCCACGCCTCCGTTGCGCGGCAGGGTGACGATGCAGCAGGTCGCCGCCGAGGCCGGCGTCTCGATCTCCACCGTGTCGAAGGTGATCAACGGGCGGTACGGCGTCTCGGCGGAGACGGTCGACCACGTCACCCGGGTGATCGGCCGGCTCGGCTACGAGGCGAGCCTCGTCGCGCGCAGCCTGCGCAACCGTCGCACCAACGTCATCGGCGTGCTCGTCATGGACTTCGAGCCCTTCAGCACCGAGGTCCTCAAGGGCGTGGCCGACGCCATCCACGGCACCGGTTACGAGTTGATCGCCTACTCCGCCGGTGGCCACGTGGAGGCCCGGGAGGGCTGGGAGAGACGGTCGCTCACCCGGTTGATGGCGACCTTGGTCGACGGTGCGGTGCTGGTCACGCCCACGGTCACCGACGTGCAGGCCGACGGTCCGGTGGTGGCGGTCGACCCGCAGGCCGGGCCGTCGGCGCTGCCCGCCGTGGCCGCGGACAACCTCCAGGGCGCGCGCCTCGGGGTCGAGCACCTGATCAGGCTCGGGCACACCCGGATCGGCATGATCACCGGTCGTTCGGACCTGATGTCCGCGCAGCAGCGGGAGCAGGGGTACCGCGATGCGATGGCCGCCGCGGGACTGCGCGTCGACGAGGCGCTCATGCGGTCCGGCGGGTTCGAGCCGGACCTCTCTCGCGTGGCGGCTCGTGAGCTGCTGTCCGGCACCGATCGACCGACCGCGGTGTTCGCCGCGAACGACCTCTCTGCGCTGGCGATGCTGGAGGTCGCGCAGGAACTGGGCATCGACGTGCCTGGTCAGCTGTCGGTGGTCGGCTTCGACAACATCCCGGAGTCCGTGCTCGCCGACCCCTCGTTGACCACGGTGCAGCAGCCGATCCGCCGGATGGGCCAGGAGGCCACGGAGATGCTCCTCGCCCTGATCGCCGGCGAGGACGTGCACGACCTCGACCGGACCCTGGACACCTCGCTGGTGCTGCGCGCGTCCACCGCGCCGCCCGGGCAGGCTCCCTGACCGACACGCACCCACCCCGGTGGGAGGTCCCCCGTCCTGAGCGGTGACGACTGCGGCCGCCGACCCGAGTGGGTCGGCGGCCGCAGTCGTGTGTGGTCGGCCCTCCTGCGGGGCGCGGGCAGGAGGGCCTCCCCTCAGAGACCGACGAGCTCGTGCAGGGCACCGACCTCCGTGCGGGTGAGCTTGCGGATCGTGCCGCTCCGCATCCGGGCCAGCTCGATCGGCCCGATCGCGGTGCGGGTGAGCCGGTTGACCGGCAGCCCGACCTCGTCCAGCAGCCGGCGCACGACGTGCTTGCGGCCCTCGTGCAGGACGACCTCGACCACCGACTGGCCGGCGTGGGTGTCCACGACCTGGAAGGAGTCGACGACGACGGGGCCGTCCTCCAGCTCCACGCCCTTGCGCAGCCGGCGGGTCACGTCCCGCGACACCGAGCCGCTGACCTGCGCGAGGTAGGTCTTCTTCACCTCGTAGGAGGGGTGCGCCAGCCGGTGGGCCAGCTCGCCGTCGGTGGTGAGCAGCAGCAGACCCTCGGTGTCCTGGTCCAGTCGGCCGACGTGCACGAGCCCGGTGGCCAGGTCGCCCATCATGTCGCCGACGCTGGGCCGCCCACGCTCGTCGCTCATCGACGTGATGACGCCGAAGGGCTTGTTCATCGCGTAGGTGACCTTGTCGTTGCGGATGTCGATCCGCCGGCCGTCGACGGCGATGACGACGGTGTCCGGGTCGACCCGCTTGCCCTGGACCCGGACGACCTGGCCGTCCACCGAGATCCGGCCCTGGTCGATCATGTCCTCGCACACCCGGCGGGAGCCGACGCCGGCCCGGGCGAGGACCTTCTGCAGTCGTTCGCCGGGGGCGTCGTCGTCGGGCTCGGTCGGCTCGGCGTCCCGGGGGTGCGCCGGGGCGAGCTCCATGTCCTCGGACCAGCCCTCGCCGCCGGAGCTGGTGGGCGTGTCGTCTGCAGTCGTGTCCATCCCCACCAGTCTCCCACCTCCGGGCCGCAACGATCGCCACCCTCGGTCGGGCGCGAGCTGACCGCTCAGGAGTCGGGGTGCTCGTCCAGCATCGAGGCGGTGTCGGGCAGCAGCGGGGCCAGCGCGGGCAGCTCGTCCAGGCCGGTGAGCCCCAGCCGCTCGAGGAACAGTGGCGTCGTCACGTACAGCCCTCCTCCGGTGTCCGGGTCGGAGCCGGCTTCGCGGATGAGCCCGCGGGAGACCAGCGTGCGGACGACGGCGTCCACCCCGACCCCGCGGATCGCGGACACCCGGGCCCGGGTCACCGGCTGCCGGTAGGCGATGACGGCGAGGGTCTCCAGCGCGGCCTGGGTGAGCCGGCTGCGCTGACCCTCCAGGAGGTGCCGCTCGACGACCGGAGCGTGCTCCTCCCGGGTGTAGAGCCGCCACCCCTCCCCCACCCGGCGCAGGGTGATGCCGGCCCGCCGGCCGTCGTAGTCGGCGGCCAGTGCGGTCAGCTCAGCCCGCACCCGGGCGACCGGGCAGCGCAGCGCCGCGGCCAGCGAGGTCTCGTCGATCGGGGAGTCGATGACGAACAGCAGCGCCTCCAGCCCGCCCCGCACCGCCGCCGGCTCCAGCTCCTCGTCCATCGCCTCGTCGGTGACCGGGCCCGCGGTCACCGACTCCTCGACCGGGGCCTCCCGCTCGGGGACCTCCTCCAGCTGGACCGGGGGCGCCGCCGGTGCCCGGCCCAACCGCGCCGGGTCCAGCTCCCGGTCGGGGACGTCGCCGGGCGGTGGCGCGGCCGGGGCACCGAGGTCGGCGGCCAGCTGGGCGGCCACCTGCTCCCAGCCGGCGACCACGGCTTCCTCGTCGTGCTCCTCCAGGGTCGCGGCGAGCTCGGCGGCGACGGCGTCCCAGGAGAACGGTGGCGGCACCGCCTGCTCCGTCCCCTCTGCACCGTCGGGGTCGACACCGCCCGGCCGGTCGTCGTCCGGCTGGTCGCTCATCCGTACTCCTCCAGGTGCTCGGCCGTGTCCGCGTCGATGGTGTCCGCGTCGATCTCGTCGGGCAGCCGGCCGCCCACCAGCGCCGGCCCGGTCCAACGCACGTGCAGCTCCCCCAGCGGCGCCACCTGGTCGAAGGTCACCAGCTGCTGGCGGTACAGCTCCAGCAGCGCCAGGAACCGCGCGACGACCTCCAGGGTGTGCGCGCAGTCGCTGCTCAGCGCCCGGAACGTCGCCGTCCCGGCGGTGGCGACCCGGCTGCGGACCAGCAGCAGCTGCTCGGTGACGCTGACCGCGGGGGCGTGCAGGTGGGAGACGCTCACCGTCGGGGGTGGCTTGGGCACCAGCGCCTGGTGCGCGATCGCCGCGAACTGCTGCGGGGTCACGCCCAGCAGCACCTCGGGCAGCAGGTCGGCGAAGCGCTGCTCCAGGTCCGCGTTGCGAGGGAAGCGACGGGCCGCCTCGGCCTCGCGGCCGCGGAGGAACTCCGCCGCCCGCTTGTAGGCGCGGTACTGCAGCAGCCGGGCGAAGAGCAGGTCCCGGGCCTCCAGGACGGCGAGGTCGTCCTCGTCCTCCACGTCGGCGGCGGGCAGCAGCCGGGCGGCCTTCAGGTCCAGCAGCGTGGCGGCGACGACCAGGAACTCACTCGCCTGGTCCAGGTCCAGCTCGTCCCCGAGGGCCCGCAGGTGGGCGATGAACTCGTCGGTGACCGTGGAGAGCGCGATCTCGGTGACGTCGAGCTTGTGCTTGCCGATCAGCTGCAGCAGCAGGTCGAACGGGCCCTCGAAGTTGGTCAGCCGGACGGTGAACCGCCCGTCCGCCTGCCCCGTCGTCACCGGACCAGCCTAGGAGCCCGCCCGGCGCCCGCAGCTGCCCCGCTCAGTGCTTGCGCAGCCGGCGGACGAGGACGGAGTTCTCGCCGTGCACCTCGAGGTCGTCCAGCAGGACGGCGATCGCCTCGCGGACGATCCGGCCACGGTCGGTGGCCACACCGTGCTGGCCGCGCAGGGTCAGCCGGGCGGTCTCCAGGGCGAGCAGCTCGTCGGCCGAGCAGTAGACGGTGATCTTCTCCTCGTGCCGGGTGCGCCCCTTCTCGGTGCGCGCCCGGGTCTGCTGCGGCCGCAGGGGAGCGGGCGCCGGCATCGTGGCGCGGTGCGAGGCCAGCTCGTCGACGACGATGCGCGGTGCGCCACCGGCCACGTCGGGCACCAGCGCGAGCGGCGGGACCTCCGCCGGGCCCACCGCCGTGGCCGGGGAGTCGCCGTCGGCCCGGCCGTTGGAGCGCAGCGCGGGCGAGGACTGGGCGGCGGCGAGGGTCGACAGCTCGGTGACCGGCGCCGGCTGCGGCGCCGTGTCGGTCATCCGGAACAGCTCCGAGGCACCCGGGAGCACGGGCCGACGCGTCACAGGGCGAGCACCTCCTTGGCCAGGTCGCGGTACGCCGCAGCGCCCGACGAGGTGGGGGCCCACTGGGTGATCGGCTGACCGGCGACGGTGGTCTCCGGGAAGCGGACCGTGCGGGAGATGACGGTCTGGAAGACGGTGTCGCCGAAAGCCTCGACGACCCGGCTGAACACCTCGCGGCAGTGCACGGTCCGGGTGTCGTACATGGTGGCGAGGATCCCGGAGATCTCCAGGGACGGATTGAGCCGCTCCTTGACCTTGTCGATCGTGTCGACGAGCAGCGCGACCCCACGCAGCGAGAAGAACTCGCACTCCAGCGGGATGATCACGCCCTGCGCGGCGGTGAGCGCGTTGACCGTCAGCAGCCCCAGGGAGGGCTGGCAGTCGATGAGCACGTAGTCGTAGTCGGCGCGCACCGCGGCCAGCACCCGCATGAGGGTCTGCTCGCGGGCGACCTCGCTGACCAGCTGCACCTCGGCGGCGGACAGGTCGATGTTGCTGGGCACCAGGTCCAGCCCGGGGATGCCGGTGGCCACCCGGACGTCGGCCAGCGTGGTCGCCGGCTCCATCAGCGCGTTGTAGATGGTGCGGTCCAGCCCCTGCGCCGGGACGCCGAGCCCCACCGACAGCGCGCCCTGCGGGTCCAGGTCGACCAGCAGCACGCGGCGGCCCTGCTCGACCAGCGCGGCACCGAGGTTGATGGTCGACGTCGTCTTGCCGACCCCGCCCTTCTGGTTGCACATCGCGATGATCTGCGCCGGCCCGTGGGAGGTGATCGGCTTGGGGTCGGGCAACTTCCGCTGCCGGGCCTTGGCGGGGTCGACGCGGCTCGTCGGGACGCCCATCTCGGCATCGCCCGCCGGGGCCCCTCCGCGCGGGAGCGCGACGGCGGAGGCCGCCGCCTCGGCTCGTCTCGACGACATCGCTTCTGCCTCTTCCCTGGGCTGTCCGGACCGCGGCTCCCGGTCGGGGCGCGGCGGGGAACGCGCACTGCCGGCAGGGGGAAGCCGCCGGTCCGTTCTCCCACCGCTCTTCTCGGCAGCCCCCCGCCCGACCGTGACCACCCCGGGGCAACATGTCGACATCGCCGGCGCCGAGACCGGGCTGGCGGCTGCCTCCGGGGTGTCGAGGCAGCCGTCAGCCCGATCTCGGCCCGCGGGCGGGGGTCAGCGCAGGGCGCGGGGGTGGCTGGTGGCGTAGACCTCGCGCAGCCGTTCGACGGTGACCAGCGTGTAGACCTGCGTCGTCGTCACCGAGGCGTGCCCGAGCAGCTCCTGCACGACGCGGACGTCGGCGCCGCCGTCGAGCAGGTGGGTGGCGAAGGAGTGCCGCAGCGTGTGCGGGGAGAGCTCTGCGGAGATGCCGGCCCGCTCGGCGGCGTCCCGCAGGATCGACCAGGCGCTCTGCCGGGAGAGCGGCCCGCCACGGGCGTTGAGGAACAGCGCTCCCCCGCGGACCCCGGACCGGGCCTTCTCGGCCAGCGCCGGGCGGGCCCGGACCAGGTAGTCCTGCACCGCCGTGACCGCGTAGCTGCCGACCGGGACGACGCGCTCCTTGCCGCCCTTGCCGGCCAGCCGCACCGCCGCCCTGCCGGGGTCGCCGGACAGGTCGAGGTCGTCGACGGCCAGCCCGACCGCCTCGGAGATCCGGGCGCCGGTGCCGTACAGCAGCTCCAGCAGCGCCCGGTCGCGCAGCCCCCGCGGCCCCTCCACCGACGCCGCCGCGTTCAGCAGCGCCTCGACGTCGGTCACCGGGATCGCCTTGGGCAGCCGCCGGGCCGGGGCCGGTGGCCGGACCTCCGCGGCGACGTCGTCGCTGACCAGCCCGTCGAGCAGGGCGAACCGGTGCAGCCCGCGGACGGCGACCACCGCGCGGGCCGCCGAGGTCGCCGACAGCGGCGGGTGGTCGTCGTCCCCGGAGCGCAGGGCGACCAGGAACGCCGCGACGTCGGACTCCCCCACCTCGCCCAGCCCCCGGACGCCGCCGGCGGTGAGGAACTCCGCGTACCGGCGCAGGTCGCGGCGGTAGGAGGCGATGGTGTTGGCGGCCAGCCCGCGCTCGACGGTCAGGTGGTCGAGGTAGCCGGTGATCGTGCGCTCGACGGCGGGGCCGGCACTGGTGAGGACCGTCAGGACAGCACCTCCTGCCACGGCACGCTGGGCAGCGCGTGGGCGTCGGCGACGCCGGCGTGCACCAGCTGCCCGCCGGCGACGTTCGCCCCGCGGGCCAGCACCGGGTCGGCGGCCAGCGCGGCGGCCGTCCCCTGGCCGGCCAGCGCCAGCACGTAGGGCAGCGTGACGTTGGTCAGCGCGTACGTCGAGGTGTGCGGCACCGCGCCGGGCATGTTGGCGACGCAGTAGAAGACCGAGTCGTGCACCCCGAACGTCGGGTCGTCGTGCGTGGTCGGCCGGGTGTCCTCGAAGCAGCCCCCCTGGTCGACGGCGATGTCGACCAGCACCGAGCCCGGCTTCATCCGGGAGACCAGCTCGTTGCTGACCAGGGTGGGCGCCTTGGCCCCGGGCACCAGCACGGCACCGATCACCAGGTCGGCGTCCAGCACCGCCCGCTCGACCTCCAGGGCGTTGGAGGAGACGGTCTGCAGGTGCCCGCGGTAGAGCCGGTCGGCGGCGCGCAGCTTCTCCAGGTCCCGGTCCAGCACGGTCACCTGGGCCTGCATGCCCAGCGCGATGGTGGCCGCGTTCATCCCCGACACCCCGGCGCCCAGGACGACGACCTTGGCCGCGTGCACGCCGGAGACGCCGCCCAGCAGCACCCCGCGGCCGCCGGAGGCCCGCTCCAGCGTGTGTGCGCCCACCTGCGGCGCCATCCGGCCGGCGACCTCCGACATCGGGGCGAGCAGCGGCAGCGCTCCCCCGTCGGTCTGCACCGTCTCGTAGGCGATCGCGGTGGTGCCGGCGGCCAGCAGCGCGTCGGTGCACTCCCGCGACGCGGCGAGGTGCAGGTAGGTGAAGAGGGTCTGGCCGGCGCGCATCCGGCCGAACTCCTCGGCGATCGGCTCCTTGACCTTGAGCAGCAGGTCGGCGGCGGCCCAGACGTCGTCGGCGGTGGACAGGATCTTCGCGCCGGCGGCGGTGAAGTCGGAGTCGGGGATCGACGAGCCCACCCCGGCGTCGGCCTCGACGAGCACCTCGTGCCCGGCGGCGACCAGTTCGGTCACCCCGGAGGGGGTGAGCGCGACCCGGTACTCGTGGTTCTTGACCTCTCGGACGACTCCGACCCGCATCTGCCCTGACTCCCGGTCTCGGCAGCCGACCACCGGGATGTCGGTGGTGCCACCGCGTCTGGGCGGCCCGGTCCGGGCGCGCCTCGGGCGGAGTGTAGGCACGGACGGGCGCTGAGGTGTGTCAGCCACCACCTCCTGGCCCGCCGGGGTTCAGGTCGGGGACGGTCGGACGACGTCGTAGCGCACGCAGAGGAACTCGCCGTTGCGGGCGCGCTCCCGGACCACCAGCTCGACCCGGCGCGGCAGCAACGGCGCGCCGCCGCCCAGGGTCACCGGGGCGATGGCGACCACCACCTCGTCCAGCAGCCCGCGGTCGGCGAACTGGCCGGCCAGGTCCCCGCCGCCGACGACCCAGACGTCCCGCCCGGCCGCAGCCTCGACCATCGCCGCGTGCACCCGGGCCGGGTCCTCGGCGGTGAACCGGAGGTCGGCGCCCGGCGGTGCCGTGAGGTCGCGGTGGGTGAACACCCAGGTGGGCTTCTCCGGCAGCCAGTCGGGGTCGTGCTCGCGGACCCACAGGTAGGTCGTCGCACCCATGACCACCGCGCCGATCCCGGTGATGAAGCCGTCGTAGCCCATCGGCCCGCCGGCGTCGTTCTCCCGGCTGAGCAGCCAGTCCAGCGAGTGGTCGACGCTGGCGATGAAGCCGTCCAGCGAGGTGGCGGTGTAGTAGACGGTGCGGGTCACGAGCTCCTCCTGGTCAGCCAGTCGATCGGGTCGCCGGCGTCCACCCCGACGCCGGCGGCGCGGAACCAGTGCCGGGCCAGCTGCCGCCGGTGCGCGCCGAAGGTCAGCACGTGGGCGACCACGCTGCCCAGCACGAAGGTCTCCGGCGGGTCGCAGAGCGCGTCCACGAGCCGGTCGCCCCAGGCGCCCCGCCGGGAGACGTCGCGCACGAAGGCGAGCCACCGCGGCGCGGCCTCGTCGTGCCGGGCCAGCAGGGCGACCGGGTCGTCCGCGGCGCGGTCGGGGTGGTCGGCGCCCTCGACCGAGGCCAGCCACACGTCCGTCGTCCAGACCAGGTGGTCCAGCACCGCGGCCAGCGACTCCTCCGGACCGTCCCAGGGCAGCACCTCCAGGCCCGGCACCCGGGGCCGCCGGTACTCCTCCTCGGGCAGGCCCGTCGCCAGGTCGAGCAGCGCGCGGGTGTCCTCCAGGGCGTGGTGCACCAGCAGGGCGGTGACCTCGTCGCCCCCGCGGGCCCCCTGCTCGCCGGTCACCCACAGCGAGGTGGGCGGGTGGAAGTGGACGCCGTTGGGGGCGGGCAGCCAGTGACCGTCGCGGGTGTGCGCGGCACACGGCTGACCCGGCGTCCGGCCGTAGGCCCGCCGGAAGGCCCGGCTGAACCCCTCCACCGACTCGTACCCGGCGGCGAACGCCGCCTCGGTCACGCTCGCCCCACCGGCCAGCTGCCAGGCCGCGCGCTCCAGCTCCACCCGGCGGCGGAGCGCCACCGGCGACTCCCCCGCTCCCCGGGCCACCTGCCGGCTGAAGTGCCAGGGCGAGGCGAACGCGTCCCCGGCCATCTCGGTCAGCGTGCGGTTGCCCTCGTCGAGCACGGCGTCCAGCAGCTCGCGGAGCCGGTCGCGCCCGGTTGGGGCCTGGTCCGACGTCATGGGAGGAGTCTGGCCGTCACCGCGGCGCCGGCACCCGACCGTTCTTGCTCGGATCGCCGTCCCGGCCGCGGTGGCGCACCATCCCGGGGACCCACCGCGCCGCGAACACCCCGGAGCTGCCCGATGCGCCTGTACGCCGACCGTCCTGATCACCGCACCCGGCAGCTGACCGCCGACCTGGGGCTGGTGGCGTGGGCGGTGCTGTGGGTGCTGGTCGCCCGGTCGGTGCGCGGGGCGGTGCTGGTGCTGGCCGAGCCGGGCCTGGCGGTGGCCGACCTCGGCCGGTCGATCTCGGACTCGATGGGGACGGCGGCCGGCGTCGCCGACGGGATGCCCCTGGTCGGCGACGAGCTCGCGGCCCCCTTCGGCGCGCTCAGCGAGGCCGGGGGCTCGGTGACCGGCGCCGGGCAGGACGCCTCGGACGCCGTGCACACCCTGGCCACCGTGCTCGCCGTCGTGCTGGTGCTGCTGCCGGTGGGCTGGCTGCTGGTGCGCTGGCTGCCCTGGCGGCTGGGCTGGCTGCGCGAGGCCCGGGCGACCGATCGACTGCTGGGCGGGGTCCCGGACCTCGAGCTGCTGGCCGCCCGGGCGATGGCCACCGCCCCCCTGTCCCGGCTGGCCCGCCTGCCGGCCGGCACCGGGGCCGGCTGGCGGGCGGGCGACCCGGCCGCGCTGCACGCGCTGGCCGGGCTGGAGCTGGAGCGTCTCGGGCTCCGGTCGCCCGCCCGCCCCTCAACCGGCGGAGGTCAGCTGAGGGAGTAGCCGCAGGCCGCGACGGCGGCGGCGCAGACGTCCTCGTCCTGCTGGCCGGTGCCGCCACTGCCGCCCAGCGCGCCGAGCAGGGTGCCGTCGGAGTACACCGGCACGGCGCCGGTCTGCGGGGTGAACTTGCCGCCGGTCATCGTGGTGATCGCCGAGGCGAAGTTCGGCATCGGCTCCATCTTCGCCTTCTGCGCCGCGCTCGGAGCGCCGTAGGCGGCCGCCGTCCACGCCTTGCCCTGGGCGACGTCGGCGGAGATCCACGGTGCGCCGTCCATCCGGACGAAGGCGACGAGGTGGCCACTGGGGTCCATCACGGCGAAGGACATCGGGACGCCGAGCGTGGTCGACTCCTCCCGCGCGGCCTGGAGCAGGGTCAGGGCCTGGTCATGTGTCAGCACCGGGCCACCTTCGCCCGCGGGTGGGTCCGGGGGCAACCCGGACCCACCCGTCACACCGCGTCGAGCGGGCGGAGCCGGGGCGTGGTGGCCCGGACCTGTGCGGCGGCCAGCACCCCGATGACGGCGAGGGAGTTGCGGATCTTCCCGTCGAACACCCACTGGACGGCCTCGGCCAGCGGCACCCGCTCCACCGTCATGTCCAGCTCCTCGTGCTCGACGGTGAAGCCGTCGGGGCGGGCGACGTCGCTGAGCCCCTCGGCCAGGTAGAGCACCACGAGCTCGTCGCAGAAGCCGGGCGACGGGTGCTGGGTGGTCAGCAGCGACCAGCGCTCGGCCGACAGCTGCACCTCCTCGGCCAGCTCGCGGCGGGCGGTCTCCACCGGCGGCTCCCCGTCGACGTCGCGCAGCCCGGCCGGCACCTCCCACAGGTGCTCCCCGACCGGGTGCCGGTACTGGCGCAGCATGACCACCCGGTCCTGGTCGTCCAGGGCCACGATGCCGACCGCGCCGGGGTGGTGCACGACCTCGCGGCCGCTCTCCCCACCGCCGGGCATCGCCACGGTGTCCTTGCGCAGCGAGATGATCCGGCCGGCGTAGAGCTCCTCGGAGGCCAGGACCTCGTACTCGTGCGCCATCAGATCCCGACCTGCTCGCCCTCGGGCACCGGCAGCCGGGCGGCGTCCTGGTAGTCGGCCGCGGCCTGCACGAAGGCGGCGAACAGCGGGTGCGGCCGGGTGGGCCGGCTCTTCAGCTCCGGGTGCGCCTGGGTGCCGACGAAGAACGGGTGGACGTCGGAGGGGAGCTCGGCGAACTCGACCAGGGTGCCGTCGGGCGAGGTGCCGGAGAAGACCAGCCCGGCCTCGGTCAGCCGGTCGCGGTAGGCGTTGGCCACCTCGTACCGGTGCCGGTGCCGTTCGGTGATCTCGGTCGCGCCGTAGGCGGCCGCGACGACCGAGCCCTTCTGCAGCGCGGCCGGGTAGCTGCCCAGCCGCATGGTGCCGCCCATGTCGCCCCGGCCGGCCACCACGTCGAGCTGGGTGGCCATGGTGGAGATGACCGGGTCCGGCGTCTCCGGGTCGAACTCGGTGGAGTTGGCGCCCTCGATGCCGGCCAGGTCCCGGGCCACCTCGATGACCATGCACTGCAGGCCCAGGCACAGGCCCAGGGTCGGGATGCCGTTCACCCGGGTGTGCCGGATCGCACCCAGCTTGCCTTCGATGCCGCGAACCCCGAACCCACCGGGGATGCAGACGCCGTCCACGCCGGCCAGCGCGGCCGCCGCGCCCTCGGGGGTCTCGCAGTCGTCAGAGGGCACCCAGCGGATCTGCACCCGCGAGCGGTGCGCGAAGCCGCCGGCCCGCAGCGCCTCGGTGACCGACAGATAGGCGTCGGGCAGGTCGATGTACTTGCCGACCAGCGCGACGGTGACGGTCTGCTTCGGGTCGTGGACCCGGTCCAGCAGGTCGCCCCACACCGTCCAGTCGACGTCCCGGAACGGCAGCCCGAGCCGCCGGACGACGAAGGCGTCCAAGCCCTCGCGGTGCAGCACCTTGGGGATGTCGTAGATCGACGGGGCGTCGGGGCAGGAGATGACCCCCTCTGCCTCGGTGTCGCACATCAGGCTGATCTTGCGCTTGAGGCCCTCGCTGATCTCCCGGTCCGAGCGGCAGACCAGGGCGTCGGGCTGGATGCCGATGCTGCGCAGCGCGGCGACCGAGTGCTGGGTGGGCTTGGTCTTCAGCTCACCGGAGGGCGCGATGAAGGGGATCAGCGAGATGTGCAGGAAGAAGCAGTTGTCCCGGCCGATCTCGTGCCGCACCTGCCGGGCGGCCTCCAGGAACGGCAGCGACTCGATGTCGCCCACCGTGCCGCCGACCTCGGTGATGACCACGTCGACCCGCTCCGGGCCCTCTGCCACGGCCATGATGCGGGACTTGATCTCGTTGGTGATGTGCGGGATCACCTGCACCGTGTCGCCCAGGTACTCCCCGCGCCGCTCCTTGGCGATCACGTCGGAGTACACCTGGCCGGTGGTCACGTTGGCCCGGCCGGTGAGGTCGGTGTCCAGGAACCGCTCGTAGTGCCCGATGTCCAGGTCGGTCTCGGCGCCGTCCTCGGTGACGAACACCTCGCCGTGCTGGAAGGGGTTCATCGTCCCCGGGTCCACGTTGAGGTACGGGTCCAGCTTCTGCATCGTGACCCGCAGGCCACGGCTGGAGAGCAACGCCCCCAGAGAACTTGCTGTCAGTCCCTTGCCCAGTGACGACACGACGCCGCCGGTGACGAAGACGAACTTCGTCGGCTGGGAGTTGGGGAGAAGAGGTCCGCGGTCACGAGGTTCTGCCAGTCGACCCACGGACGCCCACGTTAACACGGGTCCCGGGGGCCTCCGGCGCCGAGGCCGGCGCCTGGTCCGGGGACGGCCGCCCGGCCTGCTCGTCGCCCGGTGCACCGGCGACCAGCCAGACGAGCAGGGGCACCAGGACGGTGGCGGCGGTCGCCGGGAGGGCGACGCCGCTGTCGTTGACCAGGGCGCCCAGGGTCAGGCTCAGCGCGACCGCGGTGAGCCCGGCCCGCAGCGCCCGCACGTCGGCTACGGGCAGCCCGGCGGCCGGCCGGCCGGGGCGGCTGCGCAGCAGCCCGCCGGGGCGCAGCAGCCACACCCCGGCGACCAGCGCGACCAGCAGCATCCAGGCCAGCGGGCTGCCCAGCAGGATGTTGAGGTTGGCCTGGGCCTTGCGGCTCACCACCGTCCAGGCCTGGCCGTCCAGGACCTGTCCGACGAAGCGGCCCAGGTGGCTGCGCTCCTCGGCCGGGCCGAGCCAGTCGAACACCGCGACGGTGCCGACGGCCAGCACGGCGACGGCGAGCACCGCCACGAGCCGGACGACGGTGACCCGGATCCGGCCCAGCAGCATGCCCAGCACCAGGAAGCCGGGGACGGCGGCCAGCACTCCCCCGAAGTCCCGGCCCAGCGACGGTGCGCCGATCACCACCACGGTGCCCACCCCGGCCACCAGCACCGGCAGCAACCAGTGGCGGCGGCCGGGCGCCCGCACCCGGCGGGCCACCGACGCAGCCGCCGCGGCGGTGAGCAGCAGGGAGCTGACCGCCAGCAGCCCGAAACTGAGGTTGCCGTACCCGGTGAAGCGGCCCGCCACGATGGCGTCGTAGCCGAGCAGGCCGTCGAGCTCGAGGTGGGAACCGGTGAGCACGTCCGCCACCAGGGTGGCCAGCGTCAAGGCCAGGACGGCGATCGCCGGGCCCAGCCGGGTCCGCCGCCACGGCCCCAGCGCGGCGACGGCGGTCACCACGAGGGTGCAGCCGAGCACCGAACCGGCCAGCGCCGCCCGGGGGGCCGAGCTCAGCTCCCAGGGCACCAGGTTGGCGAGGTAGGTCGAGATCGGGACGGCGGCGACGGCCAGCGCGGCGACCCGCAGCGCCGCCGTCCGCCGCCGTCCCGGGGTGCGCCGCTGCAGCCAGCCACGCACCCGCCTCCGGCCGCGGGCCCGGCCGGGCAGCCAGCCGGACGCCCAGCCGCCGAGGCCGAGCATGCCGAGCGCCACCAGCGCGCCGTTGAGCAGGACCAGCAGCCAGAAGGTCGTGCTGGTGCTGCGGTAGTGCACGACGGCGCGGGTGTTGATCTGCTCCAGCTCGGCGATCGCGGTGGCCAGGTCCGGTCGGTCGCCGGCCACCCGGAAGGGCTGACCGTTCATCGAGGGGACCGGATCCAGGCCCAGCGCCCGCAGGATCGTGGGTGCGACGTCGATCAGCTGCACGAAGGGCACCCGGCCCGTGCTCGCGCTGGTCAGCCAGCCCGGCGGCACGCCCGGCCCGCTGGCCAGGCCCACGTGCAGCTGCGGCCGGCCGCCGTTGACCTCGGAGACCCCCTGGAGCAGGAGGAGCGTGTCCCCGGGGAGCTCGGCCACCGCGTCGCGGAGCCGGCCGATCGTCTGGTCGATGACCGCCAGTGCCGCCTCGCGGCGGGAGGGCTGGGTCCCGGTGTCGGTCTCCTCGACGGCCGGCGCGCCGGCATCGGTGAACTGGTCCAGCGAGACGACGGTCAGCGGACACTCGGCCAGCAGCGCGGCGACCTCGGCCGGCTCGGTCGGCAGCCGGTCGCGGACGGTGAACTCGCCGGTCTCTCCCGCCACGGCCAGCGAGCCGGCGCGGCCGACGACCGTGCTGCACCCCACCGCCTCTCCGAGCGCACCGGGCTCGGCGCCGAACCGGGCGGTGGCCTCGTCGGCGGCCACCCGCGCGACGGTCTGCCGGGGCTCGGCGAGGCCGACGTCGGCGACCTGCTCCTCCAGGCCGCACCAGGACAGCCGGGTGTCCGGCTGCACCGCGGCCGGGCCCTCCTCGGCTGCGGCGCCGCCCGGGGCCGCGACGTCCTCGTCCGGGATCGGGACGCTGGGCAGGGACACCGGCGGGACCGGTTCGACCGGGCCGGGGTAGCGGGCCCGGTTGCCCGCCCCGAGCGTGGCCCAGCCGTCCAGCAGGCAGGTGGTGGGCCGGGCGGCCCGCACCGACAGCACGCCGATGGCGGACTCCTGGGCCAGTGCCCAGAGCTCGGGGGTGCGCTCGGGGTCCAGGTCGGACCACGTCAGGCCGGCGACCCCGACGTCCACCACCCGGGTGGCCGACCACGGCTCCGCGGACGCGGCCGCCACCGGGCCGGCGGTGCCCACCAGCAGCCCGCCGACCAGGGCGAGCAGGACCAGGGAGGCCGAGAACAGGCGCAGGACGGCGCCCGGTCCGCTCATCACCGCTCCCCGGGGGGTCCGAGCAGCTCCCGGTAGAGGTCGACCAGGGCGGCCGCGGTCGCGGCCTCGTCGGGCCAGGTGGCCGCCTGGCGCGGGCCGGCCGCTCCCAGCCGGGCGATCTCGGCCGGGTCGGTGAGCACCCGGACGACGGTCTCTGCCAGCGCCGCCGCGTCCCCGAAGGGGACCAGCTCCGCCGCGTCCCCGACCAGCTCCGGGATCCCGCCCACGGCGGTGGCGACCAGCGGCGTGCCGGCCCGCAGCGCCTCCTGGGCGGTCAGCGAGCGTGCCTCCCAGACCGAGGGGAGCACGCACGCGTCCGCGGCGCCGAGCAGGTCGGCGATGTCGGTGCGCCGGCCCAGCAGGGTCACCGGCAGCCCCTCGGCGGCGATCCGCCGGGAGAGCTCGTCGGACAGCGGACCGTCCCCGGCGATGGCCACCAGCGGCTCCGGACGCAGTCGCGGGTCGGCCGACCACCGGGTGACGGCGTCCAGCAGCAGGTCGTACCCCTTCTGCGGGTGCAGCCGCCCGATCGCCACGATCAGCGGCCGGCGGTCGTCGTCCAGCCCGAGCCCGCGGCGCACCTCCCGGCGGTCCCGCCGGGCGGGGCCCAGCGGCGGGGCGGACACCGGGGCGACCCGCACGTCGCGGGCGCCGAGCCGGCGGGCGTTGTCGGCCAGGTCGCCGGAGGCGGCCAGCACCACGTCGGCGCCGCGGACGGTGGCCCGCTCGGCGGCCTGGAGCACGCGGCGGCGGAGCCCGCCGCCCCCGGGCAGCGCGTTGTGCAGCGTGAGCACCAGCGGCCGACGACGCCGCCCGGCCAGCGCACGGGCCGCCGCGGCGACCAGCCCGGCCCGCAGCCCGTGGGCGTGGACCAGGTCCGCCCCCGCGGTGGCCCGGCGCAGGGCGTGGACGGCGCGCAGGTCGGCCACCGGGTCGAGCCCTGCGGAGATGCCCACCGGACGGAAGTCGGCGCCGGTGGCGGTGAAGCCGAACAGCTCCTCGGTCGCCTGCGGGCCGCAGACCCGCACGGCCGCGCCCGCGCGGGCCAGCGCGGACAGCACCGAGCGCAGGTGGGTGCCGACGCCGCCGGTGCTGGTGGCCAGCACCTCCGCGATCCGGCGTCCGGTCAGGAGAGGCTCGTCGGTCATCGGTCCCCTCCTGGTGCGTCGGCCCCCCGCAGGCCCTGCACGGCCGCGGTCAACGGCCGCCGGGAGGTCCCCATCATGACCGCCGCGGCGACCACCAGCACGACCCCGCCGGCCGCCAGCCCGACGCCGACCGCGGCGAGCACGCCGTCCCCGGGCACCGGGTCGGCACCCAGTGCCCGGGCGGTGAGCAGCCCGGCCGCACCCGCGAGCCCGCCGCCCAGCAGGGCCGGCCCACCGGTGCGGGCCACGCCGGCCAGCGCACCCGGACCTGCCTCCCGGGCCACCACGACCAGCAGCGCGATGCCGGCCACGGTGACCCCGATGCTGTGCCCGGCGCCCAGCGCGAGCGCGCGGTCGGCCAGGGGCAGCACCGCGGCCAGCACGAGGTCCGCGGCGACGGCGACCAGCCAGCCACCGACCACGCAGACCGTCGGCGCCCGCCAGGACCCCCGGGCGTACAGGGCCCGCGACAGCAGCGCGACCAGCCCGTAGCCCACCAGGCCCGGGGCGAAGGCGGCGATCGTCGCCTGGAGCGCGGCTGCGGCGCCGGCGTTCTCCGGGGCGGCCAGGAACACCCGGGCCATCGGCCCGGAGACCGCGACCAGGCCCGCCGCCGCCACCGCACTGCTCACCACGGTGAGGACGACGGCCGGCGCCAGCGTCCGCCGGTACCCCTCCTCGTCCCCGATCGCGGCCCGTTCGGTGAGCCCCGGGTAGACCGAGGTGGCCAACGGCACGGCGAGCGCGGCCCACGGCAGCAGGAAGACCGTCATCCCGGCGAAGTAGGCGACCTGGGTGCCGTCGGGCCCCGCGGCGGCGAGCCGGATCGCGACCAGGGCGACCAGCTGCTGGCCGGCGAGGGTGAGCACCCCGGCCAGCGCCAGCCGGCGCACCCGGGGCGCCGCCCCGACCGGGAAGCGGAGCGCGGGCCGCAGCCCCAGCCGCAGCCCGCGCAGCGGCACCAGCAGGGACGCCGCGAGCGCGAGGACGCCCAGCGTCGTCCCCACCCCGAGCACCAGCTCCGCCGGGGTGGACAGCCCGTCGACCTCGCGGCTGCCGTCGAGGCCGGCGAACAGCAGGTAGGCGGAGGCGACCACCAGGGTGGACAGCAGGGGCGCCAGCGCGGGCCCGGCGAAGCGACGGTGCGCCTGCAGCACGCCGGTCAGGACCACGGCGATGCCGTAGAGCACCACCTGCGGGGCGAAGACGACCAGGAAGCGGGCGGCCAGCTCGACCTCCGCCGCGTCGTCCCCGAGCAGTGCACCGGCGATCGGCCGGGCGAAGAGGGCGAGCAGTGCGGCCAGCGGCACCAGCACCAGCAGTGCCCAGCCCAGCAGGGCGTTGGCGGTGCGGCGCACCTGCTCCCGGTCCCCGGCGGCGATCCCACCGGCGAGCATCGGGACGACGAGGCTGGCCAGCGCGCCACCGGCGACCACCTCGAAGACGATGTTCGGCACGTTGTTGGCCGCGACGTAGGTGTCCGCGGTGCTGCCGGCCCCGACCGCGTTGGTGAAGACGACGGTGCGCCCGAAGCCGGCCAGCCGGGCCAGCAGGGTGAGCACCGAGATCAGCAGCGCCGCCCCCGCCACGCCCCGCACGACCCGGCGACGGGTGGTGCTGGTCATCGCCGGGCTCGCCCGGGAGGGCGCCCCCCGGGGTGTCGCACGGCGGTCACGCGCGGCGGCGGCCGAGCCGGTCGAGCTCCCGCAGGCCGGGGGTCGACTCGATGACCCGGGTGAAGCTGACCTTCTCGCTGGCCAGGGTGAGTGCGGTGACCACACCGAGCAGGCCGGCCCGGGAGCCCCGGCCCGGCAGCGCGGCCAGCCGCAGGCCGAGCAGCGCGCCGACGGCGTTGGCCCCGCAGTCGCCGAGCATGACCTGCTCACCGAGGTCCGCGGGCAGCACGGCCAGGCCGGCACCCAGCGGACCGGCGGCCAGCCCACCGGCGGGGCCGCCCACGGTCGCCACGGACAGCAGCACGGCGGCCTTCGCAGCGCGGCCGGGACGCAGGTCGAGCAGGTTGAGCAGGTTCGCCGTCCCGGCGATCAGGCCGGTGGTCAGGACGCCGTCGACGATGGCCGACGCCCCGCTGCCGCGGCGGGTCAGCACGGCGGCGACCGCAGCGGCGGCACCGATCCCGGCGACCTTCACCGCCCCCGCCGACACCCGCCCCGCCCGTAGTGCGGCCAGGTGGCCGGCCAGACCCTTGTCCCGGGCCTGCTCCGGCCGGGCGCCCGCCAGGTCGTCGTAGCCGCCGACCGCACCGGCGACGGCACCGACGACGGCGGCTGCCGCCCGCTGGCCCGCCGGGGCGCCGAGCACCGCCGACCCGGTCGCCGCGGCGGCCAGCACCGGGCCACCCAGCAGGGTCACCGGGCGCCCGGCGTAGTTGGTGCGCCGCCACGGTGCCCCGGTCGGCCGGGCCGTCAGCGCGCCCGCAGCGGCCAGCCCCGCCCGCGCGGCCACCGCGGCACCGGCGGCCACCGCGGTGCGCCGGTTGGCAGCGCTGCCCACGAGACGGGCGCTGCTCACGAGACGGGCGCTGCTCACGAGACGGGCGTGGGCACCGGCTGGGTGCCCTCCCCGACCCCGTACTGGCCGGAGTTGCCCGTCGATTCGGCGACGAGCGCGAGCACGGCGCTGATCCGGCCGGCGGGGGTGTCCACGTTGTCGATGGTCGACAGGCCGTCGGAGACCGGACGGTCCGCACGGACCGCACCGACCAGGCCGCCGTCCTCCACCGCGGCGAGGTCACCGGCGATCACGGCGCCGGAACCCCGGGCGTCCATGGCGGTGGCCAGCTGGACCAGGGCGGTGGTCCGCTCCTCGGCGTCGTCACCGGTGGCGGTGCCCGCGGTCAGGAGCACGGCGAAGTCGGCGGCGGCCACGGAGGACGTGTCCCGGCTGAGCACCTCGAGCTCCTCCAGCCCGGCCAGCACCGAGGCGGTCGCCGCCGGATCGGGGACGAGTCCCGCCTCCTCGCTACCGGGGCCGGGGACCACGAGCACGTCGGCCAGCACGTCGGCCAGGAGCTCGCCGGTGTCGTCGGTCGCCGCCGGGGTGGTCCCCGGCGGCAGCCCCGGGCCGGTCAGGTAGCTGCGCAGGCCGGCCTCGTTGGCCGGGTCGCCGAACCCCTCCGGGAGTCGCAGGGCACCGGTGACGGTGGCCCCGGCGTCGGCCAGCAGTCCGGTGACCCCCTCGACCACCTCGACCGGGACCTCGTCGCTGCCGATGACCAGCAGCACGCTGCGGTCGATCAACGTGCCGGCGACCAGGCTGGGCCCGACGGCCTCCTCGAAGCCGCCGACCTGGTCCAGGGCGACCTGCAGCTGCTGGGTCTCGTCCTCCAGCATCCGCTTGTCCTCCTGGAGGGCGGCCACCTGGTTCTGCAGGTTCGTCAGCACCGGCCCGTTCAGCTGGGTGGTGCCGATGACGATCCCCAGGGCCACGGCCAGGAAGACCGCGATCAGGGAGACCAGGTGGTAACGGAAGTCGATCACGAGAAGAGGTTCTCCAACCAGAACACGAAGCTGTCCCATTGGTCGATGAGCAGGTCGAGGTAGACGCGGCCGGCGGTGGACACGGCGAGCGCAGCGGTGATCGACAGCAGGGCGGCGAGCACGAGGAGGACGAGGGCCAGGGTGGAGATCCGGCTCCGGTACAGCCGGCTGACCCCCTTGGCGTCGACGAGCTTCCCGCCCAGCCGCAACCGGGTGAGGAAGGTCGAGGCCATGCCGCCACGGCCCTTGTCCAGGAACTCCACCAGCGTGGCGTGGGTGCCGACGGCGACGATCAGCGTCGCGCCCTTCTCGTCGGCCAGCAGCATGGCGATGTCCTCGCTGGTGGCCGCCGCCGGGAAGGTGATGGCCTCGACCCCGAGGTCGGTGACCCGCTGCAGACCGGGAGCCCGGCCGTCGGGGTAGGCGTGCACGACCACCTCGGCGCCACACCGCAGCACGGAGTCGCTGACCGAGTCCATGTCGCCGATGATCATGTCCGGCTGGTAGCCGGCCTCCTTGAGCGCGTCGGCGCCGCCGTCCACGCCGATGAGCACCGGGCGGTAGTCCCGGATGTAGGGGCGCAGCGCCTGGAGGTCCTCCTTGTAGTCGTACCCCCGGACGACGACCAGCACGTGCCGCCCCTCGATCTGGGTCGTGACGTCGGGGACGCCCACCCCGTCGAGCAGCAGCGCGCGTTCGCGCTTCATGTACTCCATGGTGTTGGTGGCGAAGGCCTCCAGCTGCGCCGAGAGACCGGCCCGCGCCTCCGCCATCGCCGTGGCGATCGTGTCCGGGGTCTGCTCCACGCCCTCGGCCACGACCGTCTCACCGGCGTAGAGCCGGTTGCCCTCCAGTCGGACCTCGGTGCCCTCCTTGAGCTGGGAGAGGACCTCCTTGCCCACCCCGTCGACCAGCGGGATCCCCGCCTCGATGAGGATCCCGGGGCCCAGGTTGGGGTACCGCCCGGAGATGCTCGGCGAGGCGTTGACGACCGCCGCGACCTTGCCCGCCACGAGCGAGTCGGCGCTCACCCGGTCGATGTCCAGGTGGTCGATCACGGCGATCTCGCCGGGCCGCAGCCGCTTGGTCAGGTTCTTGGTCCGCCGGTCGACGCGGACTGTTCCGCTGACGCCGGGAGCCGTGTCCGACGACCGTCCGCGCCGCAGGGTGCCGATGCGCATGGCGTCCATCGTCCCACGGGCCAACAGATGCCCAGCCCCCCGACGCGCGAGCGAGGTCGACCAGTCACGTTGAGTGAGCGACACCAGGTACGGGGCAACTCGCCGTGCTGATCACCGCGCGTCGCTGCCCCGGGACGGGACCGGCTCGTCACTAGCGTGACTGCTGTGACTGCAGGGGCCTCCGCGCGCCGGAGTACAGCGACCGACCTGCTCGCCGACGACGCCGACGCGCCGGACGTCGAGCCCATGAACACCGTCGCCCGCGAGCCGGCGGGCGCAACGGCCGAGGACGCGGATCCGCCGTCCGCCCGGGTGGTCCCCTTGCCGTCCCGGCCGCCGGTGCCCGCCGCCGTCCTGCCCACGCCCGTCACGGCGTCCCCCGTCACCGCACCTGTGACTGCACCTCCTGTCACCGCGCCCACCGCCGCGGTGCCCACCGCCGCGGTGTCCACCTCAGCGGTTGCGCCGAACACGACGGAACGTCTGCCGGCCGAGCCCGCGGCCGAGGTGCCGGCCGACCGGGCACCCGAGGCAGCCGGTCCGCAGGCGGCTGACGCCGCGGATGCGTCCGGCCCCGGCCGCCGGGCCCGTCGCCGGGAACGTCGGGGCCCCGACCTGCGGGAGCAGCGGCGCCTGCGGACCCGCGAGGCCATCGTCGACGCGGCGGCCGAGCTGTTCGCCGCCCGCGGCTTCGACCACGTCAGCGTGCTCGAGATCGCCCAGCGCGCCGGCGTCGTGGAGAAGACCGTCTTCAACCACTTCCCGGTCAAGGAAGGGCTGGTCTTCGAGGCCGACCCCCCGATGCGCGCCGCGCTGCTGGACGCCGTCCGCCGACGCCCGGCCGGGGAGTCCGCGGCCACCGCGGCGGGCAGCTTCGTCGTCGCCGCGGTCAGCCAGCTCGGCTCCCCCGCGGCAGCCGAGGGCGTCGCGGAGATGGCCCGGGTCATCCGCGCCAGCCGGACGCTGCAGGCCCGGGAGCGCGAGATCCTCGGTGCGCTGACCGACACGCTGGCCGAGCAGATCACCTTGGAGACCCGCGCGTCCGCCGGGGAGCTGGAGCCGTGGCTGGCCGCGAACGCCGTCATGGGTCTGTACTCGGCGCTGCTGGAACTGGCCCGGGACCGGGTGCTGGCCGGTGCGTCGGGCCCGGAGCTGGTGGCCGAGCTGCGGGCCCGCGGCCGGCGCGGGCTCGCGCTGCTGCAGTTCGGCCTGGCCGGGTACGCCAGGCGCCCCTGAAAGAGTTGAAGGACCCCGCCCCCTCACCCCCTCGCAAGCTCGGGGCGAGCCTCTGGACGGGGCCGTCGGTGCCCTGCGCCCTCAGCGGCCGCGTTCGGCTGCCACGGCGAGGAGCTCGCGGGCGTGCGCCTGGCCGGTGTCGCTGTCGGCCAGGCCGGACAGCATCCGGGCCAGCTCCCGGACCCGGTCCTCGTCCCGCACCGCCCGGATGTCGGTGGCGGTGACCCCCAGGGCGGTGTCCGGTGACTTGTCCACCACCAGGTGGGTGTCGGCGAACGCGGCGACCTGCGCCAGGTGGGTGACGACGACGACCTGGTGCTCCCGGGCCAGCCGGGCCAGCCGTCGGCCGATCTCGCCGGCCGCCTGACCGCCCACCCCGGCGTCGACCTCGTCGAAGACCATCACCGGCACCGGGTCGGCGCCGGCGAACACCACCTCGATGGCCAGCATGACCCGGGACAGCTCACCGCCCGAGGCCCCCTTGTGCACCGGCCGGGCCGGGGCACCCGGGTGCGGTGACAGCAGCAGGACGACCTCGTCGGAACCCTCCGGGCCGGGCTGGTCCGGGTCGGTGTCGATCCGGAAGGAGACCTGCGCGTTCTTCATCGCCAGCCCGGCCAGCTCCTCCCCCACCTCGGTGGCGAAGCCCTCCGCCGCCGCCTCGCGGCCGGCGGTGACCCGGGCGGACAGGGCGGCCAGCTCGGTGCGGGCGGCGTCCCGCTCGGCCTCCAGCGTCGCCAGCGCCTCGTCGGAGACGTCGAGCTGGGACAACCGGTCCGCGGCGTCGGCGGACCAGGCCAGCACCCCGGCCAGCCCGTCTCCCGCGTCGGCGTACTTGCGGACCAGCGCGGTGATCACCGCGCGGCGGTCCAGCACCTCGGCCAGCCGCGCCGGGTCGGCGTCCAGGTCGGCGACGTAGCTGGCCAGCTGGACGCCGACGTCGGAGACCACGGCCACGGCGTCGGCGAGGTCCTGGGCGAGCAGCACCAGGGTCGGGTCGTCGGAGGAGGCCAGCGCCCGCTCCGCGGTGGCGAGCGCACTGGTGGCGTCCTGCGGGAGGTCACCGTCCCCGCCGAGGTCGCCGGTGACGTCGCCGACGAGGGCCAGCCGGGCGGTGTCGGCGACCTCCCGCAGCGCGTCGGCGTCCCCGAGCCGCTTGGCCAGGGTGTCGAGGTCGACGTCCTCACCCTGCTCCGGTGCGACGGCGGCGATCTCCTCCAGGCCGTGCCGGAGCACGTCGGCGGCCTGGGCCAGCTCTCGGGCCTGGCCGCGGCGGCGATCCAGGTCGTCGGCCAGCTGCCGCCAGGTGGCGTGAGCCGTGCGGTGCTCCTCGACCAGGGCCAGGTGCGCCGCGCCCGCGTACCGGTCCAGCGCCCGCCGCTGCTCGGCCGGGCGGGTGAGCCGCAGCTGATCGGTCTGCCCGTGGACCGCGAGCACGTCCTCGGCCAGCTCGGCGACCACACCGACCGGCACGCTCCGGCCACCCAGGTGCGCCCGGGAGCGCCCCTCGGCGCTGAACGTGCGGGCCAGGATCAGGCTGCCGTCCTCGTCGGGCTCGGCGCCGGCGTCGGCGGCGCGGGCCCACACCGGCGACTCCGGCGGCAGCACTAGCCGGCCCTCGACGCCGGCCCGGACCCCGGCGCGGATCCGCCCCTGGTCCGCCCGCCCGCCGAAGAGCAGGCTCAGACCGGTCACCACCATCGTCTTGCCGGCGCCGGTCTCCCCGGTGACCACGGTCAGGCCGGGGCCGAGCTCCAAGGTGACGTCGTCGATGGAGCCCAGCCCGTGGATGTGCAGTTCCGACAGCGCGCCGTTGTTCGACTGCGCGGGCCCCGGCTGCGGAGCCGACCGCTCACGCTTCGCCGTCCGGGTGGCCACCGCCCACCTCCTCCGGGGTCCGCAGGGCGCCGTCGCTGGTGTTGACGTCGCCGGTGAGCACGTTGGTGCGCCCGATGGGCGCCTCGTGACCGGGACCGTGCGACCGGGCGTCCCGGAAGCCGCGCACCGGCAGCCCGAACTTGGCGACCAGCCGGTCCCCGAAGGCGGTCGGGTTCATCCGGGCGATCCGCACCGGCCGCTCGGAACGCCGCACCTCGACCCGGCCGCCGTCCGGCACGTCGACGATCCGCCGGCCGTCGGCGGACACCCGGGCCCGGGTGCCGTCGGGCGGGACGGCGATGGTCAGCACCGACGTCGGTGAGGTGACCAGCGGCCGGGCGAACAGGGCGTGGGCGTTGGTCGGCACGAGCAGCAGCGCCTCCACGTCGGGCCAGACGACCGGGCCACCGGCGGAGAACGCGTAGGCGGTCGACCCGGTCGGTGTCGCGCAGAGGATGCCGTCGCAGCCGAAGCTGGTCAGCGGGTGCCCGTCGACCTCGAGGACGACGTCGAGCACCCGGGCCCGTTCGACCTTCTCCACCGAGACCTCGTTGAGCGCCCAGGTGCCCTCGCCGGTGGGCCGGCCCTCGGCGTCCAGCACGGTCGCCTCCAGGGTGAGCCGCTCCTCCACGTCGTACTCGCAGCGCTGCACCGCGGCGATCATCTCCTCGACCGCCTCGGGCTCGGTCTCGGCCAGGAAGCCGACCCGGCCGAGGTTCACCCCGGTGATCGCTGCATCGGTGCTGCGCGCCAGCTCGGCGGCGCGCAGGAAGGTGCCGTCGCCGCCGAAGACGAGCACGATCTCCACGCCCTCGGCCGCCTCGGGCCCGAAGGGGCAGACCTCCGCGCCGGGGACGGCCATCGCCTCGGCCTCGTCGTCGAGCAGCCGGACCACGATGCCGGCCTCGGCGAGCCGGGCAGCGGCGGACCGGGCGAGACCGACGATGTCGGCGCGTCCGGTGTGCACGGCCAGCAGCACCCGCCGAGGAGCCGGGCAGGCCTCGTCGGGGGTGCCCGCCGGTGCGCCTGGCTGGGGCTCGGTCACTGTGGTCCTTCCTGAACTGCTCGGGCGATGTCTGCCTGGTCCGGTGGGGGTGCGTCCCGGCGGAGCCAGAGGAAGAACTCCACGTTGCCGGCCGGGCCGGGCAACGGGCTGGCCACCACCCCCGCGGTGCCCCAGCCGAGCTCGGCGGCGGCTGCCGCCACGGTGGCGACCGCGTCGGCGCGGTGGTCGGGGTCGCGGACGACGCCGCCCGAGCCGAGCCGGTGCCGGCCGACCTCGAACTGCGGCTTGACCATCGGCAGCAGGTCGGCGTCGAGCCCGGCGCAGCCGGTCAGCGCCGGCAGTACCAGGCGCAGGGAGATGAAGGACAGGTCGGCCACGACCAGGTCGGTGACGCCGCCGACCGCCTCGGGGGTCAGCTCGCGGACGTTCGTCCGCTCGTGGACGGCGACCCGCTCGTCGGTGCGCAGTGACCAGGCGAGCTCGCCGTACCCGACGTCGACCGCGACGACCTCCCGGGCACCGCGGCTCAGCAGCACCTCGGTGAAGCCACCGGTGGAGGCGCCGGCGTCCAGGGCGCGCCGGCCCTCGACGGGGACACCGAACGCGTCGAGGGCACCGATCAGCTTGTGCGCCCCGCGGGAGACCCACCGGGGCTCGTCATGATCGGTGCGGACGACGACGGGGGTGCCCGCCTCCACACCGGTGGCCGGCTTGGTGGCGGCCTGCCCCCCGACGGTGACCCGCCCCTCGGCGATCAGGGCGACGGCGTCCTCGCGGGAACGGGCCAGCCCGCGGCGCACGAGCTCGGCGTCGAGCCGGCTGCGGCGGGCCATCAGAGCTGGTCGATGGTGGACAGTTCGCGCTGCAGCCGCTCGTGCTCGGCCTCGAACACCGCGACGTGCTCGGCCACCGGCCGCCCGGCCAGGTCGGCGAAGGGGGGTGCTCCCGGGCCGCCGGGCGCCGTCGACCCCGCCGTGGCCTCCGGGACCGGGTCGGGGCCGGCCGGAGGGACCGGACCGGGCCGCGCGCCGCCGGGAGGGCTCGGGACCGGGCGTGGCTGGCCGGGCACGCTCACGGGCTCCTCCTCCACCGACGGTTCTCACCGGAGCCGGCAGCTGCCGGTCCCGGGGCGCCGAGGACTCGGCGACCACCTGGCAGGCTACCGGCCGCCACCGACCGGCGACGGCGCACCGGAGGAGTCGGTGGACCCGTCCCCGACCCACGGCCACGGCCTGCCTCCGCGGACCGCCCGGCCGGCGCGACGCCATCGCCGGTAGCGTCCCGCTCCGACCGACCGGCCGGGACGAGCCCGGTCATCGGCTGGAGGAGGCACCACACGTGGCGACGCTCGACGAGTGCATGATCGCCCTGGACGACTTCGTCGGGAAACTGGCCGCGAAGGAGGGCGCGCGGGACCTGGACCGCAGCGTCTCCTGCCGGCTGACCGACCTCGACCACGTGGTCGCCGGCCGGCTGGCCCGCGGCTCGGTGCACGACATGGCCGCCGTGCCGGACGGGCCGTCGGTGCCCAAGGCCGACATCCGGCTGACGATGACCAGCGACGACCTGCTCGCCCTGACGTCGGGGCAGTTGTCCTTCGGGCCGGCCTGGGCGTCGGGCCGGATCAAGCTCGAGGCAGGTCTCCGCGACATGTTGCGGCTGCGCTCGCTCCTCTGACCCGCCGGTCCCGCTGGCCTGCCCGACACTCACCCGCCGGTCAGGCCCCAGCCGGCGAGCACCTCGGCCGCGGCGTCGTCACCGGCGCGCGGCACCGCCGGCCGCCCTTCGCCGGGGTGCTGCGCCCAGTGCGCGACGGCGAGCGCGCGGATCCCGTCCAGCCCGTCGGCACCCTGGCGCTCCGGCCCGATGGCGCGCAGCGTGAGCTCCTCCCCGTCGGTGGCGGCCTCCCAGCCGCCGCACTGCCAGGCGCCCGGGGCCTCGACCGGGGTCACGGCCGGGTGCGCGACGAGCAGCCCGGCGGCATCGGCGGAGATGAGGTCCGGCCGGTGCACCGGACCGGCGGCGAGCAGGTCGGCGGGAGAGGCCACCCCGGAGAACACGAGGAGGCTGGCCGCGTCGGCCCGCCGGGCACCCTCGATGTCGGTGTCCAGCCGGTCGCCGACCACCAGCGGCCGGCGGGCACCGGTCCGGCGGACGCACTCGGCGTGCATGGCCGGGTCGGGCTTGCCGGTGACCAGCGGCTGCTGCCCGGTGACCGTGCTGACGACGCCGACCAGCGCACCGTTGCCGGGCAGCACGCCCCGCGGTGAGGGGATCGTCGCGTCGGTGTTCGTGGCGACGTGCCGGGCGCCCTGCCGCACCGCCACCACCGCCTCGGCCAGCTGCGCCCAGCCGACCTGCGGCCCGTAGCCCTGGACGACGGCGGCCGGTTCGTCCTCCGCCCGCTCGACCACCGTCAGACCGGCTGCGGACAGGGCGGCCGAGACGCCCGGACCGCCGACCGGCAGCACCCGGGCGCCCGGCCCGACCAGCCCGGCCACGACGGACGCGGCGGCCTGCGAGCTGGTGATGACGTCGTCGGGCGCGGCCGGGATGCCGAGCTCGGTGAGGTGGGTGGCCACCTGCTCCGGCGTCCGCGCGGCGTTGTTGGTGACGAAGCCCAGCCGCATGCCGTCGTCCCGGGCGATCTCCAGGGCCGCGGGCACCCCGGGGACGGCGACGGGGCCGACGTAGACGACGCCGTCGAGGTCGAGGAGGGCCACGTCGTAGGCCCGGGTGGGTGGGGTGTCGGTGCCTGCGGCCAGGAGCGGGCGGGCGTCGGTGGTGCGCGGGCTGGACCCGGCGTCGGAGCTCACGCCGTCATCCTGTCGCAGCGGCCCGGGAGCCGGCCCTCAGGGCAGTTCCGTCGCCATCCCCCGCCGGGCCCGGACCCTCCGCAGCGCCCGGGCGTAGTGGCCCTGGTCCGGACGCATCGCCACGGCCAGCGCGAGGTGTTCGGCGGCGAGCTCCAGGTCGCCGGCCCGGCTGGCTGCCAGCCCGAGGCCGAACTGGGCGTAATCGTCCGCCGGGTCGGCCGCGATGAGCTCACGGAAGCTCTCGATCGCCTCGCGGTACCGGCCGGCGTCGTACTGGGCCCGGGCGAGCGCCTCCCGGACGCTCCGCGAACCGGGTTCGGCAGCCAGTGCGCGGGCGAGCAGGGTCGCGGCCGCATCGGGGTTGCCGTCGCCCAGCAGGTGCAGCCCCCGCTGGTACCAGTCGTAGACGCCGCCGTCCGGCTGTCCCGGGTCCACCATCGCAGCTCCTCCCCCGCGCCTCCCCGGCGCTGCACGCGCTGCCGTGTCGGCAGGCACCCCTCCGGTCCTCGGTGCGGGCGCTCCTACGATCGACTCCGTGCCCTCGACGACTCCCTGCCCACGACGTCGGCGGACGCCCCGCCTCCCGACGTGACGGGCCTCGACGTCCGGCCGTTCCGCGCCCTCACCTACCGAGAGCACGACGCCGACCACCTGGCGCGGGTGAGCTCACCGGCCTACGACCTGGTGAACCCGGCGGGGCGGGACCGTCTGGCCGCCGCCGATCCGCACAACATCGTCCGCCTGATCCTGCCCGACGTCGAGCCGCTGCCGGGACGAGAGGTGCCCCGCGCCGAGCGCGACCACCGGTCCGCGGCCGTCGCCGGGGCGACGCTGCAGGCCTGGCTGGCCGCAGACGTGCTGGTCCGCGACCGGGTCCCCGCGCTGTGGCGGTACGAGATGGCCACCCCGGGGGCCGAGCCCACGGTTGGCTGGCTGGGCGCGGTGACCCTGCCCGCTGCCGGGTCGGTGGCCGTGCTCCCGCACGAGGACACCTTCCCCCCGGCGGTGGCCGGTCGGGCCGCGCTGCTGGCAGCGACCGACACCGACCTGGAGCCGATCGTCCTCGCGCACGACCCTGACCCGGAGGTGGCAGCGCTGACCCGGCAGACCGGGGAGCTCCCGCCCACGCTCGAGGTCGCCGATCCCGACGGGGTGGTGCACCGGCTGTGGCGGGTCACCGACCGAGCGCTCTTGGACCGGCTGACCCGCGCCCTGGCCGGGACCGCCGCCGTGATCGCCGACGGGCACCACCGCTTCGCCGCCGCCCGCGACCACCAGCGCAGTCGGGCCGGGCACGGCAGCGTGCTGGCGCTGGTGACCCCGATGGGGGCCGGCGGGCTCCGCGTCCGGGCCATCCACCGGGTGGTGCCGGACCTCTCGATGTCGACCGCCCTGGAGTCGGCGGCTGCCGGGTTCACGATCCGCGACGTCCCACCGTCCGGCGGCGTCCGAGCAGTGGTCGCGGACTGGCTGGACAGCGGCGCAGACGGCACGTTCCTGCTCACCGACGGGCGCCGGGTCGCCGAACTGTCCGAACCGTCGCCGGCGATGCGGGCAGCCGTGCCGGCCGAGGCGCCCACGGCCTGGCGCCGGCTGGACGTCGTCCTCGCCCACGCGGCCCTGCTGGCCGGTGTCTGGGGGCGCCCGGACGACCCGTCGTCGGTGCTGGTCGCCCATGACGTCGAGGAGGCGCTGCGGCTGGCCGAGGAGCGAGGCGGGGTGGCCCTGCTGCTGCGTTCACCGTCGCCGGCCGATGTCGCGGCGGTCGCGCGGGCCGGGGCGCGGATGCCCCGCAAGTCGACGCTCTTCGTGCCCAAGCCCCGCACCGGCCTGGTGCTGCGCCCGCACGGGGACTGACCGGCGGCCGACCCGGACCGGGGAGCGCGCGCAGCTCACCCCGACTGTGCGGATGGCCGTTGCGCTGCCCGGGCGACCTTGCGGCCGCGCCGACAGGTGACCTCGTAGGCGACCGCCGTGCCGGTGGGGGTCCGCCAGAACCGGCGCTGCAGCGCTCCCTCCACCTCCACCACGTCGTCGGTTGTCCAGGCGGCTGCGTAGCGCTGCAGGCCCGGCAGCAGGCTGACGCAGGTGATCACGTCGGACTTCGGCCCCCGAGGCCGCGGGCTGTCCCGGCGGACGACGAGCTTGAACACCAGCAGGGTGTCGCCGCTGGGCAGCGGGCGCAGCTCGGGTGCGGCGGACAGCCGACCGCGCAGGACGACGTCGTTCCGGTCGATGACAGCGAGGCTCATGCAGGGAGCCTCGCGGCCCGGAACGCACACCGGCCAGGTGCGCCCACGGTCTGTGGACGTACCTGGCCGGTGTGGACGACGGTGCTCAGTCCGTCGGTGGCTCCTGCTCCGGGACATCGTGCCCCGGCGCCTCCTGGAACAGGCGCGTGTGGTCCCGCTCCACGGGCGGTGGGGTCTCGCCGAGGAGCTCGGCCACCTCGGCCTCGATGTCATCGGCCGAGACGTCGCCGAAGTCGACGTCCGCGAACTCCACCCCGCCGATCTCGGTGGTGGGGAGCTGGGCGGCGTCATCCGCACCGGGGTGGTCGCCGTCGGCCGGGTCCGCCGCCCCGTCCTGCTGCGCGACGGCCTCCTCCTGAGCGACCTGCTCCTCGACGACCTGGTCATCGGCGGCCGGACCGTCGACAGCCGGGTCGCCGGTGGCGTCGTCCTCGTCGTCCTCGTCGTCCTCGTCGGCGAAGAGGGCTGCGACGCCGGTGAGGTCGTCGGGGTCGGCTGCGGCGATGGCGGCGAACCAGTCGCCGGCCAGTTCCTCTTCACCGCGGGCGTCGAGCAGCTCGGCGTAGGCGGTGGCGAGTCGGAGCTGGCCGAGGTCCGGGTTGCCCAGCGCGGCCGGGGTCGGGCGTCCGCCGAGCGCAGCCTCCAGCACGAGTGCAGCGGCTGCCGCCTCCCCCAGGTCCTGCCGTGCTCCGGACTCCACGAGTCGCAGCTCCACGAGCTCCTCCTCGCCGGGCTCGGAGCTCAGCGCGTCCTGGACCAGCCGCAGGGCGTTCTCCGGCCGGCCGAGGGCGCGCTCACAGTCGGCCAGGACCGCGCGATAGCTGTCGTCCCCGCTCATCCGGGCGTACGCCCGGAGTTCGCGGGCGGCCTCGGCGTAGTCGCCTGCGTGGTACGCGGCAACGCCGACGGCCTCGCGGACGGCG
Organism: Modestobacter sp. VKM Ac-2983; assembly: GCF_026967885.1. Taxonomy (NCBI): domain Bacteria; kingdom Bacillati; phylum Actinomycetota; class Actinomycetes; order Geodermatophilales; family Geodermatophilaceae; genus Modestobacter; species Modestobacter sp. VKM Ac-2983. Next base: position 1,130,087 of record NZ_JAPVBK010000002.1, read on the forward strand.
GCGATCCGGGACGCCCGGTCGCGAGCCGCGCGGGCGTGCTCGAGAGCCAGTTCGGGCTCGTCGTCGAGCAGTCCGCCTGCGGCCACGAGGTGCCGGGCCACGGTGTCGGCGTTGCGGGAGTCGAGCCCGCGCAGCGCCGACCGGACCGACTGGTCGAGGTCACGGGGGTCGACCCACTCCGGCAGAGCCGGCCCGGCGGGCCGACGTACTTCGGTCTCCGCGTCAGGCCGCCGGTCCTGCCCCGCGGGGCGCCCGCCCTGAGGCCGGTCCCCACTCGGGCGGCGGTCCTGCCACGCCGGGCGATCACCCTGCGGACGACCAGCACCCTGCGGACGACTTTGCCCCTGCGGACGGTCACCACTCGGGCGGCGGTCCTGCCACGCGGGACGGTCACCCTGCGGACGCCCACCACCCTGCGGACGGTCACCACTCGGGCGGCGGTCCTGCCACGCAGGACGGTCACCCTGCGGACGACCGGCACCCTGCGGACGGTCACCACTCGGGCGGCGGTCCTGCCACGCAGGACGGTCACCCTGCGGACGACCGGCACCCTGC
>NZ_JAPVBK010000002.1:1130741-1131808 GCF_026967885.1 Modestobacter sp. VKM Ac-2983
GGACGGTCACCGCTGGGACGGCGGTCCTGCCACGCGGGACGGTCACCCTGCGGACGACCTTGCCCCTGCGGACGGTCCCCACTCGGGCGGCGGTCCTGCCACGCGGGACGATCACCCTGCGGACGCCCACCACCCTGCGGACGGTCACCACCCGGACGACGGTCCTGCCAGGCCGGACGGTCACCCTGCGGACGACCACCACCCTGCGGACGGTCACCACCCGGACGACGGTCCTGCCACGCGGGACGGTCACCCTGCGGACGCCCACCACCCTGCGGACGGTCACCACCCGGACGACGGTCCTGCCAGGCCGGACGGTCACCCTGCGGACGCCCACCACCCTGCGGACGCCCACCACCCTGCGGACGGTCACCACCCGGACGACGGTCCTGCCAAGAGGGACGATCGCCCTGCGGACGCCCTCCACCCTGCGGACGGTCACCACCCGGACGGCGGTCCTGCCACGCGGGACGATCGCCCTGCGGACGTCCTTGGCCCTGCGGACGCCCTGAACCCTGCGGGCGACCGCCGCCGGACCGACCGCCGGGAGATCGCTCGCCGGCGGGACGCCGATCGCGCCACTCGCCTCCAGGACCACCGGATGCGCTCGGGCGATCGTCACGTGACGACCCGCGGCCGTTGGCGGCACCACGGCTGCCGTCGGCAGGCCGGGCTCCCCGACTGCCCTCGGTCGGGCGGGACCCGCGGTGTCCGGCGGGCCGCTGCGGGCGGCCGGCCCCACCCTGACGGGCTGCGCCGCCACTGCCGCCGGCGCTACGACCTCGATCTGACCCTGACGGTCCTCGTCGCGGAGAAGTCATGGTGTTCTACGTACCTCACTGGTGAACGGCGCACGCCCGGTGGGGGCACCTGAACGGCATCGCATCCACCCGGCTCACCGCGGTAGCGGCTGGATCCGGTCGGTCGACGAAAGCGGACAAACGCACAAAACGGGAGCCGGAGCGCAATGCTCCGACCCCCGTTTCGTGAAGTTATGTCCGGCGGCGTCCTACTCTCCCACCCGGTCCCCCGGGCAGTACCATCGGCGCTGAAAGGCTTAGCTTCCG
>NZ_JAPVBK010000003.1:0-406572 GCF_026967885.1 Modestobacter sp. VKM Ac-2983
ACCGGGGTCTCGGCGGCGGCCACCTCCACCACGCAGGCGCTGGGGCAGACCCGGCAGGCCGTCGACGAGCTCTCCCGCATGGCGAGTGACCTGCGGGGGAGCGTGTCCCGCTTCAGCTTCTGATCCGCCGCTCCACCGATCAGCAGGGCCGCACGGACTTCGGGTCCGTGCGGCCCTGCTGCGTTCCCGGCCCCGGTCACCCGTGCGGCATGTCGACTCCTCGTCCCTGGTCGACGGTCATCGGCCTTTCTGCAGGTCAGTGGCGCGACACGCCACGGTGATCAGCGCCTGGGGCGATCGTGGGCCCGACGATCTGCCGGACGAGACCGAGTCACATGCGCCCCACGGGGCCCACGCGTGACCGGCCGCCACGTCACCGACCGACGGACCGGTCGGACCAGCTCGAGCCCAGGAGGCCCTTCGTGAGCGCACAACCCGTCCTCGGCCGGTTCCGGCTGCACGGGATCATGGCCAAGATCGTCGCCGCCGTGGGTCTGGCCGTCGCCGTCGCCGTCGGGGTCGGCCTGGTGGGGCTGGGCAGCCTGGGGGAGTCGGCGGACACCACCGAGGCCATGTACCAGGACGAGCTGGTCGGCACCGTCGACGTCGAGGCCGTGCGGGGCGAGCTCTACGCGCTGCGGCTGTCGGCCGTGAACTACGCCGTCGCGACCGACCCGATGGAGAAGCAGGGCTACATGGGCGACCGGCAGGCCGCCTACCAGGGCCTGGCCAGGGCGGCGTCGCACTACCTGGCGACGCACCCGACCGCCCGGAGCCGCGAGCTGATCGACCACGCGCTGGCCGAGGTGAACGAGTTCAAGGCCGTGATGCCCGGTCTCGACGAGCTGGCCGACGCGGGTGACCTGGGGGTGTGGTCCCAGGCCCGCTCCACGCAGGCCGACCCGATCGCCGAGTCCATCCTGGCCGACCTGGACGAGCTCGCGACGCTGCGCCAGGAGAACGCGGCAGCGAGCGCGGCCGACGCGCGGGCCTCCTTCCAGGAGACGCGCTGGGTGCTGATCGGCGTGATCGTGGCCGGAGCCGCCGCGGCACTGGCGATCGGGGTGCTGGTGGCCCGCCGGATCACGGCCGGACTGCGCCGGGTGCAGCACGCCGCCGAGGGCCTCGCGGCCGGCGACCTGACCCGCAGCGCCGACGTGACCTCCCGGGACGAGGTGGGCCGGACGGCGGTGGCGCTGGACGGCGCGATGACCCAGCTGCGGTCGGTGATGGCCTCGGTGGTCGCGTCGGCTGATGCGGTGGCGGCCTCGTCGGAAGAGCTGTCGGCGTCCTCGGCGCAGATCTCGTCCTCGGCGGAGGAGACCTCGGCGCAGTCCGGGGTGGTCTCGGCGGCGGCGGAGGAGGTCAGTCGGAACGTGGCGACGGTGGCTGCGGGTGCCGAGCAGATGGGGGCGTCGATCCGGGAGATCTCCCAGAACGCGAACGAGGCGGCTCGGGTGGCGGCGTCGGCGGTGAGCGAGGCGGAGGCGACGACGGCGACGATCACGAAGCTGGGGATCTCCTCCAAGGAGATCGGGGCGGTGGTGAAGACGATCACCTCGATCGCGGAGCAGACGAACCTGCTGGCGCTGAACGCCACGATCGAGGCGGCGCGGGCCGGTGAGGCGGGCAAGGGGTTCGCGGTGGTCGCGAACGAGGTGAAGGAGCTGGCGCAGGAGACGGCGCGGGCCACGGAGGACATCGCCCGGCGGGTGGAGGCGATCCAGGGCGACACCGGCAAGGCGATCGAGGCCATCGGTGGGATCAGTGCGGTGATCGGGTCGATCAACGACTTCCAGCTGACCATCGCCAGTGCGGTGGAGGAGCAGACGGCGACGACGAACGAGATGTCCCGGTCGGTGCAGGAGGCCGCCGGCGGCTCCACCGAGATCGCCACCAACATCACCGGGGTCTCGGCGGCGGCCAGCTCGACGACCCAGGCGCTGGGGCAGACCCGGCAGGCCGTGGACGAGCTGTCCCGGATGGCCAGCGACCTGCGGGGGAGCGTGGCCCGCTTCACGTACTGAGGAACGTGTTTGAGCAGAGCGTGACGGGGCACTGACCGTGCGGCAGCAACGCGCGGAGGTTGCCTGCTCGCTGTCCTGCGAGCGGGTGATCTCCGCGTGGCGCTGTGGCCCGGGCTGCCAGCACGATGGCCTGACCACTTCCCTGGAGGCGACGTGCCCTACTCCCTGGTCAGCGCTGCGACGCTCGGCTTCGACCTCGTCCGTCTGCCCGCCGGTGGCCAGGTCGCCGACGTCCTGGTGACCGGCATCGGTGCCGATGCCGCCACCCTGCACCGGATCGCCGCGGCACACCCCGCCGCCGGCCGCCCCGACGACGAGCGCGCGGCCCTCGCCGTCCGCGCCCGCCGGGCCCACGAGCTGGCCGCCGGCGGCGTCCCCCAGCTGCGGGACCTGACCGCCCCGGCCGGCGAGGACCGGTCCGCCCGCCTGGTCGCCCTGCTGGAACGCGGCACGATCGGCAACACCCCCGCCCTGGAGCGGCTGGTGCGCGACGACGTCCTCGGCCCGGAGCACCCCGTCGTGGCCGACCTCGACCCGGCGGTGACGACCCAGGCCGCCGACGTGCTGGCCGATGCCGCCACCGGCTGGTGGGCCTCGGACGCACTCGACGCACCGACCCGGGCCGAGCTCACCGGCCCGTTCGCGACCGCGACCGCCTGGGAGCCCGGTCCGCGACCGGACCTCGGGCCGGCCGCTCCCGGTGTCGCTGCCTTCTTCGAGGAGCTGCGCGGGCTGGACGAGCCCGGTCGCCGGCGGTGGCGGCTGGCCGTCGACGCCGGGCGCGCCCAGCGCCGTCCCTGGGCCGCGGCGATGCACGGCGCCGCCTGGGCCGCGCACGTCTCCGGCCGCACCCGCACCCTGGCCGCCGTCCAGCTCATGACCGTCGGGGTCTTCGCCGACGCCGGCTTCTCCCCCCGGGACGGCGCCGAGGGCGTCTGGAACGCACTGGCCGGCTGCGTGCAGGGCCTGGCGATGGCCGACCTGCTGGACGAGGAGTCCCTCGCCGTGCTGGGTGGCCCGTGGGCCGCGGTGACCGGGAGGTCCCTCCCCCTCGAGGGGTGAATCCCGCTCGATCTGCAGGACGCGTCTGAATCCGCTCAAGCCCCGGCACGGGATGCCGATACAGGTCTGGAGCGGCCCACCGGCCGGCACATCGGCTGCGGGGGAACGCGTGGAACAGATCAGGGTGATGGTCGTCGACGACTCCGTCGTCGTCCGCAAGATCGTGACGGACGTGCTGTCCGAGGACCCGATGATCACCGTCGTCGGCACGGCGCCGAACGGCCGGCTGGCCGTGGCCAAGCTCGAGCAGCTCAAGCCCGACCTGGTCACGATGGACATCGAGATGCCGGAGATGAACGGCATCGAGGCGGTGCGCGCCATCCGCAGCCGGGCCGGCGGTCAGACGTACAGCCGGGTCCCGATCATCATGTTCAGCACGCTGACCGAGCGCGGCGCCTCCGCGACCCTGGACGCGCTGTCCGCCGGTGCCAACGAGTACGTGACCAAGCCGGCCAACGTCGGCAGCGTCGCCCAGTCGATGGAGAGCGTGCGTCAGCAGCTCATCCCCAAGATCAAGGCCCTGACCGGCCGGCCGCAGACCAGCGGCCCCGCGGCCGCCCCGGTCGCCGCGCCGGTCGCCGTCCGTCCGCCGGTGGCGCGCACCAGCGCCCCCAAGGAGCCGGCCGTCCTCGTGATCGGTTCCTCCACCGGGGGCCCCGAGGCGCTGACCAAGGTGCTGCCGCTGCTGCCCGCGTCCCTCCCGGTGCCCGTGCTGCTGGTGCAGCACATGCCCCCCGTCTTCACCCGCCAGTTCGCCCAGCGGCTGGACCGGCTGTGCCCGCTCACCGTGGTCGAGGCCACCGACGGCAGCCCGCTCGTGCCCGGCACCGTGCACATCGCCCCCGGTGACTTCCACCTGACCGTGGGCACCAGTGGCGCCAACAAGCGGACGGCGCTGAACCAGGCACCGCCGGAGAACTTCTGCCGGCCGGCCGTCGACGTCCTCTTCCGTTCGGCCGTGGCCGCCTACGGCGGCGCCGTGCTCGGCGTCGTGCTCACCGGCATGGGCTCGGACGGGCGCATCGGCGCCGGCCAGATCCGGGATGCCGGCGGCATGGTCGTCGCCCAGGACCAGGCCACCTCGGTGGTCTGGGGGATGCCCGGTGCGGTCGCCCAGGCCGGCTTCGCCGACGAGGTGCTGCCACTGGGCCGGGTCGCCGAGGCGATCGTCCGGCTCCTCCCGACCCCACGTCCGGCCGCCAGCTTCGCCGCTGCCCGGGCCGCTGCCCCGATGGGAGGCCGACGATGACCCTCACCGCCACGAGCTTCGACTGGGTGCGCCAGCTGGTGCACCGCGAGAGCGCGATCGTCCTGCAGCCCGGCAAGGAGTACCTGGTCGAGGCCCGGCTGCTGCCGATGGCCCAGCAGCGCGGCATGTCCGGGGTGAGCGAGCTCGTCGAGTCCGTCCGCAACCGGCCGGACCCGGCGACCACCCGGCGGATCGTCGAGGCGCTCACCACGAACGAGACCTCCTGGTTCCGTGACGGTGACCCGTTCACCGCGCTGACCAGCACCGTCCTGCCGCAGCTGCTGGCCGCCCGCCGGCCCGACGAGCGGCTGCAGATCTGGTCGGCGGCCTGCTCCAGCGGGCAGGAGGCCTACACGATCGCCATGCTGCTGGCCGACGCGCTGCCCAACGCCCCCACCCGGGTGTCGATCACCGCGACCGACCTCTCCCAGCAGATGGTGGAGCGCACCCGCGCCGGCCGATTCAGCCAGCTGGAGGTCAACCGGGGCCTGCCCGCCACGATGCTGGTGCGGCACTTCACCCGCAGCGGCAACGAGTGGGAGATCGCCCCGGCGCTGCGCCGGATGATCACCGCGAGCGAGTGCAACCTCGCCGCCCCGCTGCCCCGGATGGGCCCGTTCGACGTGGTCTACCTGCGCAACGTCCTCATCTACTTCGACCTGCCCACCAAGCAGGCGATCCTGACTCGGGTCCGTCAGCTCATGCGCCCCGACGGGTGGCTGTTCCTGGGTGCCGCGGAGACCACGCTCGGGGTCGACGACAACTGGGAGCGGGTCGTCCTCGGCCGCGGCTCCGCCTACCGCCCGCGAAAGGGAGCCTGACCGTGCGAGCTCTGGTGATCGACGATTCCCGCGCCATGCGGCGCATCGTCGGCAGCATCCTCAAGGACTTCGGCTTCGAGGTGCGTGAGGCCGGCGACGGCCAGCAGGCCCTCGACGCGCTGCACGAGGGGCAGGCCGAGGGCTGGGTCCCGGACCTCTGCTGCATCGACTGGAACATGCCGGTGATGGACGGGCTCCAGTTCGTGATGGCCACCCGCGCCAACCCGGCCTTCCGCCAGGTGACGCTGATGATGGTCACCACGGAGAGCGAGACCGGCCAGATCGTCAAGGCGCTGGCCGCCGGCGCACACGAGTACCTGATCAAGCCGTTCACCGCCGACGCGCTCCGCGACAAGCTGGCGCTGCTCGGCCTGCTCCCCGAGGGGGTGTCCGCGTGACCCTGCAGGAAGCCCAGCCGATCACCGCGCTGCTGGACCCGGAGACGGTGCAGAGCATCGCCGACGAGATCTGGCCGGCGCTCGTCGGTGACGGCGAGGCGTTCGTCCCCGTCCCGGTCGCACCGCCGGCCGAGGTGGTCAGCGCGTGGGTGACGATCAGCGGCCCGTGGAACGGCGCCGTCGTCCTCACCTGTGCGCCGGCCACCGCCGAGGCGCTCGCCGAGAGCGTCCTGATGACCCGGCCGCCCACGGTCGTGGACGACGAGGACGTCGCCGACGCGCTCGGCGAACTCGCCAACGTGCTGGGCGGCAACATCAAGTCCGTCCTGCCGGGGCCCTCGAGCCTCGGCCTCCCCCAGATCGGTTCCGCGCCCACCACCGGGCGGCTGGACGACGTCTGCCGCGTCAACGGTCAGTGGCGCGGACAGAGCCTGACCATCACCGTGCAGGGCGCCACCGAGGCGCTGCACCCGAGCGGAACTGAGGTGCCGCAGTGAAGATCCTGGTGACCGACGACAGCCGTGTCATGCGGCAGATCGTGATCCGCACCCTCCGTCAGGCGGGCTACGACGACCACGACATCGTCGAGGCCGTCGACGGACGCGACGCGTTCGAGAAGGTCGGGTCGGAGAAGCCCGACCTGGTCCTCTCGGACTGGAACATGCCCGAGATGACCGGCATCGAGTGCCTGGAGGCGCTGCGCGCCTCCGGTTCGCAGGTCGCCTTCGGCTTCGTGACCTCGGAGGGCTCGCCGGAGATGCGGGAGAAGGCGGCCAACGCCGGCGCCCTCTTCCTCATCGCCAAGCCGTTCAACGAGGACACGTTCAAGGACGCCCTGGACGGGGTGATCGCATGACCGCCCCCGCACCGGCGCTGCTGCCCAACCCCAAGGCCGTCCGCGACCTGCTGGAGGGGCTCTTCGGCAAGGACGTGACCGTCGCCCCGGGCGATCCGGTGTCGCTCAACGACAAGCCGGCCGTCGCCGTCTACGTGGACCCGACGATGGCGACCACCGCCCTCTGCCTGGTCGACATCCGGCTCGCCGCCTGGCTCGCCGGGGCCCTGGCCCTGCTGCCCAAGGGCGGGCTCGAGGACGCCATCGACGAGGGCGAGCTCTCCGAGATGCACCTGGAGGTCGTCTACGAGGTGGTGAACGTCGCCGCCGCGCTGTTCAACGGCGGGGGCGTCAACCACTCGAAGCTGCACAAGGTGCACGCACCGGGGGACCCGATCCCGGGGGACATCGCCGGCCTGGCCGCGGCGTTCAACCGGATCGACCTCAAGGTCGACGTCGCCGGCTACGGCTCGGGCAACATGTCCATCGTGATGGCGCACTGAGCGCCACGAACCACCAGCAGGACCCAGCGACCAGGGGAGCGGGACCGGTGCGAGCGCGCCGGACCCGCTCCCCTGGTCGCGTCTGCGTTCAGCGCCAGCGGTAGCCGACCTCCGGGCGCCCCGCCGACCCGTAGCGCGGGCTGCGGGTGACCAGCCCGGCCTCGGCGAGGTACTCGAGGTACCGGCGGGCGGTGATCCGCGACGCGCCGATCCGCTCGGCGGTCTCCGCGGCCGACAGCCCCTCGGCGGCGGACGTCCCCGCGGGGGAGCGGAGCGCGGTGACCACCGCCTCCAGGGTCTCCGGGGCCATCCCCTTGGGCAGCGGTGCCGGGCCCGACGCGCGGACCGCGCCGAGCACCCGGTCCACGTCGTCCTGGCCGCGGACGTCCCCGCTGCCGGCCAGCCGGGCCCGGTGGTCGGCGTAGGCGGTCAGCCGGTCGCGCAGCGCCGGGTAGGTGAACGGCTTGAGCAGGTAGCCGACCACCCCGGCCGACACCGCGGCCCGCACGGTGGCCAGCTCCCGGGCCGAGGTGACGGCCAGGACGTCGACGTCCTGGCCGGCGGCCCGCAGCCAGCGGACGACGTCCGTGCCGTGCGTGTCGGGCAGGTTCATGTCCAGCAGCACCAGGTCCACCCGGTGCCGGGCCAGGGCCTCCCGGGCGTGCGCCCCACTGGCGGCCACCGCCACGGTGGTGAACCCGGGGGTGCGGTCGACGTAGCGGCGGTGCGCCTCGGCGGCGATCGGCTCGTCCTCCACCACGAGCACCCGGACCGGCTGCGGCCCGCTCATCGCTGGGGCGCCTCCGCCCGCGTCTGGCCCCGTGCCTCCGCCCGCAGCGGCACGGTGACGGTGAACTCCGCCCCCGGACCGGGCCGGACGCCCACCGTGCCGCCGTGCCGGCGGACCGTCTGCGCCACCAGGGCCAGCCCGAGCCCGCGGCCGAGCCCCTGGCCGAGGCCGTCCTCGTGGCCGGCCGGGGCCGCCTTGGTGCTCCAGCCCTGGTCGAAGACGCGGTGCACGTGCTCCTCGGTCACGCCCGGTCCGGTGTCCTCGACCCGGATCTCCAGCGTGTCCCCCTCCGCCCGCAGCAGCAGGTGCACCTCGTGCGGCGGGGGACCGTCCAGCGCGGCGTCCACGGCGTTGTCGACCAGGTTGCCGACGATGGTGACCAGGTCGCCACCGGGCAGCCCGGTGGCGCCCACCGTCGACTCGGGGTCGATCACCAGGGCCACCCCGCGCTCGTGCGCCATCGCGGCCTTGCCCAGCAGCAGCGCCGCGAGCACCGGCTCCTCGACGGCGGTGACCACCTCGTCGGTGAGCCGCTGGGCCACGGCCAGCTCCGCGGTGGCGAAGTCGATCGCCTCCTGGGTGCGTCCCAGCTCCACCAGGGAGACCGTCGTGTGCAGCCGGTTGGCCGCCTCGTGCGACTGGGCCCGCAGCGACCGCGCGAACGCCCGGACGCTGTCCAGCTCCCCGGTCAGCGCCTGCAGCTCGGTGTGGTCCCGCAGGGTGACCACGGTGCCCGCCGACCGACCGCCCTGCGTGGCCGGTGCCTGGTTCACCACCAGCACTCGGGAGGGGGTGACCTGGACGGCGTCCACGGTGCGCTGCTGCCCGGTGAGGACCGCGGTGAGCTCGGCCGGCAGGCCCAGGTCGGTGACGTGCCGGCCGGCCGGGTCGTCGGGCAGGTCCAGCAGCCGGCGGGCCTCGTCGTTGGCCAGCTGCACCCGGCACCCGCCGTCCACGAGGAGCAGGCCCTCCCGGACGGCGTGCAGGACGGCGTCGTGGTACTCCAGCATCCGGGCCAGCGGCGCGGCGCCCAGGCCGTGCGTCTGCCGCCGCAGCCGGCGGCTGATCGCCCAGCTGCCCAGTCCGCCGACCGCCAGGGTGGCCAGCGCGGTCAGCCCGATGCCGGGCAGCGCCGCGGCCAGGTCGTCGCCGATGGCGGAGACGGTGATGCCGGCCGAGACGAGGGCGACCACCTCACCGCCGGCGTCCAGCACCGGCCCGGTGGCGCGCACCGAGGGCCCGAGGGTGCCGGTGTAGGTCTCGGTGAACGTCCGCCCGGCCAGCGCCGGGGCGATGGTGCCGCGGAACGGCCGGCCGATCTCCGCCAGGTCGGGGTGGGTGTAGCGGGTGCGGTCGGGGGCCATGACGGTGATGAACGAGGTGCCGGTGTCGGCCCGGATCCGCTCGACGTAGGGCTCCAGCACGGCGGTCGGGTCCGCCCCGGTGACGGCGGCCAGCACCAGCGGTGAGTTGGCCAGGCTCTCCACGATGCCGATCACCTCGGCCTCGGCGGTCTCCCGGACCGCGGACCGGGCCTGGGCGTAGGCCACCACGCTGGCCACCAGCACCACGATCGCCACGACGGTGGCCTGCAGGACCAGCAGGTCCCGCGCCAGGCTGCCGCGGTCCCGGCGTCTGCCCGGGACGGCTGGAGGGTGCACGCGCCGAGTGTCCACCGCCGCAGCGGGATCCGGTGAACGCTATGAACACATGGGTGACCGGCGTCACGGCGGGCGCGAGGGTGCTGACGTCGCCCGGTCCGGGTGACCTGATCCGGAGGCCAGGAGCCCCGGCCTCCGACTCCGCAGGAGCAGTCATGGCCACAGGTGCCGCACCCCCGACCGAGACGACCGCGCCCAGACGGCGCGACCGCACGCACTGGCTCTACATCGCGGTGATCGCCGCGGTGGTGCTGGGCATCACGGTCGGCTTCGTCTTCCCCGACTTCGCGACCGACCTGAAGTGGCTGGGGACCGCCTTCGTCGGCCTGATCCGGATGCTGATCGCGCCGGTCATCTTCTGCACGATCGTGCTGGGCATCGGAGCGATCCGGCAGGCGGCCAAGGTCGGCCGGATCGGCGGCCTCGCGCTGAGCTACTTCCTGCTGATGTCCACCGTCGCCCTGGCGATCGGCCTGGTCGTCGGCAACATCGTGCACCCCGGCGGCGGCCTGGAGCTCTCCGACGAACTGCGCGGTCAGGGCTCGGAGCTGGCCGCGGACGCGGAGGAGAGCGGCGGCACGGTCGACTTCCTGCTGGGGCTCATCCCCGAGACCCTGGTGTCGGCGCTGACCGACGGCTCGGTGCTGCAGGCGCTGCTGGTCGCCCTGCTGGTGGGCTTCGCGATCCAGGCCATGGGACCCAGCGGTGCGCCGCTGCTGCGCGGCATCGGCCACTTCCAGAAGCTGGTCTTCCGGGTGCTCGCGATGATCATGTGGGTCGCGCCGATCGGCGCCTTCGGTGCCATCGCCGCCGTGGTCGGCGAGACCGGGATCGATGCGCTGAAGAGCCTCGCGGTGATCATGCTGTCCTTCTACGCCACCTGCGCGCTCTTCGTCTTCGGCATCCTCGGCGTGCTGCTGCGGCTGGTCACCGGGATCAACGTGTTCGCCCTGTTCAAGTACCTGGGCCGGGAGTTCCTGCTGATCGTCTCCACGTCGTCGTCGGAGACGGCGCTGCCGCGGCTGATCGCCAAGATGGAGCACGCCGGGGTCTCCCAGCCCGTCGCCGGGATCGTGGTGCCGACCGGGTACTCGTTCAACCTCGACGGCACCGCGATCTACCTGACGATGGCCTCGCTGTTCATCGCCGAGGCGCTCGGTGACCCGCTGTCGGTCGGTGAGCAGATCGGGCTGCTCGCCTTCATGATCGTGGCCTCCAAGGGCGCGGCCGGCGTGACCGGTGCCGGACTGGCCACCCTCGCCGGCGGCCTGGCCGCGCACCGGCCGGAGCTGCTGGACGGCGTCGGCCTGATCGTCGGCATCGACCGGTTCATGTCCGAGGCCCGCGCGGTCACCAACTTCGCCGGCAACGCGATCGCCTGCATGCTGGTGGCGACCTGGACCAAGGAGCTGGACCGCGAGCAGCTGGACGCCGCGCTGTCGGGCCGGAGCCCGTTCGACGAGGCATCGATGCTGGACGACCACGGGTCCACCCCCGAGCCGGCCGCGGTCACCAACGCCGGCCCGGGGCAGCGGGACGCCGACGCCGGGCTGCGGGACCTCGCCGACCGCTCGGTGCGCTGACCTCCGCACGCTGACCGCGACAGGAGCCGGCCCGCCTCACAGCGGTGCCGGCTCCTGTGCGTCTCAGCGGCCGCGCACGGCCGCCTCGCGGACCGCGTCGGTGATCGCCCGGACGCCCTCCTCGGCCCACAGCACCGAGTCGTGGTCGGTGTCGGGGACCTCGCGGGCGGTGACGTGGGCCTCGCCGAGCTGCATCGGCTCCAGCCGCACCTCGTCATAGAGGCCGGGCACCTCACCCTGCATGCCCCGGGTCGCCCACAGCAGGGTCGCCGGCACCGGGAGGTCGGTGGTGGCCTCGAGCACCACCTGGTTGCGGAGCATGTCCGCGCCGTCGACCCGGACCGCCTCGTGCGCCACCGCGCTGCGCAGTTCCGGCGGGGTGCCGGTGAGGTCGCGGACGAAGAACGCCGACGCCGGCGGGTGGTCGACCCACCGGCCGATCGTCGGGTGCCCGGACCAGAACTCCCGGACGGCCGGCAGGTCGGGGAAGGTCCGGTCCAGCCGGTCCAGGCTCGCCCCGAGGAACGCGCCGAGCATCGAGTCGGTGTCCGCGGCCGGCGGGACGGCGAAGGGCAGGCCCCCGTCGACCAGCACCAGCCCGTGCACCATGTCCCGGGCCACCCCGGTGGTGGCCAGGGCGGCCACGAACCCGCCCATCGAGTGGCCGACGAGCACGGCGGCGTCGGCACCGGCCTGGGAGTCGGCGCCGAACCGGTCGAGCAGCGCGGCGATGTCCGCGGCGTGGACCGACAGGCCGTAGGGGCCGGGGAGCCCGGCGCTGCCGGCGCGGCCCCGCAGGTCGGGCGCGACCACCTCGCACTCGCCGGCCAGGGCGGCCGCGACCGGGCCCCAGACCGCGGCGTTCCCGGTGATCCCGTGCACCAGCACGACCAGCGGTGCTCCGGGGGCGTCGGCGGCCCAGTACAGGGCGGCGAGCTCGCCGCCCTCGACGGGGACGGTGATCTCCTCGGGGGAGCGGGCGTCGGCAGGAGTGCTCACCCGGCCACCCTGCCGTCCCGGCGGGGAGGTTGCACGTGGAACACGACCCGATCGGGTGCTCAGTCGGTGGCGTGGCGGAGCAGGTAGCGGCCGAAGTGCGGAACGGTGAAGGCGATCTGGCCGCGCTCGGCGGAGTAGACCAGGCCCTTCTTGATCAGCGAGTCCCGGGCGGGGGAGAGGGAGGCCGGCTTGCGGCCCAGCGAGACCGCGACGTCGGAGGTGCCCACCGCGGCACCGCTCGGCCCGCCGAGCTCGGCCATGGCGTGCATGTACTCGCGCTCGGCCGGGGTGGCCCGGTCGTAGCGGGAGCCGAAGAAGCCCACCGCGAGCTCGGCCTCGGCGGCCGGTGCGGCCATCGCGACGTCGTCGGCGGTGATGGGGGAGGCCGCGGCGACGTCCCAGGTGACCTTGCCGTAGGCCTGCACGAAGTAGGGGTAGCCGTCGGCGGCGGCGTAGAGGGCGTCCAGGGCGGCGGTGTCGAACTCGACGTCCTCCCGCTCGGCCGGGGCCAGCAGCGCCCGGTCGGCGGCGTCCCGGTCCAGCCGATCGATCCGCAGGTAGCGGAAGAGCCGCTCCGAGTAGCTCTTGGAGGCGCTCAGCACCGCGGGCAGGTGAGGGAGACCGGCGCCGACGACGATCAGCGGCGAGCCCTGCTGGGAGAGCTCGTGGCACGCGGCGCAGATCGCCGAGACGTCGTCGGTCTGCACGTCCTGCATCTCGTCGATGAACAGCGCCACGCCCTTGCCGACGTCGGCGGCGAGGCCGGCCACGTCGCTGAGCAGCTCGACCAGGTCGATCTCCATGTCCCCGGAGTCGGCGCGCCCGGTGCTGGCCGGCACGTCGATGCCCGGCTGCCAGCGGTCACGCACCTTCGCGTCTGCGGGTGCCTGGCGCTGGGCGAAGGCCTTGAGGGTGCCCAGGACGGCGTCGGTGGACTCCTGGTCGGGGTGTCGGAGCTCCCGGAGCGCCATGTGCAACGCGGCCGACAGCGGCCGACGCAGCGACTGGTCCGGGCGGGCCTCGATCTTCCCGGTGCCCCAGCCGCGGGTGATCGCCGCGGAGCGCAGCTGGTTCAGCAGCACGGTCTTGCCGACGCCGCGCAACCCGGTGAGCACCAGTGAGCGTTCCGGCCGGCCGCGGGCGATCCGCTCCAGGACGACGTCGAAAGCGGAGAGCTCGGTGTCCCGGCCGGCCAGCTCGGGCGGGCGCTGCCCGGCGCCGGGGGCGTACGGGTTCCGCACGGGGTCCATGTCGAGCACCCTATGCCGTTGTCTTGCCACAGCGGTAGAAACCGTTAGACGACGGCATCGACCGCCGTCTCGACCCGCGTCTGCCGCTGTCTAGTGCCAACGATAGACGGGCAGATACAGCGCCAGAGGGCGTCCTCGACGGGTGTCACGCTACCACGCCGTTCGAACGTGCGTTCGAATCGGAGGACCGGCGTCAGGCCTCGGGCTGCGGGGCACCCGCCGCCCGGCGGCGACCGCGGACCACACCGATCGCCACCAGGGCCAGCGTGAGTGGCACCAGGCTCGCCAGCAGCGGGACCCCGCCGTCCCGGTCGGTCGAGCCGACGGTCGCCCCGATGGTCACGTGCAGCACGGTGCCCGGCACCAGCCCCAGTGCACTGCCGGCCAGGTGGTCCCGCCACCGCATGCCGGACAGGCCGGCGGCATAGCTGACCACGGTGAACGGCGCGATCGGCGTCAGCCGGCCGATCACCACCGCGAGGAACCCGCGCTCGGACAGCCGGGCGTCGACGCGCGCCAGGCGGGGCCCGGCCAGCCGGGTGACCGCCTCCCGGCCGAGCCGGCGGGCGACCAGGAAGCCGGCGGCGGCGCCGAGGACGCCGCTGGTCAGCGCCAGCGCGAGCCCGCCCCAGAACCCGGCGAGGACGCCGGCCAGCAGGGAGAGCGCCGTGCGGGGCACCGGCGCCAGCGTGGCCAGCGCCAGGCCCACCACGAGGGCGGCCCAGCCGAGGGGGCCGGCGTCGCGGAGCCAGTCGCGGAGGGTGGCCACCTCAGGGAGGTCGGCCGTGAGAGCGACGGCGCAGCCGCCGGCGATCAGGGCGACCAGGAGCAGGGCGCGGCGCGCGGTCCGGGCGGGCAGGCGGCGCGACCCAGGACCCGGTCGGCGGGGCGCCGGGGCTGGGTCCTGCGTCGGCGTACTGGTCACGGCCGCAGTCTCCCAGCGCAGCGCCCCGCCGGGAGCCGACTCCCGACGGGGCGCGCGATGACCGATCCGGGCGGGCGCCTCTCGGCGAGTGGTCGCACGAGGCGACGAGGGGGGTGGAGCCCGGGGGTCCGACCGGACCGGTATCCATCACAACGTCCGGCGCGCTCGATCGTTCCCCACTGGATGGCGTGACATGCACCGCGGTCAGGATCGTCTACCGACGTCTAGCCGCGGCGCGAGAGTCGGTCATACGGCGCGATCCCACGGAACGTCATCGCTGGGCGCTACCGTGCCGCCGTGGCCACGATCGGGAAGTTCGCCGTCCGCGTCGTCGTGCTGGCGGCGATCATCTACGCCGTGACCCGGCTGGTCGACGGGATCCAGGTGATCGGCAACGCCGACGGCTTCTTCGGCGAGACCGGCACCTACCTCTGGGTCGCGCTGCTGTTCGCGCTGGTCAACTCCATCATCGGGCCGATCGTGCGATTGCTGGCGCTGCCGTTCGTGATCCTCACCCTCGGCCTGTTCCTGCTGGTCATCAACGCGGCGATGCTCGGCCTCACCGCGGTGCTGTCCGACCGGTTCACCGTGGACGGCTTCCTCGCCGCCCTGTTCGGCGGGTTCCTCATCGCCCTCTTCAGCTGGATCGCCGAGCTGGTGCTGCCCTTGAAGGTGCGCGGCCACTAGCGTCGGTGAGCATGGCTCGTCTCGGTTCGGAGTCCGATCGGTCCGCACGCACCCCGGCCGGTCCGGGGGGTGACCGCCCCCCGGTCGCCCCGGGTGGCGAGAGCGGTGACGGCAGCGTCGACGGCCTGGTCGACACCCGGGTCGACACCCGGGTCGACATGGCCTCGTTCGAGGCGGCGCAGGAGGAGAAGCGCCGGCTGTTGGACCAGGCAGCCACCGCCGCCGGCGAGCTGCTGACCGCCCAGGGCGCCCTCCCGGCCGGCGTGGAGCCGGCCGACGCCCCGGTGCTGCTGCACCGTTTCTACGCCGGAGAGCCGGCCGCCGAGGTGGTCGGCCACGACCCCGTCGAGCTGGCCGCCCTCGCGCTCGGGCACCTCCGGCTGGCGGCCTCCCGCCGGCCCGGCACCCCGGTCGTCGACGTCCACCGCACCGACGGCGGGCGGGCCGTGCTCCGGGTGGTCGTCGACGACATGCCGTTCCTCGTCGACTCCGTCAGCGCCGAGGTGACCCGGCAGGGCATCGCCCCCGACCACGTCGTGCACCCCGTCGTGGTCGTCCGCCGGGACGCCGACGGAGAGCTGGTCGCCTTCTGCGACAGCGCCGACGCGGCCACCTGCGGGGCCGACGCCATCGCCGAGTCCTGGATGTCCGTCGTGCTGTCCGGGCAGGTCGACGAGGAGGCCGCCGCCGACCTGCTGGCCGGGATCGGTGCCGTGCTGGACGACGTCCGCGGGGCACACACCGACGCCGCGGCCCTGGCCGGGCGGGCCGGGGAGATCGCCGACGCGCTGGACCGGTTGCCGTCCCCCGCGGACGCCGGCCACCCCGCCGACGACCCGGCCGAGGCCGCGGCGCTGCTCCGCTGGCTGACCGGTGGCAACTTCCTCTTCCTCGGCGCCCGCACCGTCGAGCTGGTCGGTGACGCCGCGGAGCCGGCGGTCGAGGTGGTCGCCGGCTCCGAGCTCGGGGTGCTGCGCAGCTCCCCGGCGCGCGCCACCTCGGTGGCGCCGGCCGGGCTGGCCGCGCCGGGTGCGGGTGCTGCTCGTCGGGTCCGGATCACCAAGGGCGACGCCCGCTCCACGGTCCAGCGCCCGGCCTGGTTGGACCTGGTGGTCGTCGACCTGCCCAGCGACTCACCGGGCAGCCGCGGCCGCCAGCACCTGCTCGTGGGCCTGTTCCCGAACGAGGCCTACACCAGCAGCGTCCGGGAGGTGCCGCTCGTCCGGCGCACCGCCGACGCCGTCCTGGCACGCTCCGGGGTGCCCGCCGACAGCCACTCGGGCAAGCAGCTGCTCGACGTCCTGGAGACCTACCCGCGCGACGAGCTGCTGCAGGTCGACGTCGACGAGCTGCTCCCGGTGGCGCTGGCCGTGCTGCACCTGCGCGAACGCCGGCAGACCCGGTTGTTCCTGCGCCGGGACCCGTTCGGCCGGTTCTTCTCCGCCCTCGTCTACCTCCCCCGCGACCGGTACACCACGCAGGTCCGGCTGACCATGCAACGGCTGCTGCTGGAGCACCTGGGTGGCACCCACGTGGAGTTCACCGTCCGGTCCAGCGAGTCGGTGCTCACCCGCCTGCACTTCATCGTCCGGGTGCCGGTGAGCCGCCGGGGCGGCCCGTCGCTGCCCGACGTCGACGTCCCGGCGCTGGAGCAGGCCCTGGCGGCGGCCGCCCGCAGCTGGACCGACGACCTGACCGCCGCCCTCGTCGGTCGGCACGGCGACGACGCCCCCCGGCTGCTGGCCCGGGTCGCCGACGCCTTCCCGGCGGCCTACCAGGAGGAGTTCCCGGCCCAGGTGGCCGTGGAGGACCTGGCCCGGCTGGACCGGCTGGCCCCCGGCGGGCTGGACCTGCGGCTGCGCGCACCGGCCGGGCCGGAGGGGGAGCGCCGGCTGACCGTGTACCGGGTGGGGGAGCGGCTGCTGCTGTCCGACGTGCTGCCGGTGCTGCAGCACATGGGCGTCGACGTGCTGGACGAGCGGCCGTACGAGGTGGACCGGATCGGCGCTCCGATGGCCTGGGTGTACGACTTCGGCCTGGCCTCGCCGACCACCGAGGTGCCCTTCGCCGGCACGCTGCCCGAGCGGTTCACCGACGCGATCACCGCCGTTTGGGCGGGCCGGGCGGAGGACGACGCGCTGAACTCCCTCGTCCTGCTGGCCGGGCTGACCTGGCGGCAGGTGGCCGTGCTCCGTGCCTACGTGCAGTGGCTGCGCCAGGGTGGGCTGCCCTTCGGCCAGTCCTACGTGCAGGAGACCCTCGCCGCGCACCCAGGGATCGTGGCCCGGCTCATCGCGCTGTTCGAGACCCGGTTCCACCCCGACCGCTCGGCCGGCCGCGAGGCGCGCACCACCGCCCTGGTCGAGTCGCTGACCGCGGCGATCGGCGAGGTGGCCTCACTGGACGCCGACCGGGTGCTGTCCTCGCTGTTGGCCGCCGTCCGGGCGACCCTGCGGACGACGGCCTACACGGCCGGCGTCTTCACCGACGGTGCCCCGCTGGCGCTCAAGCTCGACCCCTCCGCCGTCCCGGACCTGCCCGAGCCCCGCCCGGCGCGGGAGGTGTGGGTCAGCTCGCCGCAGGTGCTCGGGGTGCACCTGCGCTTCGGTGCGGTCGCCCGCGGCGGGCTGCGCTGGAGCGACCGGCGCGAGGACCTGCGCACCGAGGTGCTGGGGCTGGTCAAGGCGCAGACGGTGAAGAACACCGTGATCGTGCCGACCGGGGCCAAGGGCGGCTTCGTGGTGCTGCGCGGCCCCGGTGAGGGCGCCCCCCGCGACGAGGTCCTCGCCGAGGGCAAGGCCCGCTACACCCAGTTCATCGGCGCGCTGCTGGCCCTCACCGACAACATGGTCGACGGCGCCGTCGTCCCGCCGGAGCGGGTCGTCCGGCACGACGGCGACGACACGTACCTGGTGGTCGCCGCCGACAAGGGGACGGCGACCTTCTCCGACCTGGCCAACTCGGTGGCGATCGAGCGTGGGTTCTGGCTGGGCGACGCGTTCGCCTCCGGCGGCTCGGTCGGCTACGACCACAAGGCGATGGGCATCACCGCCCGCGGCGCGTGGGAGTCGGTCACCCGGCACTTCCGCGAGCTCGGCGTCGACGTGCAGAACCAGGAGGTCACCGTCGTCGGCATCGGCGACATGTCCGGTGACGTCTTCGGCAACGGCATGCTGCTGTCCGAGCACCTCCAGCTGGTGGCCGCCTTCGACCACCGGCACGTCTTCGTGGACCCGACCCCGGACGCCGCCGTGTCCCTCGCCGAGCGCCGGCGGCTGTTCCAGCTGCCGCGCTCCTCCTGGGCCGACTACGACCGCTCACTGATCAGCCCCGGCGGGGGCGTGTGGCCCCGGACGGCGAAGTCCGTGCCGGTGTCCGCGCCGATGCGCGCGGCGCTGGGGCTGGCCGACGACGTGGACGCGCTGAGCCCGCCCGAGCTGGTGCGCGCAGTCCTGCTGGCCCCGGTCGACCTGCTGTTCAACGGCGGGATCGGCACGTACGTGAAGGCCGCCGGGGAGAGCGCGCTGGACGTGGGGGACAAGGCCAACGACGCGGTGCGGGTCGACGGCGGCCAGCTGCGGGTCCGGGTGGTCGGCGAGGGCGGGAACCTGGGCCTGACCCAGCGGGGACGGATCGAGTACGCGTTGACCGGTGGGCGGGTGAACACCGACGCGATCGACAACTCCGCCGGTGTCGACACCTCCGACCACGAGGTCAACATCAAGATCGCGCTGAACCGGGTGGTGGACGACGGACGGCTGGACCGGGACGGCCGGGCCCGCCTGCTGGAGGCGATGACCGACGAGGTCGCCGCGGCGGTCATCGGGGACAACTACGCGCAGAACGCCGCGCTGGCCTCCGAGAGCGCCGCGAGCCGCGGCCTCCTCGACGCCCACCAGCGGTACCTGCGCGCGCTGGAGCGCACCGGCCGGCTCGACCGCGCGGTGGAGGCGCTGCCCGGCGACCGGGCGATCGCCGAGCGTCGCCGCGACGGTCAGGCGCTGACCGCTCCCGAGCTCTCCGTGCTGCTGGCCTACGCCAAGATCGAGGCGGGCGATGCGGTCCTGGACTCGGGACTGCCCGACGACCCGGCGCTGGCCGACCTGCTCCAGGACTACTTCCCCACCGAGCTGCGCGCCCGCTTCCCCGCCGCGCTGGACAGCCACCCGCTGCGCCGGGAGATCGTCGCCACGGTGCTGAGCAACCGGGCGGTCAACACCGCCGGGGTCACCGGGCTGTTCCGGCTCGGCGAGGAGACCGGCGCGCCGGTCGCGGCCGTGGTGCGGGCGCACACCGTCGCCCGGGCGGTCTTCGACGTCGACCGGCTGTGGGACGCCCCGCGGGACCTGGACAACCGGGTGCCGGCCGCCACCCAGGTGCGGCTGCGCACCGAGGCCACCCGGCTGGCCGAGCGGACCACCCGCTGGCTGCTCCGGATCCCGGAGCTCACCGCGGAGCCGGCGGCCACGCTGACCCCGGTGATCGAGCGGTTCGCCGGGCCGGTCGCCGAGGTGTGCGCCGGCCTGCCCGGCTGGCTGCTGGGGGCCGACGCCGAGGCCTACGCGGAGCGCGCCGCGGAGCTCCGGGCCGCCGGCGTCGCGCCGGAACTGGCCGCCGAGGTCGCCGCGGCGCCGCTGCTGCCGACTGCGTTGGACCTCGCGGTGGTCGCGGAGGACACCGGTGCGCCCATCGCGCTGGCGGCGCAGGTGTCCCAGTGCCTGGCCGAGCGGCTGGGCCTCGTGCCGCTGCGCGAGCTGGTGATCGGGCTGCCCCGGGACCGGCGCTGGCCGTCGATGGCGCGGGCGAGCCTGCGCGACGACCTGGCCACCGAGCAGGCGACGCTCACCGGCGACGTGCTGGGCCTGCGGCGCGCCGACGGCGAGGCCGCGCCCGAGCTGGTCGAGCGGTGGGTCGACGCCTGGGACATCGCCCAGCAGCGGGCCGCGGCCCAGCTCGCGGACCTGGCCAGCGGTGACCGGCACGAGCTGGCAGAGCTGCTGGTCGCCGTCCGCACGCTGCGAGGGCTGCGCCGGCGCCGCTGAATCCCGCCGGATCCGTGCGACACGCCGGGGGAGCGGAGTGCGCAGCGGATCGATGGGGCACAACCGACCCGTGAAGACCGTCGTGATCGCCGCCCTCGGCGGACTGCTGACCCTCGCCGGCATCGCGCTGCTGGTGCTGCCCGGCCCCGGGTTCGTGCTCGTCGCTGCCGGGCTCGCGGTGCTGGCCACCCGGTTCACCTGGGCGAAGAAGCCGCTGGACTACGCCCAGGACAAGGCCGTGGCGGGCGTCGAGGAGGTCGGCCGCAGCCCGTGGCGGGCCGTCGGCGCCGTCCTCGCCGCCGTCGCCCTGGTCGCCGTCGGGGCGCTGGTGCTCGCCGGGGCGGAGCTCCCGTTCACCAACGCCTTCACCGCTCTCGTCCTGGTGATCTCCGGGCTGTTCCTCGTCGGCACGGTGGTCTTCGCCCGCCGGCACGAGAAGGTCATGGTCGCCCGGGCCCACCGCCCGGCCGGGGTCGCCGGCGCCGACGGTGCCTACCGCGTGGCCCCGTCGAACCAGGACTGACCTCCGGCAGCGTCTCGCTCGAGGGTGAGCCGCTCCAGCGGACGTCGAGCCGCGCCGTGGCACGGCTCAACGTCAGGCCGCCCGGCTCGACCCGCGCGGGTCAGAGCTCCGGACGGCGCCGGCCGAAGCCGGTGGCCTGCTCGAATGCGTGCCCGACCTCCAGCACCCGCCGGTCGGCCCGGGGTGCGCCGATGACCTGTAGACCCACCGGCAGCCCGTCCGGGGTGAAGCCGCCGGGCACCGACAGGGCGGGGCACCCGGTGGCCGAGATCAGCGTGCAGGAGCGCATCCAGCCCAGGTAGTCCTCCTGCGGGACGCCGGCGACCTCGGTCGGGTACTCCTGCTCGACCGGGAACGGCAGCACCTGGGTGGTCGGGGCGAGCAGCACGTCGAAGCGCTCGAAGAACGCGACGACCCGCTCGAAGAGGGCCGTGTGCGCGACCTCCGCGCGGCCGACGTCGGCGCCGGTCAGCGCTGCACCCCGGGCGGCGTTCCAGCGGATCGTCTCCTTCACCTGGTCCGGGTGCTCCCGCACGAGGGCGCCGAAGCTCGCCTCGAACAGCCAGGCCCGCAGCACGCCGAATGCCTCGTCGGCGCCGGCCAGGTCCGGACAGTCCTCCTCGACGGTGGCGCCGAGGTCGCGGAACACCCCGAGCTGGTCCATGAGCACCGCGGTGATCGCCGGGTCGACCGGCACCTGGCCGCCCAGGTCGGGGGCCCAGGCGACGCGCAGGCCGGTCAGCTCGGTCGGCAGCGGTGCGGCGAACGGCGCGCCGGGGTCGGTCAGCGAGATCGGCACCCGCGCGTCCGGGCCGGCCAGCGCGGACAGCCCCAGCGCGACGTCGCCGACGGTGCGGCCCATCGGCCCCTGCACCGACAGCTGTGACCAGCCGATCGCCGTCGGGTGGCTGGGCACCCGGCCGGGCGTGGGCCGCAGGCCGACGACGTTGCAGAACGCCGCCGGGTTGCGCAGCGAGCCGCCCATGTCGCTGCCCTCGGCGATCGGCACCAGCCCCGCGGCCAGCGCCGCGGCCGCGCCACCGGAGGAACCGCCGGCGGACAGCCCGTGCCGGTAGGGGTTGTGGGTGGCGCCGAACAGGGTGTTGAAGGTGTGCGAGCCGGCCGCGAACTCGGGCACGTTCGTCTTGCCGACCCGGATCGCGCCGGCCGCCTTCAGCCGGGCGACGACCAGTTCGTCGCGCGCCGGCACCGTCTCGGCGTGCAGCGGTGAGCCCCAGGTGGTGCGCATTCCCCCGGTGGCGTGGGTGTCCTTGTGCGCGACCGGCAGACCGTGCAGCGGGCCGACCGGCTCACCGGCGGCGAGCCGGGCGTCGGCGGCGTCGGCCGCGGCCCGGGCGCCCTCGGCGTCCAGCGTGACGATCGCGTTGAGCTCCGGGTTCAGCCGCTCGATCCGGTCGAGGTGGGCGTCCATCAGCTCCCGGGCGGAGATCTCCCGGTCGCGGACCAGCGCGACCAGTTCGGTCGCCGGACGGGTGCACAGCTCGTCGAGGTCGCTCACCCCGGCGACCGTACTGGGTCTCTCAGCGCTGAGGAACCTCGGTCAGCGAGTCACCGCTGCTGCCGGGACGACGAGGGTCAGCTCGGTGCGGCCGTCGTGTTCCACGTGCAACCCCGCCCGGCGCAGCAGGGCGCGCAGCCGGACGACGGAATCCGGCTCGGCCGTGGTGCTGGCCAGCAGCCGCGCCAGCCGGCCCTTGTGCGCCTTGTTGAAGTGGCTGACCACCGCCCGGGTGCCGTCGGGGCGCTCGCTGAGCACCTGCACGGTGACCGCGCCCGGGACGGGGGCCAGCTCGGCGTAGGCCCCGGAGCGCAGGTCGACCACCAGGTCGTCGACGCCGGTCAGCACGTCGGTGAGCACCGGCTTCCACAGCGACCGCAGCGTCGGCAGCCCGGGCAGCGAGCTCCCCGCGGAGAGCCGGTAGGCGGGGACGGGGTCGTCGGCGCGCAGCAGCCCGAAGAGCGCCGACCCCACCGCCAGCCGCCCGGCGGCCCGGCGGCGTTGCGCCCGGGTGAGGGACCTGACGTCCAGGGCGTCGTAGAGGACGCCGGTGTAGCGCTCGATCGCCGGCATCGTCGGACTGGTGCGCAGCGCGGCGTTGCGGGCGATCTCGCCGTCCTGGGCGGGGGAGAGGCCGAGCGCCGCCCGGGCGGCCGGGACGTCGCCGGCGAGCGACACCACCGCGGTCACCAGTTGTTCGCGCAGGGGGTTCAGCTCCGGGGTGCCCAGGGCACTCAGGTCCAGCGGGGCGCCGTCCCCGCCGGGGTGCTTGGTCTCCGACGGCGGCAGCAGGACGAGCACGAGGACGAACGGTAGGTGACCGCGCCCGCCGTGTTCGTGGGCGCCCCCGGGTCGCGTGATCTACCGTTCGGCGACCGCTGCGTTCGCGGTGCAGGCCGGTCGGTCGGTGAGGACAGGAGGTGACGGCAGGTGCTCGTGCTCGACAGCGCTGCCGTCTCCACCCGTGGCCCCCGCCCGGACAACCAGGACTCCGCGGTCGCCGGTCCCCAGCTGATCGCCATCGCCGACGGGGTGGGCGGCAACGTCGGCGGCGCGGTCGCCTCCTCACTGGTGGTCAACTGGCTGGCCCCGCTGGCCACCGGCAGCACCGGCGAGGGCGCGGACGACCCGGTGCGGATCGTGGCCAGCGCGAACGAACGGATCCGGGCCGCCTACACCGAGCGCCCGCGGCTGCGGACGATGGCGACCACGATGACCGTGCTGCACGTCGACGCCGAGGGGCTGGCCCTGCTGCACATCGGCGACTCCCGCGGCTACCTGCTCCAGGACGGCGAGCTGCAGCAGGTCAGCACCGACCACACCCTGGTCCAGGCGCTGATCGACGCCGGCTCGCTCACGCCGGCCGAGGCGAAGGTGCACCCGCAGCGGTCAGCGGTCTACGCCGCCCTGCACGGCGCGGACGACGACGTCGCCGCGGTCGACGTGCTGCGGCTGGACGCGCGCGCCGGTGACCGGGTGATGGTCTGCTCCGACGGGCTGTCCGACGTCGTCCCGCCGGCGGTGCTGTGCGACCTGCTGGCCGCGGAGGGCACGCCCGCCGAGGCCGCCGCGCGCCTCCGGGACGCCGCGCTGGCCGGGCCGCCCACCGACAACATCACGGTCGTCGTCGCCGACGTCCTGGAGGCCGGGCCCGACGGCGGCCCGGTCCGGGTGTGCACGTTCGGCGCCGCCACCGAGCTCCGCGAGGAGACCGCCGAGGCGCTCGAGGCGGTCTGGCCCGGCCCGGTGCCGGTCGGCCTGGTCCAGCACCGCCCCCGCTGACTCAGGTCCGGTAGAGCAACCGGGCGCCGGACAGCCGATCGGCGATCGCGTCGGTGAACCAGCTCCGCAGCTCGGTCATGGTGTCCCGCGGTTGGACGTGCGTGACCGCCCCGTACTTCCCGCACTTGGTGGTCCGGGCGTCCTCGTCCATCTCCAGCTTCGTGCGCGGGTACCAGTCGGTCAGTGTGGCCTTGCTGCCCGGCGTGAACAGGTGGGTGATGCACTCGACGGTGAGGTCGGTGTCGGCGGGGAGCTGGCGGGGGCGGTGCGCGCGGTGGGCATCGCCTGGTGCAACGGCCCCCGGACGGCCGTCCTTGCGCTCAGGCGGCGCGTCGCCGGACGAGGTCGCGATGTGCCATGAGTGCCCAGACGACGTGCTGGAGGTCCATCCGCTCGCCGTCGGAGGGGAGGGCCGCGGGCAGCAGGTGCAGGGGCGGGAGCAGTGACGCCAGCCCATGGGTGGCGGTCCCGCGGAACCGCTCCCCGGTGTCGGACCACGGCCGCCCGCCGTCCGGGGCCACGGCGACCAGCCGGCCGCCGCGCCGGCTGAGCACCAGGTCGTGGTCGTGGACCAGCCCGTGGTCGACGTCGCAGAGCAGGACGAGGTTCGAGACGTCGGTGCGGCCGCCGTGCAGCCAGTGCCGCAGGTGGTGAGCATGCAGGCGTTCCGGCCGCGTCTCCTCGCAGCCCGGTCGCGCACAGCCGCCGTCGCGCAGCAGCAGTGCGCGGCGCTGGGCGCGGGTGGCGTATCGCCGCGACCGGCCCTGGGCCAGCACCTCGGGGCCGTCGGTGACGATCGCGGTGACGGCCGCGTCGCAGGCCAGCCGACGCGCCTGCGCAGGCGTGAGGGCCGGACCGCCTTCCAGCGCGGCCCGCCCGGCGGCCTCGTCGTCGGCGAGCACCGAGGCGTCCACGACGACGACCACCTCACGACGGGGCGGGTCCCCGGCGCGGCGGTCGGCGTCGGCCGCCGCCGCGGCCAGCTGTGTCATCGCCCGGCAGCGGCGCGCGGTGGTCACCGCCAGCGGCTCCCGTTCGTCCTCGGCCGAGGCATCTCCGGCGGCACGTCCTGCCACGGCGGGGACGCCGGTGGGGGCCGCCTCGTCGTCCCCAGCCGGTTCGGGACCGCCGACCAGGGCGGCCTGGGCGCGGCGACGGGCGGCCCGTTCCCGGCGGGCGTCCCGTTCGGCGAGTGACTCGATCGCGGCGAGGAACTCGGCGCCCTGCTCGGCTTCCATCCGCACCTGCACCGAGACCATCCCGTCGTCCTCGACCCACCAGGAGAACCGTCGCCGGTCGGCGACCCGGCCCGCGTCGACGTCGTCGGCCCGGCGCCAGGCCCGCACGGTGCGCTCCACCTGGGAGGCGGTGGCGTGCCGGGCGAACTCGACGAGCTCTGCCTCGGTGCCGGGTTCGGCGACCCTGGTCAGCGCGCGCACCTTCGAGTAGGAGAGCTCACCGGCGGAGAAGGCGGCGCTGGTGAGGGGCAGCCCACGCAGTGCCCGCGCCACCCGGACGTGCTGCCGGGCCGTCCCCGGCGTCAGCGAGCACTTCCAGGCCAGCCAGTGCGCACACGAGGTGATGCCGACGCCTCCCCAGCCCTCCCGCTCGTCGAACTCGGCGACCAATCGCAACCAGGACGCCGTGGCCGCCGCCAGCTGCACCGCACCCGCGCAGATCCGGTCACCCAGTGAGTCGAGGGGCTCGATCGGCTCGGTGACGGAAGGGGCGACGACGGGCAGCGGCAGGGGAGGGACCAGTGCATCGATCATGTGTTCGAACGTAGTGGAGACCGCTGACAGGAACCGCCGCTCAGTCGCGCCGGACGGTTCCGCGGAACCGTCTCGGCAGGCCCGCTGGACCATCGGCCCTGCCGCCTGCCGCCTGCCGCCTGCCGCCTGCCGCCTGCTGCCTTCGCCGACGCCGGCACGGGCGCCGGACCGCGAGTGTGCTGGGTCAGTCGGCCAGGTCGACGACGACCGGGGCGTGGTCGCTGGCGCCCTTGCCCTTGCGCTCCTCGCGGTCGATCCGGGCGCCGGTGACCCGCTGGGCCAGC
This sequence comes from Modestobacter sp. VKM Ac-2983, assembly GCF_026967885.1. Classification (NCBI taxonomy): domain Bacteria; kingdom Bacillati; phylum Actinomycetota; class Actinomycetes; order Geodermatophilales; family Geodermatophilaceae; genus Modestobacter; species Modestobacter sp. VKM Ac-2983. The sequence goes on from NZ_JAPVBK010000003.1 coordinate 25,713, forward strand.
GCCGGCGAGCCGAGCACGAAGTCGATGCGCATGCCCTCGCGGCGGGGGAAGCGCAGCTGCGTGTAGTCCCAGTAGGTGTAGACCCCGGGCCCGGGCGTGTACGGCCGGACGACGTCGGTGAAGCCGGCCTCGACCACGCCCTGGAACGCCGACCGCTCCGGCTCGGAGACGTGCGTGGAGTGGCTGAACAGCGAGATGTCCCAGACGTCGTCGTCCTGCGGGGCGATGTTCCAGTCGCCGACCAGCGCGACCTGCGCCTCGGCGTCCTCGGTGAGCCACCCGCCGGCGTGCACCCGCAGCGCCTCCAGCCACTCGAGCTTGTACTGCAGGTGCGGGTCGGTCAGCGTGCGGCCGTTGGGCACGTACAGGCTCCACGCCCGGACCCCGCCGCAGACGGCGCCGAGCGCCCGGGCCTCCTGGGCGGGCTCGATGCCCTCCTTGGACGACCATGAGGGCATGCCGGGGAAGCCGACCTGGACGTCGCTGAGCCCGACCCGGGAGAGCAGCGCGACACCGTTCCACTGCGAGTGGCCGACGTGCGCGACGTCGTAGCCCAGCGCCCGGAACCGCTCCTCCGGGAACTGCTCGTCCTTGCACTTGGTCTCCTGCAGCGCCAGGACGTCGACGTCACTGCGCTGCAGGAAGGCCTCCACCCGGTCGACTCGGCTGCGGATGGAGTTGACGTTCCAGGTGGCCAGGCGCACGGGTACCGAGCCTAGGCCGCGACCCTCCTCAGGCTTGCGGGAGCGGGGTGAGCGGGGTGTCCTGGCGGGCCTGCACGCGGGCGCGCATCCGGTCCCGGCTCTCCACGAACTTGGTGGCCTGGGCATCCAGGCCGACCAGGAACTGGGCGAGCTCCTCGCGGGCCTGCTCGCCCTCGGGGCCGAGGTTGGTGCGCTCGAACACCTTCCACGCGCGCAGCACGGGCTGGATGACCTCGTCGTGGTGCAGCCGCAGGTCGTAGATGCCGGCCTTGGCGATGAGCACGGAGTTCTTGCGGAAGCCGGCCATGGTGGCGCCGGGCATCTCGAAGCGCATCACCTCGTCGGCGACCGCCCGCATGGTCTTGTCGGGCTCGATCTCGAACGCCGCGGAGACGATGTTCCGGTAGAAGACCATGTGCAGGTTCTCGTCCTTGGCGATCCGGGCGAGGAGCTGGTCGGCGATCGGGTCGCCGGTGGCCTTGCCGGTGTTGCGGTGGCTCACCCGGGTGGCGAGCTCCTGGAACGAGACGTAGGCGACCGCCTCGAGCGGGGTCTTGTCCCCGGAGTCGTAGCCGGAGGTCATGTAGTCCATCCGGGCCCGCTCGAGCTCGACGGGGTCGACCCCGCGGGTGACGACGAGGTAGTCGCGGAGCGCGACGCCGTGCCGGTTCTCCTCCGCCGTCCAGCGGCCGACCCACGTGCCCCAGGCGCCGTCGCGGCCGAACCGGGTGGCGATCTCCCGGTGGTAGCTGGGGAGGTTGTCCTCGGTGAGCAGGTTGGTGAACATCGCCGCCTTGGCGGTCTCGTCCAGCCGGGACTGCTCCGGCGACCAGTCCTCGCCGCCGAGGAAGGCGAAGTCCCGCCCCTGCGACCAGGGGACGTAGTCGTGCGGGTGCCATTCCTGCGCCAGTCCGATGTGGCGGTTCAGGTTCTCCTCCACCACCGGCTCGAGCTCGCTGAGCAGTGCTGCCTCGCGCGACGTGTGGGACACGATCGACCTCCTCGGTCCGTACCTACGGTGTCGTGATCTACGCCGACCGTGCCGACGGGCGGCGGCCGACCGCGGCTGCGTCTGACCCTTCCGTACCCGGGGGGAGCCAGGCCAGACATCGGGGTGTGACCGGCGACACGACCCGCTCTTCCGGGGGTGGAGCCGTCCGCCGGGCCCGTGATCCGAGGCCGAAACGGTGCGATCATGGCCGGATGACCGGATCCGCGATGCACGGGGCAGCCGCGTGAGCGACGACTCAGCGACCCAGCAGGGCGGGCGGCGCGGCAGGCGGAGAGGTCCACACACCGTCCGGGGTTTCGGCCCGGCCCTGCTGCTCACCGTGGTCGGTGCCCTGGTGCCCGGCTCTGCCTTCCTGGCCACCGGGCGGCGCCGGCTCGGTGCTCTCGTCGTCGTCGTCTTCATGGTGCTGCTCGGTGGGGTGGCCTACCTGGCCACCACGGGCCTGCGCGACGTGATCGCGGTGGCCGTCGACTCCGCGGCCCTGCGGTGGGTGATCGGCGGCATCGTCGCCCTCGCGGTGGCCTGGCTGCTCGTCGTGCTGGTCGGTTACGCCCTGCTGTTGCCACGCCGCACCCGCGCATGGCAGCAGGTGGTCGGCGCGGTCGTCGTCCTGACCCTGTGCGCGGGGGTGGTCGTGCCCGCCGTGTGGGCCGTGCGGATCGCCGACGCCCAGGCCCAGCTGCTCGACAACGTGTTCGCCGACCGGGACAGCGCCACGGTCACCGACCCCACCGACGACCCCGACCCGTTCGGTGACCGGGAGGAGGTCAACTTCCTGCTGCTGGGCGGGGACGGCGGCGAGGGCCGCGAGGGCGTGCGCACCGACACCGTGATCGTCGCCAACGTGCAGACCGACACCGGGGCCACCACGCTGTTCAGCCTGCCCCGCAACCTGCAGGAGCTGCCCTTCCCGGAGGACAGCCCGTTGGCCGAGGTGTGGCCCGACGGGTTCGACGTCGGCAGTGAGAGCGAGAGCCTGCTCAACGCCGTCTACCGGAACGGGCCGGCGTGGTACCCGGGCATCCTCGGGGAGACCGACGACCCGGGTGCGGACATGCTCAAGCTCGGCGTCGGTGAGGCCCTCGGCCTGGAGATCGACTACTTCGTGCTGGTCAACCTGGACGGCTTCAGCCGGCTGGTCGACGCGCTCGGTGGCATCGACGTGAACGTCAACTACTACGTGCCGGTCGGTGGCGAGCCCTCGCTCGGGATCCTGCCGGACGACTACATCGAGCCGGGACCGGAGCAGCACATGGACGGCGCCCGTGCCCTCGACTTCGCCCGCGGCCGGTTCGGTCTCTCCGACTACCAGCGGATGGACCGCCAGCGCTGCGTGATCGGCGAGATCGTCGAGGCGGCCGACCCGATGACGCTGCTCAGCCGGTTCCAGCAGCTGGCCGCCACGACCCAGGACATCGTGTCCACCGACGTCCCGCAGTCCCGGCTGGACGACCTCGTCGACCTGGCGTTCGAGGTGAAGGACGCCGAGATCCGCAGCATCGTGTTCGACGACACGGTGATCGACCCGGCCTACCCGGACTACGACCAGATCCGCGCTCTGGTGCAGCAGGCGCTGGACGGGCCGCCGGGCACCCCGTCCGCGGACACCTCATCCACCCCGGCCGAGAGCACACCGGCCGAGGAGGACGCGACCGACGACGGGGCTGCGCCGTCCCCCACGTCGTCGGCCGGCGCGACCGGTGCCCCGCCGGCAGAGCCGGACCCGGCCGCCGAGGTCGGTGACGCCTGCGCCTACGACCCGGCGCAGGCGCAGGCCGCCCGCGCGGAGGGGGAGCCCCCCACCCGCAACGGCTGACGCCGTCAGCCCGCCAGCACCACCAGGAGCGTGCGCGGGCCGTGCACGCCCTCGACCCGCTGCAGCTCGATGTCGCTGGTCGCCGAGGGGCCGCTGACCATCGTGAGCGGCCGCAGCGGGTCGAGGCGGGCCAGCCCCTCGGGCACGCTACCCACGACCTGGCCGGCGGTCACCACGCAGACCAGGCAGTCCGGCAGCAGCGACAGCGCCCGCCGTCCGCAGGCCGGTGAGCCGTCGAGCACCAGGGTGCCGGTCTCGGCGATCGCCACGGCCACCGCGGTGACCGAGGCGGCCCGGTCGGCGAGCTGCACCGCGGGGCGGTCGTCGTCGACGTCGCAGCCGGCCGGCCACCAGTCCTCGGCCAGCCCGGGGGCGACGACGACGTCGCCGGCCGACCACCCGCTGCCGAGTCCCTGGTCCAGGGCGGCCCGCACGGTGGCGCCGACCTCGGCCGGGGCGCAGCGCAGCACCGTGGCCCGGTAGTCCTCCACCCGGTCGACCAGCAGCTCCAGCAGCGCCGGGTCGCCCGCCGGGCGGCCGTCGGTGAGCCGGTAGTCGCGGACCACCTCCTCAGGGGGCGTCCGGTCCGCCCCCAGGGCCTGGCGCACCCGGGACAGCACCTCCTCGCGTGCGCTCACCGTCGTCCTCCTGTCGTGTTGCACGTGGAACGTCGGCACGTGGCGCCCTGCCCGGTCACGACCCGTGCTCCCGCACCCACGACTCCACGAAGGTCTCCCGCGGCGGGGTGGGCAGGTCGCGGCTGCGCGTCCAGCCGGAGATCGGCGGCGGCAGCGCGTTGGGCAGCGTGGGCTTCCCGCGGGCGATCAGCCGGCCGAGCCGGGACGCCCGCTGGGCCAGGTGCCACAGCCGCGGGTGGGACATGACCTTCGCCAGGCCACGGAAGGCGACCGCCTCCGCCGTCGGCCGCTCCTGGGCCTCGACGTGCTCGGCGCGCAGGTGCACCAGGATCGACGGGATGTCGATCGCCACCGGGCAGACGTCGTAGCAGGCGCCGCAGAGCGAGGAGGCGAACGGCAGGGAGGCGTTGTCCTCCACCCCGGTCAGCATCGGCGAGAGCACCGCACCGATCGGCCCCGGGTACACCGAGCCGTAGGAGTGCCCGCCGGCCCGCTCGTAGACGGGGCAGACGTTCAGGCAGGCCGAGCAGCGGATGCAGTGCAGCGCCTCGCGGCCCACCTCGTCGGCGAGCACCGCGGTGCGGCCGTTGTCCAGCAGCACCAGGTGGAACTCCTGCGGCCCGTCGCCGGGGGCCACGCCGGCCCAGGTCGAGGTGTAGGGGTTCATCCGCTCGCCGGTGGAGGAGCGCGGCAGCAGCTGCAGGAAGACCTCGAGGTCGCGCCACGTCGGCACCACCTTCTCGATGCCCATGACGGTGATCAGAGTCTCCGGCAGGGTCAGGCACATCCGCCCGTTGCCCTCGCTCTCGACCACGGTGAGCGTGCCGGTCTCGGCGACGGCGAAGTTCGCGCCGCTCACCGCCACCCGGGCACGCAGGAACCGTTCGCGCAGGTGGGTGCGGGCGGCCATCGCCAGCTGGCGGGGGTCGTCGGTGAGGTCGGGGTCGACGCCGGGGATGGTGCGGGCGAAGATCTCCCGGATCTCGGCCCGGTTCTTGTGGATCGCCGGCACCAGGATGTGCGACGGCTTGTCCTCCCCCAGCTGCACGATCAGCTCGGCCAGGTCGGTCTCGAAGACGTCGAGCCCGGCCGCCTCCAGCGCCTCGTTCAGGCCGATCTCCTGGGTGGCCATCGACTTGACCTTGACCACCTCGGAGGTGCCGGTGGCCTGCACCAGCCGGGTGACGATCTCGTTGGCCTCGTTCGCGTCCCGGGCCCAGTGGACGACGCCGCCGCGGGCGGTCACCTGGCGCTCGAGCTCCTCCAGGTGGTCGTCGAGCCGGGCCATCGTGGCGGCCTTCAGCGCCCGGCCGGCCTCGCGCAGCTGCGCCCAGTCGGGCAGCTCGTCGACCACCTTGGCCCGCTTGCCGCGGATCGTGCTGGTGGCGTGGCCGAGGTTGGCCCGCAGCTGACCGTCGCGCAGCGCGCCCCGGGCGGCGTCCGGGAAGGACTGGTCGCCGCGCAGGTGGCCCACGCCGCGAGGGGCGGTGGGCAGGCCGAGGAACGTCGGCGCCTTCGGGGGGACGGTGGCGGTCATGCGGACACCGCCGGGGCGGTGTGCTGGTCGGGGGTCACGGTTTCCTCCGTCGAGGCGAGGATCTCGGCCAGGTGCACCGTGCGGGTGCCGGCCTGGAGCCGGGAGAGGCCGCCGCCGATGTGCATCAGGCAGGACGCGTCCCCGGCGGTGCAGACCTCGGCGTGCGTACCGAGGACGTTGGCCATCTTGTCGGTGAGCATCGCGGTCGAGGTGTCGGCGTTCTTCACCGCGAACGTGCCGCCGAAGCCGCAACACTGCTCGGCGTCGGGCAGCTCGACCAGCTCCAGCCCGCGCACCGCCCGCAGCAGCTGGTAGGGCCGGTCGCCCACCTGCAGCAGCCGCAGCGAGTGACAGGTCGGGTGGTAGGTGACCCGGTGCGGGTAGTAGGCACCGACGTCGGTCACCCCCAGCACGTCGACCAGGAACTGGGACAGCTCGTAGGTGCGCCCGGCCAGCTCCTCCGCCTCGTCGGCCAGCCGGTGCTCGCCGGCCCGGCGGGCGACCGCGGCCTGCTGGTGGTGGATGGAGGCCACGCAGGACCCCGACGGGGCCACGATCGCCTCCGCGCCGGCGAAGGCCCGCACGTGGTTGGCGACGATCGGCACCGCCTCCCGGCGGTAGCCGGTGTTGACGTGCATCTGCCCGCAGCAGGACTGCCCCGGCGGGACGACGACCTCGTGCCCCAGTCGTTGCAGCAGCGTGGCGGTGGCCCGGGCCACCGAGGGGGTCAGGGTGTCCACCAGGCAGGTGGCGAAGAGCGCGACCTTCACGGGCGGCTCCTCCTCTCAGCTCGCGACGGTCGGGCGGAGTCGCCGGACCATGCTGGACTCGCGGACGACGAGCATCGGCTCGAAGACGGGTTGGTCGTGCTGGTGGCTCTCGGCCGCAGCCTCGTCCAGCAACAGCTCCGCTGCGCGGCGGCCCAGTTCCTGGCGGGGCTTGCGGACCGAGGTCAGCGGAACGGCGGCGGCTGCGGCGTAGTCGATGTCGTCGTAGCCGACGATGGCGAAGTCGTCGGGCACGCGGACCTGGTGGCGCACCATCTCCTGGAGCACCCCCATCGCCAGCAGGTCGTTCGCGCAGACGGCGGCGGTCGGGCGCTGCCCGGCCGGCAGCCCGATGATGCGGGACGCGGCCTCGCGGCCACCTGCGACGGTGAGCGTCTCGGGGGTGATCACAGCGAGCGCGGCGTCGGACCCGGTGCCCTCGCGGACGGCGGCGACGACCCCCTGGTACCGCTCCTGGAGCTGGGGCAGCCCCCCGGGGCTGCCGATGAAGGCGATCCGGCGGTGCCCGCGCTCGAGCAGGTGATCGGCGGCCAGTCGGCCGCCGAGGACGTCGTCGACGGCCACGGCGCACTGGTCGGGGCCGGGGGCGCGGCGGTCGAGCAGCACGACCGGGACGCCGCGCTGCCGGAGCGTCTCGATCTGCGGGGAGAGCTCCGCGGTCGGGGTGAGGACGACGCCCCGCACCCGTTGCTCGGTGAGCACGTCCAGGTGGGCGGCCTCCTTGGCCGGCCGGCCGTCGGAGTTGCAGAGGATCACCGACAGCCCCTGCGCGTTGGCGACCTCCTCGACCCCGCGGGCGACGTCGGTGAAGAACGGGTTGGCGATGTCCAGCACGACCAGCCCGATGGTGCGGCTGCGGCCGGCCCGGAGGTGGCGGGCCGACTCGTTGCGCACGAAGCCCAGTGCGGTGATCGCGCTCAGCACGCGTTCCCGGGTCCTGGGGCTGACCGTGTCGGGCCGGTTGAGGACGTTGCTGACCGTGCCGACCGAGACGCCGGCGTGGACGGCGACGTCCCGGATGCTGGCGGTCAGCGCTGCCCCCTCGGTTCCCGGTCGGCCCGTTGACCGCTCGCACGCAGCATCTTACTGTGGCCCACAGCACCTTGTGAATCGTTTCAGCGAGGAGGGCTCGTGCCCCGCGTCTGCTTCACCCTCCAGGTCCGGCCCGACCGGCTCGACGAGTACCGCGAGCGGCACGCCGCCGTCTGGCCGGAGATGCTCCGCGCGCTCCGCGACGCCGGCTGGCGCGACTACCAGCTCTTCCTGCGCGCGGACGGGCTGCTCGTCGGCACCGTCGTCACCGACGACCTCGACGCCGCCCAGGCCGCCGTCGACGCCGCGGAGGTCAGCGCCCGCTGGGAGGCCGAGATGGCCCCCTTCTTCGAGACCGGGGACGGCCGCGGCAAGGCCACGCTCGACCTCGTCTTCGACCTCGACGCCCAGCTGCGGGCCGCCGGGGAGCACACCACCACGAACGGAGAGACCCCGTGACCGACCTGCGCGCCCAGGCGCTGGCCGCCCTGGCCACCCAGACCATCGAGCTGCCCTCGTGGGCGTTCGGCAACGCCGGTACCCGGTTCAAGGTGTTCAGCACCCCCGGCGTCCCGCGCGACCCGTTCGAGAAGATCAGCGACGCCGCCGTCGTCAACCGGTACACCGGGGCCGCCCCCCGGGTCTCGCTGCACGTCCCGTGGGACCTGGTCGACGACTTCGGCAAGCTCGCCCAGCACGCCACCGACGAGGGCGTCTCGATCGGCGCGATCAACTCGAACCTGTTCCAGGCCGACGAGTACAAGCTCGGGTCGCTCACCCACGCCGACCCCGCGGTGCGGGCCAAGGCCGTGGCCCACCACGTGCAGTGCATCGACGTCATGCGGGCCACCGGCTCCACCGACCTGAAGATCTGGCTGCCCGACGGCACCAACTACCCGGGCCAGGACGACATCCGCGACCGGCAGGACCGGCTGGCCGAGTCGCTGCAGCAGATCTACGCCGAGCTGGACCCCGAGCACCGGCTGATCCTGGAGTACAAGTTCTACGAGCCGTACTTCTACACGATGGACATCCCCGACTGGGGCACCTCGCTGCTGCACTGCCTGGCCCTCGGCGAGCAGGCGAAGGTCGTGCTGGACACCGGCCACCACGCGCCGAACACCAACATCGAGTTCATCGTCGCCCAGCTGCTGCGCATCGGCCGGCTCGGCGCCTTCGACTTCAACTCCCGCTTCTACGGCGACGACGACCTGATCGTGGGCGCGGCCGACCCGTTCCAGCTGTTCCGGATCATGAACGAGATCGTCCGGGCCGACGCGCTCCTCCCCGACTCCGGCGTCAACTTCATGCTCGACCAGTGCCACAACATCGAGCCGAAGATCCCCGGCCAGATCCGCTCGGTGATGAACGTCCAGGAGGCCACCGCCAAGGCGCTGCTGGTCGACCGCGAGGCGCTGCGGGCGGCCCAGCAGTCCGGTGACGTGCTCGGCGCGAACGGTGCGCTGATGGACGCCTACAACACCGACGTCCGCCCGCTGCTCGCGCAGCTGCGCGAGTCGAAGGGCCTGCCCGCCGACCCCTACCGGGCCTACGCCGCCTCCGGGCACCAGGAGCAGATCGCCACCGAGCGCGTCGGAGGCCAGCAGGCCTCCTGGGGCGCCTGAAGAACTGGAGGACGACGAGATGACGAACCCCGTGGTCAGTGACCTGCTCGCCCGCAGCAACCGCCTCGGCGCGGACCCGCGGAACACCAATTACGCCGGCGGCAACACCTCCGCCGCCGGCACCGACACCGACCCGGTCACCGGGCAACCGGTCGAGCTGCTCTGGGTGAAGGGCTCCGGCGGCGACCTCGGCACCCTCACCGAGCCCGGCCTGGCGGTGCTCCGGCTGGACCGGCTGCGCTCGCTGGTCGACGTCTACCCCGGCGTCGACCGCGAGGACGAGATGGTCGCCGCGTTCGACTACTGCCTGCACGGCCGGGGCGGCGCCGCGCCGTCCATCGACACCGCGATGCACGGCCTGGTCCGGGCCGCGCACGTCGACCACCTGCACCCGGACTCCGGCATCGCGCTGGCCACCGCAGCCGACGGCGAGGCGCTGACGGCTGAGTGCTTCGGCGACCGCGTGGTCTGGGTGCCGTGGCGCCGTCCCGGCTTCCAGCTCGGCCTGGACATCGCCGAGATCGCCGAGAAGAACCCCCAGGCCATCGGCGCCGTCCTGGGCGGGCACGGCATCACCGCCTGGGCGGACACCAGTGAGCAGTGCGAGGCCAACTCGCTGGAGATCATCCGGACGGCGGAGCGGTTCCTCGCCGAGCGCGGCCGGCCGCAGCCCTTCGGTGCGCCGCTGCCCGGGTACGAGGCGCTGCCGGAGGTCGAGCGCCGGGCCAAGGCGGCTGCCCTCTTCCCGGTGGTCCGCGGCCTGGCGAGCACCGACAAGCCGCAGGTCGGGCACCTCACCGACTCCGACGTCGTGCTGGACTTCCTCGCCTCCGCCGAACACCCGCGGCTGGCCGCGCTGGGCACCTCCTGCCCCGACCACTTCCTGCGCACCAAGGTGCGCCCGCTGGTGGTCGACCTGCCGGCGTCCGCCCCGGTGGAGGACGTCGTGACCCGGCTCAAGGAGCTGCACGAGGCCTACCGCGCCGACTACGCGGCCTACTACTCCCGGCACGCGAGCCCGGACTCCCCGCCGATGCGCGGCGCGGACCCGGCGATCGTGCTGGTGCCCGGCGTCGGCATGTTCAGCTTCGGGGCGAACAAGCAGACCGCCCGGGTCGCCGGTGAGTTCTACGTCAACGCGATCAACGTGATGCGCGGCGCCGAGTCGGTCTCCACGTACGCGCCGATCGACGAGAGCGAGAAGTTCCGGATCGAGTACTGGGCGCTGGAGGAGGCCAAGCTCGCCCGGATGCCGAGGCCCAAGCCGCTGGCCACCCGGGTCGCGCTGGTCACCGGCGCGGCGAGCGGGATCGGCAAGGCGATCGCCCAGCGGCTGGCCGCCGAGGGCGCGTGCGTCGTCGTCGCCGACCTGGACCTGGCGAAGGCCTCCGACGCCGCTGCGGAGATCGGCTCGGCCGACGTCGCGGTGGGCGTGGCGGCCGACGTCAGCGACGCCGAGGCGGTGGCCGCGGCGTTCCGCGCGGCCGTGCTCGCCTTCGGTGGGGTCGACCTGGTGGTCAACAACGCCGGGCTGTCGATCTCCAAGCCGCTGCTGGAGACCACCGAGCAGGACTGGGACCTGCAGCACGACGTGATGGCGAAGGGCTCGTTCCTGGTCTCCCGCGAGGCGGCCCGGATCATGATCGAGCAGGGCATGGGCGGCGACGTCGTCTACATCTCCAGCAAGAACGCGGTCTTCGCCGGCCCGAGCAACATCGCCTACTCCTCGACCAAGGCCGACCAGGCCCACCAGGTGCGGCTGCTGGCAGCCGAGCTCGGCGAGCACCAGATCCGGGTCAACGGGATCAACCCCGACGGCGTCGTCCGCGGGTCGGGGATCTTCGCCGGCGGCTGGGGCGCCAAGCGGGCCGCGGTCTACGGCGTCCCGGAGGAGGAGCTGGGCAAGTACTACGCCCAGCGCACCCTGCTCAAGCGCGAGGTGCTGCCCGACCACGTCGCCGACGCCGTCTTCGCGCTGACCGGTGGCGAGCTCACCCGGACGACCGGACTGCACGTCCCGGTCGACTCCGGGGTCGCCGCCGCCTTCCTCCGCTGACGTGGGGGCCAATATCGCGACTTTGGCCCCCAGGGAGCTGACGCTCGCCGCTGTCGACCTGGGGGCCTCCAGTGGCCGGGTGATGACGGCGCGGGTCGGCCCCGGGCGGTTGGAGCTGCACGAGGTCAACCGGTTCGCCAACCGGCCGGTCCGGGTCGCCGGCACGTTGCACTGGGACGTCCTGGCGCTCTACGCCGGGGTGCTCGACGGCCTGCGGGCCGCCGGCCGGGACGTCGGGCCGCTGGACGGCGTGGGCATCGACAGCTGGGCGGTCGACGTCGGGCTGCTCGACGCCGACGGGGCGCTGCTGGGCAACCCGGTGCACTACCGGGACGCCCGGCACGCCACCGCCGTCCCCGGGGTGCACGAGCTGGTGTCGCCGGCCGAGCTCTACCGGGTCAACGGCCTGCAGCACCTGCCGTTCAACACGGTCTTCCAGCTCGCGGCGATGCGGCCGCTGGCCGGGTTCGGGCTGGCCCGGCGGGCGCTGCTGGTCCCCGATCTGCTGGCGTACTGGCTCACCGGGGCCGTCGGGGCCGAGCTCACCAACGCGTCCACCACCGGGCTGCTGGACGCCACGACCCGGCAGTGGTCGACCGACCTCATCGACCGGCTCCGCCTACCGCACGAGCTGTTCCCGCCGTTGCGGCAGCCCGGGGACCGGCTCGGCGAACTCACCGGCGAGGTGCTCGCCGAGACCGGGCTGACCGGGCCGGTCCCGGTGACGGCGGTCGGCTCGCACGACACCGCGTCGGCGGTGGTCGGCGTCCCGGCGGCGTCCGACCGGTTCGCCTACGTCTCGTGCGGCACCTGGTCGCTGGTCGGCGTCGAGCTCGACGCCCCGGTGCTCACCGACGCCAGCCGGGCGGCCGGGTTCACCAACGAGCTCGGGGTGGACGGAACGGTCCGTTACCTGCGCAACGTGATGGGGCTGTGGTTGCTCCAGGAGTCGCTGCGCAGCTGGCAGTCGGCCGGGCTGCCGGCCGACCTCACCGAACTGCTGCACGCCGCGGCCCGGGAGCCGGCGTTCGGCGCGGTCGTCGACTGCGACGACGACCGTTTCCTGCCCCCCGGCGACATGCCCGCCCGGATCGCGGAGGTCTGCCGGGAGACCGGGCAGACGCCGCCGCAGAGCCAGGCGGCCACCGTCCGCTGCATCCTGGACAGCCTGGCGCTGGCCTACCGGCGCACGGTGCGCCAGGCGGCCGAGCTCTCCGGTCGCCAGGTGGACGTCGTCCACCTGGTCGGCGGCGGCGCTCGGAACACACTGCTCTGCCAGCTCACCGCCGACGCCTGCGGGCTGCCGGTGCTGGCCGGCCCGGTCGAGGCGGCGGCGCTGGGCAACGTTCTGGTCCAGGCCCGCGCCGGGGGCGCCCTCAGCGGGGGGCTCGCCGAGCTCCGGACGCTGCTGCGGGCCACCCAGCAGGTCGTCCGGCACGACCCCACCCCGTGCCAGGAGGCCGCGTGGCAGGCCGCGGAGGACCGGGTCCGGCAGACCCGCTGATCCGTGCACCTGCCTCAGCCCGGTGCGCCCCGCCGCGCCGCCGCCCTGGCCAGCCCGGCCTTGGTGAACGCCAGTGCGTCCCGGGCCAGGGCGTGGTTGTCCGTCCACAGGTTGCGCCAGATCGCCAGGTCGTTGGAGAGCGTCCGGTGCACGACCTCGGAGGAGAAGGACTCGAAGGTGGCGATCCCCTCGTAGCCCACCTCGTCGAGCGCGCCGAAGAACTCCGTCCACGGGATGGACCCGGTGCCCAGGGCGCCCCGGTGGGACTCCCCGATGTGGACGTAGCCCAGCCGCCCGGCCGCCGAAGCCGCCCGCACGGCATCGGCGAACGAGTGCTCCTCGATGTTCATGTGGTACGTGTCCAGGTGCGCCATCACGTTGGGCCGGTCGACCACGGCGATGAAGTCGAGCGTCTCCTGGGTGGTGTTGATGACGTTGGTCTCGTACCGGTTGCAGAACTCCAGGGCGAGGGTGATCCCGGACTCCGCTGCCTTGTCCGCCAGCCAGGCGATCGCCTCCTGGGAGTTGGCGCGGCCGCGTTCGGTCGCCGGGGCGTCGTACTTGCCCAGCTTGGAGTAGAGCACCCCGCAGAGGGTGGTGCCGCCGCTGTCGCGGAGGACGCCCAGCGCGGCGGCCAGCCGCTCCCGGCCCCGGGCCACCACCTCCGGGTCCTCGCTGGACACGTCGGTGTCCGCGCTCAGCCCCAGCGAGGCGCTCACCTGCAGCCCGTGCTCCTGCAGCAGCTCGGCGGTCATGTCCGCGTCGAACCCGGTGGGGTCGATCGGGGCGATCTCGATCAGGTCGTAGCCGGCCTCCGCGGTGGCGGCGATGGCCCGGCGCGCCTCCTCGCGCGTCCAGCTGCCGGTCCAGACCAGGGCGTGCACGCCGTGGGTCACGGTCATGGGGTCCTCTCTCCGCGCCCCGGTCCGGGGCACTGTCAGGTGACGTTCCGTCGGCGGGTCCGCTAGGAGGTCCCGCCGTAGCGCCGGTTGGCGAACCCGTTGAGCAGGGCGGCGAAGACGAGCACGAAGCCCAGGGCGAACAGCTGGAACTGGGTACCGGCGTTGCCCGGGACGGCGAGCAGGATCCCGGCGTTGAGCCACACGATCAGCAGCGTGGCCAGCACCACCCCGGCGACCCGGCCGATGCCGCCGGTGATCGCGACCCCGCCGAGGACGGCGATGGTGATGGCCGGCAGGGCCATGCCGTTGCCGGCCACGCCGGCGTCCGGCCGGGCCGAGGCGAACTGGGCCACGGTGTAGACGGCCACCAGCCCGGACAGCGCGCCGGCCCCGACGTAGGCCAGGAAGCGGGTGCGGCGGACGTCGATCCCGGTCCACTCGGCCGCCACGTCGTTGGTGCCGATCGCGTAGAGCCGGCGGCCGTAGGTGGTGCGGGCCATCACCAGCCAGATCACGACCACCGCCGGGATCAGGTACGTGAACACCCCGAGTGGGACCGCCGGCACGGCGTCGGGCAGGAACGGGACCTCCACCGCCCGGGCGGTGGAGTAGAGCTCCTGGATGGGCCGGGCGTTGATCGGCTGCTGGTCGTTGATCACCAGGGCCAACGAGCTGAACGCGTAGTAGGTGGCCAGGGTGGTGATCAGCGCCGGGAAGCCCAGGTAGGCGACGAGGACGCCGTTGAGCGCGCCGCACAGTGCGCCGAACGCCACGGCGAGCACCAGCGCCGGGAACAGCGACCAGCCCCACTGGCCGTAGGCGAAGCCGAAGACCATCCCGGTCAGGGAGACGATGGCGCCGACCGACAGGTCGATGCCGCCCCGGCCGGAGGTGATCACCAGCAGCTCGGCCAGCCCGAGCAGCACCAGCGGCACGGCGTTGATCAGCGTCGCCGCCAGGTAGGAGCTGTCGTATGGCGCGCTGAGGTAGTTGTTGCCGCTCAGCGTCATCATCGTGATCAGCACGGCGGCGAGCAGGACGACGAGCAGCGCGATGCGCTGGGTCAGCAGGATCCGCAGCAACCGGGCGGGCAGGCTCTCCGGCCGGTCGGTGGCTGCGCCGGGCTGCTGCTTCTCCGGTGCCGGTGCCGGGGGAGGGGTGGTCGAGGTGGTCATGAGGCGCTCCTGGTGCGCTGCCGGAGCAGGTCGGCTCCGACGGCGACGATGATGAACAGCCCGACGAACAGCGAGGACAGCTGCGTGGGCCAGCCGAGCTGGGTGACCCCGGTGGCCACGGTCTGGACGAGCAGCGCGCCGAGCACGGTGCCCAGCACGGAGCCGCGGCCGCCGGTGATCGAGGTCCCGCCGATCACCACTGCGGCGATCACCGCCAGCTCCAGGCCGGACCCGACGTTCGCGGCCAGGCTGGAGGTGCCCTGTGCGAGCACGAAGCAGGCCGCGAGGCCGGCGAGCAGGCCGGTGACCACGTAGGCCGACAGCACCCGGGCGCGGACCGCGACGCCGGCCAGCCGGGCGGCGTTCGCGTCGCCGCCGACGGCGTAGAAGTGCCGGCCACCCGCGGTGTGCCGCAGGTACCACCACGCCAGCGCGGCGATCACGATGGTGATCAGGAAGGCGTGCGGGATGCCGAGGGTGCGGCCGGCGTCCCCGCGGCCGAAGAAGTTGAGCGTGCGGGGGATGCCCTCGACGGTCGAGGAGCCGAAGATCTGCAGCCCGACGAAGCGGAACAGGTTCAGCGTGCCGAAGGTGATGATGATCGCGTGCACCCGGCCGTAGGCGATCAGCACGCCGTTGACCAGGCCGAGCACGCCGCCGACCGCGATGGACAGCGGGACCGCCAGCACCAGCGGCAGACCGGTGTCCACCATGGTCTGGGCGGTGATCACCGAGGCGACCATGACGATGCTGCCGACCGAGACGTCGATCCCGCCGGTGATGATCACGATCGTCATGCCGATGCCGATGAGCGCGATCGGGGTGGTGGCCACCAGCAGCGGGACGATCGAACCGGCGGTGAAGAAGGCCGGTGTCGCCAGGCTCAGCACCAGCCAGAGCAGCGCGATGACGGCGATCAGGACCGTCTCCTGGCTGGTGACCGGCGGCGGTAGCACCCGGTTGCGCCCCCGGCCGGGTCCGCCGCCGCCGGAGACGGCGGTGCTCCCGGCTCCTCCGGACGGGGTGAGCGTCGAGTTGCTCATGCGGGTACTCCGCTCTGGTCGGGCCGGGCCTCGGCGGCGGGCCCGGACTCGTCGCCTGCGGCGGCGGTGAGCACGTCGACCTGGTCGGCGTTGGGGCCGAACTCCACCGTGGTGGTGCCGGCGCGGACCACCTGGATGCGGTCGGCGATCCGGATCGCCTCCAGCAGGTCGGAGGTGACGATCAGGACGGCCACGCCGTCGTCGGCGAGCTGGGTGATCAGCCGGTGGATCTCCTCCTTGGCGCCGACGTCCACCCCCTGGGTCGGCTCGGCGAGCACCAGCACCTGGGGCTTGTCGACCAGCTGACGGGCCAGCACGACCTTCTGGGCGTTGCCGCCGGAGAGCGCCGCGACCGGCGTCCGCTCGCTGGGCGTCTTCACCGCGAGCCGGTCGATCATCGACCGGGCGACGTCGGTCTCCCGGCGGCGGTCCAGCCACACCCCGAACCGGGACAGCAGACCCAGGTGGCCGGCGGAGATGTTGAAGGAGATGGGCTGGAAGGAGAACAGCCCCTGCTCCTTGCGGTTCGCCGGCAGCAGGGCGATGCCCAGGTCCTTCGCCTCGCGCGGGGAGCGCGGGCGCACCTCGGTGCCGTCGACCAGGATCGCGCCGTCGGTGGCCCGGTCCATGCCGTAGACCGTGGCGCCGATCTCCGCGACGCCGGAGCCGACCAGCCCGTAGAGGGCGACGATCTCCCCGGCCCGCACCTGCAGGTCGACGTCGTGGAACCGGCCGGTCAGCCCCAGGCCGCGCAGCTCCAGGCGGGGGTCGCCGGTGCCGGCGTCGCGTTCGGGGCGCTCGTCCTCGATGGCCCCACCCACCATCATCTCCACGATCTGCCGGACCGAGAGGTCGCCGATCGGGTGCGTCCCGATGGTGCGGCCGTCCCGCATCACCGTCACCTCGTCGGCGATCCGGAACAGCTCGTCCAGCCGGTGGGAGATGTAGATGATCGCGACGCCGGCCTCGGTGAGCCGGCGGATCACCCCGAACAGCACGTCGACCTCGCGATCGGTCAGGATCGCCGAGGGCTCGTCCAGGATCAGCACCCGGGCCTCGCCGGCCAGCGCCTTGGCGATGTAGACCTGCTGCTTCTGGGCGATGGAGTGCGTGCCGACGGCGGTGGTCGCGTGCCCGGCGGGCAGGCCGATCAGCTCCAGCAGCTCGGTGACCCGGGCGTTCTGCGCCGCCCAGTCCACCCGCCCGCCCCGGGTGATCTCCCGGCCCAGGAAGACGTTCTCCGCGACGGTGAGCTCGTCGAACAGCTGGGGTTCCTGGTAGACGGTGGCGATCCCCAGGGCCATCGCGTCGGTGGTCGAGGTGATCGACACCTGGTCCCCGTCGAACTCGATGGTGCCGGCGTCGGCACGTTCGGCCCCCGCGAGGATCTTGATCAGCGTCGACTTCCCGGCCCCGTTCTCACCGACCAGGGCGTGCACGGTGCCCGGCTGGACGACCATGTCGGCGTGCTCGATGGCGTGGACGGCGCCGAACCGCTTGGCGATGCCGTGGACCGCCAGCCGCGGCGGGGTCGGGCTCTGTTCGGTCATGATCTGGCGACCTCCGTGGTGGGTGCGCCCGGGGTGCGGGAGACGGGCGGCCGGGCCGGCCCGTCCCCCGCGCGGAGCCCGGAGGGATCAGTAGTCGTACTCGCCGACGTTGTCGGCGGTCAGGACCAGCGGGTCACCGAGCAGCAGCACGTTGCTCTCCTCGTCGTAGCTGACGCCGTCGAGGCCGGCCACGTCCGGGGACGCCGAGAGGTCCTCGCCCGCTGCCAGCTGGGTGCCGGCCCAGGCGGTCAGCGCGCCCAGCGCCTCGACGTCCCAGAGCACGCTGGCTGCGGCCGAGCCGTCCTCCAGGTAGGGCGCCATCGAGTTCGGCGTCCCCAGCCCGACGGTCTGGACCTGGCCGATCTTCCCGGCGTCCCGGACCGCCTGGGCGACACCCGGCGCCGACGAGGTGCACTCCCCGACCAGACCGGTCAGCGACGGGTCGGAGTTCATCAGGTCGGTGGCCATCTGGGTGGCCACGGTCTGGTCCTCACCGGCGTAGACGACATCGGTGATCTCCGCGTCGGGGTACTCGGAGGCCGTGTACTCCCGCTGGACCTCGATCCAGGAGTTGAGGTTCTCCGCGGTCTCACCGCAGGAGACGATCGCGTAGCGCCCCGAGCCGCCCATGGCCTCCATGAGCTGGTCGGTCAGGGTCTGGCCGATGCCCTCGGTGGAGGCCTGGCTGACGAAGACCTCGCGGACGGAGTCGGGGGCGTCGGTGTCGGTGGTGGCCACCGCGATCCCCGCGTCGGCGGCCTGCTGGAGAAGCGGGGCCATCGAGTCGGGGTCGTTGGGGGCCACGAACAGCACGTCGACGCCCTGCTGGATGTAGGAGCGCACGATGTCGGCCTGGGCAGCGGCGTCGGCCTCGACCGGGCCCTGGTAGAGCCACTCGCACCCGAGCTCCTCGCAGGCCTGCTGCCCGCCGGTGTTCATCGCCTCGAAGTAGGGGATGCCCTGCAGCTTCGGCACGAAGGCGATCGTGGGCTGGTCGCCGCCGCCGCCGCCGCTGTCGCCGCCGCTGTCGCTGGTGGCGGAGCCACCGCTGCCCTCCCCGCAGCCGGCGAGCACCAGCGATGCCGCGGCGAGTCCGGCCGCGAGGGTCGTGTACCGGTGTGCTCTCATGCTCACTCCTTGGTGCGGCGGGCGTACCCGCAGTGGACCTCCCCGGGGTTCGGGGACGGGTTCCGGGCGGTGCCGGGGACGGGACGGGCCGGGCTTACCGGTGTCCCCCCGGTCGCCGGTTTCGGTCGGCCGGCTCACGAGGCGTCGTCCAGGCCGACGACGTGCACCCGGGTGCCGGCGGCGGAGATCGACGCAGCGGCCGCCGGGTCCACCCCGGAGTCGGTGTAGACGGCGGTGAGCCGCTCGATGGGGACGCAGGGGTGGATGGAGAAGCTGCCGAACTTCGACGAGTCGATCAGGCCGTAGACCTCGCGGCAGGCGTTGGCCAAGTACTTCTTCGCCTGCGCCTCCTCCCCGGCCAGGTCGAGCAGCCCGTGGTGCGCGGTGATGCTGTGCGCACCGAGGAACCCGCGGTCGATCGGGCCGCGGCCGACGAGCACGTCGCCCACCAGCCCGACCAGGGAGCGCGCCGAGCGCCGCACCACCCCGCCGGGCAGGAGCACGTTCGCGTCGGTGCGCTCGCACAGCAGGGTGGCGATCGGCAGGCTGTTGGTCACCACGACCAGGCCGCGCCGGTCCAGCAGCTGGCCGGCCAGGTAGTGGCAGGTGGTCGAGGAATCCAGGGCGATGACGTCGCCGTCGCGGACCAGTGGGGCGACGGCGTAGGCGATCGCCTCCTTCTCCGTCCGGTGGTGCCGGAGCCGGGTGTCGAAGGTGCCCTCGTCGGCCGGCCGGCTGGCGACGGCACCGCCGCGGACGCGCCGCAGCGCCGAGCGCTGCTCGAGCGACTCGAGGTCCTTGCGGATCGTGACCGTGGAGACCCCGAGCTGGCTGGCGAGGGTCCGGACGAGGACCCGGCCATCGGACTCGAGCCGGGACAGGATCGCCTCGGAGCGGGTGATCTCGTCCATCGGGCCCTGCCCTCCGCCGACCGCAGTGTCAGATGAGGTGGGTCACTCTGTGACCCACGTCTCGGACCTAAGCGGAAGGGCAAGGGAGGGACAAAGCACGAAAAGGTAACGAAGGCCCCGACGTTGCCAATCGAAACCAGCGCACTTGTCGATCATCACCGTGCGCGACGAAACCGCCACGCGACCGGGTCCTGCGCCCGACTCAGCCGCCGAGGATGGGCTCGTAGACCTCCTGGGTGCGGTCGAGCAGCTGCTGGAACTCCTCGGCACCCTGGAACTCCTCCGGCACGTAGTCCGCGCCGATCTGCTCCACGACCGCCGGGTCCTCGGACGCCGTCCGCAGCGCGTCCTCCAGCTCGGTGACGATCTCCTCGGGCAGCTCGTCGGGCCCGATGAGGCCGAACGTCGACCCGGCCAGCGTCAGCTCCGGGAAGCCGGACTCGGCCAGGGTGGGGGTGTCCGGCAGCCAGGGCAGCGGCTCGGCGGAGGAGACCGCCAGCGGGCGGAACTGGCCGGCGTCGATGTTCGCGGTCACGTCGGAGGAGGCGTTGATCAGCACCGCGTCGACGTTGCCGCCCAGCAGGGCGGTGGTCATCTCCGCGTTGCCGTTGAACGGCACGGCGGTGACCTCGACGTCGTACTCGTCGGCCAGCCGCTGCAGCTCGATCGCCTGGGGGGTGGAGGCGCCGGGGGTCCCGACGTTCAGCGTGCCGGGCTGCTCCTGCGCCGCGGTGAAGAACTCCTCGGCGGTGGCGTACGGCGAGTCGGCGCCCACGGCGAGCACGGACGGCACCTCGGTGAGCACCCCGATCGGCGTCACGTCGTCCTTGGTGTAGCCGACCTCGTTGGCCAGCGGTGTCACCACCAGGGTGCCGGCGGTGGCCAGGGAGAGGGTGTGGCCGTCGGGGTCGGCGCCGATCAGCTCCTGGGTCGCGAGCGCACCCGACCCGCCGGGCAGGTTCTCCACCACCACGGTCTGCCCCAGCTGCTCCTCCAGGGAGGCGCCGTAGGCGCGGGCGGCCAGGTCCGTGGGCCCGCCCGCCCCGTAGGGCACCAGCAGCCGGATCTCCTCGGTCGGGTACTCCGCGGCCGGCTCGGCCGAGCCGGACGTCGTCTCCTCCGTCCCGCCGCAGGCGGTGAGCAGGCCGAGGGCGGTGCAGGCGGCGAGCGCGCGGGTGGTGCGGGACAGGGGCATCGTTGCCTCCGGGATCGGGTCGGACCGGTCAGTGCGGGTCGAGCTCGCCGACGTCGTCGGCGAAGGTGAGCCGGGCAGCGGTGAGCGACTGGAGCTCCGCGCGGGTGAGCCCCGGGGCCATCTCCTGGACGACCAGCCCGTCGGGGCCGACGTCGAGGACCGCCAGGTCGGTGTAGACCCGGTCCACCACCCGGGCGGCGGTGAGCGGGTAGGTGCACCGGGGCAGCAGCTTGGGCCGGCCGTCCCGGGTGGTGTGCGTCGTCATCACCAGCACCCGCTTGGCGCCCACGGCCAGGTCCATCGCCCCGCCGACGGCGGGCGGCATGGTGGCCAGGTCGGTGATCCAGTTGGCCAGGTCGCCGGTCTCGGAGACCTGGAAGGCGCCGAGCACGGAGATGTCGATGTGCCCGCCGCGCATCATCACGAAGGCGTCGGTGTGGTGGAAGTAGCAACCGCCGGGCAGCAGCGTCACCGGCTGCTTGCCGGCGTTGATCAGCTCCCGGTCCTCCTCGCCGGGTGCCGGGGCCGGTCCCATCCCGAGGATCCCGTTCTCGCTGTGGTAGACGATCTCCTTGTCCGGGCCGACCACGTCACCGACCAGGATCGGCATGCCGATGCCCAGGTTGACGTAGGAGCCGTCCGGGATGTCCCGGGCCACCCGCCGGGCCACGGACACGTCGCTCAGCGGGCTGATCACGACGCCGCCACCCGGACCACCCGGTCGACGAAGACGCCGGGGGTGACCACCGCCTCGGGGTCCAGGTCGCCCAGCTCGACGAACTCCTCGACCTGCACCACCGTGAGCGCCGCCGCGGTGGCCATCGTGGGGCCGTAGTTGCGCGCCGCCGTCCGGTAGACGAGGTTGCCCCACCGGTCGGCCCGGTGCGCCTTGATCAGCGCGACGTCGCCGGGCAGCGGGTGCTCGAACACGTGCGGACGGCCACCGATGGTGCGCACCTCCTTGCCCTCGGCCAGCAGGGTGTCCGCGCCGGTCGGGGTGAAGAACCCGCCCAGCCCGGCGCCGGCGGCGCGCATCCGCTCGCTCAGCGTGCCCTGCGGCACCAGCTCCAGGCCGATCTCCCCGGCCCGCCACCGCTCCTCGAACCAGACCGAGCCCATCGACCGGGGGTAGGAGCAGACGACCGTCCGCACCCGGCGTTCCCGGATCAGCGCGGCGACGTCGCTCTCCCCCGCCCCGGCGTTGTTGGTGACCACGGTCAGGTCGCGGGCACCGTGGTCGAGCAGGGCGTGCACCAGCTCCACCGGGACGCCGGAGTCCCCGAAGCCCCCGATCAGCACCGTGGCGCCGTCGGAGATCCCGGCGACCGCGTCGGCGAGGGTCGCCACCCGCTTGTCGATCATCGCGGCCCCTGCCGGCGGTACCAGCGCGGCGAGGTCGACGGCGGCGGGGTGAGGGCCGCCCGCACCACCAGCACGTTCGGGCCGGTGGCGCCCAGCGCCGCGGTCAGCCGGTCCTCGAACCCCGGCCCGAAGCCGTCGACTGCGTCCGCCGGGACGCCGAAGGAGCGGGCCAGGGCGACGAAGTCGGGGGTGGCCAGGTCCACGCCGCGGGTCGGGGCCCCGCTGTGCACCTGGTCGAAGCGGAGCATCCCGTAGCCGCCGTCGTCGACGATCACCACGGTCAGCGGCGGCTGCTCCTGCGCGACCGCGGCCAGCTCGCCGCAGGCGAAGAGGAAACCGCCGTCGCCGACCAGGGCCAGGGCCCTGCCCTGCCCGGCCAGCGCAGCGCCGAGCGCCGCGGGGAAGGCGTAGCCGAGCGTGCCCCAGCCCATCGGGAAGGCGAACCGGCGCGGCCCGGGGACCCGGCCGAACGCCGCGACCCAGTACCCGGCGATGCACATGTCGGCCAGCAGCAGGCCGTCCGGTGCCACCCGGGCCAGCACGTCGAGCAGCTGGGCGGCCTGCGGGTCCTCGGACTCCACCAGCGCGCGGACCCGGTCACCCAGGCCGGCCAGCCGCTCCCGGAGCTCGGGGAGGCCGTCGCGTGGCGGGGTGCCGGCGAGGAGCCGGCCGACCACCGCGGCGGCGTCCCCGACCAAGGTCAGGTCGGCCGGGTAGTTCTTGTTCGCGTCGGCGGCGTCGACGTTCACCGCGAGCAGGGTGGCCGGCTGGGGCATCGCCCAGTTCTGGGTGGTCATCCCGTCGAGGTCGCTACCGACGGCGATCACCAGGTCGGCGTCGTCCCACAGCGCCCCGATCTCGGGCACGTGCGCCGGCCCGGGGACCAGGCACGGATGGTCGGGCGGGAGCACCCCACGGCCGTTGTAGGTGGTGACCACCGGTGCCGCGAGCTGCTCGGCGAGCCGGCCCAGCACCTCCCCGGCGCCGCTGCGCAGCGCACCGCCGCCGGCCCAGATCAGCGGGCGCCGGGCCGCGGTCAGGAGCTCCACCGCGCGGGCGACGTCGGCCTCCGGCGCAGTGGCCGGCGGCGGGACGTCCGGGGCGGTCGGCCGGGCGCCGTCCACCGGCTGGCTGAGCAGGTCGGTCGGCACCCCCAGGTAGACCGGCCCGGTGGCGGCGGTCAGGGCGACGGCGCCGGCCCGCACCGCCTGCTCGCCCAGCCGGCCGGCCGAGTCGCAGGTGACCGTGAGCTTGGTGACCGGGGCGAACATCGCGCCCTGGTCCCGGGTCTCGTGCAGCACACCGCGGTGCACGCCGGGGCGGCGCAGCGTGGTGGGGATGTCGGTGGCGACCACCAGCACCGGGGCGCCCGACGCCATCGCCTCGCCGGTGGCGCCCAGGGTGTTGGCCGCCCCCGGGCCGGTCGTGACGACGGCGACGCCCAGCCGTCCGGTGGCGCGGGCGTAGCCGTCGGCGGCGTAGACCGCGGTCTGCTCGTGCCGCACCCCGACCAGCCGCAGCCCCGCGGCGGCGGCTGCCTCCCAGATCGCCAGGTTGTGCACCCCGGGCAGGCCGAAGGCGATCTCCACGCCCAGCTCCTGCAGGGCGGCGACCAGGTCGTCGGCGCCGGTCCGCACGCCGGTCGCGGTTGCGGTCGCCTCAGTCGCCGAGGACATCGCCGAAGGTCTCCTCCGTCTCGACGAACAGCTCGCCCAGGCCGTCGGCGCCGATGAACTCCTGGGGCACGTACCGCTCGTCCAGCGACTCGACGACCTGCGGGTCCTCGGTGGCGCTGCGCAGCGTGTCCTCCAGCGTCTGCACGACCTCCTCCGGCGTGCCGGCCGGGGCGATGACCCCGAAGGTCGTGGTGCTCTGCACCAGCTCGGGGTAGCCGAGCTCGACGAAGGTGGGGGCGTCCACGTAGGGCAGCGGCTCGGGACTGCCGACGGCCAGCACCCGCAGGTCGCCGGACTCGATCGCGGGCAGGATGTCCTGGGACAGGTTGGCGAAGCCGGCGGTGACGTTCTCCCCCAGCAGTGCGGTCTGCACCTCGGCGTTGCCGTTGAACGGGACGACGGTGAGCGGGACGTCGTAGAGCTCGGTGATCCGCTGGGTCTCCGCGGCGTGGGTGTTGGTGGCCCCGGGCGTGCCGACGGTGACGGCCTGCGGGTCCTCCCTCGCGGCGTCGAAGAGGTCCTCCAGCGACTGGTACGGCGAGTCGGCCGGCACGAGGATCCCCGAGGGCACCTGGGTGACCACGCCGACCGGCGCGAAGTCCTCCCGGGTGTAGCCGACCTCGTTGGTCAGGTAGTTGAGCACCGCCGTGGGCAGCGCCGTCATCGACAGCGTGTAGCCGTCGGCCTCGG
This sequence comes from Modestobacter sp. VKM Ac-2983, assembly GCF_026967885.1. Classification (NCBI taxonomy): domain Bacteria; kingdom Bacillati; phylum Actinomycetota; class Actinomycetes; order Geodermatophilales; family Geodermatophilaceae; genus Modestobacter; species Modestobacter sp. VKM Ac-2983. Next base: position 50,057 of record NZ_JAPVBK010000003.1, read on the forward strand.
CGTTGATGAGCTGCTGGTAGGCGGTCGCCCCCGAGGCCCCCGGCGCGTTCTCCACGACGACGGGCTGGTCGAGCTCGCTCTCCATGTGCGCCGCCAGCGCTCGGGCGGCGATGTCGGTCGGGCCGCCGGCGGTGTAGGGCACCAGCAACCGGATGTCCTCGGTCGGGTAGTCCTCCGCCGCCCCGGCGGCCTCGGTGGTCTCCTCCTCCGTGCCTCCGCAGCCGGTCAGGGCGACGCCGGTGACGAGCAGGACGGCGAGGGTGCGGCGCGTGGTCATCGTTCTCCTGGGGTGGTGGAGGTGGAGCCCGAGGGCTCGTCGGTGGTCGAGTCGGCGCCGGGGCTGCCCTCGGCGGCGACCTGCCGGTCGGCGTCCGGGCTGGTCTCGTCGGTCTCGTCGACGTCGGCGGGGTCGACCCGGCCGAAGACCGCCTTGCGCCGCCGGCTGGTGATCGCGCTGACGATGATGATCAGCGCCATGAAGGCGAACATGCCGCCGGAGATCGGGCGGGTGACGAAGATGTCGAAGCTGCCGCCGGAGAGCAGCATCGACTGCCGGAAGGCCCGCTCGAGGATCGACCCGAGCACGAAGGCGAGCACCAGCGGACCCGGCTCGAAGCCGGTCTTCTTCATCAGCCAGCCGATGACGCCGAAGCCCAGCACGACCCACATGTCGAAGACGTTGTTGTTGACCGAGAAGACGCCGGCCATGGTGACCAGCAGGGCGAACGCGGCGAGGATGCCGGCCCGCACCCGGAGCATCTGGACGAAGAACCCGACCAGCGGGATGTTCAGCGCCAGCAGCATCAGGTTGCCGATGACCATCGAGGCGATGACGCCCCAGAAGATCTCCGGCTCCTGCTCGATCAGCTGCGGCCCCGGGGTGATGTCGTTCACCAGCAGGGCGCCGAAGATCAGCGCCAGCACCACGTTCGGCGGGATGCCGAGGGTGAGCAGCGGGATGAACGCCGAGGTGGAGGAGGCGTTGTTCGCCGTCTCCGGGCCGGCGACCCCCTCGATGGCGCCCTTGCCGAAGCGGCTGGGGTCCTTGGCCCGGCGCTTCTCCATGGCGTAGGAGGCCAGCGAGGAGACCACCCCGCCGCCGCCGGGCAACACCCCGATCGCGAAGCCGAGCAGTGAGCCGCGGCCGATCGCGCCGGAGGAGTCGCGGAAGTCCTTCTTGGTCGGCCAGATGCCCTTGATCTTCGAGGTGACCGCCTGGACCTTGTCGGTGCGCTCCAGGCTGTGCAGGATCTCCCCGACGCCGAACAGGCCCATCGCCACCGCGACGAAGTCCAGGCCGTTGAAGAGCGCGACCTCCCCGAAGGTGAAGCGCGCGGTGCCGGTGATCGGGTCCAGGCCGATCGTGGCCAGCAGCAGCCCCAGGGCGGCCATGCACATGCTCTTCAGCACCGAGCCGGTGCCCAGGTAGGTGACCAGGAGGATGCCCAGCACGGTCAGCGCGACGTACTCCGGCGGCCCGAAGGAGACCGCCAGCTGGGCCAGCGGCGGCGCCAGCAGGATCATCCCGATCACCGAGACCGTGCCGCCGATGTAGGACCCGACGGCGGCGATGCCGAGCGCCGGCCCGGCCCGGCCCTGCCTGGCCATCTGGTAGCCGTCGAAGGTGGTCACCACCGACGCCGCCTCGCCGGGCAGCCGCAGCAGCACCGAGGTGATCGTGCCGCCGTACATCGAGCCGTAGTAGATGCCGGCCAGCAGGATCACCGCGGTCACCGGCTCGACCGTGTAGGTGATCGGCAGCAGCAGGGCGATCGTCGCCGTCGGCCCGAGGCCCGGCAGCACCCCGATGACAGTGCCGATCAGCACGCCGAAGAACACGTACAGCAGGTTGGTCGGGGTCAGGGCGACGGAGAAGCCCGTGACGATGCCGCTCCAGCTGTCCACGTCAGCCCCCGATCACGGCGTCGACGAGGCCGTCGGGGAAGGGCACCCCGAGCAGCTCCACGAACAGCAGGTACATCACGGCCGTGCCGCCGACGGCCAGCCCCAGCGTCCAGCGCCAGGACTCACCCCCGAAGACCTTCAGCCACAGCACCAGCATCAGGAACGCCGAGACGACGAAGCCGAAGGCCTGGAACAGCAGGATGAAGACCCCGAGGCTGACCAGGCCGGCCATGATCCGCACCGTGCCGCGGGTCCACCGCTCGTAGTCCTCGGCCGGGTCGAGGAGGACCAGCACGGCCGCGGTACCGGTGAGCAGCAGCGAGACGATGAAGGGCCACAGCCCCGGCCCCGGTGCGGTCAGCTCGCCCAGGCCCAGCCCGCGGGAGCCGAAGACCGCGACGACCCCGAGGACCAGGAGCAGCAGCGGCGCGATCCGGTGGAGCTGCCGCCACCGGTGCCCCCGGTCCGCGGTCCCCTCGGTCGGGGCGCCGGACGCCGATGTCGAGCCGTGCACGTGCTCACCTCGTCCTCGTTGACGCCGCGTGTGAGCCAGGACACTAGGGCCGGCTTTGAGAGTGGTCCAATACGGAATGACCCGCTGATCCATAGCGGCTGTGCATGAGTGGTGGAGGAGTCCGATGGAGCTGCGACACCTGCGCGCGTTCGCCGCGGTGGCCGAGGAACTGCACTTCGGGCGGGCGGCGCTCCGGCTGCACGCCGCCCAGCCGGCGCTCAGCCAGCAGATCAAGCACCTCGAGCAGGACGTCGGCACGCTGCTGCTGGAGCGGACCACCCGGCAGGTGCGGCTGACCGCGGCGGGCGTCGTCTTCCTGGAGCACGTGCACCGGGTGCTGGCCGAGGTCGACCGGGCCCGGGAGTCGGTGCTGGCCACGGAGCGGGGCGCCCGCGGCGAGATCCGGGTCGGGGTGACCGGGGCGATCACCTGGCGGCTGCTCCCCCGGATGGCCCGTGCCTACCGGCAGCGCTACCCCCTGGTGCGGCTGGACCTGCACCCGGCGGTGTTCAGCGGCACCCAGGTCAGCTCGCTGCTGGACGGGCGGATCGACGTCGGGTTCCTCCGGGCACCGGTGCCCGACGGGCCGCTGGCCAGCCGGGTCATCCTCAACGAGCCGCTGATGGCCGTGCTGCCGTTGGACCACCCGCTCGCCGGCGCGGACGCGGTGGACCTGGCGGACCTGTCCGGCGAGCCCTTCGTCACCTACCCCTCGCGGCACGGCTCGGCGCTGCGGGACGCGGCGGTGCACGCCTGCTTCTCCGCCGGGTTCACCCCGCGGGTGGTCCAGGAGGCCCCGGACACGCACACCGTGGTCGCCCTGGTCGGCGCCGCGGTCGGCGTCACGCTGATGCCCGCCTCGGCCGAGCGGCTCCAGCTGGAGGGCGTGGTCTTCCGCCCGATCGCCGGCGGGGTCGACGTGCGGGTGCCGATCGCGCTGGCCTGGCGACGGGCGGACCCCTCCCCGGTGCTGGCCGGGTTCCTGGCCACCGCCGAGGAGGTGCTGCCCAGCCCGCCACCCGGCGATCGGTGACCGGCGCCGTCCCCAGGTGCGGACGGGCGCCGGCCACCGGGGCTCACTCCTGCAGGATCGGGCCGTACGTCTCGACGATCTCGTCGATCCGGTCGGCGAAGGCGTCCGTGCCGATGAACTCGTCGGGCACGTACTCCTCGCCGAGCTGCTCCATCACCTCGGGCTGCTCGAGGCAGTCGTTGACCGTCGTCTCCAGGGTGGTGACGACGTCCTCGGGAGTGCCGGCCGGGGCTGCGAGGCCGAACACCGACACGCTGTTGGTCAGCTCCGGGAAGCCCGACTCGGCGAGCGTGGGCACGCCCTCCAGGTAGTCGACCTGCTCGGGAGGGCTCACCGCCAGCGGCACGAACTCACCGGCCTCGACGTTCGCCAGCACGTCCTCCGAGGCGTTGATGAAGACGGCGTCCACGTTGCCGCCGAGCAGGGCGGTGGTCATCTCGGCGTTGCCGGTGAACGGCACCGCGGTCAGCTGGACGTCGTACTCCTCGGCCAGCCGCTGCAGCTCCATCGCCTGGGACGTCGTCGCCCCCGGGACGCCGACGTTCAGCTGGCCGGGGTTCTCCTCGGCGGCCTGGAAGAACGCCTCGGCGTCGGCGTACTCGGAGTCCGACCCGACCGCGAGGACGGAGGGGATCTCGGTGACGGCGGCGATCGGGACGTAGTCCTCGTTGGTGTAGCCGACGTCCTGCTGGAGCGGGTTGGTCGCGGTGGCCGGGACGGCGATCAGCGACAGGCTGTAGCCGTCGTTGCCACCGGCCAGCATCGCCTGCATGCCGAGCGACCCGGAGGCGCCGGGACGGTTCTCCACGACGACGGTCTGGCCGAACTCCGTGGACAGGCAGTCGCCGATCGTCCGTGCGGCCAGGTCGGTCGGGCCGCCCGCGGCGTAGGGCACGTAGAGGGTGATGTCGTCGGTCGGGTAGTCCGCCGCTGCGGCGTCGTCCCCGCCACCTCCCGTCGCGGGCTCGTCCTCGGTGCCGCCGCAGCCGGCCAGGGTGAGTGCGGAAGCGGCGAGGAGTGCGGGAAGGGTGAGCCGGCGTCGTTGCATCGGTTACCTCCGTCGTGTTCGAGGGCGCGTGTCCCAGGGCAGTGGCCTGGCTCACTGTGCCCTGACTCACCGGGGGTCGCCCGGCCGCTGGATCACGGTCGGGCAACGATCCCGAGGCCCCTGTGAGCCAGTTCACTCGCCAGACGTCCAAGACGACTGGCAGAGTGCCTCCATGGCTGCCGCGTCGTCGCCCCCTGCCCTGCACGTCAAGCCCGGGACCGAATGGGCCGCGGTCCTCGGTCGTGCCGCGGAGCTGGCACCCGAGGCGTTCGGCACCGACCGGTTGCACAACCTGGTGGACGGCGCCTGGCGGCCGATCGGCAACCCCGAGCCGCTGGTCACCCCGGTCGACGGCACCAAGCTCATCGGCCTCCCCCGGCTGTCGGCCGGAGAGGCGCAGCACGCCGTGCTGGCCGCCGCCGCTGCGCACCGGGAGTGGGCGCAGACGCCGCTGGCCGAGCGCAAGGCCCGGGTCGCCGCGGCCGTCGACTCGATGGCCGCGGCCCGTGACGAGCTGGCCCTGCTGCTGGCCTGGGAGATCGGCAAGCCGTGGAAGCTGGCCTGCGCCGACGTCGACCGGGCGCTGGACGGCGTGCGCTGGTACGTCGAGGAGATCGACACCATGCTCGGCGACCGCGCCCCGCTGGCCGGGCCGGTCTCCAACATCGCCAGCTGGAACTACCCGATGTCGGTGCTGGTGCACGCCGAGCTCGTGCAGCTGCTGGCCGGCAACGCCGTGCTGGCCAAGACACCGTCGCAGGGCGGCGCGGCCTGCCTGACCCTGGCCCACGCGCTGATGGCCCGCGCGGGGCTGCCGGTCACGCTGCTCTCCGGTGGTGGCGCGGAGCTGTCGTCGGTGCTGGTGCGCTCCCCGGAGATCGGCGCGCTGGCCTTCGTGGGCGGCCGGTCCAACGGCGGCAAGGTCGCCGCCGACCTGCTGGACACCGGCAAGCGGCACATGCTCGAGCAGGAGGGCCTCAACGCCTGGGGGATCTGGGAGTTCTCCGACTGGACCGGGCTGGCCGCCCACCTGAAGAAGGGCTTCGAGTACGGCAAGCAGCGGTGCACCGCCTACCCGCGCTACGTCGTCCAGCGGGAGCTCGTCGACCAGTTCCTGGCGACCTACCTGCCGCTGGTGCAGTCGCTGCGGTTCGGGCACCCGCTGGCCGTCGAGGCCGACGGCGACGACCTCCCCACCCTGGACTTCGGCCCGGTGATCAGCGCGGCCAAGGCTCAGGAGCTGGGCCGCCAGGTGGACGACGCGATGCACCGCGGCGCCGTCCCGCTGTACCGGGGCAGCGTCGCCGACGGCCGGTTCATCACCGGGCAGGACACCTCGGCCTACGTGGCACCGGCGGCGCTGCTCTCCCCGGCCGGCGCCAGCTCCCTCATGCACGCCGAGCCGTTCGGTCCGATCGACACGATCGTCGTCGTCGACTCCGAGGCGGAGCTGCTGGCCCAGATGAACGCCTCCAACGGCGCGCTGGTCGCCAGCCTGGCCTGTGACGACGAGGACAAGGCCCGCCGGCTGGCCCGGGAGGTGCAGGCGTTCAAGGTCGGGATCAACAAGCCCCGCTCCCGCGGTGACCGGGCCGAGCCGTTCGGTGGCCGGGGCGCGTCCTGGCTGGGCTGCTTCGTCGGCGGCGAGCTGCTGGTCCAGGCGGTCACCCAGGGTGCGGAGAACGAGCTGCTCTACGGCAACTTCCCCGAGCACTCGCGCTACCCCGCAGCCATCTGACCACCCGTCGAGCCGGGTCAGGCGCTCTGTCGGACCACCAGCTCGGACGGGAACAGCGTGACCGGGGTGCGGTCCCGGTCGAGCAGGGTGGCCGCCGCCCGGGCGGCGATCTGCTCGACCGGGTGGGTCGCCGTGGTCAGCGCCGGCCCGCTGAAGGCGGCGAGCGGCAGGTCGTCGAAGCCGGTGACGGCGACGTCGTCCGGCACCCGGCGCCCCAGCGCCTGGACCGCCTGGATCGCGCCGAACGCGGTCTCGTCGCAGATCGCGTACAGGGCGTCGGTGTCCGGCCAGCGGCGCAGCGCCTCGGCGGCGCCCAGCCGGCCGCTCTCGGTGGTGAAGTCCCCGGCCAGCACCCGTTCGGGCAGACCTGCGGCGTGCACCGCCGCCCGGTACGCGGCGACCGGGCGGTCCGCGCAGGGCAGCCACGGCGGCCCGGCCAGCATCGCGATGCGCCGGCGGCCCGACCGGAGCAGGTGCGCGGTGAGCGCCGTCGTGGCAGCGCCGGTGTCGACGTCGACCAGGGGGACGGCGGAGGAGCCCGCGCCGATGGAGACCACCCGCCCGGCCAGCCGGGGTGGCACGGCGGCGAGCACCCGGCGGGTGGTGTCGACCAGCACGACCCCGGCAACGGAGCGGTCGCGGGCGAGCGCCTCGAGGGCGGGCTCCGGTGCGCCCAGTGGCAGCCACTGCAGCGCGACCCCCAGCCCCTCGCCGGCGCACCGCTGCGCGGTGGAGCCGACCACCCGCGACACGTACTGGCAGTCGACGAGGTCGGTGGGGGACGCGCTGGTCACCGCCACCACGAGCCTGGTGCCCCGGCCGTGGACCAGCGCCCGGGCCACCGGGTCGGCGGTGTAGCCCAGCCGCTCGGCCGCGGCACGTACCCGCTGCCCGGCGTCGGCAGAGAACGGCCCGGAGCCGGTGAGCACCCGGGAGACCGTGGCCCGGGAGACCCCGGCCGCCCGGGCCACGTGCTCGATGGTGACCGCGGGCCGGTGGTCCTGACGCATGCCGTCCATCCCATCACCGGCCGGTCGGCGTCGGGGGGATCAGCGCACTGGAACCGCTCTCAGCCGGGTCTGAGAGGGTCGGCGGCATGACGTCACCGGAGCCGCGCGCCCCTCGACAGCGGCTGATCGGCCTCTTCCTGCTGGGGGTCGCCGCCGTCCTCCTGGTCTCCTCGGTCACCTGGTTCGGCAGTGACCGCTCGGGGATCGGCATCGCCCAGGTGGTGGTGGGGCTGGTGCTGGCGGCGGTGGGCGGCCTCGTGGTGCGTCGGGCGCAGCCGCGCTGACCCCCGCCGTCCCCGCGCCTCGGCGGCCAGCTGCCGCATCGCGGTGACCGACGCCGGCTCCCCGGTCACCGGCCGAGCTCGCTGACCGGGACCTCGGTGAGGAGGGTGCCGTCCGCGGCCAGGAATCGGACCGTCAGCGGCCCGACGCCGGCGCTGCCCACCCCGCTCCCGGCGGTGAGCGGCAGGGTGGCGAGCAGCGATGCCTCGCCATCCCGCACCTCCGCGACGGCGGCGTCCGCCGGTCCCTGGACCGCGACGTCCCCGTCCAGCCGCACGGCCAGCACCTGGTCGGTCAGCGGTGTCCCGGCCGGCTGCGGGTCGTCGGTCGAGATCGAGCTGGTCGTCGACCCGTCGGTCTGTCGCTGGGTGGTGCCCACCACCAGCACCGTCGCGCCGGAGCGGAACGTGACGCCGGCCAGCACCATCTCCCCGCGGCCGTCCGCGGTCGGCCCCGCGGCGAGCAGCACCGTGCTCGCGCCCTCCAGGCCGGGACCGTAGGCACTGAGCGGGAGCTGCAGGGTGTTCTGCACGGTCTCCTCGGAGATTCGTGAGCCCACCTCCCGCGGGTCGGCGATCCCCTCGATCGGGGCCCGGGCCGCGGCCTCGGCGCGGTCGCTGAGCACGTAGCTCATCGCCTCGATCTCCTGACCGTCCCGCGAGACGACGACCTGCAGGCTGTGCGCCGATGCGCGCGGGTCGTTGATCACCCCGGCGGCCACGCCGTCCACCCCGGGCAGCTGCCGCCGGTCCACCTGCTCCTCACCGGCCGCGGTCACGGTGGTGCCGGCCAGGTACTCGACGGTGTCGCCGGGGAGGCCCACCACGACGAGGACGCCGGACGACCCGCCCTCCAGGAGGTCGACGAACGCCAGTGGCTGGTTGCGGACCAGCCGCTGGACGCCGGTCGCCTGGGTCAGTTCGCCGGGCTCCGCGCCGGCCGGGCCGGTGAACCAGGTACCGCTGAGCCGGCCGTCCGCCTGGCCCAGCACGAAGGCGATCCGCAGCCCGGCCTCGTCGCCGGCCCAGGCCACCCGGTGACTGTCCACGGGCGGGGGGGCCTCCGGGTCGAACTCGTCGGTCCGCCACGGCAGCGCGGCCATCGCCTGCAGCCAGGCGTCGTCGCCGGCGAGCGGCCCGCGGACCGGCACGTCGTAGAGGCTCCGGGTCGTCACAGCCCCCGACGGTGCGGCCACGTCGTCCGCGGTGCCGACCGCCGGGAGCAGCCCGCGCAGGACCGGCACCGAGCCGAACACCAGCACCACGGCCAGCCCGACGCCGACCACGGCCGCCTGCTGACGGCGCTGCCGCCGGTGCCGCGCCCGGGTGCGCTCGGCCAGGTCCCCGGGGGCACGGGGGACCGGGCGGGTGGCGAGGTGCGACCGGAGCTCGGTCTCGACGTCGATCAGGTCCATCTCAGCGCTCCTCGAGGGCACGGGCGGGCAGGACGGCGCGCAAGCGGGCGAGGCCGCGGGTGGTCTGGCTCTTCACGGTGTTGACCGAGCAGCCCAGCGCGGCCGCGGTGGCGGCCTCGCCGAGGTCCTCGCCGTAGCGGAGGACCAGGACCGCGCGCATCCGCGGCGGCAGGGTGGCCAGCGCCGTTGCCATGGCGTCCCGCTCGGCGAACACGTCGGTCTGGTCGGGCTCGGGGGCGTCGAACGCCGGGAGGGAGACGATCTCCTGCGTGGTGCGCCGGCGGCGCCAGCTCGCGGCGCTGGTCACCAGGACCTTGCGCACGTATGGGTAGGCGTCCGCGCCGGAGATCCGGCCCCAGTGCCGGTAGGCCTTGAGCAGGGCGGTCTGCAGCAGGTCCTCGGCGTGCCCGCGGTCGGCGGTCAGCAGGAACCCGACCCGGAGCAGGTCGTCGGAGCGCGCGGCGACGAACGCCTCGAACGCTGCTTCGTGCTCGGCTCTCACCAGATCCCCCTGTCGTCACTCCCTAGGACGCGATGAGCACGGTCGGAAGGGCGTCTCCGTGACCTGATCGTGATCATCTGGCGCTCTCGGCGGACACCCGGCACTGTGACTCACGACACGTCGAGCAGTGGAGGTGGCCGTGCAGATCAGCAGGGAGCAGTTGGTCCAGGTGCTGCGCACCGAAGGGGACAACGACACCGCGGACAAGGTGGAGGGAGACCTGCCGGAGCAGATCGACACCGACCGGGACGGCGACGCGCTGGCCGCGGCGGGGCTCGACCGCACCCAGTTGATGGCCAAGCTGGCCGGCGGCTCGTTCGGGGGCACGCTGGCCCCCTGACGCCTCGGCGCGCGCTGCTGCGCCGCTCCAGGGCGATGGCCTGGTGCACGAACTCGGGGACGACGTCGGCCTCCTCCGCGGTGGGGGTGGCGACGAACTCCAGCGAGCGGACCGTGCGGCCGGTGCCGCGGAGCAGCCCGTTGGGGTCGGGCAGCTGGGTGCCGCGCTCGAAGACGAGGGTCACCCCGGTGTCGCGGGGGAACAGGCCACAGACGAAACCGGCCTGCGGGTGGCGGTAGTTGATGCTGTGCCAGCCCGTCCGCACCCGCTCCTGGAGCTCCGGGTCCGCCGTCCGGAGCAGGTGGCGCAGGCCGAGCGTGGCCCCCGCCCACCGACGGTCCTGGGTGTGCCAGGACCGTCGGTGGGTGCGGCTACCCGGCGAAGGGCCGCTCGCGGGCCAGCTCCTCCTTGGCGACCCCGCGGATGTGCACCGCGTCCGGGCCGTCGACGATCCGCAGTGTGCGGGCGCTGGCGTAGAACCGGGCCAGCACGGTGTCGCCGCTGACCCCGGCGCCGCCGTGCAGCTGGATCGCGCGGTCGATGACGTCGAGGGCCACCCGCGGGGCGGCGACCTTGATCGCGGAGATCTCGGTGCGGGCGCCCTTGGCGCCGAACCGGTCGATCAGGTCGGCGGTCTGCAGCACGTAGAGCCGGGCCTGGTCGATCTCGATCCGGGAGAGCGCGATCGACTCCCGCACGGTGCCCTGCTCCGCGAGCGGCCGGCCGAAGGCGACCCGGGACTTCGCCCGCTCCACCATCAGCGCCAGCGCCCGCTCGGCCATGCCGATGGCGCGCATGCAGTGGTGGATGCGGCCGGGGCCGAGCCGGGCCTGGGCGATCATGAAGCCGTCGCCCTCGCCGGAGAGGATGTTGCCCACCGGCACCCGGACGTCGGTGAACCGCAGCTCCGAATGGCCGTGCTGGTCCTGGTACCCGAACACCGGCAGGTGCCGGACGATCTCCAGCCCCGGGGTGTCGCGCGGCACCAGCACCATCGACTGCTGGCGGTGCGGCGGGCCGTCCGGGTCGGTCTTGCCCATCAGGATGAAGATCTCGCACCGCTCGTCCGCGGCGCCGCTGGTCCACCACTTGCGGCCGTTGATGACGTACTCGTCGCCGTCCCGGACGATCGAGGTCTGGATGTTGCGGGCATCGGAGCTGGCGACGTCCGGCTCGGTCATGGCGAAACCGGAGCGGATCTCGCCCTCCAGCAGCGGGGTGAGCCAGCGGGCCTTCTGCTCCTCGGTGCCGAAGAGCATGAGGGTCTCCATGTTCCCGGTGTCCGGGGCCCCGCAGTTGGTCGCCTCCGGCGCGATCGTCGGCGACCAGCCCATGATCTCGGCGATGGAGGCGTACTCGAGGTTGGTCATGCCGCCGAGCTCGTGGTGGAAGAGGTTCCACAGGCCGCGCTTACGCGCCTCGGCCTTGAGGTCCTCCAGGACCGGCGGGTGGGCGTGGTCGTCGTGGCCGCGCGCGGCGCGCCATTCCTCGTACACGGGCTCAGCGGGGAAGACCTGCTCCCGCATGAAGTCCCACATCCGGCCACTGACGTCCTCGGCCTTGGCGGAGAGGGTGAAGTCCATGGACGGACGTTAGCGCCGGACGTGACGCAGGACGCACCGGGGTCTGGCACCCGGTGCCAGACACGCGACCGCCCGGACACCGGGGTGGTGTCCGGGCGGTCGTGGTGGCGCCGGGGTGCGAGTTCGCCCGACGTCAGCGACGCAGGGACTGGTCCGATCCGCGCGTGCTGTCGACGGTCTTCACCGGGCCCAGGGCGATGGCCAGGCCGGCGATGACGCTGGCCAGGTGCAGCCAGTTGTCCGCCCAGTTGATGCTCAGGAAGTTGAGGTCGTCGTCCCCGCCCGCGGCGAAGAGGCCGTAGACGAAGGCGGCGCCGTAACCGACGGCCAGCAGCCAGCCGTACACCCGGGCGGTGCTCAGCTTGCTGGCCAGCGCGATGCCGGCCAGGCCGATGACCAGGTGCACGATGTTGTGCAGCGGGTTGATGCCGAAGCCGATGATCGTCTCGTCGGTGTGCTCGGCGAAGTCGTCGAAGCCGGTGATGAAGAAGCCGACGATCCCGACGAGCGTGTAGACGACACCGATCGCCATGGCGAGCATCTGCGGCCAGGTCATCCCTCGGCGGGCGGCGCCGGGCGAGTCTGCGTTGGACATGGGTGCCTCCGTGTTGTCTCCGCCCGCCAGGTGCTCAGCGGGCCTGCACAGCCAGTTCCCAGACTCGCGGCACGAAAACGGCCGCCACCCGAACGGGTGGCGGCCGTTGCCGAAACGTCACATCAGGCCGGGCGGGGTGTCGCCTTCGGCCGCCGGACGACGAAGGGGCCGATCGCGAGCAGGTCCACCGGCGCCGAGCCGAAGCACTCCAGCGCGTCCCGCGGGTCGTCGACCATCGGCCGGCCGGCGGTGTTCAGGCTCGTGTTCACCACCACCGGCAGGCCGGTGCGCCGCTCGAACGCCGAGATCATCCGGTGCACCAGCGGGGACTCCGCCGGGTCGATGGTCTGGATCCGCGCCGTCCCGTCGACGTGGGTGACCGTGGGGATGCGCTCCCGCCACTCGGGGGCCACGTCGTGCACGAAGAGCATGTACGGCGAGGGGATCGGCCCGCGGCTGAAGATCTCCGGCGCCCGCTCCAGCAGCACCATGGGGGCCACCGGGCGGAACTGCTCCCGGCCCTTGACGTCGTTCATCCGCTCCAGGTTGGCCTCGAAGCCGGGGTGGGCCATGAGCGAGCGGTGGCCCAGGGCGCGCGGGCCGTACTCGCTGCGGCCCTGGAACCAGGCGACGATGCCGTTGTCGGCCAGCACCTCGGCCACGGTCTCGGCGACGTCGTCCGGGCGCTCGTAGTCGATCGCCGCGGTGATCAGGACCTGCTCGATCTCGTCGTCGGACCAGCCCCGCCCGAGCGCGGCGCCGGGCATCGGCTGGGTGTCCTCGCCCAGCTCGCGGGCCACGTGCAGGGCGGCACCCAGCGCCGTCCCGGAGTCCCCAGCGGCCGGCTGCACCCACACCTGCTCGAACGGGCTCTCGGCCAGGATCCGGGTGTTGGCCACGCAGTTGAGCGCGGTGCCGCCGGCCAGGGTGAGGGTCTTCTCGCCGGTCTGCTCGTGCACCCAGCGGGCCAGGTCGATCAGCACCTCCTCCAGCCGCTGCTGGACGCTGGCGGCCAGGTCGGCGTGGTCGGAGGTCCACTGGTCGCCCTTGCCCAGGCGCGGGGCGAACTCGGTGTAGTCGATCGGCTCGGTGCGGAAGCCGCCGTCGTCGGTCGCCCGGATCAGCTCGGTCAGGTCGCCGACGAACCGCGGCTTGCCGTAGCTGGCCATCGCCATGACCTTGAACTCGTCGGAGCTGCGCAGGAAGCCCAGGTGGTCGGTGAGGTCCTCGTACATCAGGCCCAGGGAGTGCGGCAGCGCCTGACCGGCGAGCACCTCGAGCTGGCCGTCGACGTAGCGGCCCGCCAGGTGGCTGTGCGCCTCACCGCGGCCGTCGAGCACCAGGACCGCGTTGTCCCGCTGGGGGGCGCCCAGGCCGGCCGAGGCCGCGTGCGCCACGTGGTGCTTCACGAAGCGGACCTTCGCGGGGTCGAGCCCGGGCAGGGCGTGCGCCAGGAAGTCCGGGGCCATCTCCGCGTACTTCTTGCGCATGACGTCGCCGTCGTCGAACAGCCCGGAGTCCTCGGGAGTGCCCATCAGCGCGGGGTCGAAGGAGTAGGCGACCGCGTCCAGCTCCTCGGGGCGGATGCCGGCCTCGCGCAGGCACCAGGCCGCGGACAGCTCGGGCAGCTCCCAGGCGCTCCAGGGCAGCGGGCGCTTGCCGTGCTTGCGTCGGCTGAACCGCTCCTCCTCCGCCGCAGCGACGACCTTCCCGTCGACGACCAGCGCCGCCGACGGATCGTGGTAGATCGCGTTGATGCCCAGGACCTTCACGCGTGCACTCCTCCCGGCCGGGCTCCAGCGGCCCGGTCCCCGTTCATGATCACGCCGAAGTCCGGTCGCCGCACGGTGAGCCGCCCGGATCACGTCCCCGGTGGTCGAGGTGGGGCGGCGACCTGCCGATGTGCTGACCGAGGCCCGAGCGGACGGCCTCCGGAGCGCGGAGGAGACGCGATGACGACAGCTGGCTCAGGGAGCGACCTCCCCGAGACGAACACGGTCGTGGACCTGGAGCTGGCAGCGCACGCCTCCCCCCTGGTCAGCTGGGTCCGGGAGAGCAGCTCGGAGCAGCTGGTGCTGGTGGCCGGCCAGGACGACGAACGTCGACCGGTGCGGCCGGCCGCGAACGAGGCGCTGACCGTCGTCTGGAAGGGGGCGGACGGGCTCCGGGCGCTGCCGGTGGAGTTCCTGGCGGTCCGCCTGGGCGGTCCCGAACCGCTGTGGGAGGTCCGGCCGACGGGGCCGACCGTGCGGGCCCAGCGCCGTGACGCGGTGCGGAGCCCGCTGGTCCTCCCGGTGTGCGTGACCCTCCCCGGGGGAAAGCTCACCGGCGCGACCCTCGACCTGAGCGAGGGCGGCTGCCGCTGCGCCGTCGAGTCGCGCGCCGGCGTGCGGATCGAGGTGGGCACCGTCGTGCCGGTGGCCCTGGAGCTGGGCGGGGAGCTGATCCGGACCGAGGCCGAGGTCGTGCGCACACTGCCGCTGGCCGGTGAGCGCACCCAGCTGTCCCTGCGGTTCATCGGGCTCGGCGAGCGGCATGAGGACCGCATCCGGGCGCTCGTGTTCGCCGAGCTGCGCGAGCGCCGGAGGCGCGGCCTCCTCTGACCAGGGGGCGGGGTCCTCGAGACCAGGCTCCAGGAACACCCCTGCCGCGCCGATGGGGACCGGGTGCCTCTCTCTCCGGTCCTCTCCGCTCCGCTCGTCCCCGGCGGCGCGGACCTGCTGAAGGCCCACGGCCTGCCCGAACACGCCCCGGTCGAGCAGCTGCAGGCCCTCACCCGGGTGGCCGCAGCACTGTGTGGCACGCCCACGGCCGTGGTGAACCTGCTCGACGAGAGCTTCCAGCACCAGGTCGGTGAGGTCGGCTTCGCCGGCAGGTCCACCGACGTCGCCGACTCGATGTGCGTCGTCGGCCTGCGCGAGCCGGGCCTGCGCCACGTCCCGGACGCGACCCAGGAGCCGGCCTTCGCCGGCAACCCGTGGGTCGACGGCCGGATCGCGGACCTCCGCTTCTACGCCTCGGCGCCGATCGTGCTCACCGGGGGCGGGGTCATCGGTTCGCTCTGCGTCTTCGCCGACGAGCCCGGGTGCCTGCGCCCGGCCCAGCTGGACGCGCTGGCCGACCTCGCCCGGCAGGCCGCCGTCCTCATCGAACAGGCGCACCAGGCGCGGGAGTCGGCCGGGCAGGCAGCGCTCTTCCGGCTCGTGGCCGAGGGGTCGGCCGACGTGCTGTGCCGCCACTCGCCGGACGGCACCGTCCACTACGTGTCGCCGTCGCTGCGGAACGTGCTCGGCCACGAGCCGGTCGCCGGTGGTCGCGTCGCCGACCTCTTGCGCATCGAGCCCGACGACCTGCCGGACGTGCAGGACGCCGCCCGGCGTGTCCTGACCGGGGGGCGCAGCTCCGCAGTGCTCTTCCGGGCCAGGCACGCGGACCGGTCGGTGCGCTGGCTGGAGGCGCGGCTGGCGCCGATCCGGGACGACCACGGCACCGTGCTCGAGGTGCACTCGGCCGCCCGGGACGTCACCGAGCGGGTGCGCGCGGCCCAGGAGCTCGCCCAGGTCGCCGAGCAGGCAGCAGGCCTCGTGGAGACGTGCGCCGATGCGCTGGTCTCCGTCGACGAGCACGACACCGTGGTCGACTGGAACCCCGCGGCCGCAGCGACGTTCGGCTGGTCGCGCGAGGAGGCGATCGGCCGGGAACTGTCCGACCTCATCGTCCCGGCCGAGCTGCGTCCGCAGCACCGCGCCGGCATGGCCCGGCTGCGTGAGGGCGGGGAGGCCCGGATCCTCGGTCAGCAGGTGCAGGTGACCGGCCAGCGGCGGGACGGCAGCCAGTTGCCCGTCGAGCTGACGCTGTGGCGCAGCCGCGGGCGGGACGGTTGGCGCTACAACGCGTTCCTGCGGGACGTCACCGACCGGGTCGCGGGCGAGGCGGCGCTCAGCGCGGCCCGGGACGACGCCGAGCGGCGAGCGGCGCTGACCACGGCGATCCTGCAGACCATCGACGTGGGCGTCGTCGCCTGTGACGCCCAGGGTCGGCTGACCGCCTTCAACCGCGCCGCGCACCAGCTGCACGGCCGGACCGAGGAGCCCGGTGTCGACCCCGCGGAGTGGGCTGCCCGCCACGATCTGCGGGCCGAGGACGGCGAGACGGTGCTCGCCGTGGACCAGGTGCCGCTGAACCGGGCGCTGGCCGGGGAGGAGGTGCGCGACGTCCCCATGGTCATCGCCCCGGAGGGGATGGCGCCGCGCACCGTGTCGGTGGACGGCCGGGTCATGCACGACAGCGGCGGGCGACTGCTCGGCGCGGTCGTGGCGCTCAAGGACGTCACCCAGGCGCGTGCGCATGCGCAGGAGCTGACCGAGGCACGCGACCTGGCACTGGCCAGCACGCGGGCCAAGACGGCCTTCCTCGCTGCGGCGAGCCACGAGATCCGCACCCCGCTCAACGGCGTGCTGGGCACCCTGGAGCTGCTCGAGCTGGAGCGGCTGACGGCCCGGCAGGCCGAGTACGTGGCCGTGGCACGCCGCTCCGGCGAGGCGCTGTTGCGGCTGCTCAACGACGTCCTGGACCTGTCCAAGGCCGAGACCACCGCCGTCGACCTGGCCAGTGAGGACTTCAGCCCCGCCGCCGTGGCCCGTGACGTGACCGCGGCGATGACCCCGGTGGCCGCCCGCAAGGGACTGTCGGTCGTCCTGGACGCGCCCACCGACGAGCTCCTCGTGGGTGACCCGGGCCGGCTGCGTCAGGTGCTCATGAACCTGGTCGGGAACGCGGTCAAGTTCACCGCCCACGGACAGGTCGTCGTGGCGGTCGAGCTCAGTGCGGCCGGTGCGGGGCTCGTGCAGCTCCGTCTCTCGGTGCGCGACACCGGCGCGGGCATGTGCGCCGAGGAGCTGGCCGGTCTGTTCCAGCCGTTCTCCCAGGGCGCCCAGGGTCAGCGCTACGGCGGCACCGGGCTGGGGCTGGCCCTCAGCCAGCAGCTGGTCGAGCTCATGGGCGGCCGGGTCGACGTGCAGAGCACGCCCGGCAGCGGTTCGCTGTTCGTCGTCGTGGCCGACCTGCCCCGCGCCCGGACCGTGTCCGCGCCGACGGTGGAGACGTCCGCGGCAGGTGCGGCGCCGCCCCCTGCCGACGAGGGACGGCCGGGTGGGGCGCGGCCACCCAGGGTGCTGATCGCCGACGACAGCGAGGTCAACCTCATGGTCGCCGCTGCCCTGCTGGGCAGTGCCGGGGCCGAGGTGGTCACCGTCGAGGACGGCGACGAGGCCGTCGCGGCCGTCCAGCGGGAGCGCTTCGACCTGGTCCTGCTGGACAACCAGATGCCGCGGATGTCCGGTGTGGAGGCAGCCTCGGCCATCCGTGCGCTGCCCGGCCCGGCTGGTGCGACCAGGCTCGTGGCGCTGACCGCGAGCACCGGCGAGGACCAGCGTGCCGCGTTCGCCGCGGCAGGAGTCCAGGGCTTCCTGACCAAGCCGGTGCGGCTGGCGGACTTCCGCCGGCTGCTGGAGGAGGCGGCTGCGGACTAGGCCCGGGCGAGCAGCTGGTGGTCCAGGACGGTCTGCAGGGCGAGGGTCTTGTAGCCGACCGCCTCGAACAGGACGACGACGCGGTCGTCCTCGTGCCGCATGACGACGCCGGGGCCCCACTCGGTGTGCTCGACGGGCAGGTCGACCGGGAACGGGTGGTGTTCGTCGGCGGTCTGCTGCTGCTGGGAGAGCCCGGCGCTGCAGTTGTCGCAGTTGCCGCAGGGCTCGTCGAGCTGCTCGCCGAAGTAGCCGAGCAGGAACTGCCGCCGGCAGCCGGTGGTCTCGGCGTAGCCGCGCATCATCTCCACCCGGCTCTCGTCCACCCGCACGTGGTGCTCGGCGAGCTCCCGGGCGGCAGCGGCGGCCTCCCCGGCGGGCGGGGCGTCCGGGGCCGGTGACGCCGTCCCCTCGTCGTCCACGACGACGGCGCCCGCCTGCTCCAGCAGGTTGAGGTCGCGCACCAGCGGGGTCGCGGCGCGGCCGGTCTCCGCCCGCAGGTCGCGGACGTCCACGCCGTCCATCCCTGCCGCCGTCCCGGCCTGCACCAGCCCGGCGACCTGCTGCAGCTCCTCCTCCGCCGGTGCGCCGGCCGCGAAGAACCGGCGCAGTCCCAGGTCCTCCTGCCGGTACACCAGCACCGCCACCGCCGGCTCGCCGTCGCGACCGGCCCGGCCGATCTCCTGGTAGTAGCTGTCGATCGAGTCGGCCGGCTCGGCGTGCACGACGAACCGGGTCTCCGGCTTGTCGATGCCCATGCCGAAGGCGGTGGTCGCGACGACGATGTCCAGCTCGTCGGCCATGAACTGCCGCTGCACCTCCTCACGGTCGCCCTTCCTCAACCCGGCGTGGTAGGCCCGCGCACGGACCCCGCGCTCGGCGAGGGCGTCGGCGAGCTCCTCGGTGCTCCGCCGGGTGGCGCTGTAGACGATCCCGCTCCCTCGCCCGGTCAGCTCGACCACCCGGTCCAGGACGGCGGTGTGCTTGGCGTGCGCGTCGGCCCGCTGCTCGACCTCCAACCGGATCTCCGGCCGGTCGAAGCCGGCGACGACGACCTCCGGCTCGGTCATCTCCAGCCGCTCGACGATCTCCGCCCGCACGGGTGGCGCGGCGGTCGCGGTCAGGGCCAGCACGGTCGGGTGCCCCAGCTGCTGGACCACCCCGCCCAGCCGCAGGTAGTCGGGGCGGAAGTCGTGCCCCCAGGCGGAGACGCAGTGCGCCTCGTCGACGACGAACAGCGCCGGGGCCGCCGTCCGCAGCGCCGCCACGACCTCCGGCTTGGCCAGCTGCTCCGGGGCGAGGAAGCAGTAGCGGACCGTTCCGTCACGCACGCCGTCCAGCACCGCCTGGTGCTCCAGTGCAGGCAGGCTGGAGTTGAGCACCGCCGCCCGGCCGACCCGCTCCTCACCCAGCTCCGCCAGGCGCTGCACCTGGTCGCGCTGCAGCGCGATGAGCGGTGAGACGATCACGACCGGGCCGTCGAGCAGCAGCCCCGTGACGGTGTAGACGGCGGACTTGCCGGCCCCCGAGGGCAGCACGGCGAGGGTGTCGCGACCGGCTGCGACCGCCTTCATCGCCTCCTCCTGGCCGGCCCGGAACTCCTCGAACCCGAGCACCTCCCGGGCGGTCTCCCGGATCCGCCGGGTGCGGACGGAGGGGGAGCCACCGGCGGTGGTCTTCGGGTCGGCGGCGCGCTGGTCGGTCTGGGTCACCGACCGCGACTTCCCGACCCCCGAGATCGACAAACGACCCGCAGGCCGGGCGCGGGGCCGCTGCCGTGGACGGCTCGGCATCGTCACTCCCCCGGAGCCGAGCTCAGTCCCAGGAGTCGAGCCAGAAGCGCAGGTCCAGGCTGTCGGACTCCAGCGGGATCCCCAGCCAGACCGGGGCGAAGAAGGCGAACCCGGCGGCGGAGAGGGCGAGCACCACACCGCCGGCCAGCCGCGGTCGGCGGGTCGCCTGCACGGCACGGACCAGGCCCAGGGCGATGAACGGCACCACGGGGACCAGGTAGAAGAAGTAGCCGGGCTTGTTCGCGGCCAGCCAGGGAGCCCACAGCAGCAGCAGCGGGACCAGGACGGTGGTCGCGACGCGGTCCCGGCGGGCGACCGCGCGCCAGATCAGCACCGGGTAGGCCAGCAGCGCCGGCCACCACAGGCCGGGGTTGCCGAGCATGACGATGCGCGCCCGGGTGTCCGGCGGCACCTCGCACTCGTCGGCCTCCTGCTGCGCGGTCGTACAGCTCTCTGCGTAGACCAGCACCGGCCGCTCCAGCCAGGGCCAGCCCAGCGGGCTCGACCGGTACGGGTGGCTGGCCTCCAGGCCGAGGTGGTAGTCGACCAGGTCGACCTGGCTCTGCGCCCACGTCTGCAGCCGGTCGCCCGGTGAGGTGCCGCAGTCCCCGGCCTCGCAGGCCTGCTGCGCGGCGTGGCTCTCGGGGTAGTTGGCGAACCAGCCCGCGAAGCTGGCGACGTAGACGGCGGCGGGGATCATCAGCAGGCTCAGCACCGCCCCGCCGGTGACCGCACCGGCGCGGCGCGCGGCCGCGCGGAAGGTCTCGCCCCGGCCGCTGAGCTCGGTGCCGAGTACCAGCAGACCGGCGACACCGACGGCGATCAGGCCGGTCCACTTGGTGGCCACCGCGAGCCCGAGCGTGAGCCCGGCCAGCCAGCGGTACCGGGAGCCCAGGAAGGACCGGCGCAGCGCCTCACCGGCCGCGCGGGTCCGGGTGCGCGCATCCCGGTCCAGCAGGACCAGCCAGAACGTGGCGATGACGAACAGGCCCAGGGCCGCGTCGAGCATGGCGATCCGGCTGGACGTCACCGCGAGGCCGTCCAGGGTGACGAGCACGGCGGCGAGCGCAGCCGGGGCGGTGCGGCGGAACAGCCGGAGCCCGCTCAGGTAGGTGAGCAGCACCGTCAGCGAGCCGGCGGCGGCCATGCCGACCCGCCAGCCGAAGGGGGTGGAGCCGAACAGCTCCATGCCGGCGGCGATCACCCACTTGCCCATGGGTGGGTGGGCCGGGCGGCCCTCCTCGACGCCCCGGACCAGGTAGTCGGAGGCGTCGACGGCGTAGTACTTCTCGTCGAAGTAGAGACGGTCCGGGTCGCCGAGGTCCCAGAACCGGATGGCGGCGGCCAGGCCCAGCAGCGCCAGCGGCACGCCCCACCGCACGACCCCCGGGGGCACGCGCCGGACCGACGACGGACGGTGCCCGGAGGCACCGCCCGTCTCTCGCTGCGCGACCGTGGATGCGGTTGCGCTCACTGGTCGCGTGCCCCAGTGGTCAGTCGGGGACTCAGCCCTCGGTCTCGGTGACGTCGACGTCGAACTCGGTCTCGGTCTCGACCTCGAGCTCGGTCTCGGTCTCGACGACCTCTTCCTCGACCTCGGTCTCGGTCTCGGTCGGCTCGAGGGTCTCGGTGACCTCGGTCTCGACCTCCTCGGTCTCGGTGAGCTCCTCGGTCTCGGTGACCTGGACGGTGCCGTCGTCGTCTGCGTTCTCGCCGGCGCAGCCGGCGGCACCGAAGATGAGCAGGCCGGAGAAGGTGGCGGCAGAGGCGCCGCGGACGAGCTTGTTCATGGGGTGCTCCTGTGTTCGGGGGAAGCGGTCGGGCAAAGGCATGTCCGCATATCGCCGCCCTCACACACCGAATGGGCATAACGATCAGGTCACAGCAGGTGAATCGTCCCTTGTGCACAAATCGCACAACGATCCGGTAACGGCGAGTGTCGCCCTAATGATGTTGAAGAACGGGGTGTCCCGGAGGTCGGGACTGGTAATGGCGGGACGATGAACCCTCCGTCCGTGTGCGTCTGCGTCCCCACCTACCAGGAGCGGGAGAGCCTCCCGCGCACGCTCGACGGAATCCTGCATGCGGTCCCGGACGCCCACGTCCTGGTGATCGACGACAACAGCCCCGACGGCACCGGCGAGCTCGCCGACCGGCTGGCCGCCGAGGACCCGCGGGTGCACGTGCTGCACCGTCCGGGCAAGGAGGGGCTGGGGCCGGCCTACATCGCCGGCTTCCGCTGGGCGCTGGCCGAGGGCTTCGACGTGGTGGCGCAGATGGACGCCGACGGGTCGCACCGCCCCGAGGACCTGCCCCGCCTGCTGGCGGCACTGAGCGGAGCCGACGCCGTGCTCGGCTCCCGGTGGGTGCCCGGCGGTGCCGTGGCCGACTGGCCGCACAGCCGTGAGCTGCTGAGCCGCACCGCCAACCGCTACGTGCGGGCCGTGCTGCGGCTGCCGGTGGGCGACGCGACCGGGGGCTTCCGGGCGTTCCGTCGGCACACCCTGGAGCGCCTGGACCTCGACGGCGTGCAGAGCCAGGGCTACTGCTTCCAGATCGACATGACCCGCCAGGTGTGGGAGCGCGGACTGCGCCTGGTCGAGGTGCCGATCCTGTTCGTGAACCGGGAGTTCGGCGAGAGCAAGATGAGCTCGCGGATCATCCGCGAGGCGCTGGTCCGGGTCACCGCCTGGTCGCTGACCTCCCGTCGGCCGGCCGCCACGTCGGTACGGCCGGCGAGCAGCGGTGCGAAGCGACTGGCCCACCGGATCGCTGCCTGACGAACCCTGGTCCGCGCATGCGGATGGTTGACCCGTTGTGCGCCCTCAGGTGCGGAACTAGAGTGCTCCTGTGTCCGCCTCCTACCGGATCGCCGAGGCCGCTGCGCTGCTCGGCGTGAGTGACGACACGGTCCGGCGCTGGATCGACAGCAACCGGCTGCCCGCCACCCGTGGCGAGGGCCCGGCGCAGGTCGACGGCGTGGCGCTGGCCCGGGTGGCGACCGAGCTGCACGAGGCGCCTCAGCCGGGGGCCACCCGCTCGTCCTCGGCCCGCAACCGGCTCACCGGGATCGTCACCCGGGTGGTCCGCGACACCGTGATGGCGCAGGTGGAGATCCAGGCAGGGCCGTTCCGGGTGGTGTCGCTGATGTCCCGGGAGGCCGCCGACGAGCTGGGCCTGGAGCCCGGCGTCCAGGCGGTGGCAACGGTGAAGGCGACCCAGGTCAGCGTGGACGTGCCGTGAGGCGGTCGGCGGCCGGTGCGCTGCTGCTGGCCCTCGCTGGTTGCGGGGTCGACGACGGCGGGCGGTCGATCGAGACCGATGGCGAGCTGGGCGGCACCCTCACCGTCTTCGCGGCGGCCTCGCTGACCGACGTCTTCACCGACCTCGGCGACCAGCTGGAGGCCGACCACCCGGGCCTGGACGTGCAGTTCACCTTCGCCGGCAGCTCCGCGCTGGCGACCCAGGTGGCCCAGGGTGCGCCGGCCGACGTCCTCGCCTCGGCCGACGAGGAGCAGCTGGCCGCCGTCGCCGACCTCGGTGC
The DNA here is from genome assembly GCF_026967885.1 of Modestobacter sp. VKM Ac-2983. Lineage (NCBI taxonomy): Bacteria > Bacillati > Actinomycetota > Actinomycetes > Geodermatophilales > Geodermatophilaceae > Modestobacter > Modestobacter sp. VKM Ac-2983. The sequence continues at coordinate 72,886 of NZ_JAPVBK010000003.1, forward strand.
CGGTGCCCCCGCCGTCTTCGCGGAGAACACGCTGGTCATCGCCGTCCCGGCGGGCAACCCGGCCGACGTGACCGGCCTGGCCGACCTCGCCGACCCGGGGCGGACCATCGCCCTGTGCGCCGCCGAGGTGCCGTGCGGCGCGGCCGCCGCGCGGGTGTTCGACGCCGCCGGCCTCACCCCCGCGCCGGACACCCTGGAGCAGGACGTCCGTGCGGCGCTGACGAAGGTGCAGCTCGGTGAGGTCGACGCGGCGCTGGTCTACGCCACCGACGTCGCTGCGGCCGGCTCCACGGTGGAGGGCATCGAGGTCCCCGAGGCCGCCGACGTGGTCAACCGCTACCCGCTGATGGTGCTCGAGGCCGCCCCGAACCCACCGGCGGCAGCGGCGTTCGCCGACCTGGTGCGCTCGGACGCCGGCCGGCAGGCTCTCGCCGCCGCCGGCTTCCGCCTCCCGTGACCCACCCGATCCCACCAAAATGGCCATTTTGGTGGCGGAGACGGGGCGGCGGGGTGCCGGCGCCGCTGCTGGTGCCGGCGCTGCTCGGGGTGGCGTTCCTGGTGCTGCCGCTGCTCGGGCTGCTGGTGCGGGCGCCGTGGTCGGAGATCGGCCCGCAGCTCGCCCGCCCGGGCGTCGGCGAGGCGCTGCGGTTGTCGCTGGTCTCGGCCACGCTCGCCACCGGCGTCTCGCTGGTCCTCGGCGTCCCGCTCGCCTGGGTGCTGGCCCGGTCGCAGCTGCGCGGCCGGTCGGTGCTGCGGGCGCTGGTCACCGTGCCGCTGGTGCTGCCGCCGGTGGTCGGTGGGGTCGCGCTCTTCCTGGTGCTGGGCCGGCAGGGGATCGTGGGCCGCTGGCTGTTCGAGGCCACCGGCTTCTCCCTGCCGTTCACCACCGCGGCGGTCGTCATCGCCGAGGCGTTCGTGGCGATGCCGTTCCTGGTGATCAGCGTGGAGGGCGCGCTGCGCGCCGCCGACGCCCGGTTCGAGGACGCCGCCGCCACGCTCGGCGCCGACCGGTGGACGACGTTCCGCCGGGTCACCCTCCCCCTGGTCGCACCGGGGGTCGCTGCGGGGGCGGTGCTCTGCTGGGCGCGGGCGCTGGGGGAGTTCGGCGCCACGATCACCTTCGCCGGCAACTTCCCGGGGACGACGCAGACCATGCCGCTGGCGGTCTACCTGACCCTGCAGCGCGACCCAGAGGCGGCGATCGTGCTGAGCCTGGTGCTGCTCGGCGTCTCGCTGGCCACCCTGCTGCTGCTGCGCGACCGCTGGCTCGGCCGGGGCACGGTCGCGTGAGCCTGGACGCGCACGTCGTCGTCCGGCGCGGGGCCCTCGAGCTGGACGTGCAGCTGGCCGTGGCCGACGGCGAGGTGCTCGCCGTCCTGGGGCCGAACGGGGCCGGGAAGTCCACCGTCCTGCGGGTGCTCGCCGGGCTGCTGCCTCCCGACGGGGGGCGGGTCGTCGTCGACGGCGACCAGGTCTGGGACTCCCCCGAGGAGCACCGGCCAGCGCACGAGCGGTCGCTGGGCATGGTGTTCCAGGACCACCTGCTGTTCCCGCACCTCTCCGTCACCGACAACGTCGCATTCGGGCTGCGCACCCGCGGCGTCCGCCGGGCCGACGCGCGGGCGACCGCCGGGGAGTGGCTGGCCCGGGTCGGCCTCACCGGGCTCGGGGACCGCCGTCCCGGGCAGCTGTCCGGCGGGCAGGCGCAGCGGGCGGCGCTGGCCCGGGCGCTGGTGGGGGAGCCGCGGGTGCTCCTGCTGGACGAGCCGCTGTCGGCGCTGGACGCCCGCACCCGGCTCACCGTGCGGGCCGAACTGCACCGGCACCTCGCCGACTACGCCGGCAGCGCCGTCCTGGTCACCCACGACCCGGTCGACGCGATGGCGCTGGCCACCCGGGTGGTGGTCGTCGAGGACGGCCGGGTGGTGCAGGCCGGCACCCCGGCGGAGGTCGCCCGGCGTCCACGCACCGACTACGTGGCCCGGCTGGTCGGTCTGGTCCTGCTGGCCGGCACGGCTGCGGGGACGACGGTCGAGCTGGACGGCGGCGGCACGGTCGCCGTGGCCGAGGACGTCGCCGGCCCGGTGTTCGTCGCCGTCCGGCCGGAGTCGGTGGCGCTCTACCTGTCCCGGCCCGCCGGGAGCCCGCGCAACGTGTGGCCGCTGCGGCTGGTCACGGCCACCCCGCACGGTTCGGTGGTGCGCTGCGACCTGGCCGGGGAGGTGGCGCTGACCGCCGACGTCACCGCCACCTCCTTCGCCGAGCTCGGGCTGGCGCCCGGCGCCGGGGTCTGGGCCTCGGTCAAGGCCTCCGAGGTCGCCGTCTACCCCCGGTGACCGGCCCAGCTCAGCGCAGCCGCCGGAACGTCGTCCGGATCTCCTCGACCAGCAGCTCCGGCTGCTCCAGCACGGCGAAGTGCCCGCCGGCGGCGACCTGGTCGAAGTGCAGCAGGTCGGTGTAGCGGCGCTCGACCCAGCGGCGGGACTTGCGCACGTACTCCCCCGGCATGATCGTGATCCCGGTCGGGAGGTCGATGGGCGCCGCGCCGGCCGGCGGCCCCCAGTGCCCCTGGCTCAGCTCCCAGTACATCCGGGCGGAGGACGCCGCGGTGCCGGTCAGCCAGTACAGCATCACGTCGTCGATCATCTCGTCGACGTCGAACACCGCCTCGGCGTCCCCGTGTGCGCCGCCGACGTCCTGGAACATCGCGTAGATCCACGAGGCGAGCCCGACCGGCGAGTCCGACAGGGCGTAGCCGATCGTCTGCGGCCGGGTGGACATCTGCTTGGCGTAGCCGGACAGCACCTCGTCGTAGTAGCGGGCCTCGGTGAGCATCTGCTGCTCCTCCGGCGTCGCCTCGGCCATCTCCTGCGGGGTGGGCCAGAACATGGCCATGTTCAGGTGCATGCCGGCCAGCCCGGTGGGCGTGGTGGCCGTCAGCGCGGCCATCTCCTCGGTGACCCCGGCGCCGAGGTCACCGCCCTGGGCGACGAAGCGGTCGTAGCCCAGTCGGGCCATCAGCGTGACCCAGGCGCGGGCCGTGCGCGGCAGGTCCCAGCCGGTGGTGGTGGGCCGCCCGGAGAAGCCGAAGCCGGGCAGGCTCGGGATCACCAGCGAGAAGGCGTCCTCGGCGCGGCCGCCGTGCGCCACCGGGTCGGTCAGCGGCCCGATCACCGTGCGGAACTCCAGGACCGAGCCGGGCCAGCCGTGGGTCATGACCATCGGCATCGCGTCCGGCTCCGGTGAACGGATGTGCAGGAAGTGCACGTCCAGCCCGTCGATGGTGGTCACGAACTGGTCCCAGCCGTTGAGCAGCGCCTCGGTGGCCCGCCAGTCGTAGCCGGTGCGCCAGCGCTCGACCAGGGCCTGGACCTTGGCCAGCTGCGGGCCCTGGCTGGTGTCGGGGACGGTCTCGGCGTCCGGCCACCGGGTGGCGGCCAGCCGCTGCTGCAGGTCGTCGAGCTGGGTCTGCGGCACGTCGATGGTGAACGGGCGGACCGCATCGGTGGCGGTCGTGTCGTGGCTGGGGTGCGTCGTCGTGCTCATGCTCGGCTGCCTCACGGTCGTCGGTCGATCAGATCGTCTGCGGATTAGATGATCTGTTGGACGGACGGTAGCACCCACGTACGATGTGGCGGTGACGCGCAGTCGAGAGCCGGTGGACCCGGCCGCCCCTGGGCTGGAGGACGAGCTGGGGTGGTCGCTGCACCGGGTGGCCACGGCCTTCCGGCAGACCGCCCTCACCGCGGTCGACGACCTGCCCGGCGGCCCGCGCGGCTACCAGGTGCTCGTCGCCGTGCACGCCGGGCCGCCGTCCTCCCAGCTCGCGCTGGCCCAGCGGCTGGCCATCGACAAGACGGCGATGACCTACCTGGTCGACGAGCTCCAGGACGCCGGGCTGGTCACCCGCCGGCCCGACCCCGCCGACCGGCGGGTGCGCCAGGTCGTGGTCACCCCCGAGGGGCGCGCGGCGCTGGACCGGTCCCGGTCCGCGCTGCGGGCGGTGGAGGGCCGGCTCCTCGGCGACCTCGACGCCGACGAGAGCGCCCAGCTGCGGCGCCTGCTGGCCCGGGTGGCGCACGCCAGCGACCAGGTGGAGCCCTGCCTGACCAGCGAGCAGGTCCGCTCGGGGGTCGCCGGATGACCTCCGACGCACCCGTGGCCGGGCTGGTGCTCGCCGCCGGCGGTGGCCGCCGGTACGGCATGCCGAAGGCGCTGGTCGAGTACGAGGGCAGCCTGCTGGTCGAGCGTGCGGTCCGGACGGCGGCTGCGGTCTGTGACCCGGTGCTCGTCGTGCTCGGCGCCCAGGCGGTCGACGTCTGGCGCACCGCCGACCTGACCGGCGCCACCGTGCTGGCCAACCGCGACTGGGAGAGCGGCATGGCCTCCAGCCTGCGCACCGGCCTGGACGGGCTGCGCGGCTGGCCCGGGCGAGTCGATGCCGTGCTGGTGCAGCTGGTGGACATGCCGGGGATGACGCCGGCCGCACTGGTCCGGCTGGCCGAGCACGCCGCTCCGGACGCCCTCGCCGTCGCCACCTACGACGGCGTCCGCAGCCACCCGGTGCTGCTGGGTCGCGACCACTGGGCCGGGGTGGCCGGGACGGCGACCGGGGACGAGGGGGCCCGGGCCTACCTGGCCGCCCGCGAGGTCACCGAGGTCGACTGCACCGGCCTGGCCGACCCCACCGACCTGGACGTCCCGCCGACCCAGGCATAGGAAGCTCTACACCCGGTTCCACGCCCGATACCGGGTGGAAAGCCTCCTGTGCCTGGGCAGTGGCAGCGCGGGTACCTTCGCCGCCGTGGAGACGATCCTGGCCCGGGTGACCGAGGAGCCGCTGTCGGTCGCCGAGCACGAGGCGGCGGTGGCGGACGAGGCGGCCGGTGCGGTGGTCTCGTTCGCCGGCGTGGTCCGTGACCACGACGGTGGCCGCTCGGTCGCCGAGCTGGAGTACACCGGGCACCCGACCGCCGCTGAGCTCATCGCCGAGATCGCCGCCGAGTTCGCCGCCCGTCCGGAGGTGCAGGCCGTCGCCGTCTCCCACCGGATCGGGCTGCTGGGCATCGGCGACGTCGCGCTGGCCTGCGCGGTCAGCGCCGCCCACCGGGGCCAGGCGTTCACCGCATGCGCAGAGCTCGTCGACGAGGTGAAGGCCCGGCTGCCGATCTGGAAGCGGCAGGTCTTCTCCGACGGTGCGGAGGAGTGGGTCGCCTGCCCGTGACGGGTGGGCCGCCTGTGACGCCGTGTTTGCCCTGCGGGCCGTCGGCGTGGCATAAACTCACCGACTCGACTCCAGCCCAGGGGCGAGTGCTCCTCCGGTGTACCGCGGGTGGCGGAATGACCGGGAGGTCCCCACATGCCCTGGCGGGCTGGCGAACTGATCGTCGAGGCGATGCCCTCGGGTTTCCTGTCGCTGGACGGCGACTGGCGGATCACCTACGTGAACCAGGCCGGCGTGACCATCCTCGGCCTGCCCCGCGAGCAGCTGATCGGCACGGACTTCTGGGAGACGTTCCCGGCCAACCGGGACAACGAGTTCGGCCGGGCGTACCGGCGCGCCGTCGCCACGGGTGAACCGGTCAGCGTCGAGGGCTTCTACCCGCAGCCGCTGAACCGCTGGTTCGAGGTGCAGGCGATCCCGGCCGAGGGCGGCCTGCTCTGCTACTTCTCCGACGTCACCGACCGTCGCGCCAGCCGGGAGCGGCTGGCGATGCTGGCCCGGGTGAGCGCCGAGCTGGCCGGCACCCTGGACGTCGACTCCGCGGCCAGCCGCATCCCGCGGCTGATCGTCCCGGTGCTGGGCGACTGGTGCGTGCTGACCGTGCTGGACGACGACGGCCGCCCCCGGGACGTCGGCTGGTGGCACGTCGACCCCGCCCGCCGTCCGCTGGTGGAGCGGTACGCCGCCGTGCGGCTGAGCTCGATGCCGGTGACCTCGCCCGTGGTGCGGGCGCTGCTCGGCGAGACCGTGATCGCCGCCGCCGGTGACGTGGCCGCCCTGATGCCCGAGGGTCAGGCCCGGGACCTGCTGGGGCTGCTCGGGCCGCACTCCGGGGTGACCCTGCCGCTGCGCGGCCGGGGGCGGACGCTGGGTGCGCTGACGCTGTACTTCGACGGCGACCGGGTGATGGACGAGTCCGAGCTGGCCACCGCGCAGGAGGTCGCCGACCGGGCCGGCCTCGCGTTGGACAACGTGCGGCTGTTCTCCCAGCAGCGCCAGCTGGCCGAGGAGCTGCAGCGCAGCCTGCTCACCGGGGCCTTCACCCACGACCAGGCCGAGGTGGTCGTCCGGTACACCCCGGCGGCCGAGGCGGCCCGGGTGGGCGGGGACTGGTACGACGCCTTCCTGCAGCCCTGCGGGGCGACGATGCTGGTCATCGGCGACGTCGTCGGGCACGACACCGCTGCGGCCGCGGCGATGGGCCAGCTGCGCTCGCTGCTGCGCGGCATCGCGACCTACAGCGACGCCGGCCCGGGGGAGGTGCTGCGCGGCCTCGACGCGTCGATGGCCCAGCTGGAGGTCGGCACCTATGCCACCGCGGCGGTGGCGCGGTTCGAGCAGACCCCCGACGAACTGGCCCGCGGCGTCACCCGGATGCGCTGGAGCAACGCCGGGCACCTGCCGCCGCTCGTGATCAACCCCGACGGCACGCTCGCCGCCCTGGCCGACTGGCGGGGCGAGCTGCTGCTCGGCGTCGACGCCGAGACCACCCGCGGGGAGTCGGTGGTCACGCTGGACGGCGGGACGACGGTGCTGCTGTTCACCGACGGGCTCATCGAGAGCCGCGGCGGCGACCTGGACCAGGGGATGGCCCGGCTGCGGAAAGCGGCCGCAGAGCTCGCCGGGCGGTCACTGGACGAGCTCTGCGACGAGCTGCTCGACCGGCTCGTGCACGGTCAGCCCGAGGACGACGTCGCCCTGGTCGCGATCCGCCTGCGCGGGTGATCCCGGCGCGCCCGCGGCGTCAGTGCGCGCCGGCGCCGGCCAGTCCGTCGTCGTCCCGGCGGTCGCGGTCGCGGTCGGCGCGCTCCTCCTCGGCCTCGGCCTCCAGGCGGCGGGCCTCGCCGTCGATGGTGGCAGCGGCGTCGCCGTGCGACTCGCCGTAGACCTGCTCGGCGCGGCCCAGCAGCTCCTCGGCCTTCGCCTTGGCCTTGTCGAACACGCTCATCGGGGGCTCCTCATCCGCCGGCGAAGGGAGGCAGGACGTCCACCACCGTGCCGGGCGTGAGCACCAACGCGCGGTCCCGGGTGGAGGTTCCGTCGACCAGGAAGGAGCAGGCGGTCAGCACCCGCTCCAGCCGCTCGCCGTGCGCGTCGGCGAGCTGACCGACGAGCTCGGCCAGCGTGCCGGCCTGCCGCGTCTCGGTGTCGACGCCGACGGCGGCGCGGGCGCCGGCGAAGTAGCGCACCGTCACGGTGGGTGCGGTCATCTCAGCCCCCGATCGCGGACATGGGACGGGTGGGCTGCAGGAAGCTCGGGTCGTCGATGCCGTGCCCGGGGAGCTTGGACAGCGTCGCGATCCGCCAGCGGTCGGCGATCTCGGCATCGTCGGCGCCGGTGCGCAGGGCGCTGCGCAGGTCGGACTCCTCGCGGGCGAACAGGCAGTTGCGGATCTGCCCGTCGGCGGTGAGCCGGGTCCGGTCGCAGGCGCCGCAGAACGAGCGGGTCACCGAGGCGATGACGCCGACGGTCAGCCCGGTGTCGTCGACCAGCCACCGCTCGGCCGGTGCAGCGCCGCGCTCCTCGACGTCCGGCGTGAGCGTGTGCGCGGCGGTGAGCCGGGCCAGGATGTCCTCCGCGGTCACCATCTCACCGCGGGTCCAGGCGTGGTGGGCGTCCAGCGGCATCTGCTCGATGAAGCGCAGCTCGTAGCCGTGCTCCAGGCAGTAGTCCAGCAGCGGGACGGCGTCGTCCTCGTTGATCCCGCGCAGCAGGACGGCGTTGACCTTGACCGGTGTCAGGCCGGCGTCCCGGGCGGCCTGCATGCCGGCGAGGACGTCGGGCAGCCGGTCGCGGTGGGTGATCTGCTTGAAGCGCTCCCGGTCCAGGGTGTCCAGGCTGACGTTGATCCGGTCCAGGCCGGCCGCCGCGAGCGCCGGGGCCATCCGGGACAGCCCGATCGCGTTGGTGGTCAGGCTGACCTCCGGGCGCGGGCGCAGCGCCGTGGTCGCCGCGACGATGCCGGGCAGCCCGGGCCGCAGCAGCGGCTCGCCGCCGGTGAACCGGACCTCCTGGATGCCCAGGTGCTCCACGCCGATCCGGACCAGCCGGACGACCTCGTCGTCGGTCAGCTGCTCGACCTTGGGCAGCCACTGGAGCCCCTCGGGCGGCATGCAGTAGTTGCAGCGCAGGTTGCACCGGTCGGTCAGCGAGACCCGCAGGTCGGTGGCGGTGCGCCCGTGCCGGTCGACGAGCCCGCCGCTGCCCGGGGTCACCGTCGGGCGCACCCGCGGGTCGGGTAGGGGGCTGGGAGTCGTCACGGCCCGAATGTAGTGCGGGAACGGCACGCGGGCGCGGTCACGGTGAGCGCGATCGTGACCGGCGGACGGCTGCTACGTTCGCGGGGCCACCCGAGGGTCCGGCGGGCATCCCCGCACTCGCCTGTGGCCAGGAAGCGCGAGAAGCAGCTGTGTCTCCCCGCACCGTCTTCAGTCCCTACGCCCGGCTGTTCACCGTCCCCGGCGCCCGGGCCTTCTCCCTCGCCGGCTGGTTCGCCCGCGTGCCGATGGCCACCGTGGGCCTCGGCTCGGTGCTGCTCGTCCAGGCGGAGTCGGGAAGCTACGCCCTCGCCGGTGCCGTCGCCGGCACGCTGTCGCTCGCCTTCGCCGTGGCCAGCCCGCAGTGGGCCCGGGTGATGGACCGCTACGGGCAGAGCCTCGTGCTCCGCTGGACGGCGCTGGCCTACCTCGTGCTGGGGCTGTCGTTCGTCGCGGTGGTGCTGGCCGGTGCCCCGGTCTGGACGTGGTTCGCCCTCGCCGTGCTGAGCGGGGCGAGCGGCACCAGCATCGGCTCGGTGGTGCGCAGTCGCTGGGCGCACGCGCTGGACGACCCGGCCCAGCGGCAGACCGCCTTCGCCTTCGAGTCGGTCGCCGACGAGATCGTGTTCGTCACCGCGCCGCCGCTGGTCACCTTCCTGGCCGCGCTGGTCTCCCCGCCCGCCGGCTTCGTGACCGGGCTGCTGATCGGCGTCATCGGCGGCCTGGTGATGTCCCGGCTGGAGGCGACCGCGCCGCCGGTCGCCCCCCGGGTGGCCGGGCAGCGGCACGTGCGGATCCGGGTGCTCACCGCCGGGCTGGTCGCCGTCGCCGTCACCTACCTGGCGATGGGCACGGTCTTCGGCGCGATGGACGTCGTCGTCGTCGGCTTCGCCGACGCGGAGGGCCGGCCGGCGATGGCCGGGGTGGCGCTGTCGGCGTACGCCGCGGGCAGCCTGGTCGCCGGGCTCGTCTACGGCGTGGCCCGGCTGCCCGGCACGCTGGTCACCCGGTTCCTCGGCTGCGCGCTGCTGTTCGCCGTCGCCGCCCAGACGCTCTACCTGGTCAGCTCCCTGACGCTGCTGATCGCGCTGGCGTTCCTGGCCGGCCTCACGATCGCCCCGGTGCTGGTCGCCGGGATGTCGCTGGTGGAGTCCCGGGTGCCCCGGGCGGCGCTCACCGAGAGCCTGACCTGGACCTCGACCGGCCTCACCGTGGGGGTCACCGCCGGCTCCGCGCTGGCCGGCACGGCGGTCGACCGGTGGGGGGCGGAGGCGGCCTTCGCCGTCCCGGCCCTGGGCGCCGCGCTCACCGGGGTGCTCGGGGTGGCCGCGTGGGCGGTGCTCCGCCGTCCGGACCAGGTGTTCGCCGAGGTGGCACCGGCCACCTCGCACTGACCACACCCGCTGGCCCGCCGCCGTACATTGGACAGACCGTCCGCGCCACCCGAGGAGACCCGGCACCACGATGAGCACCGTCCCGAGCACGGAGCTCCGTCCCGACGCCGCGACCGGTGAGGTGCTGGCGCAGGCCTCCCGGCGGCGGACGTTCGCGGTGATCAGCCACCCCGATGCGGGGAAGTCGACGTTGACCGAGGCCCTGGCGTTGCACGCGCGGGTGATCGGGCAGGCCGGTGCGGTGCACGGCAAGGCCGGGCGGCGGGGCACGGTGTCGGACTGGATGGACATGGAGAAGGCCCGCGGCATCTCCATCACGTCGGCGGCACTGCAGTTCGAGTACCGCGACGCGGTGGTGAACCTGCTGGACACCCCGGGGCACGCGGACTTCTCCGAGGACACCTACCGGGTGCTGACCGCGGTGGACGCCGCGGTGATGCTGATCGATGCCGCGAAGGGCCTGGAGGCCCAGACGATGAAGCTGTTCGCGGTGTGCCGGCACCGCGGCATCCCGGTGATCACCGTGGTCAACAAGTGGGACCGGCCGGGCAAGGACGCCCTGGAGCTGATGGACGAGGTCGCCCAGCGCACCGGCCTGGAGCCCACCCCGCTGACCTGGCCGGTGGGCATCTCCGGGGACTTCCGCGGCGTGCTGGACCGCCGCGACGGCACCTACCGCCGGTTCACCCGCACCGCCGGCGGAGCCACCATCGCCCCCGAGGAGACCCTGACCGCCGCCGCCGCCGAAGCCCGCGAGGGAATCGACTGGACCAGGGCGGTCGAGGAGAACGAGCTGCTGGACGCCACCGAGGCCGACCACGACCAGCAGCGGTTCCTGGACGGTGAGACGACGCCGGTCATCTTCGCGTCCGCGGTCTCGAACTTCGGTGTCGGTGCGCTGCTGGACGTGCTGGTCGACCTGGCGCCCGCGCCCGCCCCGCGGCCCGATGCCGACGGTGCCCTGCGACCCGTCGAGGCGTCGTTCAGCGCGTTCGTGTTCAAGGTGCAGTCGGGCATGGACGCCGCCCACCGCGACCGGCTGGCCTACATCCGGATCGCCTCCGGGGTGTTCGAGCGGGGCATGGTGGTCACCCACGCCACCACCGGCCGGCCGTTCGCCACCAAGTACGCCCAGCACGTGTTCGGCCGCGAGCGGGAGAGCGTCGACACCGCCTACCCCGGCGACGTCGTCGGCCTGGTCAACGCGAACGCGCTGCACGTCGGTGACACCCTGTACGCCGGCACGAAGGTCACCTTCCCGCCGCTGACCACCTTCGCCCCGGAGCACTTCGCGGTGATGCGCGGCAAGGACACCGCCAAGTTCAAGCAGTTCCGCCGCGGCGTCGGTCAGCTCGGTTCCGAGGGCGTGGCCCAGGTGCTGCGCTCGGACCGCCGCGGCGACCAGGCCCCCGTGCTGGCCGTCGTCGGCCCCATGCAGTTCGAGGTGGCCGCGCACCGGATGGCCCAGGAGTTCGGCGCGCCGGTCGAGCTGGACCACCTGCCGTACCAGGTCGCGGTGCGCACCGACGCCGCCTCCGCCCCGGCGGTCGCCGCGGCCCGCGGGGTCGAGGTCTTCGAGCGTGAGGACGGCGAGCTGCTGGCGCTGTTCATGGACAAGTGGGACCTGCGCTCGCTCCAGCAGCGCAGCCCGGAGCTGACGCTGGAGCCGATGGTGGCCGCACAGCTGAGCTGAGGCGGGAGACTGTCGCGGTGACCACGCGACAGTCCCCCAGCCGCCCGGCCCCACTGGACGCCGGCACCCGGGCCGCCCGGGCCGTCGGCAACGCCGGCCAGCCCACCGTCGAGTTCGCCGAGGCGACCCCGTACGAGCAGTACGTGGGCGTGCGCCAGCTGCAGGCGCTGGTCCGGCCGGTGACCGAGCACCCGGCCGAGCCCGCGTTCCTGGTGGTCACCCAGGTGATGGAGCTGTGGTTCACGCTGCTGCGCCGGGAGTGGGAGCTGGCCCAGCGGCAGCTGCGGGACGACGACCTGGACGCCGCGATCGGCTCGATCCGCCGGTCGGTGCACCACCTGCGGTCGCTGGACGCCAGCTGGGGCTCGCTGCTCTGGCTGACCCCCGCGGAGTTCAACGGCTTCCGTGACCAGCTGGGTGAGGCGTCGGGCTTCCAGTCCTACGAGTACCGGCACGTGGAGTTCCTGCTCGGGCTCAAGGCGGAGTCCGTCGTCCGGCCGCACCGCGGGCTGCCGGTGGTGCACGCGGACCTCCAGCGCGCACTCGCCGCGCCGTCCCTGGAGGACGACGTCCTGGCGTACCTGGCCCGCCGCGGCCTGCCGGTGCCGGAGACCGTGCTGGTGCGGGACCGGACGGTGACGCACGAGCCCGATCCCGCGGTCACGGCGCTGTGGGCCGAGGTCTACACCGACCCGCGGCCGGGCAACGAGCTGTTCACCCTGGGCGAGGCGCTCACCGACGTCGCCGAGGTGTTCACCACCTGGCGGCAGCGGCACGTCACCGCCGTCCGCCGGGCGATGGGCGCCAAGCCCGGCAGCGGCGGTTCGGCCGGGCTGGCCTGGCTGGAGCGCAGCGCCGCACGGGTGGTCTTCCCCGACCTGTGGGAGGCGCGCACCGTCGTCTGAGCCGCATTCCCGGCCCGCCGGTGAGATCTGTCGCGGGTAGCCGGCGGCGGCTGGGGTAGAGGAGAGCCAGGCCGGTCGCGCACCAGCAGGTCGCGCGCCGCCCCCATCCGTTCGACGCTTGGAGGACCCCCCATGGCCACCGTGCCCACGATCGCCCTGAACAACGGCGTGCAGATCCCGCAGCTGGGCTTCGGCGTCTTCCAGATCAAGCCCGAGGACACCGTCGAGGCCACTCGCACGGCCCTCGAGGTCGGCTACCGGCACATCGACACCGCCGAGATGTACGGCAACGAGGCCGAGGTCGGCGAGGCCGTGCGGCAGTCCGGCATCCCGCGCGAGGAGGTCTTCGTGACCTCCAAGCTCAACAACGGCTTCCACGCCCGTGAGGACGCGCTCAAGGCGTTCGACCAGACGCTGGCGGAGCTGCAGTTCGACTACCTGGACCTGTTCCTGATCCACTGGCCGCTGCCGGGCATCGAGGTCGACTACGTCGAGACCTGGAAGGCCATGGAGGAGATCTACCGCTCCGGCCGGGCCAAGTCGATCGGCGTCTCGAACTTCAACCCGCACCACCTGCGCAAGCTCTTCGCCGACAGCGAGGTGCGCCCGGTGGTGAACCAGATCGAGGTGCACCCGTACTTCGCGCAGAACGACGTGCGGGCGTTCAACGCCGACCACGAGATCCGCACCGAGGCCTGGGCCCCGATCGCGCAGGGCAAGGTGCTCGACGACGAGGTGCTCAACCGGATCGGCGAGAGCCACGGCAAGACCGCAGCCCAGGCTGCGCTGCGGTGGCACGTCCAGCGCGGCGACATCATCTTCCCGAAGTCGGTCACCCGCAGCCGGGTCGAGCAGAACTTCGACCTCTTCGACTTCGAGCTCTCCCAGGCAGAGATGGCGGAGATCGACGGACTCGACCGCGCGGACGGCCGCAACGGCCCGAACCCGGACGAGTTCAACTACATCCCCAGCTGAGGAAGGACCCCCTCGCCCCCCACCACTCGCGAGCTCGTGGCGGGACCCTGCGAGGGGGCCGTTCCAGCACCTCGCCTGCGGCCGTCGTCCTTTCGGGGACGGCGGCCGTCGGCCTGTCCGGGGCCATGCACGGTGTTCGGAACGCGGGCAGAGCCGGCAGGAACAGGCTCAGCGGGGGGCGGCGGCGAGCAGGGCGGCCCGGACGGCGGCGAGCACGGCCTCAGGGTCCACGCCGTCCTCCTGGGCGGTGCGGGCCAGCTCGGCCGCCAGCGCACGCACCCGCTGTTCCGCCGGTGCGGGGACCGCCGCCCCACCGGTGACCACGGTGCCGGTGCGCCGGCGGCTGGCCACCAGCCCGGCGGCCTCCAGCTCGGCGTACGCCCGGGCCACCGTGCCGGTGGCCACCCCGAGGTCGGCGGCGAGCGCCCGCATGGTGGGCAACCGGGCACCCTCGGCGAGCACCCCGCTGTGCACGTAGGTCGCGATCTGGCTGCGGATCTGCTCGTACGGCGGGGTGGCCGCGCGCACGTCGACGGTGAGGTGGAGGGCCACGGCGCTCAGCGCGCCGGCACGGTCGGCGAGTCCACCGGCACCCCGGGCGCGCGGATGCACAGCACGACGAGGCCGGCGAGCATCGTGAGCAGGCCGGGCAGGGCGCCGGCCCACCCCGGCAACGGCAGCGCGCCGACGTTGGACACCGCCATCCCGCCGACCAGCAACAGGCCCCCGATCGCGACCAGGGTGGCCGCGACGGCTCCGCGGAGCACCCGGTACGCCGATGCGCGGCGCAGTGCGGTCTCGATCCGCTCGTCCTCGGTGGCGACGGCAGGCCGGTTCGCGACGACCCACAGCGCCGCAACGGTGACGGCCGCGAGGACGAGGAGGCCGACGACGGCGGGGCGACCGTAGAAGTGGCCGGGGAACGGGCTGGCCGTCGACACGACCGGGTCGCCGGCCCGGATCGACGCATGGGTGATGCGCCGCCCGCTCTCGTCAGCCAGGAGGGCGCCGCCGGCGAGCACTGCAACCGACAGTGCGATCGCGACGGCCGCCGTCCGGACCAGCCAGCGGGGCGCGGCGTCCAGCAGGCCCCGGCGGACCAGCCGGGCCCGGCGCACCTGGCCCTGCGGACGGGGCCAGGTCAGCTCACCGGCGGCCAGGACGACGGTGTGCGCCACACCGAAGACGATGGGCACCAGCAGGCCCGTGACGCCCAGGCCCCCGGGCGCACTGTTCCCCAGCTCGCTGACCGCGGTGGCCAGGGCGGCGGCGGCCCCGAGCGCCACGGCTGCCACGGAGGCCAGCCGCGCGTGCCGACGGGCCGCGGCCACGGAGGCCTCCCGACTGGGCGGCGACCGGCGCACGATGCCCACGGCGAGCGCAACCGCCCCGGCCAGCGCCAGGACGGTGAGCAAGGGGACCAGCGCCACGACGTCCTCCATCAGTCATTGAATCAAGTGATTGACACAATGACGGACGGCAAGGTCCCCCGCAAGAGGGCGGACCTGGTCTCAGTCGGTGGTGACGAAGTCGATGAGCTCCTCGACCCGGCCGATCAGCGTCGGCTCCAGGTCGGTCCACACCTTCACCCGGGCCAGGATGCGCTGCGCCCAGACGTAGCCGGTGTCGTCCTCCCAGCCCAGCCGCCGGCAGACGCCGGTCTTCCAGTCCTCACCCCGGGGCACCGTCGGCCAGGCCTGGATGCCGACCACCGAGGGCTTCACCGCCTGCCAGATGTCGATGAACGGGTGGCCGACGACCAGCGCGTGGTCGCCGGTGATCTGAGCGGCGATCCGGGACTCCTTGGAGCCGGTCACCAGGTGGTCGACGAGCACGCCCAGCCGCCGTCCCGACGACGGGCGGAACTCCTTGACGATGCCGGGCAGGTCGTCGACTCCGTGCAGCGGCTCCACGACGACGCCCTCGATCCGCAGGTCGTGGCCCCAGACCTTCTCCACCAGCTCGGCGTCGTGCTTGCCCTCGACGTAGATCCGCCCCTCACGGGCGACCCGGGCGCGGGCGCCGACCACGTAGGTCGAGCCCGACGCGCTGCGCTGCGGGCCGGAAGGCGCGTTCTGCTTCGGCCGCACCAGCACGACCGGGCGGCCGTCGACCCAGAAGCCGGGACCGAGCGGGTAGGCGCGCACCTTGCCGAACCGGTCCTCGAGGTGGACGACGTCCTTCTCGCACCGCACGACGGCGCCGACGAACCCGCTGCTGGGGTCCTCGACGACGACGTCCTTGAGCGCCTCGACCTGGGGCGAGGGCTTCTTCTGGGTGCGCGGGTGGACCAGGTTGTCGTAGGGCGAACGTGGAGGCACCCGCCCATGCTCGGCGCGCTCACCGCTCGATCGAGGTGCGACACGCCCGGTGTGTGCGGTTCCCGCAGGCCTCCGGCGTGTCGGATCCGTGGTGCGTCGCGCAGGGGAACCGACGTCGACCTGCGAAGACGCCGCCCGTGGTCGGCGGTGGGGCGGCGACACGCCCTACCACGTCGCTGAATCGATCGGGTGATCGCTGTTTTGCCGGCCTCCTGGCGGGCAGTGCAGAGAGCGAGACAGCACGCCCCCGAACGAAGGAGCGGAACACATGATCGGCACCGAGACCCTCGACCGCGTCATCGGCGCAGACGTCATCGACGCCGATGGCAACAAGATCGGTACGGCCTCTGAGGTGTTCCTCGACGACCAGTCGGGTGCTCCCGAGTGGGTGACCGTGAAGACGGGCATGTTCGGCACCAAGGAGTCGTTCGTCCCGATCCGGGACGCGGACCTGACCGGCGACGGCCTGCGTGTCCCGGTGAGCAAGAGCGCGGTGAAGGACGCCCCGCGCATCGACTCCGACGGCCACCTCTCCCCGGCCGAGGAGACCGAGCTCTACCGGCACTACAACATGACCGAGAACGCCGTCGCCACCGAGACCCCGGTCGTGGCCGAGACCGCTGCGCCGGTCGCCACCGAGACCGCGACCCCCGCCGGCCACGACACCTCCGGCCCCAACACCGACGACGCGATGACCCTCTCCGAGGAGCGGCTCCGGGTCGGCACCCGCAACGAGGGCGAGCGCAAGGCCCGTCTGCGCAAGTACGTGGTGACCGAGAACGTGTCCGAGACCGTCCCCGTGACCCACGAGGAGGTCCGGGTCTCCCGGGAGCCCATCACCGAGGCGAACGCGGGCAAGGCCATGGACGGCCCCGCCATCAGCGAAGAAGAGCACGAGGTCACCCTCACCTCCACGACCCCCGTGGTGGAGAAGGAGGCCGTTCCGGTCGAGCGTGTGCGCCTGGAGAAGGACACCGTGACCGAGAACGTCCAGGTCGACGAGTCGCTCCGCAAGGAGCAGGTCGAGACCGAGGGCATCGACAAGAACCGCTGACCAGGCGCTTCTAGGCGCGGGCCCCGCCCGCGCCGCTGCACGACCCAGGACCAGCACGACGCCCGCCCCGATCCTCCGGGGCGGGCGTCCTGCCGTTCCGGAGGGGGCGCCACCTGCGCGCGACGCCTGCCGGCGCCGCCGCGGTCAGCTGTGTTCGGGCGGCAGGCTCTCCCCGGGCCGGGGCATGACCGGCGCGCCGGCCTCCTCCTCGAGGACCTCTGCGGCCGAGCCCACGATCAGCGGGTCCGGCGTGCCGACGGCGGCCGGGTCCTTGCCGGTGTAGTCGAACCGGGCCAGCACGTGCCGCATCGCCTCCAGCCGGGCACGCTTCTTGTCGTTGCTCTTGATCACCGTCCACGGGGCATGGCCGGTGTCGGTGTGCAGGAACATCGCCTCCTTGGCCTCGGTGTAGGCCTCCCACTTGTCCAGCGAGGCCAGGTCGGTGGGGGAGAGCTTCCACTGCCGCACCGGGTCGATCTGGCGCACGATGAACCGGCTGCGCTGCTCCCCGCGGGTGACCGAGAACCAGAACTTGACCAGCTGGATGTCGCTCTCGACGAGCATCCGCTCGAACTCCGGCGCCTGGCGCATGAAGAGCAGGTAGTCATCGGCCGTCGTGTAGCCCATCACCCGCTCGACGCCGGCGCGGTTGTACCAGGATCGGTCGAACATGACCATCTCGCCGGCGGCGGGCAGGTGCTGCACGTAGCGCTGGAAGTACCACTGGGTCTTCTCCCGCTCCGACGGCTTGTCCAGCGCGATCACCGTCGACCCGCGCGGGTTGAGGTGCTCGGTGAACCGCTTGATGGTGCCGCCCTTGCCGGCGGCGTCGCGGCCCTCGAACACCAGCACCAGCTTCTGGCCGGTGCCCTTCACCCAGCCCTGCAGCTTCAGCAGCTCGATCTGCAGCTGCCGCTTCACGATCTCGTACTCCCGGCGCTCCATGCGCTCGCTGTACGGGTAGCCCTCGCGCCAGGTGTCGACCCGGTTGCCCTCGGGGTCGAAGAGCTCGCGGTCGTCGTCCCAGTCCTCGTCGGAATGGGTGTCCGGCAGGGCGTTGAGCCGCCACCGGGACAGGTCGAGGACGGGCGAGCTCGTGCCCTCGGGGGCGCGGTCGCGGATCTGGTGGGTCACGTCGTCTCCGGTCTCCGGGTGCAGGTGCCACGTACCAGGTGCTGGCGCCGATCCTGCCCGGCTGCGGCTCGGCCCGCCCGCTCCGGGGGTCAGTGGACGCCGGCCGTCGTGCGTACGTGCTGGAGGTGGCCGATCAGCTGATCGCCGATCCGGCCCCAGGTCCGCGCCTCCACCGAGGGTCGGGCCCGTGTCGCGGCGGCGCGGAGCGCGGCCCGGTCGTCCCGCAGCCCGGCGACCATCGCGGCCAGCAGGTGGGGGTCCTCCCCGGCCCAGAGCCAGCCGTTCTGCCCGTGCCGCACCAGGTCCAGCGGACCGCCCGAGGCGGCGACGAGCGCTGGGACGCCCGCGGCCAGGGCCTCCTGCACCGCCTGGCAGAACGTCTCGTCCGCCCCGGGGTGCACGAGGAGGTCCAGCGAGGCGACGAGGGCGCCGAGCCCCGCACCGCCGAGCTGGCCGAGGAAGTGGGCCCGCGGCAGCCGGCGGGCCAGCTGCCGGCGCTGCGGGCCGTCGCCGGCCACGACCAGCCGGACCCCGGGCAGCTCGCTGAGCGGCGCCAGCAGCTCCAGTCGCTTCTCCACCGCCAGCCGGGCGACCACGCCCACCAGCAGCTCCCCGTTCGGCGCCAGCTCGTGGCGGAGGCGGGGGTCGCAGTGCCAGGGGGCGAACTGCTCGAGGTCGACGCCCCGGGGCCACAGCCTGACCGGGCTGATCCCGTGCCGGGCCAGCATCGCCAGCGTGGCCGTGGAAGGAGCCAGCGTCAGGTCGGCGGTCTCGTGCACCTGGCGCAGGTACCGCCAGGCCGCCGCCGGGCCGCCGGGCAGCCGGTAGCGCTCGGCGTAGGCGGCCAGGTCGGTCTGGAAGACGGCGACCGAGGGGACCCCCAGCGTGCGCGCGGCCCGGGCAGCAGCCAGGCCGAGCACGGCGGGGGAGGCGAGGTGGACGACGTCGGGGGTCAGCCGGCCCAGCACCCGGGTCAGGTCGCCGACCGGGCGTGCGACGGAGAGCTGCCGGTAGCCGGGCAGGCGCATCGACGGCACGGTCGCGACCTCCACCCAGGCGCCGCAGCGGGACTCGTAGCCCGAGCCGGAGGGGGCGACCACCACCGGGTCGTGGCCCCGGACGGCGAGGTGGTCGACCAGTCGCAGGACCGAGTTGACCACGCCGTTGACCGCGGGCAGGAACGTCTCGGCGACCACGGCGACCCGCATGCCCACGCCGCCGGGCGGCGGCGGGGCCACGACCGGCTCCGACCGGACGACGTCCTGGACCGCGTGCAGCGCCTCCTCAGGCAACGCGCGCTGCGCCGGGGTGGGTCGGGATGACCGAGGGCCGGCGGACCGGCTTCCGGCGGGCCGGCACCCGGGGCCGCCGGGGGTGGGCGGCCACCACGGGTGGCCGGACCTCGGTGACGGCTGCGACGGCGTACTCGGCGAGCGCGGCGAGTTCCCGGCGGTCGGCGCCGGCCGGGTCGAGCGCCGGCAGCAGGTGCACCTCCACCACGAGGCCGCGCACGGTGACCACCCGGGCGATGCTGCGCCACAGCGGCTCGTCGCCCAGGAAGCCGGCGACCGCGGTGGAGGCCTGCCCGTGGACCCGGTACCGGACGGCGACCGGGCAGACCGGGGCGGCGGCGTCCACGGCGGCCTGGAAGAACGCCGGGCGGAAGCGGCCGAGCTCGACCCCGCACGCCGTCGTCCCCTCGGGGTGGACGGTCACCGCCGTGCCGGACCGCAGCAGCCCGGCGACCTGGGCGACCGTGCCGGGGAGCGCCCGGATGCGTGCCCGGTCGACCAGCACGACGCCGGCCCGCCGGGCCAGTCCGCCGAGGACCGGCCAGTCGCCCACCGCGCGCCGGGCGACGGGCACCCCCGGCACCACGGTCAGCATCGCCAGGTCGTCGATCCAGGAGACGTGGTTCCCGACCACGAGGTGTCCCGGGCCGCGCCCGGCACCTGCCCGCGGCCAGGCCACCGCCGGTGCGGTGACCTCGACCCGCACCCCGGCGGCGGTGAGCAACCTCGCCGCGGCGCACACGACCAGCCGTCGCCGTCCCCGCGCGCCGGTCCACGGCGCACGCAGAGCGGCGACCCCGGTCCCGGCCAGCGCACCGCTCAGTCGGAGCCAGCGGCGCCGCCGGGTCGCGGCGTCCACGGTCGGCACCGGGTCGGCCGTGCAGGCTGTCGTGCAGCCGGAGACCGGCACCCAGCTCATCGGTCGCCGCCGGGGACGCCGACGCGGTGGGGGGTGCAGCTGCGGCAGGACACCGGCAGGGGCGTGCTCGACGCTGTGGTCCCAGCTGCGGTCACGGGCGACACCTCGGGTGTCGGGAGGCCCCTGGACGAGGCCCGGACGCCGCCAGCGTCAGCGGTGGAGGTGTCCGGCGGGTGACCGGTCCCTGGCGTGCCCCCGTCGGACGGGCGAATCCCGTCCCGGCCGGCCGCGCACGGGAGGACCGCTCAGGGGGTGAGGCGCTCGGCCAGCTCCTGGGCGAAGCTGCGGGCGGCGTCTGCCTCGGCGGCGGCGCGATCGCGCAGGTCGGCCATCGCCGGGACGCGGTCGGCCAGGGTCAGCTGCAGGGTGATGACCGAGACGGTCATGCCGAACGAGCGCCCGAGCACGAGCTCCAGGGGCGGCACGGTGTGGTCCCAGCTGGCCTGCTCGCCCCCGGCGTCGTAGCTCGCTCCCCGACTGGAGACGATGACGGCGTTCCGCCCGGCCAGCGGGCGGGCCTCGAAGTCGCCGAACGGCACGGTCGCGCCGAGCACGTGCACGTGGTCGACCCAGGCCTTGAGGGTGGACGGCAGCGACCAGTTGTACATCGGGGCGCCGACCAGCAGGACGTCGGCGGCCAGCAGCTCGTCCAGGTAGACCTGCTGCTGCGCCTCGGCGGCCGGGTCGACCACCTCCTCGGCCGTGCGCAGCCGGGGCGCCCAGTGCAGGGCGGCGTCGGGCAGGTGTGGCGGTGGGTCGGCCTGCAGGTCCCGGGAGGTCACGGTGAACTCCGCGCCGCGGGCCTGCCAGCCCTGGACGAAGGCGGCGGTGACCCCACGGGAGGCTGAGCTGCGCGGATCGGCGGACGAGTCGAGGTGCAGCAGGTGCGGCATCGGGGCCTCCCGGGGGACTGGGATGGGTGGGGTCGCCGGGACCCACCCAAGCAGTGCCGGCCGCCGGGACGTCGGTCGGGGCGGATGTTCCACGTGGAGCATCCGCCAGCTCAGCCCAGCGACACCCCGTCGACGTACCGCCACTGCCCGTTCTGGCGGGCGAACCGGCTCAGCTCGTGCTGGACCCCGGGCACCCCGCCGGTGCGGTGGTGGGCCCGGAACTCCACCGTGCCCTCCGGTGCCAGGAGGGCGCCGCCGCTCGCGGCCAGCACCTCCAGCCCGGTCCAGCGCACCGCCGGGTCGAGCTCGAGGCTGTCGGGCCGGGTGGTGGAGTGCCAGGTGCTCAGCAGGTACCCGGCGTCGCCGACGGCGAAGGCGCTGTAGCGGGAGCGCATCAGCTGTTCGGGCGTCGCCGCGGTCGCCGCCCCCGCGTGCAGCCGGCCGCAGCACTCGTCGTAGGGCAGGGGGGTTCCGCACGGGCAGCGGTGGGAGGGCACGGCCCGAGTCTCCCAGGCGCCGTCCCTGACCCGGGTGTGCCAGGACGACGCCCGGGACCGGTCGGTGCCGGGTCAGTCGGTGCCGGCCTCCATCGCCGCCCGGTCCAGCAGCTCGTCGTGCTCGGAGACCTGACCGCGGGAGGCGATCGCCTCCGCGCCGCCCTGCACGCTGGCGTCGATCAGGCCGGTCGCCGCGGCCTGTGCCGCACCGATGGACGTCGGGGTGGCGCCGCCGACCATGCCCATCCGGGCGTACTGCTCCAGCTTGGCGCGCGAGTCGGCGATGTCCAGGTTGCGCATGGTCAGCTGGCCGATCCGGTCGACCGGCCCGAAGGCGGAGTCCTGGGTGCGCTCCATGGACAGCTTGTCCGGGTGGTAGCTGAAGGCCGGCCCGGAGGTGTCCAGCACCGAGTAGTCCTCGCCGCGCCGCAGCCGCAGGGTGACCTCGCCGCTGACGGCCATGCCGACCCAGCGCTGCAGCGACTCGCGCAGCATCATCGCCTGCGGGTCCAGCCAGCGGCCCTCGTACATCAGCCGGCCCAGCCGGCGGCCCTCGCTGTGGTAGTTGGCCAGGGTGTCCTCGTTGTGGATGGCGTTGACCAGCCGCTCGTAGGCGATGTGCAGCAGGGCCATCCCCGGCGCCTCGTAGATGCCGCGGCTCTTGGCCTCGATGATCCGGTTCTCGATCTGGTCGGACATCCCCAGGCCGTGCCGGCCACCGATCGCGTTGGCCTCCAGCACCAGGTCGACCGGGGTGGCGAACTCCTTGCCGTCGATCGTCACCGGTCGGCCGTACTCGAAGCCGATCGTGACGTCCTCGGTGGGGATCTCGACCGCCGGGTCCCAGAACTTCACGCCCATGATCGGCTCGACGGTCTCGATGCCGGTGTCCAGGTGCTCGAGGGTCTTCGCCTCGTGCGTCGCGCCCCAGATGTTGGCGTCGGTGGAGTAGGCCTTCTCCGCGCTGTCCCGGTAGGGCAGGCCGTGTGCGACCAGCCACTCGGACATCTCTTTGCGGCCGCCGAGCTCGGTGACGAAGTCGGCGTCCAGCCACGGCTTGTAAATCCGCAGCGAGGGGTTGGCCAGCAGGCCGTAGCGGTAGAACCGCTCGATGTCGTTGCCCTTGTAGGTCGACCCGTCGCCCCAGATCTGGACGCCGTCGGCCAGCATCGCCCGCACCAGGAGCGTGCCGGTGACCGCCCGGCCGAGCGGGGTGGTGTTGAAGTAGCTGCGGCCGCCGGAGCGGATGTGGAAGGCCCCGCAGGTCAGCGCCGCGAGCCCCTCCTCGACCAGGGCGGACCGGCAGTCGACGAGCCGGGCCAGCTCGGCACCGTAGGCGCTGGCCCGGCCGGGCACCGAACCGATGTCGGGCTCGTCGGCCTGGCCGATGTCCGCGGTGTAGGTGCAGGGGACGGCGCCCTTGTCGCGCATCCAGGCCACCGCGACCGAGGTGTCGAGGCCGCCGGAGAAGGCGATGCCGACGCGTTCGCCGACGGGCAGGGACGTGAGCACCTTGGACATGGACACAAGTATGCATTCGCATGTATGACCATGCAAAGCCGGGTCGGGTGACCTGGCTCCCGTCCTAGCCGTGGGCCTCCAGTCGGTCGGCCAGCGTGCCGGCGAACCCCTCGGCGACGGCCAGCTGGTCGCGCAGCGCGGCCACCCGGGCCACCGCCGCCTCGTGGAACTCCTGCAGCCGGGCCAGCAGCTGCTCGCGGTCACCGGTGGCCTGCTCCAGGTCGTGGAGCAGGGTGAGCAGCTCCTGCATCTCCTCCAGCGAGAAGCCCAGTGGCTTCATCCGCTTGATCACCTCGAAGCGGGCGACGTCGGCCTCGCTGTAGAGCCGGAAGCCCCCCTCGGTCCGGCTCGTGGGGACGACGAGCCCGTTCTCCTCGTAGAACCGGATGGTGCGCAGGCTCAGCCCGATCCGCTCGGCGACCTGGCCGATCTGCATCAGCTCGCCGCGCCCCACCTCAGTGCCCCCCGGCGAGCTGGCCGGTGTGCCGCGCGAAGCGGTCGGCCGAGTGCTCGTTCAGGCCCACGATCTGCACGTTCTTGCCGCGCGTCTCGTACTTGTGGGTGATCGCGTCCAGCGTGGCGACGGTCGAGGCGTCCCAGACCTGCGCGCCGGACAGGTCGATGACCACGTGGGCGGGGTCGTCGGCGTAGTCGAACTGCTGGTACAGGTCGTTGCTGGAGGCGAAGAACAGGGCCCCGTGGACGGCGTAGTGGCGCGTCGTCCCGTCCGGGCTCATCGTGCTGGTGACCTCGACGAGGTGGGCGACCCGGCGGGCGAAGAGCACACAGGCGACGAGCACGCCGGTGCCGACCCCGATGGCGAGGTTGTGGGTCCACAGGGTGACCGCGACGGTGGAGAGCATCACGATCGTCTCGCTGCGGGGCATCCGGTGGATGGTGCGCAGGCTGTGCCAGTCGAAGGTGGCGATCGCCACGAAGATCATCACGGCCACCAGTGCGGCCATCGGGATGATCGCGACGACGTCGCCGAGGACGACGACCAGGATCAGCAGGAACACCCCGGACAGGAAGGTCGACAGCCGGGTTCGCGCACCGGACCGGATGTTGATCATCGTCTGGCCGATCATGGCGCAGCCGCCCATGCCGCCGAAGAACCCCGTGACGATGTTGGCCACCCCCTGGCCCCAGGACTCGCGGGTCTTGTCCGAGTGGGTGTCGGTCAGGTCGTCGACCAGCTTGGCCGTCAGCAGGGACTCCATCAACCCGACGAACGCCACGCCGAGGGCGTAGGGGGCGATGATGCTCAGCGTCTCCCAGGTGAACGGCAGGTCCGGGATGCCGAAGAACGGCAGGCTGTCGGGCAGCTCGCCCTGGTCGCCCACGTTCGGGACGGTCAGGCCGACCGCGACGGTCAGCCCGGTGAGCACCACGATCGACACCAGCGGAGCAGGGACGGCGGAGCTCAGCCGGGGGAGCAGGAAGATGATCGCCAGGCCCGCGGCCACCATCGGGTAGACCAGCCAGGACACGTCGACCAGGTACGGCAGCTGGGCGGTGAAGATCAGGATGGCCAGCGCGTTGACGAAGCCGATCATCACGCTGCGCGGGACGAAGCGCATCAACCGGGCGAAGCCGGCCAGGCCCAGCAGCACCTGGAACACCCCGCCGAGGACGACCGCGGCCAGCAGGTACTCCAAGCCGTGGTCACGCACCAGCGGGGCGACGACCAGCGCGATCGCCCCGGTGGCGGCGCTGATCATCGCCGGACGGCCACCCGTGAAGGCGATCACCACCGCCATCGTGAACGAGGCGAAGAGCCCGACCCGGGGGTCGACGCCGGCGATGATGGAGAAGCTGATCGCCTCGGGGATCAGCGCCAGGGCCACCACGAGGCCGGCGAGCACCTCGGTGCGGGCCACCTTCGGCGCGAGCCAGGCCGGCCGGCGCGGTGTGGAGAGCGTGGTCGAGGAGGACATGCCACCGTCTTCGGGTCGTGCGCCGTCAGGCGCGGGGAGTCCGCGCGAGCGCGTGCCTACGAGGGGTGGTGCGACGGTGCACCGGGGCGGGGCGGCGGAGGGGGCCGGCCGGGCTGCGAGGGACCCGGGCGCGGGCTCCGCCGTGCGAACGCCCCGGACAATCTAACCCTGACGTGAGGTAGTTGTTCGGTCACCACGACGGGTGGTTGGTCACAGAGATCGTCGGCCGGGATCTGCGGCGCGCAGTCAGCCCGTCTCTGCCTGCGGCCGGCCCGCGACGGTGGGCGTGCACCCGGCGCCCTCGGGGACGTCCGGCGGGTCCTCGACCGGGGGGAGAGGGTCCACCGTGGGTGCGGCGTCCACCGGCGGTGCAGGGCTGCCCTCCGGCGCGGGCAGCGACGACGTGGGGAGCGTCGGCGTGGGGAGCACCAGGGCTGCCAGCGCGACGAACAGCGGGACGGCCGCGCCGCCGAGGAGCGCCGCGCCGTACCCGCCGGTGAGGTCGTGCACCACCGCGAAGGCGACCGGCCCGAAGGCGGTGGAGCCCACGCTCACCGCCGCGACGACGCCGCGGATGGCGCCGAGGTGGGTGGTGCCGTAGTAGCGCGGGAAGGCGCCCGCCTCCAGGGTGCGGATCGCGCCACCGGAGGCGCCGATGAGGACCCCGAACGCGATCGCCGACCAGCCCGGGTCGACCGTCGTCCCCCACAGCAGGCCGGTGGTGAGGGTGAGCATGCAGGCGCTGGTCAGCCACCGGCTGCTGACCCGGTCGACG
The DNA here is from genome assembly GCF_026967885.1 of Modestobacter sp. VKM Ac-2983. Taxonomy (NCBI): domain Bacteria; kingdom Bacillati; phylum Actinomycetota; class Actinomycetes; order Geodermatophilales; family Geodermatophilaceae; genus Modestobacter; species Modestobacter sp. VKM Ac-2983. The sequence goes on from NZ_JAPVBK010000003.1 coordinate 98,678, forward strand.
AGGGCGCCGATGGCCAGCGTGGCGAGCAGGGAGGCCACCGTCTGCGGGAGGAAGTTCGCGGCGGCCGCACCCGCGCTCAGGCCCCGCTCACCGAGCAGGTCGATCTGGTGGAAGGCGACGGCGGTGGAGAGCATCCCCGAGACGGCGACCCCTGAGACGACCACCCAGAAGAACGGCGTCCGGACCGCCTCGCCGAGCGTCCGGCCCACCGGTGCAGCCGGTGGCGTCTCCTCGGTGACCTGCTCGCCGTCCGGGCGCTGGCCGAGGGACGCCGGGTCGTCGCGCACCCCGAACAACGCCAGCGGGACGACGATCAGCCACACGGCCACGCCCTCGACCACCCACGCGGTCCGCCAGCTGGTGGCGGAGATCAGCGCCTCCAGGCCGATCGGCGCCAGGGAGATGCAGGCTGCGCCGATCGCGGAGACGAGGCCGAGAGCCAGCCCCCGGCGCCGGGTGAACCAGACGGCGACCGCGGTCGTCGCGGTGAGGCCCAGGGCGCCCTGGCCGGCCATCCGCACGCCGACGAAGCCCGCGGTCAGACCGACCAGGCCGGAGACCGCGGCCAGACCGAGCAGTACGGTGCCGAAGACCGCGCCGATCACGGCCATGGTGGCCCGGGTGCCGAACCGGTCCAGCGCCCGCCCGACCAGGGGCATCGCCGCAGCGCCGATGAGCGTGCCGATGAGGTAGGCGGTGGAGATCGCCGACCGGCTGATGCCCAGCTCCTCGGTCATCGGGTCGATGAACGCGGAGATCGCCGCGGTCTGACCGGGCGCGGTGGCCGCCAGGGCCAGCGCCGAGAAGCCCACCATGTGCCAGCCGTAGAACCCCTCGGGCCCTCGCGGGCCGCCTCGGGGGCTGCTGGTCGTGGGCGGGTTGCGGTCGGGAGCCGAGCGGGACGTGGGAGTGCCTCTCCTGGTGGGTCTGCGGCTCGTGAGGGGTCTGGGGCGCAGACAGGGCAGGCGTCGTCGGCTGCTCGTGGACGGGTGTCGCGGTGGCGGAGTCAGTCGAGCTGTGCGGCCACCATCGGTTCGAGGGCGAGCTCGGGGCTGCGCTGCTGGAGCGAGCGCAGGTCCCACTTGTCCCGGAACAGTGCCAGCAGCTCACCGTTCCCGCGCGCCAGCACCTCCACGCCGCGTGCTGCCCCGACAGCAGCCGCAGAGGCGGCGTCGGTGCGCACGGCGACCGTGTAGGGCAGCGGTTCCAGCGCGACGGGGGAGTGGAACTCGTGCTCCATCCGGTGGGTGGCCACCTCGAACTGCATCGGGCCGACGACGGCGAGCACGGGCGCCTGGTCGCCGCGGCGGTCCGAGCGCAGGACCTGCACCACCCCCTCGGACTCCAACTGGTCGATGCCCCGCCGGAACTGCTTGTGCCGGCCGGTGTCCATCGCCCGGGCGACGGCGAAGTGCTCCGGGGCGAAGGTGGACAGCGGCGGGTAGGTGACCGGGGCGGCCGCGTAGAGCGTGTCCCCGACGCCGAGGGCGGCGGCGTTGACCAGGCCGACGACGTCGCCGGGGTAGGCCACGTCGATGCTCTCCCGCTCCTGGCCGAACACGTGCTGGGCGTACTTGGTGGCGAAGGGGCGTCCGGTCGTGCTGTTGGTGACCACCATGCCGCGCTCGAAGACGCCGGAGGCGATCCGGATGTAGGCGAGCCGGTCGCGGTGGGCGGCGTCCATGCCGGACTGCACCTTGAACACGAACGCGCTGAACGGGTCGGTCAGCGCACGCGGCCTGCCCTCGGCGTCGGGCCGGTCCGCCGGCGCGGGGGCCAGGTCGACGAGCGTGTCCAGCAACGCCGCGACGCCGAAGTTGGAGATCGCCGAGGCGAAGAGCACCGGGGTGCTGTAGCCGGCCAGGAAGGTCTCCTGGTCGTGGTCGGCGCCGCTGGCCCCCAGCAGGTTCACCTCCTCCTGGGCGCGGGTCCAGTCGATTCCCTCGCGGGCTTCGGCGGCGGCGGCGGTCAGGGTCTCCTCGGGGGCGATGGTGGCTCCGCCGGCGGTGCGGGTGAACCGGCGGTAGGTGCCGTCGCGGCGGTCCAGCACGCCGCGGAAGTCCCCGGAGATGCCGACCGGCCAGGTCAGCGGGGTGGGCTCCAGGCCGGTGCGCTGGGCGACCTCGTCCATCAGCTCCAGGGCGTCCTTGCCGGGGCGGTCCCACTTGTTGACCACGGTGATCACCGGGATGCCGCGGTGCCGGCACACCGCGAACAGCTTCATCGTCTGGGCCTCCAGGCCCTTCGCGGCATCGATCAGCATCACCGCGGCGTCCACGGCGGTCAGCACCCGGTAGGTGTCCTCGGAGAAGTCCGCGTGCCCCGGGGTGTCCAGCAGGTTGACCACCGCGTCGCGGTACTCGAACTGCAGTGCCGCCGACGTGATGGAGATGCCGCGGGCCTTCTCCATGTCCATCCAGTCCGACACCGTTCCCCGCCGCCCGGCCTTGCCGTGCACCGCACCGGCCTGCCCGATCACCCGCGCGTGCAACGCCAGGGCCTCGGTCAACGTCGACTTCCCCGCATCGGGGTGGCTGATCACCGCGAACGTCCGCCGCCGGGAGGCCTGCGCCAGCACCTCACCGGCGGCGCCGTCTGCCGGTGCCGGGTCGGCCACCGGAAGGGGCGCCGTGGCACGGGTGGCCGTGGTGGTCATCGCCGCCTGCCCTGGGGGGCGTGCACCTGCTCGACCTCGAGGCGCAGGCTGGTCGCGAACGCCGCGGCGGAGGACCACTGGGTGTGCAGCGTGGCGACCCGCTGGTCGGCCAGTTCCCGGTACATGGCGAGGCGCTCGACGAGCTCCGGGTCCGGTGGCGTGGTCGTCCCCGGCTCCCGGTGGCGCAGGCGGTCCAGCAACTGCAGCACGTCGCGGATCTCCTCGATCGTGAAGTCCAGCGGCTTCATCCGGCGGATCACCATCAGACGGTCGACGTCGCGGTCGGTGTAGAGCCGGAAGCCGCCGCTGCTGCGCGCCGTGGGGGTGGCCAGGCCGCTCTCCTCGTAGAAGCGGATGGTGCGGACGCTGAGCCCGGTGCGCTCCGCGACCTCGCCGATCTGCATGTGCCGATCACCCATGGGGTGCCTCCGATCCAGATGTGCCGCGACAGTGGCCCCACCCGGACCCAACTCTAACGTGAAAGGAGGTTGATGGCTGTAGCGTTCGGGGTGGGGCTCCAGGGCGGCGGGGCGGCCAGCAGCCGACCGCCCCGGAGGTCGTTCGGTCGACCCCGCGCGGCGGGTCGGCCGGGGTCAGTGCGCGCCGGCCAGCTGCCCGCTGTGCCGCTCGTAGCGGGAGGCCGAGTGCCCGTTGAGGCCGATGACCTCCACCTGCTTGCCGCGAGTGGCGTACTTGTGGGTGATGGCGTCCAGGGCGGCCACCGTGGAGGCGTCCCAGACGTGGGCCTCGGAGAGGTCGATCACGACGTTCTCCGGGTCGCCGGCGTAGTCGAACTGGGTGTAGAGGTCGTTGCTCGAGGCGAAGAAGAGCGCACCGCGCACCACGTACACCCGGGTGTCGCCGTCGGGGTCGGTGACGCTGGTGACCTCGACGAGGTGGGCGACCCGGCGGGCGAACAGCACGCAGGCCACCAGCACGCCGGTGCCGACGCCGATGGCGAGGTTGTGGGTGATCAGGGTGACCGCGACGGTGGAGACCATCACGATCGTCTCGCTGCGGGGCATCGTGTGGATGGTCCGCAGGCTGTGCCAGTCGAACGTCGCGATGGCCACGAAGATCATCACGGCGACGAGGGCGGCCATCGGGATGAGCGCGACGATGTCGCCGAGGACGACGACCATGACCAGCAGGAACACCCCGGACAGGAAGGTGGACAGCCGGGTGCGGGCGCCGGACTTCACGTTGATCATCGTCTGGCCGATCATGGCGCAGCCGCCCATGCCGCCGAAGAGGCCGGAGGCGATGTTCGCGACACCCTGGCCCCAGGACTCGCGGGTCTTGTTCGACGGGGTGTCGGTGAGGTCGTCGACGAGCTTTGCCGTCATCAGCGACTCCATGAGCCCGACGAAGGCGACGCCCAGGGCGTAGGGGGCGATGATCGTCAGCGTCTCCCAGGTGAACGGCAGGTCCGGGATGCCGAAGAACGGCAGGCTGTCGGGCAGCTCCCCCTGGTCGCCGACGTTCGGCACGGTCAGGGCGGCGGCCACGGTGAGCCCGGTGAGCACCACGATCGACACCAGCGGCGCCGGGATCGCGGTCGTGAACCGCGGGAGCAGGAAGATGATCGCCAGGCCCGCGGCCACCATCGGGTAGACCAGCCAGGAGACGTCGACCAGGTACGGCAGTTGCGCGGTGAAGATCAGGATCGCCAGCGCGTTGACGAAGCCGACCATGACGCTGCGCGGGATGAACCGCATCAGCCGGGCGAACCCGGACAGGCCCAGGAGCACCTGGAAGACGCCGCCGAGGACGACGGCCGCGAGCAGGTACTCGACCCCGTACTCCAGTGCCAAGGGGGCGACCACGAGGGCGATGGCCCCGGTGGCGGCGGTGATCATCGCCGGACGGCCTCCCGTGAAGGAGATCACCACGGCCATCACGAAGGAGGAGAAGAGGCCGACGCGGGGATCGACCCCGGCCAGGATGGAGAAGCTGATCGCCTCGGGGATCAACGCCAGGGCCACGACGATCCCGGCGAGGACCTCGGTGCGCGCGACGCGCGGCGACAGCCAGGTGGGTCGGGTCAGGCGCGGCTCGGGCCGCGACAGCAGTGCAGAGGACATGCCACCGTCTTCGGGTCGTGCGCCCGCGGGCGCTGGGGGCGGCGCCGCAGGGCGCCAGGAGAGCTGGGGTCGCGCGGCGTCCGGGGACGTGCGCTTCATCGGTCCGACATCGGGGCGCGGAGCCGCCGGAGGCGGGGCCCGGAACGTCGGTGGTCCGGAATCAACGGGCCGCTGTGCCCGCCGTCGTCGGGAACAACATAACCCTCACGTCAGGGAAGTGTGTGGTGGGGTTGCTCACCGGCCTGTCGCGCCCGGAGGTGCTCGGCGCTCGCCTGTTCGCGGGGCGCACGATCCCGCCGGGGACGAGTGTGCGTCCGAGTGACGTGCACTCAACACTCACGTCAGGTTAGAGTCGAGCGCAGAGCTCCGGTGCGCAGCCCTCGACAGAGGAGGACGTCCATGCCCCTGCACATCGAGTGCCCCCACTGTGGTGAGAGGGACGACCTCGTCGGCGACCGCGGTGTCGAGGGCATCGGCATCACCTGCGGCACCTGCGGGCGCCGGTTCCTGCGTGATCGCCAGTTGCGGTGCGCGACCTGCGCCGGCACGGACCTGGTGCTGCGGCCACAGGTGCTCACCCAGTTCTCCCGAGGGACCCAGCTGTCCGTCGTCGGCTGGACCGAGACGCACTGCTGCACGGCGTGCGACGCCGAGGCGCTGCTGCGGTCCGAGCGCGCCAATGCGCCGCTGCCGGCCGAGTACCGCCCTCGTGCGGTCCGCCCTCGGTCCCGCACCTGAACCCACCCGCACCCACACCGAGGGGAACGCCATGACGACGACCCGCACCCAGGTCCTCGACCACATCGAGGCCGCATTCGGACATGGTCCGGTCACCAGCGACGAGATGCGCGAGGCCGCACTGGCGACCGGTGCCGACCCCGACCCCGACACGACCACCTCGGTCCCGGCGCCGAGCTCCGAGCTGGACGGCCTCGAGGGCCTCGCCGACCGGGCCGTCGGCATCCACCGACCCGTCGGCCGCACGAGCCGACCGGCGGCGAGCAGGCTGCGCGCGCTGCTGGCCCCCACCGCCTGTCGGACCCTCACGCCGCCGCCGATGGGGCCACAGCCCGACGCGAGCGCCCTCGCGCGCGGAACCGCCATCGGCCGGGCCGTGGCCCTTGGTCGACCGCTGGCCACGCCGCCGTCGGCCGACCGGTCCAGGTGAGCGACCACCCGCCCCGCGGCGCGGTGCGCACCGCCGGGCAGATCGTGGTGCTGACGACACTCCCGCTGCTCGCCTCGCCCCGCTCGAACGGCCGGGGTGCGGCGCGGTGGTCGACGGGGACCGCCACAGGGCGGCTCGCCGCCGTGCTGCCCGGGACGGCGGCCCTGGTGCTGCTCCACCGGCACACCCGGCGCTCCCGGAGGGTCATCGAGGAGCTCGAGCAACGCTGCCGCACCGACGCACTGACCGGACTGGGCAACCGGGGGGCCTTCGACGACGACCTGCGCGACCGCCTGCAGGGGATGGTCGGCCGTCGCCGTCACGGGGACCCGGCGGGGGTCACCCTGGTGCTGGCCGACGTCGACCACTTCAAGTCCTACAACGACCGGCACGGTCATCCCGCCGGGGACCGCGCCCTCGCTCGCGTCGCCCGGGCGCTGCAGCAGGCCTGCCGGAGCGCGGACGGCGTGCACCGTATCGGCGGTGAGGAGTTCGCCGTCGTGCTGGACGCCGATCACGCCGACAGCCTGCTGATCGCCGACCGGATCCGGCAGCTGGTGTCCGCGTCCACCGACCGGCTCACCGTCTCCATCGGCGTGGCCACCGCGCAGGACGGCGACGCCGAGGCCCTCATCGGCCAGGCCGACCGCGCTCTCTACCGGGCGAAGGCCCGCGGTCGGAACCGCATCGAGAGCCATCGCGGAGCGCACCCAGGGCTGCTCGCTCCCCTCCGCTGACGTCGCGACGGCCCGGTCCGCGTGGGCAGCGGACCGGGCCGGGCGGCGACTCAGGCGTCGATGACCACCGGGATGATCATCGGCGTGCGGCGGTGGGACCGGTTCGCCCAGTTGCTGACGGCCTTGGCGATCAGCTGCTCCAGCTGTGCGGCGTCCTTGACGCCGTCGGCCGCCGCACGGGCCAGCTCCCGCTCGATCAGCGGCACGGCCGCGTCGAAGGACTCCGCCTCGTGGACGAAACCGCGGGCGAGGAAGTCGGGGGCCTCCGCGAGCTGCCCGGTGGTGGCGTCGACGATCGCCACGACGGTGATGACGCCCTCCTCCGCCAGGGTGCGCCGGTCCTTGAGCGAGGCCTCGGTCGCCCCACCGACGGTCGAACCGTCGACGTAGACGTTGCCCGCGGGCACCTTGCCGGTGATCGAGACCCGGCCGTCGACCAGGTCGACCACGGAGCCGTCCTCGGCGATGACCACCCCGTTCGGGTGGACCCCGGTGCGGATCGCCAGGTCGGCGTTGGCCCGCAGGTGCCGCCACTCCCCGTGCACCGGCATGACGTTGCGCGGCTTGACGAGGTTGTAGCAGTACACGAGCTCGCCGGCGCTGGCGTGCCCGGAGACGTGCACCTTGGCGTTGCCCTTGTGGACGACGTTGGCGCCGATCTTGGTGAACTCGTTGATGATCCGGTAGATGGCGTTCTCGTTGCCCGGGATCAGCGAGCTGGCCAGCAGCACGGTGTCGCCCTCGGAGATCCGGATGACGTGGTCCCGGTTGGCCATCCGGGACAGCGCCGCCATCGGCTCGCCCTGCGAGCCGGTGCAGATCAGGCACACCTGGTCGGCGGGCAGCTTCTCCAGCACCTTCATGTCCACGACCAGGCCCTTGGGCACCCGCAGGTAGCCCAGGTCGCGGGCGATCCCCATGTTCCGGACCATCGACCGGCCGACGAAGGCGACCTTTCGGCCGTGCTCCTGCGCGGCGTCGAGCACCTGCTGGATGCGGTGCACGTGGCTGGCGAAGCTGGACACGATGACCCGCTTGGGGGCGGTCCGGAAGACCGTGTCGATCGCCGGGGTGAGCTCACCCTCGGACGTGGTGAAGCCGGGCACGTCGGCGTTGGTGGAGTCGGTGAGGAAGAGGTCGACCCCCTCCTCGCCGAGCCGGGCGAACCCGCGCAGGTCGGTGATCCGCTGGTCCAGGGGGAACTGGTCCATCTTGAAGTCGCCGGTGTGCAGCACCAGGCCGGCCGCGGTGCGGATCGCCACCGCGAGCGCGTCGGGGATGGAGTGGTTGACCGCCAGGAACTCCAGGTCGAAGGGGCCAAGCCGCAGCTCGTCGCCCTCCGCGACCTGCTCGGTCACCGGGGTGATCTTGTGCTCCTTGAGCTTGGCCTCGATGAAGGCCAGCGTCAGCTTCGACCCGATGACGGGGATGTCCCGCCGCTCCCGCAGCAGGTAGGGGACGCCGCCGATGTGGTCCTCGTGCCCGTGGGTCAGCACGACCGCCACCACGTCGTCCAGCCGGTCCCGGATCGAGGTGAAGTCGGGGAGGATCACGTCGATCCCGGGCTGGTGCTCCTCCGGGAACAGCACGCCGCAGTCGACGATCAGCAGCTTGCCGGCGTGCTCGAAGACGGTCATGTTGCGGCCGATCTCACCCAGACCACCCAGGGCGACGACCCGCAGGCCAGTGGGCGCCAGTGCGGGGAGCGTGCCGGGGTCGCGGCGGGAACGGCTCATGCCCTTCACGCTACGTGCGCGGGACCGGAGACCTGCTGCCGGTCCCCGTCGTGTCCGCATCCGGCCGTCTGCATCCGAGCCGGCCCCTCACGGCGAACCTGTGGTGTGGAGTCGCTCGCGAGGGACGAACACCAGTGGGTCGTCCAGCCGTTGATCGATGCCGGTCTGCAGCTCGAGGAGATCCGGTCGCTGGTGTTCGGCCTGGCGTTCCAGGGCGTCGTCGGCGAGGGGCGCGGGGTGCTGGCCTGCATCCGGGACCTCGTCGCGGACCGGCCCGCGGAGGTCCGGAGCGCCTGGGTGGAGGTGGTCCACCGGCTGTTCCAGCTGGAGCCCCCGACGTAGCGGGTCTCAGTCCGGCGCGGGGCCGGCCGACCCGGCCGGGTACTCCTGCAACGGCACCTCGCCCTTCGACCAGGCGGCGAGGACCGGCTCGACGATCCGCCAGGACTGCTCGGCCTCCACGTCGCTGATCGACAGGGTGGCGTCCCCGGCCAGCACCTCGCGGAGCAGCAGCCCGTAGGCCGACAGGTCGTTCGGGGCCAGGTCGATGTCCAGGGCGCGGCGCTCCAGGTCGAACGGCTCGCCCGCCCCGTTGAGGTTGAGCTCCAGGGTGACGTGGTCCGGGTCGAGCCCCAGCCGCAGCACGTCGGGCTGGAGCTGCTGGTCGCCGAAGGCCAGGTGCGGCACCGGCTTGAACCAGACGGCGATCTCCCGCCGGCCCGCGCCGAGCGCCTTGCCGCTGCGCAACCGGAACGGGACGCCCGCCCAGCGCCAGTTGTCGATCGTGACGGTGAACTCGGCGTGGGTCTCGGTCTCCCGCGCCGGGTCGACCCCCTCCTCGCTGGTGTAGTCGGGCAGCTCCCGGCCCTGCACCGTCCCGGCGGTGTACTTCCCGCGGACGGTGTCCCGGGCCATGTCGGCCGGGGGCCGGACCGCCCGCAGCACGTCGGCCTTGCGTGCGGACAGGCTCGGGCCGTCGACCGCGTTCGGCGGCTCCATCGCGACGATGGACAGCTGCTGGAGCAGGTGGTTCTGCAGCATGTCGCGCAGTGCGCCCGCCGTGTCGTAGTACCCGGCGCGCCCCTCGAGGCCGAGCGTCTCGTCGAAGACGATCTCCACCCGGTCGATGTGCGAGGCGTTCCAGACCGGCTCGAACAGCCGGTTGGCGAAGCGCAGCCCGAGCACGTTGAGCACGGTCTGCTTGGCCAGGAAGTGGTCGGTGCGGAAGGCGCGCTCCTCCGGGACCAGCCGGTGCAGGACGGCGTTCAGCTGCCGGGCGTCGGCCTCGTCGCGACCGAAGGGCTTCTCGACGGCGATCGTCGTCCCCTCGGGGAGCTCGACCTCGGTGAGCGCCTCCAGGGTGGGCAGGAAGACGGTGTTCGGCAGGGCGAGGTAGAGCACCGGGCGACCCGGCACCCGGGCCAGCACCTGCCGGAGGTCGTCGGGGGAGGTGACGTCACCGCGCTGGTAGCCGAGCCGGCTGACCAGCTGGTCGCGGGCCTGCTCGGGCACCTGTGCCCCGTGCTCGGCGAGCCGCTCCCCCGCCCACTCCCGGTACTCCTGCTCCGACCAGTCGTCTCGACCCACCGCCAGCACGTCGACGCCGTCGTCCAGCGCATCGGCCTGGACCAGCTGGGCCAGCCCCGGGAGCAGCAGGCGCCCGGTGAGGTCGCCCGTCCCGCCGAGCACCACGAACGTCGCCTGCATCGTCTTCCCATCCGTCGTCGAGCCGGGCCGCCGTCCGCGGCCCCACCCTCGCGCCCTGCCCAGGGCGTGCCGAGCTGAACCCCCGGGCCACGGATCAGGCCGGCCCCGCAGCTGCTGCTCCGGCTCCCAGCGCGACGACGCGGTCGGCCCAGACGTCGAGCAGGGCGTCGTCGTGGCTGATGGCGAGCACGCCGAGCCGGCCGGCGCGCACCTCGGCGCCGACCACGCCGACCAGCGCGGCCGTCGTCGAGGCGTCGAGCATCGCGGTCATCTCGTCGCAGACCAGGTACCGCGGCCCGGACGCCAGGCTGCGAGCCAGGCAGGCGCGCTGCAGCTGCCCGTCGCTCACCTCGTGCGGCCGCCGGTCGAGCAGATCCGCGGTGAGCCCCACCCGGCCGGCGAGGTCGGCGACCCGCGCCGCACGGGCCGCAGCGCCGGCCCGCCCGGCGGTCGGGAGCCCGCGCAGCCGCAGCGGCTCGGCGACCACGTCGCGCAGCCGCAGCCGGGCGTCCACCGAGCGGCGGGGCGACTGGAACACCATCCCGACGGCGGTGCGCAGCCGCGGGTCCCGGGCGTAGCGGACGCCGGAGGCGGCGACACCGTCGATCTCGACCGTGCCCCGCTGCGGAGCCAGCAGCAGCGCGGCGACGCGGGCGAGGGTGGTCTTGCCGGTACCGCTCGGGCCGGACAGGCCGACCACCTCCCCCGGGGTCACCCGCAGGTCCACGCCGCGCAGCACCGGTCGGCCGGGCTCGTAGCCGGCGTCGACGCCGGTCAGGGTCAGCACGGGGAGCCTCCCGGCGGTCGGCAGCGGGTGGCCCGGGGGCCGTCGACGTGCACGGTCCCGCCGCCGTCACAGGGTCCGCTGTCCGGACGCCGGGCGTGCCACGCGCACCCCGGCGGCAGGTCGGTCAGCGCGGGCGGGGACCCGGGGATCGGGACCAGCCCACCGGCGGGCAGCGCGCCCAGCAGGGCCCGGGTGTAGTCGTGCGCCGGGCCGGCGAGCACGGCGTCGGCCGGGCCGGTCTCGACCAGCCGGCTGGCGTACATCACCGCCAGGTCGTCGACGAGCCCGGGCGAGCGCTGGAGGGCTCCCAGGTCGTGGGTGATCAGCAGGACGGCGCACCCCGCGTCGGCCACTTCGCGCAGCAGTCGCAGGGTGCGGTCGACCAGCGGGCGGTCGAGTCCCGCGGTCGGCTCGTCGGCCAGCACCACCTCGGGGTCGCCGGCCAGCGCGAGGGCGGTGACCACCCGCTGCGCCATGCCGCCGGAGAGCTCGTGCGGGTGGCGGTCCAGGTCGGCCGGGGCCAGGCCGACCCGGAGCGCCAGCTCGTCGGCGCGCTGCCGGCGGTCCACGCCGGGGCTGAGCTCGCCGACCGTCTCCTCCAGCTGGGCCCGCACGGTCCGCACCGGCGTGAGCGCGGTCGCGGCCGACTGCGGGACGAGCGCCACCCGCCGGCCGCGGACGGTCCGGCGGAGCACCCGGCCGGGTGCGGTCAGCAGGTCGACGTCCGGACCGTCCGTGCGCAGCAGTGCCCGCCCGGTGACCACGGCATCGGCGGGCAGCAGCCGCAGCAGCGCGGCGGCCAGCACCGACTTCCCGCAGCCGCTCTCCCCGACCAGCGCGAGCACCCGGCCCGGGCGCAGCGCGAAGGAGACGTCGGTGGCGGCGTGCACGGCGCTGCCGGCCCGCCGGCTGGCACCCCGGCCGGCCCGCCGGCCGTCGGTCGGGAAGCGCACGGAGAGGTCGGCGACGGTGAGCGCGGGGGCGGTCACAGCTGGGCTCCGGCGCGCTCGGGGCGGGCGGTGCGGTCGCGCAGGGCGGCCCCGATCGCGGCCACGGCCAGGGTGGCCAGCACCAGGCCGAGCGCGGGGAAGACCAGGGTCCACCAGCCGCCGAGCAGCAGCGAGCTCCGCGCCTCCTGCAGCAGCGTGCCCAGGCTGGCCGCGTGCGGGGGCAGCCCGAGGCCGAGGAAGCTCAGCGTCGACTCGTGCCAGACCGCGTGCGGCAGCAGCAGCACGGCGGCGACCAGCGCCTGCGGCAGCGCGGCGGGCAGCAGGTGCCGGCGGACCACCCGCCAGCGGGTCGCCCCGCCGAGCAGGGCGGCGTCCACGTGCTCGCGGTCGCGCAGCGACAGCACCTCCGCCCGGACGATCCGGGCCACCTGCGTCCAGTGGGTCAGCGCGATCGAGGCGATGATCGCGACCAGGCTGCCGCGGAACAGCGCGACGAGCACGATGCCCAGCAGCAGGTGCGGCACGGCGTTCACCCCGTCGACCACCCGCATCGTCAGCCGGTCGACCCAGCCGCCGGCGGCGGCCGAGAGCGCCCCGACCAGGGCGCCGATCAGCACCGACAACAGTGCGCAGACCACGGCGATGAGCAGGGAGACCCGCAGCCCGGCGGCGGTGCGGACGAACAGGTCCCGTCCGGCGGAGTCGGTGCCGAACAGGTGTGCCCAGCTGGGTCCCTGCCGGGCGGCGGCGAAGTCGGTGACCCGGTCGTCGACCCCGGCGAGCCAGGGCACCAGCAGTGCGTAGCCGGCCAGCAGCACGACCAGGGCGACGCCGGCGCGCAGGCGGCGGTCAGCCATCTGCGGCCACCCGGGGGTCCAGCAGCACGTAGGCCACGTCGGCCAGCAGCGAGCCGAGCAGCACCGCGGCGGTGGTCAGCAGGGTCAGCACGGCCAGCAGCGGGAAGTCGAGCTCGGTGGCGGAGGTGACCACGGCCTGCGCCAGCCCCGGCCAGCTGAACACCTCCTCGACCAGCACCGCGCCGACGACCAGCTCGGGCAGTCGGGCGCCCAGCAGGGTGACGAACGGCAGCAGTGCGGTGGGCAGGGCGTGCCGCAGCACCACCGTCGACTCGGCGAGCCCCCGCGCGCGGGCGGCGAGCACCGCGTCGTCGGCGAGCGCGGCCAGCAGCGACTGGCGCACGTTGAGCAGCAGCCAGGGCAGCTGCGAGGCGGCGAGGACGGCGGCGGGCAGCACCAGGTGCCGGGCCACCTGGCCGACGGTGAGCTCGGCGCCGGCGTCGGTGAGCCCGGCGACGGGCAGCCAGGCCAGCCCGAGGGCGAACAGCGCCACCGCGCCGAGGGCGAGGACGAACGGCGGCACCGCCTGCAGCAGCAGGCAGGCCGAGGTGACCACCCGGTCGACCCAGCCGCCGCGGCGGGCGGCGCTCCAGGTGCCGAGCAGCAGCGCGGTGAGGACGGCGAGGCCCAGCGACACGCCGGTCAGCAGCAGCGTCCAGGGCAGCCGCTCGGCCAGCACCTGGGCCACCGGCTGCCCGAAGGAGCGGGACACCCCCAGGTCTCCGGTGAGCAGCCCGCCCAGCCAGTCGCCGTACTGCTGCCACCAGGGGCGCCCGGTGCCCAGCTCGTCGGCGATCCGGGCCTGGGCCTGCTCGCTCGCGGTCAGGTACCGGTCGCCCAGGTACCCGGCCAGCGGGTCGAACGGCGAGGCGGCCGCGACGGCGAACACCCCGCCGGAGACGACGACCAGCACCGGGACGACGAACAGCAGCCGGCGTCGGGCCAGCCGCCCGGCCGCCCGCCACCGCGCCCGCGGGGGCCGGGGCGCCGCGGCAGGCGGGGCGTCGTCGACCCGGAGGGCCGGGAGCTCGGTGAGTGTCACCCGTCGCGCCGCCAGTCGCGCAGGTTCCACCACGGGCCCCAGCTGACCCCGTGCGAGTGCGGCTCCAGCACCGGCTCGGTGCCGGTCCAGCCGTCGTCCTTCATCACGTAGACGTGCTCGAGGAAGACGAGCACCACCGCCGGCGGGTCGGCGACGAGCTGCCGCTGGACCTCGCGGTAGTCGGCGACCCGTTCGGCCTGGTCGGTGCTGCGGCGGGCCCGGTCCAGGGCGGCGTCCACGGTCGGGTTGCGGTAGTCGCTCGGGTTGTCGAACGGGCCGCCCACGCCGTCGGCGGTGAAGGAGGAGTGCAGGGCGGCGTACAGCTGGGTGTCCGGGTCGTAGGGGACGTCGCCGCCGCCGAGCAGCGACCCGTCGACCGGGATGCGCGGGCGGAACTGCGGCCGGTCCACCGCCTCCAGGTCCACCTCGACGCCGACGGCGAGCGCGTCGGAGGCGAAGGCCTGGGCGAGGTCCCGGCGCAGGGTGTCCTCCGGGAAGTACATGACGGTGAACTCCGCCCGCTGCCCGTCGCGCACCCGGACGCCGTCCGGGCCGGGCACCCAGCCGGCCTCGTCCAGCAGCCGCCGGGCCGCGTCCGGGTCGTGGGTGAAGACGGCCGAGGGCTCGGTGAACTCGCCGAACACCGCCGGCACGAACGTGGAAGCCGCCTCGCCATGGCCGCCGAGCACCGAGGAGACGATCGCGTCGCGGTCGACGGCGGCGTTCAGCGCCAGCCGCACGGCCGGGTCGCCGGTGACCGGGTCGCCGGCGGGGAGGGCGACCCCGCGCCAGTCGGCCGACGGGTGGCCGACCACGGTCAGCCCCTCGTCGTCGGCGAGGGTGTCGGCCAGCAGCGGCGGCAGCGTCGTCCCGTCGAACTCGCCGCTGGCCATCCGCTGCGCCCGGGTGTTGTCGTCGGGGACGTACACGACGACCAGCTCCTCGACCTCCGGGGCGCCGTCCCAGTGGCCGGCGTTGGCCCGGAAGACGGTCTGGTCGCCCTGGCGCTCGGCCAGCACGTACGGGCCGGTGCCGATCGGGGCGGTGTTCAGCGGGGAGGCCTCCGCCGGGCCCGGGGTGGCCAGCGCCTCCGCGGGTGCGATGCCGAGCAGCAGCTTGCTCGGGAAGGGCACGTAGGGGTACGCCAGCCGGAAGACGACGGTCTGCGGATCGACCGCCTCGACGCTGTCGACCATCGCGTAGTTGCCGGCGATGGGGGAGGCCGACGCCGGGTCGAGCACCGCCGCGTAGGTGGCCACGACGTCCTCGGCGTCGAAGGTCGTCCCGTCGCTGAAGGTGACTCCCGCGCGCAGCGGGACGGTCCACTCGGTGGCGTCGGCGTTGCCGCGCGGCAGCTCGGTGGCCAGGGACGGCTCCAGCTCGGGGATGCCCGCGCTGCCGCCGGCGAGGCGGACCAGGCCGTCGTAGACCCGGGAGTACCCGGTCTCGCCGTGGCCGGCGACCGGGTTGAACAGCTCGGGCTCGTAGGCGTCGGCGAGCACCAGGCGGTCGGTGCCGGCGTCGTCGCCGCCGGTGCCGCCGCCCGTGCCGGGCGCGGTGCAGGCGGTGAGCGCTGCCGTGGTCACGGCGAGGGCCACCAGGGATCGGGCGCGGGAGGACAACGGGGCTCCGTTCGGACGGCGGCGGACCACGCTTGTTGCGAAGACCTCGCAGGACCGTAGTTGTTGCGAGTCGGTTGCAACAAGTCGCCACCTGTCCGTTGCCGCCCGTTCACCCGGCCAGTCGTGGTCCACTCCACGGGGCGGGGACCAGGTCGGAGCGGAGGCGCAGTGGGCAGCACGCACGAGGTCCTCAACCAGGCGCCGCCGCGGGTCGGCCTGGACGAGTACTCGACCAACCCGGCGTTGAACGAGGCGGTCTCGCGCTACGACGCCGGCTGGGCGGATACGCACCTCGCCGAGGTCGGGTCGCTCGTCGGGCAGGCCGACTTCCAGCGGGACGCCGAGCTGGCCAACACCCACCCGCCGGTGTTCGCCGCCCACGACCGCTGGGGCAACCGGGTCGACGCGGTCGAGTTCCACCCCGCCTACCACCGGATCAGCGCCGCGGCGGTCGCGCACGGCGCGCACACCAGCTGCTGGTCCGACCCGCGGCCCGGCGCGCACGTCGCCCGGGCGGCGGTGTTCATGCTCTTCGCCCAGGTCGAGCCCGGGCACGCCTGCCCGGTGAGCATGACCCACGCCGTCGTCCCCTCGCTGCGGACGACGCCGGAGCTGGCCGACGAGTGGCTGCCCAGGGTGTTCTCCCGGGACTACGACCCGGAGCTGCGCGACCCGGCCACCAAGCCCTCCGCGGTCTTCGGCATGGCGATGACGGAGAAGCAGGGCGGCTCGGACGTGCGGGCCAACACCACCCGGGCGGTCGACGCCGGCGACGGCACCTGGCGGCTGACCGGGCACAAGTGGTTCTGCTCGGCCCCGCAGTCCGACGCATTCCTGGTGCTCGCCCAGACCGCCGCCGGCCTCTCCTGCTTCCTGGTGCCCCGGGTGCTGCCGGGCGGGGAGCGCACCGTGTTCCGCATCCAGCGGCTCAAGGACAAGCTGGGCAACCGGTCGAACGCCTCCTCCGAGATCGAGCTCGAGGACACCGTCGGCCGGCTCGTCGGCGAGGAGGGGCGCGGGGTCCGCGCCATCATCGAGATGGTCGGCCAGACCCGGCTGGACTGCGTGCTGGGCAGCGCCGCCGGCATGCGGCAGGCCGTCGCCGAGGCGGCCTGGCACACCCGGCACCGCAGCGCCTTCGGCGCTCCGCTGATCGACCAGCCGGCGATGACCGCCGTCGTCGCCGACCTGCAGCTGGAGGCCGAGGCCGCCACCTGGACCGCGCTCCGGTTGGCCGCGGCGTACGACCGCGAGGACGCCGAGTCGGTCGCGTTCCGCAGGCTGGCCACCGCCGTCGCCAAGTACTGGGTCTGCAAGCGCGGGCCGCACCACGCCTACGAGGCGCTGGAGTGCCTGGGCGGCAACGGCTACACCGAGGCGTTCCCGCTGGCCCGCCGCTACCGGGAGCAGCCGGTGATGGCGATCTGGGAGGGCTCGGGGAACGTGATCGCCTTCGACGTCCTCCGGGCGGTGGCCCGCGAGCCGGAGTCGGTGGCCGCCGTCGACCGGGAGGTCTCCTCGGCGCTGGGTGAGCACCGGGCCTTCGACGCCCACGTGCAGGCGACCCGGGCCCTGATCGGCCGGGTGCAGGCCGACCCGGGGAGCGCGCCGCAGCACGCCCGCCGGGTCGTGGAGGCGCTGGCGCTCGCCCTGCAGGGCGCCGTGCTGATCCGCGAGGCGCCGGCCGTTGTCGCCGACGCCTTCGTCTCCGCCCGGCTCGGGCCCGACCGCAGCCTGGAGTACGGCGCCCTCGACCCCGGCCTGGACCTCGCCGCGATCGCCGCTCGCGCCTGACCGGCGTCCCACCGGCGAGGCGCCCGCCGCCCTATCCTCCGCCGCATGACCGGACGTCGAAGCACCTGGACCGCCGCAGCGGCCGCGCTCAGCGTGCTCGCCTGGGCTGCGTGGCTGGCCTGGGACCGGGAGTACCAGGTCGACCCGGTCACCAACACGACCTCCGGCCCCTACGAGACGTGGCAGGTGGCCGGTTCCGTGCTGACCCTGCTGGCCGCCGCGGTGCTGGCCGGATGGGTGCAGCGGCCACTGGTCGCGGCGCTGGTGGTGACCGTGCCGTTCACCCTCTGCTGGACGGTCGACGCAGGCCTCCAGGACGAGACCGGGCTCTTCATGGTGGGCGCGCTGCTGATCGCCGTGGGCCTGTTCCTCGGCTCGCTGCTGGTCGCCGTCGGGGTCGGCCGGGTCACCGGCCGCCGGCGCCTCGGCACCTGACCCGCGCGGGGACCGGTCAGTCGGTGAAGCAGGCGGTCAGCGCGCCGACCATCAGCGGGACGTCCAGGGCCGAGGCCAGCTCCCGGGCCGAGTGCATGGCCAGCATCGGCGCGCCGACGTCGACCGTCGCGATGCCCAGCCGGGTGGCCGTCAGCGGGCCGATCGTGCTCCCGCAGGGCAGGTCGGCCCGGGTGACGAACCACTGCACCGGCACCGACGCCTCCGCGCAGCGCTCGGCGAACCAGCCGCTGGTGACCGCGTCGGTGGCGTAGGCCTGGTTCGCGTTCACCTTCAGCACCGGCCCGCCGCCCAGCTGCGGCTGGTGGCCCGGCTCGTGCCGGTCGGCCCGGGTGGGGTGCAGCGCGTGGGCCATGTCCGCCGAGACCAGCCGGGACTGCGCCAGGGCCCGGGGGAGGGCCTGCGGGTCACCGGCGTCCAGGACCGCCACCAGTCGGCGGACGACGTCCTCCAGGAAGCTGCCGCGCGCCCCGGACATCGAGCCGCTGCCCACCTCCTCGTGGTCGTTGGCGACCAGCAGCTGCGTGCGGCGGGTGGCCGCCGCGGCGACCAGCGCCGTCACCCCGGAATGGCAGCTGGCCAGGTTGTCCAGCCGCGGCGCGGCGACCCAGCTGCCGTCGGCGCCGGTGCGGGCGGCCGGCTGGGTGTCGGCGAGCACCAGGTCGTGCCCCACGACGTCCTGCACGGCTGCGCCCACCGCCGCAGCCAGCGCCTCCCGCAGGCCCGGTTCGGTGCCCAGGTCCTGGGACCAGACCGGCACGAGCTCACGCTGCGGGTCCAGCTTCAGGCCGTCACGGACGCCGCGGTCGAGGTGGATGGCCAGGGACGGCAGCCGCAGGGGCGCACCCGGCAGCCGGACCAGGGCGGTGCTGCCGCCGCGCAACGCCACCCGGCCGGCCACGGTGAGCTCCCGGTCCAGCCAGGTGTGCCAGAGCCCGCCGCCGTAGGGCTCGACGCCGACCAGCCGGTAGCCGGCCTGCCGGACGTCCTCGCGCGGCCGCACCTTGAACGTGGGGGAGTCGGTGTGCGCGCCGACCAGCCGCAGCCCCGCCTCGGCCGGCGACGCGCTGCCCACCCGGAAGGCGATCAGGCTGCCGTGCCGGACGACGAAGTGCTGCCCGCCGGGGGCCAGCTCCCACCGGTCGGCCTCGGCCAGCTCGGTGAAGCCGGCCGCGCCCAGCCGCCGGGCCAGCTCCGCGACGGCGTGCGATGGGGAGGGGGATGCGTCGACGAGGGCCCGCAGGTCGTCACCGAGGGAGAGGTCCGGCATGGACCCCATCTTGCTCGACCCGCTCGGGCGCCACGGCCAGGCCGACCCTGAGCCGCCGGACCGACCGTGGAGCCGGGCCCCGACGCGGCTCAACGGTCGACGAGGCAGCTCAACCCGGGCGGGCCCTTGCCGTAGGCGCCTGCGCTCATCGCCGTCCGGGCGTTTGGCCGCCGAGACGCGGGTAGGTCGGGGTGCATGGCCGACGACATCGAGATCGATGCCCAGGGTGAGCACGGCTACCTCGTGACCCAGCTGAGCGAGCTGGAGGACGTGCGCACCTGGTTCAGGGTGACGCCCGAGGTGATGGACCAGCTGGGCGCCGACGACGAGGAGGACGTGGTGCTGCGCACGGTGCAGTTCCTGCGCAAGCACCAGGACGTGGCCGACTTCCCGGAGGCCGTGGACCTGGAGGACGTCATCGCCAGCTACGACGACTACCTGACGGTGATGACAGCGGACTGATCGCGGCCGGGGCGCGGGTGGGATGCTGCGACCTGTGACCGAGCCCACCCTGCCCGCCGACCCCGCCGCGCTGGCCGCTTCTCTCGAGGCCACCGGCTACCTGCCCGACGAGGGCCTGGCGACGGCGGCCTACCTGGCGCTGGTCATGCACCGTCCGCTGTTCCTCGAGGGCGAGGCCGGGGTCGGCAAGACGGCGCTGGCCCGGGCGCTCGCCGACGTGACCGGCCGGCCGATCTACCGGCTGCAGTGCTACGAGGGGCTGGAGGCCAGCCACGCCCTCTACGACTGGGACTTCGGCCGTCAGCTGCTGCACCTGCGCGCCGCCGAGGCCGCCGGTACGGCCGAACGCGCCGAGGAGCTGGAGGCATCCCTCTACGACCGGCGGTTCCTGCTGGCCCGCCCGCTGCTGCAGGCGCTGGAGGACTCCCCGTCGGTGCTGCTCATCGACGAGGTCGACCGGGCCGACGACGAGTTCGAGGCCTTCCTGCTCGAGGTGCTCAGCGACTTCACCATCTCCATCCCGGAGCTCGGGACGATCCACGCGCAGACGCCGCCGCTCGTCGTCCTCACCTCCAACCGCACCCGCGAGGTGCACGACGCGCTCAAGCGCCGCTGCCTCTACCACTGGCTGGAGCACCCCGACTTCGAGCGCGAGGTGGCGATCCTGCGCCGCCGGCTGCCCGACGTCACCGAGGAGCTGGCCCGTCAGGTCGCCCGCGCCACGGCCCGGCTCCGCGAGCTCGACCTGCTCAAGCCGCCCGGGGTCGCCGAGGCGATGGACTGGGCGACGGCGCTGCACGCCCTCGGCGCCCGCGAGCTGGACCCGGACACCGCGGCCCGCACGCTGGGCGCGGTGCTGAAGTACCGGGAGGACACCGACCGCGTGCACGCACTCGCCCGGGGAGCGCTCTTCGGTGGCGGCTGACCAGCGGCGGGACGTCGTCACCACGGTGCTCGGGTTCGCCCGCACGCTGCGGCACGCCGGCGTCGACGCCTCCCCCGACCGGGTCGAGGCGATGCTCGCCGCGGTCGCGCACCTCGACGTCCTCGATCCCACCGCCGTCTACTGGTCGGGCCGGCTGACGCTGTGCGCGAGCCCCGACGACCTGGAGCGTTACGACGCCGGGTTCGCCGCGTACTTCGGGGGCGAGGCGCCGCGGGCGCGCCGACCGTCGGGGGCGGAGGAGCAGCGGGTGGCCCAGTCCGCGCCGCTGCAGACCGGCGAGGGCAGCCAGGAGGGCGGGGAGCCCACCGAGCTCGCCACCCAGGCCAGTGGAGAGGAGGTGCTCCGGCACCGGGACGTCGCCGAGCTGACCATCGCCGAGCGCGACCAGCTGCGCCGGCTGTTCGCGCTGCTGGCCCCGGCCACCCCGATGCGCGCCTCGCGGCGCCGCAGCCCGTCGGCGCACGGCTCGATCCACCAGGCGCGCACGGTGCGGCGGGCGCTGCGCGACGGCGGGGAGATCACCCGGCTGGTGCGCCACCGGGCCCGCCCGCGCCCGCGCCGGGTGGTGCTGCTGATCGACGTCTCCGGGTCGATGAGCCCCTACGCCGACGCGCTGCTGCGGTTCGCGCACGCCGCCGTCCGGGCCCGGCCGGCCAGTACCGAGGTGTTCACCATCGGCACCCGGCTGACCCGGGTCACCCGGGAGCTGCGGCTGCGCGACCCGGACAAGGCGCTGGCCGCCAGCGGCTCGGCGATCCCCGACTGGTCCGGCGGCACCCGGATCGGCGAGGTGCTCAAGGCCTTCCTGGACCGCTGGGGCCAGCGCGGCACCGCCCGCGGCGCGATCGTGGTCGTCTGCAGCGACGGCTGGGAGCGCGGGGGACCGGAGCTGCTGGGCGAGCAGATGGCCCGGCTGGCCCGGCTCGCGCACGCCGTCGTCTGGGTGAACCCGCACAAGGGCCGGGCCGGCTACGAGCCGCTGACCGGTGGGATGGTGGCGGCGCTGCCGTCGATCGACTGCTTCGTCGCCGGGCACAGCCTGGCCGCCTTCGAGGAACTGGCAGGAGTGATCACCCATGCCTGAAGGTGGAAGGACCTCGTCCTCCTCATCCCTCGCGGGCTCGGGACGAGCCTCTGGACGAGGCCGGAAGGAGCTCTCTCGTGCGTGATGTCTTGGACGACCTGGTCGGGTGGTGGCAGGCGGGGGAGACCGTCGGCGTGGGCACCGTGGTGGGCACCTGGCGTTCCGCGCCGCGGCCGGCTGGGGCGTCCATGCTGGTCGGCCCGGACGGGACGGCGGTCGGCAGCGTCTCCGGCGGCTGCGTCGAAGGCGCGGTGTACGCCGAGGCGCAGGACGTCCTGGCCAGCGGCGAACCCACCCTGGAGCGGTACGGGGTCAGCGACGACGACGCCTTCGCCGTCGGCCTGACCTGCGGCGGGATCCTCGACGTCTACGTGGAGGCGATCTCCCGGGAGTCGTTCCCCGAGCTCGGCGACGTCGCCGCGTCGGTGGGCGCGCACGAGCCGGTCGCCGTCGTCACCTGCGTGCGCGGGCCGGCCGACCGGCTGGGCAAGCGGCTGGTGCTCTGGCCCGATCGAGCCTCGGGCACCCTCGGCCTCCAGCGGCTGGACGACGCCGTCGCCGACGACGCCCGCGGCATGCTCGCCGCCGGTCGGACGGCGACCCTCACCTACGGCCACGACGGCGAGCGGCGCGGTGACGAGCTCACCTTGTTCGTCTCCTCCTTCGCCCCACCGGCCCGGATGGTGGTCTTCGGCGCGATCGACTTCGCCGCCGCCGTCGCCCGGGTGGGGTCCTTCCTCGGCTACCGGGTGACCGTGTGCGATGCGCGGCCGGTGTTCGCCACCGCCCGCCGCTTCCCCGACGCCGACGAGGTCGTCGTGGAGTGGCCGCACAAGTACCTGCAGGCCCAGGTGGACGCCGAGGCGATCGACGAGCGCACGGTCCTCTGCGTGCTCACCCACGACCCGAAGTTCGACGTCCCGCTGCTGGAGGTCGCGCTGCGGCTGCCGGTGGCCTACATCGGCGCGATGGGGTCGCGGCGCACCCACGACGAGCGGCTGGCGCGGCTGCGGGAGGCCGGGCTGACCGAGGACGAACTGGTCCGTCTCGCCTCACCGATCGGACTGGACCTGGGCGCCCGCACCCCCGAGGAGACCGCGGTGAGCATCGCCGCGGAGATCATCGCCGGCCGCTGGGGCGGCACCGGCGAGCGGCTGGCCGAGGTCGCCGGCCCCATCCACCGCACCGCCGACCGCTGAGAGGGGCCGAGGTCGCGACGTCGGCCCCCGGCAGCACCACCGAAATGGCCATTGTGGTGGGGCAGGGCCGAGGGGGGACGATCGGCGGGTGGCCGACGACCTGCCGTACCGCTACGACGTCGAGGTCGTCGGGCTGCTCGCCTCGCCGGCACACCGCTACGACGGGCGGCCGGCCGCCGAGGTCGCGGCCCGCCCGGTCGAGTCGCAGGACCGGGTCGAGGTGCGCGCCGGCCTCGGTGTCGTCGGTGACCGCTACTTCGGCCGTCCCGCCCACCGGGACGCCTCGGTGACCGTGCTGGCCGTCGAGGCGCTGGAGGCCCTGGCGCAGGAGCTGGGCAGTGCACTCGGGACCCCGGCGCCGTTCGACCCGCTCGCGGCCCGCCGCAACGTCGTCCTGCGGGGCGCGGAGGTCGAGGCGCTGCGCGGGCAGCCGTTCAGCCTGGACTGCGGCGAGGGCGTCGTCGTCCTCGCCGGTGGGCGGCCGGCCCACCCGTGCGCGTGGATGGACCTGGTCCTGGCGCCCGGTGCGCACCGCGGCCTGCGGGGCCGTGGTGGGGTGCGGTGCGCACCCCGGACGAACGGCGTCCTGCGGATCGGTCCTGCCGTGCTGCGCTCCGCCGTCCCCCTCGACCCGGCCCGGGCGGGGGTCGCCGTGCGGCCCGCGCCCCGTCCACCGACGGGGCGCGGGCGCGATCAGCGGTCGGCGTCGGTGTAGACGACCATCCCGCGGATGTTCTTGCCGTCGCGCATGTCCTGGTACCCCTGGTTGATGTCCTCCAGCGAGTACTTCTGCGTGACCAGCCCGTCGAGCTTGAGCTGGCCTGCCTGGTAGAGGGCGAGGAGGGCGGGGATCTCCGCACGCGGGTTCGCGCCGCCGAAGATCGCTCCCTGAAGGTCCTTCTGCAGCAGCGTGAACTCGAAGAGGTTGAGCTTCACGTCCATGTTGGCCGCGTTGCCCATGCCGGTGACGACGACCCGGCCGCCCTTGCCGATCATCGAGACGGCGGCCTGGACGTCCTCCCCCTGGATGTCGCCGACGGTGATGATCGCCTTCTCCGCCATCCGGCCCCAGGTCATCTCGTTGACCACCGGCATGGCCTCCTCGGCGGTGGAGAACACGTGGGTGGCGCCGAAGTCCTTGGCCCACTGGTGCTTCCCGGCGACCGGCTCGACGACGACCACGCGCAGCGCCCCGGCGGCCGCGGCGCCCTGGATGGCGTTCATGCCCACGCCGCCGGCGCCCATGATCACCACCGTCTCACCGGGCCTGACGTCGGCCACCTTGGTCGCCGAGCCCCAGCCCGTGGTCACGCCGCAGCCGACCAGCGCGGCCACCTCCAGCGGGATGCTCGGGTCGATCTTGACCACTGACGCCTGGTGCACGGTGATGTAGGGCGCGAACGTGCCGAGCAGGCACATCGGGACGACGTCCTTGCCGCCGGCCTGGACCCGGTAGGACCCGTCGGAGATCGACGTCCCGGCCAGCAGGCTGGCGCCGAGGTCGCACAGGTTCTGGTGGCCGTTGGAACACGGCGGGCACTGCCCGCAGGCCGGGATGAACGCGGTGACGACGTGGTCGCCGACGGCCAGCCCGGTGACGCCGGGGCCCACCTCGGTGACGACGCCGGCGCCCTCGTGCCCGCCGAGCACCGGGTAGGAGCCGACCGGCGTGCCCCCGGTGACCAGGTGCTCGTCGGAGTGGCACAGCCCGGAGGCCGCCAGCTCCACGGTGACCTCGTTGGCGCGGGGCTCCCCGATCTCGATCTCCTCGATCGACCACTCCTGGCCGACTCCCCACAGGATGGCGCCCTTGGTCTTCACTCGTGTCCTCCAGGTCTGTCGCGACCACGTCGTTGTGGTCTCGATCACAGCCTGCGCAGGGCAGGCGCGCCCCGTCAAGGTCGGGACCGCACCGTGGGTCCGGCAGGGGTGGCGGGCAACCGTGCGGTGCGTCACAGTGCAGCAGCATCCGCACGCCCTCGATGGTGCGGACACTGCCGACGAGAGGCGTCAACGTGGACAACCTCGCAGTGCTCAGCCTGCTGGCCCTGCTGCCGATCCTGGTGGTCGGCGTGCTGCTGGCCGGCCTCCGGTGGCCCGCCAAGCGGGCCATGCCGATCGGTTTCGTGGTGGTGGTCGTCATCGCCCTGTTCGTCTGGGAGATGAGCCCGACCGCGATCGCCGCGTCCGCGGTGCAGGGGCTGCTGCTGGCCCTGACGCTGCTCTACATCGTCTTCGGCGCGCTGTTGCTGCTGGAGACGCTGACCAAGAGCGGCGCGATGGCGACCATCCGCGCCGGCTTCACCAGCATCAGCCCCGACCGCCGGGTGCAGGCGATCATCATCGGGTGGCTGTTCGGCAGCTTCATCGAGGGCGCGTCCGGCTTCGGCACCCCGGCCGCCGTCGTCGCCCCGCTGCTGCTGGCGCTGGGCTTCCCGGCCATGGCCGCGGTCATGGTGGGCCTGATCATCCAGAGCACGCCGGTGAGCTTCGGCGCCGTCGGCACGCCCATCCTGGTCGGCGTCAGCGGCGGGCTGACCGGTGCGGACGCCGTCGAGGAGCGGACGGTGTTCCTCGGCATCCAGTTCCCCGAGTTCCTGGACCGGATCGGCTTCCAGGTGGCCGCCATCCACGCCACCATCGGCACGCTGATCCCGCTGATCCTCGCCTGCATGCTGTGCGGCTTCTTCGGCGAGCGGAAGCGGTTCGCCGACGGCCTGGCGATCTGGCCGTTCGCGCTCTTCGCCGCCTTCGCGATGACCGTGCCCTACGTGACCGTCGCCGCGGTGCTCGGGCCGGAGTTCCCGTCGCTGCTCGGCGGCCTGATCGGCCTGGTCATCGTGATGTTCGCGTCCAGCCGCGGCTTCCTGATGCCGAAGGAGATCTGGGACTTCCCGGCCCGGCAGCGGTGGGCGACCAACTGGATGGGCAATCTCTCCCCCGAGGACGAGAAGGACGTCGCCGGCAAGAAGATGAGCATCTGGCTGGCCTGGACGCCGTACGTCATCGTCGCCGTCCTGCTGGTGCTGAGCCGGACCATCGACCCGATCACCGAGTTCCTGACCACCGGCTGGCGGGTCGTCACCGTGGACGACATCTTCGGGACCGGCATCGCCCAGGCGCTGCAGATGGTCTACCTGCCCGGCTTCCTGTTCATCCTGACCTGCCTGATCACCTACGCCATCCACCGGATGCGGCCGGCCGACATCGCCGCGTCGTGGAAGGTGGCCGGCAGTCAGCTGGCCGGTGCGGCGGTGGCGCTGCTCTTCGCGCTCCCGCTGGTCCGGGTGTTCATCAACTCCGGCGCCGACTACAACGACTCGGAGCTGGCGTCGATGCCGCTGGTCCTGGCCGAGGGCGCCGCGTCCATCGCGGGTGACACCTGGCCGGCGTTCGCCCCGTGGATCGGTGCGCTCGGGGCGTTCGTCGCCGGCAGCAACACCGTCAGCAACCTGATGTTCTCGCTGTTCCAGTTCTCCACCGCGGAGCAGATCGGGGTGACCCCGGAGACGGTCGTCGCCACCCAGGCGGTCGGCGGCGCGGCCGGCAACATGATCACGGTGCACAACATCGTGGCGGCGTCGGCCACCGTCGGTCTGATCGGGCGGGAGGGCGACCTGATCCGCAAGACCGTCCTGCCGACGATCTACTACTGCCTGATGGCCGGTGGGATCTCGCTGGTGCTGATCTACGGGTTCGGCGCCAACCTGAGCACGCTCTGGCTGGCCGTCCTCCTGGTCGCGGTCGCCGCGCTGATCATCGCGATGCGGCGGTCGCCCGGGAAGCCCAACAACGAGCTCGTCGACACGGCCGGATCGCCTGCGGACAGCGCCACGACCGGTGGGGCGCCCGGCGACGGACGGGACCAGACGGACCTGGTCCCCGACCCGAACCGGACGCCCCGCGAGCCGTGACCCGTCGACACCCCGCCCCGGTCGGGGCGGGGTGTCAGTCGGGCAGGACGACGTCCAGGGTGAGCAGCTCGTGGGCGACCGTGCCCGTCCCGCTCAGCCCGGCGAGCGCAGCGGTGCCGGAACCGGGGACCACCCGGGCCCACTGGGTGGTCTCCACGCCGTCCCCCAGGGTGGCGCCGTGCTCCAGCACGAAGCTGCCCCGCCGCCCGGCCAGGGCGCCGGTGATCCGCTCCTGTGCCACGTAGGAGGCACCCCGCTCGCCCTGGGTGGTGAGCGCGTGGCCGGTGGCCGAACCGGTGAGGTCCTCGCCCTCGTAGGTCTTCGCGAGCACGACCCGGCCGGTGGCCGGCGCGCCGGGCTCGGCGGACTCCGGGTCGGGAACCGCGTCCCAGGTGTCGATGGTGAACGGCGCGGTCAGGTGCAGGTCCATGCCGTGCATCCTGGCCTGCGGCCCGCCGACTGTCCCGGGATCGGGCCACGGGCAGACTCATCGCCGTGACGGTGGTGGTGGTCGGAGCCGGGCCGGTCGGGGTGACGGCGGCACTGCTGCTGGCCCGCCGGGGCGTCGACGTCCTGGTGCTGGACCGGCATCCGGCCGCCTACCCGCAGCCGCGGGCGGTGCACCTGGACGACGAGTCGCTGCGGGTGCTGCAGGCCGCCGGCGTCGCCGAGGCGTTCGCCGCGGTCAGCCGGCCGATGGCCGGGCTGCGCCTGCTGGACGGCGAGCACCGCACGCTCGTGGAGTTCGGGCGCGGGGACGGCGCGCACGGCTGGCCGCAGGCGTCGATGTTCGGCCAGCCGGACCTGGAGGCGGTGCTGCGCGACGCGCTGGCCGCCGAGCCCCGGGCCGCGCTGCGCGGCGGCGTCGAGGTGTTGCACGTGGAACAACCCGGACCTGTCCGTCTCACCGTCCGCGACCGCACCACCGGCGTCGAGGAGGAGCTGATCGCCGACGCCGTGCTCGGCTGCGACGGGGCGAACAGCACGGTGCGCCGGCTGATCGGGGCGTGGATGCACGACCTCGGCCCGGCCGAGCGCTGGCTCGTGGTCGACCTGGCCGCCGACGCCCCGCTGGACGTCTGGCCCGGCGTGCACCAGGTCTGCGACCCGGTGCGCCCGGCGACGTTCATGCCGATCGCCGGTGACCGCTACCGCGCGGAGTTCCGGCTGGCCGCGGGGGAGTCCGCCGCGGACCTCGACCTGCCGGCGCTGCTGGGGCGCTTCGGTGCGGCGAGCTGCACCGTCGTCCGGACCGCCGAGTACACCTACGCCGCCCAGGTGGCCGACCGGTGGCGCGACCGGCGGGTGCTGCTCTGCGGCGACGCCGCCCACCTGACCCCGCCGTTCATCGGCCAGGGACTCGGCCTGGGGCTGCGCGACGTGCACCAGCTCGCCTGGAAGCTGGCGGCGGTGCTGGACGGCGCGGACGACGCGCTGCTGGACACCCACCAGGCCGAGCGGGCGCCGCACGCCCGGGCGCTGATCCGCGTGGCGGTGCTGCTCGGCCGGCTGATGACCGGCGGGGGCGACCGGGCGGCACTGGTCCGCCGGGCTGTGCTGACGGGGGTGCGCCGGCTGCCGCGGCTGGCCGCCTTCGCCGCCGCCAGCCGGACGCCGCCGTTGCGGCGGGGCCCGCTGGTGCGCCGGCCTCTCCTCGCGCCCGGTTCGCCGGTCGGGTCGCTCGTGCCGCAGCCGCCGGTCCCCGGCAGCCAGCGGCTGGACGCCCTGCTCGGCCCCGGCTGGGCGGTGCTCAGCGCCGGCGGTCCGGTGCCGGCGGACTGGCCCGGTCCCGTGGTGCAGGTCGACCAGCTCGGCTCGCCGGAGCTGGCCCGCTGGCTCGACAGGCGTTCGGTGCTGGTCCGGCCGGACCGGATCGTGGCCGCCGCCACCCGCGGCTAGCGTGACCGGGTGAGCTTCGACGTCGCAGCACTCCGCGCCCACTTTCCCGCCCTCACCGACGGTGCCGCGCACTTCGACGGCCCGGGCGGCTCGCAGACGCCGGACGTCGTCGCGCAGGCGGTCGCCGCCACGATGACCCAGCCGATGGCCAACCGCGGCTCGGTCACCCAGGCCGAGCGCAACGCCGACGCGGTGGTGCGGGAGGCCCGGCAGGCGGTCGCCGACCTGACCGGCGGCGACCCCGGCGGCGTCGTCTTCGGGCGCAGCGCCACCGCGCTGACCTACGACCTGTCCCGGGTGCTGTCCGCCGACTGGGGGCCCGGCGACGAGGTGGTGGTGACCAGGCTGGACCACGACGCCAACATCCGCCCGTGGGTGCAGGCCGCCGAGGCCCGGGGCGCCACCGTGCGCTGGGCCGACTTCGACCCGGCCACCGGCGAACTCGAGCCAGCGACCGTCGGGGCGCTGCTGTCCGAGCGGACCCGGCTGGTCGCCGTCACCGGCGCCTCCAACCTGATCGGCACCCGCCCCGACGTCGCCGCGATCACCGCCCTGGCGCACGAGGTCGGGGCCCTGACCTGGGTGGACGGCGTGCACCTGACCGCACACGCGCCGGTCGACGTCACCGCGCTGGGGGCGGACTTCCTCGTCTGCTCGCCCTACAAGTTCCTCGGCCCGCACTGCGGCTGCCTCGTCGCCGCGCCGGAGCTGCTGGAGACCCTGCACCCGGACAAGCTGCTGCCCTCGACCGACGCCGTCCCGGAGCGGTTCGAGCTGGGCACGCTGCCCTACGAGCTGCTGGCCGGCACCACGGCGGCGATCGACCTGCTCGCCGCCCAGGCCGGCCCCGAGGGCGACCGCCGCAGCCGGCTGGTCGCCGCGATGGCCGCCGTCGAGCAGCACGAGGACCGGCTGCGGGAGCGGATCGAGGACGGCGTCCGGGCGCTGCCCGGGGTGACGCTCTGGTCCCGGGCGGCCCGGCGCACCCCCACCCTGCTGCTGACCTTCGCCGGGCGCGATGCCGCGGACGCGTACCGGTTCCTGGCCGAACGCGGCGTCAACGCCCCGGCCGGCTCGTTCTACGCGATCGAGGCCAGCCGCCACCTGGGGCTGGGCGACACCGGTGGTCTGCGGGTCGGGCTCGCCCCGTACAGCGACGACGCCGACGTCGACCGGCTGCTCGCCGGGCTGCAGGAGCTCCTCGCCTCCTGACCGCGCCCGCCGACCCTGGGTGCGCCGCACCCGGGTCCGGCGCGGCCTGGATGGCACCCGGTCGGGCCCGCAGGGTCGTGGCATGACCACGACCACGACACACCAGCTGAGCGAGGACCTGCTCCCGGGGATCCTCGCCAACCAGGCAGGTGGGCACCGCCCGCTGCTGTTCGCGCACGCAACGGTCTGCACGATGGACCCACTGGTCGGCGTTCTCGCCGATGCCGACCTGCTGCTCCGCGGCAGCCACATCGCGGGCGTGGGGCCGGGGCTGTCCATCGCCGCCGAGGACGACGACGCCCTGGTCGTCGACTGCACCGGGTTCACGATCGCGCCGGCGGGCATCGAGACCGTCGCAGTGGCCGGGCAGTGGGACCGGGTCGGCAGCCTGACGCCGGGAGACCCGGCCACCTTCGGCGTGGTCCCGTCCGCGCACGCCGGACCGATCGAGCGGCTGGTCTGGTACACCGCCGATGCGGCGGCGATCGTCGCCGACGGCGTCCTCCAGCGGTGGAACGGGCGCCGACTCACCGCCCCGATCGACGAGACGGGCCCGGGCCGTGCGCCGGCCGACAGTCCACACCTCGGTGTGTGGGTCGACGAGACCGGCTCCATCCACCAGGAGCTCACCGCCGACGGTCGGTACGACGAGACGCGGGGAGGTCGCCCGCACGCCTACCAGGGGGCGTTCTGGCTCAGCGGGGACCGCATCGTCTACCGCGACGACCTCGGCTTCTGGGCCTACGGCAGCTTCGAGGACGGCGTGCTCCACCACGGCGGGTACGTCTTCCGCCGCCGATGACCACCACGGGTCAACGGGGGGCCGCCCCGGCGTTCGACGTGACCCCGGTGTTCGGGGGCGTCTCGGAGACCGTGCCGGTCGACTGGGCCCGGGCCAGCAAGAGGCCCACGACCACGACGACGACCACCGGGACCAGCGCCAGCGGGCGCAGCCCCGGTCGTCCCGCGGAGACGAGCAGGGCGACGATCCCCATCCCGATGATCAGGCCGACGTTCATGCCGAGCAGCAGCAGCCCGCCGAGGGCTGGCTCCGCAGCGCCCACGTACACCGCGATCGCCGATGCGCCGACGGCGGGGACCAGGGCCAGCGCAGCGACGGTCCCGATGAGCGTGTCGGTCTTCTCGCTGGCCTGTGCGACGGTCCCGGCCAGGCCGGCGGCCACCGCTGCGGCCATGGACCACCAGCCGGGGTGGACGCGTTCCTGCAGGAGGGGCTGGCTCAGCAGCACGGCGTCCGAGGCGACGACCCCCAGGGCGGACATCACCGCGGTGGTGGCCCACGCGGCGGCGAAGGCCAGCGCGAGGCCGACCAGCGCGACCCGCAGGCCGCGCCCGGCCTCGCCGCGACGACGCGCCACCAGCGCGAACGGGGCCAGGGCCAACGGGGGCATCAACGGCGCCACGATCATCGACCCGATCAGGATCGGGACCGAGTCCGACAGCAGCGCCACCGAGGCGAGCACCCCGGAGGCGGCCATGAACAGCAGGTAGCTGCCGGACAGCCGGACCTGGGACGCGATCTTGTCGACCGTGTCCTCGTCCATCAGGTGTGTGAGCGAGGGTGCGGGCACGTGGTCATCCTGGGCCGGAGGGCGCCACCCGGCAGGCCGGGGACGTCCGAGCACCGGGTCAGCGCGGCTCGGCCTCCGCGATGGCCTTGAGGGCGGCGAGCGTGGCCGGGATGCTCTCGAGCGCGGAGCGGGTGCGGTCCTCGATCTGCGCCTGCGCGTCGGCGCCGTACCGCTCGGCGAAGAAGTGCTGGCCGGCGGGGAGGAACTCCCAGGACTCGGTCAGCCGGGTGCCGCCCTCGACCGGCTCCATGGTGAAGCCCCACCGGACCAGCTTCCCGCCGACCAGGAACGCGAACTCCCGACCCGGCTCGGCGGCGACCACCTGGCTGCGGGTCTCCCAGGTGCGCCCGGGCACCTCGTTGTGCCCGGTGAACCAGGCGCCCACCTCGGCCGAGTGCCCCTCGTCCCACCAGCAGGAGGTGCAGATGGGGCTCCACTCGCCGGTCCGGGTCACGTCGGACACGAGGTCGTAGAGCGCCTCCGGGGACGAGCGGACGACGACGGAGCCGGCATGGGTGAGGCTGTCCATCCGGGCATCCTCGCAGCGGACGGCCGGCGGGACGACGCCGGTCGGCGGAGGGGACACAGACCCGTCGGCGAACGGACGGGTGCATCCGAGACCGGCGGGTACCGGGGGACCACGCAGACCGGGGTGGTCGCCCTCCTCGGTCGCCGACCGCTCACACGCTGCGATCCGAGGAGCCCCGCGATGGCCCGCAACACCTTGTCCCGTTCCCTGCACGACGTCGGCCTCGCCGCCTGGTTCGGCGGCACGCTGGCCAACGCCGTCGCGCTGAACCCGGCCGCCGGCGAGGCGGGCAGCGCCCGCGGCACCGGCGCCGTCGCCAACGCCGGCTGGGACCGGTGGACGCCGGTCAACGCCGCGGCCATCGGGGCGCACCTGATCGGCAGCATCGGCCAGCTGCAGGCCAACAAGCGGCGGCTCGCCGACCCGGGTGTGCGGGCCATGTCCACGGCGAAGACCGTGCTCACGGCGGCCGCCTTGGGCGTCACCGCCTACAGCCGACTGCTCGGCAAGGTCGTCGACCAGGGCGGTGCCACCCCGTCGAAGCGCGCCACGAAGCCCTCCAAGCGGGCGCGGGGCGAGATCGCGGCTGCCCAGGAGCGGCTCGACCAGCTGCAGTGGGTGGTGCCGGCGCTCACCGGCGCGCTCGTCGTCGTCAGCTCCTACGCGGGCGAGCAGCAGCGCCCGTCGGAGGTGCAGCGGGCCATCACCGCAACGACCTCGACCGTCTGAGCCGACCGGCCCGCGACCGGCCCGCGACCGACCCGGCCGTTCCGGTCCCGGGCCGGGTCGGTGCCGGCCGGTCAGCGCAGGCTGGGGAAGCCGGCGGCCAGCTCGTCGAAGGCCTGGTGCAGCGCGGCACCCAGGGTGATCCGGCCGTCGGCCAGCCAGAGCTCGAACGCCGTCGTCGCCGCGGCCCGGGTGCTGGTCGCGACCAGCCGCGGCACCAGCGCGTCCGGCGCAACCCCGGTCCGCCGCGCCACGTGGGCGGCGACGACCCGGTCGACGTCGGCGTAGCGCAGCTGCGAGTGCGCCAGCAACGCCGGCTCGGTCAGGATCAGCCGCATCCGCTGGCGCAGCATCGGCAGGTCCGCCGCGGCGTAGTCGTTGACCTCGACGTAGGCGGCGTAGACCGAGGCGAGCACCGGCTGGTCGGCCGCGGCGGCGGCGAGCATCCCCTCGAGCCGGACGACGTGGCCGTCGAACTGGCCCCAGACCGCGTCGGCCTTGGTGCTGCAGTACCGGAAGAAGGTGCGCCGGCTGATCCCGGCGGCCTCGGCCACCTCGTCGATGGTCACCGCCTCGAACCCCTGGGCGGTGAACAGGTCGAGGGCGGCCTGCTCGATCCGGGCGCGCGTCTCCTCGCGGGCATCGGCCGCGACCATCGTCTCGGTCACGGTCCCCATCCTGCCCCTCGGCGGCGCGGTGACCGCCCGACGCCGCGCTCGCCGGTCGCAACGCTTGCCGGTGGCACTGGGTGTCACCTACGGTCTGCCGGGTCAGGTCCGTGACCCAGCTCACCCGGAGGAATCGTGCCCGAGACGACGCAGGACGAGCTCACCGTCGACACCCCCGCAGCTGCCGAGGAGGTGCTCGTCGAGGAGTCCCTCGTGGAGGAGGTCTCCATCGACGGCATGTGCGGCGTCTACTGATCCCCGCCCGATGACCTCGCCGGCTCCGGCCTCCTCGATGACCGACGCAGCGGTGAACGACCCGGCGGTGTTCGACCCGGAGCTGCCGTGGCAGCGTGCCCGGTCGGTGGCGTTGCGGCCGGAGCCCTTCGGGGCGCTGGTGTACCACTTCGGCACCCGGAAGCTGTCCTTTCTGAAGTCGAAGACGCTGGTCCGGGTCGTGGAGACCCTTGCCGACCACCCCACCGCCACGGCCGCCCTCGTCGCGTGCGAGGTGCCGGAGCCGCAGCGCCCCACCTACGTCAAGGCGCTGGCCGACCTGGCCCGGTCGCAGATGATCGAGACGAGGACCTGATGACCGCCGTCCTGCCCGAGCGCCCGGCCCGCCCGACCGGTGGGCGGTTGATCGACCAGTTCGAGTACGGCCTGGACGCCCCGATCTGCCTGACCTGGGAGCTCACCTACGCCTGCAACCTGGCGTGCGTGCACTGCCTGTCCTCCTCCGGGCGGCGGGACCCCCGGGAGCTGTCCACCGCCGAGGCGGAGGCGGTGATCGACGAGCTGCAGCGGATGCAGGTCTTCTACGTCAACGTCGGCGGCGGCGAGCCGACGGTCCGACCGGACTTCTGGCACCTGCTGGACTACGCGATCGGGCACGACGTCGGCGTCAAGTTCTCCACCAACGGTGTGAAGCTGGACAAGACCCGCGCCGCGCAGCTGGCCCGCACCGACTACGTCGACGTGCAGATCTCCCTGGACGGCGCCACCGCCGAGGTCAACGACCGGGTCCGCGGCACCGGCTCGTTCGGCACCGCCACGAGGGCGCTGGAGAACCTGGCCGAAGCCGGGATGAAGGACTTCAAGGTCTCCGTCGTGGTCACCCGGGAGAACGCCGGGCAGCTGGACGAGTTCAAGGCGCTCACCGACTCCTACGGGGCCCAGCTGCGGATCACCCGGTTGCGGCCCTCGGGCCGCGGGGCCGACGTCTGGGAGCAGCTGCACCCCACGATGGCCCAGCAGAAGGACCTGTACTCCTGGCTGCTGGCCAACGGCGACAACGTGCTCACCGGCGACTCGTTCTTCCACCTGTCCGCGTTCGGGGAGGCCCTGCCGGGGTTGAACCTGTGCGGCGCGGGCCGGGTCGTCTGCCTGATCGACCCGGTCGGTGACGTGTACGCCTGCCCGTTCGCCATCCACGAGGACTTCCTTGCCGGCAACGTGCGCTCACCCGGCGGGTTCCAGCAGGTCTGGCAGGACAGCGAGTTGTTCGCCGACCTGCGCAGCCCGCAGACCGGCGGCGCCTGCACCAAGTGCCAGCACTTCGACTCCTGCCGCGGCGGGTGCATGGCGGCCAAGTTCTTCACCGGCCTCCCGCTGGACGGCCCCGACCCGGAGTGCGTGCAGGGCTACGGGGAGAGCGCGCTGGCCGCCCGCGACACCGAGCTGGTCACGCCCAGGAGCCACCTCGACCACTCGCACACCGGCCCGGTGCGCGGTCAGCCCACGCTGCTGGGCATGCCCGCGATCCCGCCCGCGAAGATCTGTGACGAGTCGCCGCTGGCCGGCCTGCAGCTCGGCTGACCAGGCGGCCCGGCCGGGGCGCACGAGCCCCGGCCGGGCTAGGGGGGCCGGTCAGAGGCGGACGGTCTCGTTCTCCCCGCCGGAGTACGGCTGCCCGGTGACCTTGGCCTTGGCGAAGCTGAAGACGCTGGCCAGCCGCCCGCCGGGGGAGTCCCAGTACTCGGCGGAGGCGGCGTCCACCCGGAGCAGCACCACGTCGGGGTCCTCCGGTCCGTTCGGGAACCAGGCCTCGACCACGGGGTTCCACAGCTGCTGCTTCTTCGCCAGGTCGTCGAACACCACGGCGTGCCCGGTCAGGGAGACCCAGCTGTCGCTGCCCGAGGTGGCCACGTTGACCTGCGGGTTGGCGGTCACCTGGGCGACCTTGCGGGAACTCCGGCTGGCGAAGAACCACAGGTCGCCGTCGAACTCGACCTGCTGCATGGACATCGGCCGGCTCATCAGCGTGCCGTCGGGGGTGATCGTGGTGAACACGGCGATCCGCTCGTCCTTCAGCAGCTCCGCGACCTTGCGGGTGTCGGCAGCGCGCGTGTTCTCAGCGCGGGTGTCCTCAGTGGTCATGCAGCTGACCTGCCCGCAACGGCGGCCGGTGACACCCCGGGTCTGGCAGGGTGCCCGCCGTGGGCGATGGCGTGCGGCTGACCGGGGCGACCTGGCCCGACCTGGAGGGGTGTCCCCTGCTGGTGGTCCCGCTCGGGTCGGTCGAGCAGCACGGCCGGCACCTCCCGCTGACCACCGACACCGCGGTCGCGCAGGCGGTGGCGGAGGCCGCCGCCGGCGAGCTGGCGGGCGCGGTGCTCGCCCCGGCCCTCGCGTACGGCGCCAGCGGCGAGCACGAGGGGTTCCCCGGCACGATCTCGATCGGCACCGCGGCGCTGACCACCGTGCTGGTCGAGTACGGCCGCTCGGCCGGGCGCTGGGCCGGCCGGCTGGTCGTCGTCAACGGGCACGGCGGCAACCTCGACGCCCTGCGGACGGCGGTGCCGCAGCTGCGGGCCGAGGGCCGGGACGCCGTCTGGTTCCCCTGCGGCGTGGCCGGGGGCGATGCGCACGCCGGGCGCACCGAGACGTCACTGATGTTGCACGTGGAACCTGGTGGGGTCCGGGCGGAGCTCGCCGCGGCGGGGGAGACTGCACCGATCGCGCAGCTGTTGCCCCGGCTGCGGGCCGAGGGCGTGCGCGCGGTGAGCCCGGACGGCGTCCTCGGCGACCCCGCCGGTGCGTCGGCGGCCGAGGGGGCGCAGCTCGTGCGCTCGCTCGCCGGGCGGCTGGTGGCCGCGGTCCGGGCCTGGGACGCCGACGCCGCCGGGCGACTCCTGGGCTGAGCCAGGGCTGCCCGGCGGCGCCGGTGCGGTCAGGTGGTGACGCGGGGATCAGCCGAGGGCGTCGGCGAACTGCGGGACGGCGTTCTCCAGGGCGTACTGGATGCCCAGCGGGGTGCCGCTGGAGAAGGCGTTGGTCAGCGTCTGGTCGTCGAGCACCACGGCGTTGCCGGCCTGCACGGACGGGATCGCCTGCCACAGCGGGTTGTCGGTGATCTCGCTGGGCTCGACGAAGATCGGGAAGGCGACGGTGAGGCCGGCGTCCAGCAGCGGGAGCTGCTCCTCGCTCACCGGCACGTAGAAGCTGTCGGTGGCCAGGTCCTCGATCGCCGGCTTGTTCACGAAGCCGAGCTGCTCCATGAAGTCGACCCGCGAGTCGCCACGGACGTAGGCGCCGAAGCCCTCGGCGGTGTAGGCGGCCACGGCCACCTCGGTGCCGTCGAACTCGGGGTTCGCGGCGGCGGCGTCGGCGAAGGCCTGGTCGACCTCGGCCTCGAGCTCGTCGGCCGCCTCCTCCTTGCCCAGCGCCTGGCCGACCAGGTCGAGCTGCTGCTGCCAGGAGGTCTGGTACTGCTCGACGCCCTCGGGCTGGCCGATGGTCGGCGCGATCTGGCTGAGCGCGTCGTAGCGCTCCTGCGTGGCGGCGGAACGGGTGTCCAGGATCAGGTCGGGGTCCAGCGCGGCGATCGCCTCGATGCTGGGCTCCAGCGTCTCGATGATCTCCGGCGCCTCGTCGTAGAGTCCCTCGGCCCACGGGCCGACGCCCTCGCCGCCGAAGCCGAGCCAGTCGCTGGCGCCGACCGGCTGGACGCCGAGGGCCAGGGCCGTCTCGGCGTCGCCCCAGCCGAGGGCGACGACCCGGGTCGGCTCCTCCTCGACGGTCACGTCA
The DNA here is from genome assembly GCF_026967885.1 of Modestobacter sp. VKM Ac-2983. NCBI lineage: Bacteria > Bacillati > Actinomycetota > Actinomycetes > Geodermatophilales > Geodermatophilaceae > Modestobacter > Modestobacter sp. VKM Ac-2983. The sequence goes on from NZ_JAPVBK010000003.1 coordinate 135,798, forward strand.
CCGAAGGCGGTCTCGACGGTGACGGGGAAGGCGCCGTCCGACGAACCGGTCGCGGGTGCCGTGCCCTCGGCGGTGGTGTCATCGCCGGTGTCGGAGCCGCAGCTGGTGATGACGAGCGCGGCGGCCAACAGGGCGGTGCCGCGGAGGGTGTGGCGGGACATGCGAGCTCCTTCGGTGGGTCAGGTGAGGCTGACCTAAGCACACGGAGGTCACGGTCCGGTCACCGCCGGCGGCTCCTCCTGGGGCTCCTGGTCGGGACGACGTCGCTCGGGAGCGGGAACACCGACCCCCGGGGGTCGGTTGTACCGGGCAGTCGCGATCAGCCCGCCCCACCGGGGGTGGACGTCCCGCGCAGACCGAGAGGACCAGCCATGCAGAACGGCATCCACCCCGAGTACCGCACCGTCGTCTTCCAGGACACCGCGACCGGGGCCACCTTCCGCACCCGCAGCACCGTGCAGACCAGCCGGACCATCGAGCTGGACGGCGAGACGCTGCCGGTGGTCCCGGTCGAGATCAGCGCCTCCTCGCACCCGTTCTGGACCGGCAACCAGCGGGTGCTCGACACCGCCGGCCGGGTCGAGAAGTTCAACCAGCGGTTCGGCGCGCGCACCCGCAGCTGACGCACCGTTCCTCCGACGCCCTCGTCGGCCCACCCGGGCCGGCGAGGGCGTCGTCGTGTCAGCGGTCGGCCGGCACCACCGGCAGGGCCCGAACGGCGCGCAGCCCGACGACGCCGGTGACGACCGCGGTGGCCGCGGCGGCGAGGGTGGCCAGCACCACGACGGTCGCGAGTCCGGTGGCGGTGTCGGGGCCCGCGGTTAGGGTCCGGCACCGGGAGCGGGGCGCGAGCACCGCCGGCGAGGACGGAGCACGCGGATGGCGCACCAGGCGACGGGGGAGACCGGGCCCCCGGCGGAGGCCCCGACCCCGCGGGTGGCGGTGGAGACCAACGGCATCAACGTCATCGCCGAGGCCGAGCGCAAGGGCGCCCCGCGCCAGCTGTTCTGGCCGTGGTTCGGTGCGAACGTCAGCGTCCTGGGCCTGGCCTACGGCGCCTTCGTCCTCGGCTTCGGCATCTCGTTCTGGCAGGCCGTCGCCGCCGGCGTCGTCGGGATCCTGCTCAGCTTTGCCCTCTGCGGCCTGATCGCCATCGCCGGCAAGCGGGGCTCGGCACCCACCCTCGTGCTCAGCCGCGCCGCCTTCGGGGTCACCGGCGGCCGGGTGCCCGCCGTCCTCTCCTGGGTCCTCACCGTCGGCTGGGAGACGGTGCTCGCCTCGCTGGCCACCCTCGCCACCGCCACGGTGTTCACCCAGCTCGGCTGGGGTGGCGGGACGACGACCCAGGTCGTCGCCCTGCTGGTCGTGGCCGCACTGGTGGTCGTCGGCGGGGTGCTGGGCTTCGACCTGATCATGCGGATGCAGACGGTGATCACCGTCGTCACCGGCGTGCTGACCGTCGGCTACCTCCTCCTCGTCGCCGACGAGATCGACTGGGCGGTGGTCAGCGACCTGCCCGCCGGCTCGACCCAGGCCTTCATCGGCGCGCTGGTCTTCGTCATGACCGGCTACGGGTTCGGCTGGGTCAACGCCGCGGCCGACTACTCCCGCTACCTGCCGCGGACCGCCTCGACCCGCGGGGTCGTGGGCTGGACGACGTTCGGGTCCGCGCTCGCCCCGGTCGTCCTGCTGGTGGCGGGGCTGCTGCTGGCCGGGTCGTCCACCGACCTGGCGGCGGCGATCAGCGCCGACCCGATCGGTGCGCTGGCCGCCCTGCTTCCCACCTGGTTCCTGGTGCCCTTCGCCCTGGTCGCCGTCCTGGGGCTGGTCGGCGGCGCCCTGCTGGACATCTACTCCTCCGGCCTGTCCCTGCTCGCCGCCGGCGTGCGGGTCCCCCGCCCGGTCGCCGCCTCGATCGACGGCCTGCTCATGGTGCTCGGCGCCATCTGGGTCGTCTTCCTCGCCGAGGGCGACTTCTTCGTCCAGTTCCAGGGCTTCCTGATCACCCTCGGCGTCCCGGTCGCGGCCTGGTGCGGGATCGTGCTGGCCGACCTGCTGCTGCGCCGACGCGACTACGCCGAGGCCGACCTGTACGACCCGCGGGGCCGCTACGGATCGGTGCCCCCCGTCCCGCTGGCCCTCCTGGGGCTGGGCACCGTGCTCGGCTGGGGGCTGGTCACCAACACCTACGCCACCTGGCTGACCTGGCAGGGCTACCTGCTCGGCCCGGTGGGCCTGGGTGGCAAGGACGGCGACTGGGCCTTCGCCAACCTCGGTGTCCTGGTCGCCCTGGTGGTCGGGTTCGCCGGCACGTTGCTGCTGCGCCGCGGGGCGGTCCGGCAGCAGGAGGCCGGGTGAGCTCCCTGCCCGCCGGCCGATGAGCCTGCCCGTGCCGCCCCCGGACCGGCTGCCCGACGGCTTCACCGTCCTGCTCGGGCCCGGCGTCGAGCGACGGGAGGGCGGGACGGCGTTGCTCGGTGGCTCCCCGGCCCGGCTGCTCCGACTCGCCCCCGCTGCGCAAGCGCTGCTGACCGGCGACCGGCTGGCGGTCACCGATCCCCGCAGCGCCGCACTGGCGGCCCGGCTGCTCGACGCGGGCGTCGCCGTCCCCGAGGTGTCGGCGGTGCCGCGGCCCGACGTCACGGTCGTCGTCCCGGTCAAGGACCGGACCGACGGGCTGGCCCGGCTGCTGGCCGCCCTGCACGCCGACCCGGGCACGGCCGGGTGCCCGGTGGTGGTCGTGGACGACGGCTCGGCCGACCCCGCGGCGGTGGCCGCAGTGGTCGCCGGGGCGCGGCTGATCCGGCACGAGCGCCCCCGCGGCCCGGCCGCCGCCCGCAACGCCGGCCTGCGGGTGGCCGGCACGGAGGCGGTGGCGTTCGTCGACTCCGACTGCGTGCCCGAGACCGGCTGGCTGGGCACGCTCGCCGGGCACCTGGCCGATCCACGGCTGGCCCTGGTCGCGCCGCGGATCACCGCCCTCGACCCCGCACAGCCCGGCTGGGTGGCCCGGTACGAGGAGCTGGCCAGCGCCCTGGACATGGGCCCGGCCGCAGCCCCGGTCGCCCCCGGCACCGGCGTCTCCTACGTGCCCAGTGCGGCCCTGCTGGCCCGGCGGACGGCGCTGGGCGGCGGCTTCGACGAGACGATGTCGGTCGCCGAGGACGTCGACCTGGTGTGGCGGCTGACCGGCGCAGGCTGGCGGGTGCGCTACGAGCCGGCCGCCCGGGTCGCCCACGACCACCGGGTGGAGCTGCGTGACTGGCTCCGGCGCCGGGCCTTCTACGGCACCGGCGCTGCGCTGCTCGCCCAGCGGCACGGCGCGGCGGTCGCCCCGCTGGTGATCTCACCCTGGTCGCTGGCGGCCTGGGCGCTCCCGGTGTTCGGCGGCCGGCTCGGGCTGCTGGGGAGCGCCGGCGTGCTGGGCCGGGCCAGCGTGCTGCTCGCCCGGCGGGTGGCCGCACCCGGCCAGCCGCCGCCCATCGGCTGGGCGACCGGCCTGGTGCTGCGCGGGACGGCGTCGTCCGGCCGGGCGCTGGGCCGCACGGTGACCCGGCACCACTGGCCGCTGGCCGTGGCCGCGGCGGTCGTCTCCCGCCGGGCCCGGCGGGCGGCCGCTGCGATCGCGGTCGCCGACGCGGTGGCCGGCTGGTGGCCCCGCCGCCGGGAGATCGACCTGCCCGCCTTCGCGGCCGGTCGCCGGCTGGAGGACCTGGCCTACGGGGCCGGGCTCTGGTGGGGGGTGCTGCGGGCCCGTGACGTCCGCGCTCTGCTGCCCGCCGCGCCCGAGCCGGTCGCCCCGGGCGGGTGACGTCGGGGTGACGTGCGACTGAACACTGCCTCCGGCAGGAATGCAGTTGCATCGTGCAGCCTTGTCGCCGAGGAACTGCGAACGTGGCCAGCGTCGGTCCCGCGGGAGCACAGCACCGACCAGGGGGACCCGATGACCGCCACACAGCACTCCGCACGAGCGGACCAGGCCGCGCCCGACCTGACCGTGCCCGACCAGGCCGCCGGCGACCCGGTCGACGTCTCCGGGCTGCCGGAGCCGCGGGTGGAGAAGCCGAAGACCGCCCGGCTCGCGCTGACCCTGGGCGCGTTCGTCGCCCTCGGGCCGCTGACCATCGACATGTACCTGCCGGCCCTGCCGACGATCGCCACCGAGCTGGAGACGACCTCCGCGGCCGTGCAGCTCACGCTCACCGGCACGCTGATCGGCCTCGCGCTCGGCCAGCTCGTGCTCGGCCCGCTGTCCGACCGGTTCGGCCGCCGACGTCCGCTGCTGGCCGGCACCGCGGTGCACGTGGTCGCGTCGCTGCTCGTGCTGCTCGCGCCGAACATCGCCGTCCTGGGTGCACTGCGGGTGCTGCAGGGCATGGGCACCGCCGCCGGTGCGGTGATCGCGATCGCCGTCGTCCGCGACCTGTTCGTCGGCCGGGCGGCCGCGACCATGCTGTCCCGGCTCTTCCTGGTGCTCGGGGCCGCGCCGGTGCTGGCGCCGACCATCGGTGGTGAGGTCCTCCGCTTCACCTCGTGGCGCGGCGTCTTCCTGATCCTCGCCCTCTACGGGGTGGCGCTGCTGGCCATCGGCTGGTTCCTGATCCAGGAGACCCTGCCGCCCGAGCGGCGCAGCACCGAGGGGGTCCGCGGCACGCTGCGCGGCTACCGGTCGCTGTTCGGTGACCGTGCCTACGTCGGCCTGGTGCTGGTCGCCGGCCTGACCATGGCGGGCCTGTTCGCCTACGTCTCCGGCTCCTCCTTCGTCTACCAGCGCCAGTTCGGCCTGGACGAGCAGCAGTTCGGGCTGCTCTTCGGCGCCGGCGCGTTCTGGCTGATCGCCGCCACCCAGCTCAACCCGCTGCTGCTGCGCTGGTTCTCCCCCGCGCAGGTGCTGGTCGCCGGCACCATCGCCGGCGCGCTCTCCGGACTGACCCTCACGGTGCTCGCGGCCACCGAGACCGGCGGGTTGTTCGCGGTCGCGATCCCGCTGTGGGCGGTGCTGTTCGCCTGCGGTCTGGCGCTGCCCAACGCCCCGGCGCTCGCGCTGTCCCGGCACGGGGACGCGGCGGGCACCGCAGCCGCGCTGCTCGGCGCCGTGCAGTTCGGCGTGGGGGCCGCGGTCTCCCCGCTGGTCGGCCTGCTGGGCAACGACGCGGTGGCGATGGGTGCGGTGATCGTGGGCTCGCTGTCGCTGGCGATCGTCGTCCTGGTGGTCGTCGTCCGGCCGTGGCAGCTCGAGGAGCCCGACCCCGAGGTGGCTGCCGTCGTCGCGCACTGAGCGGCGACCCCGGTCAGCCGATGACGACGGCGCCGGTGGTGCCCACCTGCACCAGCCGGGTCACCCCGGTGCTGGCGCTGGTCACCTGCTCCTCGAACCAGAAGACGTAGGGCTCGCCGGGGGCGAGCCCGTCGATGGTGACGGTCATCGGCTGGCAGCCCTCGACCTGGGCGACGGCCCGCACCACCGGCGGGGGCTGCTCCCCACCGACCAGGCGCTGGCTGACCGCCTGCACCCGGTACCCGACCACCTCGGGCCGGTTGTCCGACATCCAGTCCAGGGTCGCCGACCCGGGCCCGGGGACGACGCCGGGCACGATCCGGCGGGGCGTGGTGCCGGCGCCACCGCAGCCGTCGGGCCGCAGTTCGTACACCGGGGCTCTGCCGATCGACGCGTTCGGCACGATCGAGATCCGTCCCGGCCGCGGTGGCTGGGGGACCACCAGCCCGCCGTCGGTCGCGACGTCGGCGCGGGTGGCGGCCTCGGCGCGGGTGGCGGCGACGTCGGCGAGGGTGCCCACTCCCTGCGCCTCCGCGAGGACCGGCGCCTCCACGGGCGCTCGGGCAGGGGCGGCGGGCGCCTGGACCACCGGGGCCTCCGTCGCGGTCAGGTCGACCAGCACCGGGGTGAGCTGCGGGGCGAGCACCACCGCGCCGACGGTCACGGCCAGCAGCGGGACCAGCCAGCGGGTGTGGTCCCGGCGCCGCCGGACGGGGGCGCGCCGCCGGGCCACGGGGCGGCTGCCCGCGGTGCGTCGTCTCTGCTCGGCCATGACAGCTCCCTCCCGGTACTCAGGTGAGCATCGGCACGGAGCGGTCCCAGCTCGCGCCGAACCACCCGAACGGGTCGCGGTGACGGGAATGGGCGCGCCGGGCGACGTCTTGGGCCAGCTGTGAGCGCACCCCCCGCCGTCTCGACGACGTCGGCCCCCACCGCACCCTCCACCCGCACCGCGGTGCTGGCGATCGTCGCCCTCGCGCTCGGTGGGTTCGCCATCGGCACCACCGAGTTCGTGACCATGGGGCTGCTCCCCGACATCGCCCGCGGGGTCGACGCGAGCATCCCCGAGGCCGGGCACGTCATCTCCGCCTACGCCCTCGGCGTCGTCGTCGGCGCCCCGGTGCTCGCTGCGCTCGGCGCCCGGCTGCCCCGCCGGCGCCTGGCGATGGGGCTGATGGTGGCGTTCGTCGTCGGCAACACCCTCAGCGCGCTGGCCCCCGGCTACGGCTCCCTGGTGCTCTCCCGCTTCGTCGCCGGCCTCCCGCACGGCGCCTACTTCGGCGTCGCCTCGCTGATCGCCGCGTCCCTGGTGCCGGCCCACCTGCGTGGCCGCGCGGTCAGCTCGGTGATGCTCGGGTTGGCGGCGGCCAACGTCGCCGGGGTGCCCGCCGCGACCTGGCTGGGCCAGCAGCTGGGCTGGCGGTCGGCCTACTGGGCGGTCGTGGTCATCGGCGCGCTGACCTTGCTGGCCGTGCTCACCGTCGTCCCCTCGGTGCCCGGGCGGTCGGAGGCGACGATCCGCACGGAGCTGGGCGCCCTGCGCCGTCCCCAGGTGATCCTGACCCTGCTGGTCGCCACCGTCGGGTTCGGCGGCATGTTCGCCATGTACAGCTACATCGCCCCGATCGTCACCGAGGTGGCCGGCCGGTCGGCCGGCTTCGTGCCGGTCGTGCTGCTGGCGTTCGGGGTGGGGGGCGTGCTCGGGACGGTGCTGGGTGGGCGGCTCGCCGACCGGGCGCTGTTCCGCTCGCTGGTCGGGGCCACGGTCGCCACCGGCGTGCTGCTCGGCATCATGGCCGTGTCCGCCGGCAACGCGCTGGCGCTGATCGTCACGGTGTTCACCATCGCGGCGGCCGCCTCGACGATGGTCGTGCTCCTCCAGCTGCGGCTGATGGAGGTCGCCGGTGAGGCGCAGATGCTCGGCGCAGCGCTGAACCACTCCGCGCTCAACGCGGCCAACGCCCTGGGTGCCTGGCTCGGTGGCCTGGTCATCGCCGCGGGCCTGGGCTACCGGGCGCCGAGCGTGGTCGGCGCCGGCCTCGCCGTCCTCGGGCTGGGCTTCCTGCTGGCCTCGGCCGTGCTGCGGCGCCGGGAGCTGCGCGCCCCCCGACCCGGCTGAGCCGTGGCCGACCTGCTGGCGCCATCCGGTGACAGCGGTCACGATGGGGCCACCATGAGCCTCAGCCCCGGGGACCCCGCGTCGTGCCGGCCCTGAACCCGTGGCTGGCGCTCCCCGACGGGGGGCCGAGCCCGGTGCTGGCCCGGCGGCTGCGGGCCGCGCACGAGTCGCTGGTCACCCAGGTCCCCGGCGATGCGCCGGCCGCCGGCCACGTGCGCTCGGTGGTGTGGGACTCCTGGCGACGGTCGCAGGACAGCGGCGTCGACCCCGACGGGACGGCCCCGCCGGTCGACCTGCTGGACGACGACCTGCTCTCCTACCGGGCCGCCCACCCGCTGGCGGCGGTGATGCCGGTGATCCGCCGGCTGCTGGTGGCCGACGCCGAGGTCGACCGGATGATCGTGGCGGTCACCGACGCCGCCGGCCGGATGCTGTGGGTCGAGGGCGACGCGCGGCTGCGGGACCGGGCCGCCGGGATGCACTTCGTCGAGGGCGCCTCATGGGGTGAGGACGTCGCCGGCACCAACGCCCCGGGCACGGCGCTGGCGCTCGACCACGCCGTGCAGATCTACGGCGGCGAGCACTTCCGGCGGCCGGTCCAGCCCTGGAGCTGCTCGGCGGCGCCGGTGCACGACCCGAACACCGGCGCCCTGCTCGGGGCCATCGACGTCACCGGCGGCGACCACGTGGCGAGCCCGCACGTCCTCACCCTCGTCCGGGCCACCGCGGCGGCGGCGGAGGCCGAGCTGCGGTGGATGTCCCGGCACGACCCCGCGCCGGCCGGACCCCGGCCCGCGGTCGTGCGGCTGGAGGTGCTGGGCCGGGACCGGGCCCGGCTGACCACGTCGACGACCGTGCAGGAGCTGTCGCTGCGGCACTCGGAGCTCCTGGTGCTGCTCGCCGAGGCAGCCGCCCGGGGTGAGGGGCGGACGGCCGAGCAGCTGGCCGCGGAGTGCCACGACGGTGCCGCCGCGACGGTCACCGTGCGCGCCGAGCTCTCCCGGCTCCGCCGGCTGGTCGGCGGTGACGTGGTCGGGTCCCGGCCGTACCGGCTGCTCGGACCGGTGCGCTCCGACGTCGAGGAGGTGCGCGCCCAGCTCACCCGAGGCGCCCCGGCAGCTGCGCTGGACCGGTACCGCGGCCCGCTGCTGCCGGGTTCCCGGGCTCCGGGCGTGCGAGTCGCCCGCGCCCGGCTGGCCGACGACCTGCGGGGGGCCGTGCTGGCCGCCGGCCGACCGGACCTCCTCCTCAGCTACAGCGAACGGCCCGAGGCGGCCGAGGACCTGGCGGTCTGGCAGGCCTGCCTGGCGCTCCTGCCGCCCGGGGGACGGCGGAACGCTGCCGCCGCCCAGGTCCAGCGGCTGCGCGCGGGTGTGCGCGGCGCCGCCCGCCGCTGAGCTCCGCCCCCGGACTGCAACGAGGTGCAACGTTGCCGACGCGGGTGTGCAGCCCCGGAGATCCGCGTGTCGGGGGCCTGCTGCGTCGTCGTCCCAGGTCCTGGCGGATCCGGGGCGAGGAAGTGAGTGTGGCCTAACTCACGTGTCCGTTGTCACACTGCCGACGGACCCGCGGGACGACCGCGGTGCACAGCCGAAGCAACGATGCGGAGGACACGTGACCCAGATCAACGTGCGGGTCGACGGGGCGTCCTACACGGACGACGTCGAGCCACGGACCCTGTTGGTCCACTACCTGAGGGAACAGCTCGGCAAGGTCGGCACGGTCGTCGGGTGCGACACCAGCAACTGCGGCGCCTGCACCGTGCACCTGGACGGGCAGGCGGTGAAGTCCTGCACCGTGTTCGCGGTCCAGGCCGACGGCTGCCAGGTCACCACGATCGAGGGGGTGGCGACCGGCGAGGGCGAGAGCGCGACCCTGCACCCGGTGCAGCGGGCCTTCCACGAGATGCACGGCCTCCAGTGCGGCTTCTGCACGCCCGGGATGATCATGGCGTCGATCGACCTGCTGAAGGAGAACCCCGACCCCAGCGACGAGGAGGTCCGGGAGGGCATCGAGGGCAACCTCTGCCGCTGCACCGGCTACCAGAACATCGTCCGGGCGGTGCGGCAGGCGGCGGCGGAGATGTCGGGGAAGGCCGCCGACGACCCGCAGGCCGAACCGGCCGCCGTCGACACGGCCGCCGCCGACCACGTGGCGGCCCAGGCATGACCGCCGTCGAGGACCCGACCTCCGCGGTCGGCCTGCCGCCGGCGAAGGAGGTCGGCCAGGCGCGTCGCCGCAAGGAGGACGCCCGGCTGATCACCGGCAAGACCACCTGGACCGACAACATGGTACTGCCCGGCATGCTGCACCTGGCGGTGCTGCGCAGCCCCGTGGCGCACGGCCGGATCACCCACCTGGACGTCAGCGCCGCCAAGGAGCGGCCGAACGTCGTCGCCGTCTACACCGGGCGCGACCTCGCCGACGAGCAGGGCTCGCTGCCGTGTGCCTGGCCGGTCACCCCCGACATGGTCAACCCGGGGCACCCCTCGATCGCGGTCGAGCAGGTCAACCACGTGGGCGAGGCGGTCGCCGTCGTCGTGGCCCGCAGTCGCACCGCCGCCGCCGACGCGCTCGAGGCGATCGACGTCGACTACGAGCCGTTGCCGGTCGTGCTGGACATGGAGCAGGCCGTGCAGGAGGGCTCGCCCCTGGTGCACGACCACACCACGTCGAACACCAGCTACCACTTCGTCTTCGACGCCGGGGACGCCGGGACCGGCGGGGACACCGAGCAGGCGTTCGCCGACGCCGAGGTCACGGTCAGCCGCCGGTTCGTCCAGCAGCGGCTGATCCCCGCGTTCATGGAGCCCCGGTCGGTCGTCGTCCAGCCCTCCGGCGACAGCTACACGATGTGGTCGGCGACCCAGATCCCGCACATCCTGCGGGTGATGGCCGCGATGGTCACCGGCATCCCGGAGCACAAGCTGCGGGTGATCGCCCCCGACGTCGGTGGCGGGTTCGGCGGGAAGCTGCAGGTCAACCCGGAGGAGATCCTCTGCCTGCTCATCGCGCGGCGGCTGGGCAAGCCGGTCAAGTGGACCGAGACCCGCGGTGAGTCGCTGATGACCGCCCACCACGGCCGCGACCAGGTGCAGTTCATCGACGTCGCCGCCGACCGCGACGGCACCGTGCGCGGCCTGCGGGTACGGCTGCTGGCCGACATGGGCGCCTACCTGCGGTTGATCACCCCCGGCGTCCCGGCCCTGGGCGCGTTCATGTTCCCGGGCATCTACAAGTTCCCGGCCTACCGGTTCGAGTGCGACGGCGTCTTCACCAACAAGGTGCCCACCGACGCCTACCGCGGCGCCGGCCGGCCCGAGGCGACGTTCGCGATCGAGCGGATCATGGACGAGCTCGCCGTCGAGCTGGACATGGACCCGCTGGAGCTGCGCCGGAAGAACTGGATCAACACCGAGGAGTTCCCGTTCACCACGGTCGCCGGCCTGGAGTACGACTCCGGCGACTACCACCAGGCCACCGAGCAGGCCCTGGAGCTGCTCGGCTACGACGAGCTGCGGGCCGAGCAGCAGCGCCGCCGGGAGTCCGGTGACCCGGTGCAGCTGGGCATCGGCTTCTCCACCTTCACCGAGATGTGCGGGCTGGCCCCCTCCCGGGTGCTCGGCTCGCTCGCCTTCGGCGCGGGTGGCTGGGAGCAGGCGTCGATCCGGATGCTGCCCACCGGCAAGGTCGAGGTCGTCACCGGCTCCACGCCGCACGGCCAGGGCCACGAGACGGCGTGGAGCCAGATCGTCGCCGACGAGTTGGGTGTGCCGTTCGAGGACGTCGAGGTGCTGCACGGCGACACCGCGATCTCCTCCCGCGGGCTGGACACCTACGGCTCCCGGTCACTGGTCGTCGGGGGCACCGCGGTCGTGAAGGCCGCGGAGAAGGTGGTGGAGAAGGCCCGGGTGATCGCCGCCCACCTGCTGGAGGCCAACGCCGACGACCTGGAGTTCACCGGCGGGAAGTTCACCGTGCGGGGGACACCGGGCGCCGGGGTCGGCATCCAGGAGGTCGCCCTGGCGATCTTCGCCGCGCACGACTACCCGGAGGGCGTCGAGCCGACCATCGACGCCGAGGCCACCTTCGACCCGGAGAACTTCTCCTTCCCGCACGGCACGCACATCTGCGCGATGGAGATCGACACCGAGACCGGGTTCGCCAAGATCCGCAAGTACGCCTGCGTCGACGACGTCGGCACGATCGTCAACCCGCTCATCGTCGAGGGGCAGGTGCACGGCGGCCTGGCCCAGGGGATCGCCCAGGCGATGTACGAGGAGGCGATCTACGACGCCGAGGGCAACCTGACCACCGGCAGCTTCGTCGACTACCTGGTCCCGGCCGCCTCGGACCTCCCGCACTTCGACACCGGCAACACCGTGCACGTGGCGACCAGCAACCCGCTGGGCGCCAAGGGCGTCGGGGAGGCCGGCTGCATCGCCAGCACCCCGGCGGTGGTCAACGCCGCGTTGGACGCCGTCCGGCACCTCGGCGTCACCGACATCCGGATGCCGCTCACCCCGGAACGGGTGTGGCGGGCGATCCACGCCGGTGGGGACGGCGGCGACCGCGCCGCCGAGGGCAGCAACGCCTACGGCGGTGCCCGCACGACTGAGTCCGGCATCCAGGAGGCAGCACAGTGATACCCGCACCCTTCGCCTACGCCCGCCCGAGCACGATCGAGGAGGCCCTGCAGGCGATCGCCGACGGCGGGGAGGACGTCAAGGTCCTCGCTGGTGGGCAGTCGCTGATCCCGGTCATGCGGCTGCGGCTCGCCGCACCCGAGACGCTCGTCGACCTGACCCGGGTGGCCGAGCTCCGCGGTGTGCGCGAGGACGGCGACGCGCTGGTCATCGGGGCGATGACCACGCACGCCGACGTCCTCACCGACCCGTTGCTGGCGCAGTACGGCCAGCTGATCGTGCAGGCCACCGAGACCGTGGCCGACCGGCAGGTGCGCCGGCGCGGCACGTTCGGCGGCGCGCTGGCGCACGCCGACCCGGCCGGGGACCTCCCGGCGGTGGCGCTCGCCCTGGACGCGGAGTTCGTGCTCGCCGGGCCGGGCGGGCGGCGCACCGTGCCCGCTGCGGAGTTCTTCGTCGACTACCTCACCACCGTCCTGGAGGAGGGGGAGCTGCTGGTCGAGATCCGGGTGCCGAAGCTCGGCGAGGGCTGGGGCGTGCGGTACGAGAAGTTCAACCGGGTGGCCCAGGCCTGGTCGATCGTCGCGGTGGCCGCGGCCGTCCGGCGCGAGGACGGGCGGATCGCCGAGGCGCGGATCGGGCTGACCAACATGGGGCCGACCCCGCTGCGGGCCTCGGCCACCGAGGCGGCGCTGGTCGGGGTGGACGTGAGCATGGAGACGGTGACCGCGGCGGCCGCGCAGGCCGCCGAGGGCACCAGCCCCAGCAACGACCTCAACGCCCAGGCCGACTACCGCCAGCACCTGGCCCAGGTGCTGACCCGGCGGGCGGTGGCCGCCGCAGCCAGCCTCTGACGGTCGTGCCGGACCGCTCCGTCACAGCGGTGGCGGAGCTGGTCCGGCGCGCCGTCGGCGTCCCACCTGCGGGGACGCCGAGGCCGTGATCGGATGTCAGGGGGCAGCGGGGGCGCGGTAACGTCGCCGTCTCGCCTCGATCACCGCACGACCCGGACGGGCTGTCGCCGACTCGTCGCCTCCCGTCCGGGCTGCCCACACCCGGAGGTCCTGCAGTGCAGCTCGAGAACGCGTTCACCGTGCCGGTGCCGATCGACGAAGCGTGGCGGGTGCTGCTGGACATCGAGCGCATCGCCCCCTGCATGCCGGGTGCCGCCCTGGACTCGGTGACCGGCGACGACTTCACCGGCCGGGTCAAGGTCAAGCTCGGGCCGATCAACCTGACCTACCAGGGCAAGGCGTCCTTCGTGGAGAAGGACGACGAGGCCCACCGTGCGGTCATCGACGCCCGCGGCAAGGACCAGCGCGGCAACGGCACCGCGGCGGCCGTCATCACCGCCACGCTCGCGGCCGAGGGCGACACCACCCGCGTCGACGTCCTGACCGACCTGAACATCACCGGCCGGCCCGCCCAGTTCGGCCGCGGCGTCATGACCGACGTCGGGAACAAGCTGCTCGGCCAGTTCGCCGACAAGCTCTCCGCCCAGCTGGCCAGCGGGGACGCCGAGGGCGACGCCACCCGGGCCGCGGCCGCCGCGGGCTCGCAGGAGCCGACCGCCGCGGGGAAGGCCACCGCCGCCGCGGCCAAGGGCGCCGCGACCACCGCGGGCGTGGTGGAGGAGGCCGCGGCGAGCGTCGAAGGCGCCGCCGGCGACACCCCGGCGGCCGGCGTGGCCAAGAAGGCCGGCGCTGCGGCGAAGAAGACCGCCGCCGCCGCGGCGGACAAGGCAGCAGCAGCGGAGGAGGCGGCGAAGCCGGCCAAGAAGGCCGCTCCCGCCGCGAGCACGCCGGCCAAGGCGCCGGTGCCCGACCCGCTGACCCCGCCGACGAAGAGCACGCCGGCCGCTGCCGACCCGGCTCCCGCGGCCGGCGACACGGCCCCGGCTGCCGGTGACACTGCCCCGGCCACCGGAGACGCCGCGCCGTTCTCCGGCACCGGGACGGTGGAGGACCAGGCGCCGGACGCCGAGCCCGCCTCGACCACGGCACCCGACGCCGCCGTCGGTGGCCCCCGCAAGGCGCCGAGCAAGCCGCCGGCCGGCACCACCGCCCCGCCGAACCGCCCGGCCGGTGGGGGTCCCGCGCGCAGCACGCCGAGCTCGCCGCAGCGCCCGCTGACCCCGGCCGAGCCGGAGCCGATCGACCTGCTCGAGGTGGCCGGTGGCGCGGCGCTCACCCGTTACGCCGCACCGGCGGCCGGGGTCACGGTCCTGGCGCTGCTGATCGCCCTGCTGGTGCGCCGCCGCCGGCGCTGACCGCACCCCGGGCGCGAGCCCGGACAGGGGCACGCTGCGGCCGCTTGTGCTCTGCTCACCCCTGGTGAGCAGAGCACAAGCGCTCGGGGTCGTTCATGGTTGGCCCGGCAGGCGTCAGTCGGCCGGGTCCGAGCTCACGGGGCTGTGCGGAGAGGGCGCCTGGCGGGAGTGGTCCCACGGCTGCCGGGTCAGCCAGTCCGCGACGGCGGCAGCGACCAGGTCAGGGTCCTTCCTCAGCCCGTGGTCGCCCGGAACGGCCCGGACCTCCCCCGGGTGGCCGGCCAGTGCGGTGACCACCTCGGCGGGGCGGCCGAACGCGTCGGTGGCGCCCTGCACCACCAGCAGCGGGACGGCGACCAGGTGCAGCTCCGCCGCGCGGCTCTTCTCCGGCCGGCCCGGTGGGTGCAGCGGGAAGGCCAGGGCCAGCACGGCGGCGGCCCCCTGCGCCGTCGCGGTCCGGCAGGCCACCCGGGCGCCGGCGCTGCGCCCGCCCAGCACCAGCGGGCCGGTCAGCAGGCCGTCGGCGCGCAGGGTGCCGAGCACCGCCGTCCAGCCCTCGTCCAGCCGGGCCGGGGCGGGGGCGATCCGCTTCCCGGCGACCACCCACGGCTGGTCGACGCGGAGCACCCGCCAGCCGGCCGCACCGGCGGCGGCGGCCACGGCCAGCAGGTCGGCGGAGCCGGACCCGCCGCCGGCGCCGTGGCCCAGCACGAGGGCGCCGCGGACGTCGCCCGCGGGTTCCGTGCGGTGCACATGGGCCGGGCCGAGCGGGGTGGGGACCTCCCCGGTGGTCACGTCGGGGGCAGGGCGAGCAGCCCTTCGACCACCTCGACCAGCGACCCGCCCTGCACGTGCGGCGGTGCGTAGACGTCGGCGAACACCTTCTCCGACCGGCCGGAGGTGAAGCCGGTGGTGAGCCCGGCCCGCCCGGCACCGAGCACGTCCCAGGAGTGCGCCGCGACGAGCGCCATCCGCTCCGGTGCCACGCCGCAGACGCCGGCCGCCCACAGGTAGGCCTCCCGGTTGGGCTTCCACGCGCGGATCGACTCCGAGGTCAGCGTCCGTTCGACCAGCGCGGACACCCCGCCGCGGGTCAGGCCCGCCTCGGCCACCCCGGGGGACCCGTGGCTCAGCGTCACCACCCGGACCCCGGCTGCGGTGAGCAGGCGGAGAGCGGGTTCGACGTCCGGGTGGGGGGACAGCTCCATGAAGGAGCCGGCCACTGCGGCGCAGGCGGCGGCCGGCAACCCGGTCACCTGGGCGACCGAGGTCTCGAACGCGGCCCGGAAGGGGAACCAGGTGCCGGCCGTCGTGGCGGCGAACCCGGTCAGCAGGGCGCGGGAGAAGACGGCGGACAGCAGGTCGGCCGACTGGCCGTGCTCGGCGAGGGCCGCCCCGAGGGGGGTGATGTCGAGCAGGGTCTCGTTGACGTCGAAGGCGACGACGTCCGGCCGGGTGCGCGGGGTGCTCATGCCTGGTCCCGTTCGTCGAGGGGCGCCTCGATGGGCAGGTCGGCGCCGGCGTCCGGCGGGCGCCGGAACTGCCCGGTCACCTTCTTGTAGACGAACCAGGCCACGGCGGCGACCGCCACGACCACGACCACGTAGTCCAGGTACTGGAGGTTGGCCTGCACGAAGTCGCCCGCGGCGACGCCCAGGCCGATGAGCAGGCTGTTCCAGAGCAGGCTGCCGGCGGCGGTGAAGAGCAGGAACTGCGGCATCGGCATCTTCACGACGCCGGCCGGGACCGAGACGAAGCTCCGCACGATCGGCACCATCCGGCCGAAGAAGACCGCGGCGCGACCGTGCCGGGCGAACCACTCGAAGCTCTTGTCCACGTCGGCGGTCTCGACCAGGGGCAACCGGTCGAGGAAGGCGTGCGACCGGCGGGGACCGAACAGCCGGCCCACCCAGTAGAGGACGAGCGCCCCGAGCACCGAGCCCACGGTGGCCCAGATGATGACCGGCACGAGGGACATCCGCCCGTCGTTGATCAGCACCCCGGCGGCCCCGAGGACGACCTCGCTGGGGATCGGCGGGATCACCGTCTCGATCAGGATGGTCAGGCCGACGCCCACTGCCCCCAGCCGGTCGATGAGGTCGAGCAGGAAGCCGGTGATACCGCCTTCGTCGGATGCGGCGGCGGCGAGGACGGACATGGGCCCCACGGTATCGGCGGCGCCTGTGCGCCGCCCTGCTGCCGGGGTGGACCGGCCGTAGGGTCTGCGCTCATGGCGCACCGATTCACCGCCCGCGCCGTCGTGGTCGGGGACCGCGCCGGCACCGTCGTCCCCGATGCCGTGCTGGACGTCGAGGACGGTCTGATCAGCTGGGTCGGGTCGGCTGCCGACGCCCCGCCGGCCGGCGACGCCGAGGTCACCGCGCTGCCCGGGGTGCTCACCCCCGGCATGGTCAACACCCACTCGCACGCGCCGATGGTGCTGTTCCGGGGCCAGGGCGAGGGGCTGCCGCTGGACCGGTGGCTGAACGAGGTGATGTGGCCGCGGGAGGCCCGGCTCACCCCCGAGGACGTCGAGGTGGCGATGACCGCCGCGTCGGCGGAGATGCTGCGGCACGGCGTGACCACCAGCGTGGAGATGTACTTCCACCCCGACCGGATGGCCGCGGCGGTGCGGCGCACCGGCGCCCGTGGGGTCATCACCCATCCGCTGATCGGCCTCCCCGGCTTCGGCACGTTCGACGAGCAGCTCGCCCGCGCCACGGAGTCCGCCGGCACCGGTGACGAGCAGGTCGAGTGGGGCATCGGCCCGCACTCGGCCTACACCGTGCCGCTGCCGGTGCTCACCCAGGCGGCCGAGGTGGCGCGGGAGCACGGCCTGCTGCTGACCACCCACGTCGCCGAGACCACCACCGAGGGCGCGGGGCTGCTGGCCCAGCACGGCCAGAGCGTGCCGCAGCTGCTCGCCGCGCACGACGTGCTCGGTGGGCGGGTGCTGGCCGCCCACTGCGTGCACATGGACGACGGCGACCTGGAGCTGTGGCGGGAGTACGACGTCGCCGTCGCGCACTGCCCGAGCAGCAACACCAAGCTGGCCAGCGGCACCGCCCGGCTGCGGGACATGCTCGACCTCGGCATCCGGGTGGGCATGGGCACCGACGGGCCGGCGTCCAACGACAACCTCGACCTGTTCCAGGACCTCCGGCTCGCCGCGCAGCTGGCCCGGCTGCGCGAGCGGGACGCCACCGCGCTCACCGCCCCGGAGGCCTTCTGGCTGGCCACCGGTGGGGCGGCCGCGGCGATCGGCCGCGCCGACCTCGGCCAGCTGACCGCCGGACGGCGGGCGGACCTGGTGCACGTGGACACCGAGGACATCGCCTTCGTGCCGGTCGGCGAGATCACCGACCTGCTGACCCACCTGGTCTGGTCGGTGGGCTCGCGGCACGTGCGCGACACCTGGGTCGCCGGCCGGCAGGTGCTGGCCGACGGGGTGTCCACGACGGTCGACGAGGCCGAGCTGCGCGCCGACGTGCAGACCCGGGCGATGCGCCTGGCCGGCCGCTGAGCGGAGGGCCGTGCGCCTGGCCGGCCGCTGGGCGGGGCCCTCACTCCTCCGCGGAGAAGCGGTAGTGCACGTCCTCGAAGGAGTCGGCCGGGAAGGCGTAGACACACCGCAGCGGGCCGGTGCCGGTGCAGGCCGAGCCAGCCGTTGACGGGCAGTTCGGCCAGGCCGGTGTAGAGCCCGGCCGTCGGCGTCCGGTCCTGGCTGAACACCACCTGGAAGGAGACCTTCCCCCGCACCGGGTCGTCCCAGGTCTCGGTCTCGATCTCCGCGCTGTCGCGGACCACGGGCTCCATCCCCGCTGACTTCCCCCGACGCGGCGTGCATACGCAGGGACCGCCGGATCAGCCGCGCGTCTGGTCGTCGGTCCAGGCGTAGAGCTGGTCGCCGAGCACGACGGTGACCCAGCCGTCGCACAGGTGCGCCTCGTCGCCGAGATCGGGCCATCGGCCCCCGCCGTCGAACGGCATGCCCACCTGGTCGAGTGGCGTGCAGTCCGCGGGGAGCGTCGTCCCGCTGGTCAGCGTCATGTCCACCCGGACGCTGCCGCTGTCGTCGCCGGCGGCGTCCCCGGGCCGGACGACGGTCAGGCCGGAGCCGACGGCCCGGGTCCAGGCCGGCACGTCCTCGCGGGGTGCGGCGTCGGCGGTGGCGTGGTCGGCGGTCTGGGTGTGGCCCTGCAGCTCGGCGAACACGGCGCCGGGGCTGTCCACGCCGGACGGCATGGTGAGCGCGATCGCCGCCGCCCCCGAGCCGACCACGCCGACCATCGCCGTCACCGCGCCCAGGACGACCTTCTTCGTGCTGACCACCGGGTGCCTCCACTCGTTCTCCGCCACCGGTCGGTGGCGGCACCAGCATCGGGCGCGGCGTCGTCCTCGGGCGTCGGTCGTGCGGCTGATCTGTCCAGGTCAGCGGGTCATCCCGGGGGCTGAGCGCAGCCGGTGGACCGGTCGTGCCGCAGCTACCGTGGGTGGGCGCGCCGACGGCGCGCGTGAGGGGAGACTGCGATGACGCTGCTCGGACGACTGCGGGACCTCGCCGCCCGTACCCGCCCGGTGCACCCGGAGACGGCGCGAGCGCTGGCCGAACGCTGGGCGGCGCTGCCGGCGCACGTGCAGACCCCGGCACAGAGCCTGGGCCGGCACGCGGTCGGCTGCGAGGGCACGCACGGCGTGTTCCCGAAGTGCAACCTCACCTGCACGCCCTGCTACCACTCCGCCGACGCCAACAAGGTGCGGATCGACGGGCAGCACACCGTCGACCAGGTCGAGCAGCAGATGGCCTACCTGGAGCAGCGGCGCGGGCCCTACGCCCACGCCCAGCTGATCGGCGGTGAGGTGAGCCTGCTGCCGCCGGACGACCACGCCGCGGCGCTGCAGGCGATGCGGGCGCACGGGCGGTCGCCGATGTCGATGACCCACGGTGACTTCGACCCCGAGTACCTGCGCGCGCTGGTGACCGACGGCGACGGGCGGCTGCGGTTCGACCGGGTGAGCTTCGCGGCGCACTTCGACATGCTGATGCGCGGCCGCCGCGGCGCGGTGAAGCCGAAGAACGAGGCCGAGCTCCACCCGTTCCGCGAGCGGTTCGTGCAGATGTTCCGCGACCTGCGCGCCGAGACCGGCCTGCGGTACTACCTGGCCCACAACATGACCGTCACCCCGGCCAACCTCGACCAGGTGGTCGAGACGGTGCGCGCGGTGCTGCCGATGGGCTTCTCGATGATGAGCTTCCAGCCGGCCGCGCACGTCGGGGACGACCGCCGGTGGAAGGAGTCCTACACCGCGGTGGACGTCGACGCGGTCTGGGCGCAGCTGGAGCAGGCGCTGGGGCACCGGGTGCCGCACGAGGGGATCGAGTTCGGCGACCCGCGCTGCAACCGGGTCGCGTTCGGGTTCCTGGTCGCCGGTCGCTGGCACGGGCTGATCGACCCGGACGACGCCCGTGACCGCGCGGCCCGCGACCGGTTCTTCGCGCACTTCGGCGGGGTGGCCTTCAGCGGGACGCCGCCGCTGCTGCTGGTCGGCAAGGTGCTCCGGGTGCTGCGCCTGCACCCCGGCGACCTGCCGGTCGCGCTCGGTTGGGCGCGGCGCGCGGTGCGCCGGGCCGGCGGCGCCCGGGCGCTGGTGCGGGCCGCCCGCACCGGCGCGCTCGGGCTGATGACCTTCGAGGTGCACAGCTTCATGGACGCCGAGCAGGTCGGTCCGGCCTGGGAGCTGATGCAGCGCGGGGAGCAGGCCACCGACCCGCAGCTGCGCGCCACCCAGGAGCGGCTCGCCGCCTGCACCTACTCGATGGCCCACCCCGAGACCGGCGAGCTGGTGCCGGCCTGCGCGCAGCACTCGGTGCTGGACCTGGTGGAGAACGCGCACCTCCGCAAGCTGCTACCGCTGACGGTCGTGGGCTGAGGCGCCCTCCCGCGCGTCCGCCAGGCCGGCCGGGGGGACGACGCGCCGGGCGGTGACCGGGATGCGCAGCCCGACCTCGGCGCCGACCGCGACCTCCGCACCGGGGGGCAGCTCGGCGGCCACGGCGGCCGGTTCGGTTCCGTGGCCGGCCACCTCGACGGTGATCAGCGCCCGCAGCCCGCGCCGGCGGACCTGGACCACGGTGCCGCGGGCGTCGGCGTCCGCGGCGGCGACGAGGGTGACCGCCTCCGGGCGGACGACGAGCACCCCGGGGCCCTCCGGGGCAGGTGCCGGGAGCTCGAGGTCGCCGAGTGCGGAGCGGTGCCGACCGCCGGTGACGGTCCCGGGCACCTCGGTGCGCCCGCCGAGCAGCCGGCTGACCGCCAGGGACCGGGGCCGCGCGTACAGCTCCCGCATCGGCCCGAGCTGCTGCAGCCGGCCGGCGTCCAGCACCGCGACGGTGTCGGCCAGGGCGTCGGCCTCCGCCGGGTCGTGGGTGACCAGCAGCACCGTCGGGGCCAGCCGCAGCCGGAGGTCGGCCAGCAGCTCGTGCATCTCCTGACGCAGCCCGGTGTCCAGCGCGCTGAACGGCTCGTCCAGCAGCAGCACCCGGGGCTCGGCGGCGAGCGCCCGGGCCAGCGCCACCCGCTGCGCCTGGCCGCCGGACAGCGCCCGCGCCGGCCGGTTGCCGAACCCGCTCAGCTGGACCAGCTCGAGGTGGTGCTCGGCGCGCTCGCGCGCCTGCCGCCGGGGCAGGCCGCGCACCCGGTCGGCGAAGCCGACGTTGTCCCGCACCGACAGGTGGGGGAACAGCAGCGGGCGCTGGAAGACCATCGCCATCCCGCGCCGCTCCGGGACGACGCCGGCCAGGTCCCGGCCGTCGAGGTGCACGCTGCCCCGGGTCGGGGTGTCCAGCCCGGCGGTCAGCCGGAGCACCGTGCTCTTCCCCGAGCCGGACGGGCCGAGCACCGCCACGCACGACCCGGCCGGGACGGCGAGGGTCAGGTCGTCCAGGGCCGGCGGAGCCCCGGCGGTGTGCACCCGGGTGAGCCCGGTCAGCTGCAGCGAGCCGCTCACCGCCGGGCCCGCCGGCCGATCGAGCCGATCACGACGAGCAGCGCGACCGGCGGCAGCACCGCCGACAGCGCCAGCACCGCCACCTGGGCGTCGTTGCCGGTGGCCGAGGCGGCGGCGCCGACCAGCAGCGGCAGGGTGACCAGCCGGCCACCGCCGACGAGCAGGGTCACGACGTAGTCGCTCCACCCGACCAGGAACGCCAGGAACGCCGCGCCGGCGACCGCCGGGGCCAGCAGCGGCAGGTGCACCGAGCGCACCACCCGCCAGGCGGAGGCGCCGAGCAGCCGGGCCTCCTCGTCGTGGTGCCGGTCGTGGACGGCGTATGCGCCCCGCATCACCACGGTCGTGTACGGGATCGCCGCCACGGTCAGCAGCAGCACCAGCCCGACCTCAGCCGGCACCCGCAGCCGCAGCAGCAGCACGTCCAGCCCGAGCGCGACGGCGAAGGGCGGCAGCGCCAGCGGGGAGAGCAGCACCGCGAACACCAGGCCGGGCGCGCGCAGGGCCCCCGAGGTCAGCGCCCGGCCGGCCAGCGCACCCAGCGGGGTGGCCAGCACGGCCACCGCCGTCCCGAGCACCGCCGACCGGGCGGCGGCGGCACCGGCGCCGGCGGCCCGGGCCTCGGCCAGCCCGGTCGTGCCCCACGCCTGCGGCAGCAGGGCCGGCGCCGACCAGCGGTCCGCGGCGGCCCACAGCAGCAGCGGCACCAACGGGAGCACCAGCCAGGCGGCGAGCGCGCCGCGCCCCAGTCGGGAGCCGAGGCGGGAGACGAGCACCGGTGCGCTCACTGCTCGGCCGCCAGCCGGCGCAGCGACCGCAGCGCGACCAGCACGGCGACCAGCCCCAGCGCCGACGTGGTGACCGCGACCGCGGCGGCCTGGGGCCGGGCGGTGAGGTCGATGGAGGTGAACAGCCGGACGGCGAGCACCGGCAGCGGCTCCGGTGACGGGCGGCCCAGCAGGGCGGCGACCTCGTAGGAGCCCAGCGTGTAGACGAAGCTCACCGCCGCGGAGGCGCCCAGCGCCGGGGCGGCCAGCGGGAGGGTGACGTGCCGGAACCGGGCCCACCGTCCGGCGCCCAGCAGCGCGGCGGTCTCGGTGTAGGAGGCCACCCGGCTGCTCAGCACGCCGGCCACCACCAGGGCGATGAACGCCGACTCCTTCCAGGCGTACTCGGCACCGACCGCGATCCACCAGCGGCCGCCCACGAGTGCCGGCCAGTCCGCGGGGGCGATGCCCAGCAGCCGGGGCAGGAACCCGGCGTCGGCCAGCAGCAGCCCCATGGCCGCCGCGCCCACGAGGTGCGGGACGGGGATGGTCAGCGAGCTGAGCGTGGCCAGCAGCCGGCTCCGCCGCGCCCCGGCGGTCACGGCCAGCGCCAGGCAGAGGCCGACCACCGTGGCCACCGCCGTCGCCCCGGCCGCGATCGCCAGCGACAGCCCGATCGAGGTGCCGAGCTCGGTGGCCCGCCAGGCGTCCAGGGACAGCTCCGGCCGGCCGACCAGCGGGGTCAGGCCCAGGCTCAGCAGGACGGCGGAGGTCAGGGCGGCACCGACGACGACCACCACCGGCACCACCGCGGGCAGCACCAGCAGGGTCGCGCGGCGGGACCCGGCGCCGGCCCGGCCGGCTGCGGTCACCCGGCCGCGACCTCGCGCCGCCACCCGTCGTCCAGCGGGGTCACCCAGCCGGCCGAGAGCTCCGGGTCCGCGCCGGCGGAGAGCTCTTCGTAGCTGGGCACCACCGCGGAGTCGGGCAGCGCCTCGAACCCGGCGCGCGCGTCTTCGTCGAGCCGGTCCAGGTCCAGCACGGTGAACTGCCCCCAGACCTCGGGGCGGGCCTTGGCCAGCTGCTGCTCCGGCGAGAGCGCCAGGTCGGCGACCACCATCGCGCCGGCCTGGTCACCGGAGGTGGACGGGATGGCCAGGAAACTGGCGTTGCCCAGCGTGCCCTCGTCCAGGGTGAGCACCCGGGTGGTGTCGGGGAAGGTGCCGTCGGCGACCAGGTCGTCGACGGTCGCCGGGCCGTAGGTCATGGTCATGTCCACCTGGCCGTCGGCGAACAGCTGGTCGAGCTCCTGCTGGGTCTGCGGGTAGGTGTCGCCCTCCCGCCACAGCGCGGGCGCCAGCTCGGCGAGCCGGTCGTAGAGCGCCGGGCTCAGGTCCTCGTAGGCCTCGTCCGAGTGCTCCAGCGGCACCTCGTCGACGCCGCCGGACACGCTGTAGAGCACCTGGCGCAGGAACGCCGAGCCGGTGAAGTCCGGCGGGGCCGGGTAGGTGAACCGGCCCGGGTTCGCCTCGGCCCAGTCGAGCACCCCGGCCAGCGTCGTCGGCGGGTCGGGCACCCGGGCGGCGTCGTAGACCAGGCTGAACTGGGCCTTGTGCCAGGGCGCCTCGCAGCCGTCGACCGGGGTGCCGAAGTCGGTGGTCAGCAGCGGGTCGTCGGGGTCGGTGCCGGCTGTGTTCGGCAGCATCGACGTCCAGTCGCACAACCAGGCGCCGGCCTGGCGACCGGTGGCGAAGTTGTCGCCGTTCACCCAGACCAGGTCCACCTCGCCCTCGGTGACGCCGGCCTGGCGCTCGGAGAGGACGCGGTTGACCGCGTCCCCGGTGTCGGCGATCGGCACCCGGCGCAGGGTCACCCCGAGCTCGGCCGCCGCGGGAGCCAGCACGTCGTCGACGTAGGCGTTGCCCTGCACGTCGCCGCCGTACATCCACAGGTCGACCGTCTGCCCCTCGGCCTCGGCGAGCACGTCCTCCCAGGAGCGGTCCTCCGCCACCGGCGCCTCCGCCTCCGGCGCGGCACACCCGGTGAGGACGGCGACCGAGGCGCACGCCGCGACGAGCACGCGGCCGTGCCAGCGGTGGGGCACGGTCACGTGTGGCGCCTCCCTGACGTCGGTCCGCCCCTGCCGGCGGGTGGCCGCGGCCCAGGGACTGCGCCAAGATCGTGCCCTACCCGATGGTGCCCCGCCACCGGGTCGACGTGCTGCCGAGGATCGGAGACCCGGGTGCTCGACGCTGCCGCGCGGCGGGTTCTCGACCGGCCGCTCGCCCGGGTGGCCGGTGTGCTGGACCACCCCTGGGTGAGCCCGGACCGGCTGACCGCCGCCGGCCTGGTGCTCGGCCTGGGCAGCGCCGCCGCCGCAGCGGCGACCCTGTGGGGGCCGGCGCTGGCGCTCTGGCTGCTCTCCCGGCTCGCCGACGGGCTGGACGGCCCGCTGGCCCGGCGGCGTCGCGCGGCGGGCGCCCCGGGGGACGCCGGCGCCGGCGGGTTCTTCGACATCACCGCGGACTTCCTGGTCTACGGCGCCGGCGTGCTCGGCGTCGCCCTCGGGGTGACCGCCGGGCGGGGCGACCCGTGGGAGCCGTTCGCCGCCGTCCTGCTCGCCTACTACGTCAACGGCGCGGCGTTCCTGGCCTTCTCCTCGCTCGCCGAGCGGGCCGGCCGGCAGCTGGACGACGGCCGGTCGCTGTCCTTCCTCGGCGGGCTGGCCGAGGGCACCGAGACGATCGTGGTGCACGCGCTCTGGCTGCTGCTGCCGGCGTTCGCCTGGCAGCTGGCCTGGGTCTGGGCGGGCGTGGTCGGCATCAGCGCCGTCCACCGGATGTGGGCGGGTCACCGCGCGCTGCGCTGATCCATCCCCGCGCGCAACCGGACCAGGCCGCGCAGCGCCAGCTGGACCGCCGGGGCGCGGAGCCGGGCGCGCACGTCGGCGATGGCGGCGTTCCACGCCGCGTCGTTGTAGGTCGGGTAGGGGTGCGTGGTGCCGGCGACGTCCTGCACCCGCAGCCCCTGCCGGACGGCGAGGGTGAGCTCGCCGAGACTCTCCCCGGCCCGGGGGCCGATCACGGTCGCTCCGCGCAGCCGCCCGCGCCGGTCGTGCACCAGCGTCGCGGAGCCGGCGGTGAGGTCCTCGGCGATGGCCCGGTCGATCTCGGTGTGCGGGAGGCGCCGGACGGTCAGCCCGGCGGCCGCCCCCTCGGCGGGGCTCATGCCGACCGAGGCGACCTCGGGGGAGGTGTAGGTGACCCGGGGGACGACGGGGTCGACCCGGCGGCGCAGCCCGAGCACCGCGTTGCTCGCGGCCAGGCTGCCGCGCACGCCGGCGACGTGGGTGAACTGCGGGCCGCCGGTGACGTCGCCGGCCGCCCAGATCCGCGGGTTGCCGGTGCGCAGGGCGTCGACGACCACGCTGCCGTCCTCGGCCAGCTCCACCCCGGCCGCGGCGCAGCCCAGGCCCTCGGTGCGGGCCCGGCGCCCCACGGCGACCAGCAGCCGGTCGAAGGGCACGGTGCCGCCGTCGGCCAGCTGGAGCTCGCCGCCGTCCCGGTCGCCGGTGACCGCGACCGCCCGTGCGCCGTTCCGCACGTCGACGCCGTCGCGGACCAGCGCGGCGGTGACCAGCTCGGATGCCTCCTCGCTCTCCACGGCCAGCAGTCGGTCGGCGGAGTTGACCACCGTGACCTGCGCGCCGAGCCGGGCGAACGCCTGTCCGAGCTCACAGCCGATCGGCCCGCCACCGAGGACCGCCAGCCGGGGAGGCAGCGTCGTCAGACCCCACACGGTCTCGTTGGTGAGCGGGTCGACGTCGGCCAGACCAGGGACGGGCGGGAGCGCCGGACCCGAGCCGGTGGCGATCACCGCGGCCCGGAACCTGATCTCCCGGCCGTCGACGGTGGCCCGGTCGGGCCCGGTGAACACGGCACCGCCGGTCAGCACGGTCACGCCCTTGCTGCGCAGCGTCTCCGGGGAATCGACCGGCTCGATCGTGGCGATGGCCTGTTTCACGTGGATCATGACCCGGGCGAAGTCCACCTCGACGCCGGAGACGTCCACCCCGAGCCGGGCCGCGCCGCGGGCGTCGGCCGCCGCCGTCGCCGAGGCCAGCAGTGCCTTCGACGGCACGCAGCCGGTCCACAGGCAGTCGCCGCCGGTGCGTTCCCGCTCGGTCAGCAGCACCCGGGCACCCAGCGAGGCGGCGGTCGTCGCCGCGACGATCCCGGCGGTGCCACCGCCGATGACGAGCAGGTCCCACGTCCGTCCTCGGGTCACCGGGCCCACGCTAGGCGGGCACCCGGCGCGGCGCCGTCCGGTCGGGGGAGGATCGACGGCGTGGCAGACCGGGTGCACGACGTGCTGGTGGTCGGTGCCGGCCAGGCCGGCCTGGGCACGGCCTGGTGGCTGGCCCGGAAGGGCGTCCGGGACGTGGTGGTGGTCGACGCCGCCGAGGTGGGGGGCAGCTGGTTGCGCCGCTGGGAGAGCCTGCAGCTGTTCACGCCCCGCCGGTTCAGCGGCCTGCCCGGGGTGCCGTTCCCGGACGGGGCGACGCCGACGCCGGACCGGGTCGAGATGGCGGACTACCTGCACGGCTACGCCCGCCGACTCGACGTCCCGGTGCGCTCCTGGACCCCGGTCACCCGGGTGACCACGCACCCGGTGGGCTTCTGCGCCGAGACCCGGGAGGGGCCGGTGCTGGCCCGGCAGGTGGTGCTGGCCACCGGCCCGTTCACCCGGCCGCGGGTGCCGGCCGCGGCCCAGGAGCTGGACCCGGCGGTCGCCCAGCTGCACTCCGCGGACTACTGCCGACCCGCCGACCTCCCCGCAGGGCCGGTGCTCGTCGTCGGCGGCGGCAACTCGGCGGCGCAGCTGGCCGTGGAGTTGTCGGCCACCCACGAGGTGACCGTTCTCAGCCCGCGCGAACCCCGGTTCCTGCCGGAGCGGGTGCTCGGCGTGAGCGTCTACTGGTGGCTGCTGCTGTCCGGGGTGCTCAACGCCGGTGGCGACAGCTGGGTGGCCCGGGGCATCCGCCGGCGCGGCGACGCGATCATCGGCCGGGAACTGCGCCGACTCCGGGGCGACGGCGTCATCGGCTGGCGGACCGGGCGGGTGGTCGGTGCCGACGGCGACCGGGTGCACCTGGACGACGGGCGGACCGAGCAGGTGTCCGCCGTGCTGTGGTGCACCGGCTTCCTCCCCGAGACCGGCTGGATCGACGTGCCGGGCGCCCTGGACGCCGACGGACAGCCGGTGCACGACCGCGGGGCCTCGCCGGTGGCCGGGCTGCACTGGATGGGGCTGCCGTGGCAGACCCGGGTCAACTCCTCGATCATCGACGGCGTCGACCGGGACGCCCGGCGCACGGCCCGGCGGATCAGGCGTCAGGCCCGCAGCGAGACCGTCTGACCGCGGCCGACGGTGCGGATCTCGCCGGGGGCCCGGCGGGTGGCCACCTCGGCGACGAAGTTCCCCAGCGGGTCCTTGAACAGGCCGTAGTCGTCGTAGTGCACCGGCACGGTCACCGGCGGCGCGAGCAGCTCGACCAGGTCGGCACCCTGCCGGGCGTCCATCGTCACCGTGATGCCGGCGACCTTGGTGCCACCCAGGTGCGGGATCATCGCGTCCAGCGGACCGCAGCGCTGCAGCACCTCGCCGAGCACCGGCCGGAACAGCGTGTCGCCGCTGACGTACCCCCGCCAGGTGACGGCGCCGTCGCGGACCAGCTCGAGCACGCTGCCCATCACCTGCGGCAGCAGCCGGGCGAGCGGTCCGGGGCCGTGGACCCCGGGGACGCTGGTGATCCGCAGCGTGTCGCCGCCCCGGCCGAGCTCGTGGGTCTGCCAGGGCCGCAGGTCGGAGGTCTGGGTGAAGCCCCGCTTCGCCAGGCAGCCGGCGGCCTCCGGGGTGGTGACCACCGGGGTCTCCTTGGGCAGCGACCGGGTGGCCACCCGGTCCCAGTGGTCGCCGTGCATGTGGCTGAGCAGGACGGCGTCCAGCGCCGGCAGCTGGGCGGGCACGAGCGCCGGGTCGGTCAGCCGCCGGCTGCGCAGCCCGTAGCCCAGGTGCGCCCACTGGCCCCGGTGCAGGAAGTTCGGGTCGGTCAGCAGGGCGAAGGGCCCGATCCGCAGCAGGGTGGTCGCGGTGCCGCCGAAGGTGAGCGTGACGTCGTCCCCAGGAGCGGTCATGCGGGGCCGGGTACCCGAACCCCCCGCCGGGGATGCGCCGTTGGTCACCGGATGCGCTGTCCTGCGCCCGGAAGGTGCAGTGGGTGACCGACGGCGTCGGCCGGATCGGTAGCGGGGCTCACCAACTCCCTCCCTGGCTGGTAGACACGGGGCGTGGCACAGCCCCGTTCCGTCGACGAGTCCTTCCTCGCCCTCCCGTTGTCCGCACTGGCCGATGCGGCGCTGACCCGCGCGGTCGACCTGGGGTGCGAGCACGCCGACCTGCGGGTCGAGCGGATCCGCACCCAGGCCGTCCGGCTGCGCGACGCCCGGCTGGAGGCGCTGGCCGACGGCGAGGACCTCGGCCTGGCCGTGCGGGTCGTGCACGAGGGCACCTGGGGCTTCGCCGCCGGCGTGGTGCTCACCGCCGCCGAGGCGGTCCGGCTGGCCGAGGAGGCCGTCGCGGTCGCCCACGTCTCCGCGGCGATGAACACCGACCGCGTCGAGCTGGCGCCCGAGCCGGTGTACGCCGACGGCGAGTGGGTGTCGGCCTACGACGTCGACCCGTTCGCCGTCCCGGACGCGGAGAAGACGGCCCTGCTGGTCGAGCTCTCGGAGGGGTTGCTGGCCGCCGACGGCGTCGAGCACGTGCAGAGCAGCGTCTCGCAGGTCAAGGAGCAGAAGTTCTACGCCGACACGGCCGGCACGCGCACCCACCAGCAGCGGGTCCGGGTGAACCCGGAGTTCACCGCGCTCACCGTCGACCGCGCGACCGGCACCTTCGAGTCGATGCGCACGCTGGCCCCGCCGGTCGGGCGCGGCTGGGAGTACCTCACCGGCACCGGCTGGGACTGGCGCGGTGAGCTGGCCGAGCTCCCCGAGCTGC
The DNA here is from genome assembly GCF_026967885.1 of Modestobacter sp. VKM Ac-2983. Lineage (NCBI taxonomy): Bacteria > Bacillati > Actinomycetota > Actinomycetes > Geodermatophilales > Geodermatophilaceae > Modestobacter > Modestobacter sp. VKM Ac-2983. The sequence continues at coordinate 164,947 of NZ_JAPVBK010000003.1, forward strand.
TCCGGGAGAAGGTCAAGGCCCCCTCGGTCGACCCGGGCCGCTACGACCTGGTCGTCGACCCGTCCAACCTGTGGCTGACCATCCACGAGTCCATCGGCCACGCCACCGAGCTGGACCGCGCCCTCGGCTACGAGGCCGCCTACGCCGGCACGTCCTTCGCCACCGTCGACAAGCTCGGCACCCTGCAGTACGGCTCGCCGCTGATGCACGTCACCGGCGACCGCACCACCGAGCACGGCCTGTCCACCGTCGGGTGGGACGACGAGGGCGTCGCCGGGCAGCAGTGGGACCTGGTCCGTGACGGCGTGCTCGTCGGCTACCAGGTCGACCGCAACATGGCCCGGCTGCGCGGGATGGGGCGGTCCAACGGCTGCGCGTTCGCCGACTCCGCCGCCCACGTGCCGGTGCAGCGGATGGCGAACGTGTCGCTGCAGCCCGCCCCCGACGGCCCCTCCACCGAGGAGATCATCGGCGGCGTCGAGCGCGGCGTCTACGTCGTCGGGGACAACAGCTGGTCGATCGACATGCAGCGGTACAACTTCCAGTTCACCGGCCAGCGGTTCTACAGGATCGAGGGTGGCCGGCTGGCCGGCCAGCTCCGGGACGTCGCCTACCAGGCGACGACGACGGACTTCTGGGGCTCGATGACGGCGGTCGGCGGGCCGCAGACCCACGTGCTCGGCGGTGCCTTCAACTGCGGCAAGGCCCAGCCCGGCCAGGTCGCCCCGGTCAGCCACGGCTGCCCGACCGCGCTGTTCGAGAACACGACCATCCTCAACACGAAGCAGGAGGGTGGGCGATGAGCCCCCAGCAGCTGGTGGAGCAGGCGCTCGCGGCCTCGACCGCGGACGGGCAGATCACCTACGTCACCGACAGCTCCGAGGCCAACCTCCGGTGGGCGAGCAACAGCCTGACCACCAACGGCGCGATGCGCTCCCGGCAGGTCGTCGTCATCTCCTTCGTCGACGGCGGCGCCGGCATGGCGACCGGCACGGTGGCCCGTACCGGCACCCCGGACGTGGCCGAGCTGGTGCGGATCAGCGAGCAGGCCGCGCGGGACGCCGGGCCGGCCGAGGACGCGATGCCGCTGATCAGCGAGGCGCCCCCGGGCGCCGGCGACTGGGACGCCGAGCCGGCCCAGACCTCGATCGACGTCTTCGCCGAGTTCGCCCCGGCGCTGGGCGAGGCGTTCGGTGCCGCGCGGAGCCGTGAGGAGCTGCTCTTCGGGTTCGCCGAGCACCAGCTCGCCACCACCTACCTGGGCACCTCCACCGGACTGCGGCTGCGGCACGACCAGCCCACCGGGCGGGTCGAGCTGAACGGGAAGAGCACCGACTTCGGCCGGTCCGTCTGGGCGGGAGTGGGCACCCGCGACTTCACCGACGTGTCGGTGGCCGACCTCGCCGCCGAGGTGCAGCAGAAGATGGCCTGGTCGCAGCGGCGGGTCGAGCTGCCGGCCGGGCGGTACGAGACGCTGCTGCCGCCGTCCACGGTCAGCGACCTGATGATCCCCACCTACTGGGCGATGGAGGCGCGGGACGCCGACGAGGGCCGCAGCGTGTACGCCCGGGCCGGGGGCGGCAACCGGATCGGTGACCGCCTGGCGCAGCTGCCGCTGACCCTGCGCAGCGACCCGTACGCGCCGGGGCTGGAGACCGCGCCGTTCCAGGTGGTCGGCGGCTCCTCGGGCAGCGCCTCGGTGTTCGACAACGGGATGGCGACGCCCGCCGTCGACTGGATCTCGGGCGGCGTGCTGACCAACCTGATCCGGCCCCGGGCCTGGGCGCTGAAGACGACGGCACCGGCGACCGCGGCGGTGGACAACCTCGTCCTGGAGGACCCGAACGCCACCGCCACCCAGGCGGAGATGATCGGCCGCACCGAGCGCGGGCTGCTGCTGACCACGCTCTGGTACATCCGGGAGGTCGACCCGCAGACGCTGCTGGTCACCGGCCTGACCCGCGACGGCGTCTTCCTCGTGGAGGACGGCGAGGTGACCGGCGCGGTGAACAACTTCCGGTTCAACGAGTCGCCGGTCGACCTGCTGGGCCGGGCCGCCGAGGCCAGCCGCAGCGTGCGGACCCTGCCGCGGGAGTGGAACGACTGGTTCACCCGGGCCTCGATGCCGATGCTCCGGGTCCCCGACTTCAACATGAGCTCGGTCAGCCCGGCCAGCTGACGCCGACCCGTCCGGGCGGCCGGTGCGCCGCCCGGGCGGGCTCAGTCCTCGCGGCGGTCGCGGCCGGTCTGGCCGGGGTCCGGGCTCGAGGTGGCGACCGCCGGGTCGACGGGGTCACCGGTCGGTTCGGGGCCCTGCACGCCGGCGTCCGTGGAGGTGGGTTCGGTGGCCGGGTCGGAGCCGGCGGGTTCGGTCATGCCGGCCGGGTACCCCGTCCGACCCGGCCGGAACGGTCAGGGGGTGACGGGTCCGCGGCCGACGTCGTCCGGGTCGGGGGTCTGGAAGGCCGTCTCGGTGGGCGGCGCGGCCTCGGCGTCGTCCGAGCCCTGCTCGGGGGCGGCCGGCTCCTCGCCCTCGGCGCCGAAACCGTCGGCAGTCTGCGGTGCCCCCGCACCGGGGTCGGCGGCGGGGATCCCGTCGTCCGGGTTCGACGGGAAGGGGTCCAGCGGTGCGTTCATCGACATGGCCCGGCCCTACCCCGCTCCTCGGCGGCGGATGCACCGGCGCGTACGGCACGCGATCCCTGGGACGGTCGGGATGCGCGTGACAGGTGGGTGCAGTGCGTCGTCGAAACCGCGTTTCATGCCCCGCTGTCACGGACCTGAAACGCAACTCGTGTCTACTTCCCCACGAACGCCGACGACTACCCCCTGCCTCCCGGCAGGACGGCGAGGGGAGCACCACATGACGTACCGCCAGAAGCCCTCGATCTTCCAGGTGGGCAAGGTCCACGACAACGGCCCGGCCGTGATCGTCTCCGGCTGGGGCCTGGGCATGTGCGCCTCGCTGTGCCGGTGCCACCGCAACCCGGAGGACGGTCAGCTCTCCCTCGCCGAGGACCAGGCCGGCGGCAGCCTCGGCCTGCGCAGCTTCACCGACACCGGCGACTGCGACTGCTGCGAGGCATGGACGTCGACGGAGCTCTCCGCGATCCTGCGCGACATCGCCGCGGTCGAGGCGCTGGACGCCTCGGAGCCGGCCGCCGGCTGAGCTCCACCAGATCCGACCGAGCCGCCCACCGGGGAACCGGTGGGCGGCTCGTCGTCTTTGCCCGGCCCGCACCCCGGGTAGCCCGTGGCCCATGTGGGCGAGAGCAGCGGTACGCGGAGCGGTGGCCGGGCTGGCCGGGGTGGCGGTCATGACAGCGGGGGAGAAGCTGGAACAGCAGTTGACGGGTCGACCGAACAGCTACGTCCCCGCCCGGACGCTGACCGCGCTGGCGACCGGACGGCGGCTGCCCGGGTCGGCGCGCCCGCCGGTGCGCAACCACCTGATGCACTGGGGCACCGGCGCCGCCGTCGGCGCGCTGCGCGGGGTCTGGGCCGCGGCCGGGCTGCGCGGCGTGCGTGCGTCGGCCTGGCACACCTCCGTGCGGCTGGCGGTCGACCAGACCCTGGAGAACGTCACCGGGGTGGGCGCTCCGCCGTGGACCTGGTCGCGCCGGGACCAGGTCGTCGACGTCGCGCACAAGGCCGTGTACTCCTTCGCCACCGGCGCCGTCGCCGACCGCCTCGTGCCGTCCGCGAGGGACGGGAGGGGCGCACGGGGCCTGTGGGACTGAGGTCCACTGTGGACCGATCGGTCCCGGCGCGCCGCGCCTCTTGACAAGAGCGCGATCTCCCTACCGTCCGTCGAGACGTGCACGGAGTCCCTCGCCCCTCCCCGGGCGGAACGTGCGCAGACGGAGGCCCAGTGAACCGATCGACCAACCGGCGGTGGACGCGCGCTGCCGCCCTCGCGCTGACCGTCGGCACGGCCGTCGTCCTGACCCCGTCGATCGGCGCGGCCGCCCCGAGCACCGCGGCCGAGGCCCGGAAGGCCGTCACCGACGCCGGGCTGGAGATCACCGCCCTGGACGAGCAGGTCCACGAGGCGGAGGCCGCCGCCGAGCAGCACCAGGCCGCCGCGGATGCCGCTGCTGACACCGCCGCCCAGGCGCAGGCACAGCTCGCCGCGCTGGAGCCGCAGCTGCGGGCCATCGCCCAGACCGGGTACGTCGGCACCACCCGCGGCCGGCTGGCCGCCTTCCTGACCAGCGGCTCGGCCGACGCCCTGATCCAGCAGATGAACACCCTGGACCAGCTGGCCACGCACGCGGACGCCATCGTGGCCACGGCCGCCACGGCACGGTCGGCCGCCGAACAGGCGCACCAGGACGCCGCTGCTGCCGCAACGGCCGCAACGGCGGCGGAGGCCGACCTGCGGGCGCAGAAGGACCAGCTGGAGGGCGAGCTCGCCGGCTACCAGGCCGACCTCGCCCGGCTGTCGGCCGCCGACCAGGTGCGGGTGCACAACGTCATCTCCGGGCCCGAGGTCGCCGCCCCCGCCCCCGCGCCGGCCCCCACCGCGGCCGCCGGGGTCGCCGTGCAGACCGCGCTCGCCCAGATCGGCGACATGTACGGCATCGGTGCCGAGGGCCCGGACTCCTTCGACTGCTCCGGCCTGACCCAGTACGCCTACGCCGCGGCCGGGATCTCGCTGCCGCACTCCAGCCGCGCGCAGTCGGGGATGGGCGTCGCCGTGTCACGGGCCGACCTGCAGCCCGGCGACCTGGTCTTCTTCTACTCGCCGATCAGCCACGTGGGCATGTACATCGGCAACGGCCAGATGGTGCACGCCAGCGTCTCCGGCCGCCCGGTCGCGGTCACCAGCGTGGACAAGGGCGGCTACGTCAGCGCCCGGCGCGTCACCGGCTGACCCCAGCCCCAGCGGTGATCAGGGCACCTGACCACCGCTGGGCTCAGTCGTGGAAGCGGCGGCCCTCGGCGAGCAGCTGGACGCACGCCGCGATCCGCTTGGCCCGGGTCTGCGGGGTCGCGGCGGTGTGCACCCGCCACAGCACGGCGTACCGGTTCGCCCCGTCCAGCCCGGCGAACGCCTCCTGGGCCGCGGGTTCAGTGGCCAGCGCCGCGATCAGGTCGTCGGGCACGGTGATGGTGGCCGGGCCGGCGTAGGCCCGGTCCCAGCGGCCGTCGGCCTGTGCGGCCTCGACCGCGGCCAGCCCCGCCGGGCGCATCCGGCCCTCGGCGGTCAGCCGGGCCACCGACTGCACGTTCTTCTGCGACCAGACGCTCTTGGGTCGCCGCGGCGTGTACCGGACGGTGAACCAGTCGTCGTCCACCCGGTTGGCCCGGCCGTCGATCCAGCCGTGGCACAACGCCACCTCGACCGCCTCGGCCGCGGTCAGCGACGGGACGCCGGCCGACTTCTTGGCGATCTTCAGGAACAGCCCCGGCGCCCGGTCGTGCTCGGCGGCCAGCCAGGCGTCGAAGTCGGCGGCGGTGGCGAAGGCCCGGGTCTGGAAGGTGCTCTCGTCGGCCACGCCGGTCATCGTCCGTAGCCGCGCCCGCGCCGTCCAGGGGGTCCGGTGTGCGGTTTGTCCGGGCGGCCGGTCGGCTACCGCAGGGCGGACGGCGCTCAGCAGGGGCGCCGCGACGACGACGGGACGACCGATGGCACGGGCACCTGGTCCCACCGCCCTGTGGCTGGTGCGGCACGGCGAGAGCGTGGGCAACCTGGCCGATGCGCATGCGCACGAGACCGGGTCGGGCCGGCTCGAGCTCGACGTCCGGGACCCCGACGTCCCACTGTCGGACACCGGCGAACGCCAGGCCGACGCCCTCGGGGCGTGGCTGGCGGCGCTGCCGGCGGACGAGCGCCCCACCACGGTGCTGAGCTCGCCGTTCAGCCGCGCGGCCGAGACCGCCCGGCGGGCGGTGGCGGCCAGCGGACTGGACCTGACGGTCCGGCACGACGAGCGGCTGCGGGAGCGGGACTTCGGCGTCTTCGACGGGATGACCGGGCACGGGATCCGCGAGGAGCACCCGGACGAGGCGGGCCGGCGCGAGCTGCTGGGCAAGTTCTACTACCGGCCCCCGGGCGGAGAGAGCTGGGCCGACGTCGCCCTGCGGGTGCGCAGCCTGCTCGCCACCGAGGCGCTGCGGCACGACGGCGAGCGGTTGCTCTGCGTCTCGCACCAGGCCGTGATCATGGTCTTCCGGTACGTGCTGGAGGAGCTCTCCGAGCAGGAGCTCCTGGAGATCGACCGGGCCGAGCAGGTCGCCAACACCTCCGTGACCCGCTACGAGTCGGCCGATGGCGGGCAGTTCCGGCTGGCCGGGTTCAACGACGTCGACCACCTGGACGACGCCGACCCGGCGGGCGGCGCACCCGTGACCGAGGAGACCGATGTCCCGACCCCGGCCTGAGCACACCCTGGTCAGTCCCCAGGTGCTCCGCGACTGGCGGCTGCCCGAGCCGACCGGCGGCAAGGAGGCCCGCGGCTCGATCCTGGTCATCGGGGGCAGCACCGAGACCGTGGGTGCGGTGCTGCTGGCCGCCGAGGCCGCGCTGCGGTCCGGCGCCGGCAAGCTCCAGGTCGTCGTGCCCTCCAAGGTCGCCCCGCACGTGTCGATCTCGCTGCCCGAGGCGCTGGTCCGTGGCGTGCCGTCGACCGAGGCCGGCGCCATCCGGGGCTCCTCGGCCGAGCTGCTCCTGGACCTGGCCCAGCAGGCCTCCGCAGTGCTGATCGGGCCGGGCATGGCCGACGAGCCGGAGACCCGGCATCTGGTCGAGGAGCTGCTGCCCGAGCTCAGCGGGCCGGTCGCCCTGGACGCGCTCGGGCTGGCCGCCGTCACCGCCGACCCGGCCTGCCTGCACCACCTGGGTGGCAACGTGGTGCTCACGCCGAACCCCACCGAGCTGGCCATCACGTTGCACGTGGAACCACAGGAGCTGGACGACGACCTGGCAGGTGCCGCTCGGCGGCTGGCGGAGCAGGCCGACGCCGTCGTCGCGCTGGGCGGGGCGACCAACTGGACCGCGGCGCCCGACGGCCGGCTCTGGGCGGACGAGACCGGCGGCGCCGGGCTCGGGGTCTCCGGCTCCGGTGACGTGCGGGCCGGGATCGTCGCCGGGCTGCTGGCCCGCGGTGCGGAGCCCGCCCAGGCCGCCGTCTGGGCCGCGCACGTGCACGGCCGGGCCGGTGAGCGGCTGGCCGCGACGGTCGGGCGGCTGGGCTTCCTGGCCCGGGAGCTGCCGCCGGAGATCCCCCGGGTGATGGCCGAGGTCGACCTCTGACCGTCGTGTGAAGCACGCTTGACACCCGACCGCACGGCTGGTCGACTGCGCGTGTCAAGCGAGCTTGTCACCGAGGAGTCGTCCATGGTCCGCCGTCACGTCGCCGCCGCGCTCACCGGACTGCTGATCGCCGGGGGGATCGGTGTCCTCGCCGGCGCCTTCGAACCCGGCCAGTTCTGGTTGCGCGCCGTCGTCTTCGCCTCCTGCACGGTCGGACCGGCCTACGGCGTGGGCTGGCTGGTGTTCCTCTCCGGCGTGACGGGAGAGGACCCGCCGGCGCACGTCGAGGAGACGATCGAGCACCAGTGGTTGCAGCGGAGCACCTCCGCCGCCTTCCTCGACCTGCTGATCATCGCCGGGTTCGGCGCGTTCGCGCTGGCGGTCACGGACCTGGACCTGCCGGCCTCCTCGGTGCTCATGTGGCTGCTCCTCTTCGGCTTCGCCGACGTCGCGGTGCGGCTGACCGTGCTGCGCCGCCGCGCCGCCTGAGTGCGCAACGACCTGGCCGACCGGCGGCAGGCCCGCGGCTGGTCGCAGGGGCGGCTGGCAGAGGAGCTGGGCGTCTCCCGGCAGACGGTGATCTCCCTGGAGAAGGGGCGGTTCGACCCCAGCCTGCCGCTCGCCTTCCGGATCGCCGCGCTCTTCGGCTGCCGGATCGAGGACGTGTTCGACCCGGACGGCGAGTGACGCCGCGCCCCGGTGTGATCTGCTGCGCCCAGCAGCGGGAACCGCCCGCGACCTCGGTGAGGAGTGCAGCAACGTGGCTGACAGCTACATCGGAGCCCTCGACTTCGGTGCCCCGGAGATCGACGAGCAGGCGTTCATCGCCCCCACGGCCGTCGTCGTCGGCAAGGTGATCATGGGCCCGCGCGCCAGCATCTGGTACGGCGCCATCGCCCGGGCCGACTCGGAGGTCATCGAGATCGGTGCGGACTCCAACGTCCAGGACGGCTCCACCCTGCACAGCGACCCCGGGCACCCGCTGGTGATCGGCCGCGGCGTGACCGTCGGCCACAACGTCGTGCTGCACGGCGCCCGGGTCGACGACGACGTGCTGGTCGGCATGGGCAGCACCGTGCTCAACGGCGCGCACATCGGCTCCGGTTCGATCGTCGCCGCCGGTGCGGTGGTCATGCAGGGTGCGCAGATCCCGCCGAACTCCCTGGTGGCCGGGGTGCCGGCCAAGGTGCGGCGGGAGACGACCGAGGACGACCGGACGGCGATCGCGCTGAACGCGAAGAGCTACACCGACCGGCTCGACCAGCACCGCGCCGTCCGGCGGGTGCAGGGGGCGGGCTGAGCGGGTGAGCGCCGAGGAGCTGCGCCGTCAGGTCTCCTGGACCGTCGATGACACCTCAGCGGCCCTTCGGGCCGGCCGGTTCCTCGGCGGGGTCGTCCACCTGGTCTCCGCGCTGGCGACCCTGGGCGCGGACGCCGGGATCGGGGCTCGTCGACCCAGGTGGACCGTGCCGGCCGACCCGGACGACTACCTGGACCTCGGTCCGCTGACCCTGCGGCTGCCCGAGTCCGGCCCGTCCGAGCCGGTGCAGGCGACGCGGACCGGGGTCTGGGCGACCCCGGCGGGGAGGCCGGCGCGACGGCTGCCGGTGGAGGCGTGGCGGGTGGTGGCGGCGGTGCCGGGCACCGGCTCGCGCTCGCCCCGCCACCCGGAGGCGGAGTGGACGCTGACCGTCAGCGACGGGTCGGCGCACGGGTCGCTGACCGGCGCGTGGCTGGGGCTCGCCTGGATCGGGCACCTGGCCGGCTGGTCCGAGCCGGTGGCGTCGCCCGGGCACGGATGAGCGCCGGGTCGTTCGAGGAGTTCGTCGCCGCGGTGTCGGCGGCGTCCTTCCGCACGGCCCATCTGCTCACCGGTGACCGCCGCGCCGCCGAGGACCTGCAGCAGGAGGCGTTGATCGCCGTGCACGGCCGCTGGGACCGGTTCGCCGACCGGACGGAGGCGCTGGCCGCCGTCCGGCGGGAGCTGGTGGCCGCCCACGTGGGCCGGCGGTGGAGCCGGGTGGGCGAGTCGTTCGCCCACTCCCCGCTGTTCGCCGGCGCCGCCGGCGTCCCCGGTTTCGGTCCGGCGAGACCGGACACTGTCCCGCCGGACGAGACCGCCGCCGCGCTGGCGCAGCTGGCCCCGGTGGAGCGGGTGGCCGTGGTGCTCCGGCACGGCACGGGGCTCACGGAGGAGCAGGCGGCCGACGCGCTCGGTGCGTCGGCGGACGACGTCCGGGCGCTGGTCGAGCGGGCGTCGGCCTCGCTCGGCGAGAGCCTCGGGGTGGACGGCGCGCAGGCCGCGGTGCGGGTGCGCGAGCTGGCCGCGCGGACCCCCGCCGATCCCGACCGCGTTCACGCCCGGGTGCTGGAGGGCGAGCGGTCGGAGCGGCGTCACCGGGCCGGGCTGATCGCCCTGACGGGGTTCCTCGTCCTCGTCGTCCTGCTGGTGCTGGTCACCGGGTGACGGAGGAACCCCGCGCGGGCCTCAGTTCCGGACCGAGGCCGTCAGCGGGCAGACGAACGGGTCGCGCTCGCCGAGCCCGACGCGGTTGAGGTACTGGACGACGATCCGGTAGGAGCCCACCAGCGACGTCTCGGTGTAGCTGATCCCGTGCTCGGCGCAGTGCGCACGCACCATCGGCTGGACCTTCTTCAGGTTCGGCCGCGGCATGCTCGGGAAGAGGTGGTGCTCGATCTGGTAGTTCAGGCCGCCCATCATGAAGTCGGTGACCCGGCCGCCCTTGATGTTGCGCGACATGAGCACCTGACGGCGCAGGAAGTCGACCTTGGCGTTCTTCGGGACGATCGGCATGCCCTTGTGGTTGGGCGCGAACGAGCCCCCGAGCAGCAGACCGAACACGGCCTGCTGGACCAGGATGAAGGCCACGGCCAGCAGCGGCGGCATGATCAGGAAGACGGCGGCGACGAACAGCCCGAGCCGGGCCGCGATGATCGCGATCTCCAGCCGGCGGTGCGGCATCGTCTTCTCCCGGGCCAGCGTCGCGACGCTGTTGGCGTGCAGGGCCGCGCCCTCGAAGCACAGCAGCGGGAAGAACGCCCAGCCCTGGTGCCGGGTCCACCAGCCGCGCAGGCCGGTCATCCGGTCCTCGGCGTCGTCCGGCGTGAAGGCCAGGACAGCGGACTCGATGTCGGGGTCCTTGCCCATCTGGTTCGGGGCGTTGTGGTGCCGGTTGTGCTTCTGCATCCACCAGCCGTAGCCGATGCCGGCGAAGCCGCAGGAGAGCACCCGGGAGCTCCACTCGTTGGCCCGGTGGGAGCCGAAGGCCTGCCGGTGCGCGGTGTCGTGGCCCAGGAAGCCGAACTGCGTGCACACCAGCGAGAGGACGACGGCCAGGCCCAGCTGCCACCAGGAGTCGCCCAGCGCCACGATCGCGACCCAGACCCCGGCGAAGGCGGCCACGGTCAGCGCGATCGAGACCACGTAGTACGGGCGGCGGCGGTTCAGCAGACCGGCGTCCTTCACCTGCTGGGAGAGCGCGGCGTAGACGCTGACCTGGCGGTCGCGGGGGCGCTCGGAGCGGGGCTGCCGAGCGGGCGGAGGCGTGGAGCCCTCCAGGGTGGTTGCGGTCATCTGCTCTCTCAGGCTGGTCCCGGGCTGTTCCGGGTGCGCCGGGGTGGCCGGCGAGGACAGGAGGCCGCGCTACGTCTGGATGGAGCACCGCGTGCCGCCGACGGTAGGCGACGGAGCAGCCCTGTGCCACGCGGGTCCTGTGGGGTGGTACGCGGGAGGAGCCGGACACACCGCCGCAGAGGGGCCGGTGCGGTGGCCGCGGCCGCACGCGGGAGGCTGTCGGGGTGCGTGCGCTGGTGTTCGAGGAGTTCGGTGGTCCGCTGACGGTCCGGTCGGTGCCCGACCCCGCGCCCGGCCGGGACGGCGTCGTCGTCCGGGTGGGCGCCAGCGGGATCTGCCGCAGCGACTGGCACGGCTGGTCCGGTCACGACCCCGACGTCGTCCTGCCGCACGTGCCGGGCCACGAGCTGGCGGGCACCGTGGCCGCGGTCGGCGACCGGGTGCGGACGTGGTCGGTGGGCGACCGGGTCACCGTGCCGTTCGTCTGCGCGTGCGGGCACTGCGGGCCGTGCCGGGACGGCGCCGGGCAGGTCTGCGTGAACCAGACCCAGCCCGGGTTCACGCACTGGGGCTCACTCGCCGAGCTCGTCGCCCTGGACGCCGCCGACGTCAACCTGGTCCCGCTGCCCGCGGACCTGCCGTTCGCCACCGCGGCCGGGCTGGGCTGCCGGTTCGCCACCGCCTTCCGGGCCGTCACCGGGGTGGGGCGGGTGCGGCCCGGTGAGTGGGTGGCGGTGCACGGCTGCGGCGGTGTCGGGCTGTCCGCGGTGCAGGTGGCGGTGGCCGCGGGAGCCCGGGTGGTGGCCGTCGACGTGGCGCCCGGGGCGCTGGAGCTGGCCCGGGCCTGCGGCGCCGAGCACACGGTCGACGGCGCCGGTGACGTCCCCGCCGCGGTCGCCGAGCTGACCGACGGCGGTGCGCACGTCTCGCTGGACGCCCTCGGCGCCGCGGTGACCTGCCTGAATTCGATCCGCAGCCTGCGCCCGCGCGGCCGGCACGTGCAGGTCGGCCTGCTGCCGCCGGTGCTGGGCCGCCCGGAGATCCCGATGGACCGGGTGATCGCCGGTGAGCTGGCCCTGCTGGGCAGCCACGGCATGGCCGCGGCCGACTACCCGGCGATGCTCTCGCTGATCACGGCCGGCCGGCTGCGCCCGGAGCTGCTGGTCACCCGCGAGCTCGGGCTGGACGACGCCGGGGCCGCGCTGGTCGCCGTGGGCCGGGACCCGGGGATCGCCGTCGTCACCTCGTTCTGACCTCAGTCGGTCGGGTCGGCCGTCGCCTCGTCCGCGGTGGTGGGGGTCGGCTCGGCCTCCGTCGTCTCGTCGTCCTGCTCCGTCGTCTCGCTGGTGGGCGTCGGGGTCCGGGTCGGCGTCGGGGTGGGGGTCGGGGCGCGGGGAGTCGTCGTGCGGGACGGCGTGCTCACGGGCTCCTCGTCCTCCTCGTCGTCCGGCGGCACCGGGCTGGTCGGCACGACCGGGACGGGCGTCTCCGGCGTCGGGGGCGTCGTCGGCTCGTCGCACTCCACGACGGTGCAGGGCACCTCGAGCGTCTCGCCGTCCGAGGTGGTGATGGTCCTCGTCCCGCTGTCCGGCTGGGGCAGGAAGAGGTTCAGCACGAACAGCACCACGAACAGGCCGCCGAGCACCAGGCTCGAGGTGCGGAACCGCCCGATGTGCGCGGGCACCGAGCTCGGCCAGCCCGGCGTGCGCCGGGTGGCCGGGGCGGCGTTCGCCGGCGGTTCGTTCGTCTGCGGCAGCACCTTGGTGGGCTGGTCGTCCGATGACGTGCTCATGCGGCACCTCCGCTCCGTGCCCGGTCCTCGGCCAGTGCCTCGTCCTGGATGCTCACGCCGTCCTGCACGGTGGTGGCGCGTACCGACACGCCCTCGCGGGACAGCGCCAGCGCGACCCGGGCCCGGAGGTCGCGGCCCACGTCGAACTGCTTGCCCGGCAGCGTACGGGCGACGACCCGCAGGTTGACCTCGTCCAGGGAGAGGCTCTCCACGCCCATCACGCTGGGCTCGTCGAGCAGCAGCTTGTGCAGCCGCGGGTCGGCGAAGGCGCGCTGCCCGACCTCCCGCAGCACCTCCTGCACCCGCGTGACGTCCGCGGTCGCGGGCACCGGCACGTCGACGACGGCCCGGGCCCAGTCGCGCGAGAGGTTGGTGACCTTCACGATCTGGCCGTTGGGCACGATCACCACCTCGCCGTCCACCGAGCGCACCCGGGTGATCCGCAGGGTGACGTCCTCGACCGTCCCGTTCGCCGGCTCCATGCCGCCGACCACCTGGATGGAGACCACGTCACCGAAGCCGTACTGCCGCTCGGTGATCAGGAAGAAGCCGGCCAGCACGTCGCCGACGACCCGCTGGGCCCCGAAGCCCAGCCCGACGCCGAGCACGGTGGCGGGGGCGACCAGACCGGTGACCGGCAGCCCCAGCCGGTCGAGGGCGAAGATGACCGCGATCGACCAGATCAGCACGATCGCCGCCCAGGTCAGCACCTGCGTCAGCGAGTGCCGGTGCTTGGCTGCCTCGGAGCGCACGAGGGCGTCGGAGTCGGTTGCGGCGGCGTCGATGCGGTCGGTGATCAGGTTGCCGGCCCAGCTGATCAGCCGGGCCAGCAGCAGGGCGCCCAGCACGATCAGGAGGGCGTCGAGGGCGGGTCCGCGGAGCCAGTAGAGGAAGTCGGTGACCGGTCCGGCGGCGAGCACGTTCATCGGCGTCCAGTGTGGCCGGTCGGGCTGTGTGCCGGCCGCGTGGGTGGTGTGCGCGGGCCGGGTGGGACAGCAGAGCACGAGGGGGCAGGATTTGCATCCTGGCCCGACTGCACCGAACGTGGATCTCTGCAACCAGCTGTCCACGCAGCGAGAACCGTGCTGGACCTGCGCACCGACCTGGAGGGGAGGGGCGCCGAGCAGGCGCCGCACCACGTGACGAAGCCACCGAACGACCCGCCCGGTCAGCCTCTGGCCGGCTCGACCAGCGCCGCCGTGACCCCCGGTCACGAGGAGACCGCTGCTCCTGACGCGACGCCGTCAGAGCAGACGATCGACGACGTGCTCGACCCCGACGTCCCCAGCGAGACCCACCCGGCGATCGCCCAGCCGCCGACCCAGGAGCACGACCGCCGCCCGCAGCTGGACCGGACGGTGTTCGGGGTCGCGGCCGTCATCTCCCTGGCCTTCCTCGCCTGGGGCTTCCTCAGCCCCACCGGCCTCGGCTCGGCCAGCGGCAGCGCCCTGGGCTGGATCGAGGGGAACCTCGGCTGGTTCTTCGTACTCCTCGCCTCCGCCGTGGTGATCTTCGTGCTGTGGATCGCGGCCAGCGCCTACGGCCGCATCCCGCTCGGCGGGGACGGCGAACGGCCGGAGTTCCGGACGATCAGCTGGATCGCCATGATGTTCAGCGCCGGGATGGGCATCGGGTTGATGTTCTTCGGCGTCGCCGAGCCGCTGGCGCACTACGTCTCGCCCCCGCCGGGCACCGTTCCCGGCGAGACCAACGAGGCCGTCACCACGGCGCTGGCCACCACGCTGTTCCACTGGACGCTGCACCCGTGGGCGCTGTACGCGCTGGTCGGGCTGGCGGTCGCCTACGGCACCTACCGCCGGGGCCGGGGCCAGCTGCTGTCCTCCGCGTTCACCTCGCTGTTCGGTCGTGGCGTGGCCGAGGGCCCAGCCGGCAAGGTGATCGACGTCCTGGCCATCTTCGCCACGCTCTTCGGCACGGCCGCCTCCCTCGGGCTCGGGGCCCTGCAGATCGGCAGTGGGCTGGAGATCCTCGGCTGGCTCGGCCCGGTCGGCAACGCGGCCACCGTCGGCATCATCGCGGTGCTGACCGCGGCGTTCGTCGCCTCCGCCTTCTCCGGCATCGCCCGCGGCATCCAGTGGCTGTCCAACATCAACGTCGTCCTGGCGTTCGTGCTGGCACTGTTCGTCTTCGTGGTGGGCCCCACGGTGTTCATCCTCAACCTGGTGCCGACCGCGCTGGGCTCCTACCTGGCCGACCTCCCGGAGCTGGCCGCCCGCACGAACGCCTCGGGCGGGGACGCCGTCGCCGAGTGGCTGTCGGGCTGGACGGTCTTCTACTGGGCCTGGTGGATCTCCTGGACGCCGTTCGTCGGCGTCTTCCTCGCCCGGATCAGCCGGGGCCGGACCATCCGGGAGTTCATCACCGGCGTGCTCCTGGTGCCCAGCGTCGTGACGCTGTTCTGGTTCGCGGTCTTCGGCGGTGCCGGGATCGACGCCCAGCGGTCGGGTCAGGACCTCGCCGGGCAGGCGACGCCCGAGGGCCAGCTGTTCGGGCTGCTCCAGGAGCTGCCGGTCCCCACGATCACCAGCGTGATCGTGATGCTGCTGGTCGGGATCTTCTTCGTCACCGGCGCGGACTCCGCCTCGATCGTGATGGCCTCGCTGTCCGAGCGTGGCACCCGCGAGCCGACCTCGAAGATGGTCGTCTTCTGGGGGCTGCTGACCGGTGGTGTGGCCGCGGTGATGCTGCTGGTCGGCGGTGACGAGGCGCTGCAGGGACTGCGGAACCTGACGATCATCGCCGCGCTGCCGTTCGCGGTCGTGATGATCGGGCTGGCGGTCGCGTTGACCAAGGACCTGCGCTCGGACCCGATGGTGCTGCGCCGCACGTACGCCAGCGAGGCCGTCGAGCAGGCGGTCGTCGACGGCATCACCCGGCACGGTGACGACTTCGAGCTGGTCGTCCGGCAGAGCCCGGACGGCCACACCGAGGCGCACCCCGAGCCCACCCAGCCCAGTCAGCGGTGATCATGGAGCTGGCGTGGCGACCCGCCGGTGCACTCCGGCGGGTCGCCACCGCAGCTCCATGATCGTTCCCGTATCCACCGGTTGAGGATCTGTCCACAGATCCTCTCTGTGGTGGGGGTTGCGGGCTCCTGGCTCGGACGCTGCGGTGATGGACTTCGCGCTCTACCGCACGATCGCCGAGCAGCAGGGCGTCTTCACCACCGCCCAGGCCCGGGAGAGCCACTCCGAGTGGGAGATCCGGGGGCTGGTGGCCGCGGGGCGGTGGCGGCGGTCGCCGTGGCGGGGCGTGCTCGTGGACGGCGACCTGCCCGACTCCCCGGCGCTCCACGTCCGGGCTGCGGCGCTCGTGGTCGGGCCTGACCTGGTCGCCTGCCACAGCACCGCGGCCGCGCTCTGGGGGTTCGACGTCCTCGGTCCCGCGACGCTGCACTTCCTCGGCCCGCCGCAGCTGGGCAATCGCAGCCGGCCGGGCATCCAGGTCCACCCCTCCAGCCTCGGCACGGACGACGCGGTTCTCGTGGACGGCGTCTGGGCGACCCCGGCGGCGCGCACGGCCTGCGACGTCGTCCGGCTGACCGCACCGATCCACGGGCTGGCGACCCTCGACGCGGCACTGCGCGCCGGAGCCTGCACCCGAGAGGAGCTGCTCGCCGCCAGCGCCGCACAGGCCGGGCTCCGTGGGGTGGCGCGGCTGCGTGAGCTCGTACCGCTGGCCGACCACCGGGCCGAGTCGCCGATGGAGTCCCGGATGCGGTGGCGCTTCATCGCCGGTGGGCTGCCCGCCCCGGACCTGCAGATCGAGGTGCCGGTCGACGGGATGCGCCGCCTCCTGGACACCGGGTGGCGGCGGTGGCGGGTGGGCGCCGAGTACGACGGCCTCATCGCCCACGGCAGCCGGGAGCAGCTCCGCTCCGACCGCTACCGCGCCAATCAGCTCACCGGGACCCGGTGGACCCTGCTGCACTTCACGGATGTCGACGTCTACCGCCGTCCGCACCAGATGGTCACCACCGTGACGCGGGCCTGCGGGATGGGCCGCCGGTGACGATCATGGGGTCAGCGTGCCGACACGCCGATCGCCAGCGGTGTGTCGCCCCGCCAGCTCCATGATCATTCCCGCCTGGGGCGGGGCGGGGCGGGGAGGGGAGGCGGGGAAGGGAGGGGAGGGGAGGGGAGGCGGGAGTCAGCGGAGGCGGCGGATCGGGACCACCATCGGGGTGCCGGTCACCGGGTCGGGGACCACCCGGGCCTCCAGCTCGAAGACGTCGGCCAGCAGCTGCTCGGTGAGCACCTCCTGGGGGGTGCCCGAGGCGACCAGGACGCCGTCCTTCATCGCGACCAGCCGCTCGGCGTACCGGGCGGCCAGGTTGAGGTCGTGCAGCACGACGACGACCGTCCGGCCCTTCTCTCCGTGCAGCCGGCTCACCAGCTCCAGCACGTCGACCTGGTGGGCGAGGTCGAGGTAGGTCGTCGGCTCGTCGAGCAGCAGCAGGTCGGTGCCCTGGGCCAGCGCCATGGAGATCCAGGCCCGCTGCCGCTGCCCCCCGGACAGCGCATCGACCGGGGAGTCGGCGTGGTCGGCCATGTCGGTCCAGCTCAGCGCCTCGGTGACCACGGCCTCGTCGTCGGAGGACCACTGCCGCAGCCAGCTCTGGTGCGGGTGCCGCCCCCGGGCGACCAGGTCGGCGACGGTGAGCCCCTCCGGCGCCAGCGGCGTCTGCGGCAGCAGGCCCAGCACCTTGGCGACCTCGCGGGTCGGGGTGCTGGTGATCGCCCGGCCGTCGAGCAGCACGGTGCCCGAGGTGGGGCGCAGCAGCCTCCCCAGCGCCTTCAGCAGCGTGGACTTGCCGCAGCCGTTGGGGCCGATGATCGCGGTGAACGACCCGTCGAGGAGCTGGAGGTCCAGGTCGTCG
Source organism: Modestobacter sp. VKM Ac-2983 (assembly GCF_026967885.1). Classification (NCBI taxonomy): domain Bacteria; kingdom Bacillati; phylum Actinomycetota; class Actinomycetes; order Geodermatophilales; family Geodermatophilaceae; genus Modestobacter; species Modestobacter sp. VKM Ac-2983. The sequence goes on from NZ_JAPVBK010000003.1 coordinate 182,492, forward strand.
ACGACCACGTTGTCGCCGTAGGCCAGCCGGACGCCCTCGGCGGCCAGCCGGACGGCCGGGGGCTGGCCGAGGCCGGCGGGGGAGTGGGTGCGGGAGTCGGTCACGGTCACAGGGTCGATCGCCGCCTTCCGCGGACGAGGAGCCAGAGCAGGTACGGGGCGCCGACGATCGCGGTGATCACGCCGACGGGGAAGGACTCGGGCAGCACGGTCCGGGCGACCAGGTCGCTGCTGACCAGCAACAGTGCGCCCAGCAGGGCGGAGGTGACCAGCGGGGGGCGTGAGCCGGCGGTCAGCCGGACGGCGATCTGCGGGACGACGAGGGCGACGAACTGGATCGGCCCGGCCGCCGAGACGGCGAAGGCGGCCAGGCAGACCGCGACCACCACGACGACGCCCTGGGCCAGCGGGACGCGCACGCCGAGCGCCCGCGCCGTCTCGTCCCCGTACTGCAGGACGCCGAGCACCCGGCTGAGTGCGAGGGCTGCCGGGAGGAGCACCAGGAGCGCCACGGCCAGGGGCAGCGCCTGATCCCAGCCACGCCCGTTCAGCGACCCGGTGATCCACACGTTGGCGGCGGCGGCGTCCCAGATGGCGCTGCGGGTGAGCAGGTAGTTGACGATCGCGTGGGCCATCGCGGACAGCGCGATGCCGATGAGGACCAGCCGGTAGCCGTCGACCCCCTGCCGCCAGGCGAGCCCGAAGACCAGGAAGGCCACCACCATGCCGCCGAGCAGGGCCGCGGCAGGGACGCCGATCCCGCCCAGCACGCCGGCGGCGGTGGTGCCGGTGCCGCCCAGCACGATCACGCTCACCGCGCCGATCGCGGCCCCGCCGGTGACGCCCAGGATGTCGGGGCTGGCGAGCGGGTTGCGGGCGAAGGTCTGGATGAGCGCGCCGGACAGGCCGAGGGCCACCCCGACGAGCACGGCCACCGCGATCCGGGGCGCGCGCAGCTCCAGCACGATCAGCCGCTGGGTCTCGTCGCCCAGCCCGACCAGGGTGCCGAGCACGTCGGGCACGCCGATCGGGTAGTCGCCGCGACCGAGGCTGACCGCGGCGGCCAGCACCAGGACCAGGAAGACCGCGATCGGCACCAGCACGTCGCGCACCCGATAGGTGGTGGAGACGCGACCGACCCGCAACGGCCGGCGGGGCCGGGGCCGGGGAGGGGTGGCCCGGGCGGGCGCCGTGGTGCTCACAGCTGCACCAGCCGGCGGCGGCGGATCAGCGCGATGAAGAACGGCGCGCCGACGACGGCCAGCACGATGCCGACCTGCAGCTCACCCGGCCGGGCCAGGACCCGGCCCAGCACGTCGGCCAGCAGCAGGAACACCACGCCGAGCAGCGCGGAGTACGGGACCAGCCAGCGGTGGTCGGGGCCGGTGATAGCCCGGGCGACGTGCGGCACCACCAGCCCGACGAAGGCGATCGGGCCGCAGGCGGCGGTGGCGGCCCCGGTGAGCAGGGTGATCGCGCCCAGCCCGACCACGCGGGCCAGCCAGATCCGCTGGCCCAGGCCCCGGGCGACGTCCTCCCCGAGGCCCAGCAGGTTCAGCGCCGGGGCGTTGACCATGGCGAGCACCAGGCCCACCACGATGAAGGGGGCGACCTGGGTGAGGACCTCGGCGTCCCGCCCGGCCAGCGCCCCCACCACCCAGAAGCGGTAGGCGTCCAGCGCGGTCGTCTCGCGGATCGTGACCGCCTGCACCAGGGCGTAGAGCAGGTAGCTGAGGGCCGCCCCCGCGAGCGCCAGACTCACCGGGCTGGGCGCCCCCCGGCCCGCGGAGCCGATCAGGAAGACCGCGACGCTGCCCAGCAGTGCGCCGGCGAAGGCGAACCAGACGTACCCGCCGGCGGTGGTGATGCCGAGCAGCCAGATCGAGAGGACGACGGCGAACGACGCGCCCGCGGTGACGCCGAGCAGGCCGGGATCGCCCAGCGGGTTGCGGGTGTGGCCCTGCATCAGCGCACCGGAGACGGCGAGTGCCGAGCCGGCCAGGACGCCCAGCAGGGTCCGGGGCACCCGCAGTTCGCGGATGATGACCGTCTCGTCCCCGGGGGTGCTCGGGTCGATCAGGGCCTGCCACACGGTGCCGAGGCCGATCGGCCTCGTCCCGACGGCGATGCTGAGCACGCAGACCGCCACGACGACGGCCAGCAGCAGCCACAGCCCCAGCACCCGCGGGGCCACGCCGCGCAGCAGGCCCTGGCGCGGTTGCTGGGGGCTCACCTCCGGAGCGGGCCGGGTGGCCGTGCGGTGCACCACGAGCGGCTCCTGGGGACGGCGGTGGGCCGGGTCCCCCGGCCGGCAGGTGAGGCTCACCTTACCCAGCTTTCCGACCCGCCCCCCTTCCCGAGGCAGAAATGGCCATGTCTGCCCCCGGGCGGTCAGCGGCGGCGTCGCTCGCGGCCAGCCGTACGGGACGTACGGGCGGGGGTACTGCGTACCGTTCAGGAGTACCGCAACCCCGGTCGGGACGGCGCCGTCCCGACCCTCCTGGAGGTGCCCCGTGCCCGTCCGTCGTCTGGTCCCCACGCAGGAGGCCGCCGACCTGCTCGACCTCACCCGGCAGCTGGCCCGGGACGAGCTCGCACCCCGGGCCGCCGCGGCGGAGGCGGCCGAGGAGTTCCCCCGCGACGTGTTCCGCACCCTGGGCCGGGCCGGGCTGCTGGGCCTGCCCTACGCCGAGGAGCTGGGCGGCGGTGGGCAGCCCTACGAGGTGTACCTGCAGGTGCTCGAGGAGATCGCGGCCGCCTGGGCCAGCGTCGGCGTCGGGGTGAGCGTGCACGGGCTGTCCTGCTTCGGGCTGGCCACCCGGGGCACGCCCGCGCAGCAGGAGCGGCTGCCGGAGATGCTCGGCGGCGAGCTGCTGGGTGCCTACTGCCTCTCCGAGCCGCACGCCGGCTCCGACCCGGCGGCGATGCGCACCCGGGCCGTGCGGGACGGCGACGCGTACGTGATCACCGGGGAGAAGGCCTGGACCACCCACGGCGGGCACGCGGACTTCTACAAGGTCATGGCCCGCACCTCCGACGACGGCGCGCGCGGCATCTCCTGCTTCCTCGTGCCCGCCGACAGCGAGGGGCTGTCCGCCGACACCGCCGAGCGCAAGATGGGGCTGACCGGCTCGACCACCGCGACCATGCGGTTCGACGGCGTGCGGATCGACGCCGACCGGCGGCTGGGCGAGGAGGGCGAGGGGCTCTCGATCGCCCTCGCCGGGCTGGACGCCGGCCGGCTGGGGATCGCCGCCGTCGCCACCGGCCTGGCCCAGGGCGCGCTGGACGACGCCGTCGCCTACGCCCAGGAACGCGAGACCTTCGGCAAGCCGATCATCGAGCACCAGGGGCTGGGCTTCCTGCTCGCCGACATGGCCGCCGCCGTCGAGACCGCCCGGGCGACCTACCTGTCCGCGGCGCGGCTGCGCGACGCCGGTCAGCCCTACGGCCAGCAGGCCTCGATCGCCAAGCTGGTGGCCACCGACAACGCGATGAAGGTGACCACCGACGCCGTCCAGGTGCTCGGCGGGTACGGCTACACCCGCGACTTCCCCGTCGAGAGGTACATGCGCGAGGCCAAGGTCATGCAGATCTTCGAGGGCACCAACCAGATCCAGCGCCTGGTGATCAGCCGCGCCCTGGCCCGCGGCGGCGCTCCCACCACCACCGTCGTCCCCTGACCCGGCCGGGCGGCGGAGAGGCCAGAGTCGCGACTCTGGCCCCTGACCCAGCCACCGAAATGGCCATTCTGGTGGTCGCGGGGCGGGCCTACGCTGCCGGGCATGTGTCGGAACATCCACGTCCTGCACAACCTGGAGCCCGCCACCACCTCCGACGAGGTGCGGGCGGCGGCGCTGCAGTACGTGCGCAAGGTGAGCGGGTCGACCAAGCCGTCGCAGGCCAACCAGGCGGCGTTCGACCGGGCGGTCGAGGAGATCGCGCACGCCACGGAGCACCTGCTCGCCGACCTGGTCACCACCGCACCGCCCAAGGACCGCGAGGTGCTCGCGGCTCAGGCCCGTGCCCGCGCCGCCGTCCGCTACTCCGGCTGAGACGGACGACCACTCCCGCTGACGCACGACGGCCCCCGCTGACGCACGACGGCCCCGGCCGACCCGGGTGGGTCGGCCGGGGCCGTCGTGGACGTGCGGGCCTACGCGGGCTGCAGCGAACCCAGCACGGCCAGGACGTCGGCCGGGCTCTGCGCCGCCTCGAGGCGAGCGACCTGCGCGGGGTCGACGAAGACCTCCGCGATCCGGCCGAGCAGCTTCAGGTGGTCGTCCCCGGCGCCGGCGATGCCGATGACGAAGGAGGCCTCCTTGCCGTTCCAGTCGATGGCGTCGGCGTAGCGGACGAAGGAGATCGCGGTCCGCCGGATGGCGGGCTTGGCCTCGTTCGTGCCGTGCGGCAGCGCCAGCCGGTTGCCCATGTAGGTCGACACCGAGGTCTCCCGGTCGTGCATGGCCTGCACGTAGGAGGGGTCGACGGCGCCGGCGGCGACCAGCAGCTCGCCGGCCTCGGTGATCGCCTCGTCGCGGGTGGTGGCCGAGCCGTCCAGGACGATGCTCTCGAGGGCGAGCACGTCGGTGCCGTCGTCGCCGTCCTCGGCCAGCCGGGAGAGGCCGCCGGCCGCGGCGGGGGCGGTGGCCTCGCGCCCGGGGACGGCGGCACCGTCGGGTGCGGCGGCCGCGGTGGCCTCCTCGGCCGAGGGCGCGGCGTTGGTCCGCTTCAGCATCTCGACGATCTCGTCGTAGCGCGGGCTGGACATGAAGTCCGACACCGACACGTGCACCGCCGACCCGGTCTTCTTCTCGGCCCGGTCCGTCAGGTCCTCGTGGGTGACGACGAGGTCGTAGTCGTCGGTCAGGTTGGAGATGGCCTTGTTCACCACGGTCACGTCGTCGAAGCCGGCGCCGTGCACCTTCTTGCGGAGCACCGAGGCGCCCATGGCGGAGGAGCCCATGCCCGCGTCGCAGGCGAACACGATGGAGCGGATCGGGCCCTCGCTGCGGCCGGTGCGCGCACCGGTCAGCGCCGAGGAGACCGACGACTTCTTGCCCTTGTTCGCCTCCATCGCTGCGGTGGCCGCGGTCAGGTCGCCGTCGTCGTCCTTGTCCAGCTTCAGCAGGAACGCGGCGACGACGAACGTGACGCCGGCGGCGATCAGCACGGAGGCGGTGACGCCGAGCAGGCTGCTGGGCGGGGAGGCCGCCCAGACGGCGATGATCGAGCCGGGGGACGCCGGCGAGCGCAGCCCCGAGCCGAAGAGCACGTTCGTGGCCACGCCGGCCATGCCGCCGAGGATCACCGCGACGATCAGCTTCGGCTTGGCCAGCACGTAGGGGAAGTAGATCTCGTGGATGCCGCCGACGAACTGGATGAGGATCGCACCAGGGGCCGAGGCCTTGGCGACGCCGCGGCCGAACAGGGCGAAGGCGAGCAGCAGGCCCAGGCCCGGGCCGGGGTTGGCCTCGAGCAGGAACAGGATGGACTGGCCGACCCCAGCCGCCTCGGTGGTGCCCAGCGGGGTCAGGATGCCCTGGTTGATGGCGTTGTTCAGGAACAGGACCTTGGCCGGCTCGATGAAGATCGAGGTCAGCGGCAGCAGGCCGTTCTCCACCAGGACGTCGACCACGTTGGAGGCCAGGTCGCTGAAGGCCTGCACGAACGGGCCGGCGATCACGAAGCCGACGACCGCCAGGAACCCGCCCCAGATGCCCGCGGAGAAGTTGTTGACCAGCATCTCGAAGCCGGGGCGGATCTTGTGCGCCCACAACGCGTCGAGCTTCTTCATCGACCAGCCGGCGAGCGGGCCCATCACCATGGCGCCCAGGAACATCGGCACGTCGGCGCCGGTGATGGCGCCGATGGTGGCGATGGCGCCGACGACGCCGCCGCGCAGGTTGTCGTCGTACATCATCCGGCCGCCGGTGTAGCCGATGAGCAGCGGCAGGAGGTACGTGATCATCGGGCCGACGATCCCGGTGCCCTCGGCCCCGGAGCCCCAGGCGCCGAGGTCCTCGACGAAGCCGTAGCTGCCGGTGTACCCCACGGCGTCGCCGATCAGGGTGATCCAGCCGGTCTCGATGAACAGGGCGGTGATCAGGCCCCAGGCGATGAACGCGCCGATGTTGGGCAGCACCATGTTCGACAGGAAGGTGCCGAACCGCTGGACGTGCAGCCGCATCCCTCCCGAGCGCGCGGCTGGATGAGTGGTCGTGGCCATGAGGGGCCCTCCTGAGCTGGATCGGCAACCGCGATCGACAGGGGTCGTTCGGGCGTCTGACTGAGCGGTCGATCGTGTGACGGCGATCACCCGGATCTGTGTATGTCTGTGTATCAAGCCTTCAAGCTGGGGTCAAGGCCGAACAAACCCACATGATCGCAGAGAGACCCACCCAACCGGGTGTCCGGCCGCCGTCCTACAGTGATCGGCGACACCCAGTCAGTGGCCAGCCCCGCGGCGCCGGACGGCGTCACCGTCGACACAGCACTCGGAGGACGACATGAAGGCCCTGCGGTTCTACGCCCCTGAGGACGTGCGGCTCGAGGACGTCCCCGAGCCCGAGTGCGGCCCGGACGAGATCAAGCTCAAGGTCAAGAACTGCTCGACCTGCGGCACCGACGTCAAGATCTTCCACAACGGCCACCAGAACCTCTCGCCGCCGCGCACCATCGGGCACGAGATCGCCGGCGAGGTCGTCGAGGTCGGCGCGAACGTCAACACGACGTACGGCAGCTCGTGGGCGCCGGGTGACCGGGCGCAGGTGATCGCCGCGGTGCCGTGTGGGGAGTGCCACGAGTGCCGCAAGGGCTGGATGGCGGTGTGCCAGAACCAGACCTCGGTGGGCTACCAGTACGACGGCGGGTTCGCCGAGTACATGATCGTCCCGCAGCAGGTGCTCAAGGTGGACGGCCTCAACCGGATCCCGGACAACGTCGGCTACGACGAGGCCTCGGCCGCCGAGCCGTTCGCCTGCGCCATCAACGCCCAGGAGCTCCTCGGGATCGAGGAGGGCGACACCCTCGTCGTCTTCGGCGCCGGGCCGATCGGCTGCATGCACATCCGCATCGCCCGCGGGGTCCACAAGGTCGGCACGGTCATCCTGGTCGACGTCAACGCCGAGCGGCTGGAGATGTCGGCCAAGGCCGTCCAGCCCGACGAGGTCATCAACGGCGCGGAGACCGACGTGGTCGCCCGGGTCCTGGAGCTGACCGGCGGCCGGGGCGCCGACGTCATCATCACCGCGACCGCGGCGAACGTCACCCAGGAGCAGGCCATCGCGATGGCCGCCCGCAACGGCCGGATCTCCTTCTTCGGCGGTCTGCCCAAGACGAACCCGACGATCACCTGCGACTCCAACGTCGTGCACTACCGGCAGCTGCATATCCACGGCGCGAACGGGTCCGCGCCGGAGCACAACAAGCGGGCGCTGGAGTACATCTCCACCGGCCAGGTGCCGGTCAAGGACCTGATCACCGAGCACCTGCCGCTGGACCGCGTCCTCGACGCCTTCTCCATCGTGCAGAAGGGCGAGGCGATCAAGGTCACCGTCGAACCCTGACCTGTCGGCGCGGCCTCCCGCCGGGGGGCCGCGCTAGACCAGGAAGCGGTAGGCGGTCGTGCCCGGCGCGAGGAGCTGGATCTTGAGCGGGCCCGCCTCGATCCGGGCCAGCAGCGGCGCCAGGCCGTCGACGCTGCCCAGCTCGATGCCGGTCAGCGCCGCCCCGGTCTCCCGGTTGTCCCGCTTGACGTACTCGAACAGCACGATGTCGTCGTCCGGGCCGAGCACCTCGTCGAGGAACCGGCGCAGCGCCCCGGGCTCCTGCGGGAACTCGACCAGGAAGTAGTGCTTGAGGCCCTGGTGCACCAGTGAGCGCTCGACCACCTCGGCGTACCGGCTGACGTCGTTGTTGCCGCCCGACAGCAGTGTGACGACGGTCTGGCCGGGCTCGACGAGGACCGAGCCGCCGGTGAGCGCTGCGCTGGCCAGGGCGCCGGCGGGCTCCGCGATCACCCCGTCGACCTGGTACAGGTCGAGCATCTCGGTGCAGACCTGTCCCTCGGGGACGGTCACCAGCTCCGCGCCCGAGTCGCGCACCAGCGGGAAGGTCACGTCGCCGGCCCGGCGCACCGACGCGCCGTCGACGAACGTGTCGATCTCGGCCAGCTCCACCGGCCGTCCCGCGGCCAGCGCCGCCGCCATGTTCGCCGCACCCGACGGCTCCACCCCCACCAGCCGGACGCCGGGGACGTGCTCGCGCAGCCAGGTGCCGCAGCCGGCCAGCAGCCCGCCCCCACCGACCGGCAGGACGACGACGTCCGGCGGGGTGTCCAGCTGGCTGAGCAGCTCCATCGCCACGGTGGCCTGACCGGCGACCGTGGACAGCGCGTCGAAGGCGGGCACCAGCGTCGCCCCGGTCATCGTGGCGTGCTCGGCGGCGGCGGCGGCCGCGTCGTCGTAGGTGTCGCCGTGCACGACGAGCTCGACCATGTCCCCGCCGAGCGCGGCGATCCGCTGCCGCTTCTGCCGCGGCGTCGTCCCGGGCACGACGACCCGGCCCCGGACGCCGAGCACCCGGCAGGCGTAGGCGACCCCCTGGCCGTGGTTGCCGGCGCTGGCGGTCACCGCACCGGCCGCCCGACCGGCGGCGTCCAGCTGGCTGATCGTGTTGTACGCGCCGCGAACCTTGTACGACCGGCCGACCTGCAGGTCCTCGCGCTTGACCCAGACGGCGGCGCCGGTCAGCTCCGACAGTCGGGCGTTGCGCTGCAGCGGCGTCCGTTCGGCGACGCCGGCCAGCCGGGCGGCGGCGGCGGTGACCTCGGCGGAGAAGGAGGTGCGGAGGGCGGTCACCGGCCCATCCTCCCCGACGCCCCGCGGGCGCCGAGTGGTCAGTGGTGGTCGCCCGCCTCCGCGCGTCGGCGCGTGTCGACGACCACGACTGCGCACTGGCGGGCAGTCCGCTGGCCGGGCGGGCGACGGAGGGGTGGGCGGCGGCGGGGCTGGTGCCTCCGCTGCCGGGCCTCCTCGGCGAGCTGGCGCGCGGCCAGGACGCTGGCCGGCTCCTCGCCGTCCCAGGCCATCAGGAGCCGGCGCCGAAGGCGGCCCACAGGACGAGCCCGACGACCCCGGCCAGCTGCAGCAGTGACACGGTCATCCCGGCGAGGGCGAGCCCGCGGCCGCGGGTGCCGTCCCGGCGGGTGTTGCGCAGGCCCAGGGCGCTGAAGACGATCCCCAGCGGAAAGAGGACGAAGGCGAAGACCAGGCCGAGGACAGCCATGGCATCGGTGCCCACGGCCCGGACGGGCCAGTTCTCCGGGTCGAGATGGACGGTGGACGTCTCCGTGTCGTTCATGGCACGAGCCTGTCCGGCACCGGGGGGTGCGGACATCGGCCGGAGGTGGTCGGCCCATGCTACGAAAGTCGCAGGTCATCGACCCGGTCGTCAGCCCGTCGGGGGACGGCGCGGGGTCGGATGATCTCTACGCTCACCCCCGTGGAGACGGGTCGCGGGGCGATGATCGACGAGTCCGGTGCCCGACGATGGCCCTGGGCGCGGCTGCGTGACCTGGCCTTCGTGGCGCTCGGTGTGCTGGGGGCGGCCTCCCTCGTCGTCGGTGAGGGCCCGGTGGCCGACCTCGCTCCCCGGACGTGGCTGCAGGCCCTGGGGACGCTGCTGCTGGCCGTCGCCCTCTGGTGGCGCCGGCGGTACCCGGTGCACGTGGCGCTGCTGGGCTGCGTCGTCGGGGCTGCCGGGGGCTCGTGGCTGCCGGTGTGGCTGGCCCTGCTGACCGTGGCCATCCGGCGCCGCGACCGGTGGCTGGTGCTGGTGCTGTGCGCGGCGGTGACGGCGCTGGTGGTGAGCGCTGCGACCGAGGCGGGGCTCGACCCGGTCGTCCTGCTCGACCCGCTCTCGGCAGCGATCCTGGCCGCCTACGGGCTGGCCGCGGTCGTCTTCCCGGTGCTGCTGGGCGCCTACCTCGGGGCCCGCCGCGATCTCGTGCGGTCGCTGCAGGAGCGGGTCGTCCAGACCAGGGCCGAGCAGCGGTTGCGGGTCGAGCAGACCCGGCAGGCCGAACGCACCCGCATCGCCCGGGAGATGCACGACGTGCTGGCGCACCGGATGTCCCTGGTGGCGCTGCACGCCGGCGGCCTGGAGGTCAACCCGACGGCCGGTCCGGCGGAGGTCGAGCAGTCCGCCGCCCTGATCCGCACCACCGCCCGGCAGGCGCTGGAGGAGCTCCGCACCGTCCTGGGGGTGCTGCGGGCGGACACCGGCTCCGCCCCCCAGGCCGACGCCGAGCTGCTGCCGCAGCCCACCCTCGCCGACGTCGACCGACTGGTCCGGGCGAGCTCGGCGGCGGGTGTCGCCGTGCACCTGCACCTCGACCTGCCCGAGGGGCAGACCCCGCCCCCGATCGTGGGCCGCACCGCGCACCGGGTCGTGCGGGAGGCCCTCACGAACGTGCACAAGCACGCCGCCGGCGGCACGGCCACCGTGCTGCTGGCCGGGGAGCCCGGCAGCGGCCTGCAGGTCCGGGTGCACAACAGCGCCCCGACCACGGCGGCGGCACCCCTGGTGCCCGGGGCCGGCCTCGGGCTCCTGGGGCTGCGGGAACGGGTGGAGCTGGTGGGTGGCCGGCTGAGCACGGGGGCACAGCCCGACGGCTTCCTGGTCCACGCCGACCTGCCCTGGCCCGACGGCGGGGACGGGGAGCTCGCGTGAACGGATCGGGAGCCGAGTCCGTGCGCCTGTTGCTGGTCGACGACGACGCGCTGGTGCGGGCGGGGCTGCGCGCCGTGCTGGCCAGCGCCCCGGACCTGCGCGTGGTCGGTGAGGCCGGGGACGGCGCGGAGGCGCTCGACGCCGCGCTCCGGTTCCGGCCGGACGTCGTCCTGATGGACGTGCGGATGCCGCGGATGGACGGGCTGGCCGCCACGTCCGCCCTCACCGCCCGCCCCGACGCACCCCGGGTGCTGGTGCTGACCACCTTCGACCTGGACGAGCACGTCTTCGGTGCGCTGCAGGCCGGCGCCAGCGGCTTCCTGCTCAAGGACACCCCGCCGCGGGAGCTGGTGCAGGCGGTCCGGGTGGTCGCCGCGGGTGAGGCCATGCTGTCCCCGACCGCCACCCGGCGGCTGATCACCCGCTACACCGACACCGGCGCCGACGCCCGCCGGCAGGAGGCGCGGGGACGGATCGAGACCCTCACCGAGCGGGAGCGCGAGGTGCTGCTGGCCGTGGGGCGGGGCCTGTCCAACGCCGACATCGGCCGGGAGCTGTTCCTCAGCGAGGCCACGGTGAAGTCGCACGTCTCCCGGGTCTTCACCAAGCTGGGCACGGCCAACCGCGTCCAGGTGGCCATCCTGGCCCACGTCGCCGGGCTCCTCTGACCGACGGTCGGTCAGATGCCCCAGAAGCGGCCCCGGGTCGACTCCTTCTCCGACACCGGCTCGAACACGTTGCCGGTGGTCGGCCCCACCTGGTCACGCGCCATGCCGAAGACCTTGAGCAGCGGGCCGACGAGCGCGTCGTACACCGGCGGGAACAGCCGGAACCCGGCGATGATCACCGGGTTGGTGAAGCCGGACTGCTTGAGCCGGCGCGGGTGCGCCACCCGGGCCAGGACCGCCCGGGCGACCCGCTCGGGGGTGTAGACCGGCGGCGGCGGGTGCCCGGTGTTGCCGAGCACGGTCGCGGCCTGGCCGTAGATCGGCGTCGTCGTCCCGCCCGGGGCGACCGCGGAGACGTGCACGTCGGGCAGCTCGCGCAGCTCCTGCTGCAGGGTGCGGATCAGCCCGAGCTGGCCCCACTTGGCGGCCACGTAGGCGCCCATCGTCGGCGCGGTGATCGAGGCCAGCAGCGAGCTGACGACGACGACGTGCCCGCGCCGCTGGGCCCGCAGCACCGGCAGCGCCGCCTGGAAGACGTGGAACGTGCCCTGGACCGCGGTGTCGACGACCCGCTGGAAGACAGCGGCGTCCATGTCCTCGATGCGGCCGTAGGCCATCACGGTGGCCGAGTGGACGACGACGTCCAGCCGGCCGAAGGTGCCGGTCGCGCGGTCGACGGCGGACTGCACGGCCGCGGCGTCCAGGACGTCGGCCGGTACGCACTCGACGGCCGCGGCACCGGCGGCGCGGCAGTCGGCGGCGGCGTCGGCGAGCGCGGTGGCGCTGCGGGACACCAGCACGAGGGAGGCGCCGCGCCGGGCGAACCCGATCGCGCTGGCCCGGCCGATGCCGCTGGAGGCGCCGGTGACGAGCACGACCTCCTTCGGTGCGCGGGCGGAGGGGACGTCGTCAGCCGTGGTCTGGGCAGTCACGGCCGGGGAGTACCCGGTGCAGCGGCCGGCACGCACGTTGTGCACAACGGGAACACCGGGCAGTCGGGTGCGCCGCTAGCGTCGGCCCTCCGAGGGCGTTGCGTGCCGGCGCTCCCCGACAGAGAGGGGCACCCGTGTTCGAGAAGGTCCTGGTCGCCAACCGCGGCGAGATCGCCGTCCGCGCCTTCCGCGCCGCCTACGAGCTGGGTGCCGGGACGGTCGCCGTCTTCCCGCACGAGGACCGCAACTCCGTCCACCGGCTCAAGGCCGACGAGAGCTACGAGATCGGCGAGCCGGGCCACCCGGTGCGGGCCTACCTGGACGTCGCCGAGATCGTCCGGGCCGCCCAGCGCGCCGGCGCCGACGCGGTGTACCCCGGCTACGGGTTCCTGTCGGAGAACCCCGACCTGGCCGAGGCCTGCGCGCGGGCCGGGATCACCTTCGTCGGCCCGTCGGCGGCGGTGCTCGAGCTCACCGGGGACAAGTCCCGGGCGATCGCCGCGGCCCGCGAGGCCGGCCTGCCGGTGCTGCAGGGCACCGAGCCCAGCGACGACGTCGACACCCTGCTGGCCGCCGCCGACGCGATCGAGGGCCCGGTCTTCGTCAAGGCGGTGGCCGGGGGTGGCGGGCGCGGCATGCGCCGGGTCGAGCAGCGCGACCAGCTGCGCAGCGCGATCGAGGCGGCGATGCGGGAGGCGGAGTCGGCGTTCGGGGACGCGACGGTCTTCCTCGAGCAGGCGGTCATCGACCCGCGGCACATCGAGGTGCAGATCCTGGCCGACGGGCAGGGGAACGTCATCCACCTCTACGAGCGCGACTGCTCGGTGCAGCGCCGGCACCAGAAGGTCATCGAGATCGCCCCGGCGCCGAACCTGGACCCGGCCCTGCGCGAGCGGATCTGCGCCGACGCGGTCGCCTTCGCCCGGCAGATCGGCTACAGCTGCGCGGGCACCGTGGAGTTCCTGGTCGACCGCGAGGGCCGGCACGTCTTCATCGAGATGAACCCGCGGATCCAGGTGGAGCACACGGTGACCGAGGAGGTCACCGACGTCGACCTGGTGGGCAGCCAGCTGCGGATCGCGGCGGGGGAGACGCTGGCCGACCTGGGGCTGACCCAGGAGTCGATCGTGCTCCGCGGGGCGGCGCTGCAGACCCGGATCACCACCGAGGACCCGGCCAACGGCTTCCGCCCGGACACCGGCCGGATCACCGCCTACCGCTCGCCCGGCGGCGCCGGGGTGCGGCTGGACGGCGCCGCCACCCTGGGTGCCGAGGTGGGCGCGCACTTCGACTCGATGCTGGTCAAGCTCACCTGCCGCGGCCGCACCTGGGACATCGCGGTGGCCCGGGCGCGCCGCGCGGTGGCCGAGTTCCGCATCCGCGGGGTGTCGACGAACATCCCGTTCCTGCAGGCGGTGCTGGACGACCCGGACTTCCAGGCCGGCCGGGTGACGACGTCGTTCATCGAGGAGCGGCCCGAGCTGCTCACCGCCCGCTCCTCGGCCGACCGCGGCACCAAGATGCTCACCTACCTGGCCGACGTCACGGTCAACGCCCCGCACGGTGAGCGCCCGCACCTGATCGACCCGGTGGAGAAGCTCCCCCGGCTGGACCTGGCGCTGCACCCGCTGGACGGCTCCCGGGACCGGCTGCGCGAGCTCGGGCCGGAGCGGTTCGCCGCCGACCTGCGCGCGCAGAAGGCCCTCGCGGTCACCGACACCACGTTCCGGGACGCGCACCAGTCGCTGCTGGCCACCCGGGTGCGCACCAAGGACCTGCTGGCCGTGGCCGGGCACGTGGCGCGGGCGACCCCGCAGCTGCTGTCGATCGAGGCGTGGGGCGGGGCCACCTACGACGTCGCGCTGCGGTTCCTGCACGAGGACCCGTGGGAGCGGCTGGCCGCGTTGCGCGAGGCAGTGCCCAACATCTGCCTGCAGATGCTGCTGCGCGGCCGCAACACCGTCGGCTACACCCCCTACCCGGAGCAGGTGACGACGGCGTTCGTCGCCGAGGCGGCACACACCGGCATCGACGTCTTCCGGGTGTTCGACGCGCTCAACGACGTCGACCAGATGCGCCCGGCGATCGACGCCGTCCGGGAGACCGGGACGGCGGTCGCCGAGGTCGCGCTCTGCTACACCGCCGACCTCTCCGACCCGGCCGAGCAGCTCTACGACCTCGACTACTACCTCCGGCTGGCGGAGCAGATCGTCGACGCCGGGGCGCACGTGCTGGCGATCAAGGACATGGCCGGGCTCCTCCGCCCGCCGGCGGCGGCCACCCTGGTCACCGCGCTGCGCGAGCGGTTCGACCTGCCGGTGCACCTGCACACCCACGACACCCCCGGCGGGCAGCTGGCGACGCTGATGGCGGCCTGGCAGGCCGGGGTCGACGCCGTGGACGGCGCCAGCGCGGCCCTGGCCGGGACGACGTCCCAGCCGGCGCTGAGCAGCATCGTCGCCGCCACCGACCACACCGAGCGGGCCACCGGCCTGGACCTGGCGCGAGTCAACGACCTGGAGCCCTACTGGGAGTCCGTCCGCCGGGTCTACGCGCCCTTCGAGTCCGGGCTGCCGGCCCCGACCGGGCGGGTCTACACCCACGAGATCCCCGGCGGGCAGCTGTCCAACCTGCGCCAGCAGGCGATCGCCCTCGGGCTGGGGCAGCGGTTCGAGGAGGTCGAGGCGATGTACGCCGCGGCCGACCGGCTGCTCGGCCGGCTGGTCAAGGTCACGCCGTCGTCGAAGGTGGTCGGTGACCTGGCGCTGCAGCTGGTGGGTGCCGGGGTGGCGGTGGAGGACTTCGCCGCCGACCCCGGGACGCACGACCTCCCCGACTCGGTGGTCGGGTTCCTCCGCGGCGAGCTGGGTGACCCGCCCGGCGGCTGGCCGGAGCCGTTCCGGTCCCGCGCCCTGGAGGGACGGCGCCCGGCAGAGCCGCCGGCAGAGCTGTCGGAGGAGGACCTGGCCGGCCTGGCGAAGGAACCGCGGCCCACGCTGAACCGGCTGCTGTTCCCCGGCCCGACCATGGAGTTCCAGGCGCACCGGGAGGCCTACGGCGACACCTCGGTGCTGCCCAGCAAGGAGTTCCTCTACGGGCTGCGGCAGGGCGTGGAGCACTCGGTCGACCTGGAGCCCGGGGTGCGGCTGCTCATCGCCATCGAGGCGATCTCCGACGCCGACGAGCGGGGGATGCGCACGGTGATGTGCACGCTCAACGGCCAGCTCCGGCCGGTGTCGGTGCGGGACCGGTCCGTCACCTCCGACGTCCAGCCCACCGAGAAGGCCGACCGCAGCGACCCGGGGCAAGTGGCGGCGCCGTTCGCCGGGGTGGTCAGCCTGTCCGTCGCCGAGGGCGACACGGTGGAGGCGGGCGCGCAGCTGGCCACCATCGAGGCGATGAAGATGGAGGCCGCGATCACCGCCCCCCGCGCCGGCACGGTCTCCCGAGTGGCGATCAGCGCCGTCCAGCAGGTCGAGGGCGGCGACCTGCTCGTCGTCCTGGGTTAGGCCCTGGCCGCCTCCCCACCCAGCGCTCGCCGACGATCATGGGCTGGCGGTGACGGCACGCCGAGCACGGCCGGGGTGTCGCCACCGCAGCTCCATGATCGTCGTGGCGGCGGGGAAGCGCGGGGTCAGCGGGCGGTCCAGCCGCCGTCCACGGTCAGGGTGTGGCCGGTGACCAGGCTGGCGGCCGGGGAGGCCAGGAAGGCCACCGCGGTGGCGACCTCCTCCGGCCGGCCGATCCGGTGCAGCGCGGCGATCCGGTCGACGACGTCGGCACGGAACGCCGGGTCCGACAGCGCCGGCTCGGTGCCCGGCGTCTCGATGAAGGTCGGCGCCACCGCGTTGACCCGGATGCCCAGCTCCCCCCACTCCACGGCCAGGCAGCGGGTCAGGTGGATGACCGCGGCCTTCGCAGTGCAGTAGGCGGACTCGCCGGGCAGCGCGACCAGCCCGGCTTGGGAGGCGACGTTGACGATCGCCCCGCCACCGGCCCGGGCCATGTGCCGGGCGGCGTGCTGGGCCAGGAAGAACGTCGAGCGGGTGTTGCGCGACCAGACGGCGTCGAAGTCCGCCTCGGTCAGCTCCAGCGCCGAGGCCATCACCCCGCCGCCGGCGTTGTTGACCAGGACGTCGACCGACCCGAGCTCGTCGACCACCCGGTCGATCGCCGCCCGGCTCTGGTCGAGGTCGGTGACGTCCATCGGGACGGCGACCACCCGGCGTCCGAGGGCGGTGATCTCCCCGGTGAGCCCGCCGTCGGAGGTGACGTCGCGGAGACCCAGGCCGATGTCGGCTCCGGCGGCCGCCAGCTCCAGGGCGATCGCCCGGCCGAGGCCACGCGCCGCCCCGGTGACCACCGCGACCTGGCCTGCGAGGGCACTGCTGTCCGTCATCGTCGTCCTCTCGGTCCCTCGTTCACCGGACGGTCGTCCGGCGGACAGTGTCGGGGCCACGGACGCGACGTCCGACCGATCCCGCCCCGTCACAAGCGCAGGGTAGGAAGACCGGGTGAGCGCACCAGTACGGACCACCGCGCGGTCGGGGTCCGGTCACCTCATCGCCCAGCTGTCGGCGCAGGCCCGGCGCATGTTGCAGACCGAGGCGGCCAGCGCCGGCCTGCTCGTCGTGGCGACCGCGCTGGCGCTGATCTGGGCGAACTCGCCGTGGGGCGACAGCTACGAGGCCTTCTGGCACACCGAGCTCTCCTTCGAGGTCGGCTCGACCGGCGTCGCCATGGACCTGCGGCACTGGGTCAACGACGGCCTGATGGTGTTCTTCTTCTTCCTCATCGGCATGGAGGTGCGCCGCGAGCTGTCGATGGGGGAGCTGACCGAGCGCAGCCGGCTCTCCGTCCCGGCCCTCGGCGCGATCGCCGGGCTGGCGGTGCCGGCGGGCCTCTACCTGGCGATCAACGCCGGTGGCCCCGGTGCGCAGGGCTGGGGCATCCCGATGGCCACCGACACCGCCTTCGTCCTCGGCGCGCTGGCGCTGGTCGGCTCGCGCTGCCCCACTCAGCTGCGGGTCTTCCTGCTGTCGCTCTCCGTCGTCGACGACATCGGCGCGCTCACCGTGATCGCGGTCTTCTACTCCGACGACATCGACCTCCTCGCCCTCGGCGTCGCGGTGCTGTGCGTGGTCGCCTTCGGGCTGCTCACCCGGCTGCAGGTGTGGCGCGGGCCGGCCTACTTCGCCGTCGGCGTGGTCATGTGGCTGGCGATGCACGCCTCCGGGGTGCACGCCACCATCGGCGGCGTCGTGCTGGGCCTGCTGGTCAGCGCGTACACACCCCGCCGGGACGAGGTCGAGTCCGCAGGCACGCTGACCCGTGCCTTCCGGCAGGCCCCCGACGTCGCGCTGGCCCGCCGGGCGAAGCTGTCGGTGGAGCGGGCCATCTCGCCGAACGAGCGGATCGGCGCCCTGCTGGTGCCGTGGAGCGGGTACGTCGTCGTCCCGGTGTTCGCGCTGGCCAACGCGGGCGTGCAGTTCGACACCGAGCTGCTCGACCGGGCGCTCACCTCCCCGATCACCGTGGGCGTCTTCGTGGGCCTGGTCGTCGGCAAGTTCGTCGGCATCGGGCTGGCCTCGACCCTCGCCGTCCGCTTCGGCATGGGTTCGCTGCCCCCCGGGGTGACCCTGGCCGCTGTCTGGGGCGGGGCGGCGCTGTCCGGCCTGGGCTTCACCGTCTCGCTGTTCGTCGCCGACCTGGCCTTCGACGACCCGACGCTGCGCGAGGAGGCGATGGTCGGCGTCCTCGCCGCGGGCGTCGTCGCCGCCGCACTGGGCGCGGTCTGGTTCTGGGCGCTGGGACGGCGCTCGCCCCAGGCGGCCCGCACCGGCCCGCGGGAGCTGGACCCGCCGGTCGACCCGACGGTCGACCACCTCCGCGGCCGGGTCGACGCACCGCTGACCCTGGTCGAGTACGGCGACGTCGAGTGCCCCTTCTGCGGCCGCGCGACCGGGGTGGTCGAGGAGCTGCGGCACCGGTTCGGCGACGACCTGCGGTACGTCTTCCGGCACCTCCCGCTGCCCGACGTCCACCCGCACGCCGAGCTCGCCGCCGAGGCCACCGAGGCCGCCGGCGCGCAGGGCGCCTTCTGGACGATGCACGACCGGCTGTTCGCCCACCAGGACCAGCTGGAGGCCGACCAGCTGCTCGACCACGCCGCCGCGCTCGGGCTGGACCTCGGCCGGTTCGCCGCGGAGCTGGGCAGCGGCGCCCACGCGGCCCGGGTGCGCAGCGACGTCGTGGGCGCCGAGGCCAGCGGCGCGCGGGGCACCCCGACGTTCTTCG
The DNA here is from genome assembly GCF_026967885.1 of Modestobacter sp. VKM Ac-2983. NCBI lineage: Bacteria > Bacillati > Actinomycetota > Actinomycetes > Geodermatophilales > Geodermatophilaceae > Modestobacter > Modestobacter sp. VKM Ac-2983. The sequence continues at coordinate 201,122 of NZ_JAPVBK010000003.1, forward strand.
TCAACGGCGTCGGGCACGACGGCCCGACCACCACCGAGTCGCTCGCCGCCGCCCTGGTCGCCTCCGACCCGCGCGGTCCCGGCCACGGCAGCCTGCTGCCGGCGGCCGAGCTGGTCGCGCCGGCACGGTCGTCGGTCGCCCTCTCCCCGGCCGCCGAGCTGCCGGCGATCAGCGTGCTTCCCGGCGAACGCCTCGCCGAGACCCCGGACGACGGCTCCTCCCCACGGCTGTCCGAGGAGCACCTCGCCGTGCTGCGGCGGGTGGGGCGCCGGCAGCGGACCGTCCGCGGGCAGGTGCTGCTGCGCTCGGGGCAGGCGGAGTTCGACTTCTTCGCCGTCCTCTCCGGCACGGTGGCGGTGGTCGAGGGGCCACTGGACGGCGGGCCGGACGGCGGCAAGCGGGTCGTGGCCGTCCACGGTCCGGGCCGGTTCCTGGGCGGGCTGAACATGCTGGCGGGGCAGCGGCCGGTGCGCTCGCTGGTGGCCGCCGAGGACGGTGAGGTGCTGGTGCTCAGCCTGGAGCAGCTGCGCGCCGTCTTCACCCGGGACCGGGGGCTGGCCGACGTCATCACCCGGTCGTTCCTGCTGCGCCGGGCGATGCTCATCGGGCAGGCGAGCGGGCTGCGGGTGGTCGGCGACCGGCGCTGGCCGGCCAGCGCCGAGCTGCAGGCCCAGCTGGCCGAGGACGGGGTGCCGCACACCTGGCTGGACCCGGCCGAGGACGCCGCAGCCGCCCGCCTGCTCGCCGAGATCGGCGCCGAGGACGCCGGCTCCCCGGTCGTGCTCACCCCCGACGGCCGGGTGCTGGTCGAGCCGACCCGCGAGGAGCTGGCCCGCTCAGCCGGCGCCTCGCGCGACCTGACGACCACATGAGGTCACTGGACGAGGAGCTCAGCGACCTGGCCGACCACTACCGCTGGTTCGCGCAGGTGGAGGCGGCCCCGCTCTCGCCGCGGTACGCCGAGCTCGCCGCCGCGGTCGCCGAGGACGCCGAGGTGCTGGCCTTCCTCGGCACGCTGCCGCGGCCCAAGCGGCAGGCCAACCTGCTGCTGGGCGCGATCCAGTACCTGCACGGCGGCCCGCCGGCGGACGGTGCGGAACTGCGCGACCGGGTGCTGGGCGACGCCGAGCGGCTGCGGGCGACGATGCTCACCCGGGCCACCCAGACCAACGAGGCCGCCCGCTGCGCGGCGCTGCTGCCGGTGCTGGCCGGCCTGCCGGGGCCGCTGGCCCTGATCGAGGTCGGCGCGTCGGCCGGGCTGTGCCTGTACCCGGACCGGTACGGCTACGACTACTCCGGCGTCCGGGTCGGGCCGGCGTCGCGCGCGGTGCAGCTGAGCTGCGAGGTCACCGGCACCGGGCCGGTCCCGGGCGGGGTGCCGGAGGTGGTGCGGCGGGCGGGCATCGACCTGAACCCGCTCGATCCCGCGGACGCTGACGACGTCGCCTGGCTGCAGGCGCTCATCTGGCCGGGCATGGACGAGCGGCGCGACCGGCTCACCGCCGCGGCCGCGATCGCCGCCCGGGAGCCCGCCGATATCCGGCGGGGCGACCTGGTCGAGGAGCTGCCCGGGCTGGTCGCCGCGATGCCGGCCGAGGCCACCGTCGTCGTCTTCCACACCGCGGTGCTGGCGTACCTGCCGGCCGCGGCGAAGGGGGCGTTCACCGAGCTCGTGGCCGGGCTGCCGGTGCGCTGGGTCTCCCAGGAGGGCGTGGGCGTGCTGCCCGCCGTCCGCGACCGGCTGCCCGAGCCGCCGGCGGCCGACGAGGCCCGGTTCCTGCTGGCCCTGGACGGCGAGCCGCTGGCCTACACCGCTGCCCACGGCGGCCGGATCGACTGGCTCCCCGCCGCGGCGGCCCTCGGCTGAGTTCCCCGAGGCGGATCAGGGTGCCGGCGGAGGACGGCGGGAGAGCTCGATGGTCATCCGGAACAGGTCGCCGTCCGGCGGGAGCGCGGCCAGCGAGCGCAGTTCGACGTCCACGGCGGTGATCGCGGCCTGGCCGGCTGCGAGCAGTCGGTGGCCCTGGTCGGTCACCTCGAGCAGCGCCCGCTTCCCCCGGCCGGGCCCCGCCGGTGCGACCGCACCGGCCTCGATGAGCGCGGCGACCGTCGCGTGCATGCTCTGCGGGGTCACCCTGGCCCGGCGGGCGAGCTCCGTGTAGGACAGCCCGGGCTGTCGGGCCAGGTGGCCGAGCGCGCCCATCAGCCGCAGCGACAGGCCGCTGGGCTCCAGCGCCGCACCCAGCCGTGACTCGACCTCCCGGCCCAGGGCGACGAGGAGCACGGCCGGGCTGGTCGCCGGCGGTTCCCCGGCACCCGGCGCGGTCGGGTCGGTCACGTGGTCCCCCTCGGTCCTCCGCCCGGACGACGGAGCGCCCCATCCTCGCAGCCCTCGGTGTCGCCGTTCTCCCTCGGTTTCAGCCCGGCTGATACTGTCGTCGACGACCGAGAGGAGGAGTGCGATGGCGGGGTTCCTGCTGAGCGTCCACGTGGTGGCCGCGATCGTGTTCGTGGGGTCGGTGACCGTGGCGGTGAGCCTGTTCCCGCGCTACGCCCGGCTCGCGCTGGAGGAGGAGACCGCGGTCCCGGCGCTTCCGGCGGTACACCTGCTGCACCGGATCAGCCGGGTCTACGCGGTGCTGGCGCTCGCCGTCCCGGTCTTCGGGGTGGCGGTGGGGTCGGCCCTCGGGGTGCTCGGCGAGGCCTGGGTGCTGGTCTCCATGGCCCTCACCCTCGCCGCGGGGCTGCTGCTGGGCGGCGTCGTCCTGCCCCGGCAGCGCGAGCTGCTGCAGCTGGCCGAGGGCGGCCCGGGCCCGACGTCCGCCGCGGCTGCCCTGGTCGCGCCGACGACCCGGCCGGCGGACGCCGCCGCCCTGGTGCGCCGGCTGGCCATGGCCTCCGGCACCTTCAACCTGCTGTGGGTGGTGGTCGTGGTGCTGATGATCCTGCGCCCCGGGTCGACCACGGGGGTCTGAGGTGCAGACCCGCTGGCTGACGGTCGCCGTGGCGGTCGAGATGGCGTCCCTGGTCCTGCTGCTGGCCAACCTGGCGACGGGCGCCCCTCAGGAGTTGATCATCGGCAACTGGCGGTCCGACACGCCGAGCAGGCCCACCGATCGCCGATGATCGACAACAGGCAGGGCGTCAGGCCGACCAGGTGGTGTTCGGCGGGCGGCGGTGGTCGATGGTGTGCGGCACGAAGAAGGACAGGTCGTCGGTGATCAGCCCGTCGGACTCCCGGATGCCCAGGCCCGCGGCCTCGCCGTCGACCACCCAGGTGCCGAGCACCGGGTGGTGCGGGCCGTCGGGGCCGGCAAAGTCGGGCAGCGCGCACAGCTGCTGCACCACCCAGCCCTCCGCGCCGTACTTCCCGCCGAGCGAGGCCAGGGGCTCGCCTCCGGGGGCGAACAGCTCGACGTTGTTGCCCTCCCGGCCGAACAGCGGCTTGCGGGCGTAGCCGGTCTGCTCCAGCTCGGCCGCGCGGGGGTCGTCGGCGAAGTAGGCCCGGAGGAGGTGCTTGCCGATCACCGGGTCGTCGGCGTAGCGCTGCCACAGCACCGGCAGCAGCCCCTTGTTCGACCACAGCATCTTCCAGATCGGCTCGATCCAGGTGGTGCCGTCGGGGGTCCACAGGTCGGCGATCACCGAGGGGCCGTAGGCGTCCTCGAGCAGCCACTCCCAGGGGTAGAGCTTGAAGAGGACGTCGATCAGGTTGCCCTTGGGGTCGTAGAACCGGGCGTCACCGGTGTCCAGGGCGAGCTCCTCGGTGGTGAGCACCACCGTCTCGTAGCCGGCCCGCTGGACGGTGTCGGCCAGGTAGGCCACCGTCATCCAGTCCTCACCGCTGCGGTCGCCGTTGGTCCAGGCGAGGTGCACCCGGGGACGGCGGCCGTGCTCGGCCTCCCAGCGGGACAGGTTGCGCCGCCAGGCCTCGACCAGCCGGTCGTCGAGCTGGTTCCACTGGTCGCGGCCCTGGCCGGTCTCCAGGTGCCAGGCCCACTGCACGACCGCGGCCTCGACCAGCGAGGTCGGGGTGTCGGCGTTGAACTCCAGCAGCCGGGGCGCGCCCTCGCCGTCCCACCACAGGTCGAAGCGGCCGTAGACGCTGGGCGGCTCGGACTCCCAGGTGGCCTTGATGACCTCGCGGGCGTCGCGCGGGATCCGCATCCGGTCCAGCAGCCGTTCGTCGGCCAGCGCCACGTCACCGGCCTCCACGCAGGCGGCGAAGAGCTGGTCGGTCACGTGGGCCAGGTGGTCGATCTCGGCGGAGGTGAAGTCGTAGAAGACGTCCTCGCGCCAGTACGAGCGGGTCTCACCGCCCGGGACGGTCGTCTTGTTGTAGACGAGCCCCTGGCTCTCGATCTCGGCCTCCCAGCCGCGCCGGGCCGTGCCGTAGAGCCGCCTCATGAGCCGACGCTCCCGCTCCCGACCCGGCCCGAGCCGATGCCGCCGGAGATCCGGGTGCCTGAGGTCACCCGGCCGCTGCCGGGCAGCCCGGCCCGGGACCGCGCCGTGGTGTCGGCGGGGTTCACCCGGGTCGCTGCGCCGGTGTACTGCTGCGGGATGGTCTGCCCGACCGCGTACCGGTTGCCGCCGAAGCCACCCAGCAGGAAGAAGTAGGGCACCCCGCCGATGAAGCCGCCGTTGCGCTCGGCCTCCTCGCACTGCTCCTCGTCGACGACCTGGTCCTGGTCGTCGACGCAGTAGACCCGCTCGGCCTCCTGCTCCTCGGCCCCGGTGCCGCAGGCGGACAGGAAGCCCATCGCCGCACCGGTCAGGCTGACCGTGCCGATCGCCGCCCGCACCCGGTTGCTCCTCGACGTGCTCACCGTCCGCGCTCCTCACCTGGGCGTCCACCATGTCCCCGGACCGCACATGCTGTCGGACCCGGCGCCCTCCGGTGCACCCGACCCCTCGCATCATCCTCGGGACCGGCTGGGGGATGCCGCAGCACCGCCGGGGTAGGGGACGGCGATGGACCTCGCAACGCACCGGACCGGCTCCGGCGACCCCCTCGTCCTCGTGCACGGGCTGGGTGGTTCCTGGCGCTCCTGGGACCCGGTGCTCCCCGGCCTGGCCGCGGCCCGCGAGGTGGTCGCCGTGGACCTGCCCGGCTTCGCCGGCGACACCCCACCGCTGGCGGACCCCACCTTCGGCTCGCTCACCGACGCCGTGGCGGGCTGGCTGCGGGCCGAGGGGCTGGCCGACGCCCCGCTGGTCGGCAGCTCGCTCGGCGCCCGGATGGTGCTGGAGCTGTCCCGGCGGGGGCTGGGCGGGGACGCCGTGGCCCTCGACCCGGGCGGGTTCTGGACCGACCGGGAGGCCGCGGTGTTCCTGGGCAGCCTGCGCGCCTCGATCGCGCTGGTCCGCCGGATCCGGCCGGCGCTCCCCGCCGTGCTGGGCAACCCGGCCGGGCGGACGGCGCTGCTGGCCCAGTTCTCCGCCCGCCCGTGGGCCCTGGACGGCGAGGTGGTCACCCGTGAGCTCACCGGGTACGCGCTGTCGCCGTCCTTCGACGCCGTCCTCACCGACCTCGCCCGCGGGCCCCGCCAGCAGGGCGCCCCGGCCGGGTCGCTGCCCGGCCGGCTGACCATCGGCTGGGGACGGCGCGACCGGGTCACCCTGGCCCGCCAGGCGGCGCGGGCGGTCGAGGCATTCCCCGACGCCGAGCTCCACTGGTTCGACGGCTCCGGCCACTTCCCGATGTGGGATGCGCCGAGCGAGACCGTCGACCTGGTCCTCGCCGCCACGGCCCGCCGATGAGTTCTCCGGCGGGGGCCGGTCTGATCCGCGACGGGCCCGATCGCGGTCCCGCCTACCCGAGGAGCTCCCCGTGCGCATGATCTTCGTGAACCTGCCGGTCACCGACCTGGAGCGGGCCAAGGCCTTCTACGCGGCCCTGGGCTTCCGCAACGACGCTCGGTACACCGACGACACCGGCGCAGCGATGGTGATCGAGGAGAACATCCTGGTGATGCTGCTGACCCGGGAGAAGTTCGCCGGGTTCCTGGCCGGCTCGATCGGCGACCCGGCGCAGGCGACGTCGGTGCTGAACGCGGTCTCCGCGGCCGACCGGGCGGAGTGCGACGACCTGCTGGCCCGTGCGCTGGCCGCCGGCGGCAAGCCCTGGCAGCCGGCCCAGGACCACGGCTTCATGTACGGCACCAGCTTCACCGACCCGGACGGCAACGTCTGGGAGGCGACGTGGATGGACCCCGCCGCCCTCGAGGGCTGACCCGCGGACATCGAGTGGCGAGATGTGCACGTCTGCCCCGGGGTCGAGGGGTGCACAGCTCGCCACTCGGCGGCTCAGTGCAGCGGGATCTCCGGCTCGTCCGGGGTGCGCGGGCCGGTCAGTCGCCGCTCGGCCTCGGTGATCGGGACGTCGTTGATGCTGGCCTCCCGCCGCCGCATCAGCCCGTGCGCGTCGAACTCCCAGTTCTCGTTGCCGTAGCTGCGCCACCACTGCCCGGTGGCGTCGTGCCACTCGTACTGGAACCGGACGGCGATCCGGTCGCCGGAGAACGCCCACAGCGACTTGCGCAGCACGTAGTCCAGCTCGCGCGCCCACTTGGCGGTGAGGAAGGCGACGATCTCGGCGCGGCCGGTCACGAAGGTGTCCCGGTTCCGCCACACCGAGTCCTCGGTGTAGGCCAGGGAGACCCGTTCGGGGTCCCGGCTGTTCCAGGCGTCCTCGGCCGCCTGCACCTTCGCGGCGGCGGTCTCGGCGGTGAACGGCGGCAGCGGCGGGCGATCGGTCACCCGCCCATCCTGGACCAACGTCCAGGTCAGAGCGAGGAGAGGTCGTCCGGGACGTCGACGGCCTGGGACCGCAGCACGTCCAGCGGCACGACCTCCAGGGCGCGGGCGTTGGTCGCGGCCAGCACCACCCCGGCCGGCGCGCCCGCCTGGAGGGCCTGCAACCAGCGGACGGCGACCATGCACCAGCGGTCGCCGGGACGCAGCCCGGGAAAGGAGTACTCGGGACGCGGGGTGACCAGGTCGTTGCCCAGCTCGCGCTGCATCTGGAGGAACTCGGCGGAGACCACCGCGCAGACCGTGTGGCTGCCCAGGTCGGCCGGGCCGGTGCGGCACGACCCGTCCCGGGTGAAGCCGGTCAGCGGGTCGGTGCTGCACGGCTCCAGCGGGCCACCGAGCACGTTGCGGTCCTCGCCGGGGTCGGTCATGGGCCGATCATCGCGTTGCCGGAGCCCGCCTGCTGGGTGGGTGGTGTGCCCCTGAGTCGCGCCCGACCGGCCCGACCGGGAGGCTGGGGTCGTGCGAGTACTGGTCACTGGGGCGTCGGGGTTCGTCGGCAGCAGGCTGGCGCCTGCCCTGGAGGAGGCCGGGCACGAGGTCCGGGCGATGACCCGGCACCCGGACACCTACTCCGGGGCCGGCGCGGCGGTGCAGGGCGACGTCGGTGACGAGGTGTCGCTGCGCACCGCGCTCGCCGACTGCGACGCGGCCTACTACCTGGTCCACTCGCTCGACTCGGCCGACTTCCAGGAGAAGGACGCCGCGGCCGCCCGCTCCTTCGCCCGGGCTGCGGCCGACGCCGGGGTCCGCCGGATCGTGTACCTGGGCGGGCTCGGCAACGACTCCGACGACCTCTCCGCCCACCTGCGCAGCCGCCGCCAGGTCGAGAAGCTGCTGGGGGAGACCGGCGTGCCGGTCACCGCCCTGCGGGCCGGGATCGTGGTGGGCCACGGTGGGGTCTCCTGGGAGATGACCCGCCAGCTCGTCGCGCACCTGCCGGCGATGGTCACCCCCCGCTGGGTGCACACCCGGACCCAGCCGATCGCGATCGCGGACGTCGTCCGGTACCTGGTCGGGGTGCTGGAGGCCCCGGAGGCCGAGGGCCGGGCGTTCGACGTGGGCGGCCCCGAGGTGCTGGAGTACCTGGAGATGCTGACCCGGGTGGCGGAGATCCAGGGCCGCCGGCTGCTGATCGTCCCGGTGCCGCTGCTGAGCCCGAAGCTCTCCTCCTACTGGCTGTCGCTGGTCACCGACGTCGACGTGCAGACCGGCCGGTCGCTGATCGACTCGATGACCAACGAGGTGGTGGTGAAGGACGACTCGATCCGCCGGGTGGTCCGGTTCGAGCCGATGCCCTACGACGAGGCGGTGCTGACCGCGCTGGGCGAACGCGCCCGGGCCCGCCGGGACGCCCGGGGGTCGAAGACGGCGGGACTGGCCGGATGACCCGCACCGAGCGGCGGCCGGGGCAGGCGGTGCTGTCCGACGCCCGGCTGACCCGGCTGCTGGCCCGGGCGCCGTCCTGGCTGGTGGACAAGGTGCCGCGGGACCACCGGGAGACCGACGAGGCCTTCCGGCGCCGTCGGCGGGTGACCGCCGGGGTCTCGCTGGCCGGGGCCGGGCTGCTCGGGGTCTCGCTGTCGCAGAAGCCGGGCTCGACGGCGTTCTACGCCCTGACCCTGGGCGTGGCCGGCACCTGGGTGGCCGGTGGCCTCGCCTCCGGGCCGCTGCACCTGGGCTGGGTGCAGACCCCCAAGGCCACGCTGCGCCGTCCGCTGCTCACCCCGGTCGTGGCCGGGACGGGGGCGTTCGCGTCGTTCTACGCCGCCGCGCTGGTCGCCAAGCGCATCCCGCCGCTGGACGCGGCGATCTCCCGGGTGCTGCGCTACGCCCAGCAGGGCTCCGCACCGCTGGTGCTGACCACGACGCTGGCCAATGGCATCGCCGAGGAGGTCTTCTTCCGCGGCGCGCTCTACGCGGCGGCCGGCGTCCACCACCCGGTGCTCAAGTCCTCCGCGGTCTACACGCTGGCCACCGTCGCGACCCGCAACCCGGCGCTGGTGATCGCCTCGGTGCCGATGGGCCTGCTGTTCGCGCTGCAGCGGCGGGTCACCGGGGGCATCCAGGCGCCGGTGCTCACCCACGCCACCTGGTCGGTGCTGATGCTGCGGTTCCTGCCGCCGCTGTTTGCCGACGAGCCCTCGGTGGACGACCCGCACCCGGCTCAGGAGCTCTGACCCCCGCTCAGGCCGGGCGGGCCAGCAGCTCCTTCAGGGCCCGGTCGATGAACTCGTTGTCGGCCGGGTTCTGACCCAGCCCGGCGAAGTGCCCGTAGATCGTCGGGATCACCCGGACCTCACCGTTCGGGATGAACTGCGACGCCCACTCCTCGTCCTCCGGCGGGAAGTACAGGTCGGTCCTGGCCGGCATGGCCAGCAGCGGGCAGCGGATCGACCGCAGCGCCGCCTCGGTGTCGCCGTCGAAGCCCGGGGTCTTCCCGACGTCGCCGTGCTCCCAGGTCCACAGCATCCCCAGCAGGTCGTTGGGGTCGCGGTCGTCGAGCCAGAAGCCCTCCCAGAACCCGACGAGGAAGTCCTCCAGGGAGGAGAAGCCCAGGGTGCGGTACTCCCGCTGCCAGTAGAAGGCCTGTGACAGGCCCCAGCCGGCGTAGATCCGGGCGAAGGCGCGCAGGCCTGCGGTGGGCAGCGCGTCCGGCCGGTAGTGGCCGCCCGCGAACGCCGGATCGAGGGTGAGGGCGGCGTGCAGGCTCTTCAGGAACACCTGGTTGTGCTCGCTGGTGACCGCCGAACCGACGATCGGCGCCGCCCGCTTCACCATCTCGGGGTGGCTGACCGCCCACTGGTAGGTCTGGCCGGCGCCCATGGAGGAGCCGAGGACCAGCTCCACGGTCTCGATGCCCCACTGCTGCGTGAGCAGCCGGTGCTGCACCTCCACCTGGTCGTGGAAGGTCACCTGCGGGAAGTCAGGCCCGTCGTAGGGCGGCGGGGTGTTGCTCGGCGACGTCGACAGGCCGTTGTTCAGCTGGTTGGGCATCACGATGAAGTACTCGTCGGGGTCGCAGGCCAGGCCCGGCCCGACCGACCACTCGTTGGCGTCGTGCCAGGCGCTGTACCAGGTGGGGTGCACGATCACGTTGGACTTCTCGGCGTTCAGCGTGCCGTACGTCTTGTAGGCGAGCTGGGCTCCGCGCAGGGTGGCGCCGCCCTGCAGGACGACGTCCCCCAGGTCGAAGAGCTCGTGGTCGGTGGGCCGCGGCATCGGTGCTCCTGAGGCTGGGGGGCGGGCGGTCAGAAGCTCGATCGGGGGACGCCCATGCCCGGGTCGATCCGCGTCGGTCCGGACGCCGAGGGGGTGACGTCGACGTCGAAGATCCCGGTGGGCAGGTAGACGGTGGCGCACGAGTTGGGGATGTCGACGACCCCGGACAGCCGGCCCTCGATCGGCGCGGCGCCGAGGATCATGTACGCCTGCTCGGGTGACCAGCCGAACGTCGTCAGGTAGTCGATCGCGTGCAGGCAGGCCCGCTGGTAGGCCAGGTGCGAGTCCAGGTAGCGCTGCTCGTCGTCCAGCGTCACCGACGTCCCGGAGAAGGCCAGCCACTTCTCGTACCGGGGGTCGACGTTGCCCGGCATGAAGATGGCGTTCTCGCCGACCCCGTAGGTCTCCATGCCGCCCTTGATCAGGTCGACGTGCAGGTCGATGAAGCCGCCCATCTCGATGGCCCCGCAGAAGGTGATCTCGCCGTCGCCCTGGGAGAAGTGCAGGTCGCCCAGCGACAGCTTCGCCCCGGGGACGTAGACGGGGTAGAAGACCCGGCTGCCCTTGGTCAGGTTCTTGATGTCCTGGTTTCCACCGTTCTCCCGGGGCGGGGCGGTGCGCGCCGCTTCGCCGGCGACGCGGTCGAACTCGGCACCCGTCAGGCCGGACAGGATGGCGTCCTGCGGCAGCGGGGGCAGCGCCAGCGGCGGGACCCGGTCGCGATCGGTGGCGATCAACGCACCCTCGCGCCGGTTCCAGCGGGCCAGCAGCTCCGCCGACGGCGCGGTCCCCATCAGGCCGGGGTGCACGATGCCGGTGAACGACACGTGCGGGACGTGCCGGGAGGTCGCGGTCTGCCCGGCGAAGTCCCAGATCACCTTGTAGGCGTCGGGGAACTGGTCGGTCAGGAAACCGCCGCCGTTCTGCTTGGCGAAGATGCCCGTGTACCCCCAGCCCTGCCCGGCCAGCGGGCCGGAGTCCTCCTGCGGGATCGGCCCGACGTCGAGGATGTCGACGATCAGCAGGTCACCGGGCTCGGCCCCCTCCACGGCGAAGGGGCCGCTGAGCACGTGCACCGTGGACAGCGGCGCGTCCCGGATGTCGTCGGCGGAGTCGTCGTTGTGGATCGCCCCGTCGAACCACTCGCGGCAGTCGACCCGGAAGGTGTCCCCGGGCCGGACGGTCACCTGGGCCGGGATGTCGGGGTGCCAGCGGTTGTGGCCGATGTGCTGCTGCTCGGTGAACGGCTTGCTGGAGTCGAGGGGGAACAGGCGCTCGGGCATGGCTGGCTCCTGGGCTCGGGTCGGGCTGCGGGGGCGTCTGACCGGCGGTTTCGGTGCGGGGCCGCACACCGCCGGTGGGATCGGAGTTCGCGGTCGGATCAGCCTCAGGGCCTCGGCAGCCGACTCAGGGCCGGGTTGCGCCACACGTCGGCCCGGCGGCCGGCACGTGGTGCGGGCGGCGGGGCGGAGACGACGTCGGGCCGGTCGCTGGTGCGCTCCGTGCGCTCGAGCAGCCCACGGCGCACCGGGGAGCCGAACGAGAGGCGGGGTGCGGTGAACACCCGGGCCGCGGTCGAGCCGCAGGTCGGGCACGGGACCGTGGGCGGAGCGGCGCCCATGGCGCAGCGCGCCTCGGTCGTGCCGTGGTGGGTGCAGCGGTACAGGTAGACGGCGATGTCGGACCTCCGGGTGACCGGCGGAGGGTCACTCGGCCCTCCGGACCAGGCGCACGTTCGTCCCGCCGTGAGGAGGTGGTCAAGGCGCGGCAGAGCCTGGGGCGGCGTTGGGCACGCCACCTCGCGGCGCGTCGTGACGGACCGGGTGGCACCTCCCGGCATGTCGCGGTCGACTCGGACCGGTCCGTCACGCTGGGTGGAGGTGTTGCCTCGGTCACGTAGGCGTGCATCGGGGCGCTGGTTACCCGACAGTAGGTCGATCCGGACTCCCCGACCCAGGAGGCACCGACGATGACGTCGACCGCCAGCCGCCCCGCCGAGACCGCCGACACCTGGCTGCCCGCGCCACCCGTCCTGCACTCCCCGTGGCACACGCCCGAGCGGGCCGCGCTGATGGAGCAGGCCCGCCGGTTCGCCGTGGACGAGGTGCTGCCGGTCGCGAACGAGCTCGACCCGCAGAAGGGTGAGATCCCGCGGCACCTCCTCGAGCGGCTCGGCGAGCTCGGGTGGTTCGGCATCACCGTCTCCGCGGCCGACGGTGGGCTGGGGCTCGGCGTCTTCGAGTACTGCATGGTCAGCGAGGAGCTCGCCCGGGCGTGGATGAGCGTGGCCAGCATCCTGGCCCGGTCGCAGGGCATGGGGACGGCGGTCGCCGACCCCGACCGCCGCCGCGAGCTGCTGCGGCGCAGCGCCGGTGGCTCCTGGATCGGGGCGGTGGCGCTGTCGGAGCCGGAGGCCGGCTCGGACCTGGCGAACGTGCAGACCCGCGCGGTGCGCGACGGCGACGACTGGGTGGTCACCGGCCACAAGCGCTGGTGCGGCAACGCCAAGGCCGCCGACTTCATCCAGGTGCTGGTCCGGGTGGCCGATCCGCAGCCGGGGGAGTCCCGTTCCCGGGGGCTGCGGAACCTGCTGCTGGTCAAGGAGCGCGGCGCGTTCCCGCCGGGGCTGTCCGGCCACGCCATCGACAAGGTCGGCTACCACGGCTTCCTGACCTGGGACCTGACGTTCGACGGGGTGCGCATCCCGGCCGCGGACCTGATCGTCGCCCCCGGCGAGGGTGGCTCGGACGCCGCGGACTCCGGCGCCGGCTTCCGTGAGGCGCAGGCATTCCTGAACACTGCCCGGGTGCACACCGCGGCCCGCGCCGTCGGCCTGGCCAGGGCCGCGGTCGAGGACTGCGTGCTCTACCTGCAGGAGCGGGCGCAGTTCGGCCACCCGATCGGCGACTTCCAGGCGCTGCGGTTCGCGCTGGCCGAGATGGCCGCGGACGTGGAGCAGGCGCGGGCGTTCTACCGCCAGGTGGCCCACCTGCTCGACGAGGGTGTGCCGTGCGAGCGGGAGGCGGCGATGGTGAAGCTGCAGGCCACGGAGATGGCGGTCCGGGTCACCAACCAGGCCATGCAGCTGCACGGCGGCAACGGCTACACCACCGAGCGGCAGGTGGAGCGGCACTGGCGGGACGCCCGGCTCACCACGATCTTCGAGGGCACCAGCGAGATCCAGAAGCGGATCATCAGCAACACGATGCTCCCGCGCAGCCCGCTGGGCTGACGTGTGGAGCAGCCCGCTGGGCTGACGGGGAGAGCAGCCACTGGGCTGCCTGTGAGTCCGGGCGGGTTCGGTGTCGGCCGGGGATCGGCTGGGCAGGAGAGGGCCGCGCCACCGGCGTGCCACGGGGACTCGCCGGGCACGCCCACCTCCTCAGCACCGGGGGGTCCAGCACCGACCCCGGCTCGTCCCGGGGAAGGAGACGCACGTGTCATCGCAGCACGACCAGCCACCGTCGGCGGGCCCGCCGACCGACGCCTCCGCCAGCGGACAGGCGGGGACGGCGACCGACGCCGGTGTGCCCGCTGGGGTCCGGACCGCGGGCATGTGGTGTCTGTGGACGCTGGCGATCGGCGCCGTCGTCTACTTCGCGGTGCAGCTGGCCGTCGTCCTGGGCACCGTGGTGCTCACCTTCCTGGGCGGTCTGCTGCTGACCGCGCTCCTGCGGCCGGTCGCCTCCTGGCTGGACCGGACCGGGGTGCCCCGGCTGGCGGCGACCTGGCTGGTGATGCTGCTCTTCCTCGTCCTGCTGGGCGGGGTCGTCTACTTCCTGCAGCAACGGGTCGCCCGGGAGTGGGCCAGCCTGCGCCCCACCCTGGTCAGCGGGCTGGACCGGGTGCGCACCAGCCTGGTCGAGACGCTCGGCCTGCCCCGGGAACGGGTCAACTCGATCATCGACGGGCTGATCGCCCAGCTGACCGGCGGGTTCGGGGGTGGCGCCGGCGGGCCGGGGATGGTGGTGACCGGTGCCACGACCGCGGTCACCGTGGCGGCAGGGCTGGTCCTCGCCCTGTTCACTGCTTTCTGGCTGATCTACGACGGGGCCCGGATCTGGCGGCTGTGCCTCCGGATCGTGCCGGCCGACCGCCGGGCGGCCGCCGACGACGCGGGGAACGGCGCCTGGCGCACCCTGGGTGGCTACCTGCGGGGCACCACGGCCGTCGCGCTCATCGACGCCATCGGCATCGGCCTGGCGCTGCTGCTCATCGGCGTGCCCCTGGCCTTCGCCCTGGCCGTGCTCACCTTCCTGGGTGCCTACATCCCGGTCGTCGGGGCCTTCGTGGCCGGACTGGCCGCGGTGGTGGTCGCCTTCGCCGCGGGCGGGCTGACCGACGCTCTGCTCGTGCTCGGTGCGGTGGTCGTCGTGCAGCAGATCGAGGGCAACCTCCTGCAGCCGCTGATCATGCGGCGGACCGTCTTCCTGCACCCCCTGGGGATCGTCTACGCCCTCACCGTCGGCGGCCTGCTGTGGGGGATCGGCGGGGCGGTGATCGCCGTGCCGCTGGCCGCCGTGGTGTACGCGATCGCCGTCGCCCTGGCCGACCGCAAGGGCGGCGAGGAAGCGGAACCGAGGCCGCGGGGCCTCCGTCTCCGGACCGGCGGCGCCTCCCGGGCCGACGTGCCGTCCGCCGACGGCGGGCCGGCCGGCGGCGACGGAGGACCTAGCCGCCGGGCCCAGGCAGCGGAGGCGTCCGAGGGCTCCTGATCGTCACGGTGGTGCCTTCCGGGCCGGGGACGACGGCGACGTCGGCGAACGCGCTCATCAACGTCGCCCCCCGCCCGCGGTCCATGCTCGGCACCCGTTCCCGCCACTGCCCGTGGTCCCGCACGGTGATCTCGACGCCGTCCACGGAGGCCTCGATGGTCACCTCGACGACCGGCTGGGTCGGGTGCTGGGCGTGCTCCACCGCGTTGGTGGCGGCCTCGCAGGCGGCCAGCAGCAGGTCGTAGACCTGGTCCTCGTCCAGCCCGGCGGCGGTCAGCACCCGGCGCAGCGCCCGGCGCAGCGCGGGGATCGCCCGGGGTGCGGCGGGGAAGCGCCAGTGCTCGCGGAGCACCGGTGCGGTCGTCGGGGGCCGGGACGTGGCCGGCGGCCGGCAGGTCGGCACCAGCGCGCGCACCTCGGCCGGTCCGGCCGGTCCGGCCTGTCCGGCCGGGGTCGGCGGCGTCGGCACCGGCGGGGCGGGGACCGGGCCGACGGCGGCTCCCTCGCGGGCACCCGAGCCGCGCTCGACCGCGACGCGCACCCGGGCGATCAGCTCGGCGGCCTGGAACGGCTTGGCGAGGTGGTCGTCGACCCCGGCGGCGAACCCCTCGACCGCGGCCTCCTGACCGGCCCGGGCGGTCAGCATGATCACCGGGATGTCGCGGGTGGCGGGGTCGGCGCGCAGCCGGCGCAGCAACTCGAAGCCGTCCATGCGCGGCATCATCACGTCGGTGAGGACGACGTCGGGCCGGTGCTCGGCCGCGGACGCCAGCGCCTCCTCGCCGTTGGTACAGGTGCGCACCCGCCAGATCGGCGCCAGCAGCCTCGTCAGGTAGCTGCGCATGTCGGCGTTGTCGTCGACGACCAGGATCGTGGCCGTCGCGCCGGCGGGTGCGTCCGGCAGATCGTCGGGGGTCACGTCGGCGACCCAGGAGGCGGCGGTGCCGTGCGCGGTCACCGAGGGGGTGGCCGCCGGGCCCGCGTCGGCGGACGTGTCGGGGCTGCCGTAGGGGACGGCGACGGTGAAGGTGCTCCCGGCGCCCGGCTCGCTGTCCACCGTCACGGTGCCGCCGTGCAGGCCGACCAGCTCGCGGACCAGGGCCAGCCCGATGCCGGTGCCCTCCCGGGTGCGCGCCGAGGAGCCCCGCACCCGGTGGAAGCGGTCGAACACCAGCGGCAGCTCGGCGGCCGGGATGCCGATCCCGGTGTCGGCGACGGTGAGGACCACCTGGTCGGCCTCACCCCGCAGGATCACCTCGATGCCGCCGACGAAGGTGTACTTCACCGCGTTGGTGAGCAGGTTGAGGACCACCTTCTCCCACATCCGCGGGTCGACGTGCACCGGCCGGCCCAGCGGGGGGCAGTCGACCCGCAGCTGCAGACCGGCCCGCTCGGCGGCGGCCCGCAGCACCCCGGCCAGCTCGGCGGTGAAGGCGGCGACGTCGGTCTCCACCCGGACGGCCTCGGCCCGGCCGGCCTCGATGCTGGCGACGTCCATCAGGTCGTTGACCAGGCGCTGCAGGCGCTGCCCGTTCCGCAACGCCAGCTCCAGCTGGTCGCGGGCTGCCCGGGGCAGCTCGTCGGAGGTGTCGGCCAGGACGTCGCTGATCGGCCCGAGCAGCAGGGTGAGCGGGGTGCGCAGCTCGTGGCTCACGTCGGAGAAGAACGCCGTCTTCGCCCGGTCGAGCTCGGCCAGCGACTCGGCCCGCCGCCGTTCGGTCCCGAACGCCCGGGCGTTGCCCAGGGCGCTGGTGAACTGCCCGGCGACCAGGTCCAGGAAGGTGCGGTACTCGGGGTCCAGCGCGCGGTTCGGGCTGATCCCGGCGACCAGGACGCCGATCCGTTCCTCACCCGCGGCTCCGCCCAGCGGCAACACGACGGCATCGCGCACCGGGTCCTGCCAGAACCCGCCGACCAGCCCCAGCCCGCCGGTCGGTCCGGGCAGCGCGGCGGCGTCGGGGACGGACGCGGGCAGCAGGTCGGCCGGGCAGCCGACCGTGCCTGCCCGCCGGAGGCCGTCGCCCTCGTCGAGGTAGACGGCGGCGAACGGCACGTCGAGCGGATCGCTGCCCAAGGTGCGGCACAGGCCGGCGAGCACGGCCTGCTCGTCGCCCCGCTCCGCCTCGGTGCAGGAGAGCTGGTGCAGCAGTTGCTGGCGCCGTTCGCCGAGGACCTCGTTGGTCACCTCGGTGCAGACGGCGTGCATCCCGGCGACGAGCCCGTCGTCGCCGAAGGCCGGCGCGTGGGAGACGGTGAAGTAGGTCTCCTCGCGGTAGCCGGCGCGTTCCAGCAGAAGGGGCAGTCGAGGCAGCCAGGACGCCTCACGGGTGGTGACCGCGTGCTCGACCGGCCCCTGGAGCACGGCCCACCCCTCGGCCTGGGTGACCCGCAGGTCGCGCCCGAGGGCCCCGGGGTGCTTGGCGCCGATCAGGGTGGCGTAGCCGTCGTTGTACAGCTGGGTGTACTCGGGGCCCCAGGTGAGGATCATCGGGAAGCGCGAGGCGAGGATGGTGCGGACGGCGTACCGGAGGCTCGCCGGCCACCCCTCGACCGGGCCCACCGGCGTCGCGGACCAGTCGAGCCCGGCCAGCAGCCGGCCGGTCTCGCCGCCACCGGCGAAGAGGTCGGCGGCGGAGGGCGACCCCGGCGCGGCAGAGGTCGGATCGGGGGCCACGCACACCTCCACCAGGGACACCAGCACGCCTGCGAGCCCGGGCAGCGGCGTACCCGGGGGCGGTCACCAGCGACCCACCCGCAGCGTGCAACCTACCTCCGGCAGGCGGCGTCTGCCCTGAGGCCAGCTGTGCCCCCGGACGGCCGGGCGGGTTGGATGGGGCAGAACCGCCGGGAGAGCCCTGGCGCCGACCCCGAGGAGACCCCCGTGGCAGAGCTGACCCGTCCCGACGTCGAGCCCCCCACCGGGCCTGCCCCGTCCGACCTGGTGATCGAGGACCTGGTGGTCGGTGAGGGCGCCGAGGCCACCGCCGGCAGCCTGGTGAGCGCGCACTACGTGGGCGTCACCCACGACGGCGGCGAGCAGTTCGACGCATCCTGGGACCGTGGCGACCCGCTGGAGTTCCGGATCGGCGTCGGCATGGTCATCCAGGGCTGGGACGAGGGCATCGTCGGCATGAAGGTCGGGGGCCGTCGCCGGCTGACGATCCCGCCGCACAAGGCCTACGGCGAGCGCGGGGCCGGCGGCGTCATCAAGCCCGGCGCCACCCTGGTCTTCGTCGTCGACCTCGTCGGCGTCCGCTGACGGGGATCGACCCAGTGCGCTGAGTGCCAGGTCCGCGGGCCGGACCTGGCACTCAGCGCACACCGTCAGATCGCGAGCTGGCCGTAGAACTCGCGGGGGTCGGCGGACAGGGCGGCCTTGACGCCTCGGCTCCAGTCGTCGACCAGCACCTCCCACTCGCCGGCCTGGACGCCGTCGAGGGCGGCCCGGACGACGTCGGCCGGGTCGCTCATCGGGCCGGTGTAGCCGGCCATCATGTCGGTGTCGGCGGCTCCCAGCACGACCCCGGTGACCGCCGTGCCCTGCTCGGTGAGCTCGATCCGGACGCCGTTGGTCAGGCTCCACTCCGCGGCCTTGGCGGCGCTGTAGGCGTTGGCGCCGGCGGTGGAGAACCAGGAGAGCGCCGAGAGCACGTTGGCGATCGCGCCCCCGCCGTTGCGGGCGAGCACCGGCGCGAACGCCCGGATGACGCCCAGCGTGCCGAAGAAGTGCGTCTCCATCTCCAGCCGGACGTCGGCCAGGTCGCCGGTGACGAGGTCGGCCCGGGTCGTGAGGCCGGCGTTGTTGACCAGCAGCGTGACGTCGCCGGCGGCTGCGGCTGCGGCCGCGATCGACCCCGGGTCGGTGACGTCAAGCCGCAGCACCTCCACGCCCGGCACGTCGACGAGCTCGGGGCGGCGGGAGGTGGCGTAGACCTTGGCAGCGCCGCGCTCGAGCAGCTGCTGGGCGAAGTGGCGGCCCAGGCCGCGGTTCGCGCCGGTGACCAGGGCGACGGATCCGGTGATGTCCATGGTGGTTCTCCTTGCGTTCGGGTGGGCTGCCGAGGACGCTAAGACCTGACGTTGACGTCAGGGTCAACTGTGAGGTCGATCACTGAGGAGGTCCGGTGCTGCGCATCGGAGAGGTCGCCGCCCGCGCCGGCGTGAGCGTGCGGGCGCTGCGCTACTACGAGGAGCAGGGTCTGTTGGAGGCCGAGCGCACCCCGAGCGGGCAGCGCCGGTACCCGGAGAGCGCCGTGGGCCGGGTCCGGTTCATCCAGCAGATGTACGCCGCGGGGCTGGGCAGCGCGGACGTCCTGGAGGTGCTGCCGTGCGTGCACACCGGCGTCGCGACGCCGGAGATGCTGGACCGGCTGGTCGAGCAGCGGGACGGCATCGACCGGCAGATCGCCGAGCTGACCCAGGCCCGCGAGCGGCTGGACGAGATCATCCGGATCGGCGCGGAGCACGTGCCGGGGGCCCGGTCGGCGACCTGGTCTCCTCGGCGATGAGTTCTGGCCGCCCCGGGGGTCTTCCCGGCATGACCACCGCAGCGCCCCCCGCCCAGCCGCTCGACGCCGTCTTCCGCTGCGTCATCGAGAAGGACGGCGCCTTCCCCACCTACCTGGAGCTGCCGGGCTCGGCGGAGGTGCTCGGCACCCGGCGGGCGGTGAAGGTCGCCGGCACCCTGGACGGGCACCCCTTCGCCGCCACGCTCATGCCCTCGGGGCAGGGGCCGCACTGGCTCCCGCTGCGGAAGGCGCTGTGCGCGGGGATCGGCAAGAGCGAGGCCGGGGCCCCGGTGCTGGTCCACCTGGAGGAGCGCCTCAGCTGACCGGCGGGCCGCCGTCGCCCCCGGACACCCGGTGCGGGTGGTCGTCGATCAGCGACCCGGGCATCTCCTCCGGTCGGGTGACCACCGGAATGCCCGGCACGACCAGCGGGTTGGGCGGGGCATGCAGGTCGAGGTGTGGTCCGACGTCGTGTGCCCGTGGTGCTACATCGGCAAGCGCAAGCTGGAGACGGCGCTCTCCCGCTTCCCGCACGCCGACCAGGTCGAGGTGGTCTGGCGGTCGTTCCAGCTCGACCCGAGCGTCCCCGAGGGCCACACCGAGCCCACCCTGCCGGCGCTGGCCGCCAAGTACGGGCGCAGCGTCGAGGAGATGGCCGGCCAGATGCGCCGGGTCGAGGAGGTCGCCGCCGCCGAGGGGCTGCAGTACGACCTCGTCCAGGGCGTCAGCGGCAACACCCTCCTCGCCCATCAGCTCCTCCACCTCGCGGCGGAGCGGGGCCTGGGCGACGCGATGAAGGAGCGCCTGCTGCACGCTCACTTCACCGAGCACCGCTCGGTGTTCGACGTCGAGGGGCTCGTGCCGCTCGCCGTGGAGGTCGGCCTGGCCGAGGACGAGGTCCGGGCCGCGCTGGCCGACCGTCGGTACCTGCCCGCCGTCCACTCCGACATCGAGACCGCGCGGGCGCTCGGCGCGACCGGCGTCCCGTTCTTCGTCATCGACCGCACCTACGGGGCCGCCGGGGCGCAGCCGGCCGAGCAGCTGCTGCAGCTGCTCGAGCGCGCCTGGGCCGACACCCACCCGCTCACCACCGTCCCCGCCGCCGAGGGGTGCGCGGACGGCAGCTGCGCCGTCTAGCCCAGCAGGCGGGGGGCGCGCTCCAGGGCCTTGCGGGCGTCGGCGGCCAGCCGGCGGACGACGTCGCTCGCCGACTCCTCGCGGGTGACCAGCCCGACCGACTCCCCGGCGTAGACGGGTGCGTTCCCGAGGTCGCCCTCCGCCCGGGCGCGGCGGACCAGGTCGGCTGCGGCGGTGTCGCCGCGCAGCTCGGTCTCCCGGCCGTGCCAGATCTGGGTGAATTCGTTGACCAGCGCCCGTCCGGGCCAGCGCGCCGGCCAGGGCAGCTCCTGGGCGATGTCGAAGGCGCTGGTCAGCACCGTGTCGTCACCGCCGGCGGCCCGGATCCGCTCCCGGGCGGCCGGGGAGTTGGCCGCCTCCGTGCAGGACAGGAACGGGGTGCCGATCCAGGCCCCCGCGGCGCCGGCCACCAGGACGGCGGCCAGCCCGGCACCGGTGGCCACCCCGCCCGCGGCGAGCACCGGCCGGTCGGTCGCGGCCAGCACCTCCTGCAGCAGCGGGAGGGTGGCCCGCTGCCCGGTGTGCCCGCCGGCCTCGGTGCCCTGCGCCACGATGACGTCGGCCCCGGCCGCCAGGGCGCGGTCCAGGTCGGCCAGCGAGTTCACCGCGGTGGCCACCGCGATGCCGGCGTCGTGCAGCGGCCCCACGAACGGCTCCGGGTCGCCGAAGGAGACCGAGACCAGGGCCGGCTCGGTGGCGATCGCCGCGGCCAGCAGCTCCGGGCGCTGCTCCAGGGCCCAGGCCATCAGGCCGACCCCGAAGGAGACGTCCGCCTCCGTGGGCAGCCGGGCCTGTTCGGCCAGCCACTCCACCGGGGTGTCGGACCCGACGCCGATCATGCCCAGCCCGCCGCCGAGGGAGACGGCGCGGGCCAGCTCCCCGCCGGCCACCCCGGCCATCGGGGCACCGAAGACCGGCACGTCGAGGTCGAACCAGCGGGTCAGCGGGGTCTTGATCACCGGACCATCGTCGTCCCTCGCCCCACGGGGCGCACCGGCGGTCAGCGGCGGGTGACGTCGGCGGTGAAGGCCTGGAGCCGCTTGCGCAGACCGAGGACCTGCTCCTCGATCGCGAGGGCCTGCAGCTCCTCGTCGAGGTGCTGCGCCGACGGCGGGACGGCGGTCACCCGGCTCGCGCAGTCCAGGTCGGCGCAGATGTAGGTGCCCACGGTGTTGCCGTTGCGCCCCGCCTCGCCCACCCGCCGCGCGGTGAACAGCGAGACGTCGGCGGCCGACTGCACCGAGTGGCACAGCAGGCACATCGCCGAGCGGCGGCTGGACATCTTCGTGTCCGCGGCCCGCAGCGCGATGCCGATCGGGTCGCCGTCCTGCTCGTGCACCAGGTAGCCGCGCAGCTCGGCCTTGGCGTCCCGCCAGCCGAGCACGTCGAGCGACGCCCAGTCCAGCTCGTCCAGGTCGCGGGGCGGCGTGAGGGACGCGGCCTCGCTGCGGGAGCAGTTGACCATCGAGCGGCGGATGGCCGCCTCGGTCAGGGTGTGCACGGGGACCTCCAGGGGCGTCGGGACGGGACGGCCGCAGAGGTTACGTACCGCGCCCGTCCCGACGCACTCGGATTTCCCAACCCCTCGCCCCACCAAAATGGCCATCTTGGTGGGGCAGGGGTCAGCTGGTGGCTGGGCCGCCGTGCTCGGTGCCGGAGAGCTTGCGGAGCAGTTCGTGGGCGCGCTCGGCGCGCTTCGAGTCCTGCTCCATCACCTCGCGGAAGAACGCGGCGACGTCGTCCAGGCCGGCGTTCTCGGCGTCCCGGACGTACTGGCCGTAGTCGTGCCCGGCCTTGAGTGAGTGGTACTGGACGGAGATCAGGTCGAACGTGACGTCGGCGAAGCCGGTCTCACCGGTGGCCATGGGTCCTCCTCGCAGAGCGCGCATCGGGGCCGTTGCTTGGCGCGCGCGTCCCCGCGCTACCCGCCCGCCGCGAGGGCGACACGCGGCCGGGCCGGACCGGTCCGTCTCAGGTCTGATCGTTGGTCGGGGCCTCGCCCACCGCGCCGGCGAACCCGCCGGTGACGTCGCCACCGCCGGCCTCGTCGGCCTCGGTGCGGGAGGAGGCGAGCTCGTCCTCCCCGGTCGCCACCTGGTCGTCCTCGGTGGAGGCGAGGTCCTCGCCCTCGCCGAGGGCACCGGGGTCGGCCTGCAACGCGCGCGGGTCGTTGAGCGGGTCGGGGACGGCGGGATCGGTGACGGTCATGGCCGGACGGTGCCCCGGTGGTGCGCCGTCCGAACGTACGTAACTGGACAGTTAATTAAGGAACCTGTTACACATCTCGGCATGGAGGCTCTCGCGGCGCTGGCCGACCCGACCCGGCGGCAGATCGTCGGCCTGCTCGCCGCCGGTGAGCGGGGTGCCGGCGAGCTGGCCGGGCAGTTCCCGGTCAGCCGTCCGGCGATCAGCCGGCACCTGCGGGTGCTCCGCGAGGCCGGGCTGGTGCAGGTCCGGGTGGAGGGGCAGCGCCGGGTCTACGCGCTGGACCCGGCACCGCTGTCGGAGCTGGACGCCTGGCTGGCCCCCTACCGGCGGCTGTGGGCACAGCGGCTGGACGCGCTGGACACCGAGATCGCCCGCGGACGGCGGGCACGGACGCAGGAGGACGGTCGATGACGACACCGGACGAGCGGCTGGGGCAGGTCACCGAACTGCCGGAAGGGGTGCGGCTGCAGTTCCGCCGCAGCTGGCCGGACCCGATCGACGACGTCTGGGCGGCGCTCACCGAGCCCGACCGGATGGTCCGCTGGATCGGCACCTACGAGGGGGAGCGGCGGGCCGGCGGCGCGGGCACGTTCACCATGACGCACGAGGAGACGCCGATCGGTGAGCCGATGCGGATCGTGGAGTGCGAGGCGCCGCGCCGGCTGGTGGTCGACTGGGACACCGAGGAGGGCTGGCGGGTCGAGCTCGACCTCACCACGGACGGCGGGCGGACGGTCCTGCTCTTCACCCAGCTCTTCGCCCCGGGCACCGAGATCACCGACTACGTGCTGGGCTGGCACTGGTACCTGGACAAGTTCGACGCCGAGGTGGGCGACCGGCCGGCGCCCGGTGACTGGGACGGCTTCCTCGCCGCCACCGGGCCCGCCTACGGGCGCGCACCGCAGGCCTGAGCCGGTTCCCCGACCGTCGAGCCGCCGCAGGACGCGGCTCGACGGTCGGGTGGGTGGCTCAGGCCTGGGCGGCCCGGGCGGGCTCGACGTGGACCGGGTCCGGTCCGGTCCACGGGCCCAGCCGGTCCAGCAGCCGGTCGCGGGAGGCCAGTCGCGGGCCGGCCTGGACCGGGTACGCGTCGTAGGAGCTGGTCAGCGCACGGGCGGCGTGCAGGGCGAAGTTCGGGTCGTCCTGCGCCTCCCGGGCGACGGCGACCAGGTCGGCCTGCCCGGTGGCGACGACGGCGTCTGCCTGCTGCGGGTCGACGAGCAGGCCCACGGCCATGGTCGGGATGCCGACCTGCTCCTTGATCGCGGCGGCGAAGGGCACCTGGTAGCCGTAGCCGATCGGGTGCTCCCAGCCGCTGCCGATGCCCCCGCCGGAGACGTCGATCGCATCGACCCCGAGGGCCTTCAGCTCGCGGCAGAAGGCGATCGTGTCGGCCAGCGTCGTCCCGTCGCGGGTGGCGTCGACGGCGGAGACCCGCACCATCAGCGGCAGGTCGGCCGGCCAGACGGCGCGCACGGCCTCGACCACCTCGAGCGGGAACCGCATCCGGTCCTCCAGCGACCCGCCGTAGGCGTCGGTGCGGGTGTTGGTCAGCGGCGAGAGGAACTCGTTGAGCAGGTAGCCGTGCGCGGTGTGCACCTCGGCGACCTGGAACCCGGCGGTCAGCGCCCGGCGCGCGGCGGCGACGAACGCGTCGCGCACCGCGGGGAGCTCCTCGAGCGCCAGCGCGCGGGGGGCCGGCCAGCCCTCGCCCATCGGCACGCCGCTGGGGGAGACCGGCGTCCACGGGACGTCGCCGGGCCGGGCGTTCTCCGCGGTGACCGGGCCGTCGCCGTCCCAGGGGCGGAGGGTGCTGCCCTTGCCGCCGGCGTGCGCCAGCTGGATCGCCGCCACGCTGCCGTGCTCGCGCAGGAAGGCGGCGACACGGGCCAGGCCGGGCACCTGCTCGTCGTTCCACAGGCCGACGTCGCCGGGGCTGATCCGGCCCTCGGCGGTCACGCCGGTGGCCTCGACCATCACCAGGCCGAAGCCGCCGAGGGCGAACCGGCCCAGGTGGGCCAGGTGGTAGTCGCCGACCACCCCGTCGGAGACGCAGTACTGGCACATCGGCGCGACCGCCAGGCGGTTGGGGAGGGTGACCCCGCGCAGGGTCAGGGGCTGCAGGAGCTGAGGTGTGCTCACGACCGCCGTCAACCGCGCGGTGGCCGGGAGGCATTCCGCAGGGAGGTACGTCACACTCTTGGTAGACGTTCTAGACGTACGCCTTTCGACCGGTAGCCTGGCCCGATCCCCCGGCCCCAGCGTTGCGGCCGGGGGGCCGACACAACGCCGGTGCGACACCCACGCCGGCGGCACCCGAAGGAGGAGACGCCGTGACTGCCGTGGCCACCCCCGGTCTCGAGAACGCCCCCACCACGCACGCCCGACTCCTCGCCTGGGTGCAGGAGATGGCCGAGCTGACCACGCCGGACCAGGTGGTCTGGGTCGACGGCTCCGACGAGGAGTGGGAGCGGCTGACCGGCAGGCTCGTCGAGGCCGGCACCTTCCGCCGGCTGGACGCGAAGCCGAACTCCTTCTGGTGCGCCTCCGACCCCAGTGACGTCGCCCGGGTCGAGGACCGCACCTTCATCTGCTCGGTCGACGAGGCCGACGCCGGTCCGACCAACAACTGGATGGAACCGGCCGAGATGAAGGCCGTCATGACCGAGCTGTACCGGGGGTGCATGCGCGGCCGGACGATGTACGTCATCCCGTTCTGCATGGGGCCGGTCGAGGCCGAGAACCCGATGTTCGGCGTCGAGCTCACCGACTCCGAGTACGTCGTCGTCTCGATGCGGGTCATGGCGCGGATCGGCAGCCGGGTGCTGGAGGCCATGGGGGAGGACCGCCCGTTCGTGCCGGCGATGCACTCCCTCGGCGCCCCGCTGGAGTCCGGCCAGGCCGACGTCCCGTGGCCGTGCAGCGACACCAAGTACATCGTGCACTTCCCGGAGGAGCGGGCCATCTGGTCCTACGGCTCCGGCTACGGCGGCAACGCCCTGCTGGGCAAGAAGTGCTACTCCCTGCGCATCGCCTCGGTGATGGCCCGGGACGAGGGCTGGCTCGCCGAGCACATGCTGATCCTCAAGCTCACCAGCCCGCAGCAGAAGGTCTACTACGTCGCCGGTGCCTTCCCGTCGGCCTGCGGCAAGACGAACCTGGCGATGCTCGAGCCGACCATCCCGGGCTGGAAGGTCGAGACGGTCGGCGACGACATCGCCTGGATGCGCTTCGGCGAGGACGGCCGGCTCTACGCCGTCAACCCCGAGTTCGGGCTGTTCGGGGTCGCCCCGGGCACCGGCTGGGACACCAACCCCAACGCCATGCGCACGATCGACAACGGCAACTCCGTCTTCACCAACGTCGCGCTGACCGACGACGGCGACGTCTGGTGGGAGGGCATGACCGACGACGCCCCCGCCCACCTGACCGACTGGAAGGGCCGGGACTGGACGCCGGAGAGCGACGAGCCCTCCAGCCACCCGAACAGCCGCTTCTGCACGCCGATCACCCAGTGCCCGATTCTCGCGCCGGAGTACACCGACCCGAAGGGCGTGCCGATCTCGGCGATCCTCTTCGGCGGACGCCGCAAGACCACGATCCCGCTGGTCAGCGAGGCGCGGGACTGGAACCACGGCGTGTTCATGGGCGCCACGCTCTCCTCGGAGACCACCGCTGCGGCCACCGGCGCCGTCGGCGTCGTCCGCCGCGACCCCTTCGCCATGCTGCCGTTCATCGGCTACAACGCCGGTGACTACTTCCAGCACTGGGTCGACACCGGCAAGCAGCACGACGCCAGCAAGCTGCCGCGGATCTTCTACGTGAACTGGTTCCGCCGGGACGACGAGGGCGGCTTCCTGTGGCCGGGCTTCGGGGAGAACAGCCGCGTGCTCAAGTGGGTCGTCGAGCGCCTCGAGGGCACCGCGGCCGCCGAGGAGACCCCGGTCGGGCACGTGCCGACGCCGGACTCGCTCGACGTCTCCGGGCTGGGCATGACCCGCGACCAGGTCGAGCAGGCCCTGCGCGTGGACAAGGACGAGTGGCAGGCCGAGGTCCCGCAGATCACCGAGTGGTTCGAGAAGTTCGGCGAGAAGCTCCCCAGCACCATGTGGGACGAGCTGGAGATCCTCAAGAGCCGGCTCGCCTAGCAGGCCGCCCCTCCGGGCGCCATGGACCGGGTCGGCCGCCGCGGAGGCCGACCCTCGGGACGAGGTCCCGCTCACCGACAGCGTCGTCGGGGGGCGGGACCTCGTCGCATCCGGCGACGCTCCGCTCCCGTGCCGCGGGTGACGGCGCCGCCGGGTTAGCGTGGCGAGGGCGCGCCCACCCCTTGTGACGGAGGCCAGTCCGCTCGTGCCCAACCCGTACCTGCACGTGCTGCGGACCCCGCATGCCCTGCCGATGGTGCTGGCCGCGTTCATCGGCCGGCTGCCGCTGTCGATGATCGGCCTGGGCAGCGTGCTGCTCGTCCAGTCCGAGACGGGTTCCTACGGACTGGGTGGCGCGGTCGCCGCCGTCGGTGCGGTCGCCACCGCGATCGCCGGGCCGGTGATCGGGCGGCTGGCCGACACCCACGCCCAGCGCCGGGTGCTGCTGAGCGTGCTGGGGATCTTCGTCGTCTCGGGGGTGGGCTTCCTCTGGTCGGTCCGCGGCGGCTGGCCGCTGTGGACGGTGTTCCTCACCGCCGCCGCGGCCGGGGCGAGCATCCCGCCGGTCTCCTCGATGATCCGGGTGCGCTGGACGCACCTGCTCCGCGGCACCCCCCGGCTGCCCACCGCGCTGGCCATGGAATCGGTGGTCGACGAGTTCGTGTTCATCGTCGGACCGGTGCTGGTCACCTTCCTGTCCACCACCGGGCACACCACCTCCGGCGTCGTCACCGCCTTCACGCTGGCCGCCGTGGGCAGCCTGCTCTTCGCCGCCCAGGGCCACACCGAGCCGCCGCCGGCCGCGCACGGGCACCGGCGCGGGGCGTCGGCGATCCGGGTGCGCGGGCTGCGGGTGCTGTTCGTGGTGGGAGCCGCGGTCGGCGCCATCCTCGGCGCGCTGGAGATCGGTCTGGTCGCCTTCGCCGACGAGGTGGGGCAGCGGTCGCTGTCCGGTCTGCTCATCGCCGGCCTGGCCGCCGGCTCGATGTTCGCCGGCATCGGCTGGGGCGTCGTGCACTGGAAGGTGCGGCTGCGGCACCGGCTGGTCGCTGCCCTCGTCGTCCTGACCGTGCTGACCGTGCCGCTGGTGCTGGTCACCAGCTACTGGCTGATGCTGCCGCTGGTCGTGGTCGCCGGCATCGCCGTCTCGCCCTCGCTGATCAGCGCCTTCACCCTGGCCGAGGTGCTGGTGCCCCGCTCCGCGGTCACCGAGGCGTTCACCTGGATCGGCACCGCGCTGGCCCTCGGGGTGGCGATCGGAGCGTCGGTCGCCGGGAAGATCGTGGACACCGTGGGGGCGAACGCCAGCTTCCTGGTCGCCACCGTGGCGGCCGCCCTGGCGGCGGTGGTGGTCGGCCTGGGGCAGCGGACGCTGCACGTGCCGGCCGAGCACGCCGCCTCCCCGGCGTTGGCTCACTGACGAAAGACCCCCTCCTCCCCGCCCCTGGCACGCTCGCGGTGGGACCCGGGAGGAGGCCGGACGAGCCTGCTGCTGCGATGCTCCGCGGATGACCTCCCCCCGCCCCGCCGCCGGCGGCGGCCGCCTGCTCGGGGTCGCCCCGGAGCGGCTGGACCGCTGGCTGGACGGCGTCGCGCAGCGGCACGGCGCGTTCACCGACGTGCAGGTCGACGACGCGGACGTGGTCACCGTGACCTGTCAGGACACCACCACGGTGCGGCTGACCGCCCCCTACGGCTGGACGCCGGGTCCGGCGCCGCTGACCGCCTTCACCGCCGCGGCCAAGGTGCCGCGGCGCACCGCCGTCCTGCTGGTCCGGCGCGGCCGCTGGGCGGTCGGGGTGTTCGACGGCGCGGGCCTCGTCGTCTCCAAGGTCGACACCCGCCAGGTGCAGGGCCGCACGGCCGCCGGCGGCTGGTCGCAGCAGCGCTTCGCCCGGCGGCGCGGGCACCAGACCGACGCCGTCGTCAGCCATGCCGCGGACACCGCCGCCCGGGTGCTGCTGCCGCATGCCGGAACCCTGGACGCGCTGGCCCCGGGCGGGGACAAGGGCCTGGCCGCGGAGGTCCTCACCGACCCGCGGCTGCGCCCGCTGGCCGACCTCCCGCGCCTGCCCGCGCTGGACGTCGGCGAGCCGACGAAGGTGGTGCTGCTGGCGACCCCCGCCCAGTTCCGGGCCGTGCGGGTGCACATCGTGGAGCCCACCGACCGCAGCTGAGCGGCCCGGGGGACACCTGTCCGCTCAGCAGGTGTGGTGCACCTCCTGGAGCCGGTGCACCGGGGTCGGGATGCCCACCTGCCGGGCCTTGAGCTGGAGCGCCAGGTAGAGCGAGTAGTGCCGGGACTGGTGCAGGTTGCCGCCGTGGAACCACAGCGCCTCCTGTTGGGTGGGCTTCCACATGTTGCGCTGCTCGCCCTCCCACGGGCCCGGGTCCTTGGTGGTGTCCGAGCCCAGCCCCCAGACCTTGCCCACCCGGTCGGCGACCTCCTGGCTGATCAGGTCGGCGGCCCAGCCGTTCATCGAGCCGTACCCGGTCGCGTAGACGACCAGGTCGGCCGGCAGCTGCGTGCCGTCGGCCAGCACGACCGAGTCCTCGGTCAGGTGGTCGACCTGCCCCTTGACCAGCCGGACGTCGCCGTTCGCGATGAGGTCGGCCGCGCCCACGTCGATGTAGTAGCCCGAGCCGCGGCGCAGGTACTTCATGAACAGGCCCGACCCGTCCTCGCCCCAGTCGTGGTCAAAGCCGGCGGCCTCGAGGCGCTGGTAGAAGTCGGCGTCCCGCTCCCGCATCTGGTCGTACAGCGGGATCTGGAACTCGTGCATGATCCGGTAGGGCAGCGAGGCGAAGGTGAGGTCGGCCTTCTCCGTCGTCATGCCCCCGGCGACGGCCTCCTCGGAGTACAGCGCACCCAGCCCGATCTCCATCAGCGACTCCGACCGGACGATGTGGGTCGAGGAGCGCTGGACCATCGTGACGTCGGCGCCGTTCTCCCACAGCGCCCCGCAGATGTCGAAGGCGGAGTTGTTGGAGCCGATGACCACACAGCGCTTGCCCCGGTAGGCGTCGGGGCCGGGATGGGCCGAGGAGTGGTGCTGGTCGCCGCGGAAGACGTCCTGGCCGGGCAGCACCGGGACGTTCGGCTTGCCCGACATCCCGGTCGCCAGCACCAGCTGCTTCGGGCGCACCTCGACCGGCACGCCGTCCCGCTCGACGGTGACCCGCCACTCCTGGGCCGCCTCGTCGTAGGTGGCGCTGATCGCCCGGGTGTTCGACCAGTAGTTCAGCTCCATCACCCGGGTGTAGGACTCCAGCCAGTCGGCGATCTTGTCCTTGGGTGCGAACACCGGCCAGTTGTCGGGGAACCTGATGTAGGGGAGGTGGTCGTACCAGACCGGGTCGTGCAGGCACAGCGACTTGTAGCGGCTGCGCCACTGGTCGCCGGGCCGGGGGTGCTTGTCGATCACGATGGTCGGGACGTCGAGCTGCCGCAGCCGGGCCCCGAGCGCGATCCCGCCCTGCCCGCCGCCGACGACGAGGACGTACGGCTGGGTCTGGTACCCCAGCTCCCGAGCCTCCCGCTCGCGCCGGTCCAGCCAGGTCTCCCGGTCCCGGTGGATGCCGTGCTCGGCCCCCTTCGGCCGGCGGTCGCGCGCCGGCTCCTCGTGCCCGGTCAGCTCGTACAGCGTGGTCAGCAGGGTCCAGGCCCGCCCGTCCTGCAGGCGCAGGTGCCCCCGCCCACGGCCGACGGCGGTCTCGAAGGTGATCCACGCCTCGTCGACGCCGTCGGCGCCGGTCGGCGGTTCGGCGGCCGTGAAGCCCTGCGGGTCGGTGCGGTCGAGCGTGGCCTCCAGCAGGTCACGGACGCCGTCGTGCCCCTCCACCGTGGTGATGTTCCAGCTGAACGAGACGAGGTCGCGCCAGAAGCAGGTCGGGGCGAACAGCTCGACCACCCGGTCGACGTCCCGGGCGGTCAGCGCGGACTGGAAGGCCTCCAGCCAGGCGGCGACCCGGCTGCCCGGGTCGTCCGCTCCGGTGGTCGGGGTGTCGGTCGGGTCCAGGGTCTGGGTCACCGTGCGGCTCCTGCGTCGTCGGAGGAGTGGCCGCCGCGACCGGCGTCCGCGAGCAGCTGACCACCCTGCCGCCACCCGATGAGAGAGCTGCCCCGGTGTCCGCTCCGCCCCCGTCGAGCGTCGCCACCGTCCGTGTGACCCGCGACACATCCAGTGACGCCGAGAAGGGCCAAAGTCGCGACTTTGGCCCCTCTCGCGGGTCAGGGCTGGAGGACCAGTCGGATCGGGTCGCCCTCCTTGCGGGACAGCCGGTCGACCGCTGTCGCCGCCTCGCTGAGCGGCAGGGTGGCGCTGACCGAGCGGGCGAAGTCGATCCGGTGGTGGCGCACCAGCTGCACCAGTTCCAGCACGTGCTCGGGCATCGACCCATAGTGGCCCAGCACCTTCTGGCCGAAGTAGCTGAACGCCGTCCCGTCCTTGATCGTCAGCGGCTGCCTGGTCAGCCCGACCAGCACCAGCGCGCCACCCACGCCGAGCGCGCGCACCGCCTGTTCGCGCACCTCGGCGACCCCGGCGAAGTCGAAGGCGAACGCCAGCCCGGCCCCACCGGTCGCTGCCCGCACCTGGTCGACCAGGTCGTCGGCGGCGGGGTCGAAGGCCACGTCCGCGCCGAACTGCAGCGCCCGTTCCCGGGCGGCCGGCACCGGGTCGACGGCGATGATCGGCGCCGCCCCGGCCAGCCGGAGCAGCTGCACGCCGTGCGCGCCCAGCCCGCCGATGCCCCAGACGCCCACCGGCTGGGCCGGCCGGACCCCGGCGGTGGCGGTGATCGCCCCCCACGGGGTGGAGACCGCGTCGGGCACGATGCAGGCCTGCTCCAGCGGCAGGTCGTCGGGGACGGCGACCAGCGTGTCGGCCCGGGCGACGGCGTACTGGGCCCACCCACCGTCGTAGTCGACGCCCCGGGTGTGGACGACGCCGTGCCGCTCCTCCCCGGCCTGCAGCAGCACTCGCTGGTCGTCGGCCCAGCCGGTGACGCCCGGGCCCAGTGCCGCGATGGTGCCGGCCACCTCGTGGCCCAGGGTCACCATGTCACCGGGCAGGAACAGCGGGGTCAGCTCGCCCTCGATGAGGTGCACGTCGGACAGGCAGACGCCGGCGGCGTGCACGCGGACGAGCACCTCGCCGGGGCCCGGGGTCGGCACGGGGACCTCGGTGACGGCGAAGTCGCGGGTCCGGACGTTCAGCCGCCCGGCGAGCATGGAGTCAGGGATCGTCTCGGCCATCACCCCACCCTGCCCCCGGCCGTGCAGGTCCGCCGTCCGGGGGTAGGGGAGCGCGGTGTCTCCTTCCTCACGAGCGGCGGACGGCCGCCTCGACAGCCGCCCCGACCCGCACCCGACCGGCCCCGCACCCGTCCCGGGGGTCTCCCGGCTCGACCTGGGGCCGGGAGCGGAGGCGTTGCTCGCCGTCCCGGCCGGTGACCCGCAGCCGCGCCCCCTGCTGGTGTTCTTCCACGGTGCCGGCGGCACGGCGGAGCAGTCGCTGGCCGCGGTCGGCACGGCGGCCACCGACCGGGGGGTGCTCGTGCTCGCCCCGACGTCGGTGGCCACCACCTGGGACCTGATCGCCGGCGGGCTGGGCCGGGACGTCGCCGTCCTGGACGCGGCGCTCGGCCACGTCTTCGCCACCTGCCCGGTGAGCCGGGTGGCGGTGGCCGGGTTCTCCGACGGCGGCTCGTACGCGCTGTCGCTGGGCGTGGCCAACGGCGACCTGGCCGAGACCGTGCTGGCCTTCTCCCCGGGCTTCGTCTCCTCGCCCGGCCGGTACGGCCGGCCCCGGTTCTGGCTCAGCCACGGCAGCGCGGACCCGGTGCTGCCGGTGGACCGGTGCGGGCGTCGGGTCTCCGCCGAACTGCTCGCCGACGGCTACGACGTGACCTACGAGGAGTTCGCCGGTGGGCACGTGATCACCCCGGAGCTGGTCACCGCGGGGCTGGACTGGTGGCTCGGCGCCCCGGCCGGCTGACCGGGGCGGCCCCGCTCAGCTGCGGGGCGTGTCGTCGGTGGTGAGCTCGACCTCTTCGTGCCGCAACTGCTCGGTGACCGTCGACTGCTCGGTCTCCCAGGAGGTGGTCAGCCGCACCCGCTCGGCCGGCACCCGCTCCAGGGAGACCCGGGGCTCCTCGGCGTAGAGGGTGACCCACCCGGTGCTCCGGGAGGGCTGGCGCTCTCCCGACGAGGAGTCCTGGCCTGCCTCGCGATCGCCGTGGGCCAGCGGGAGGTGCTCGATCCGGGCGCGCTGCCGGGTGATCGTCACCGGCACCAGGACCTCCTCGCTGACCTCCTCGATGCGGAGCACGGCCCGCGTCCAGGGCTCGACCACGGTGGTGACGTCCAGCTGCTCCTCGGCGCGGGTCATCGCGCCGTCGCCGTCACCGGTCCGGGTCGGCACCGTGGCAGGGGGTGTGGCGGGGGGTGTGGCCCGGCTCCGGGCCGTGGCCGGCTCGCGGTAGTGCTCGAGCAGCGCCGACTCCTCGTCCGGGCTCAGGTGGTCCGCTCGGGTGGCCCGGGGGGCGGTGTCGACGGCGGCGGAGTCGACGGCCAGCTGCAGCCGGCCGTCGGTGAACTCGGACCCGGCGACCGGGGCGATGGTCGGCACCTCGTCGGTGTCCGGCGCCGCGTGCGTCCCCGGGGTGAGGCCCACCCACGTGGGCTGCTGGGTGGCGTCGTCGAGGTAGACCGCGGTGATCGTGCCCAGCGGCTTCCCGTCGCGGTCGTGGGCGATCGCCCCGATGACAGAGGGCGGAGTCGGGTCACTGGCCATGCCAGGTGGGTGATCCGGAAGGCGCTGGTCTACACATCGCCCGGCGGGTCGTGCGAGAAGTCGGTTGAGCCGGGCACGGACCGCGCGTAGCGTCCTCCGACCGTGTCCGTGCCGTCCGCCCCGGCCCCTTCCCCCGCCGCCGACCCGACCGATCCCGTCCTCACCGCCGAGCGCGACCACCTGCTCCGTGCGGCGGAGTGCCTGACCTCCATGCGCGCCGCCGCCGTCTCGGTGACCGACGCCGGCGTCGACGCCTGGGCCTCCGAACGGCTCGGTGCCGCCCGGGCCGAACGGCTCCTCGCCCTCGCCGCCGACCCGGGAGTCCCGGCCTTCTTCGGCCGGACCGACGGCGCCGGCGACACCGGCCCGGAGAGCTTCCACATCGGCCGCCGCCACGTGCGCGACGCGGTCGGCGACCCGGTGGTCATCGACTGGCGTGCGCCGATGAGCCGGCCGTTCTACCAGGCCAGCGCCGCTGATCCGCAGGGTCTGCTGCGCCGCCGCCGCTTCGGGTTCGCGGGCGGGGAGCTGACCAGCTACGAGGACGAGCGGCTCGCCGACGGCGAGGACGCCGGTCAGGCCTCCCAGCTGCTGCGTCAGGAGATCGAGCGCCCGCGCAGCGGCCCGATGCGCGACATCGTCGCCACCATCCAGCCCGACCAGGACGACATCGTCCGAGCGCCGCTGGCCGAGTCGATCTGCGTGCAGGGTGCCCCCGGCACCGGCAAGACGGCGGTCGGGCTGCACCGGGCGGCCTACCTGCTCTACACGCACGGCGACCAGCTGGCCCGCACGGGCGTGCTGGTGGTCGGGCCGAACCGGGCCTTCCTGCGGTACATCGAGCAGGTGCTGCCCGCGCTCGGCGAGGTCGAGGTCGACCAGGCGACGGTCGCGAGCCTCACCGCCCGGGTGACGGTCCGCGCGCAGGACGAGCCGGCGGTCGCCGTCCTCAAGGGCGACCCGCGGATGGCGGACGTGCTGCGCCGGGCGCTGTGGGGCGGCATCCGCAAGCCGGTGGACTCGGTGCAGGTGGCGCTGGCCGGCCGGAAGTACCGGATCGGGGAGGACCGGCTCAAGCGGTTCGTGGACGACCTGCGCCGGGCCGGCACCAGCGGCGTCGACGAGCAGCAGCTGGTGCACTACGCCGCCGGCCGGGAGCGGCTGGCGATGTCCCTGGCCGAGTACGCCCGGCGGCTGAAGGAGGCCGGCGGCGGGAGCCCGTCCGACGCGGAGACGCGCCGGACCTCCCGAAGCGCCGAGGTGCGGGCCTTCTGCGACGCCGTCTGGCCGGCGGTGGACGCCGCCGGGCTGGTGCACGACCTGTTCACCGACCCCGAGCGGCTGGCCCGCGCGGCTCGCGGCGTGCTGACCGAGGAGGAGCAGGCACTGCTGCACTGGCCCCGCGCACCGCGGTCGGTGCGCGCCGCGCGGTGGACGGCAGCGGACGCGGTGCTGGTCGACGAGGTGGCCGGGATGCTGGACCGGACCCCGGGCTACGGGCACGTGGTGGTGGACGAGGCGCAGGACCTCTCGCCGATGG
This sequence comes from Modestobacter sp. VKM Ac-2983, assembly GCF_026967885.1. Taxonomy (NCBI): domain Bacteria; kingdom Bacillati; phylum Actinomycetota; class Actinomycetes; order Geodermatophilales; family Geodermatophilaceae; genus Modestobacter; species Modestobacter sp. VKM Ac-2983. The sequence goes on from NZ_JAPVBK010000003.1 coordinate 236,213, forward strand.
AGTGCCGTGCCATCGCCCGCCGGCTGGGTGCGGGCTCGCTGACCGTGCTGGGCGACCTGGCCCAGGCCACCAGCCCCTGGTCGGTGGCGGACTGGGCGCAGACCCTGGCGGCGCTCGGCCGGCCGGCCACGACCGTGCGGCCGCTGACCCGGGGCTACCGGGTGCCGGGGGAGGTGCTCGACTTCGCCAACCGGCTGCTGCCCGCGATCGCCCCCGGGCTGGCCCCGGCGACCGCAGCTCGCCGGGAGCCCGGTGCCCTGCAGCTGCGGCCCGTCGGCACGCTGGCCGGGCCGCTGGCCGAGGTGGTCGGCGAGTTGGCGGCCACCGCCGGTTCGACCGGGGTGGTCTGCGCCGACGCCTCGGTCGCCGAGGTGGTCGCGATGCTCGCCGCGGCGGGACTGGACGTGGTGCCACTCGCCGACGACGGTGCCGCGCCCGCCCGGGTGTCCGTCGTCCCGGCCGGGTTGGTGAAGGGGCTGGAGTTCGACCACGTCGTGGTGGTGGAGCCGGCCGCGATCGTCGCCGCGGAACCCCGCGGGCTGCACCGGCTCTACGTCGTCCTCACCCGGGCGGTGAGCAGCCTGGTCGTGCTGCACCGCGGCGAGCTCCCCGAGCTGCTGACCGGGGAACCTGTGGCCGGGCCGGCAGGTCGGCGTCCCTAGGCTTCCGGCGTGCCCGACTCCCTGCGCCGCGCCCTGCGTGCTCCCGCCGCCCCGATCGAGCTGCGCGAGGTCGACCCGCGGTCGGCCCCGCTGGCCCCGGGGGACAAGGAGGCCACCCGGGAGGCCACCCGCGTGGACGCGACCCGCCTCGCCGAGCTGCAGCAGCGGCTGTACGCGGAGGGCAGCGGCGGCGGCAGTCGGCGGCGGGTGCTGCTCGTGCTGCAGGGGATGGACACCAGCGGCAAGGGCGGGGTGGTTAAGCACGTGGTCGGTGCGATGGAGCCGCACGGGGTCACGGTGACCAGCTTCGGCAAGCCGACGCCGGAGGAGCTGCGGCACTCCTTCCTCTGGCGGGTGCGCCGGGCGCTGCCCGGGCCGGGGAAGGTCGGCGTCTTCGACCGCTCCCACTACGAGGACGTGCTGATCGGCCGGGTGCGGGAGCTGGCGACCCCGGAGGTGATCGAGCGCCGCTACCGGGAGATCGTGCGGTTCGAGCGGCAGCTCGTCGCCGACGACGTCACCGTGGTCAAGGTGTTCCTGCACCTGTCGCCGTGGGAGCAGAAGCAGCGCCTGCTGGCCCGGCTCGACGACTCCAGCAAGCGCTGGAAGTTCGACCCCGCGGACGTCGACGAGCGGGCGCTGTGGCCGCAGTACCAGCAGGCGTACGCCACCGCCCTGGCGCGCACCGACACCGACACGGCGCCCTGGTACGTCGTCCCGGCCGACCGGAAGTGGTACCGGAACTGGGCGGTCGGCCGACTGCTGCTGGAGACGCTGACCGAGCTGCAGCCCCGGCTTCCGGAGCCGCCCTGGGACGTCGACGAGCAGCGCGACCGGCTGATCGAGGAGCACCCGATCAGCTGGTGAACGGCGTCCCGCGGGTGAGGCGCTCGTCCAGGGCCTGGGTGAACAGCCAGCCGCCGATCAGCACGAACTGCAGCAGGAACAGCCAGAACCCGATGGCGATCACCCCGCCGACCACGGTGAGCCCGCCGAACGGGGCCCCCAGGTCCAGCGGCAGGGCCAGGAACAGGACGAACCCCTGCAGGAACCCGGACAGGCAGGCGGCGGTGAACAGCGCCCCGGCGACCACGGCCCGCCAGCCCAGCCGGCTGACCGCGACCACCCGGAATGTCCACGCCAGCGGCAGCGTGAGGGCGAACAGCACGGAGTAGTAGCCGGCGGCGAACCCGCCGACCGCTGCGGCGAACCCCGGGGTCTCGGCCAGGTGCGCCAGCACCCCCGCGACCAGCAGGAGCGGGTACAGCAGCAGCGGTGCCAGCACCAGCAGCGGCAGGGCCAGCGCCCGGCCCCGCCAGGCGGTGAACCGGTCGTGCGCCGGGCTGAAGCGCAGCAGGGCCCGGCGCAGCCCCTCGCCGTACAGCGAGATCGGCAGCAGCGTCAGCAGGGCACCGACCACGCTGAGCCCCGTGCCCGCCTCGGCCAGCCGCTGCACCGCTGCCGGGGCGCCCAGCGCGCCGGGCAGCACCTCGGACAGCCGGTCGGTGAGGTCGCGCACCGTGTCGGCACCGGCCAGCCAGCTGGTCAGGCCGAGGGAGAGCACCAGCGCCGGGACGACGGCGATCCCGGCGTAGAAGGTGAGCCCGGCGGCGATGAGAGCGGTGTCCCGCTGGCGCATCCGGGCCCGCATCGCCTGGAGCAGGCCGCGCGCCTCCTCAGCCACCTGCATCAGGTCATGTGATCAGGTCGGGACCGGGTGCGCTCGGCGGCGCGCCCCGTCACGGCACCGAGTTCGCCGAGCCCAGGACCAGCATGTAGGTGAAGATCACGACCAGGATCAGCACGAAGGTGCCGACGATCAGCAGGCGTGCCCGGTTCTTCGGCATCCTGCCCTGACCGGGCCGGTCGGATCGGCCGTCGGGTCCCTCGCTCATCGGTCCTCCTCGTGGTCGGTACGCGCCGCGGAGCACCTGCCTCCGGGGCGTCGCCTGCGCGGACGAGCAGGCGGCTGTGCCCGGTGCCTGCCCACTTCCACGGACGCTCACGCCTGCCGGGGTGGCCCACTCCGGTCAGCGACCGCCGAGCAGGTGCTGCGCCGCCGCGAAGCCGCCCAGGCCGCTGACCGCACCACCGCGCACCGTGCCGCCCGAGGAGGCGGCGACCACCCGCGGGTGCGCCGTGGCCACTCCCCAGGTGCCGACGGCGGCCGGGTCGGTGGCGACCGGCCAGGACAGGTCGCCGTGGAAGATGTGCCCGCCCGGCATCGCCAGCGACGCCTCGACGTCCAGCGGCGAGGACGCCTGCAGGCACGGTCGCCCCTCGCCGTCGGTGGCGAGGCAGTCGGTCAGCGGCTCGGTCAGGTGCCCGTCCAGCTGGGCGACCACCCGGCGCACCGCCTCGGCCCGGGTGCCGGCTGGGTCGGCCGCATAGAGCTCGGCCGGCGTGTGCAGCCCGAAGAGCGTCAGGGTGTGCAGCCCGGTGCCGCCGACGATCGAGGGGTCGGTGAGGGAGTGGCAGTACACCTCGAACGGGATCACCTCGGGCAGTCGCCCGGCTGCGGCCTGCGCGTACGCGGCGTCGATCTGACCGGCGGCCTCGTCGACGTGCACGGTCCCGCTGAAGACCCGGCGGGGGTCCGCGCCCGACCGCAGGCCGGGCAACCGGCTCAGCACCATGTTGACCTTCAGCTGCGACCCCGACGGCCGCGGTGCCGGGGCGGTGCCCAGCAGCTCGTCGAGCACGGCGGGGGCCGCGCCGCTGACCAGGTGCCCGGCGTCGGCGGCGTGCGCCGTCCCGTCGGCGTCGGTCCAGTGCACGGTGACCCCGTCGGCGCGGGTCTCGACCGCGGTGACCTCGGCGCGGGTGTGCAGTGCGGCGCCCCCGGTCCGGGCCGCGTCGGCGAGCGCACCGCTGACCGCTCCCATGCCACCGACCGGCACCCGCCAGCGACCGGTGCCGTTGCCGACGAGGTGGTAGAGGAAGCACCGGCCGGCCAAGCCGTCCGCGGCGTGCACGTCGGCGAAGGTGCCGATCAGCCCGTCGGTGAGCGCGATGCCCCGGACGTCGTCGTCGGTGAGGTGGTCGGCCACGACGTCGGCCAGCGGCCGCTCCCGCAGGTCGTGCCACATCCCCGGGTCACGCAGGCGTGCGGTGAGCTCGGCCTCGCTGGGCAGCGGGCCGGTCAGGGTGGGGGCCAGGTCCTCGGCGAGGCTGGTCAGCCGGCCGTAGAACCGCTGCCAGCCGGCGAACTCGGCATCCGAGCCGGTGAGAGCCCGGAAGGAGGCCGCCGTCTCCGGCCCCTCGTCCCGCTCGACCAGCAGCCCGGTGGCCGCGCCGCCGCGGCGCACCGGGGTGTACGAGGCGACGGCGCGGTCGACCAGGGTGATCGGCAGCGCCAGGTCGGCGACGATCCGGTCGGGCAGCAGGCTGACCAGGTAGGAGTACGCCGACAGCCGGACGTCGACGCCCGGGAAGACCTGCTCGCTGACCGCGGCGCCGCCGAGCACGGCCCGCCGCTCCAGCACCAGCACCGACCAGCCGGCGCGGGCCAGGTAGGCGGCGGCGACCAGCCCGTTGTGGCCGCCGCCCACCACGATCGCGTCGTACCGGGCCGCGGTGGTCGTGCCGGGGGTGCTCACGCCAGCTCCCGGGCGAAGAAGACGGCGTACGGGTCGTCGGCGCCGATGTAGTGCCCGAACGCCTCGACCGGTCGGTAGCCCGCCGACGTGTACAGCGCGACCGCCTCCGGCTGCCGGACCCCGGTCTCCAGGCGCACCGTCGTCCACCCGCGGCGCAGCGCCTCGGCCTCCAGGCCGGCGAGCAGCAGCCGGGAGACGCCGCGACCGCGCGCCGGCGGGACGACGTACATGCGCTTGACCTCGGCCTCGGTGTCCCCGAGCGACCGCAGCGCGCCGCAGCCTATCGGCGCGCCGTCGTCGTCCCGGGCGAGCAGCACGACGGCCACGTCGGCGGCCGACGGTGGCACGCCCGGCTCTCCCGCGCCGTCGTAGCGGGCCCGCAGCTCGACCTGCTGGGCGGCGGTCAGGGCAGTGACGTCCGGGTCGTCCCAGGAGGCGGTGGAGAGGATCGGCACCGGGTCATCCTGGCGGGCGGTCGTCCACCCGCTGCCGCAGCCCCCAGACGAACGGGGCCGGACGGTGAGGTGCACGTCACCGAACCGCCGGCCCTCCATCCGGTCCACGGGGCCCAGTACGGCCACCCGCAGCGAGAGCACACGCGGCGCTCGCTCTGCGTGATGGAGAGCTCGCCAGCGACGGTGCGCGAGACGCGCCCCGGCCCGGTCGGCACCCAGTCGGGGCAACGCCTCGGCGACCAGGTCGGGTCGCGTGTCGCTCGTCCGGCGGAGCAGTACGAGACAGAATTCCCGGCGGCCCGGCCCTGCACCCGGCGAGCCTGTCACCCTCGGTGAGCGTGTTGCAGCACACGCCGGGAGTTTCTGCACAAATGTGCCCCAGCCGTTTGTCACGAGCACATAACGCACGTACGGTCACCAGCGGTCCTGACGGGCAGCGCAGTCGCCCACCCGGGTGACGACCGACAGGGCCGCCGCCGAACCACACGGCTCGCCGCAACACTCGCGGGCTCGTGGACCGGGGACCCACCGCAGCACTGGGGTGAAGCTCCGCACGGCCCGTTCGCGGGCCCGAGGAGCCGGGCGACTTCCCGCCCGAACCCGTCAGCTAACTCGGTAGGCGGCAGGTGGAAGAAAGGACACACCCGCCGAACATGGCGAGTTCGCACACCTCTGTCCGTCGTGGCCGCAACGGCCGACGGGCCCTGCTCACCCTGGTCGTCGCCGGCGGGGTCGCCCTCGCCCCGGTGCCCGCCCTGGCGGCTCCCGAAACCCCCACCACCTCGCAGGAGGCGGCCGAGCTCATCGCCGCCCGCGGTCACGACCTCGAGGTCGTGACCGAGAAGATGCACGAGGCGACCGACCTGCTGACCAGCATGAAGGCCGAGTCGGACGCCGCAGCCGCCGAGCTCGTCGCCGCTGAGGCATCCGTCGTCGAGGCTCGCGACCACGTGCGTCAGGTCGCCCGCAGCGCCTTCACCGGTGAGCAGCTCTCCTCGCTGCAGGCCATGCTCACCAGCTCCTCCGCCGACGAGATGCTCGACCGGATGGGCACGCTGGACAGCATCGCCGGGCACAACAACGAGGTCCTCGGCGTCGCGCAGCAGGCGAGCGTCGCTGCCGACGAGGCGAAGGCAGCGGCCGAGAAGGCCGCCGCCGACGCGGAGGCCCAGGTCACCGAGGTCGCCGCCCAGCAGGCCGACCTGAACGAGCAGATCGCCGAGTACCAGGCCGAGTACGACCGGCTCTCCGCCGAGGAGCGCGAGCGCGCCCGGATCCTCGCCGAGCAGCAGGCCGCGGCCGCCGCGGCTCGGGCCGCAGCCGAGCGCGAGGCACAGGCGGCCGCCGCGGCCGAGCGCAGCAGCCAGGCTGCCTCGCGCGACGAGCGGACCGCTGCCCCGGCTCCCGCCCCCGCCCGCTCGTCCGCGCCCAGCGCGGCGGCTGCCCCGGCGCCGTCCGCGCCGGTCGTGGCCGGCAGCGGCGCTGCCGCCACCGCGGTGAACGCCGCCATGGCCCAGCGCGGCAAGCCCTACGTGTGGGGCGGCAACGGCCCGGGCTCCTTCGACTGCTCCGGCCTGGTCAAGTACGCCTACGCCGCCGCCGGGGTCAACCTCCCGCGCAGCAGCAGCCAGCAGGCGACGGTCGGTCGCGCGGTCTCCCGCGCCGAGCTGCAGCCCGGCGACATCATCGCCTTCCGCAGCCCGGTGAGCCACGTCGGCATCTACATCGGCAACGGCCAGATGGTGCACGCCCCCACGTCCGGTGACGTGGTCAAGGTCGCCCCCATCGACGCGGTCAGCCCGATCACCGCGATGCGCCGCGTCGGCTGACGCACGCCGCACGACGGTGCCCCGGTCGCCTCACGGCGGCCGGGGCACCGTCGCGTCCAGGGCCGCCGGCCGATCCCCGGTGGCGACGGTCACCCCGATGTCTGCGCCGCTGCCTCGTCCCGCCGGGCACGATGGAGCAGAGCCCACCGACGTCCCACCCCGAGGAGCACCGTGCCCGCCGCACTGACCGACCCGAGGAGGGTCGCCCGCGTCTTCCGCGCCGTCGCCATCGCCGAGGCCGTCTCCTGGGTGCTGTTGCTGGCCGGCATGTTCGTCAAGCGGGTCCTGGACGCCTCCGAGCTGGGCGTGCAGGTCTTCGGGCCGGTCCACGGTGCCGTGTTCGTCGGCTACGTCGCCGTGACGCTCGTGGCCTGGCGGGTGCTCCGCTGGACCCCGGCCACCGGGCTGCTGGCGCTGGCGGCCTCGGTGCCGCCGCTGGTGACGATCTGGTTCGAGCGCTGGGCCCGGCGCTCCGGCCGGCTGCCGGTCGACGCCGCCACGCCGGCCCGGGCCGGCTGACCGCCCGATGACCCGGCGGAGCGCGCGATGACCCTGCCCGTCCTGCCCGCCACCGCCCGCACGCTGCTGGCCCGGACCGCGCGGGTCCAGCGTGACGGCCGGGCGCCCAGCCTGGTCGCGGGCGTCGTCCGGGACGGCGGGCTGGCCTGGTCGGCCGGTCGCGGGGACGTCGGCGAGCCGCATGCCGACGTGCAGTACCGGCTCGGCTCGATCAGCAAGACGGTGACGGCCCTGGTCGTGCTGCGGCTGCGGGACGAGGGCCGGTTGGGGCTCGACGACCTGCTCGAGGAGCACGTCCCCGGTACGCCGTTCGGGGAGCGCACCGTCGGGCAGCTGCTCTCCCACCTCGCCGGCGCCAGCTCGGAGAGCCCCGGCGGCTGGTGGGAGCGCGTTCCTGGCGGATCGCTGGCCGAGCTCCGGCTGACCGAGGACGACGTCGTCCTCGGCTCCGCGCGGCGCTTCCACTACTCGAACCTGGGCTTCGGGCTGCTCGGCGAGGTGGTCGCCCGGCACCGTGCACGGCCCTGGGCGGAGGTGGTCCGTGACGAGGTGCTGCTGCCCCTGGGCATGGACCGCACCACCCCGCGGCCCACCGGCCGGGCGGCGCGCGGCTCGGCGGTGCACCCCTGGGCCGACGTCGTCCTGCCCGAGCCCGAGCACGACGCCGGGGTCATGGCCGCGGCCGGCCAGCTGTGGGCGACGCTGGCCGACCTCGGCAGGTTCGCCGCCTTCCTGCTCGGTGACACCGGCGACGTGCTCTCCCCGGCGACGCTGGAGGAGATGACCGTGCCGGCCGGGGTCGACCCCTCGGTGTCCGGGTGGTCGGCCTACGGGCTGGGGCTGCAGGTGCTGCGGGTCGACGGGCACACCCTGGTCGGTCACGGCGGGTCGATGCCCGGCTTCCTGGCCGGGGTCTTCGTCGACCGGTCCGAGCAGGCCGGCGCGGTCATGCTGGCCAACACGACCAGCGGGCTCGACCCGCTGCTGCCCGGGCTGCTGGCCGACCTGCGGGCGGCCGAGCCACGGGTCGTCGACGCCTGGACGCCGTCCCCGCCCCCGCTGCCGCTGGACCTGCTCGGCGTCTGGTTCTGGGGGCCGGCCCCGCTGGTGCTGCGCGCGCAGCCCGGTGGCCTGCTGCACCTGGGGCCGCTGCCCGGCCGGCCCGGCCGGGCGAGCCGGTTCGCTGCGCGCCAGGACGGCACGTGGGTGGGGCTGGACGGCTACTACGCCGGCGAGACGCTGCGGATCGCCCCCGACCACCTGGACGTGGCGACGTTCGTGCTCACCCGCACGCCCTACGACCCCGAGGCCCCGGTGCCCGGCGGGGTCGACGAACGCGGCTGGACGGTGCCGTGACGCGCGCTCAGGGACGGTCGAAGGCGTCCATCGTCGTCTTCACGACCACGGCGTAGGCGACGTGCGGCACGAGGTCGCTGAGCCAGGAGCTCGCCGACCAGGTGCGCGGATCGGTGATGCCGAGGACGGTCATCGGGCCGTTGGCGGCCACCAGCACCCCGGCGCTGATCAGCGCGGTGCCCACGGCCGGCTGGGACCGGAACCCGGCCGCACGGGCGAGGCCGACGACGATGCCGGTCCCGACACCGGCGGCCAGCCCGGTCAGGGGGCCGAGCCCGGAGACCCGGTTCTGCCGGGTCTCCTCGTCCCCGGGGATCTGCACGTGCGCCTTGTCGGCCAGCTTCTCCACGGTCTGCTCCGGCGTCGAGCTGCTGCCCCGCCCGCGCACCACCATGTCGAGGTAGGTGACGGCGTTGAGCGCGGTCGTCCCCGCCGCGCCGGCGGCCGCCCCGCGGAGCACCCAGCCCAGCGTGCTGATCCCGCGCCTGCCCTTGCCGATCGTCCCGAACGAGGTCCGCTTCGCCATGGTCGCGCCCTTACCCGGGGTGCGTGGCGGGTGAAACGGCCTCAGCGCCAGCCCAGCCGACGGCGGGCCGCCCAGTACTCCCCCGGCTCCTCGGGCTGCACCCAGGTGGCCGGCAGGTCACCCGCGGGCACCTCCACGGTGCGCGCGGCGGCGTTGCTCGCCAGCTGCGCCACCGTCACCGCGCCGGAGAGCACCACGTCGCACCACGGCTGGGCCAGCGCCGCCGCCAGCGCGAGGGCGTCCACCCCCACCCCGCGCTCGCGAGCCGCGGCGACCAGCGGGGAGTCCGGCGCTGCGCCCCGGTCGGTCAGCCGGCCGTTGGCCACGCCCTCCTTGACGACCACCCGGGCGCCGGCGGCCGACGCCTCGGCCAGCGCCGGCCCGGCCGAGGGCTCCAGCAGGTTCCAGGTCGACTGCACGCTGGTGAACAGCGGTGCGCCGTCGACGGTCAGCTCCAGCCCGCGCCGGACGGCGTCGGCCTGGGCGGCCCCCGAGGTGGAGAAGCCCAGCTCGACGCCGTCGGCGCGCAGCCGGGCCAGCCGGTGCTGCAGCGGCCGGTCGGTCCACAGCGGGCTGTCGGCGGTCAGCGAGTGCACTTGATAGAGCTGCAGCCACGGGCCGAGCAGCGCCGTCGTCTCGGCCAGCTGCCGCTCGAAGGCGGCCGTCGTGTGCTCCTTCACCTCGTGCACGGTGGCGTCCGGCCGCCAGTCGGCGGTGTAGCGGTAGCCCCACTTGCTCGCCACGAACGGGACGGCCCCGGCGGTGGGCAGCCACGAGGCGAGGAACTCCTCGGCCCGTCCGTAGGACCGCGCGGTGTCCACGTACTCGACGCCCAGGGCGGTGGCGGCGGTGAGCAGCTCGTGGGTGCGCGCCTCGAGGACGGCGGGGGAGCGGTCGGCGGGCAGGTCGGCGTCCCGGCCGAGGGTGAGGTACGCCGGCCGGCCGACGGCGGCCAGGCCGAGACCCAGCTGGGCGGGGGAGTCGTGGGGCACGGGCCCATCCCAGCACCCGGACGGCGGCCGGGGCATCCTGACCGGGTGGACGACGTCGACCGGGTGCTCGAGCAGACCATCGGCGCCCTGCTGGACCAGCGCCGTCCCGGTGCCTCGATCTGCCCGTCGGAGGCCGCCCGGGCGATCGACCCGGGGGGCTGGCGGGACCTGATGCCCGCCGCCCGGGCAGCGGCCGGACGGCTGGCCGGAGCGGGCGCGGTCGAGGTCACCCAGTCCGGCGAGGTGGTCGACGTCGGCACCGCGCGCGGGCCGGTGCGGGTCCGCCGGCCCCGCTGAAACGGCTGTCCCCGCGGGCCGGACGTGGCTAGCGTGCGGTCTCCACCGGCGTACGGGAAGAGGCAGCGTGGCGGTCGACGGACAGGCGTACCGATCGGAGCTCCGGCTCGAGCTCGACCCGCCGTCGCCCGCGGCACCCCGGCCGGAGCTCGCCGACGTCGGCAAGCTGGTCCGCCGGGGCGTGCGTGCGGTGGTCGGGGCCGCCCGCGCCGAGGACCGGGCGACGCTGTCCGGCCTGCTGCTGGCCCACCTCGGCCAGGCGGGCGCGGAGCTCGACGTCGTCGAGGAGGCCTGGCCGGGCTACGAGCACGTCAACGTCCAGGCCGGGCTGGACACCTGGCTGGCCGGTGCGGGGCGCACCTGGCAGCTGGTCGGCGTCGTCGGCTTCCAGCACCGGCCGTTCGGGCTGGGCGAGCTGCTGTCGGCGGGGCCGGAGACCCAGGAGCCGTACGGGCCCCGGCCGGGGAACGCGTCCCGGGTCAACCGGGCGGCCGGCCCGGACGGGGAGTCCCGGCCGTGCGTGCGGTGCGGTGTCTACCTGGTGACCGAGGGGGTGGCTCGCACCGCCGTCCTGGTGCGCGGCCCGGAGCCGGAGTCGGGGCTGCCCACCACCACGGTGCAGGTGGTCAGCACCGACCCGGAGCTGGCCGCGCGGGCCGCGACGGAGATCCGCGCCGCGGCGATGTCGCAGAACGTGTTCCGCGGGCAGGTGCTGTCCTTCGGGTCCGAGGTGTTCGGCCACGGCCAGACCCTGCTGTAGTTCCACCGCCGGCCGACCTTCGCCGCCGACCAGCTGGTGCTCGCCGCGGACACGCTCGCCGAGGTGCAGCGCCAGGTGGTCGAGGTGGCGCGGCACAAGGAGCAGCTGCTGGCCGCCGGGCAGCACCTCAAGCGCGGCGTGCTGCTGTACGGGCCGCCCGGCGTCGGCAAGACCCACACGGTGCGGTACCTGACCAGCACCCTGGTCGGGACGACCGTCCTGCAGCTGACCGGCAACGCCCTGCACCTGATCGCCGAGGCCTGCTCGGTGGCCCGGGCGCTGGCGCCGGCGATGCTGGTCATCGAGGACGTCGACCTCATCGCCGAGGACCGCGGCATGCACCCCGGCCAGCACCCGCTGCTGTTCCAGCTGCTCAACGAGATGGACGGGCTGGCCGAGGACGCCGACGTCGTCTTCGTGCTGACCACCAACCGGGCCGACCTGCTCGAACCGGCGCTGGCGGCCCGGCCGGGGCGGGTGGACCAGGCGGTGGAGCTCCGGCTGCCCGACGCCGAGGCCCGCCGCGCGCTGTTCGACCTCTACCGGGGCGGGCTGGAGGTCGACACCAGCGGGCTGGACGACGTCCTGGCCCAGACCGAGGGGGTGACGGCGTCGTTCCTCAAGGAGCTGCTGCGCCGGGCGGCGTTGCTGGCGGCCCAGCGGACCGCGACCGGGCCGCTGAGCGTGTCGGCCGCCGACCTCTCCGGCGCACTGGACGAGCTGCTCGACACCCGCAACGCGATGACCCGCACCCTGCTCGGCAGCGCTCCGGGCTGAGGCCGGAAGGGATCAGCCCTGGTGGTCGGCGCGGTGGACCTCCCAGGGCGGCTCGGGGTCGAAGCCGCCGCCCCGGTACGTCCACCAACCGGTGGTGTGCGGCTCCCGGGTGGCCAGTGACTCGTCCCAGTGCACCAGCATCAGCCGGGCGGCGGACTCCACCGCGCTGACGCCGGGGCCCCAGAGCAGCTCGGCGTCCTCGTCGGAGCCGTCCGGCGTCCCGGGGGCGATCCAGAGCCGGTGGGTCCGGCCGGCGACCTCGACGACCGCCTCGTCCCGCCCCGGCCCCCGGGAGACGCGCGTGCCCTCGCCCGCGAGCGTGCGGACGAACAGGTCGACGACCTCCGGGCTCACCGCGCCCTCAGTCCACCTCGGCGACCGGCAGCGACCCGGCGGCGCGTTCCAGCAGCGGGGTCATCCGGTGGTCGACGAACCGGCGCAGCGCCAGGTTGGTGTCCGTGCGCTGGACGCCGGGGATGGCCAGCACCTGTTCGGTGATCCGCCACAGGTCGTCGGCATCGACCGCCACCACCTGGACCAGCAGGTCGGCGACCCCGGACAGCCCGATGACCTCCAGCACCTCCGGGATCGCGGCCAGCGCCTCGCCGACGTCGGCCAGGCTGCGCTGGACCACCTGCACGGTGACGTAGGCGCCCAGCCGGTAGCCCAGCGCCTCGGGCCGCACCCGCCGTTCGAAGGGGTCCAGGACGCCGCTGGACTCGAGCCGGCCGAGCCGCGCCTGCACGGTGTTGCGGGCCAGCCCGAGCTGCTGGGAGAGGGCGAGGACGGTGGCCCGCGGGTCCTCGGACAGGGCGAGGAGGAGTCGTGCGTCGGTGGCGTCCAGGGCTGGCACGTTGCTCAGTCTGACAGGCATCGGTGGGCGGTCGGTGGACTTTCTGCGCAACGGCGCTGGAGGTGGTTGCGCAGATCGGTCGGCGAGTGATCTTCTGCACACGCGGTCCGGCGTGCCACCATGTGTGAGTGGCGCCACATCCCCGGCGCCGCGTGGACGTCCAGCGACGGGCGCTCCGGTGACCCCGGGCTCCGCGAGACGGCGAGGAGAGTGGCGTGACCGCGTTGCAGCAGAAGACCACCGAGGTGGTCGACCCCGTACCGGGCGCCGGCGCGCCACACCTGCCGGACCAGCCGGAGCTGGTCCAGCTGCTCACCCCCGAGGGCGAGCGGGTCGAGCACCCCGACTACCGCCTGGACATCTCCGACGACGAGCTGCGCGGCCTCTACCGCGACCTCGCCCTCGTCCGCCGGTGGGACGCCGAGGCGACCGCCCTCCAGCGCCAGGGCGAGCTCGGCATCTGGGCCTCGCTGCTCGGCCAGGAAGCGGCCCAGGTCGGCGCCGGCCGGGCCCTCGCCAAGGGCGACATGGCCTTCCCCACCTACCGGGAGCACGGCGTCGCCTGGACCCGGGGCGTCGACCCGCTGCACGTGATGAGCCTGTTCCGCGGGGTCGACCAGGGCGGCTGGGACCCGATCGCCCGCAGCTTCAACCTCTACACCGTGGTCATCGGCGCGCAGACCCTGCACGCCACCGGCTACGCCATGGGCCTGCAGCGCGACGGCGCGGAGAACGCGGCGCTGGCCTTCCTCGGCGACGGCGCGACCAGCCAGGGCGAGGTGAACGAGGCGATGATCTGGGCCTCGACCTTCGCCGCGCCGGTCGTCTTCTTCTGCCAGAACAACCAGTACGCGATCAGCGCGCCGATCGAGCGGCAGTCCCGGGTCCCGCTGTTCCACCGGGCGGCCGGGTTCGGCTTCCCCGGCGTGCGGGTCGACGGCAACGACGTCCTGGCCGTGCTGGCCGTGACCCGGGCGGCGCTGGCCGCGGCCCGCGAGGGCTCCGGCCCCACCTTCATCGAGGCGTTCACCTACCGGATGGGCGCACACACCACCTCCGACGACCCGACCCGGTACCGGCTGGCCGGCGAGCTGGAGGAGTGGAAGCTGCGCGACCCGATCGCCCGGCTCAAGGCGCACCTGTCCCGCAGCGGCATCGCCGGCCCCGAGTTCTTCACCGCGGTCGACGCCGAGGGTGACGAGCTCGCGGCCCGGATCCGGAAGGGCACCGTGGAGATGCCCGACCCGGCGGGCACGGAGATGTTCGACCACGTCTTCGCCGAGCAGACCCCGGAGCTGGCCCAGCAGCGCGCGGAGTTCGTGGCTTACCACGCCTCGTTCGAGGGGGAGCAGTGACCGAGACGCTGACCATCGGCAAGGCGCTCAACCTCGGCCTGCGCAAGGCGATGGAGGACGACGGCAAGGTCGTGCTCATGGGGGAGGACATCGGCAAGCTGGGCGGGGTCTTCCGGATCACCGACGGCCTGCAGAAGGACTTCGGGGAGGCCCGCGTCGTCGACACCCCGCTGGCCGAGGCCGGCATCCTCGGCACCGCGGTCGGCCTGGCGATGCGCGGCTACCGGCCGGTGTGCGAGATCCAGTTCGACGGGTTCGTCTTCCCCGCCTACAACCAGATCGTCACCCAGGTCGCCAAGATCCACGCCCGGTCCCGGGGCAGGCTGCCGATGCCGATCGTCATCCGGATCCCCTTCGGGGGTGGCATCGGCGCGGTCGAGCACCACAGCGAGAGCCCCGAGGCCTACTTCGCGCACACCGCCGGCCTGAAGGTCGTCGCGGTCAGCACCCCGGCCGACGCGTACTGGGGCATCCAGCAGGCGATCGCCGCCCCCGACCCGGTCGTCTTCCTCGAGCCCAAGCGGCGGTACTGGGAGAAGGGCGACGTCGACCCGGACGGCACCCCCGACCCGCTGTTCGGCTCCCGGGTGGTCCGCGGCGGGGACGACGTCACGGTGCTCGCCTACGGGCCGATGGTGAAGACGGCGCTGCAGGCCGCCGACGCCGCCGCCGAGGAGGGCCGCTCGCTGGAGGTCGTCGACCTGCGCACCCTCTCCCCGCTGGACCTCGACCCGGTGTACGAGTCGGTCCGCCGCACCGGCCGCTGCGTGGTCGTGCACGAGGCGCCGGTGACCCTCGGCCTGGGCGCGGAGATCGTCGCCCGGGTGACCGAGCACTGCTTCCACTCGCTGGAGGCGCCGGTGCTGCGGGTGGGCGGGTACGACACCCCGTACCCGCCGTCGAAGATGGAAGAGGACTACCTCCCCGACCTCGACCGCGTGCTCGACGCCGTCGACCGAGCGATGGGCTTCTGATGGCCGAGCTGCGCCAGTTCAAGCTGCCTGACGTCGGGGAGGGGCTGACCGAGGGCGAGATCCTGTCCTGGCTGGTCGCCGTGGGCGACACGGTCACCGTCAACCAGCCGCTGTGCGAGGTCGAGACGGCGAAGGCCGCCGTCGAGCTGCCCAGCCCGTTCGCCGGCACGGTCACCGAGCTGCTGTTCGACGCCGGGACGACGGTCGACGTCGGCGCGCCGATCATCACGATCGACGTCGGTGGGGGCGCAGCCCCGGCCCCGGCCGCGGAGGCACCGGCAGCCGAGGGCACCGGTTCCGGCCTGATCGGGGAGACCAACGCCAACGGCCGGACGGCGGTGCTGGTCGGGTACGGCCCGCGCAGCACCGAGGCCAAGCGCCGTCCCCGCCGCGGTCAGCCGGTCGAGGCCGCGGCCGTCCGGGCCACCGCACCGCAGGTCCTCCCCGAGGCCGACTACGGCTCCGGCGGCGACCGGCCGCCGTTGCTGGCCACCGCCCCGGACGCGACGGTCAAGCCGGTCCGGCACGGTGGGCTGGAGGCCGCCCGCGCGGCCGAGGCGGCGGCGGCTCGCCGGCCCGCCGACCCCGCGGCGTCGGCGTCGTCCGCCACCGCCGGCCGCGGTGCCCTGCGCCCGCTGGCCAAGCCGCCGGTGCGCAAGTACGCCAAGGAGCTCGGCATCGACCTGACCACGGTCCGCGGCACCGGCGAGGGCGGGGTGATCACCCGCGCCGACGTGGACGCCGCGCTCGCCCCGCCGGCCGAGCCTCAGGTCGCCGGGAGCGGTGACACCCGGATCCCGATCAAGGGGGTGCGGAAGCACACCGCCGCAGCGATGGTGGCCAGCGCCTTCACGGCGCCGCACGTCACCGAGTTCCTCACCGTCGACGTCACCCGCACGATGAAGCTGCGGGAGCGACTCACCACCCGGCCGGAGCTCGCCGGGGTGAAGATCAGCCCGCTGCTGTTCGTGGCCAAGGCGCTGCTGCTGGCGGCGAAGCGGCACCCGATGGTCAACAGCTCCTGGGACGAGGCCGCCCAGGAGATCGTCGTCCACGGCGCGGTGAACCTGGGCATCGCCGCCGCCACCCCGCGGGGCCTGATCGTGCCGAACGTCAAGGACGCCGGCCGGCTGTCGCTGGCCGAGCTGGCCGGCGCGCTCAGCGAGCTCACCGAGACCGCGCGGGCCGGGAAGACCCAGCCCGCGGAGATGACCGGCGGCACGATCACGATCACCAACGTGGGCGTCTTCGGCGTCGACACCGGCACGCCGATCCTCAACCCCGGCGAGTCGGCGATCCTGGCCTTCGGCGCCGTCCGGCAGATGCCCTGGGTGCACAAGGGCAAGGTCGTGCCCCGGCAGGTCACCCAGCTGGCCCTCTCCTTCGACCACCGCATCGTCGACGGAGAGCTCGGTTCCCGGTTCCTGGCCGACGTGGGGGCGCTGCTGCACGACCCCGGCACCGCCCTTACCTTCTGACGGTGCGCACCCAGCTCGGACCCCTGCTGTCCTTCGCCGCCGGTTCCCGGGTCCCCGGGGGGTTCGGCTACCTCGGCGACGACGGGCGGGTGCTCGCCGACAAGCCGGTGGAGACCTGGATCAGCGCCCGGATGACGCACGTCTTCGGCCTCGGCGCGCTCGTCGGCGAGCCGGGAGCCCAGGAGCTCGCCGCCCACGGGGTGGCCGCACTGCGCGAGGGCCCGCTGCACGACGCGGAGCACGGCGGCTGGCGATCCGCGGTGGGGGCAGGCGCCGACGACGACCGCAAGGCGGCCTACGTGCACGCCTTCGTGGTGCTGGCCGGGTCGACCGCCACCGTGGCCGGCATCGCGGGCGGCCGGGAGCTGCTGGAGGAGGCGCTGGGGGTCTGGGAGCAGCGCTTCTGGGACGACGACGAGGGCCTGGCCGCCGAGTCGTTCGACCGCACCTGGGCCACGGGTGAGGACTACCGCGGCGCGAACGCCAACATGCACGGGGTCGAGTCGACCCTCGCGGCGGCCGACGCGCTGGCGCCCACCGACCCCGGCGCGGCGGCCCGGCTGCGGGCCCGTGCCCTGCGGGCGACCGAGCGGATCGTGCACGGGTGGGCCCGGGAGCGGGACTGGCGGCTGCCCGAGCACTTCACCGCGTCCTGGGAGCCGCTGCCGGAGCTCAACCGGGACCGTCCGGCCGACCCGTTCCGCCCGTACGGGGTCACCGTCGGGCACCAGTTCGAGTGGGCCCGGCTGTGTCTGCACCTGGCCGCGGCGCTGGACGAGCACGCCCCCGGCTGGCTGCAGACCGACGCCGACGGACTGTTCCTGGCCGCCGCCGAGCGGGGCTGGGCGGCCGACGGCCACGAGGGCTTCCCGTACACGCTCGACTGGGACGACCGGCCGGTGGTCGGCGCCCGGATGCACTGGGTGGTCACCGAGGCGGTCGCCGCCGCGGCCGTGCGCCACGCCGTGCACGGCGATCCGCGCACGGCGTCGCTGCAGCACCGGTGGGAGGAGCTCGGCGACCGGCTGTTCCTGGACCCGGCCGTGGGCAGCTGGCATCACGAGCTGACCCCCGAGGGCGCGGTGAGTAGCGGCACCTGGGCGGGCAAGCCGGATGCGTACCACCTGGCACAGATGCTCCTGCTGCCCGGGCGGCCGGTGCGCGGCAGCGTGGCCGCCGCCGTCCTCGCCTCGCGCTGACCCGGGGCGGGATCCCGCTACGGTGCACCACGATCATGGCGCCGTCCGGCGTCGGGGTGACCGCCGAGGAGGCGCTGGACCATGAGCGGAGCAGGGAACGGCCGGACCGCTCGGCACGAGCAGCTGCGGGAGCCGCTGGGGATGCCGACCCTGCTCCGGTGGCGCCGCATCGGGCTGGCTGCGGGCACGGTCGCGGTGCTCGCCGTCCTCGGCTTCCTGGCCGTCGCGGTGGCGCTGGACGGCGCCGGCGGCCTGCTCGGTGCGCTCGTCCTGGTGGCCGCCTTCATCTGTGCGCTGGCCGCGCTGAGCTTCCTGCGGCGTGCGTGGGCCGATCCCGAGGTCGCCGACGACCCGCGGGTGATCCGGGCCGGGCGCTGGTCGGGCATCGCCTCGACCGCCTGGTACCTGGCGCTCGTGCCCGGCCTCGCGGTCCGGGTCCTCCCCGAGTCGTTCGACTGGCTCCGCTGGCTGGTGCTGGCCCTGGGCGCCTGTGCCCTGCTCGCCTTCACGGGCATGCTCGTGCTCACGGCCCGCTGGCACCCGACCCGGCGCTGACGCGCGACGAGAGCGGCTGATCACTCCGGGTGTGTTCGACGTGCGCCACCGGGTAGGGGCGACTGGACGTACGAGACCCCGAGAAGAGGAGGCTCCCCATGGCGAACGTGGAGAAGTCGATCGACGTGGACGTGCCCATCCGGCAGGTCTACGACCAGTGGACGCAGTTCGAGTCGTTCCCGGAGTTCATGAACGGGGTCGAGCGGATCACCCAGCTCGACGACCGGCACACCCACTGGGTCACCAAGATCGGTGGGGTCGAGCGCGAGTTCGACGCCGAGATCACCGAGCAGCACCCCGACGAGCGGGTGGCCTGGAAGAGCACCGACGGCGAGACCCAGCACGCCGGCGTCGTCACCTTCCACAAGATCAGTGACAACACCACCCGGGTCATGGTCCAGCTGGACTGGGAGCCGCAGGGCCTGGTGGAGAAGGTGGGCGCCGCCGTCGGCGTCGACGACCGGCAGATCAGCGCCGACGTGAAGAAGTTCAAGGAGTTCATCGAGAGCCGGGGCACCGAGACCGGTGCCTGGCGCGGGGACGTGCCGCGCGAGGGCTGACCTCGCCCGCGACCTGACTACGGTGCCCGGCTCCTCACCTCGAGGAGGCGGGCGCCGTCGCGGGGGCCTCATCCGATGTGCACTGCACGACCGGATGGGGCATGGCTTGGATCATGACGACGACGACCCCGCTGCGCGCACTCGCGCTGACCTGCAGCCTCAAGCCCTCGCCCGCACCCTCCAGCACCGACCTGATCGCCCGCCAGGTCCTCGACGCCCTGGTCGGGCACGGCGTCGAGGGTGAGCTGCTCCGTGTGGTCGACCACGACGTGAAGCCCGGCGTCGAGGTCGACATGGGCGACGGGGACGCCTGGCCGTCGATCCGGGAGAAGATCCTGGCCGCCGACGTCCTGCTGCTCGCCACCCCGACCTGGGTCGGGCACATGAGCAGCGTGGCCCAGCGGGTGGTCGAGCGGCTGGACGCCGAGATCTCCGAGACCGACGACCAGGGGCGTCCGCTGGTGTTCGGCAAGGTCGGCATCGTCGCCGTCGTGGGCAACGAGGACGGCGCGCACAAGATCAGCGCCGACCTGTTCCAGGCGCTGGACGACGTGGGGTTCACCGTCC
This sequence comes from Modestobacter sp. VKM Ac-2983, assembly GCF_026967885.1. Taxonomy (NCBI): domain Bacteria; kingdom Bacillati; phylum Actinomycetota; class Actinomycetes; order Geodermatophilales; family Geodermatophilaceae; genus Modestobacter; species Modestobacter sp. VKM Ac-2983. The sequence continues at coordinate 255,526 of NZ_JAPVBK010000003.1, forward strand.
CGGCCCAGGGCGCCACGTACTGGAACGGCGAGGCGATGCACGGCACCGACTACCAGGACCTCGACGAGACGCCGGAGGCGACCGCCACGACGACGGCCACTGTGGCCCGCAACGCCGCGCACCTGGCCCGGCTGCTGAAGGCCTCACCCTTTCCGCCGGCCTCCTGAGCCGACGCACCCAGGACGACGATGGCGCCCGTCCCCTCATCGGAGGGGACGGGCGCCATCGTCGTGCGGTGCTGGGTCTAGGTCGTGCGGTGCTGGGTCTACTCGGCGTCGAGGTCGCTGGCGACCATGTCGGCGATCCGGTCGAGCACCGCCTCGTCGTCGCTGTCGACGACGACCTCGGTGCCCTGCTTGGCGCCGAGCGTCATGATCATCAGCGGCGAACCGGCGTCGACCGCGTTCCCGCCGGGGGTCGCCAGCGTGACCGGCACCCCCGACTTGGAGACGGCCTCGGCGATCAGGGCCGCCGGACGGGCGTGCAGTCCGACGGCGGAGCCGACGGTCACGGTCTTGGAGGGCATCGGTGCCTGCTTTCTGAGGTCGGCGTGCTGAGGGTCAGTGTGCCGGTCCGGCGACGGCCGGGCGCGCCGGGGAGGTGCCCGCGCCGGAGTCCCCGTCGAGGTCAGCGGTGAGGTCGCTGGCCAGCGGCTCTCCCCGTTTGGTCCCGCCGACGCTCTTGGCGAGGGTGACGGTGACGCCGCCGACGACCGCGCCGACGAGGACGGCGAGGAAGAACAGCGCCCAGTTGCTCATCGCGAACCAGACGAAGAACCCGCCGTGCGGAGCCTGCAGCTCCAGGCCGAGGCCGGCGACGATTGCCCCGGTGGTCGCGCCACCGAGCATCATCGACGGGATGACCCGCAGCGGGTCGACCGCGGCGAAGGGGATGGCGCCCTCGGAGATGAACGAGGCGCCGAGCAGCCAGGCCGCCTTGCCGTTGTCCCGCTCGGCCGCGGTGTACAGCTTCGGGCGGAGGACGGTGCTGGACAGCGCCATGGCCAGCGGCGGCACCATGCCGGCCGCCATGACGGTGGCCATGATGACCAGCTGCTGCTGGCCGCCCTCGCCGGCGATGGCCGCGGTCAGCCCGGTGGTGGCGAAGACGTACGCCGCCTTGTTCACCGGGCCACCCAGGTCGAAGCACATCATCAGGCCGAGGATGATCCCGAGCACGATGGTCGCGGCGCCGGTCAGCCCGTTGAGGAAGTCACCGAGCCCCTCGAGGGCGGCGGCCAGCGGCTGGCCCAGCACGACGACCATGAGCCCGCTGGAGATGAACGTGGCGAGCAACGGGATGATCACGACCGGCTGCAGACCGCGGGCGAAGGCCGGCAGCTTCCAGCGGCTGATCCACAGCGCCGCGAAGCCGGCGATGATGCCGCCCACCAGGCCGCCGAGGAAGCCGGCGCCGACGGTGAGCGAGACCGCGCCCACGACGAAGCCGGGCACGATGCCGGGCCGGTCGGCGATGGCGTAGGCGATGTAGCCGGCCAGCGCGGGGACGAGGAACCCGAACGCGGCCTGGCCGAGCACGGTGCACAGGGCTCCGAGGTAGCCCCAGAACCCGTCGTTGAGGCCCTCGAGTGGTTCGGCGTTCGGCAGGTTGAGGAAGTTGTTGTTCAGTGCCCAGTTCAGCGCGTAGCTCTGCGCGCCGTCGGTGGCCGGGTCGACGTTGACGATCTGGTAGCCGCCGAAGAGGAAGCCCAGTGCGATCAGCAGCCCGCCCGCGGCGACGAACGGGATCATGTAGCTGACGCCGGTGAGCAGCCAGCGGCGGATCTCCGCGCCGGTGCTCGGCCGGTCGCTGGTGCCGGTGGCGGCCGCCGCCCCGGACGCAGCGGCGCCCGGCACCCGGCGGGCGTTCGGGTCGTCGGCGGCGGCGAGGGCCTCGCGGATCATCACCTCGGGCTCGTTCATCGCCCGCTTCGTCCCGGACTGCACCAGCGGCTTGCCGGCGAAGCGCTCGCGGTCCTTGACCCCGACGTCGACGGCGAAGATGACGGCGGCGGCCTGGCTGATCACCGCGGGGTCCAGCGGGGTCGAGCCCGAGGAGCCCTGGGTCTCCACGTGCAGCTCGACGCCCATCTCCTTCGCCGCGGCGGTGAGCTTGTCGGCGGCCATGTAGGTGTGCGCGATGCCCGTGGGGCAGGCGCTGACCGCGACGATGCTGCGGGTGCCCGTCGGGGCGGGCTCCGCTGCTGAGGCGGGCGCCGCTGCCGGGGTGGGCGCCGACGCAGCGGCGGTGGTGGCGCCGCCGGTGGTCTGCGGGGCCGGTGCTTCCGGCGGGGAGACGACGTCCTGCACCAGGCCGACGACCTCCTCGGCGCTGCCGGCCGCCCGCAGCGAGGCCACGAACTCCGGGCGGACGAGCGCCCGGGCCAGCGCGGTGAGCAGCGTCAGGTGGTCGGCGTCGCCGTGCTCGGGTGCCGCGATGAGGAAGGCGAGGTCGGCCGGGCCGTCGGGCGCGCCGAAGTCCACCTTCGGGTCCAGCCGGGCGAAGGCCAGCGACGCCTGGGTCACGGCAGCGGAGCGGCAGTGCGGGATCGCGATTCCGCCGGGCAGCCCGGTGGCGGCCTTCGCCTCCCGGGCCATCGCATCGGCGTGCAGGTCGTCGGCGCCGGTGGCCCGGCCACTGGCGGCGACCAGGCCGGCCAGCTGCCGGACGACGGATCCCTTGTCGTGACCGAGGTCGGCGTCGAGCGCCACCAGTTCGGTCGTGATGAGTGCGGACATGGTGCGTCTCCCGGGTGTTCTCAGCGGGCGCCGGCGGCCGGGGCGGCCTCGGCGGGAGTCGGGTGGCCGGGCAGTCCGGCGGTGACGGTGACCCCGGCGGGGTCCACCTGTCCGGGCGTCGGCACGGCGGAGCCGGGCAGCGCGGCGCTGGCGGCGCCGTAGGCCACCGCCGACCGCAGCCGGTCGGCCGGTGCGGCACCGGCGAGGTCGGCCAGCAGGTACCCGGCGAGGCTGCAGTCGCCGGCGCCGACCGTGCTGCGGACGGTGACCCGCGGCGGGCGGGCCGACCAGAGCCCCCCGTCGGCGGTGGAGAGCAGAGCCCCGTCGGCACCGAGGGTCAGCAGCACCTCGGCCACGCCCCGCCGGTGCAGCGCGGCGACCGCGGCAAGCGCGGCCTCGGGGTCGCTGGTCACAGCCTCCTCGGGCAGGCCGGCCAGCTGGGCCAGCTCCTCGGTGTTGGGCTTGAGCAGGTCGGGGACCGAGTCCGGGCCGGCGGCCAGCAGGGCCAGCAGCGGTTCCTCGGAGGTGTCGACGGCGATCCGGGCGCCCGTGCTGCGGAGCGCGCGGACCAGGGTGGCGTACCAGTCGCGGGGCGCCCCCGGGGGCAGCGAGCCGGACAGCACGACCCAGTCGGCGGTGCGGGCGTGGTCGAGGAGGGCACGCTGCAGCGCCTCGAGCGCCGGCTCGTCCAGCCGGGCGCCGGGCTCGTTGAGCTTGGTGGTGATCCCGTCGGGCTCGGTGAGGGTGTAGTTCGTGCGCACCGGGCTGTCGATGGGCACGCTCGCCAGGGTCAGACCGAGCTCCCGCAGGGTCCGCACGATCAGGTCGTCGTCGGCGGCCGGGAGCACCGAGACGACCTCGGCCCCGGCTGCGGCCACGGCGCGGGAGACGTTGACGCCCTTGCCACCGGGTTCGGTGTGGCTGGCGCCCAGCCGGGTCACCGCCCCGCGGTCCAGCGGGCCGGGCAGGTCCAGTGTCCGGTCCAGGCTCGGGTTGGCGGTCAGCGTGACCACCCGTCCAGCCGGTGCGGCTTCCGTCCTCATGCGACGAGCACCTCGATCCCCTGTGACTCGAGCTCGGCGACGACGGCCGGGTCGGCCTCGTCATCGGTGACCAGGACGTCGACGTCCTCGATGGCCGCGAAACGCACCAGGTGCTCACGGCCCAGCTTGCTGCTGTCGCCGAGCACCACGACCCGCTGCCCGGCGCGCGCCATCGCACGCTTGACCGTGGCCTCGGCCTCGTCGGGGGTCGAGAAGCCGTACCCCGCGCTGATCCCGTTGGTGCCCAGGAAGACGATGTCGGCCCGCAGGTCGGTGAGCGCAGCGACGGTGGACTCCCCGACCGCGGACTGGGTGATCCCGCGGACCCGCCCGCCGAGCACGTGCAGGGTGATGCCCGGGGACCCGGAGAGCCGGGCGGCGATCGGCACGGAGTTGGTGGCGGCGACCAGCGGGCGGTCGCCGGGCAGCAGCTCGGCCAGGGCCGCCGTCGAGCTGCCGCCGTCCAGGATGAGGCTGCCGTTGGCGGGCGGGAGGAGGGCCAGCGCCGCGGTGGCGATCCGGCGCTTGGCCTCGGTGCGGGTGCCGCGTCGCACCCCGAGCGCGGGCTCCACCGCAGTCAGCGTCCCGATCGGCACGGCGCCGCCGTGCACCCGGCGCAGCATCCCGGCGCGTTCGAGGAGGGCGAGGTCGCGGCGGACCGTCTCCGTGGTCACCCCGAAGTGCTCGGCGACCGCGGTCACCGCAACCCGGCCGCGCTGGGTGACCAGGCCGGCGATCGCCTGCTGACGCTCCTCCGCGTACATGCTCACCCCCGGGGTCGTGCTGCGCTGCCACGACCGGTTGATGTCCGATCGTGTGGATATGGCATTGCTTTCATGTTGTTCTACGTGGGATCAGTTGACAAGTCAAGGCTTCGCGGTGACTCTGATCACCGGATGCACCATTGTCGTTGCGTCGCCCCAGTCACCTACGACGGAGCTCGCCGGCGGCACGAACCCCGCCCAGCCCGAGCAGACAGTGAGGTCCCGATGTCCACCACGCCGACCGGAACCCGGCTCTCCCCGGACGCCCTGACGGGGGCGACCGTCTTCACCGGGACGCCGGTGGTCCCCGGCGTGGCCGCCGGCCCGGTCGTGCGTCCCGTCGGGTCCGTCGAGCTGCCGCCCGCCGAGGGCCCTGTCGTCCCGGAGCAGCAGCGCGGAGCCGAGAAGGAACGGTTCACCACGGCGGCCGACGCGGTGGCCGCGCGGCTGGCCTCCCGGGCTTCGGCGGCGACCGGGGTGAGCGCCGAGGTGCTGAACACCACGGCCCAGCTGGCCCGCGACCGGGGGCTGCTCTCGGCCGTGGAGCAGCGCATCGGCGACGGCTCCTCGGCGGAGGCCGCCACCGTGGGCGCCGCGGCACAGTTCGTCGACCTGTTCGTCGGCCTGGGCGGCGTGATGGCGGAGCGGGCCACCGACGTGCGCGACGTCCGGGACCGGATCGTCGCCGAGCTGACCGGCCAGGGGGAGCCGGGGGTCCCCGCGCCGGAGACGCCATCGGTGCTGCTGGCCGACGACCTCGCCCCGGCCGACACCGCCGGCCTGGACCCCTCCCGGATCATCGCGCTGGCCACCCGGCTGGGCGGTGCCACGAGCCACACCGCGATCATCGCGCGCCAGCTCGGGCTGCCGTGCGTGGTGGGCGTCGGCGGGCTCTCCGACGTCCCCGAGGGGTCGTTCGTGCTCGTCGACGGCGAGCAGGGCACCGTCACCGTCGACCCCGACCCGGAGGAGGCCCGCACCCGGGTCGCCGCCGCACAGGAGGCCGCTGCCGCGCTCGCCGGGTACCGCGGCCCGGGCACGACCCGCGACGGTCACCTCGTCCAGGTGCTGGCCAACGTGCAGGACGGCGCCGGCGCCCGGGCCGCGGCGGCCGCGCACGCCGAGGGGGTCGGCCTGCTCCGCACCGAGCTCGCCTTCTTCGGCCGCACCGAGGAGCCGACGGTCGAGGAGCAGGCGGACATCTACGCGGGCGTCTTCGAGGCCTTCCCCGGCGGGAAGGTGGTGCTCCGCACGCTGGACGCCGGCTCGGACAAGCCGCTGCCGTTCGCCACCCCGCCGAACGAGGCCAACCCGGCCCTCGGCGTCCGCGGGCTGCGCACCGCCCGCCGCGACCCCGGCCTGCTCACCCACCAGCTGGACGCGGTCGCCCAGGCGGCGAGTCGTACCGGTGCCGAGCCGTGGGTGATGGCCCCGATGGTGGCCACCGTGGCCGAGGCGGCGGAGTTCGCTGCCCAGGTGCGGGAGCGGGGCATGGTGCCGGGCGTCATGGTGGAGGTGCCCTCGGTCGCCGTGCTCGCCGACCGGTTCCTGGAGCACCTGGACTTCCTGTCGATCGGCACCAACGACCTGTCGCAGTACACCCTCGCCGCCGACCGGCTCTCCGCCGACCTGGCCGACCTGACCGACCCGTGGCAGCCAGCGCTGCTGGCGCTCGTGCAGGCGACCGCGGCGGCCGGTCAGCGCGCCGGGAAGGCCGTGGGGGTCTGCGGCGAGGCGGCCGCCGACCCGATGCTGGCGTGCGTGCTGGTCGGCATGGGGATCACCTCGCTGTCCTGCGCCGCCTCGTCGGTGGCCGGGGTGGGCGCACGACTGGCGACGGTGGACCTGGCGACGTGTCAGCGGGCTGCCGAGGCCGCCCTCGCCGCGGCCGACCCGCAGTCCGCGCGCGCTGCGGTGCGTGAGGTGCTCGCCGCCGGCTGATGCGGGGTCAGCTCAGCGCCCCGTCGGTCCGCAACGGACCGGCGGGGCGCCGTCGTCTCCGGGTGAGGGCGCTCACCCAGCGGAGGTGACCGACTGCACTCCGTTGGTGCTGGACAAGTGGCGCCTGGGTGAAGGATCCATGGCCGGTACCCCCTTCGAGTGAAGATTTCGTCGGAACCTTCAGCGACACGGCCTTAGATCCGTTGGAATAGATGTCGCCTTGCCTGGTTTAATACAGGCGTAACACCCACTCAGGACCCCCGGAAGAAGGCAGTGACATGAGCAGCGTGACCTCCAGCTGGCGTCAGCGTCGGCAGGCGTCGCGTACGCGGCGGGCAGTGGATGCCGCCGTCGCCCGCACCAGCAGCCCCGCGATGCGCGACGAGCTGCTGACCCTGGCCAACAGCAGCCAGTTCAACAACGTCCTGCGCTGACGACCCACCGTCCTCGACGACGAGGGCGGACGCAGGCACGCACCGTGACCCCGGACTCCCATGGGAGCCGGGGTCCTCTGCTGTGTGGGGCGCTCAGGGACCCTGTCGGTGACGCTCTTGCGGTGCCGCCGGCGCTCTAGCGGTGCTGCACGGCCACCAGGGCGCGCAGAAGTGCGCAAGAGCCACGCTGAATGCTGTACGCGTCCCTAGTCGCGGAGGCGGGACCGCAGGGCTGCCTGCTCGTCGGCGCCGAAGCCGTGCTGCTCCAGCCAGCCGACCGGGCCGCCCCAGCGCTCGTCGAGGATCTCCAGCACCCGGCGCATCGACTCCGCCCGCGGGGTGTGGCTGGCGACGTCGCGCCGGGTCATGTCCTCGGCGTAGGTGGGGCTGCTGGCCAGCTTGGCGACGAGTGCGTCGATGATCTCGGCGGTCTGCGCGTAGTCGGCGATGATCGCCTCCGGCGTCACCCCGGCCACGGCGAGCGCCAGCGCGCAGACCACGCCGGTCCGGTCCTTGCCCGCGGCGCAGTGCACCACAGCCGCGCCGGGGCCGCCGGCGGCCAGTGACCGGACCGCGGCCAGCACGTTGTCGGTGCCGTCGGACAGGTAGCCGAGGTAGGAGCGGACGGCGGGCGGCTCGCCCTCGTCCCCGGGCGCGACCTGGCGGGGGAGCAGCGACTCCGCCCAGTCGGCCGGCAGCTGCGCCCGGATCTCCTCGTCGCTCTCCTCGGCGGCGAAGACGTCCGTGCGCATCCCCCGCTCGGGCAGCAGGGTGAAGTGCCGGTGGGTGACCGTCTCGACGTCGCGCAGCGGGCTCCGCCCCTCCAGCAGGATCTCGGCGGTGGTCCGCAGGTCGACGACCTCGGTCAGCCCCACCTCCTCGACCAGCGCGGAGACGTCGGCCGCGCTGAGGGTCTGCAGGTTGTCGCTGCGCAGGACCCGGCCGAACTGCGTCGTCCCGCCGTCGGTGGTGGGCAGCCCGCCCAGGTCACGGGTGTTCGTCGTCCCGTCCAGGTGCAGCCAGCGGTCGGTGCGGGTGGAGGTCACCCCTCCGACGGTAGAGGCTCCTCGGCCCGCAGGCAGCCCGTGCCCGGTGGCCCATCCCCTGGACTGCCGCAGCCTCCCGTCCTAGCGTCACACCATGGCCAGCAAGGACCTGCGGTGCCGGCTGGGGCTCCACGCTTACGTGTCCGCGCACCCGGTCGACGAGCGGGTCCGCGGCCCGGCGCAGAAGGTGTGCCGCCGGTGCGGGAAACGGCCGGGGTCGCCGACCGAGGACGTCCCGCCAGCCTTCTTCGGCTGACTGGGAAAGGGCCCGTCAGGCGCCGAGCAGGGCGGCACAGACGGCCAGCAGCCGCGTCCGCAGCACGGCGCCGCGATCGGCGAAGGCGCGCTGGGCGGTGCCGTACTCGGCCTTGCCCTCCGGCGTCTCCACCGCGACGGGTGCGTACCCATGGCTCGTGAGGTCGTACGGGGAGGCGCGCATGTCCAGCTCGCGGACGTCGGTGGCCAGCGCGAAGCAGTCGGCCAGCAGCTCGCCGGGCACCGCGGGGCTGAGCTTGTAGGCCCACTTGTAGAGGTCCATCGTGGCGTGCAGGCAGCCCGGCTGCTCCAGCTGCTGCTGGGTCTCCCGGGTCGGCGTCAGCGTGTTCCGCGGGGCACCGGCGCGGGTGAAGAACCGGAACGCGTCGATGTGGCTGCACTGCACCCGGTGCGACTCGACGACGGCGTCGGTGCCGGCCTGCCCCAGCCGCAGCGGCAGCTGCTCGTGCCGCACCTCGCCCTCGCCCGGCCGGTAGAGCATCGCCCACTCGTGCATCCCGAAGCAGCCGAACTGGCCCGGCCGGCCGGCCGTCCCGCGCAGCAGACCCTCGACCCAGCCGACCGACGCCCGCCGCTTGGCCAGGAACGTCGGCACGTCGAGCCCGACCCCGCGCACCGGCTCTCCCGCGGCGTCCCGGGCGTCGACCTCCGCGTAGAACGGCCAGCCCAGCCGCTCGGCGGCGGCCGCGCCGGTCAGCACTTCGCCGACCCCCGGGTGCCACCGGCGCAGCCGGCCCGGCGTCTCGGAGTAGTAGGTGAAGAGGAAGTCCAGCACCGGGTGCGCGACCCCGGCCCGGCGGCGCTCCTGGTGCGGCGCCAGCCAGGTGTCCATCCGCTGCTGGTGGGCCGCAGCCCGGGTCGCCCACGCCGCCTCCGGCAGCACCGTCGGAGCAGGGGCGAGCAGCGGGAGCACCGGCCCAGGGTAGGCGCGTGCAGCGCGGACCCCTGACACCTGTCACCGCTCGGCCGTGCACCGGCGGGGAGAAGTCGTGCACCCAGGCACCTGTGCCGGCCGCTGTCCGGCGGCACCGTGAGGAGTGCGTCCGACAGACCGGCCCGACGGCGGCCGGCGGCGCACCGAGGAGGTCGACCGTGCACCCCAGCGCCCCACCCGTGCTCCCACCTGCGACCGTCGAGGTCGCTCCGGCGATCGAGGTCCGTGACCTGCGGCGCAGCTACGGCGCCTTCGAGGCGGTCCGGGGCGTCTCCTTCGAGGTGAACCCCGGGGAGGTGCTCGCCCTCCTGGGGGTCAACGGTGCCGGCAAGACCTCCGCCCTGGAGGTGCTGGAGGGGCTCGCCGACGCGGGCGGCGGGACGGTCCGGGTGCTGGGCATGGACCCGGTCACGGAGCGGGCCCGGGTCCGCCCGCACCTGGGCGTGTTGCTGCAGAGCAGCGGCCTGCCCGGCGACCTCACCGTCGCCGAGACCCTGCGCACGTGGGCCGGCACGTTGACCGCACCCCGGCCGGTCGAGGAGGCCTTGACCCAGGTCGGCCTGACCGGCCGCGCCGACGTCCGGGTGCGCAGCCTCTCCGGGGGTGAGCGACGGCGTCTGGACCTCGCGCTGGCCCTGCTCGGCCGGCCCGACGTCGTCGTCCTCGACGAGCCGACCACCGGGCTGGACCCGGAGTCCCGACGGCAGGTCTGGGAGCTGGTCCAGGGGCTCGTGGCCGACGGCGCCGCGGTGCTGCTGACCACCCACCACCTGGAGGAGGCCGAGGAGCTTGCCGACCGGGTCGCGATCATGCGCGGCGGGCAGATCGTGCTGTCCGGCACCCAGGCCGAGATCGCCGAGACCCAGCCGGCGACCATCCGGTTCACCCTCGACGACGACGCCCCCGCGCCGCCGGTGCCCGCCGGCGCGCAGGTGGTCACCCAGGGCCGGCGGGTCGAGTGGCACACCCGTGCGCTGCAGCCGGTGCTCGCCGAGCTCCTGGCCTGGGCCGCCGAGCACGGGGTCGTCCTGCGGACCCTGCTGGCCCGCGCGGGCTCGTTGGAGCAGGCCTTCCTCGCCGTCGCCGACGGCACCGACCCGCACCCCACCGACCCGCGCCCCACCACGGAGGAGAACCGATGAGCGCCGCCACCCTCGACCGCCCCACGACCGGGCCCTCCCGGCTCTCCCGCGCCTGGTCGCTGGCCTCCGCCGAGACCCGGCTGCTGGTCCGCAACCGGACCGCCCTGGTGAACTCGGTCCTCCTGCCCCTGCTGTTCGTCGCGGCCGTCCCGGCCCTGGGCCTCGACGACGGCGAGTTCCCCTACGGTGCCCGGCTGCTGGTGACCGCTGTCGGCATCAGCCTGGTGATGGTCACCTACTACAACCTGGTGACCACCTACGTGGCCCGCCGGGAGGACCTGGTGCTGCAACGGATGCGCACCGGGGAGCTGACCGACGTCGAGGTGCTGGCCGGCACCGCTGCGCCCACCGTGTTCGTCACGCTCGGCCAGGTGGCGGTCATCGCCGCGGGCGTGGTGGTGCTCGGTGAGTGGTCGGCCCCCGCCGACGTCGTCCTGCCGCTGGTCGCCCTGCTCGCGGGGACGCTGCTGATGGTCGTGCTGGCCGCGGCGAGCACGAGCTTCACCCGGACGCCGGAGTCCGCGCAGATCACCACGTTGCCGATCATCGTGGTCTCCACCGGGCTGTCCGGCGTCTTCTACCCACTGTCCGTCTTGCCCGAGGCGCTGGGCGAGATCGCCCGGTTCCTGCCGCTCACCCCGGTCGTCGAGCTGCTGCAGCTGGGCCTGGCCGGCCAGACCTGGCAGGGCGACCCGGTCGACGGCAGCGTCTGGCCGCACGCCGCCGTCCCGCTGGCGGTGCTCGCCGGCTGGCTTGTCGTGGGTGCGGTCGCCGCCCGGCGCGGGTTCCGGTGGGCTCCCCGCCGGTGAGGTCCCGCCCCCGGGACGGTCGGTACGGCAGCATGACCGCCGTGCCGACCGTCTCCCGCTGGTGGAACAGCCGGACGGCGCCGCAGCGGATCGACCTCTACACGCGCTGGTCCTTCTACGTCTTCCTGGCCGGGCTGCCGGTGCTCGCCCTCGCGGTGGTGGGTGCGGCGGTCGAGGGGGCGGCGCCGACGGAGGGTTCCTGGCTGTTCGTCGCTGGATCCGTCGCCACCGCGGCGGCGGCGGTGCAGCTGACCCGGCGGGGGTTGGCGGCGCACCTGGCCGCACGGCCGCTCCCCGGGCGGCTCGCCGTCCTGGCGTTCTGCGTCGCGGGGGCGACGGCAGCCGGCGGGGTCTGGGCGTTCGCCGACCGCGAGGCGTCGGTCGCGGTGCCGTGGTCGGTCACCCTGCCCCTCGGCGCGGTGCTCATCGCCTGCTCGACGGTCTGGAGCACCCGGCAGCTCACCCCGTACGCGGTGGGCATCGGGGTGCTCAGCGGCTTCGTCACCTCGCTGAGCGACGCGCACCCTGCCGCGGCCGTCGTGCAGGGCGTGGTGATGGCGACGGCGGTCCTCTTCGTGGTCCTGGCCTTCCGGTTCACCGTCTGGGTGCTCGACGTGGTGCTGGAGATGGAGCGAAGCCGCGGCGTGCAGCTGCAGCTGGCGGTGGCCGAGGAGCGGTTGCGGTTCTCCCGCGACCTGCACGACGTCATGGGCCGCAACCTCTCCGCGATCGCGGTCAAGAGCCAGCTGGCCGGGGAGCTCGTGCGCCGGTCCCGGCCGGAGGCGGCCGACGAGGTCGCCGACATCAGCCGGATCGCCGAGGAGTCGCTGAAGGAGGTCCGGGAGGTGGTGCGTGGCTACCGCAGCACCGATCTCACCGGCGAGCTGGCCGGCGCACGCTCGGTGCTGCGCGCGGCGGGCGTCGAGTGCGCGGTGCACGGCGAGGACGGCGCCGGCGGCCTGCCCGAACCGGTGCAGGCGGCGCTGGGCTGGGTGGTGCGGGAGACGGTCACCAACGTGCTGCGGCACAGCCGGGCCGGCGAGTGCACGATCGCACTGGACAGCGGGAGCGGGGAGGTGCGGTTGACGGTGAGCAACGACGGGGTCTCCGGCGAGCCGGGCACGGGGAACGGGCTCATCGGCCTGCGGGAGCGGCTGAGCGGCGCCGGTGGGACGCTGCGCGCCGCCCGGGACGGCGACCGGTTCACCGTCACCGCCACGGTGCCCATCGGGGGTGCGGCGTGATCCGGGTGCTGCTCGCCGACGACGAGAACCTGGTCCGCTCCGCCTTCGCCGCCCTGCTCGGCCTGGAGGACGACCTCGAGGTGGTCGCCCAGGCCTCCTCCGGCGCCGAGGCGCTGGCGATGGCCCGGGCACACACGCCGGACGTCGCCGTCCTGGACCTGCAGATGCCCGACCGCGACGGGATCAGCGTGGCCGGCGAGCTGGCCACGCTGTTGCCCGGCTGCGGGTCGGTGATCGTGACCGGTCACGGGCGGCCGGGGCACCTCAAGCGCGCCCTGGAGGCCGGGGTCCGCGGGTTCCTGCCGAAGACGGTCAGCGCCGCCGTGCTCAGCGACGTCGTGCGCACCGTGCACCGCGGCGGGCGCTACGTCGACCCTGAGCTGGCCGCCGAGGCGATCAGCGCCGGGGACAGCCCGTTGACGCCCCGCGAGGCCGACGTCCTGGAGCTGGCCGCCGGGGGCGCACCCGTCGAGGAGATCGCCGTCCGGGCCCACCTGTCGCCGGGGACGGTGCGCAACCACCTGTCGGCGGCATCGGCCAAGCTGGGAGCGCCGAACCGGCACGCAGCCGTGGAGACGGCGCGCCGGCACGGCTGGATCTGACGGCCCCTCTGCAGGGGCCCGCCGCGAGCTCGCGAGCGGTGGGGGGCAGAGGGGTCCTTCTTCAGTCGTTGCCGGGGCGGGCGACCGAGTCCTCGCGCTGGGCGGCGTCGTCGGTGAGCAGGACGGTGTCCTTCTCGCCGCCGTCCCCGCGGTCGTGGCCGGGGGTCCCGTCGACCAGGTCGCCCTCCGGGTCGGAGGTCGCCGGGGAGTCGTGGTAGCCGCTGCTGGTGGGTTCGGTCATGGGGTGGACCTCTCGATCAGGGGATCAGGACGGGTCGGCGCGCTGCGCCAGCGAGGGCTCGGTGGAGGTGCGTTCCGGCTGGAGGTCGTCGCTCTCCGCGTCCCGTGCCAGCGCGGCGTCCCGGGTCAACGGGACGCCTTCCCGGGTGCCGGTCTCGTTCGTGTCCTCGGCACCGGTGCCCAGATCGCTGTTGTCACCCGTTCCGGAAGCCGTGGGCACGTCCTGCTGGATGCGGCCGCTGCCGCCGGGGTCGCTCATCGCTGGTCTCCTCGCGTGGACGTCGTCCTCCGCCCATGCCCGCGATCCCCCGGGCCCATGCACCGCCGGCCGCCTCCGGTCCGCCTCAGAACGCGGCCTCGTCGACGTCCATGAGCGCGTTGTCGGTGTGCTCGACGATGAACCGCTCGCTGGTCAGCGCGGGCAGCACCTGGGCGCAGAAGAACCGGGTGGCGGCGAGCTTGCCCGCGTAGAAGTGCCGGTCGGACTCCGACACCTCGCCGGCCAGCGCGGTCAGCGCGACCTCGGACTGGCGGACGAGCAGCCAGGCGGTGATCAGGTCACCGGTGGCCAGCAGCAGCCGGGAGGTGTTCTGGCCGACCTCGTAGAGCTTGCGCATGTCGGTCTGGGCCGCGCCGAGCTGACCGAACATCGCGGTCAGCATGCCCTGGACGTCGCCGAGCGCGGTCGCCAGCAGCGCCCGCTCCTCCTTGAGCCGCCCGTTGCCGGCCTCGGCCGTGATCGTCCCCTGGACCTGCTCGGCCAGCCAGGTCAGCGCGACCCCGCCGTCCCGGACGACCTTGCGGAAGAAGAAGTCCTGGCCCTGGATGGCCGTGGTGCCCTCGTAGAGGGTGTCGATCTTGGCGTCCCGGATGTACTGCTCGATCGGGTGGTCCTGCAGGTAGCCCGAGCCGCCGAGCGTCTGCAGCGACTCGGCGGTGAGCAGCTGGGTGGCCCGCTCGGAGCCGTGGCCCTTGACGATCGGCAGCAGCAGGTCGTTGACCTTGGCGGCGAGGACGGCCTCGGGGCTGTCGGCCGTGCCGGCGGCCTCGGCCTCCATGACCTGGTCGCGGAAGGTGGCGGTGTACAGGTAGAGAGCGCGCAGACCCTCGGCGTAGGCCTTCTGCAGCATCAGCGAGCGCCGGACGTCGGGGTGGTGGGTGATGGTGACCCGCGGGGCGTCCTTGGCCGTCGCGGTGAGGTCGGCCCCCTGCACGCGCTCCTTGGCGTAGGCCAGGGCGACCTGGTAGCCGGCGGAGAGGGTCGCGATCGCCTTGGTGCCGACGAACATCCGGGCGTACTCGATCACCCGGAACATCTGGGCGATGCCGTCGTGCACGTCGCCGACCAGCCAGCCCTGGGCCGGCACCGGGCCGTCACCGAAGGACAGCTCGCAGGTGGTGGAGACCTTGAGCCCCATCTTCTTCTCCACGCCGGTCACGTACACGCCGTTGCGCTCGCCGAGCGCGCCGGTGGTCAGGTCCACGTGGAACTTGGGGACGACGAAGAGCGACAGGCCCTTGGTGCCCGGCTTGGCGCCCTCGGGCCGGGCCAGCACCAGGTGGACGATGTTGTCACTGAGGTCGTGCTCGGCGGAGGTGATGAACCGCTTCACGCCGGTGAGGTGCCAGGAGCCGTCGGGCTGCTGCACCGCCCTCGTCCGCCCGGCGCCGACGTCGGAGCCGGCCTCGGGCTCGGTGAGCACCATGGTGGCGCCCCAGAGGTGCTCGATCATCAGCTCGGCCAGCCGCTGCTGGTCCGGGGTGCCGAGGGAGTGCAGGATCGCCGCGAACGTGGGGCCGGACCCGTACATGAACGCGGCCGGGTTGGCGCCGAGCATCATCTCGAAGGCGGCCCACCGCAGGCTGAACGGTGCGCCGAACCCGCCGAGCTCGTCGGGCAGGTCCAGCCGCCACCACTCACCGGCGTTGACCGCCCGGACCGACGCCTTGAACGACTCGGGCAGCGTCACCGAGTGCGTCGCCGGGTCGAACACCGGCGGGTTGCGGTCGGCGTCGGTGAAGGAGTCGGCGAGCGGGCCCTCGGCGAGCCGCCGGACCTCGGCCAGCACCCCGCGGGCGGTCTCGGCGTCCATCTGCTCGAACGGCCCGGTGCCGAACCTGTCCTTGCTGCTCTGGAACTCGAACAGGTTGAACTCGAGGTCGCGCAGGTTCGCCGTGTAGTGGCCCATGGGGGTGCTCCCGTGCTCGCCGATCGGACGCGAGCAGGTCGTACTCGCGGGTAACAAGACCGTATTACCGGCCGGTAACCACGGCAAGCACCCCGGCCGCAGCTCGCCCCGCGGGGTCAGTCCGCCGGGGGGGCGTCGGGCTCGGTCTCCGGTGGCGGGTACACCGGGCCGGCCATGCCGTCGGCGCCGTCGTCCCCCGGGGTGGGGGAGACGGCGCCGCCCAGGGGCGCCACATCGTGCTCGGCCTGGCCGTGCTCGTCCGGCCGGTCCTGCGGGGAGCTGGTCATGCCCCGAGTCTCGACTGCAGGGCGTCCGGCGGCGAGCCGGGCGGCTCAGCCGTCCAGGGCCGGCCCGGCCTCGTGGCGGGGGTGCCCTGACGTGCGCTCGCGCTGCTTCATCCGGGCCTCGAACACGTGCCGCTCACCGTCGCTCAGCTCGTCCCGGGCGCGCTGGTCGAAGGCTCGGTAGGTGCTCCAGTAGTTCGCGTCGTAGTCCTCGACGAGCTGGAAGGTCCACCGGTCGGCGACCACGTTGCGGCCGACGAGGTCGCGCTCGAGGTCGTCGGCCAGCTCGGCGTGCCCGGCGTCCCGGAGGCCGGCGACGGCGTCCTGGAGGAGCAGGTCGGCCTTGCCGGTGAGCTGGTGGAAGCCGTACAGCAGGCCGCGGGCCTGCTCGACGGTCTCGAGGGACTCGGAGAGCTTGCCCAGGGCGGCGACGGTGGCCTCGTCGAGGTCCGGGCGCGAACGGTCGGTCACCGGTCCATCGTGCGGGTGGGGGCGCCGGTCTGCCCGTCGGTCCTTCTTCAGGCGGTGGCGATGGCCGCGTCGATCAGCTTCTCGGCCAGCTGGCGCCCGTGCGAGGCGGGACCGTCGGGGCCGAGCAGGCCGCCGGAGAGGTACATCCCGTCGATGATCAGGTGCACCTGTGCGGCGAGGTCGTCACCGCCGCCGGGGATGAGCTGGTCGGCCAGGCCCTCGAGCCGGGCGTGCAGCTCGAACTTGTAGTCGGCGGCCGCGCTGCGGGCCGGGTGCTGCGGGTCGTCGTACTCGCTGCTGACGTTGGTGAACGGGCAGCCCCGGAACCCGACCCGGGTGACGTCGGCCTCGACGGCGTCGACCACCGAGAGCAGCGCGGCCCGCGGGTCGTCCTGGCGCTCGTCCAGCTCGGCGTCGATGTAGGCCAGCACGGTGGCTGCCTTGCGCGAGAGGTAGGCGCCGACCAGGTCGTCCTTGCTCTTGAAGAGCCGGTAGACCGTCATCTTGCCCAGGCCGGTCTCGCGGACGAGCTCGTCCATCCCCACGCTGCGCGAGCTGCGCGCCGAGAAGAGGCGCTCGGCCGTGTCCAGGACGATCTCCTGCCGTTCCGCGCGGGAGCGACGGGCCGGCAGGGCGCCGTCCTCGGGTGCGTGGAGGGGGAGGGCTGCGGCGGTCACGGTCTGATCGTGCAGCACGTCGTGACGGAGCGGTCCACGGCACGCCGAGGGGTGCAGGCCCCTGACCAGCACCTCCGGGGCGGGAGGGGCACCCCGGGGCGGCGGGGACCGTGAGGCGGTTGTGACTCTCCGCGGTGACACTCGGCGTGGGGAGCCGGCCGGGCGTGATCAGGGGCGGCGGGTGCGCCGGGGGTTGGCCAGCATCCGGGCGACCGCCGCCTGCTGCGGGGTCTGCTCCTCACCGGAGGCGGGGGTGTCGTCGAGCTGCTGGTCGCGTGGGTCCTCGTGCATGTCCTCAGCCTCCCCTGCCGGGCGGGCCGGAAAACGGCCGCGGACCAGGTCGACCCCCATCGGGTGGTGAGACCTCGCTCACCTGGTGCGGTCGGGGACCAGCAGGGGCACGTCCAGCACCGGGGCGGAGGTCTCCCGCGGCACGCGCTCCCAGGTGAGGAGGAGGGTCACCGCCCAGGTCAGGACGGCGAGGGTGGTCACGAAGAAGCTCGGCGGCAGGTTCACCATCGCTGAGAGCACCAGGCCTGACCAGACGCTGCCCAGGGCGATGGCCACGGCGATCGCGGCCACCAGCCCGGGCCGGGCGGTCATCCGCAGCGCCGCCGCGGCCGGGGTCACCACCAGCGCGAACAGCAGCAGGGTGCCCACCACCTGCACGGCCATCGTGATGGTCAGCGCGAGCAGGACGACGAAGGCCACGCCCAGGGCCCGGACCGGGACCCCGCGGGCCTCGGCCACGGTCGGGTCCACCGAGGCGAAGACGAGGGGCCGGGCGATGACCGCCAGCACGCCGACCACCAGCACGGTGAACCCGCCGAAGACCCACAGCTGCTCGCGGGAGATGGCCAGCAGGTTCCCGAACAGCACGGTCGTGGTGCTGCTGGCGTTCGCGGTGGCCAGCGAGGCGAAGAGCACGCCCAGGCCGGTGGCGAAGGCGAGGATCGTGCCGGTGGCCACCTCCCGGTCGGCCACCCGCTTCCCGAACAGCCCGATCAGCAGCCCCCCGCCGACGCAGAAGACCGCCAGGCCCAGCGTCACCGGCGCGCCGACCAGGATGGCGCCGGTCGCGCCGGGGAAGCCGATGTGGGCCAGGGCGTGGGCGGCGAAGGCGTTCTGTCGGGTGACGACGAACCAGCCCATCAGCCCGGCGGCCAGCGCGACCATCGAACCGCCGAGCAGGGCGTGCTGCATGAACGTGGTCTGCAGCACCTGCAGCCAGTTCTCCTGGAAGGTGACCACGGCTCAACCGCCCCGGGTGAAGAGATCGCCCTGCGCGGTGCGCACCACCCGGACCGGGGTGCCGTACAGGTGGGTGAGCAGGTCCTCGGTGACGACGGCATCGATCGGGTCGTGGTGCGGGTGCCCGTCGAGCAGGTAGACGGCGTCGGTGAGCACGGGCAGCAGCGGGTTGAGGTCGTGCGCGACGACCATCACCGTGACCCGGCGCTCGCGGGTGAGCTCGCCGAGCAGCGCGACCACCTCGTGCTGGTTGCGCAGGTCCAGGTTGGCCAGCGGCTCGTCCAGCAGCAGCAGCTCGGCGTCGTCGACGATCGCCTGGGCGATCGCGACCCGCTGCTGCTGGCCGCCGGAGAGCTCCGACATCCGCCGGTCGGCGTAGCCGGCGGCGCCGACCCGGTCGAGCGCCTCGTCGACCCGGGCCCGCTCGGCGGCCGAGGCGCGGCGCAGCCCGAAGCGACCCCCGGTCAGGCCGAGCATGACCAGGTCGCGGGCGCGCACCGCCTCGCCCAGTGCGGCGGTGTAGTTCTGCGGCACGTAGCCGATCCGGCGGTCACCCCGGCTGGGGGTGCGGCCGAGCACCTCGACCCGCCCGCCGGCCGGGGGCAGCATGCCGAGGACGAGCTGGAACAGCGTGGTCTTCCCGGCGCCGTTGGGGCCGATGACCCCGACCACGGCGCCGGTGGGCACGGTGAGCGTGCCCTGCGACCAGACCAGCCGGCCGCCGCGGACCACCGAGACGTCGTCGAGGACGAGCGCCGGTGGCCGAGCGGCGAGCCGGTCGGCCGTCGGGACGTCTGTCACTGACCCCCACCGAGTGCGTTCGACAACTGCTGCAGCTGGTCCAGCTGCCAGGACACGAAGGACGACTCCCCGTCCGGCGCCGACTCGGTGACCTCGACGACCGGCACCCCGGCCGTCTCCGCCGCGGCGCGCAGCTGCTCGGGGACGCTGCCCTCCGTCTGAGAGTTGTACACCAGGACGTCGACCGAGCCGTCGGTCAGCGCCACCTCGAACGCGGCCACGTCGCCGGGGGCCGGGTCGGTCTCGTTGCTGGCGGCGTCCCGGTAGCCCTCGGGGGTGGCGTCGGTCAGGCCGATGGCCTCGGCGGTGTACTGGAACACGCTCTCCGTGGCGGCGTACGAGCGGCCGGCGGCGGAGGCCTGCAGGGCCGCCAGCTCGTCGAGGTAGGGCTGCAGGTCCGACTCCCAGGCCTCCGCCTGCTCGCCGAAGTGGTCGGCGGCGTCGGGCGACAGCTCGCTGAGCTGCTCGGTCACCGCAGCGGCGACGTCCTGCACGTGCTCCGGGGAGTACCACAGGTGCGGGTTGACCCCGCCGTGGCCGTGCTCCTCCTCGGCGTGCTCCTCCTCCGCGTGCTCCTCGTCCTCGGCGTGCTCCTCGCCCTCGATGCCGACCACCTCGGCCGCGTCGACGACGGCCGGTGCGGGGTCGAGGGTGGCGACGGCGTCGGCGGCCCAGTGGTCGTAGTCGGCACCGTTGAGCACGACCAGCTCGGCGTCGGTGAACGCGGCGATGTCGGCGGTCGTCGGCTCGTAGTCGTGCGGGTCGACGGCCGAGGAGGCGAGCACGGTGGTGACGTTGGCGCAGTCGCCGCCCAGCTGCTCGACGACGGAGCCCCACTGGCTCACCGAGACGACGACGTCGAGGACCTCGCCCGGGCAGGCGTCGGCGTCGGCCGCGCTGGTCGTGGTGCCCGCGCCGGCGCTGGATCCGCCACAGGCGGCCAGGGTCAGCGTGGCGGTGGCGGCCAGGGCGGTGAGCGCCGGGCGGCGGAACGGGGCGAGGCGGGGCACGGTGGGTCCTCACGGGAGCGGCTACTGGGAATGGTCTTCACAATCAGTATCACCCCAGCCGTGCGCTGCGTCGATGTCGGTCCCCCCACAGCGGGCCCCGCCCCGACCTCGGGGGCCGGGTCAGGCCCCGGTCACCCGGTTCTCCGGGTCCACGCCTGCGGCCGGGTCGCCGCCCTCGGCCGGCTGTTCGGGGTGCGGCGTGCGGCCGGTCTCGTGCTGGTCGCTCGTGGCGTCGCCCTCGGCGGGCTCCGCGGGGTGCGGGGTGCGTCCGGTGTTCTCGGTCATGCCCGCCCCGTGCCCCCGCCCGCCGTGGCGCAATCATCAGCCGACGGGCCTGGCCGGATCAGCCGACGGGCTCGGCCGCGGGGGTCTGGGGCAGCAGCGCCTGGACCGCGTCGTCGTCCGGCAGCGCACCACGCGCGCCCGCACCGGTCGTCGACAGCGCCGCTGCGGTGACGGCGTAGCGGACCGCGTCGGCCAGCGTCTCGCCGCGGTCCAGGGCGCTGCTCAGCGCACCGCAGAAGCAGTCACCGGCTCCGGTGGTGTCGACTGGCTCGACCGGCGGGGGTCCCTGCACGTGCGCCGGGCCCTCCGCCGGCACCACCAGTGCGCCCCGCGCCCCCAGGGTGACCACCGCCGACCGCGCGCCCAGCCCGCGGGCCAGCTCGGCCAGCTCGCCGGGGGAGAGCTCGCCGGACGGGGCACCGGTCAACCGGCGCAGCTCGTGCTCGTTGGGCACCAGGACGTCGACCCGGGCCAGCAGGTCGGCCGGCAGCGGCTGCGGCGGCGCGGGGTTGAGGACGACGGTGCCCCGGGTGGCCGCGGCGGCGGCCTGCACCGTGTCCAGCGGGGTCTCCAGCTGGAGCAGCAGCACGCCGGCGCGGTGCACCGAGTCCACGTCGACGTCCGCGGGGGTCAGCTCGGCGTTGGCGCCGGGCACCACCACGATCAGGTTCTCCCCGCCGGCCGCCTCGACCGGGATCACCGCCGACCCGGTGGGCACCCCCTCCGTGCGGTGCACCCGCCCGACGTTGACCCGGGCATCGGCGAGCGCGGCGAGCTGTCGGCCCGCCGCCGGATCGGTGCCGACCCGGCCGACCATGTGGACACCGGTGCCCAGCCGTCCGGCGGCGGCGGCCTGGTTGGCGCCCTTGCCCCCGGGCAGGACTGCGACCGCTGAGCCGATGACGGTCTCCCCGCGGCCGGGCAGCCGGTCGACGGTCACCACGACGTCCTCGTTGAGGCTCCCCACCACGGTCACGGACACGGCGCGCTCCCGGTGGTCACCACGGCACCAGCGTAGAGAGGCTGCTCAGTCGGCCCTCCCCGTCCGCCGCTGCCGCAGCGGCAGCCCGTACCAGGTGACCAGCCCGATGAGGACGATCGCCGCGCACACCGTGACCGCCGGCCACCGCCCGAGCACCACGTCCAGCACCAGCAGCACCGCGCTGGTGATGCCGGTGAGGAGCAGGGTGAGCCCGACCACCAGCGACCGGTCGGCGAACCGGACGATCGACGCCTTCTGCCGCCGCCGGAACAGCATCCGGTGGAAGGAGACGGGGGCGATGAGGACCACCGTGGCCGTGGCGGTGCTGATCATCGTGACCGCGTAGACCGTCGTCCCGAAGGTGCCCAGGTCGGCGAAGCGGGACTGGAACGGCAGGGTCAGGAGGAAGGCGAAGAGCACCTGGACGGCGGTGATCGCCACCCGGATCTCCTGCAGCACCTCGTTGACGTTGCGGTCCAGCACCTCGTCGGGTGTCTCACCGCGGGCCAGGGCGGTCCGTTCGGCCTCGCTCCGTTTCTCCGCCACCCGCCTGCGGTACCGCAGGCGCAGCCGATCGACACCCGGGAGACGCCCATGGCCGACCACCAGACCGATGACGCCGACAGCACCCGCCGCGAGTTCGGCGAGGCGGTGAACATGACCGCCGGTGAGCTGGAGGGGTGGCTGGAGACCGAGGAGTCGCAGTCGGTGGGGCAGAAGAGCGGCGGGTCGGGGGAGTCCACCGGGCACGAGTCGGGCCGGCGGATCGTGCAGCTGCTGCGCACGAAGAAGGCCGACCTCACCGACGACGACCTGGCCCACATGCGCAAGGTGCACGGCTACGTGCAGCGGCACCTGGCCCAGGAGCCCGCCAAGGAGGACGTCGAGACGTCGCGGTGGCGGTGGTCGCTGATGAACTGGGGCCACGACCCGCTCAAGGGCAAGTAGCGTCGCCGGCGTGCAGCGCAACGACCCGGCGCAGTACGACCAGCTGGCCGACCAGTGGTGGGACCCGCGCGGCGGCTTCGCGATGCTCCAGTGGATCGCCGCGTCGCGGGCCGGCCACGTGCCCCCGGCGTCGGCACCCGGGGCCGTCCTGGTCGACCTGGCCTGCGGCGGTGGCCTGATGGCCCCGCACGTGCAGCGGCTGGGATACCGGCACGTCGGCGTCGACATCGGGCTGGCCGGGCTGGAGGTCGCCCGCCGGCACGCGGTGTCCGTCGTCCGGGGGTCGGTGCTGGAGGTTCCGCTGGCCGACGGGTGCGCCGACGTCGTCACCGCCGGGGAGATCCTCGAGCACGTCGCGGACCCCGGGCAGGTGCTCGCCGAGAGCGCCCGGCTGCTCAAGCCCGGCGGTCTGCTGGTCATCGACTCGATCGCGGCCACCCGGCTCGCCCCGCTGGTGGCGGTCCGGATCGCCGAGCGGCTGCCCGGGGGACCGCCGCCGGGCATCCACGACCCGGCGCTGTTCGTCGACCGGCGCGAGCTGCTGGCCACCGCGGACCGGCTGGGGCTGGACCTCCGGCTGGTCGGCCTGCGCCCCTCCGTGCGGGACCTGGTCGCCTGGCGGCGGGGGCGCCGGGACAGCGTGCGGATGCGCACCATGCCCTGGACCGGGATCCTCTTCGCCGGCTCGGCGACCAAGCGCCCGGAGCCCGTCGCCGAGCAGCGGACGCCGGGGTCCGCACGTACCGTCAGGGCATGACCGCCAGCGGCCCCGTGACCCCCAACGCGCCGGGAACGGCCTGGTGACCGCCGCCGTCGTCACCGGTTCGGGCCGCGCCCTGCCGGCCAGCTACCAGCAGGGCGAGGTCTGGGACGGGTACTTCGCGGCGAAGTACGCCGGGCTGCGGGCCGCCGAGCGGGTGTTCCGCGGCGCCGGCGTCCGCAGCCGGCACGCGGTGGTCAACCCCGTCGACGAGGACGTGTCGCAGTGGGGCACCGGGGCGCGGATGGAGCGTTACGTCACCGAGGGGCTCCCGCTGGGCAAGCAGGCCGTCGCGACCGCGCTGGACGCCGCCGGGCTGGCCCCCGGGGACGTCGGGCAGTTCGCCGTCGCCACCTGCACCGGGTACGCCACCCCCGGTCTGGACATCCGGCTGGCCAGCGACCTCGGCATGCCGCTCGGGCTGCAGCGGCTGCTCGTGGGCCACATGGGCTGTTACGCGGCCCTGCCCGGGCTGGCTGCCGTGAGCGACTTCGTCACGGCACGTTCCCGGCCGGCCGTGCTGCTGTGCCTGGAGCTGACCAGCCTGCACGTGCAACCGGCCGTCGCCGACCTGGAGCAGGTCGTCACCCACGCGCTGTTCAGCGACGCCGCGGCCGCGATCGTCGTCGAGCCCGCCGCGCGGCGGGGCCGGCGGGTCGCCGGGATGGTCGCCCGCACCGACCACGCCACCGCCGACCACATGACCTGGGACGTCACCGACCTCGGGTTCCGGATGGGGCTCTCGCCCCGCGTGCCCGACGTGCTCGCCCGGCACGTCGGCGGGGTGGTCGAGGAGCTGCTCGCCGAGTCCGGGCTGCGGGTGGAGGACGTCGCCGGCTGGGCGGTGCACCCGGGCGGGCCGCGGATCCTGGACGTCGTCCGGGACGAGCTGGGGCTCACCGAGGAACAGATGACCCCCTCGCGCCGGGTGCTCGCCGAGCACGGCAACTGCTCGTCGGCCACGGTGCTGCTGGTGCTCGACGAGCTCGCCGACGTCGACGGCCCGGTGGTCGCGATGGCCTTCGGTCCGGGCCTGACCCTCTACGCCACCCTCCTCCTCCCGGCCTGAGCCGAACTCCCCGGCCGTCACCTGGGCTGGCCGCAGCCTGGGTCAACCTGCTCGAACTGACGTTGAGCCGCGCCACGACGCGGCTCAACGTCAGCTCACCCGGCTCAACCCCCGGCTGGCGACGCCGATCAGAGCCGGCCCTCAGCCGCCTAGGTGGGCTTGCTTGGGGGCCAGGCCGCGCAGCGCCTCGGCGGCCACCCGGTCCCGGTCGGCGCCGCCGGCGGCGACCACGGCCGCTCCGACCAGGCCCTCGACGAGCGGGGCCGCGCTGAGCACCACCCGCGCCCGGACGTCGTCGTCCAGCAGCTCCAGCGCCGTCTCGGCCGACATCACCGCGCTGCCCAGGTCCATCAGCACCACCACGCCGTCCCCGGTGTCGGCGGCGGCGATGGCCGTGGAGACGGCGACCGCGTCGGTGCCCAGTCCGCCGTCGTCGGTGCCGGCGGCCACCTCGATGGCCAGGGTCGAGTTCGGCAGCATCTGCCGGGCCAGCTCGACGGCCGCGTCGGCCAGCGGCCGGCTGTGCGAGACGACGACGATGCCCACGGCGGCCACGGTCAGCTCCTCCCCAGCGTCGCGGCGGCAGCCTCGACCAGCAGCACCGCGGACTCGGCCCCCGGGTCGACGTGGTCCGCGCTCCGCTCGCCCAGGTAGCTGGCCCGGCCCTTGCGGGCGACCAGCGGCGTCACCGAGTCGCGCCCCCGTGCCGCGGCGTCCGCGGCCGCGCGCAGCGCCGCGTCCAGCTCCTGCCCGGCGCCGACCGCCTCGGTGAGGGCGTCGGCCGCGGGGAGCAGCGCGTCCACCATCGTCTTGTCCTGCAGTTCGGCCTTGCCGCGGGCGACGACGCCCTCGACGCCGGCCCGGAACGCGGCGGCGAAGGCGGCCGGTGAGCCGTCGTCCAGGGCACCGGACATCCGCAGGAAGAGCGTCCCGTAGAGGGGTCCGCTGGTGCCGCCCACCTTGCTGATCATGGTCATCGCGACCGTCTTCAGCAGCGCCGCACCGTCGGCCGGCGGGCTCGCGTCGAGGGCGGCGACGGCCGCGGTCATCCCGCGGTGCATGTTCGTGCCGTGGTCGGCGTCGCCGATGGCGGAGTCGAGCTCGGTCAGCTCGTCGCGGTGCTCGGTGACGGCGCGGGCGTACTCGCGCACCCAGGCCCCGAGGGCGTCGATGTCCACTGTGGCCATGCTCAGACCCCCCACCGCAGCGCCGGCGTGCGCACCGGGTCATCCCAGAGCCGGATCAGCTCGTCGTCGACCTTGAGCAGGGTGATCGAGCAGCCGGCCATCTCCAGGCTGGTCATGTACGAGCCGACCAGCGAGCGGGCCACCGTCACGCCGGCCTTGGCCAGCGCCGCCTGCACCTCGGCGTAGACCACGTAGAGCTCGAGCAGCGGCGTGCCGCCCATCCCGTTGACGAAGGCGAGCACCCCGTCGCCGCCGGTGAAGTCCAGGTCGGCCAGCACCGGCTCCAGCAGCATCTCGGCGACCTCGCGCGCCGGGGCGACCGGCACCCGGCGGCGGCCCGGCTCGCCGTGGATGCCCACGCCCAGCTCCATCTCCCCCGCGGGCAGGTCGAAGGTCGGCTTGCCGGCGGACGGCACGGTGCAGGAGGTGAGCGCCATGCCCATGCTGCGGCCCTGCCCGTTGACCCGGCGGGCCACCTCGGCGACCTCGGCCAGCGGACGGCCCTGCTCGGCGGCGGCGCCGGCCAGCTTCTCCACCAGCACGGTGACGCCCACGCCGCGCCGGCCGGCGGTGTAGAGGCTGTCCTGGACGGCGACGTCGTCGTCGGTGACGACGGAGACCACCTCGGTGCCGGACTCCGCGGCGACGAGCTCGGCGGCCATCTCGAAGTTCATCACGTCGCCGGTGTAGTTCTTCACGATGTGCAGCACGCCGGCGCCGGCGTCGACCCCCTGGGTCGCCGCGACCATCTGGTCCGGGACGGGGGAGGTGAACACCTCACCGGCGCAGGCGGCGTCGAGCATGCCGAGCCCGACGAACCCACCGTGCAGCGGCTCGTGCCCCGAGCCGCCTCCGGAGACCAGTCCGACCTTGCCCGCCATCGGCGCATCGCCGCGGAAGACGACCCGGTGTTCGCTGTCGATCCGCAGCTCCGGGTGTGCTGCGGCCATGCCGCGCAGGGCGTCGTCGACGACGTCTGCCGGGTCGTTGATGAGCTTCTTCATCGCGGGCTCCTGATCATGGGGGACCAGCGAACCGTAGGAGTGGGCCACGTCTCAGGGCAACGGGGAGCGGTCCGCATCGTCGGACGACGGTCCCTCTCCGAGCTCAGGGCTGCACGATCGACGTGACCTGGGGCACACTCGGCCTCCCATGCCCTCCAGCGCATGCCGGTCGCGATCCGGCGCGGAGGGCGCACGACCCAGAACCCGGTCCCCAGAGCTGAGGAGCTCCCCCAGATGGCTGGCAACAGAGGCGTTGCGTACATCGAGCCCGGCAAGGTCGAGGTGCACGAGACCGACTACCCGAAGCTGGAACTGCAGGACGGACCGGGGGTGAACCCGGCCAACGTGGGCCGCAAGCTGAACCACGGGGTGATCCTCAAGGTGGTCACCACCAACATCTGCGGCAGCGACCAGCACATGGTCCGCGGCCGGACGACGGCGCCACCGAACCTGGTGCTCGGCCACGAGATCCTCGGCGAGGTGGTCGAGAAGGGGTCCGACGTCGAGTTCATCGAGGTGGGCGACCTCTGCTCGGTGCCGTTCAACATCGCCTGCGGGCGCTGTCGCAACTGCAAGGAGGGCAAGACCGGGATCTGCCTGAACGTGAACCCGGCTCGCCCCGGAGCGGCCTACGGGTACGTGGACATGGGCGGCTGGGTCGGGGGGCAGGCCGAGTACGTGACGGTGCCCTACGCCGACTGGAACCTGCTCAAGTTCCCGGACAAGGACCAGGCCATGGAGAAGATCCTGGACCTGACCATGCTGTCGGACATCTTCCCGACCGGCTTCCACGGGGCGGTCACCGCCGGGGTGAAGCCCGGCTCGACCGTGTACATCGCCGGGGCCGGCCCGGTCGGTCTCGCGGCGGCCGTCGGCGCCCAGCTCCTCGGTGCGTCGGTGGTGATCGTCGCCGACCTCGTCGAGCAGCGGCTGGCCCAGGCGCGCAGCTTCGGCTGCGAGACCGTCGACGTGTCCAAGGGCTCGCCGCAGGACCAGATCGAGCAGATCCTGGGCGAGCCGCAGGTGGACGCCGCCGTCGACGCGGTGGGCTTCGAGGCCCGCGGCCACGGCGAGGGAGCGGGCAAGGAGGCGCCGGCGACGGTGCTGAACTCGCTGATGGAGGTCACCGCGGCCGGCGGCGCCATCGGCATCCCGGGGCTCTACGTCACCGGCGACCCCGGGGGCATCGACGAGGCCGCCAAGGTCGGCTCGCTGTCGCTGAGCCTGGGCACCGGCTGGGCGAAGTCGCTCTCCTTCACCACCGGTCAGTGCCCGGTGATGCGCTACAACCTGGGGCTGATGAAGGCGATCCTCAACGACAAGGTGCAGATCGCGAAGGCGGTCAACGCCACGACCATCTCCCTGGACGAGGCGCCGCAGGGGTACCAGGACTTCGACTCCGGTGCGGCGAAGAAGTACGTGATCGACCCGCACGGGATGGTCGGCAAGAAGGCCGCCTAGGACGACGCGGGCCGGGGCGGGTGCCCCGGGCCCGCGTGTCACCACAGGTCACCCCGGCGCCAGTCGCAGACCAGCCGGTCGGCGAGGTCCAGCGGCGCCGGGGTGGCCGGGGTGGGCAGCACGAACACCGGTTCACCCGGGGTGGCGACCACGCCCTCGGGGGTCAGTGCCGCCAGGTCGCCGGACCAGGGGAGCCACCCGCGGGGGCCGTACAGCCGGGCGCCGTCCTCGCTGGCGGCCAGCGCGCCGAGTTCGAAGCCGCCCCGGACGAACCGTTCCGCCTCGGCCATCACGGCCGCGCCGACGCCGCGGCGGCGCAGGGTGGCTGCGGTGGCGACGGCCTCGACGTAGCCGGTCCGCAGCGTCCGGCCGGCAGTGATGAGCTGGCGGACGACGACGGCGGCATGCCCGGCCAGTTCGCCGTCCACGGTGGCCAGCACGTGGACGCCGCCGAGGGCGTGGGACCAGTCGTCGTCGCTGAAGCCGCCGGTGAACGCCGTGTCGAGGAAGCCCCGCAGCCGGTGGAGCTCGGCCGCGGACAGGTCGGCGGTGGGGGCGCTGCGGACGGTGACCGTCGTGCGGATGTGGCTCACCGGACCAGCTTCGCGGAGGTGGGGTGAGCGGCGCAGCGCGGCCCAGGAGAGGGCCGGTGGAGCAGGAGAGCGGGTGACGAGAATCGAACTCGCACTGTCAGCTTGGGAAGCTGATGTTCTACCATTGAACTACACCCGCGACAGGTCAGTGACCTGTCCGAGAGCTTAGCAAGCCAGCCACCCCCGACCGGTACCCGGTCGGGGGTGGCTGCGTCTCAGCTGCTCAGCGCAGCACCCCTCGGCAGCCCGTGCTCCAGTCCGGCGGCCAGGACGAGCAGCCCAGGGTGGACCGGAGCCCGGCATCAGCCCCGCATCACGCCGAGGAAGCCGGTCATCTCCGAACGCAGTTTCTCCGCCATCCGGGACAGCCCGGTGGTGTCGGTCCCGGCCGGGCCCAGCGACGCGGAACCGTCGACCGCGGCGGCGATCCCGTCCACCAGCCCGTTCATCTCGGTGACGGTGTTCCCGACGTTGCTCATCACGGTCGCGACGTCGTCGCAGGCTGCGCGCACCGACTCCACCTGGGTGGTGACCCGCTCGGTGGCCCGGGCGGTCTGGTCGGCCAGGTCCTTGACCTCGGAGGCGACGACGGCGAAGCCCTTGCCCGCCTCACCCGCACGGGCCGCCTCGATGGTGGCGTTGAGCGCGAGCAGCCGGGTCTGGTCGGCCACCGTCTCGATCAGGGCGATGACCTGCCGGATCTCGGTCGAGGAGCGGTCGAGGGAGGTGATCGAGTCCCGGGCCCGGTCGACCTCGGTGCTCGCCGCGGTCGCCGCACCGGTGAGGCCGGCAGCCGAGGCGCTCAGCTCGGTCGCCGCGGTCGCCACTCCCTCGCTCATCGCCAGGACGACCGACTCGAACTCGTCGGCCAGCCGCAGCTGGTGGTCGTGGGCCTCCAGTACGCGGTCGGCGCTGGCCCGCATGGCCTCCCGGGCGGCGTTGATGTCCGAGGCGCTCTGCCGGTAGGCGCCGGGCAGTCCGGTGAGCAGCACCTGCCGGTGGTAGCGGCCCTCGGCGGCCGAGGTCAGCGCAGCGCTGGACTCCCGGATGAAGGCGTCGGAGACGTCGAGCGCCCGGTTGACGCTGTGCTGCAGCGCGACCAGCTGGGGGACGTCGTCCGAACCCGGCACCGGACGGCTGCGCGCCTCCAGGTCGCCCCGGGCCGCTGCATCGCAGGCCTCGGTCAGCTGCTGGACGAAGGCCCGGTAGACGGCGAGCTCGACGGCGTCGTCCCGGGACCCGCCGCGGGGGGTGCGTCGTGCCATCTCAGTCGCCCTTCTCGCTGATGATCGACCAGATGAAGTCCTCGTAGCTGGGCGCCCGTTCGGCGATCAGCCGATGCAGCAGCTCGCTCGACGCCGCCACCGCGGCCCGCGCGGTCGGGTGCCGTCGCTCCTCTACGAGCAGCTGCTCGTAGAGCGGCTCGACCGCGGCGATCCCGGCCCGGGAGGGGCAGCGCCGGTTGGAGTGGTAGCCCACCACCGACCCATCCGGCCCGTAGGACGGCGTGACGTGCGCGAGCACCCAGTAGTGGGCGCCGTCGGCGGCCAGGTTGTCGATGTAGGCGAACAGCTCCTGCCGCTGGGCCAGGGTCTCCCACAGCAGGGCGAACACCGCACGGGGCATGTCCGGGTGCCGGATCAGGTTGTGCGGCTGCCCGATGACCTCGTCGAGGGAGTACGCGCCGACCCGCAGGAACACGTCGTTGGCGTAGGTGATCACCCCGCGGGCGTCCGTCTTGGAGACGATCAGCTCATCGGGGGAGAAGGTGCGCTCGACCCCGGTCGGGCGCACTGCCCGACGCTCGGCGCGGGCTGCACTGGGTGTCGCCATCGTCAGGACCACGGGCGCCTGCTTCCGTCCATTGCCGTTCCGGCACTCGGTCGTGTCTCAGGTTCATCGGCAGGTGTGCCGCGCTGTTCATCCGGGTCGTCCGGAACGGGACCAAGGTCCCGAGCGACCGGTCCCTAGACTCCGCGGCATGCTGCTGTCCGACCGCGACATCCGAGCGGCCCTGGCGACCGGCCGGCTCGGGATCGAGCCCTACGAGCCGGCGATGGTGCAGCCCTCGAGCATCGACGTCCGGCTCGACCGGTTCTTCCGGGTCTTCAACAACGCCCGGTACACCCACATCGACCCGGCGGAGCAGCAGGACGACCTGACCACCCTGGTGGAGCCGACCGGCGACGACGCCTTCGTGCTGCACCCGGGGGAGTTCGTGCTCGGGTCGACGCTGGAGGTCGTCCGCATCCCCGACGACCTGGCCGCCCGGCTGGAGGGGAAGTCCTCCCTGGGCCGGCTCGGCCTGCTCACCCACTCGACGGCAGGGTTCGTCGACCCCGGGTTCTCCGGGCACATCACCCTGGAGCTGTCCAACGTGGCGAACCTGCCGATCACGCTGTGGCCGGGGATGAAGATCGGCCAGCTGTGCCTGTTCCAGCTGAGCTCGGCCGCCGAGCACCCCTACGGCTCGGCGGTCTACGGCTCGCGCTACCAGGACCAGCGCGGCCCGACGCCGTCCCGGTCCTTCCGCAACTTCAACCGGGCCGAGACCCGCCGCCCCGACCCGGCCTGACCCGTCTCCCGGGTGGCGGGTGTCCGACCCCTCGGTGAACGGTGGCGCGAGGCCGGATGACGGGCCGCCTTCCGGGGTAGGCCCTGCCCCATGGACCCCCGGGACACCGCTGTTCTCCTGCCTCAGCCGTCGGGCAACCACGTCGTGGACGGCTTCTTCGACTGCGCCGAGGAGTCGGCGCACTACGCCTTCTCGGTCCAGCTCCTGCTGACCCAGTACGCGACCCTGGTGCCCTGGCAGGCCGAGGGCGTGGCGGAGCTCGGCAGCGGTGACGCGCGGGCCATCGCGCACGTCGTGCGGGCGGTGCCCGGGTTGCAGGTGCACGGCACCGACATCAGCACGACGTCGGTCGAGCGGGCCCGGCAGACGATCGACGGGCTCGGCGTCAGCGACCGCTACACCGTCGAGCACGGTGACTTCTTCGCCTGGGCCGACTCCCCGGCCGGGCGGGACGTCTCCACGGTGATCGCCAACCCGCCCTACATCCCCGCGCCGGACGCGGACATCCTGATGCCCGAGCTCTGGGGCGGCTGGTACGGCAACGACATGGTCCTCCGGCTGCTCAAGGCCGGTTTCGACCACCTGCTGGTCGCGCTGCCCAGCTACTCCGACCCCGCCGCCACGCTGTCCACGGCGCGCGACCTCGGTTACCAGGTGGCGAACTTCCTGGCGATGGGCCTGGAGTTCGGGGCCTACAGCGGGGAGTCGAAGGTCCGGGAGCACATCGCCGCGCTGACCGCGGAGGGGCACGGCTGGGCGGGCGAGGACTCCTACGTCGTCGCCGTCGCGCTGCTCACCCGGTCACCGGAGCTGCGCCGGGACCGGTCGACCGAACTGCTGCGAGCCCTGCAGCTGTCGGTCTGAGCTCGGTCCGTCAGCGCTCGGCCGGTCAGCGCTCGGTCCGCGGGAGGAGGACGGGCGGTTCGGCCCCGGCGACCTCGGTCTCCGGGAAGTCACCGCGGCGACCGACCGGTCCGGCGAGCGCGGGGACCTCGTCGTCGACGTACCGCGGCCGGCAGATGCTCCAGCCGGTGACCAGCAGCAGCCCGACCCCGGCGTAGACCAGCACGAACATGCCGGTGTACCCGCCGGTGACGCCCCGCAGCAGGCCGACCAGCAGCGGGCCCACCCCGGCCAGCGCGTACCCCCAGCCCTGGGCGACGGTGGACAGGGCGCTCACCGACTCCGGGGTGCGGCCGCGCAGCCCGAAGAGGGCCAGGATCATCGCGAACGTGCCCATGCCCAGGCCCAGCAGGCAGACCCACAGCCAGGTCAGCGTGAGCGGGGCGAGCAGCAGGCCGGTCCAGCCGGCCAGGTAGCAGGCGACGAAGGCCAGCAGCATCGGCCGCTGCCACCGGGGTCGCACCGTGCCGAGCGGGACGACGGCGTTGAGCGGGATGACGATCAGCGCGTTCAGCCCGACCAGGAACCCGGCTGCCTCCGCGGACATCCCCTCGTCGCGGAGGTACTGCGCCGTCCAGCCGACGATGACGTAGGCCTGCATCGCCTGCAGTCCGAAGAAGGCGGCCATCGTCCAGGCCAGCCGACTGCGCCGGAGCTCCCGCAGCCGCACCGCGGTGTGCCCGCCCCGGGAGGCACCGGGCCGGACCGGGACGGCGAGCCAGGGCAGCGCCGCGACCAGGGCGAACACCGCCCAGATGCCCAGTCCCCAGCGCCAGCCGTCGGCGCCGGCCGCCTCGGCGATCGGCGCGGTGGAGACGCTGGCGACCGCCCCGCCGATCGCCAGGGCGGTGCTGTAGGCGCCGACCAGCAGGCCGGTGCGCTCGGGGAACCACCGCTTGACCAGCCCGGGGAGCAGCACGTTGCCCAGCGCCCCGCCGACCATCGTGGCCACGGTGCCGAGCAGGAACACCCACACGTTCGGCACCGACACCCGCAACAGCAGCCCGATCGCCATGACTAGCAGGGCCGCGGCCAGCACGTGCCCGTCGCGGAACCGCGCTGCCAGCGGCGGGCCGGCGAAGCCGATCAGCGCGAAGCAGATCAGCGGCATGCTGGTGATCAGTCCGGCGAGGCCGGAGGAGATGCCCAGGCCGCGTTCGATCTCCTGCAGCACCGGGCCGACGCTGTTGACCGCGGTGCGCAGGTTGAACCCGGTCAGCACGATCGCCGTCCCGACCAGGACCAGGCCCTGCCGGGAGGACGTGCGCGGCGGCAGCGGGGCGGCGGCGCGGGTCACGTCCGCTCATCCTCCTCCCCGAGCCGTCGCAGCCCGGGAACCGGGTCGGGGCCGGGGCGCGTCGGGTCAGCGGGTGCCGGTCACCGTGACCGGGACCTCGGCCACCTGCTCGGTGGTGCCGTCCCCGGCCACCCGCAGCATCACCAGGTCGTGGACGCCGTCACCGGCGGGGGCGGCCAGCTGCAGGACCGGGCTCAGGCACTGGGGCAGCCGGAACGCCGGTCCGGCCGGGGTCTGGGTGTAGCTCACGGTGCTGCCGGCGTCGCCGCGGACCGGTTCACCGTCCAGGGTCATCACGTAGTCGACGTCCTCGGCCCCGGTCACCCGGAACCGCAGCGGCTGACCGGCGGCCACGACACTGCTGGCGACGGCGATCCGTGGGTCCTCGCAGTCGGCGGTGAGGGTCACCTCCTCGGCACCCCGGCCGCCGGCGACGGCGAGCACCGTCATCACCACGATCGCGATCGCCAGCCAGGTCCAGTGCCGGCTGCGCCGGATCGTGGGGCGGTCGTCGGCCAGCGCGCGCTCGTCGTTGACGTCCCGGGCGTAGTGCATCCGGGTGCTGCGGGAGGCCGCGGCGCGCTCGGCCTCACCCCGACGACGGCCGCCGCCGTACGGAGAGCTCATGCCGCCCAGTGTCCGCCCCGGTTGTGCGGTCGCGTCACCCTCGTCCTGCGGCCCCCGTGCAGGGTCCCGCCGCGAGCCTGCGAGTGGTGGGGGGCACGGGGGTCCTTCTTCAGCTGTGCTGGGTGGCGGCGGAGCCGGTGCCGGCCGGGTCGTCGGGCTCGGTGCCCACGGCGGGGCCGGACTCCGTGCCCGGTGCGCCCGCGGGGGCCATCGAACGGAGCAGGATCTGGCTGACGTCCAGGACCTCGACGTGCGACTTCGCCTCGCCGGCCTGCTGCTTGCTCGTCACCGCGTCGCTGAGCATGGTGATGCAGAAGGGGCACGCGGTGGAGATGACGTCCGGGTCCAGCTCGAGCGCCTCCTCGGTGCGCTCGACGTTGATCCGCTTGCCGATCTTCTCCTCCATCCACATCCGTGCGCCGCCGGCGCCGCAGCAGAAGCCCCGGTCCTTGCAGCGGTGCATCTCCTGGGTGGTCAGGCCCTGCACGGAGTCGAGGATCTCCCGCGGGGGCGTGTAGACCTTGTTGTGCCGGCCCAGGAAGCACGGGTCGTGGTAGGTGACCTTGCGGTCGATCGGGGTGACGGGGGTCAGTCGCCCCTCCTCGACCAGCTGCCCGAGCAGCTGGGTGTGGTGGACGACGTCGTAGTCGCCGCCCAGCTGCGGGTACTCGCGGTTGATCGAGTTGAAGCAGTGCGGGCAGGTGGCGACGATCTTTCGCCGTCCGGCCGGGCGCTCCTCGAAGACGGCGTTCAGCGTCTCCACGTTCTCCTGCGCCAGCTGCTGGAACAGGAACTCGTTGCCCATCCGGCGGGCCGGGTCGCCCGAGCAGGTCTCCCCGTTGCCCAGGACGGCGAACTCCACGTCGGCGATGTGCAGCAGCTCGGCGACGGCCTTGGTGACCTTCTTGGCGCGGTCGTCGATGGCGCCGGCGCAGCCGACCCAGAACAGGTACTCGACGTCGTCGTCGATGGCGCCGTCGACCTGCCGGACCTCGAAGTCGAGCTCCTTCATCCACTCCTCGCGGACGTTGCCACCCACGCCCCACGGGTTCCCGCGGTTCTCCAGGTTGCGCATCATCACGCCGGCCTCGGAGGGGAAGCTGGACTCGATCAGCACCTGGTAGCGGCGCATGTCCATGATGTGGTCGACGTGTTCGATGTCGACCGGGCACTGCTCGACGCAGGCGCCGCAGTTGGTGCAGCTCCACAGCACGTCGGGGTCGATGACCCCGCCCTCCTCGAGGGTGCCGACCAGCGGGCGGTGCGCCTGGGCGTCGTTGGTGCCCTCGATCCGGGCGTAACCCGACGCCCAGACCTGCTCGTCACTGGGCTTGAGGGTGGAGTAGTCGGCGAAGTCGGGGGCGTTGTCCGACGCCTTCGTCGCGCCGGTCAGGTACGGGGCCTTGGCGTACAGGTGGTCCCGCAGGTCCATGATCACCATCTTCGGTGACAGCGGCTTGCCGGTGTTCCAGGCCGGGCACTGGCTCTGGCACCGCCCGCACTCGGTGCAGGTGGTGAAGTCCAGCATGCCCTTCCAGGTGAAGTCCTCGATCTTGCCGCGACCGAAGACGTCGTCCTCGCCGGGGTCCTCGAAGTCGATCGGCTTGCCGCCCGAGGTCATCGCCGGCAGCGGGCCGAGGGCCTGGGAGCCGTCGTCCTCACGCTTGAAGTAGATGTTGAAGAACGCGCTGAACCGGTGCCACGCGACGCCCATGTTGAGCACCCGCGAGATGGTGATCAGCCAGCCCAGGCTGACCACGATCTTGACGAAGGCGACGATCGACAGCAGGTCCGGGTTCGCCGGGACCAGGTTCGCCAGCGCCCCGGAGACCGGGTGCGACCAGGCCGGCGCGTCGGTCAGGCCGGCGGAGACCTTGATCGCGCGGATCAGCAGGATGCAGATGCCGATGGTCAGGACGACGGCCTCGACGAAGTAGCCGCGCCCCTCGTTGGACCCGGCGAACCGGCTGGCCCGGCCCTGGCGGCGCGGGTGGTCGAGCTGGCGCCGGACGATCAGGTACAGGATGCCCAGCACCGTGGCCGCGCCGATCAGGTCGACGAAGAGGTTCCACAGCGCCCACTCGCCGATCAGCGGGAGGTGCCACGTCGGGTCGAAGACCTCCCCGAACGCCTCGACGAGGGTGAGGAAGAGGCCGTAGAACCCGATGAAGACGAACCAGTGGGCGGCGCCGATGGCCGACCACTTGAGCATCCGGGTGTGCCCCAGCGACTCGACCGCCAACGTCTTCAGCCGCGGGCCGACCGGGCCGGAGCGGGTCGGGTCGGGCTGGCCGGTGCGGAAGATCCGCAGCATCGCGCGGACGGCCTTGGTGGCATAGACCACCGAGACGATCAGCAGGATCACGGCCAGCGTGCCGAGGACGATCTGCAACGGGCCCATGAGCTCCCTCTCGTGCGTGCGCGGGCGTCGTCGCCCACCCGGCACGGACACTAACCGGGCGGCCACAGGCTACTCGCCGGTAACCCCCAGCCCCGGGCCCCCGCGCCCCCAGCCGCCGCCCCGCGCCGCCGCGCCCCGCACCGCGCACCGCGCCCCGCGCCGCCGCCGGCCTCACCTCCCGGGGCCCGGCCTCACGCTGTGCGGTGAGGACGGCGCCCGGCGGGTGCGGTCGGCCGGGTGTGGTCAACCGGCGCGCGGTCGGCCGATGGCCCGGGGCACGACGGTGAAGCGGCGGTCGACGGGGCCGGCGACGCCGAGCATGCCGCGCAGTCGCCGGTCGAGTGCGCCCCATCCGCGGTCGACGTCCTCGTCGGCGATCCGCACCACCCGGACGTCCAGGGAGCGCAGCGCGTCCTCCCGCCGCTTCTCCGCCCACAGAACCTGCCCGGGCGTGCGACCACCCCAGGGGTCGGTGTACTTCAGCTTCCCGTCGAACTCCAGGGCGATCGCCGCGTCGTCGTACCAGCCGTCGACCACGGCGAGCAGTCGGCCGTCGGACCAGATCTCGACCTGCGGCTGGAACACCGGGAGCCCCGCCCCGACGATCCGCAGCCGGCCACGCGTCTCCAGCGGTGACTCGGCTCGGCCGTCGGCGAGGGCGACGGCCCGGACCGCGCGGGGGGCGCCAGGCCAGTGGCGGGCGAGGGCGAGTGCGTCCCGGAGCTCCGCCGACGTCGTCCGTCCGGCGAGCAGCCCGGCGTCCATCGCGATGACCGCGTCCTCCAGCGGCCACTCCCGCCCGCAGTCGACCAGGGTGCGGGCGGGAGAGGACAGGGGCACCGGTCCGCGGTGCGCCCGGTGCTCCGGCGGCACAGGGGCGCAGGCCATCCGGTAGTCGGTCGTGCGGCGCCACTGGTGCGGATCGGTGAGCCGGACGGTGCCGGGCTCGCGCCGGGGGACCGGCCAGCCCCACACCCGCGCCGCGGACGCGTGGCTCACGACGGCGGTGGGGCGGGCCAGCGACGTCAGCACGGCCAGGCATTCGACGGCGTGCCGGACGCCGTCCCGCTCGGTCACCGCCAGGTCCTCGGCCGTGGTGTAGACCCCCTGGCGCAGTCGTACCCACCGCCCCGAGGAGCGGAGGGCGCGGATCTCGTCGGGGCCGTAACCGGCGGAGCGCGCCTCCGCGACGGAGAAGACGCCCATCCGACCGCTCGCCGCATGCCTCAGTGCCGGGTGCACCGAGGCAGTCTCGGCGATCACCGACGTTGGAGGGTCGGTGCAGCCGGGTACC
This sequence comes from Modestobacter sp. VKM Ac-2983, assembly GCF_026967885.1. Taxonomy (NCBI): domain Bacteria; kingdom Bacillati; phylum Actinomycetota; class Actinomycetes; order Geodermatophilales; family Geodermatophilaceae; genus Modestobacter; species Modestobacter sp. VKM Ac-2983. The sequence continues at coordinate 292,808 of NZ_JAPVBK010000003.1, forward strand.
TGTGGACGACGGCCCGCCGGCCCGCTCGCCGTCCTCACCTCTCGGGGGCGGGCCGCACTTCCTGCGGTGAGGACGGCGCCCTGGCGATGAGGGGCGCGTCGCGAGCAGGCCCCGGGAACACAGTCGCCGCCCCTGCCGTTAGGCTGGGCAGGAAAGTTGAGCGGACCAGGCGCAAGGCTCGAATCGCGTCGGCCCTCAGCTCCCAGACCAGCACCACCCCGTCAGCAACGCTAGGAGAGGCCTTCCATGGCACGAGCAGTCGGAATCGACCTCGGCACCACGAACTCCGTCGTCGCGGTCCTCGAGGGCGGCGAGCCCACCGTCATCGCCAACTCCGAGGGTGCGCGCACCACCCCCTCGGTCGTCGCGTTCGCCAAGAACGGCGAGGTCCTGGTCGGCCAGTCGGCCAAGAACCAGGCGGTCACCAACGTCGACCGCACGATCCGCAGCGTCAAGCGCGAGGTCGGCACCACCTGGAAGACCGGCGACATCGACGGCAAGCAGTACACCCCGCAGGAGATCAGCGCCCGGGTGCTGCAGAAGCTCAAGCGCGACGCCGAGACCTACCTGGGCGAGCCCGTGACCGAGGCCGTCATCACCGTCCCCGCCTACTTCGAGGACGCCCAGCGCCAGGCCACCAAGGAGGCCGGTGAGATCGCCGGCCTGAACGTGCTGCGCATCGTCAACGAGCCCACCGCCGCGGCCCTGGCCTACGGCCTGGACAAGGGCGAGACCGAGCAGACCATCCTGGTCTTCGACCTCGGTGGCGGCACCTTCGACGTCAGCCTGCTGGAGATCGGCGACGGCGTCATCGAGGTCAAGTCCACCGCCGGTGACAACAAGCTCGGTGGCGACGACTGGGACGAGCGGGTCGTCAAGCACCTCGTGCAGACCTTCAACGCCCAGTCCGGCATCGACCTGGCCAAGGACAAGCTGGCCATGCAGCGCCTGCGCGAGGCCGCCGAGAAGGCGAAGATCGAGCTGTCCGGCGCGCAGTCGACGAACGTGAACCTGCCCTACATCACCGCCGGTGCCGACGGCCCGATGCACCTGGACGTCACGATCACCCGCGCCGAGTTCCAGCGGCTGACCCAGGACCTGCTCGACCGCGCCAAGGCGCCGTTCAACCAGGCGATCCGCGACGCCGGCGTCAAGGTCGGGGACATCGACCACGTCGTCCTCGTCGGTGGCTCGACCCGGATGCCCGCCGTCAGTGAGCTGGTCCGCGAGCTGACCGGCGGCAAGGAGCCCAACAAGGGCGTCAACCCCGACGAGGTCGTCGCCGTGGGTGCCGCACTGCAGGCCGGTGTGCTCCGCGGTGAGGTCAAGGACGTCCTGCTCCTCGACGTCACCCCGCTCTCCCTGGGCATCGAGACCAAGGGCGGGATCATGACCAAGCTCATCGAGCGCAACACCACGATCCCGACCAAGCGCTCGGAGATCTTCACGACGGCCGACGACAACCAGCCGAGCGTGCAGATCCAGGTCTTCCAGGGCGAGCGCGAGATGGCGTCCTACAACAAGAAGCTCGGCATGTTCGAGCTGACCGGTCTGCCGCCGGCGCCCCGCGGCGTCCCGCAGATCGAGGTCGCCTTCGACATCGACGCCAACGGCATCGTGCACGTCCACGCGAAGGACCTCGGCACGGGCAAGGAGCAGTCGATGACCATCACCGGCGGCTCGGCCCTGCCCAAGGACGACATCGCCCGGATGATGGCCGACGCCGAGGCGCACGCCGAAGAGGACAAGAAGCGCCGCGACGAGGCCGAGACCCGCAACCTCGCCGAGTCGCTGCAGTACCAGACCGAGAAGTTCCTGGCCGAGAACGGCGACAAGATCCCGGCCGAGAAGAAGGAGGAGCTCGGCGAGGCGCTGACCGAGCTCCGCTCGTCCCTCGGCGGGTCGGACATCGCCGCGATCAAGACGGCGCAGGAGAAGGTCGCCCGGATCTCCCAGGAGGTCGGCGGAGCCCTCTACGCCCAGGCGCAGGCCGACGGGGCCACCGACGGTGCAGCGGGTGACGCCGGCTTCGACGCCGGGGCCGACTCCACCGGTGCGACCTCGACCGGGGCCACCGGGGACGACGACGTCGTCGACGCCGAGATCGTGGACGACGAGTCCGACAAGCGCTGACCTCACCGTCACAGCGCAGGTGCACCGGCCCGGGTGACCGGGCCGGTGGACCTGGCGAGAGACGATGAGCCAGCAGGACGAGCAGGCGCCGCAGGTCGTCATCCGTGACGGGCGGCGCATCGACCCGACCAGCGGCACGGTCCGTGTGCCGGCCGGCGACGAGCCGGCCGGTGCCACGCCGGAGCAGGGAGAACACATGAGCGAGCACGACAACGACACGAGCGCCTCCGGCAACGGAGCGGGCCCGGTCGTCGAACCGCCGGTGACCGGCGGGATCGAGAGCGGGGCCGACGACACCGCACGCCAGCTGGCCGAGCGGACCGAGGACCTGCAGCGGGTCACCGCCGAGTACGCCAACTACCGGCGCCGGGTCGAGCGTGACCGGGTCCTCGTCGTCGACCAGGCGGCCGAGCGCTTCGCCGGCCAGCTGTTCCCGATCGTCGACGACATCGAGCGCGCCCGGGACCACGGAGACCTCACCGGCGCCTTCAAGGTCGTCGCCGACCGGGTGCTGGGGCTGCTCGACGGCCTCGGGGTCACCTCCTTCGGCAAGCCGGGCGACCCGTTCGACCCGGCCCTGCACGAGGCGGTCCTGCACGACACCTCCCCGGAGGTGAGCGAGCCGACCGCCACCACGGTGCTGCGCCCGGGCTTCCAGCGCGGTGACCGGGTGCTGCGCACCGCGATGGTCGGCGTGAGCGAGCCGGAGACCCCGGCTGCGCCTGCTGCGGCTGCGGGACCGGAGGTCGTGGACGCCGAGGTGGTCGACACCGCCGCGGACGCCGATCAGCCGGGCTCCGGCCCGGCCGCCGGCTGAGCCCGAACCCCCGGCCAGGCCGGCCTCCGTCCCCCGGAGGCCGGCCCGGCCCGTCCCCCGCCCAGCAGAGAGGAGGCGCCCGATGAGCAGCACCCGGGACTTCATCGAGAAGGACTACTACGCGGCCCTGGGCGTCGCCAAGGACGCCGACGCCGCCGCCATCAAGAAGGCCTATCGCCAGCTGGCCCGTGAGCTGCACCCGGACAAGAACCCGGGCAACGCGCAGGCCGAGACCCGCTTCAAGGAGGTCTCGGAGGCCTACGACGTCCTGTCCGACCCGAAGCGGCGGGCGGAGTACGACGACGCCCGCCGGCTGTTCGGTGCCGGCGGCTTCCGGCCGGGCGCCGGCGCGCCCGGCGGCTTCTCCGGTGGCTTCCCCGGCGGGGGCGGTGCCGGCGGCGGCCAGCCGTTCGACCTCGGCGACCTCTTCGGCGGCGCGTCCGGCGCGCCGGGCGCCGGGGGGCGCGCCGGGGGGCTGGGCGACATCTTCGGCGGGCTCTTCACCGGGGGCGGGGCGAACCCGGGTGGCGCCGCGCGTGGCCGCAGCCAGGCTGCCTCCGGCCCGGCCCGGGGTCAGGACGTGGAGACGGAGGCCACCCTCGCCTTCGACGAGGCCGTGCTCGGCGTGACCGTGCCGCTGCGGATGCAGAGCCCGGGCACCTGCCCGACCTGCGCCGGCAGCGGCGCTCGCCCGGGCACCAGCCCGCACACCTGCCCGGTCTGCAACGGCGCGGGCGTGACCAGCCGCAGCCAGGGCGCGTTCGCCTTCTCCGAGCCGTGCAAGGAGTGTCGCGGCACCGGGTCGGTGGTCGAGGACCCGTGCCCGGAGTGCAAGGGCGGCGGGGTCACCACCCAGACCCGCACCATCACCGTGCGCATCCCGGCCGGGGTCAAAGACGGGCAGCGCATCCGACTGCCCGGCAAGGGAGCCCCCGGGCGTCGCGGTGGCCCGGCCGGCGACCTGTTCGTCGTCGTCCACGTCAGCGGCTCGGAGCTGTTCGGGCGCAGCGGCAACGACCTCACCCTGTCCGTGCCCGTGTCCTTCGCCGAGGCGGCGCTGGGCACCACGCTCACCGTGCCCACCCTGGACGGCTCGGTGTCGCTGAAGGTCCCGGCCGGCACGTCCAGCGGCCGCACCTTCCGGGTCCGCGGCCGCGGCGTGCCGAGCAAGTCCGTGACCGGTGACCTGCTGGTCACCGTGGAGGTCGCCGTCCCCAGCCGGTTGACCCCGGGTGCCCGGGAGGCGATCGAGAAGCTCGCGGCCGAACTGCCCGACGACCCCCGACCGGAGGTCACGGCCGCGCTCCGGAACGGAGCGACGCGATGACGCTCCCCGACCCCGGGCGCGCCTTCGCCGAGGACGCCCCGGTCTTCGTCATCTCCGTCGCCGCCGAGCTGGCCGGCATGCACGCCCAGACACTGCGCCAGTACGACCGGCTCGGCCTGGTCAGCCCCGGCCGCACGGCCGGCGGGGGCCGCCGGTACAGCCCCCGGGACGTCGCGCTGCTGCGCGAGGTGCAGCGGCTGAGCCAGGAGGACGGCGTCAACCTGGCCGGGATCAAGCGGATCATCGAGCTGGAGTCCCGGGTCGAGGCGCTCCAGGCCCGGGTCACCGAGCTGCTCGACGAGCTGGAGCTCTCCGAGGCCCATCGGATCGCGGCGGAAGCCGCGGTCTCGGCCGCCTACCGCCGCGACCTGGTGCCCCGCACGGCCAGCTCCGCGCTGGTGGTGTGGCGGCCGGCGGGCCGGCAGTGACCGGCACCGGGAACGCCGGGTCCGCGCCGGACGTGGTTACCGGTGTGACCGTCGACAGCGCAGCCCGCGCCACCCCGGAGGGATCCGACGTGGAGCGCATCGCCCAGGACCCGCACGCCGCCTACGTCGCGCTGGAACGTGAGGTGGCCCTCCTGCTGCGCCGGTCGCGCGCGATCTCCGGCCGGCTGGGCGGCCAGCTGCACCAGGACCTGGACGGCGCCGCGTACGGCCTGCTCGTGCTGCTGGACGACGCCGGCCCGCTGCGGGCCAGTGACGTGGTGGCGCGGCTGGGGTTGGACAAGAGCACGGTCAGCCGCCAGGTGGCCTCGCTCGTCGACCTCGGCCTGGTCGACCGGGTCGCGGACCCCGACGACGGCCGCGCCCAGGTGCTGTCGACGTCCGAGGAGGGGCACCGGCGACTCAGCCGCCTCCGTGACGCCCGGCGGGCGCGCTGGGAGGCGGACCTCGCCGACTGGGAGACCTCCGACGTCGCCACCCTGGCCCAGCTGCTGGGTCGGCTGAACCGGCTCGGCGAGGCCCACGAGGCCGAGGTCACCGGCCAGACCGACTGACCGCCGAACGGCCCGCCCCCGCAGGGGGCGGGCCGTTCTTCAGTGCTGGGGGCCCAGGGTGGTGACCGGGAGGCCCCGGATCGAGGCGTCGATGACCTCGATGGTGTGTGCCAGGCCGATCCGGGTGCCCTGCCGCTCCAGCGAGGACGAGACCTGCATCAGGCACCCGGGGTTCGCGGTCACCAGCAGCTCGGCCCCGGTGCCGGCGATGTTGCGCGCCTTCCGGTCGCCGAGCTCGCGGGCGGGCTCGGGGTTGAGCACGTTCCAGATGCCGGCCGAGCCGCAGCAGACCTCGGCCTCGGCGATCTCCCGCAGCTGCAGGCCGGGGATCTCCCGCAGCAGGCTGCGCGGCTGGCTGCGGATGCCCTGGGCGTGCCCGAGGTGGCAGGCGTCGTGGTAGGCCACGGTGACCTCCAGCGGGTGCCGCGGGGCGACGCTGCCGAGCTCGGCGAGGAACTCCGAGACGTCCCGGACCTTGCCGGAGAAGGCCTTCGCCCGCTCGGCGTAGTCCGGGTCGTCGGCGAGGACGTCGGCGTACTCCTTCATGCTCGAGCCGCAGCCGGCCGCGTTGACCACGACCGCGTCGACGCCGGCGGTCTCGAAGGCGTCGATCGTGGCCCGGGCGAAGGACTCCGCCTCCTCCTGTCGGCCGTTGTGCACCGACAGCGCCCCGCAGCAGCCCTGCCGGCGCGGGATGATCACGTCACAGCCCTCGGCGGCGAGCACCCGGGCGGTCGCGGCGTTCACGCCGGGGAAGAACTCGCCCTGCACGCAGCCGGTGAGCATGCCGACCACGGCCCGCCGGGCGCCGGTGGCGGGCACCCGCTCGGGCAGCTTCTCCCGCTTCTCCAGCACCGGGGCCAGGCCCTCCATCGCCGCCAGCTTCGGCGCGAGCCGGTCCAGCAGCCCGCTCTTGCGCACGACGCGCGGCAGCCCGCTCGCCTGGTAGGCCCGCAGCGGCCCGCGCAGCGCCCGCAGCCGCTTCTTGTACGGGAACAGCGCGAAGATCGCCGCGCGCATCGCCCGGTCGCCCGGGCTGCGGGTGTGGTGCCGCTCCACCTGGACGCGGGTGGCCTCGATGAGCTTGTCGTACTGGACGCCGGAGGGGCAGGCGGTCACGCAGGCCATGCAGCCCAGGCAGGCGTCGAAGTGCTGCACCATCGTGTCGCTGAGCGGTGCCCCCTGCAGCCCGGCCTTCATCAGGTCGATCCGGCCACGCGGGGAGTCCATCTCCTCGCCCCACAGCGTGTACGTGGGGCAGGTGGGCAGGCAGAACCCGCAGTGCACGCAGTCGCTGATCAGCTCCGCGGACGGCGGGTGGTCCTCGTCGAAGGCCGACCGCACCGTCGGGGTGCCCACGGGCACCGGGCCGGCGCTGAGGGCGTCGGCCTTGCGCGGGTCGTTCTGCGGCTCGTCGGAACGGGCGCGGGTGGACTCGACCATCAGATGCCTCCGACGAACCGGCCGGGCGCCAGACGGCGCTCGGGGTCGAACTGTTCCTTCACACGGCGCATCAGGTCGATCGCCGGCACCGGGCCCCACGTGTCGACCGCGGACTTGACCGCCGGGGGGCCGTCGACGACGACCAGCGCGCCACCGTGCTCGGTGCAGACCGCCCGGGTGCGGGCGACCACCTCGGCCACCGCCTCCACCGCGGCGTCGTCCCCGATCGCGGCGTAGAGCACGCCGGCCCCCCCGGAGCCGCGGACCGTCAGGGCGACCCCGGCGTCCTCCGCGGCCCGGCGGACGGCGGTGAGGACCGGCGCCAGGCCGGACAGCGCGCAGGTGAGCTTCAGGCCGGTCGACCCGGGCTCGTCGGTCCACGGCAGCACGCCCCAGCCGGGCGGTGCGGCCTCGGCGGCGTCCGTGCCGGCGCCCAGCAGTCGGCGGGTGGTGGTCGTCCGGGCCTCGACGCCGGCGGGGGTGCCCTCCAGCAGGACCCCGACCGTGCCGGCGCCATCGACGCGCCACTCCACCTCCACGGCGGCCGGCACGACCTGCGCGTGCACCACCGACTGGACCAGCCGCGCGGCGTCCTCCGGGGTGCCGAACGGCACGGAGACGAAGCGCCGGGCGGCGGGCACCGGGTGCAGCCGGAAGACGGCCTGGGTGACGACGACGAGGGTGCCGAACGAGCCGATGACCAGCTTGCCCAGGTCATAGCCGGCCACGTTCTTCACGACCCGGCCACCGGCCTTGGCGACCACGCCGTCGGCGCGCACCACGGTGACGCCGATCAGCAGGTCGCGGGCCGTGCCGACGGCGACCCGGCCGGGGCCGCTGGCGTTGGTCGCGAGCATGCCGCCGATGGTGCCGCCGGCCACCGGCTCGTCCAGTGCGAGCCGCTGGCCGGCCGAGCCGACGGTCTGCTGGACGTCGGAGAGCAGCGCGCCGGCCTCGGTGTCGACGATCAGGTCACCGGCGGCGTGGTCGAGCACCCGGGACATCCGGCTCAGGTCCAGCACCACGTCGGCGGACTCCGGCGGCCGGCCCCAGCTGAGCTTGGTGCCCCGGCCGCGGGGGACGACGGTGAGCCCGGCGGCTGCGGCGGCGCGCAGCACGGCGGCGGTCTCCTCCGTGGACCCGGGCCGGGCGACGAGGCCGGCGGACACCCCGTCGACGGCGTCGGCCGGGGTGGCGTCGGTGACGTCGGAGCAGGCGTCGGAGAGGCGGGTGCGGGCGGTGTCGAGGTCGATCGTGGTCATCAGAACGCGTCCGCCAGCCCGGCCTCGACCAGCGGGTGCGCCTTCTTCCGCTTGCCGGGCACCTCGCCGCACAGCCGCGGGGTGGGGAAGATCTTGCCGGGGTTGGAGATGTTGCCCGGGTCGAAGGCGCACCGGACGAGCTGCATGGTGTCCAGGTCGTCGTCGGTGAACATCTTCGGCATGTAGGCGGCCTTGTCGACGCCCACCCCGTGCTCGCCGGTGATCGCCCCGCCGTGGGTGATGCAGAGGTCCAGGATCGCGCCGCTGACCTTCTCCGCGGCCTCGCTCGCGCCGTCCTTCTCCCCGTCGAAGAGCACCAGCGGGTGCAGGTTGCCGTCGCCGGCGTGGAAGACGTTGGCCACCCGGACCCCGGAGGACGACGACAGCTCGGCGATCGCCCGGAGCACCTCCGGGAGCGCGGTCCGCGGGATCACGCCGTCCTGGACGATGTAGTCGGGGCTGATCCGGCCCACCGCGGCGAAGGCGGACTTGCGGCCCCGCCAGATCAGCGCGCGCTCGGTGGCGTCGGTGGCCAGCCGCAGCTCGAAGGAACCGTTCTCCTGGCAGAACCGCTCGACGAGCGCGTACTCGTGCTCGACCTCGGCCGAGGCACCGTCGAGCTCGATGACGAGCACCGCGCCGGCGCCGGCGGGGTAGTTGCAGTGCACCGCGGCCTCGGCGGCCTCGATGGCCAGGGCGTCCATCATCTCGATCGCGGCGGGCACGATCCCCGCGCTGATGATCGCCGAGGTGGCGGCGCCGGCGTCGTCGGTGGTGTGGAACCCGACGAGCAGGGTGCGGACCTCCTCGGGCAGCCGTACCAGCCGGACGGTGGCCGTGGTGGCGATGCCGAGGGTGCCCTCGGAGCCGACGACGGTGCCGAGCAGGTCGTAGCCGGGGGAGTCCGGCGCCAGCCCGCCGAGCTGGACGACGTCGCCCTGCGGGGTGATCAGTTCGGTGCCGAGCACGTGGTTGCTGGTGAACCCGTACTTCAGGCAGTGCGCGCCGCCGGAGTTCTCGGCCAGGTTGCCGCCGATGGAGCAGATCTGCTGGCTGCTGGGGTCGGGGGCGTAGTAGTAGCCCTCGGGGGTGGCCGCCCGGGTGACGTCGAGGTTGATGACGCCGGGCTCCACGATCGCGCGCTGGTCGGCGCGGCGGATCTCGCGGATCGTGCGCATCCGGGAGGTGACCAGCAGGACGCCGTCCGCCCGGGGGAGCGCACCGCCGGAGAGCCCGGTGCCGGAGCCGCGGGCGACGAACGGGACGCCGTGCTCGGAGCAGGCCCGCACCACCGCGGCCAGCTGCTCGGTCGTCTCCGGGAGCACCACGAGCGCGGGGGTGACCCGGTAGTGGGCCAGGCCGTCGCACTCGTAGGTGCGCAGCTGGGTGGGGTCGGCGATCACGCCCGTCTCGGGCATGAGGGCCCGGGCCACCCGGCCCACGGCCGCGATGCCCGCGGCGTGGTCGCCGGCCTCTCCGGTGGCGGAGGTCGCCTCGGGTGGGGTGTCGCCGAGGACCGGGCCGGCCGTCGTCTCGGTGCCGTGCATGCCGCTCATGAGGTTCCGCCTTCGTCGCCGGACCTGCAGGTTCCTTCGGGGTGGTGCTGCCCCCGCTGACCACCAAAATGGCCATTGTGGTGGTCAGCGGGGGAGTGGATCAGGGCATGCGCTCGTAGGCCGGGACGGTGAGGAAGTCGTTGTACTCGTCGCTCAGGGCCATCTCGGTGAAGAGCGCACGGGCATCGTCCCACCGGCCGGAGGCGTACGCATCTCCCTTGGCCTCGGCGATGGCGGCCATCTCCTCCTCGATCACCCGCTGCACCAGTTCCCTGGTGACCTGCTGGCCGTCGCTGAGCCGGACGCCGTTGTGCAGCCACTGCCAGACCTGGCTGCGGCTGATCTCGGCGGTGGCGGCGTCCTCCATCAGGCCGTTGATGCCGGCGGCACCGGAGCCCCGCAGCCAGGACTCCACGTACTGGATGCCGACGCTGACGTTGGCCCGCAGCCCGGCCTCGGTGGCCTCACCGGGGGTGGACTTGACGTCGAGCAGGTCGGCCGCCGTGACCTGCACGTCCTCGCGCAGCTTGTCCAGCTGGTTGGGCCGGTCGCCGAGCACCTTGTCGAAGGCGTCCATCGCGGTCTGCACCATGCCCGGGTGGGCCACCCAGGAGCCGTCGAAGCCGTCGTTGGCCTCTCGGGTCTTGTCCTCGGTGATCTTGTTGTAGGCGAACTCGTTCTTCGCCGCGTCCTTGCTCGGGATGAACGCGGACATGCCGCCCATCGCGTGCGCGCCGCGCTTGTGGCAGGTGCGCACCAGCAGCTCGGTGTAGGCGCGCATGAACGGCACGGTCATGCCGACGGAGTTGCGGTCCGGGAGGGTGAAGTCGTCACCGCGGGTGCGGAAGGTCTTGATGACGCTGAACATGTAGTCCCAGCGGCCGGCGTTGAGGCCGGAGGAGTGCTCGCGCAGCTCGTAGAGGATCTCCTCCATCTCGAAGGCCGCGGGGTAGGTCTCGATCAGGCAGGTGGCCCGGATGGTGCCGCGCGGGATGCCCAGCTGGTCCTGCGCCAGGTTGAACGCGTCGTTCCACAGCCGCGCCTCGAGGTGGCTCTCCATCTTCGGCAGGTAGAAGTACGGCCCCTGGCCGCGGTCGATCTGCTTCTGGCCGCAGGCGGAGAGGTAGAGGGCGAAGTCGACCAGGCTGCCCGAGGTCTGCTCGCCGTCGACGGTGATGTGCTTCTCCGGCAGGTGCCAGCCACGCGGGCGGACGATGATCGTCGGCAGCTCGTCGTCCGGCTTGAGCTCGTACTTCTTCCCCTGCGGGCTGGTGAAGTCGATGGTGCGGTCGATCGAGTCCATCAGGTTGAGCGGGCCGTTGACGACGTTCTCCCAGAGCGGGGAGTTGGCGTCCTCCTGGTCGGCCAGCCAGCACTTGGCGCCGGAGTTGAGCGCGTTGATCGTCATCTTCCGGTCGGTCGGCCCGGTCATCTCCACCCGGCGGTCGACCAGGCCGGGGGCCGGCTCGGCCACCCGCCAGGAGTCGTCCTCGCGGATGGCGGCCGTCTCGGGCAGGAAGTCCAGCGTGCCGCCGTCGGCGAGCGCCTGGACCCGCTCCGTGCGCGCCCGCAGCCGCTCCAGCCGGCGGCCGTTGAGCTCGCGGTGCAGGAGCGCGATGAGCCCCAGGGCCTGAGGCGTCAGGACCTCGTCGAACCGCGGGCCCATCGGGCCGGTGATCTCCACGCCGTCGACCGTGCTCATTGCTCTCCCCTGGGTTCGGTGCCGTCCGGCGACCGTGCCGAGGCTTTCCCCGGGCCGGCGGGACAGGCCGTACATGTCGTGTCACCTTCCGAGAAGCGGAAGGTTCCATCTGTGATGCGGAAAACGTATCCTCGGTCACCAGCGGGGTCAAGACGATCTCGGGTGCTCCGGCGCCCGGCGGCCGTCCGGCTCCGGGCGCTCGGGGGGCGAGGACGGTGGTGGACCTCGGGCGCACGGGACGACGGAGGAGTGGCATGGCCGAGACGAGCGGCACGATCGGCAGTTCGGACGGGGGCGTGCAGTCCCTGGAGCGTGCGTTCCTCCTCCTGGAGCTGATGGCCGAGGACGGCGGCGAGGTGGCGCTGTCCCGGCTCGCGGTGGACAGTGGCCTGCCCCTGTCCACCATCCACCGCCTGGTCCGCACCCTGGTCGCCCGCGGGTACGTGCGCCAGCTCCCCTCCCGGCGCTACGTGCTCGGCCCCCGGCTGATCCACCTGGGCGAGAGCTCCTCGCGGACCCTGGGCACCTGGGCCCGGCCGCACCTGAACGACCTGGTCGACTCCACCGGGGAGACGGCGAACCTGGCGATGCTCGACGGCGACCGGGTGGTCTACGTCGCCCAGGTGCCCTCCAAGCACTCGATGCGGATGTTCACCGAGGTCGGCCGCCGGGTGCACCTGCACTGCACGGGGGTGGGCAAGGCGCTGCTCTCCCAGCTGCCCCCCGGGACCGCCCGCGACCTCCTGGAGCGGGGCGGCATGCCGCGCCGCACCGCCAAGACCATCACCGACCCCGACGAGCTGCTCGCGCTGCTGCCGCAGATCGCCGAGCAGGGCTACGTGCTGGACGACGGTGAGCAGGAGATCGGGGTGCGGTGCATCGCCGTCCCGGTGCCCGGCGGCCCGGCGCAGACCGCGATCTCGGTCTCCGGCCCGGAGGGGCGGGTGCCGATGGAGAGCGTGCCGCAGATCGTGGCGCTGCTGCAGCAGGCCGCGGCCGGGCTCGCCGCCGAGCTCCGCGACGACAGTGCCCGCGCGCTCAGCGGCCGGTCCAGCTGACCTGTCCACGGTCGACGAAGGCCCGCACGCCGGCTCGGAAATCCGCACTGCCGAACACCTCCCGCACCAGGTCGTCGCCGTCCGGCAGGCCGGCCCGGCGCAGCCGGGCCACCGCCTGACCGGCGGCCTTCATGCTCAGCGGCGCATGCCCGAGCAGCGTCTCGACGAGCGCGGCCAGCGCCGGGTCGAGCTCCCCGTCCGGCACCACCTCACCGACGAAGCCGGCGGCGGCCGCGTCGGCGGCCGAGAGCAGCTTCGCGCGCAGCAGCATGTCCAGCGTGCGGCCCGGGCCCAGGTGGTGCACCAGCAGCGAGTAGGTGTTCATCGACAGGCAGTTGCCCAGCGTGCGGGCGATCGGGACGCCGAACCGGGACGACGCCGTCGCCACCCTCAGGTCGCAGGCGGCGGCCAGGGCGAGCCCGCCGCCGACACAGGACCCCTCGACCGCGGCGACGGTCGGCACGGTGACGTCCTCCAGCCGGTTGACCACCCGCTCGATCCGCGCCTCGTAGGCGATCCCGTCGTCCCCGCTGGTGGACTCCCCCTCACCGAACGTCAGGAACTGGGCGATGTCGGTGCCGGCGACGAAGGCCCGACCGCCGGCGCCGCGCAGCACCAGCACCCGCACCGACTCCTCCGCGTCGGCCCGGGCGCAGGCCTCCTCGAGCCCCTCGTACATCGCGAAGGTCATCGCGTTGCGGGCCTCGGGGCGGTTGAACAGCACGGTGAGCACCGCGCCGTCCTGGGTGACGTCGAGCTCGCTCATGCGTCGTCCTCTCGGCTGGATGGGATGACGGCGTCGACGACCTCGGCCGGGACGCCGTACCGGGTGAGCACCGCGCGGGTGTCGGCGCCCAGCGGGGGGCCGGCGACGCCGCGGACGGCGGGGGTGCGGGAGAACCGCATCGGCGAGCCGATCTGCCGCACCGGCCCGAGGGTCGGGTGCGGGGCGTCCCAGAAGAAGCCCCGCGCGTTCAGGTGCTCGTCGGTGAACACCTCGCCGTAGTCGTTGATCGGGGCGCAGGGCACCCCGGCGGCCCCCAGCGCAGCGAGCAGGTCGGCGGTGGTGCGGGTCCGGGTGCGGCTCTCCATGACGTCCAGCAGCTCGCCGCGGCGGGCGTGCCGGCGGCTGGCGTCGGCGTAGCCGGGGTCGGCGAGCTCGTCGGCCATGTCCAGCGTGGCGCACAGCCCGGCCCAGGTGTTGGGGGTGTTCGCGCCGATGGTCACCCAGCCGTCAGCGGTCTGGAACGCCTGGTAGGGCGCCTGACTCTGGTGCGCCGAGCCCAGCGGCCCGCCCACCTCGCCGGTGGCGAACCACCTGCCGGCCTCCCACACCGCGAGGCTGACCCCGGCCTCGAACAGTGAGACGTCGATCGACTGGCCGACGCCGGTGCGGTCCCGCTCGCGCAGCGCCGCGGTGACCGCCAGCGCCAGGTAGAGGCCGCAGACCAGGTCGCAGACCGGGACGCCGACCTTGACCGGCTCGCCGCCCGGGGTGCCGGTGATGCTCATGATCCCGCTGCGCGCCTGGGCCATGATGTCCAGCCCGGGCAGCGGCGCCAGCGGCCCGTCCTGCCCCCAGCCGGACCCGGAGGCGTGGACGACCCGCGGGTTGACCGCCCAGATCGCGGCCGCATCGAGCCCCAGTCGGGCCATGGCGCCGGGGCGCAGGTTCTCGATGACCACGTCGGCGGCGGCGACCAGGTCGAGGAACGCCTGCTTGCCGGCGGCGGACTTCAGGTCCAGCGCGACGGACTCCTTGTTCCGGTTGAGCCGCAGGTAGGGCGAGCTCTCGCCGTCCACGAACGGCCCGCTGGCCCGGACCGGGTCACCGGACCGGGGGTCCTCCACCTTGACCACCCGGGCGCCCAGGTCGGCCAGCTGCATCGCGGCGTAGGGCGCCGCCATGAAGACGCCGACCTCCAGCACGGTGATGCCGGTCAGCGGTGGCTGGTCGGGCGGTGCGGGTGTGCTCACGTCTGCCTCCGGGGGTGGGTGTCGTCTCGGCGTGGTCCGGACGTGACCGCGCCCCGGTGGCTGGGTGCCGACCGGGGCGCGGGTGGTGCGGGTGCTGCTCAGCGCCGGCAGGTCACAGCCAGCCGGGCACGATCAGGACCAGCCAGGTGATCGGCGGGATGAGCGCGACCATGGAGAAGCCCCAGACGGTCAGGTTCTTGAACGTCCGCTCCCGCTCGGCCTCGGTGGCGTTGGCGACGACCAGTGCCCCGCTGGTGGAGAACGGGCTGGAGTCGACGATCGAGGAGGACATCGCCAGTGCGGTGATCAGGCCGATGGCCCCGATCGCGTTGTCGCCCTGGAGGAAGGGCACGGCCAGCGGGATCAGCGCACCGAGGATGCCGGTGGTGGAGGCGAAGGCCGAGACGACGGCGCCGATGTAGCAGATCAGCAGCGCGGCGATCAACGGGAGGCCCATTGCGGCGACGTTGTCCCCGAGCCAGCCGGGCACGTCCTGGTCCTGCATCAGCCCGACGAAGGTGACGATGCCGCAGATCAGCAGCACTGTCGGCCAGGCGATCTGGCCGACGGCGCCCTTGGCGCCGCGGGGGGCGATGACCGACAGGATGACGCCGACGGTGATCGCCATCAGGCCGATGTCCAGGTCCAGGGGGAGCAGCGACCCGACGACCAGGATGACCAGCCCGATCAGCGTCAGCGTGCGGTCCCGGTCGAGCGTGGTGACCGGGTCGGGCGCGTTGTCGACGGCCAGCGCGGTGGTCTGCAGCGCCTTCTGGTCGGCGCGGTCCTCGACATGGGAGTGCTGGTGGCCCGGCTCGCCGTGCCGCGCCTCGGTGACCCGGCCGCCGGAGACCGCCGCACCACCGGTGCCGGTGCTGCCGACGGCCACGCCGCGGGCAGTGCCGCCGGGGATGTCCTCGCCCGTGTCCTCGGTGGCGTCCCCGGCGACGGAGGCCGCCACGAAGTCGTCGTCGCGGTTGTCGGTCAGGTCGACCCGCCCGCCGCCGAGCAGCTTGCGGCCGCCGAACAGGAAGAAGACGGCGATGGAGAGCAGGATGTTGATGACGATCGAGGCGCCCCAGAGGAAGAGCGGGCTGCCCTCCAGGCCGTTCTCCTCGACCACGGTGTTGGTGATGACACCGAAGATCGACAGCGGCGAGAACCCGCCGGCGGTGGCGCCGTTGATGATGAACAGGCCCATCAGCACCGGGTTGATCTGGTAGCGCCGCGCGAAGGACATGCCGACCGGGGCGATGATCGCCACCACCGCCGGCACGACGCCGCCGATGGCGGTGAGCACGCCGGTGACGGTGAACATCGCCCACGGGATGGCGGCCAGCCGGCCGCCGGAGGCAGTGACCGCGGCGTGCACCAGCCAGTCGACGGTGCCGTTGTTCTTCGCGATCGCGAAGAGGTACGTGACCCCGACCAGCACCACGAACAACGACCCGGGGAAGAAGCCGAAGACTGCGTCGTCGTAGGTCAGGTCGCCCTCGGTGCCGTAGATGAAGTAGCCGGCGATGAACGCCGCCACCAGCGCGAGTGCGCCCATGTGCACGGGCATCACCGTGGCGATCAGGAACACCACCAGCAAGATCGAGATCAAGACGAGCTGTACGGACACCGGCGTCCCCAGAGTTGGTCGAGGCGGGTGTGCCACCCGCCGGTCAAGCGCTTCCGCGATACGGAACCGCCATTTCGCTAGCGGGGATTAGATGGTCTGGGGACGCAAGTGTCAAGGGTCACAGGACGTCCGAGATGTCTCTACATCAATCCGCCAGCCGGTAGTAGCCTCCCGCATGGTGGACTTCCGGCGACGAGCCGGCGGT
Source organism: Modestobacter sp. VKM Ac-2983 (assembly GCF_026967885.1). Taxonomy (NCBI): domain Bacteria; kingdom Bacillati; phylum Actinomycetota; class Actinomycetes; order Geodermatophilales; family Geodermatophilaceae; genus Modestobacter; species Modestobacter sp. VKM Ac-2983. Next base: position 308,912 of record NZ_JAPVBK010000003.1, read on the forward strand.
CCGGACGAGAAACTCATGGAGGCACGGGCATGTCAGTGACGACGACGACCGGCGGGCGCCACTTCCTGCAGATCCCGGGGCCGACCAACGTGCCCGACCGGGTGCTGCGGGCGATGGCCGCCCCGACCATCGACCACCGCGGCCCGGAGTTCGCCGCCCTGGGCCTGGAGGTCCTCGAGGCCGTCAAGCCCGTCTTCGGCACCACCCAGCCGGTCGTCATCTACCCCGCGTCGGGCACCGGCGCCTGGGAGGCGGCGCTCACCAACACGCTCTCGCCCGGGGACAAGGTGCTGGCCTTCGAGACCGGCCACTTCGCCACCCTCTGGCAGGAGATGGCCACCAAGCTGGGCCTCGAGGTCGAGTTCGTGGCCGGCGACTGGCGGCACGGCGCCGACCCGGCCGCGGCCCAGGAGCGGCTCGCCGCCGACACCGGGCACGAGATCAAGGCCGTCATGGTGGTCCACAACGAGACCTCCACGGGCGTGACCAGCCGGGTCGCCGAGGTGCGACAGGCCATCGACGCCGCCGAGCACCCCGCCCTGCTGCTGGTCGACACCATCTCCTCGCTGGGCAGCATCGACTACCGGCACGACGAGTGGGGCGTCGACGTCACCGTCGCCGGGTCGCAGAAGGGGCTCATGCTCCCGCCGGGGCTGAGCTTCAACGCGGTCAGCGAGAAGGCGCTGCAGGCGTCGAAGACCGCAGGCCTGCCCCGGTCGTTCTGGGACTGGCAGCCGATCCTGGCCGCCAACGAGCGCGGCTTCTTCCCGTACACGCCGGCGACGAACCTGCTGTACGCGCTGAAGGTCGCACTGGAGATGCTGGACGACGAGGGCCTGGCCAACGTCTACGCCCGGCACACCCGGCACGCCGAGGCCACCCGGGCGGCCGTGCGCGGCTGGGGCCTGGAGGTGCTGGCCCTCGACGAGCGCGAGTACTCCGGCTCGCTGACCGCGATCTACATGCCGGACGGCGGCGCCGACGCCGTCCGGGCGACGATCCTGCGGGAGTACGACATGTCGCTGGGCGCCGGGCTGGGCAAGCTCGCCGACAAGGTGTTCCGGATCGGGCACCTGGGCCACTTCAACGACCTGACCCTGGTGGGCACGCTGGGTGGCGTGCAGATGGGCCTGGTCCGCAGCGGCGTGGACATCGACCCGAACGGCATCCAGGCCGCCCTCGAGCGCCTGCAGCAGGCATGACAGCGGCCCCGGAGCGCCCCCGCGTGGGGGTGGCGGACCTGGAGCAGGAGCTGACCCGGGCGCTGGACGGCGAGGTCGCGTTCGACGACTACACCCGGCACATCTTCAGCCAGGACGCCTCGATGTACACGATGACGCCGGTCGGGGTCGCCTACCCGGCGCACACCGCCGACGTGGTCGCCGCCGTCCGGCTGGCCCGCGAGGCCGGCATCCCGGTGCTCGCCCGCGGCGCGGGCACCAGCCTGGCCGGGCAGACCGTCGGCCCGGGGCTGGTGCTCGACCTCTCCCGGCACATGCACCGGATCACCGAGCTGGACCCGGAGGCGCGCACCGCCCGGGTCGAGCCGGGTGTCGTGCAGGACGACCTCAACCGGGCCGCCGCCGACGCCGGCCTGATGTTCGGGCCGGACACCTCGACGTCCAACCGCGCCACCATCGGCGGGATGATCGGCAACAACTCCGCCGGCAGTGGTTCGGTCCGCTTCGGCATGACGATCGACCACGTCCAGGAGGTCGACGTCGTGCTGGCCGACGGGTCGACGGCCACCTTCGGGGTCGTCGACGAGGCCGAGCGCGCCCGCCGCGCCCAGGGCGACACGCTGGAGGCGGAGATCTACCGCCGGCTGCCCGAGCTGGTCGCCGCGAACGCGGAGGCGATCGCCACCGGGTTCCCGTCGTTCTGGCGGCGGGCCGGTGGCTATCGGCTGGACCGGCTGGCCGAGGGGCAGCCCTTCGACCTGGCCAAGTTCCTGGTCGGCTCCGAGGGCACCCTGGCGATCATCACCGCCGCCCGGGTCGGGTTGGTGCCCAAGCCGTCGAAGCAGGTCTTCGCGGTGGGTCACTTCGAGACCGTGCAGGCGGCGATCAACGCCACCGAGGACGCGCTCTCGGTCGACCCGGCACAGGTGGAGCTGCTGGACCGCACGATCCTGGACCTCTCCCGGCAGAAGATCGAGTACGCCGGGCTGGGCAAGATCCTGCAGGGCGACCCGGAGGCGCTGCTGTTCGTCTCCTTCACCGGGGACGACGAGGCGCAGCTGGTCGAGTCGATGGACTCCCTCATCGAGCTGTGGGAGCGCAACGGCCACGGCTACCACACCCTGCGGGCGGTCACCCCGGCCCAGCAGGGCGCTCTGCTCAAGGTCCGCAAGTCCGCCCTGGGCCTGCTGATGGCCAACTCGGTCGGCGCCCGCAGGCCGCTCGCGTTCGTCGAGGACACCGCCGTCGACCCCAAGCACCTGGCCGCGTACACCGCCCGCTTCCGCGACGTGCTGGACCGGCACGGGCTCGAGGCGGGGTTCTACGGCCACTGCTCGGTCGGCTGTCTGCACATCCGCCCGTTCGTCGACCTCTCCCAGCCGGGGCAGGTCGAGGTGATGCGCTCGGTCGCCGTCGAGGTCAAGGACCTGGTGCGCGAGTACGGCGGGGTGAACTCCAGCGAGCACGGCGACGGGCTGGCCCGCAGCGAGTTCAACCGCGAGCTCTTCGGCGACGACCTCTACGAGGCGATGCGCCAGGTCAAGGGGATCTTCGACCCGCAGGGCACGCTGAACCCCGGCAAGATCGTCGACTCCCCGGCGATGACCGAGCACCTGCGGGACGAGAACCCGCCGCAGCCCGGTCCGCTGCGCACCCGCCTGCAGTTCGACGTCGTCGGTGGGATGTTCGGCGCCGCCGACCGCTGCATGAACATCGGCCTGTGCCGCAAGTCCACGACCGGGGCGATGTGCCCGTCCTACATCGCCACCCGGATGGAGGAGCACTCCACCCGTGGCCGCGCCGGTGCGCTGGTCAAGGCGCTCAGCGAGGGCGATCCGCACACCGCGCTGGCGGACGAGCGGCTGCACGAGGTGCTCGACCTGTGCCTGATGTGCAAGGCCTGCAAGAGCGAGTGCCCGCTCGGCGTCGACGTCTCGGCGATGAAGAGCGAGGCGCTGGCGGCCAAGCACGACGTGCACGGCACCCCGCTGCGGTCGCGGGCCTTCGGGGCGATCCGGACGCTCAACCGGCTGGGCTCGGCCACCGCGCCGCTGTCGAACCTGCCCGGCCGGATCAAGCCGCTGCGGGCACTCATGGACGCACGGCTGGGCATCGCCCGGCAGCGGGACCTGCCGGTCTTCCACCGGACCACCCTGATGCGCTGGTTCAAGCGGCACGAGGCGCCGGCGGCGCTGACCCAGCAGCCCGTCACGATGCTGGCCGACTCGTTCACCAGCTACACCGAGCCGGGCATCGGCCAGGCCGTGGTGCGGCTGCTGGAGGCGGCCGGGCACCCGGTGCGGCTGGAGAGCAAGGGCTGCTGCGGCCGCGCGAGCATCTCCAAGGGCCTGCTGGACGACGCCCGGGGCAAGGCGCAGAAGCTGGCGGCGAACCTCTGTGAGGGCTCCGAGCCGGGCTCGCCGATCGTGGGCTGCGAGCCCTCCTGCATCCTCACGCTGCGCGCCGAGCACGTGGAGCTGCTGCCCGACGACCCGAACGTCCGGGACGTCGCGGCCCGGGTGAAGCTGCCCGAGGAGCTGCTGGTCGAGGCGATCGACGCCGGTCGCCTGCGGCTGCGCGAGGACAGCTGGCTGGCCGGGCGGACCGTGGTCTTCCACGGCCACTGCCACCAGAAGGCCGAGGCCGGGACGGCGGCCACCGTGGCGCTGCTGTCGCGGATCCCCGGGGTCACCGTGCAGGAGCTGGACGCCGGCTGCTGCGGCATGGCCGGGTCGTTCGGCTTCGAGTCCGAGCACTACGACGTGTCCCTGCAGGTGGGGGAGGACCGGCTGTTCCCCGCCGTCCGGGCCGCCGCGCCCGACGCGGTCATCGCCGCGACCGGTGTCTCCTGCCGCCAGCAGATCTTCCACGGCACCCAGCGCACCGCCTGGCACCCGGCGGAGCTGGTCCTGGAGGCGCTGTCGACCTGACCGCAGGCAGCCGGCTCGGGACGTGCAGAGGCCCGTCTCCCCATCAAGGGAGACGGGCCTCGTGCGGTCCAGGCCCCTGCGAGGTGCGGCAGGGGCTCCTCGATCAGAGGAGGCTGGCGTCCAGGGTGATGTCCACGGCGGCCAGCGCCTTGCTCACCGGGCAGCCGGCCTTGGCGGCCTGGGCCGCCTTGTCGAAGCCGGCGGCGTCGAGCCCGTCGACCTCGCCGCGCACGGTCAGCGCGATCCCGGTGATCGTCGGGGCGCCGTCCTGCTGGCCGAGGGTCACCTCCGCGTTCACCTCGAGGGACTGCGTCGTGCCGCCGGCCTTGCCGATCTCGCTGGACAGCGCCATGGCGTAGCAGGACGAGTGGGCGGCGGCGATGAGCTCCTCGGGGCTGGTGGTGCCCCCGGCCTCGTCAGCGGCCCGCTTGGGGAAGCTGACGTCGAACGTGCCGACCTTCGAGCTGGAGAGCTCGACCTGGCCGGAGCCCTCCTGCAGAGAGCCGTTCCAGGCAGTGCGTGCGGTACGGGTGGGCATCGGACCTCCTCCTCGTCGGTGACGGCCGCGACGCAGGGCTGCGTCGCGGCCGGACACCGGTTCTGACGGGGTCAACCGTTCCCGGCCGGCGGTGTTCCCGCCACCGGACGCGGCCGGCCCGGCAGCGGGGTCCTTCTTCAGACGGGGGCGATCGCGCGGGTCTCGGCCACCCGCTCGGTGATGAGCCGCAGCTGGGCCTTCAACTCGTCGAACTGGCTCTGGTTCAGGGCCAGGGCGTCGATCATCTCCGCGGAGATCGAGCAGGCCGGGCCCTGCAGCGCCCGGCCGGCGTCGGTCAGCCGGACGGAGACCGACCGCTCGTCGTCGGCACGGCGGTGCCGGGTCACCAGCCCTGCAGCGGTGAGCCGCTTGAGCAGGGGGGAAAGGGTGCCGGAGTCGAGTGCCAGGCGGGTGCCCAGCTGCCCGACGCTCTGCCCGTCCTCCTCCCACAGCAGCATGAGGACGAGGTACTGGGGATAGGTGACCCCGAGCTCGTCCAGCATGGGGCGGTACCGGGCGGTGACCGCACGTGAGGCCGCGTAGAGCGCGAAACAGAGCTGATCGTCGAGAGCGACGCTCGGCGACGGGGTGTCTGTCATGGGGCAAGAGTAGGGCGCGATCCGGCTGTAGGCAGCCGTGTGGCCCATCTCGCCGCGTTTTCTGCCAGGGTCGAAGGCCGCAGGGGTGCTCCGTGCCGCCCTGGACGCCGCCAGGTTGAGTGGAACAGACTCAAGTCCTGCTCCGTTCCACCACACGAACCGTCCGTGTCGCAGGAGAGGACAGACCGACCCGCCATGCAGAGCAAGCTCACCACCCGTTCGCAGGAGGCCGTCGCCGCCGCTCAGCGGCTGGCGGTCGACCGGGGCCAGGCGGCCCTCGAGCCCCTGCACCTGCTGGTCGCCCTGCTCGAGCAGACCGACGGCATCGCCGGCCCGCTCCTGCAGGCCACCGGCGCCGACCCGGCCGACGTCCGGGCCAAGGCCGACGCCGCGGTGCGCCGGATGCCGAGCGTCAGCGGCTCCACCGTGGCCGCCCCCGCGCCGTCCCGGGAGCTGCTCCGGGCGATCAACGCCGCCGGCGAGCAGGCCAGTGCGCTCGGCGACGAGTACGTCTCCACCGAGCACCTGCTGGTCGGCCTGGCCACCACCGAGGGCGAGGCAGGCGCCGTCCTGACCGGTGCCGGTGCCACGCGTGACGCCCTGGTCGCGGCGTTCCGCACGGTCCGGGGCAACCGCAAGGTCACCAGCCCCGACCCGGAGAGCACGTTCCAGGCGCTGGAGAAGTACGCCGTGGACCTGACCGCCCGCGCCCGCGAGGGCCGGATGGACCCGGTCATCGGCCGGGACACGGAGATCCGCCGGGTGGTGCAGGTGCTCTCCCGGCGCACCAAGAACAACCCCGTCCTGATCGGTGAGCCCGGCGTCGGGAAGACCGCGATCGTCGAGGGCCTGGCCCAGCGGATCGTCGCCGGCGACGTGCCGGAGAGCCTCAAGGGCAAGCGGCTGATGGCGCTGGACCTCAGCGCCATGGTGGCCGGGGCGAAGTACCGCGGTGAGTTCGAGGAGCGGCTCAAGGCCGTCCTCCAGGAGATCACCGAGGCCGAGGGGCAGGTCGTCACCTTCATCGACGAGCTGCACACCATCGTCGGCGCCGGCGCCAGCGGTGACTCGGCGATGGACGCCGGCAACATGATCAAGCCGATGCTCGCCCGTGGTGAGCTGCGGATGGTCGGTGCGACGACGCTCGACGAGTTCCGCGAGCACATCGAGAAGGACCCGGCGCTGGAGCGCAGGTTCCAGCAGGTCTACGTCGGGGAGCCGTCGGTCGAGGACACCATCGGGATCCTGCGTGGCCTCAAGGAGCGCTACGAGGTGCACCACGGGGTGCGGATCACCGACGGGGCCATCGTCGCGGCCGCGACCCTGTCCGACCGCTACGTCACCGCCCGCTTCCTCCCGGACAAGGCGATCGACCTCGTCGACGAGGCCGCCAGCCGGCTCCGGATGGAGATCGACAGCCGGCCGGTCGAGGTCGACGAGGTCGAGCGGGTCGTGCGCCGGCTGGAGATCGAGGAGATGGCGCTGGCCAAGGAGGACGACCCGGCGTCCCTCCAGCGGCTGGAGACGCTGCGCTCGGAGCTCGCCGACCGTCGGGAGGCGCTGGGCGAGCTGACCGCGCGCTGGCAGCAGGACAAGACGGCGATCGACCGGATCCAGCACACCAAGGAGGAGCTGGAGGGGGTGCGGCTGGAGGCCGAACGCGCCGAGCGGGACGGCGACCTGGCGCGGGTCGCCGAGCTGCGCTACGGCCGCATGCCCGCCCTGGAGCGGGCGCTGTCCGAGGCCGAGGCGTCGGTCGCGGCCAGCGACTCGATGCTGAAGGAGGAGGTCGGCGCCGACGACATCGCCGAGGTCGTGCAGGCCTGGACCGGGATCCCGGCCGGTCGGCTGCTGGAGGGCGAGACGCAGAAGCTGCTCCGGATGGAGGAGGAGCTCGCTCATCGGGTCGTCGGCCAGCCCGAAGCCGTCCGGGCCGTCTCCGACGCCGTCCGCCGGGCGCGGTCCGGCGTCGCCGACCCGGACCGGCCGACCGGCTCCTTCCTGTTCCTCGGCCCCACCGGCGTCGGCAAGACGGAGCTGGCCAAGGCGCTGGCGGAGTTCCTGTTCGACGACGAGCGGGCGATGGTCCGGATCGACATGAGCGAGTACTCGGAGAAGCACTCGGTGTCCCGGCTGGTCGGCTCGCCGCCCGGGTACGTCGGCTACGAGGCCGGCGGTCAGCTCACCGAGGCGGTGCGGCGCCGCCCGTACACGGTCGTGCTGCTCGACGAGGTGGAGAAGGCCCACCCCGACGTCTTCGACGTGCTGCTGCAGGTCCTCGACGACGGCCGGCTCACCGACGGGCAGGGCCGCACGGTCGACTTCCGCAGCACGATCCTGGTCCTGACGTCGAACCTCGGGTCGCAGGTGATCGCCGACCAGTCGATCCCCGACGCGCAGAAGCGGCAGGCCGTGCAGGACGTGGTGCGGTCGCACTTCAAGCCGGAGTTCCTCAACCGGCTGGACGACGTGGTCACGTTCCGAGCGCTCGGCTCCGAGGAGCTGGTCGGGATCGTCGACATCCAGGTCGAGGTGCTCGCCCGCCGGCTGGCCGCGCGCCGGCTCTCCCTGCGGGTGACCGACGCCGCCCGGGAGTGGCTGGCCTTGAACGGCTTCGATCCCGTCTACGGGGCCCGGCCGCTGCGCCGGCTGGTGCAGTCGGCGATCGGTGACCAGCTCGCCCGGGCCCTGCTCGCCGGGGAGATCCGCGACGGCGACGACGTCGTCGTCGACTGGGCGGCGGACGTGGCCGACGGCGACGCCGGGCTCACCGTCACCCGGGGGCCGATGCCCGGGGAGCCGACCGCCGAGCCCGGTCCGGCGACGGAACCGGCCCCGCGGGCGCTCGGTCCCGGCGCCGGCGAGTGAGGCGCCGTGCCCGCCGTCGGCGACGGCGGGCACGGTCCGCTCCGGGTCAGCTCGTGGCGTCCTGGAGGCACTGCTCGTAGGCGACCTGGTCGCCGGTCTGGCTGAAGTCGTCGATGCACGTCTCGGCGGTGGTCACGAAGAACACCGCCGCGGCCAGGATGATCGCCCCGAGCACCAGGCCGATGGCCCCGGTCACGATCCCGCCGATCGGCATGCCCCGGTTGTCGGCCCGCCGGGCCTTGACCCGGCGCAGCGCGACGATGCCCAGGATGATCGCCAGCAGCCCCAGCACGATGCCGGGGACGCCGAGGAAGAAGGCCCCCGGCAGGGACAGGATGCCCAGGACCAGGGAGGCGATCCCGAGTCCGTTGGACTTCTGGGGTGCGCCGTACCCGCCCTGCTGCTGCCCGTACGGGTCCGGCTGGCCGTACTGGATCGGCTGCCCGTACGCGGCCGCCTGACCGTAGGCGGCGGGCTCACCGTAGGCGGAGGGTCCGGGTTGGCCGTAGCCATGAGCACCGCCCTGCCCCGGGCGGTCGTCGCCGGGACGGGAGGGGTCGGGCGGCGGTGCTGGGGGCGTCGTCACCCTCCCGAGCGTAAGGCGTCGGCGAGGCGGCAGCACCCACGGCGGCCCGCCGAGGGGCGTCCGGAGGGGTGCCCCGTGCGGCGGGACCGTGCCAGATCCGCTGCCGGCGGGGTACGGATGCGCGACGATCGAGGACGTCCACCCGCGCGAGTCACCCGAGGAGCTGTCATGACGTCAGGACCGCAGGACCCTCACCAGGGCGGGTACGGGCAGCAGCCGCCGCCGGAGGGCACGCCACCCGAGTACGGGCAGGGGAGCCGCCAGTACGGCGGCCGGCCCCCGTGGCAGCAGGACGGCTCGGAGCAGTCGTCCTATCCCGCGGCACCGGCCGGGCATCCCGGCGGAGAGGTCGGTGCACCCACCGAGCGGCCCGCCACCGTCAAGGCCGGCATCGCCGCCTTCCTGGTCAACACGCTGCTCAACGCGCTCGGCACCGTCCTGCTCTTCACCGACCTGGAGGGGTACCGGGCCGAGCTGGCCGAGGTCGGCGGCCTGACCGACGAGCAGGTCTCCACGGCCGCCACGGTCGGCTTCGTCATCAGCCTGCTGTTCATCGCGGCGTTCCTCGCCGTGCTCTGGTTCGCCTGGCAGGGCCACAACTGGGCCCGCATCGTGCTCTGGGTCCTCGGCGGGCTGAGCGTGCTGGCGGGGCTGACCGGCACGATGGGGACCGGTGGCTTCCTGGTCGCTCTGCAGCTGATGCTGACGCTGGCCGGCATCGTGTTGCTGGCGCTCAAGCCGTCCAACGACTGGTACCGCGCCGAGGCCCAGCGCCGGAAGCGCTTCTGACCCCGGTCAGCGGGAGGAGTGGCTGCGTGGGCCGGACGAGGCCCACGCGGTCGTCGTCCGGGCCAGCAGGCTGGTCCCGGCGGCCGCACAGAGCACCAGCACCAGCAGCGACGACGCCGCCACACCGCCGGTCAGGAAGGTCGCGCCGAGGGTCAGCAGCCCCAACGGCACGCTGACGGCCAGCCCGGTCCACCGCGCCCACGCCCGCCCGCGGGCCAGGAACAGCGCGGAGACGGCGGCCAGCACCCCGAACACGACGGCCTGGGTCAGGTTCAGCAGCACGGCCCGCTCGGCATCCGAGCGCGGTGAACCCGGCTGCGCCTCGGCGAGGGTGTCGATCACGGTCTCCCGGACGGCGAAGGTGAGCAGCGCGTTCAGCAGGAGCAGCAGGGCCAGGGCGGCCAGCACCCCGATCGAGACCTTGACCGAGGCGGGGGTCTCCGGGCGGGCCGGAGCGGGGGGCGTGGGGCTGCTGCTCACCGCGTCAGGGTGGCACGCCGGGGCCGGACCCCGGTCGCCTGCCGCGCCGGATGCGATGCTGGCGCGGCCGGCGCACCACACCACCGTGGTGGACCGGTGACCGACACCAGGAGGACAGCCGCAGTGATGGCCCCCCGGCAGACCCGAGCCGTCGCCCCGTCCCGGATCGGCGGGCTCCTCGCCGTCCCCGTCCTCCTGGCCGGGATCGCCGGCTGCAGCGGGTCCGACGACGAACCGACCGCACGCGCCACCTCCAGCGCCACGGCCACCGAGACCAGCGCGGCACCGACGTCGGAGGCGGCCGCGACGCCCACCGGACCGATCGGACCCGGGTGCGAGCTGGTCTTCCCCGCCGCGGCCGGCGGCGCGCCGGCGGACCTGGCAGCCCAGCCGGTGAGCGCGGTGGTGGGCGCCAATCCGCAGCTGAGCACCCTCACTGCGGCCGTGGGCGCGGCCAACCTGGTCGACGTGCTGAACACCCGCGAGGACGTCACCGTGCTGGCGCCGACGAACGCCGCCTTCGACGCCCTGGGCCCCGACGCGCTGCCCGCACTGCTCGCCGACGGCCCGCGGCTGACCTCGCTGCTGACCCACCACGTGCTGCCCGGTCGGCTGGCGCCGGCCGACCTCGTCGGCGAGCACGTCACGCTCAACGGCGACCCGATCACCGTGGCCGGGCCCCCCGACGCGCCGACCGTCGCCGCCGAGGGCACCCTCGCCGGCGCCGCCCCGGCGACCGTGGTCTGCGGGGACGTGCCGACGGCGAACGCCACCGTCTACGTCATCGACCAGGTGCTCGCTCCCGCAGGCTGAGCCGTGCCGAGCCCAGGGGGCCCGGTCACACCGACACCCGCTCCGCCGGCGTCAGTAGGGTCGGCGGGATGAACGCCCCTGCTCCGGCCCATCCCGACCGCGACCGGCTGCTCGAGCTCGTCGTCGACCTCGCCGTCGTGCACGGGAAGGTGACGCTCTCCTCCGGTCAGGAGGCCGACTGGTACATCGACCTGCGCCGGGTGACGCTGCACCACGAGGCCGCCCCGCTGGTGGGTCGGGTGATGCGCCAGCTCACCAGGGACCTGCGCTACGACGTGGTCGGCGGGCTGACCCTGGGCGCCGACCCGGTCGCCACCGCGATGCTGCACGCCGCCGCGGGCGGCGAGGGGTTCCTGGACGCCTGCGTGGTGCGCAAGGCGACCAAGGCGCACGGGATGCAGCGGCGGATCGAGGGACCCGACGTCGCCGGCCGCACGGTGCTGGTCGTCGAGGACGTCTCGACCACGGGGAGCAGCCCGCTCGCCGCCGTGGAGGCGCTGCAGGAGGCCGGCGCCGAGGTGCTGGGCGTGGCCGTGATCGTCGACCGCGGCGCCCGCGCGGCCGTCGAGGCGGCCGGCCTGGAGTACCGCGCGGCGTTCGAGCTCGCCGACCTCGGCCTGTCCTGACGGGAGGCCCTGCTCCGGGAGGGCGCCGCAGCCCCACCGGGGCCGTACGGTGACGGGGTGACCGCCCTCACGACGACGTGGGTCCGCGAGCTCCAGGACGCCCTGGGCCCGGACAGCGTGCTCACCGATCCCGACGTCACCGCCGCCTACGCGCGCGACCAGGCGATGCTCGCCGAGGCCGGGCTGCCGGCCGCGGTGGCGCTGCCGCGCAGCACCGAGGAGGTGTCGGCGGTGCTGCGGCTGGCCAGCCGGCACGGGGTCCCCGTGGTGCCGCGGGGCGCGGGCTCGGGGCTGGTCGGCGCGGCCAACGCGGTCGACGGGTGCATCACCCTGGCGCTGACCCGGATGGACGCCGTCCTGGAGGTCGCGCCGGCCGACCGGCTCGCCGTCGTCCAGGCCGGCGTGGTGAACAAGACGCTGCGCGACGCCGTCCGGGGGCACGGGCTGTTCTACCCACCGGACCCGGCCAGCTACGACTGGTGCACCCTCGGCGGCAACCTGGCGATGAACTCCGGCGGGCTGTGCTGCGTGAAGTACGGGGTCACCACCGACTACGTGCTGGGCCTGGAGGTCGTGCTCGCCGACGGCCGGGTGCTGCGCACCGGGCGGCGCACGGTGAAGGGCGTCGCCGGCTACGACCTCGCCCGGCTGTTCGTCGGTTCCGAGGGAACGCTGGGCGTGATCACCGAGGCGACGCTGGCGCTGCGCCCCGCCCCGCAGCCGCCGGTCACCCTGGTCGCCAGCTTCGGCACCAGCGCGCAGACCGGCCAGGTGGTCGAGCGGGTGGTCACCAGCGGTCTGGTGCCGAGCATGCTCGAGGTGATGGACCGCACCTGCATCCGCGCGGTCGACGACCTGATGAAGGCCGACCTGGACCGCGACGCGGCGGCGCTGCTGCTGGCCCAGTCCGACAGCGGCGGCGACGTGGCCCTCGCCGAGATCGCCGCACTGACCCGGCTGTGCGAGGAGGCCGGCGCCGACTTCGTGCACTCCACCGACGACCCGGCCGAGGGGGATCTGCTGATGACCGCCCGGCGGATGGCGCTGCCGGCGCTGGAGCGGCTGGGCAGCAGCCTGCTGCTCGACGACGTCGCCGTCCCGCGGTCCCGGGTGGCCACCTTCATCGACGGCTGCGACGCCATCGCCGCCACCGCCGGGCTGGTGATCGGGGTCGTCGGGCACGCCGGCGACGGCAACATGCACCCGACCGTCGTCTTCGACGGCACCGACCCCGACCAGTGCACCCGGGCCTACGCCGCCTTCGACGCCATCCTGGAGCTCGGGCTGTCCCTCGGCGGCACCATCACCGGCGAGCACGGCGTCGGCACGATCAAGGCCGACTGGCTGGAGCGGGAGATCGGACCGGTGTCCCTCTCCGTCCACCAGGCGATCAAGCACGCGCTCGACCCGGCGGGGCTCCTGAACCCCGGGAAGATGTTCCGTCGGGCCGCCGCCGGCGACCTGGCCGCCGTCTCGGGTCTCATCGGCGCCTGAGGCGACCGGCGGTGGGAGGCTGCGGGGCATGACCGAGCGATTGGTGGTGGTCGGCGGCGACGCGGCCGGGATGTCGGCGGCCGCCCAGGCCCGGCGCCTGCGCACGGCGGCCGAGCTGGAGATCGTCGTCCTGGAGCAGAGCGACGTCGTCTCCTACTCCGCCTGCGGCATCCCCTACTGGGTCGCCGGGCAGGTGAGCGACCGGGACGACCTGATCGCCCGGACGCCGGCACAGTTCGCCGCCGCCGACATCACCGTGCACATCGGCACGCGGGCCGAGGCGATCGACCTGGACGCCGGTGAGGTGCACGCCCGCGGGGGCGCGCGGTTCGGCTACGACCGGCTGGTCGTGGCCACCGGGGGGCGGCCCACCCGGCCCCCGATCCCCGGCCTGGACGCCCCGGGGGTGTTCGGCGTGCACCGGCTGGACGACGGCGCGGCGGTCCGGGCGGCGATCGACCGGCTGCCCACCGACCGGCCGCGACGCGGGCTGGTCCTCGGTGGTGGCTACATCGGGCTGGAGATGGCCGAGGCCCTGCAGTGCCGGGGGCTGGAGGTCACCGTCGTCCTGGCCGACCCGCTGCCGATGCAGCTGCTGGACGCCGACATGGGAGAGCGGGTCCTCGCCGGCCTGGCCGAGATGGGCATGACGGTGCACGCCGACCAGGCGGTCCGGGAGGTGCTCCTCGACGCCGACGGCCGGGCCTGCGGGGTGCGCACCGACGTCGGCAGCTACCCCGCCGACCTCATCGTCCTCGGGCTGGGCATGGGCCCAGAGGCGCGGCTGGCCGCCGAGGCCGGGCTGGCGATCGGGCCGACCGGGGCGGTCGAGGTCGACCGGAGCCAGCGCTGCCGGGACCACCCGGAGGTGTTCGCCGCCGGCGACTGCGCGCAGACGTTCCACCGGGTCACCGGCGAGGTCGCGCACGTCGCGCTGGGCACGCACGCCAACAAGCAGGGCCGGGTCGCCGGATCGGTGATCGGTGGCCGGCCGGCCCGCTTCGCCGGGGTGCTCGGCACGGCGGTGACCAAGGTGGGGGAGCTGGAGATCGGGCGGACCGGGCTGTGCACCACCCAGGCCGAGGACGCCGGGTTCGCCTACCGCACCGACGTCATCGAGGCGACCACCCGGGCCGGCTACTTCCCGGGCGCGGAGCAGATCGCGGTCAAGCTGGTCACCGAGGCCGGCTCCGGGCAGCTGCTCGGTGCGCAGGTGGTCGGCGGACCGGGGTCGGGGAAGCGGATCGACGTGCTGGCCACGGCGATCTGGGCGGGGATGACCGCCGAGGAGCTGGCCGGCAGCGACCTCTCCTACGCCCCGCCGTTCTCACCGACCTACGACCCGGTGGTGGTCGCCGCCCGCGCCGTCAGCCGCATCGAGCAGGGCTGACCGGGGCCCGGGCGCCCCACCGCTGACCACCCGGCGCGATACTGACCGCGAGCAGAGCAGCCGGTCCCGACGTCAGGAGAGCACCGCATGCCCATCGCCACCCCCGAGGTCTACGCCGACATGATCACCCGGGCGAAGGAGGGCGGGTTCGCCTACCCGGCGATCAACTGCACCTCGTCCGAGACGGTCAACGCCGCGCTGCGCGGCTTCGCCGACGCCGGCAGTGACGGGATCATCCAGTTCTCCACCGGGGGTGCGGAGTTCGGCTCGGGCACCCGGGTCAAGGACATGGTGACCGGTGCGGTGGCGCTGGCCGAGTTCGCCCACGTGGTCGCCGCGAAGTACCCGGTCAACGTCGCGCTGCACACCGACCACTGCCCCAAGGACAAGCTGGACAGCTACGTCCGCCCGCTGATCGCCGTCTCCCAGGAGCGGGTCGACGCCGGCCAGGAGCCGCTGTTCCAGTCGCACATGTGGGACGGCTCGGCCATCGAGCTGACCGAGAACCTGGAGATCGGCCAGGAGCTCATCGAGAAGTGCGCCGCGGCCAAGATCGTGCTCGAGGTGGAGATCGGCGTCGTCGGGGGCGAGGAGGACGGCGTCGCCCACGAGATCAACGAGAAGCTCTACACCGCTGACGGTGACTTCGTCCGCACCGCCGAGGCCCTCGGGCTCGGGGAGAAGGGCGTCTACCTGCTCGCGGCGACCTTCGGGAACGTGCACGGGGTCTACAAGCCGGGCAACGTCAAGCTCCGCCCTGACGTGCTCAGCCGCGGCCAGGCGGTCGTCGCCGAGCAGTTCGGTCTCGGCGAGGGCGCCAAGCCGTTCAACCTGGTGTTCCACGGCGGTTCGGGCTCTGCGCTCGAGGAGATCCGCGAGGCGCTGTCCTACGGCGTGGTGAAGATGAACGTCGACACCGACACCCAGTACGCGCTGACCCGGGCGATCGCCGGTCACATGTTCAGCAACTACGACGGCGTCCTCAAGGTCGACGGCGAGGTCGGCGTGAAGAAGACCTACGACCCGCGCACCTACATGAAGCTGGCCGAGGTGAGCATGGCCGACCGGATCGTGGAGGCCTGCGAGCACCTGCTCTCCGCCGGCCAGTCGCAGGCGGGCTGAGCCATGACCCACGGACACCGCAACCTGCTGGGCGAGCCGGCGGCCACCCTGCTGCCGGGCATCCCCGAGGCCGACGACGCGCTGGCCGCCGGCGCCGACCCGGCCGAGGTCGCCGCCGGGCACCCCACCTCCAGCGCCGCCTGGGCCGCCCTGGCCGAGACCGCACTGGAGGCCGGCCGGACCATCGAGGCCTACGCCTACGCCCGCACCGGGTACCACCGCGGGCTGGACGCGCTGCGCCGCAACGGCTGGAAGGGCTACGGCCCCGTGCCGTGGTCGCACGAGCCGAACCGCGGGTTCCTGCGCTGCGTCACCGTGCTGGCCACGGCAGCCGGGCGGATCGGCGAGGTCGACGAGCAGGAGCGCTGCACCCAGCTGCTGCGCGACTGCGACCCCACGCTGGCGCCCTGACCCCAGCACCCCGGTGCTGACTGAGCAGTTCCGGTCGTTACCCGCGGCGTGTCCGCGCGAGTCGGCGACCGCAACTGCTCAGTCGGCGCGGCCAGTGGCGAGGCGCCCGGGCCGAGATACGGATCATGATCGTCCTGATGCCGAGAACCGGCGGTCTCGTTAGCGTCAAGATCCAGTCGGCGCCACGGGGCGCCGCCTCGAGAAGAGAGGCAGGCCATGGCCACGTTGCTCTGGATCCTCGCCGTCGTCCTGGTCGTCGCCGGGATCGTCGCGGTCGTCCGCAAGCAGATCATCTGGGGGATCGTGTTGATCGTCCTCGGGCTGCTGGTCGGCCCCGGAGGCGTCAGCGTCTTCACCTGAGCTGCCCCGGTGGGGCCGAGAGCCCGCTCGGCCTCACCGGGGGAGTCAGGGACCACAGGATGCTGCCGCCCCGGGCCGCTCAGCGGTCGTGTTCGGCGGCCCGGAGTGAGTCGCTGAGCCGGGAGAGCTCGTCCCCGCCGGCGACCA
The DNA here is from genome assembly GCF_026967885.1 of Modestobacter sp. VKM Ac-2983. Lineage (NCBI taxonomy): Bacteria > Bacillati > Actinomycetota > Actinomycetes > Geodermatophilales > Geodermatophilaceae > Modestobacter > Modestobacter sp. VKM Ac-2983. The sequence continues at coordinate 325,246 of NZ_JAPVBK010000003.1, forward strand.
GCCGGGTGAGGTCGTGCACGTCGACGTCCTCGCGGGTCAGGTCACCGGCCACCCGGCCCCCGCCGAGCAGCAGGAAGCGGTCGCCGACGAGGTGGGCGTGCTGCGGGCTGTGGGTCACGAACAGCACGGCGAGCCCCGCGTCGCGGGCGGCCACCACCGACTGCAGCACCAGCGCCCGCTGGGCCACCGTCATCGGCGCGGTCGGCTCGTCGATGACCAGCACTCGAGCGCCGAAGTGCAGGGCCCGGGCGATCGCCAGGCTCTGCCGCTCCCCGGCCTGCAGCGCGCTCGCGGCCTGGCCGGGGTCGAGCCCCGGGACGCCCACCCGGGCCATCGCCCGGGCGGTGATCTCCTCGGCCCGCCCGACGTCCAGCCGCCGCAACGGCCACATCCCGCGGGTCGGTTCGGCGCCCAGGAAGAAGTTCCGCCACACCGACATCAACGGCGCGATCGCCAGGTCCTGCCAGACCGTGGCGATGCCGCAGGCGCGGGCCCGCTGCGGGGACCGGAATCGCTCCGGCCGGCCGTCGACCAGCAGCTCGCCCTCGGCCGGCTGCTGCAGGCCGGAGAGGACGGCGACCAGCGTCGACTTGCCCGAGCCGTTCTCCCCGAGCACGCAGACCACCTCACCGGCCCGCAGGGCCAGCGACACCCGGGACAGCGCCGGCACGCTGCCGAAGCGCACCGTCACCCCCCGCAGCTCCAGCACCGGCGCCGGGGAGCCGTGCGCGGACAGGTGGGAAGCCGTGCTCACGAGCGGGGCACCGTGCGCAGCCGCCGGCGGACCACGCCGTTGACCAGCAACGCGACCAGCAGCAAGAGGCCGAGGAAGGCCTGGAACCAGCGCGGGTCCCAGTCGGCCAGCGAGAGGCCCTCCCGGGCCACGGCGTAGAGCAGCGCCCCCAGCGCCGCGCCCACGGTCGAGCCGTACCCGCCGGTGAGCAGGCAGCCGCCGATCACCGCCACCACGATGAACTCGATCTCGTCGCCCAGCGCCGGGTCGACCTGTACGCCACCGAGCCGGACCAGGGCCAGCGTGCCGATCAGCCAGCCGGCGGCGGCGGTGCCGAGGAACAGCAGGACCGTGGTGCGCGCCACCGGGACGCCGAGCTCCTGGGCCGCCCGGCTGGCGCCGCCGCTGGCGAAGACGGCGTTGCCGAAGCGGGTGCGCCACAGCAGCCAGGTGGTCAGCAGGGTGGCCAGCACCCACCACAGCAGCGAGATGCGGAACCGTCCGTCACCCAGCTGCGCGGTGGCCCCGAACACCGCCAGCGCCGACTCCCAGCCCGGCGCGTCCGCCAGGCCGGTGACCCGCGAGGAGCCCGCGATCGCGGCTGCCCCGGCGAGCGAGGCGCCCTGCAGTACGAGGAAGGTCGCCAGCGTCACCAGGAAGCTGGGCAACCCGGTGGTCACCACGAGCAGCCCGTTGGCCGCCCCGACCAGCAGGGCGGCGAGCAGGGACACCAGCAGGGCCGGCCAGACGCCGAGGCCCAGCTGGGTCACGAGCAGGGCGGTGACCAGGCTGCTGCCCACCGCGACGACCCCGATCGACAGGTCGAACTGGCCGGCGACCAGCAGCAGCGCGACCGCGACACCGCCGATCCCCAGCGGGGCGGCGATGTCCAGCACGGTGGCCAGGCCGCCGGAGCTGATCAGCTCCGGTGCCTGCAGCCCGAAGAAGACGGCGAGCACCAGCACCCCGAACAGCGCGCCCACGCCGGGGCGGGCGAGCAGCCGGTCCAGCACCCGGCGACCGGCCGAGCGGGGGACGGCGGGCGTCACCGGGCCGAAGCCGGGCAGTCGCTCGCTGGTCGACGGCGGCGCGGCCGAGAAGGGGTGGAGGGGTGGCACGGCGACGCGAGACCTCCTCGAGCGGGGCGGAGACCCCAGTGTCCACGATCGCCGGCGGCCGGACCGTCGCCCGTCAAGGCGCAGGCGCCGTCGCCCGTCAGGGGCGCAGGCGCCAGCGCACCCGGTCGTCGGCGTACCAGGTCCACTTCGTGACCTGGCGGTCGAAGGGCACGCCGTCCCGGCTGACCTGAGCCGGGTCCGAGGCCATCTGCAGGGCCCGACCGTGCGCTCGGCGCACCGGGCGCAGCGGCAGGGTCACCACGGCCACGCTGATCCGGTCCACCGCCGTCCAGTCCGGTCGCACGTCGATCCGGGTGATCGAACCGTCGGCGACCTGGTGTTCGTCGCAGTACGCGCGGGCGCCGAACCGGCGGGCCAGCGCCCGGCGGGGCGCGCCGTGCGCGGTCACCAGGCCGGTGTGCAGCAGCACCCCGCCGTGGTCGTCCCGGACCAGCGGCAGCTCGCGCTCGACCCCGGTGCCGACGCCCAGCGAACGGGCCAGACCGGTGGACGCCGGGTCGTCGGCGGGCTGCCAGCTCACCGGCACCGCGGGCAGCCGCTCGGTCTTCCACAACCGGGTCAGCGCGGCGGAGAGCGCAGGCACCGGGCCCAGCACGTGCACCGCATCGGCGCCGTCCACCACCGAGGCGACGTGCCGGCGCGACGGCGGTTGGACCGCCGCCAGGCCGCGCAGGTCGAGCTGGGTCGTGGGCATGCCGATACCCTGCCACCTGGCCAGCCGGGAACCGCCGGTGTCTTGGGCAGACGCGACGAACGAGGAGAACCCCCCGATGCCGGCAGTCGTGCTGATCGGCGCCCAGTGGGGCGACGAGGGCAAGGGCAAGGCGACCGACCTGCTGGGCGGCCGCGTCCCGTACGTCGTCCGCTACCAGGGCGGCAACAACGCCGGGCACACCGTGATCACGCCCGACGGCGAGAAGTACGCGCTGCACCTGATCCCCAGCGGGATCCTCACCCCGGGCTGCACGCCGGTCATCGGCAACGGCGTGGTCATCGACCCCGAGGTGCTCATCGGTGAGCTCGCCGGCCTGGAGGAGCGCGGGGTGGACACCTCGCGCCTGGTGATCTCCTCCGACGCGCACCTGATCATGCCGCACCACCGCGCCCTGGACCGGGTCACCGAGCGCTTCCTCGGCCAGCGCAAGATCGGCACCACCGGCCGCGGCATCGGCCCCGCCTACGGCGACAAGGTCGCCCGCAACGGCATCCGGGTGCAGGACCTGCTCGACCTGTCGATCCTGCGGCAGAAGCTCGAGGGCACGCTGCAGGAGAAGAACCAGATCCTGGTCAAGGTCTACAACCGCAAGGCCATCGACGTCGACGAGGTGGTCGAGGAGTACTCGGCGTACGCCGAGCAGCTGAAGCACCGGATCGTCGACACCCGGCTGCTGCTGGGCAAGGCGCTGGACGCCGGGGAGTGGGTGCTGCTGGAGGGCTCACAGGGCACCCTGCTGGACGTCGACCACGGCACCTATCCGTTCGTGACGTCGTCCAACCCGACCGCCGGCGGTGCGGCCGTCGGCGCCGGCGTCGGCCCCACCCGGATCGAGCGGGTCATCGGCATCCTGAAGGCCTACACGACCCGTGTCGGCTCCGGCCCGTTCCCCACCGAACTGCACGACCAGTGGGGCGAGTACCTCCGCAAGCACGGCGGCGAGGTCGGCGTGACCACCGGCCGGGACCGGCGCTGCGGCTGGTTCGACGCCGTCGTCGCCCGCTACGCCAGCCGGGTCAACGGCATCACCGACTACTTCCTCACCAAGCTCGACGTCCTCTCCGGGCTGGAGACGGTGCCGATCTGCGTCGCCTACGACGTCGACGGCGTGCGGCACGACGAGATGCCGATGACGCAGACCGACTTCCACCACGCGAAGCCGATCTACGAGGAGATGCCCGGCTGGTTCGAGGACATCACCGCCTGCCGCCGTTTCGAGGACCTGCCGGCCAACGCGCAGGCCTACGTGCGCCGGCTCGAGGAGCTCTCCGGCGCCCGGGTCAGCGTCATCGGCGTGGGTCCCGGGCGGGACGAGAACGTGGTCCTGCACGACTTGATCTGAGTGGATCGCGACCCTCCGGGCCGCAACGCGGCCAGGGGGCGTCCCCGGGTGCGATGAGCCGTCTCGTGGGATGAGGTCGGGGAGCCTCCGGCCCCCGCGACCTCATCCCACAGTCGCCTCGCGGCGACCCAGCGGTCGCGTTCCGGGGTCGGCTCACCGCGAGCCGTCCCCGGTGTGCGCTGTCGAAGCTCTCGACCCCGTTCCGGCCTGGCCCGTTGCGTGGCTGGTCTCAGGCGGGCTCGGGGACGCTGCCGGGGTCGCCGCCGGGATCGTCGGGCGTCGACTCGATCGGGGCGGGCGGCAGCGTGTCGGGGGTGTCGGGCATGAGCTCCCCGGCGTCGTCCGGCGCGGGCTGGTCCGGGTCGATGGGCGGGTCCGGCTCCGGGATCGACGTCATGCCGCGAGTCAACCAGCGCATGATCGCCGCCGCCATCGATCGCGTCCGGCCCGCTGAGCGGGCGCGGCCGGTCAGACCCGGGGGCGCACCGGGGCCATGGCGGCGGCGGAGAGCTCGGCCCGGGCCCGGTGGGCGGTCTCCGGGGCGTCGGTGATCACGCTGTCGACCCCGAGGGCGAAGAGCAGCCGGGCCTCGGTCTGGGCGTCGCCCAGACCGAGGGGGTCGCCACCGCGGCGCAGGTGGCTGGGGAGGAAGACGTTCTCCGGCCGCAGCGTCCACGGCTCGACGGTGAGGCCCGCCCGGTGCGCCTGGCTGATCAGGTCCGAGACGCCGACCAGGCCGCCGTCGGCGCCGTGCAGCAGGATCCGGCCCTTGTGCGGGGCGATCCCGTCGGCGTAGGTGGAGACCTCGCGCAGGCCGGCCGGGGTGACCAGGGCGTCCTGCATGCCCTCCTCCTCGATCAGCTGCACCAGCCGGGGGCCGTTGCTGCCGAGGTCGGTCCGCAGCTCGCGCAGCGCCTGCTGCTCGAACGCCATGACGACGACGGAGCCGTCGACCCGCGCGGCGTCCAGCCGGCGCAGTTCCGCGGCGACCAGCTCGGTCATCGGCAGCCCCTGCGCGGCGAACCAGGACGGGCACTTCAGCTCCGCCTGCACGCGCACCTGGTGGCCGGGGGTGGACCGGCGGCGGGCCACCTCGACCACCTCGGCCAGGGTGAGGACGCCGAACCGGCCGTCGTAGGCGGTGTTCATCGGCCGCATCCCGGGCAGCCGCTCGACCGCGCGCAGGGTGCGCAGCTCGGCGAGGGTGAAGTCCTCGCTGAACCAGCCGGTCAGCTCCTCGCCGTCCACCTCCTGGGTGCGGCGGCGGTCGGCGAACTCCGGGTGCTGGGCCACGTCGGTCGACCGGGACAGCTCGTTCTCGTGGCGGGCCACGAGCTGGCCGTCGCGGGTGACCACGACGTCGGGCTCGATCAGGTCGGCACCGAGGTCGATCGCCAGCTCGTAGCTGGCCACGGTGTGCTCGGGCCGGTAGCTGGGTGCACCGCGATGCCCGATGATGCGCGGTGAGCGCTCTCGGCGGGGCGAGTGAACGGCCTTCAGGCCGGTCTCCTGCATGGCTCCAGGGAAACCCAGTTCCCTGTCCGGGGTCTGAACGCGCGCCGACTTCATGGGGACGAATCGGGGGACAGGGCGCTCACCTGGAGACTCACATGACCCCTGTGAGTGATCTCTCAGTGGCCAGACGCCGGGACGCGCCGGCCCCCGCGGCCGCTGACGACGGCGAGGCGGCCCGGGTCTACCGGGCCTGCTCACCGTGCGCACCGCCGCCAGCGGCGCGCCCGCTGACCCGGCGCGGCAGGAATGGCCATTTCTGCCGCGGTGGGGGCGGTGGGTAGGTTCGCCCGGTGCGCGTCCTCGTGATCGGCTCCGGTGCCCGGGAGCACGCCCTGTGCGTGGCTCTGCAGTCCGACCCCGCCGTCACGGCGCTCGCCTGCGCGCCAGGGAACGCCGGCACCGTCACCCTCGCCCAGGCGTTCCCGCTCGACGCCGCCGACCCGGCGGCGGTCGGCGCTCTCGCCGTCGAGTGGCAGGCCGACCTGGTCGTGGTCGGCCCGGAGGTGCCCCTGGTCGCCGGCGCCGCCGACGCGGTGCGCGAGGCCGGCATCGCCTGCTTCGGCCCCTCCGCGCAGGCCGCCCAGATCGAGGGGTCCAAGGCGTTCGCCAAGCACGTGATGACCGCCGCCGGGGTGCCGACGGCGCAGTTCTGGGCCGTCGGTGGCGCAGCTGAGCTGGAGACCGCGCTGGACGAGGCGGGCGCTCCCTACGTCGTCAAGGACGACGGGCTGGCGGCCGGCAAGGGCGTGCTGGTCACCACCGACCGTGCGGCCGCCGTCGCGCACGGGCAGGCCGTCCTGGGTGCCGGGCACTCGGTGCTCATCGAGGAGTTCCTCGACGGCCCGGAGGTGTCGCTGTTCGCGCTGTCGGACGGGACGACGGTGGTGCCGCTGCTGCCCGCCCAGGACCACAAGCGCCGCGACGACGGGGACGCCGGCCCGAACACCGGCGGCATGGGCGCCTACGCCCCGCTGCCCTGGGCGCCCGCGGGCCTGGTCGAGGAGGTCCGCGCCACCGTCCTGCAGCCCACGATCGACGAGATGGCGCGCCGCGGGGAGCCGTTCAGCGGCCTGCTCTACGCCGGGCTGGCGCTGACCTCGCGCGGCGTGCGGGTGGTGGAGTTCAACGCCCGGTTCGGCGACCCGGAGACCCAGGTCGTGCTGCCACTGCTGGAGACCCCGCTGGCCGGGCTACTGTACGCCGCGGCCACCGGCACGTTGGCCGGCCACCCGCCGCTGCGCTGGCGGGACGGGGCGGCGGTCACCGTCGTCGTCGCCGCCTCGGGCTACCCCGAGCGGCCGCGCGTCGGCGACCCGATCACCGGCGCCGACGGCGAGGGCGTGCTGCACGCCGGGACGGCGCTGGGTGCCGACGGCCTGGTGCACTCGGCCGGTGGTCGGGTGCTCTCGGTCACCGCGGTCGGCGACGACCTGGCCGCAGCGCGGCAGACCGTCTACGAGCGGCTGGCCTCGGTCCGGCTGGCCGGCGCGCACTGGCGCACCGACATCGCCCTGGCCGCCGTCGAGGGCCGCATCACCGTCTGAGCGACCAGCCGGCCGCCCTCCGCGCGTGCGGGTCGACCCGGGCCGGCAGGGGTTGAGCCGCGCGCTGCCGCGGCCCCACGCCACCCCGGGCGGGTCGACCCGGCTCAGCAGTGGTCGAGCCGCGCCGGCCCGCAGGCGTCAGCGGGCGGTGACCGGTCGGCGGGCGCGGCGGGTGTCCGGTTGCGGGGGCCGGGGGCCCTCGTGCCGCCGGGACAGGTAGGTGCCCGCCACGTTGCCGCAGGCGATGACCGGGACGGCGATCAGCGCGCCGAAGACCCCGCCGATCAGCAGACCGGCGGCGATGCCGAGGACGACGGCCAGCGGGTGCACCGAGACCGCGCGGCCCAGCAGCAACGGCTGCAGCACGTGGCTCTCCAGTTGCATGATCAGCACGATGATCCCCAGGGCGATCAGCGCCCGGACCGGCCCGACGGCGACCAGGGTGACCAGCACCGACACCGTGCCGGCGAGGAACGACCCGATGATCGGGATGAACGCGCCGAGGAACACCAGCGCGGCGAGCGGCACGACCAGCGGCGTCCCGAGGAAGACCAGGCCGATGCCGATGAAGACGGCGTCGAAGGCGGCGACCCCGACGGTGGCCCGCACGTAGGAGATCAGCGTGCGCCAGGACCGCCGGGCCGCCTCGTCCAGATAGGCCTGCGAGTTCACCGGCGTCAGCCCGACCACCCACAGCCAGATCGGGCGGCCGTCGAGGAGGAAGAAGAAGAGGGTGAACAGGGTCAGCACCACGCCGGTGAGCACCTCACCGACGGTGGCGGCCGTGGTCAGCGCGCCGGAGGTGAGCAGGTCCTGGTTGTCGGCGATGGCCTGGCTGGCGCTCTCGAGCGCATCGGTGATCTGGCCGTCGGTGACCGGGAAGGTGCGCGTGATGGAGTCCTGCACCTGGGTGAGCCCCTCGTCGACCTGGGACACGAGGTCGGCGTAGCCGGCGACGAACTCCTCGACCACGAGGGTCACGATCCCGGCGACCACGCCCACGCCGACGACGAGCATCGTCAGCGCGGCCAGGGAGGTCGGCCAGCCGCTGCGCCGCAGGGAGGCCGCGCCCGGCTGGAGCAGCGCGGCCAGCAGCAGCGCCACGATGACCGGCACGATGACGACGGCGACGTAGCCGGCCGCGCGCAGCAGCAGGTACAGCGCAGCGACCACGGCCACCGTCCGCCACGACCAGGCCGCGGCGATCCGCAGCCCGTTGGGGACGTCCCGCTCGGCGGCCCGGAGCCGGGCCTCCGGCGCCAGCAGGCTGCCCCGGGCGCGCTCCCGGCCGGGCGCCGGCGGGGCACCTCCGGGTGCCGGGGGGCCGCTGACCCCGCCGGGGACGTCGACGTCCGGGGCATCGGGGTGCGGGCTGCCGGGGGCGAGCGGGGCAGCGTCGTGGCGGGGCGCGCTGGTGGCGTGATGGCCGTCGCCGTGGTGGCCGTCGCCGTGGTGCGGCTCCTCGACGTGGTCGACGACGGCGCGGCTGCCGTCCTCCAGGACCAACACGGTGCCGTCGGGCCAGGCGTGCGGATCGTGCTCGGCGGCGGCCCGGATGCGCTCCCGCGCCCGGTGGACCACGCGTCTGGCCCGCTGCAACATCGAGTCCTCCGAGCTGATGGGGGCCCGCCCGAAGCGGTGCGAGAGGATGGGCCCGTGGTGCGCCGAGCTGAGCAGACCGAAGCGGTACTCGCATGATCGACAGGTACACCCTGCCCGAGATGGGCCGGGTCTGGAGCGACCAGCACAAGTACGAGCTGTGGTGCCGGGTCGAGACGCTCGTGCTGGAGGCGCACGCGGCCGCCGGCCGGGTGCCCGCCGACGTCGTCGAGCCGGTGCGCAACGCGCCGCCGCCCACCCCCGAGCGGGTCGCGGAGATCGAGGAGACGACGCAGCACGACGTCATCGCCTTCCTCACCGCCTGGGCCGACAACACCGAGCCGCGCTCGGCCGCGGCCTACGTGCACCACGGCATGACCTCCTCGGACCTGCTGGACACCGCGCTCGCCGTCCAGCTCACCGACGCCACCGACGTCCTGCTGGCCAAGGCCGACCGGCTGGTGGCCGCGCTGCGCGACCACGGCCTGGCCCACCGGGACACGATCAAGGTCGGCCGCACCCACGGGGTGCACGCCGAGCCGGACGTCTGGGGCCACCGGGTCGCCGACCTCGCCTTCGCCGCGGCGCGGTCCCGGGACCGGCTGCGCCGGGCCCGCGAGGCCGTCGGCGTGGTCGCGATCTCCGGCGCCGTCGGCACCTACTCCCTCATCGACCCCTCGGTCGAGGTGACGGTGGCCCAGGCCCTGGACCTGCGCGCCGCCGACGCCTCCACCCAGGTCGTGCTGCGCGACGGGATCAGCGAGTGGGTCTCTGCGCTGGGGATCATCGCCACGGTGTGCGAGGCGATCGCCCTGGAGGTCCGGCACGGCCAGCGCACCGAGGTGCGCGAGCTGAGCGAGGCGTTCGGCGCGGGGCAGAAGGGCTCCAGCGCCATGCCGCACAAGAAGAACCCGATCCGCTCCGAGCGGATCGCCGGGCTGGCCCGGGTCGTCCGCGCGGCGATCGTGCCGGTGATGGAGGGCATCCCGCTCTGGCACGAGCGGGACATCTCGCACTCCTCCACCGAGCGGGTGTTCCTGCCCGACGCGGCGATCACCACCGACTACCTGCTGGACCTGACCGCCGGGCTGGTGGAGAACCTGGTCGTCGACGCCGGCCGGATGCGCGCCAACCTGGAGTCCACCGGCGGGCTCATCTACACCTCGTCGGTGCTGCTGGAGCTGGTCGAGGGCGGGATGGGCCGCGAGCAGGCCTATGCGCTCGTCCAGTCCGCGGCGATGCGGACCTGGCAGGACGGGACGCCGTTCCGGCAGACGCTCCGCGAGCGGGCAGCGGCCGACGACGTCACCCTCGACGAGGCCCGGCTGGACGAGATCTGCCGGCCCGAGCAGTACGTGGCGAACCTCGGCCCGCTGTTCGACCGGCTGGCCGCGCTGTCGTGAGCCTCCCCTTCGAGCTCGTCGCCCGGGGCAAGGTCCGCGAGGTCCACGCCGTCGGCGACGACCGGCTGCTGCTGGTCGCCAGCGACCGGGTCTCCGCCTACGACCACGTGCTCCCCACGCCGATCCCGGACAAGGGCCGGGTGCTCACCGCGCTGTCGGTGTGGTGGTTCGAGCAGCTGGCGCCGGTGCTGGCCGAGCACGGCGCGGAGCACCACCTGCTGGCGTCCGGTGACGACCTGCTCGCCGTAGGCGTGCCGGCCGAGCTGACCGGCCGGTCGATGCTGGTCCGCCGGCTGGAGATGCTCCCGGTGGAGTGCGTGGCCCGCGGCTACCTGTCCGGCTCGGGCACGGTCGAGTATCAACGCAGCGGCGCGATCGTCGACGTCCCGCTGCCGGCCGGTCTGGTCGAGGGCTCGCGGCTCCCCGAGCCGGTCTTCACCCCCTCGACCAAGGCCGAGGTCGGCGAGCACGACGAGGCCATCGGGTTCGCCCAGGTCGTCGAGGCCGTCGGCGCCGACCGGGCCGAGGCGCTGCGGTCGCTCACCGTCGCGCTCTACCGCCGCGGGGCGGAGATCGCCGGACAGGCCGGGCTGGTCCTGGCCGACACCAAGTTCGAGTTCGGGACGGCGGGGGACACCCTGGTGCTCGGCGACGAGGTGCTGACGCCGGATTCGTCGCGGTTCTGGCCGGCCATGACCTGGTCGCCGGGGGCTCCGCAGCCCTCCTTCGACAAGCAGTACGTCCGGGACTGGCTGACCACCTCCGGCTGGGACCGGGTGTCCCCGCCGCCTGAGCTGCCCGAGGACGTCGTCGCCGCCACCCGCGACCGCTACGTCAAGGCCTACGAACAGCTCACCGGGCTGCCCTGGCGCTGAACCACCCGGCCACCGGGACGGCCGTGTCGGTGGGTCAGTAGAGCGCGGCGATGCCGCGGGCGCGGGCGTTGCGCAGCGCGGTGAACACGTGCGAGCGGATCAGGTCGGCGGCCCGCTCGGGCAGGTCGACGAAGCGCAGCGACCACTCGTGCAGGTTGTCCTGGCGGGGCCGGCGGCGGACCAGCGCGACCTCGGTGACGAGCTCGTCGGAGTACAGGTCGAGGGTGAGGAGCAGGGGCTGGCTCTTCGCCGGGAAGGGGATGCTGACGCCCAGGTCGCCGTGCGGGCGGAAGACGGCGAGCAGGCCGCCCTCGCTCAGGTCGACCGTGCTCCCGACCAGGGTCGCGCGGTCCCAGGCGAGGGTCACCGACAGCCCGATGGGGGCGCGGACGGCGTCCCGTCGCTGGATCGTGCTGGCCGGGCCGGTGACCTCGACCTCCCAGAGGCCGTCGGCGGCGACCGCGACCGCCTCGGCCGGGACGGACCGGAGTCCGTCGTCGGCCTGCCAGGACAGTTCCAGCATCTCGCGCTCGACGAAGGGGGTGACCTCGCCCAGGGCGTTGCGCGGTGGACTCAGGAAGAGGAACGACTCGCTCTCCCGGCGGACCCGGGCGGTGAGCGCCTCGTCCTGCCCGAGCAGCAGGACGCTCAGCGCCGTCGTGGCGGCCGGGTGGTCCACACCGGGCACTCCAGCGACCACCTGTGCTCCTCCTTGTCCCCCACCGATCGCCCCAGCGGCCATCGCATCCGGTCCATCGTGGGTCACTCGGACCGGTTGTCCAGCGCAACGGTGCAGGTCCGTGACCCGTCCGGATGAGCCGGGACGGGCCGGGGCCGGCTGGGCCACGGCGGTTCCCCGCAGCGGGCCGGCCGACCGGCGTGGTGTCGGTCCCCGTAGCGGAGCCGGTACCCTCGTCGGCGTGTCCCAGGTGGTCGTCGACGTCGTCCTGAAGCCAGAGATCTCCGACCCCCAGGGGCAGGCGGTGCTCGGCGCCCTCGGCCGGCTCGGCCACACCGGGGTGCGCAGCGTCCGCCAGGGCAAGCACTTCGTGCTCGAGGTCGACGGCGAACCCGACGAGGCCGAGCTCCGGCAGATCGCCGAGACGCTGCTGGCCAACCCCGTCATCGAGGACGTCGAGCTGCACCTCCCCGCTCGCACCACCGACTGAGAGAGACCCAGTGCGCATCGGTGTCATCACCTTCCCGGGTTCCCTGGACGACGTCGACGCCGCACGCGCCGTGCGGCTCGCCGGCGCCGAGCCCGTGTCCCTCTGGCACGGCGACCACGACCTGAAGGACGTCGACGCCGTCGTCCTGCCCGGCGGGTTCTCCTACGGCGACTACCTGCGCGCCGGGGCGATCGCCGCCCGCTCGCCGCTGATGGCCGACGTCGTGGCCGCGGCGCACGGCGGCCTGCCGGTGCTGGGCATCTGCAACGGCTTCCAGGTGCTGTGCGAGGCCGGGCTGCTCCCCGGGGCGCTGACCCGCAACAGCCACCTGCACTTCCGCAACCGTGACCAGGGGCTGCTCGTCGAGCGCGCCGACACCGCCTGGACGACGTCCTTCCAGCAGGGCCAGCAGATCGTCGTCCCGGTGAAGAACGGCGAGGGCCGCTACGTGGCCGCGCCGGCCGACCTGGACCGGTTGGAGGGCGAGGGCCGGGTGGTGGTGCGCTACGTCGGGGGCAACCCCAACGGCAGCTCCCGCGACATCGCCGGGGTCACCAGCGCCGACGGACGGGTGGTCGGGCTCATGCCGCACCCGGAGCATGCGGTCGAGGAGCTCACCGGCCCGAGCACCGACGGCCTGGGCTTCTTCACCTCGGTCCTCTCTGCCCTGGTGGTGGCCGCGTGAGCGCCACCGAGGGCCTGTCCGAGCTCGACACCGCGCCAGGGCGGACGAGCCGGCTGGACACCGTCGAGCTGGCCACCCAGCACCCCGACGACGAGCAGCCCTACGCCGAGCTGGGGCTGCGCGCCGACGAGTACGCCCGGATCCGGGAGATCCTCGGCCGCCGGCCGACCACCGCCGAGCTGGCGATGTACTCGGTGATGTGGAGCGAGCACTGCTCCTACAAGTCCTCGAAGGTGCACCTGCGCCGGTTCGCCGACCTGCCGAAGAGCGACGCACTGCTGGTCGGCATGGGCGAGAACGCCGGCGTCGTCGACGTCGGCGAGGGCTGGGCGGTCACCTTCAAGGTCGAGTCGCACAACCACCCCAGCTACGTCGAGCCCTACCAGGGCGCGGCCACCGGGGTCGGCGGCATCGTCCGGGACATCCTGACCATGGGCGCCCGCCCGATCGCCGTCATGGACTCGCTGCGCTTCGGTGCCGCCGACGCCCCGGACACCGCCCGGGTGCTCCCCGGCGTGGTCGCCGGGGTCGGCGGCTACGGCAACTGCCTGGGCCTGCCCAACATCGGCGGCGAGCTGCTGTTCGACGAGACCTACGCGGGCAACCCGCTGGTCAACGCCCTGTGCGTGGGCGTGCTGCGGCACGAGGAGCTGCAACTGGCCAAGGCCGAGGGCACCGGCAACAAGGTCGTGCTCTTCGGTGCCCGCACCGGCGGCGACGGCATCGGCGGGGTCTCGGTGCTCGCGTCGGAGACCTTCGACGCCGAGGGCCCGGCCAAACGCCCGGCCGTGCAGGTCGGCGACCCGTTCACCGAGAAGCTGCTGATCGAGGCCTGCCTGGAGATCTTCGCCGCCGGCCTGGTCACCGGCATCCAGGACCTCGGTGGCGCCGGCATCTCCTGCGCCACCAGCGAGCTGGCCGCGGCCGGCTCCGGCGGCATGGCGATCGACCTGGACGCCGTCCCGCTGCGCGACTCCACGCTCACCCCCGCCGAGATCCTGATGAGCGAGTCCCAGGAGCGGATGTGCGCCATCGTCGAGCCGGGCAAGGTCGAGGCGTTCCTCGCCGTCTGCGCCAAGTGGGACGTGCTGGCCACCGTCATCGGTGAGGTCACCGACGGCGACCGGCTGACCATCGACTGGCACGGCGAGCGGATCGTCGACGTCCCGCCGCGCACGGTCGCCCTGGAGGGCCCGCGCTACGAGCGCCCGATGGCCCGCCCGGCCGACCTGGACGCGCTGCAGGCCGACACCCCGCCGTCGTCCTCGGCCGACCTGCGGGCCGACTGGCTCGCGGTCGTCTCCAGCCCGGACGGCGCGGACAAGAGCTGGGTCACCGAGCAGTACGACCGCTACGTGCGGGGCAACACCGTGCTCGCCCAGCCCGAGGACGCCGGTGTCCTGCGGATCGACGAGTCCAGCAACCTGGGCATCGCGCTGTCGCTGGACGGCAACGCTCGCTACGCCCGACTGGACCCCTACACCGGCGCCCAGCTGAACCTCGCCGAGGCCTACCGCAACGTCGCCGTCTCCGGCGCGAAGCCGCTGGCGGTCACCAACTGCCTGAACTTCGGCTCCCCGGAGAACCCCGAGGTGATGTGGCAGTTCGCCGAGGCAGTCCGCGGCCTGGCCGACGGCTGCCGCGAGCTCGGCCTGCCGGTCACCGGCGGCAACGTGAGCCTCTACAACCAGACCGGCGACGTCGCGATCAACCCCACCCCGGTGATCGGGGTGCTGGGCGTGCACGCCGACGTCACCCGCCGGGTGCCCACCGGCTGGCGGGCGGACGGTGACGCCGTGCTGCTGCTGGGCGAGAGCCGGCCGGAGTTCGGTGGGTCGGCCTGGGCCGCGGTCGTCCACGGCCACCTGGGCGGGCTGCCGCCCCGGCTGGACCTGGCCGCCGAGCGCGCCCTGGGGGAGCTGCTGGCCTCGCTGTCGGCCGACGGGCTGGTCAGCTCAGCGCACGACCTGTCCGACGGTGGGCTGGCGCAGGCGCTGACCGAGTCGGCGCTGCGGTACGGCACCGGTGCCCGGCTGAGCGTGCCCGGCGACCCGACGGCATCGCTGTTCGGTGAGTCGGTGGCCCGCGTCGTCGTCACCACCGCGGACCCGGCCGCGGTGCGGGCCGCCGCTGAGGCGGCAGGGGTGCCGGTCACCGAGCTCGGGACGACGGGTGGCGACGCCCTGGTGCTGGAGGGGTTGCTGGAGCTGCCGCTGGACGAGCTGCGGGCGGCGTGGACGGCGACCCTGCCGGCGCTGTTCGGCAGCCCGGAGGCCACGGTCGGGTCGATCCCGGCGGGCACCGTCCCGACGAGCTGACCGGTCCGCTCCTGATGGCCGGCGCCGCGCCGATCTCCGCCGAGGACCTGCGGGCGGCGCTCGCGCCCACGGTCGGCTGGCTCGCCGGGGACGCCGAGCAGCCGCCCCGGGCGGTCCTGGGCGCGGCGGTGAAGACCTCGGCCCGCTGGCTCGCCCAGCACGTGCCCGGGCGCTCGGTGGAGTTGCGGGTCCCGCCGTTCGTGGCGGTGCAGTGCGTGCCGGGGCCGCGACACACCCGCGGGACCCCGCCCAACGTGGTCGAGACGGACGCCGCGACCTGGCTGCGGCTGGCGACCGGCGCGCTCTCCTGGGCCAATGCGGTCGGAGAGGGCAAGGTCAGCGCCAGCGGCAACCGCGCCGACCTCTCCGAGCACCTCCCGCTGCGCGCCGTCCGACCCGCCGGGCCACCCCCCTCGTCGAGTTGATCATCGGCGAACGGCTGCCCGCCAGGCCGGCGGGCGCCGCCGTTCGGCGATGATCGACTGCGGGTGGGGGGCGAACGGCACAGCGCCCCTCCTGCCGGTGGCAGGAGGGGCGCTGTGCGGTGTGGTGCGGGGGGCTCAGCCGCCGAACAGCGCGCTGGCCGCCTTCACCGTGTTGTACAGCCCGTAGGCCAGGGGCACACCGACCAGTGCCCAGGCGAAGGCGACGAGGCCGGTCGGGGTGTTCGTCGTGGCCTGCTGGTCGCCGGCGTGGCGTGAGGTGCTCATCGCGTCAGGTTCCGATCTCCGGTGGTGGATGCGGCGGTGGGGACGTCGGTGTTCTTCGGCTCGAACCACTTCTCGGCGACCGGCTTGATCATCAGGTTGGCGACGAAGCCGACGGCCAGCAGGCCGACCATGATGAACAGGGCCGGCCGGTAGTCACCGGCGGTCAGCTCACCCGGCGTGCCGCGCGCGTCGAGGACGCCGTTGATGATCAGCGGGCCGGCGATGCCCGCGGCGGCCCAGGCGGTCAGCAGCCGACCGTGGATGGCGCCGACCTGGTAGGTCCCGAACAGGTCCCGCAGGTAGGCCGGGACGGTCGCGAAGCCACCACCGTAGAAGCTGATGATGATCGCGGCCAGGATGACGAAGACCCAGGTGGCGGTGCTGCCGACGGTGGCCAGCAGGACGTACAGCACCAGGCCGACGCCCAGGTAGACCATGTAGATCGGCTTGCGGCCGATGTAGTCCGAGGTGGAGGACCACACGAACCGACCGGCCATGTTGAACAGCGAGAGCAGCCCGACGAAGCCGGCGGCCGTTGCGGCGAGGACCGTGGAGGTCTCCCCGTTTCGGAAGAAGTCCTGGATCATCGGCGCGGCCTGCTCGAGGATGCCGATGCCGGCGGTGACGTTGCAGAACAACACCGTCCAGAGCAGCCAGAACTGCGGGGTCTTGATGGCGTTGTTGGCGGAGACGTTCTCCGTCGTCACCAGGGACTTGGCCTTGACCTGCGACGGGTCGAAGCCGTCGGGGCGCCAGTCGGGCGCGGGGACCCGGACGATGAAGGCACCGAACATCATGAAGACCAGGTAGACGATGCCCAGCGTGACGAACAGCTGGGCGACGGCCGAACCCGAGGGGGTGGTGCCGATCGTGCCGTCGTAGGTGGGGTCGTACCAGTTCATCAGCTGGCGGGACAGCGGCGAGGCGATGAGCGCACCGCCACCGAAGCCCATGATCGCCATGCCGGTGGCCAGGCCGGGCCGGTCCGGGAACCACTTGATCAGCGTGGAGACCGGGGAGATGTAGCCGATGCCCAGCCCGATGCCGCCGAGGACGCCGTAGCCGAAGTAGACCAGCCACAGCTGCTCGGTCGAGATGCCCAGCGCCCCGACCAGGAAGCCGGCGGACCAGAAGCACGCGGCGGTGAACATGGCCGCCCGCGGGCCGTTCCTGTCCACCCAGGTGCCGAAGACCGCGGCCGAGAGGCCGAGCATGACGATCGCGATCGAGAAGATGATGCCGATCGCGGTCAGGCTGGACTCGAAGTGCGAGACGAGCGCGGCCTTGTACACGCTGGTCGCGTAGGCCTGGCCGATGCACAGGTGCACCGCCAGCGCGGCTGGCGGGATGAGCCAGCGGTTGAAGCCCGGGCGAGCGATGATGCGCTCCCGGGCCAGGAAGCTGGGTACTGCCACGGAACGACCTCCGAGGTGCGGGAACGGCGCGCCCGGACGGGCGCAACCTGGTCGCGGCCCGTCCACAGGTGTGACACAGGTCGCGACCGAACCGCACCGTACGACGCTGTGACGATTCCGGCTGCACGCTGGACCCCAGCCGGGTGAGGCTGAGACCAATTCGTTGCACGCACAACCGTCGTTTCCGCGGTGTGGGAGCGGGGCGCGGAACGGTCGCCCCGTTCCCTAGGCTGGCTGCATGTCGTACGAGGTCAAGGGCGTCGTCGCCCTGAGCAAGGGTGCTCCGGTCACCATCGAGACGATCATCGTCCCCGACCCGGGTCCGGGTGAGGCGGTGGTCGACGTCCAGGCGTGCGGGGTCTGCCACACCGACCTGCACTACCGGGAGGGCGGGATCAACGACGAGTTCCCGTTCCTGCTGGGTCACGAGGCGGCCGGGCTGGTCTCCGCGGTCGGCGAGGGCGTCACGAACGTGGCCGTCGGTGACTACGTGGTGCTGAACTGGCGTGCGGTGTGCGGGGAGTGTCGGGCCTGCACCAAGGGCAAGCCCTGGTACTGCTTCAACACCCACAACGCCGCGCAGAAGATGACGCTGGCCGACGGCACCGAGCTGTCCCCGGCGCTGGGGATCGGGGCGTTCGCCGAGAAGACCCTGGTCCACTCCGGCCAGTGCACGAAGGTCGACCCGGCGGCCAAGCCCACCGCGGCCGGGCTGCTGGGCTGCGGCGTCATGGCCGGCGTCGGTGCCGCGATCAACACCGGCGGCGTGGGGCGCGGCGACTCCGTCGCCGTCTTCGGCTGCGGCGGGGTGGGCGACGCCGCGATCGCCGGCTCCCGGTTGGCCGGTGCGGGCACGATCATCGCCGTCGACATCGACGACAAGAAGCTCGAATGGGCCAAGGGCATGGGCGCCACCCACACGGTCAACTCCTCCCAGACCGACCCGGTCGAGGCGATCAAGGCCCTCACCGGCGGCTTCGGCGTCGACGTCGCGATCGACGCCGTCGGGCACCCGGCGGTCTACGAGCAGGCGTTCAACGCCCGGGACCTGGCCGGCACCGTCGTCCTGGTCGGCGTCCCGAACCCGGCCTCGACGATCGAGCTGCCGCTGATCGAGGTCTTCGGCCGCGGCGGGGCGCTGAAGTCCTCCTGGTACGGCGACTGCCTGCCCAGCCGCGACTTCCCGATGCTCATCGACCTGTACCTGCAGGGCCGCTTCGACCTGGACGCCTTCGTCAGCGAGACGATCGGGCTCGAGGACGTCGAGGCCGCCTTCGACAAGATGCACGCCGGTGACGTGCTGCGCTCCGTCGTCGTCTTCGAGGGGGCCGAGAAGTGAGCGTCCGGATCGAGCAGGCCGTCGTCAGCGGGGTGTTCAGCCTCGACGGGCAGGACTTCGACGTCGACAACAACGTCTGGCTGGTCGGGGACGACGACGAGGTGGTCGTCATCGACGCCCCGCACGACGCCGCCCCGATCATCGAGGCGATCGCCGGACGCCGGGTGACCGCGATCGTGCTCACCCACGGGCACAACGACCACATCACCGCGGCGGTGGCGCTGCGCGAGGCCACCGGGGCGCCGATCTGGCTCAACCCGGCCGACCGGATGCTCTGGGACGTCGTCCACCCGGACACCGCACCCGATCGCGACCTGGTCGAGCGGACCC
Source organism: Modestobacter sp. VKM Ac-2983 (assembly GCF_026967885.1). Lineage (NCBI taxonomy): Bacteria > Bacillati > Actinomycetota > Actinomycetes > Geodermatophilales > Geodermatophilaceae > Modestobacter > Modestobacter sp. VKM Ac-2983. Next base: position 344,077 of record NZ_JAPVBK010000003.1, read on the forward strand.
AGTTCACCGTGGGAGGCGTGCAACTGCACGCGCTGCACACCCCTGGGCACTCACCGGGCAGCACCTGCCTGCACGCGCCCGACCTGGCCACCGTCTTCACCGGGGACACGCTGTTCTGCGGTGGTCCCGGGGCCACCGGCCGGTCCTTCAGCGACAAGCCGACGATCCTGCGGTCGATCACCGACCGGCTGATGACGCTGCACGGTGACACCGTGGTGAAGACCGGTCACGGCGACGACACGACGGTCGACGCCGAGCTGGGCAACATCGCCTGATGGAGGACCTCGCCCCGCGCAGGCTGGGGCCGAGTCTCTGGGCCGGGCCGGGCTGACCGGTCGTTCCGGCCGCTGAGCTGCCATTTCCGGACGGCGTCGTCCTCCCCCGAGTGAGCGGTCCCACCCGGGGGAGGACGGCGCAGCCGGTACGCTCGCACCCGTGCCTCGCGGTGACGGACGGCTGACGCACGACCTCGACCCCCATGACCCTGGTCCCCAGGACGCCTGTGGCGTCTTCGGGGTCTGGGCTCCCGGGGAAGAGGTCGCGAAGCTGACCTATTTCGGCCTGTACGCCCTCCAGCACCGCGGTCAGGAGGCGGCCGGCATCGCGGTGTCCGACGGCTCCTCCGTCGTGGTCTACAAGGACCTCGGCCTGGTCAGCCAGGTGTTCGACGAACCGACGCTGGGCAGCCTCCGCGGCCACATCGCCGTCGGCCACGCCCGGTACTCCACCACCGGGGCCTCCACCTGGGAGAACGCCCAGCCGACGTTCCGCACCACCGGGGCGGGCACCGGGCTGGCGCTGTGCCACAACGGCAACCTGGTGAACACCGCCGAGCTCGCCAGCGCCGCGGCCGACGAGGGAGTTGCCGGGGCGTTCGTCGCGACCAACGACTCCGACCTGGTCACCTCGCTGATCGCGGCCAAGCCCGACATGTCGGTCGAGGCGGCGGCGATGGAGGTGCTCCCGCGCCTGCGGGGGGCGTTCAGCTTCACCTTCATGGACGAGGACACCCTCTACGCCGCGCGTGACCCGCAGGGCGTGCGGCCGCTGGTCCTGGGCCGGCTGGAGCGGGGCTGGGTCGTCGCCAGCGAGACGGCGGCGCTGGACATCTGCGGCGCCTCGTTCGTCCGCGAGGTCGAGCCCGGTGAGCTGATCGCCATCGACGAGGACGGCCTGCGCAGCCAGCACTTCGCCGTCGCCGATCCGAAGGGCTGCGTCTTCGAGTTCGTCTACCTCGCCCGGCCCGACACCACGATCTCCGGCCGCGGCGTGCACGCGACCCGGGTGGAGATCGGCCGCCGGCTGGCCAAGGAGCACCCGGTCGAGGCCGATCTCGTCATCCCGGTGCCCGAGTCCGGCACGCCGGCCGCGGTCGGGTACGCCGAGGCATCCGGGATCCCCTACGGCCTGGGCCTGGTCAAGAACTCCTACGTCGGGCGCACGTTCATCCAGCCCAGCCAGACGATCCGGCAGCTGGGCATCCGGCTGAAGCTCAACCCGCTGCGCGACGTCATCCGGGGCAAGCGCCTGGTCGTCGTCGACGACTCGATCGTGCGCGGCAACACCCAGCGGGCGCTGATCCGGATGCTCCGCGAGGCCGGGGCCCTCGAGGTGCACGTGCGGATCGCCTCCCCGCCGGTGAAGTGGCCGTGCTTCTACGGCATCGACTTCGCCAGCCGGGCCGAGCTGGTCGCCAACGGGCTGGACGTCGACGGGGTCCGGGCCTCGATCAACGCCGACTCGCTGGGCTACGTCTCCGAGCAGGGGCTGATCGCGGCCACCGAGCAGCCGGCCAACCGGCTGTGCACGGCCTGCTTCACCGGCGAGTACCCGATCTCCCTGGGCCAGCCGGAAGTGCTGGGCAAGCACCTCCTCGAGGGCATCGGCCGCCGGGCACTGACCGAGGAGGCCCCCGCGGTCACCGGCTGGACCGGCCAGCAGGCCGGCAGCCCGATGCTCCCCGGCGGGGCCGACGACGCGCTGAGCCGGCCGTGACGGCCCACGAGGGCGAGCTGACCTACGCCGCCTCCGGCGTGGACATCGACGCCGGTGAGCGGGCCGTCACCTTGATGCGGGCGGCGGTGGAGAAGACCAACCGCCCGGAGGTCGTCGGCGGGCTGGGCGGGTTCGCCGGGCTGTTCGCGCTGGACACCGCCAAGTACCGCGCGCCGCTGCTGGCCTCCTCGACCGACGGCGTGGGCACCAAGATCGCGCTGGCCCGGGCGCTGGACCGGCACGACACCGTCGGGATCGACCTGGTCGCCATGGTCGTCGACGACCTGGTCGCCTGCGGGGCCGAGCCGCTGTTCCTGCAGGACTACGTCGCCTGCGGTCGGGTCGTGCCGGAGCGGATCGCCGCCATCGTCACCGGGATCGCCGAGGGCTGCACGCAGGCCGGTGCCGCACTGGTGGGCGGGGAGACCGCCGAGCACGGCGACCTCATGGGCGCGGACGACTACGACCTGGCCGCCACCGCGGTCGGGGTCGTGGAGGCCGACGCCGTCCTCGGGCCGGAGCGGGTGCGCTCCGGTGACGTCATCGTCGCCATGGCCTCCTCCGGGCTGCACTCCAACGGCTACTCGCTGGTGCGCCGGGTCGTCGACCGGGCGGGGTTGGACCTGACCGGCACCCCGGCCGGTCTGGGACGTCCGCTCGGGGACGAACTCCTCGAGCCCACCCGCATCTACGCCCGCGACTGCCTGGCGCTGGTCGAGGAGCTGGGGGTGCAGACGGTGCACGCCTTCGCCCACATCACCGGGGGCGGGTTGGCCGGCAACACCGTCCGCGTCGTCCCGGCCGGGCTGGAGGCGGTGCTCGACCGGAGCACCTGGGCGCTGCCCGCGGTGGTGCGGCTGCTGGAGGAGCACGGCGTCCCCCGCACGGAGTCCGAGCGGGCGTTCAACTGCGGGGTCGGCATGGTGGCCGCGGTCGCCCCCGAGCACGCGGACCGGGCGGTCGAGTTGCTCGTGGCCCGCGGCGTCCCGGCCTGGGTGGCCGGCACGGTCGGGGCACGCGACGGAGAGGCCTCGGCCCGGCTGGTCGGCTCCTACCGCTGAGCCGGCCGCCGGCCGGTCTCCGTGGGGTCGGCCGGCCCAGGACGCACGACAGCACCACTTCTCCCGGAGGAGAAGCGGTGCTGCCCTGTCTCAGGGGCTGGGTCGCGGGCTCAGCGGGTCAGCGACTGGCAGCCCAGTCGTCGTCCTCGTCTTCCTGCGACCAGCTCCCGACGTGCGTGTCGTCCTCGTCGTCGTCCTTCGGCCCCCGGGAGGGGAACGACGACGGCTGTCCAGCCAGTTCTCGCTGGAGGGCAGTGAGGTCGGTGTTGGGTGAGCTGTACTTGAGCTCACGGGCCACGCGTGTCTGCTTGGCCTTCGCTCGGCCGCGCCCCATGGCTCGACCCCCTCGTGACGGAGTGCGGGTCGTCTCCAGCACTGGGCTGGACGGCCCGTGTGGCGACCCCGACTGAGTGACTGTGTCCTTGGCCGAGCTTACGACACGGATCGGTCACGGGCACGCAGCGCACCCCCCTGCCCCCTCATCCGAGGCTGGATGTGACCGGGGTCTCACCCGATTCGGCTGCTGGGACCGGTCAGCGGGGCAGCCGGATGGTCGCCAGCCGACCCACGGAGCTCATCCGCTCCTCGGCGAGCCGGTCGGCGGCCACGGCGGGGGAGACGTCCTCGGCGTCGGCGGCGGCGAACACCCGCAGCGCGACGTCGAAGATCGAGGTGGCCTTGGACTCGGCGCGGGCGAAGGAGAACCCGTGCCGCTCGTCCTCGACCTGGATCACGCCACCGGCGTTCACCAGGTAGTCGGGCGCGTAGAGGACGCCACGGGCGCGCAGCAGCTCGGCGGTGCCCGCGTGGGCCAGCTGGTTGTTGGCGCCGCCACAGACGACCTGGGCGGGCAGGACGGCCACGGTCTCGTCGTCCAGGGCGCCACCGAGGGCGCACGGGGCGTAGACGTCGTGCGGCGTGCGCACCAGGGCGGCGGTGTCGGCGACGGCGGAGACCTGCGGGTGCCGGGCCCGGACCCGCGCGACCGCGGCCGGGTCGACGTCGGTGACGACGACGGACGCACCGTCGGCGACCAGCCGGTCGACCAGCCAGCTGCCGACCTTGCCCACGCCGGCCACGGCGACGGTGCGCCCGGCCAGGGTCGGGGCGCCCCAGCGGTGCTGGGCCGCGGCCCGCATGCCCTGGAAGACCCCGAAGGCGGTGAGCACCGAGGAGTCGCCGCAGCCGCCGAAGGCCTCGGACCGGCCGTGCGCGAAGCGGGTCTCGCGGGCGACGACGTCCAGGTCGGCGTTGTAGGTGCCGACGTCGCAGGCGGTGAGGTAGCGCCCGCCCAGGCTCTCCACGAACCGGCCGTAGGCGCGCAGCAGGGCCTCGGTCTTGTCGGTGCGCGGGTCGCCGATGATCACCGCCTTGCCACCGCCCAGGTCGAGGCCGGCCAGGCTGTTCTTGTAGGCCATCGCCTTCGACAGCGCCAGCGCGTCGGCCACCGCGGCCTCCTCGGAGGCGTAGGGGAAGAACCGGGTGCCGCCGAGCGCCGGGCCGAGCGCGGTGGAGTACACCGCGATCACCGCGCGCAGCCCCGACCCGGGGTCGGAGCAGAAGACGACCTGTTCGTGCCCGGAGCCCATCACGTCCACGCCCGGCAGCCTAGGCAGCCGCGGGTCGTCGCGTCTGCTCCCGCGCGCCTCCAGGGGGTGCCGGGTGGCGGGCGACGGCAACGACAGGGTCTCGGTGTGGAGGTCCGTGCCGTGTCCGGTCCCCCGGGCGGGCATGATCAGGGGCTGACGACAGGCACCGGTCGATCCCGGTGCCGCACACTCCTCTGGAGGGCCGAGTCGAGGCCCGATCGGCGGAGGACATCAGCGGGGCATCGCTGCGCCGCCACACAGGAGGACACGCACACGATGGCTCGACCCAAGCGGCTGCTCGCACTCGCCCTGGCGGCACCCCTGTTGCTGAGCGCCTGCTCCACGGAGAACTCCGGCGGGGGCGACGAGAGCGGGGAGGGCGGCGGTGCGACCGCCTCCGGTGACCTCGACTTCGCCGTCGTCACCCACGGGTCGGCCGGTGACGCCTTCTGGGACGTGGTCCAGAACGGCGCCGAGGCCGCCGGTGAGGACCTGGGCGTGGGCGTGGACTACCAGAGCGACGGTGATCCGCAGCGCCAGTCCCAGCTGATCGAGGCCGCGGTGAACCAGGACGTCGACGGGATCGTCGTCTCCATGGCGAACCCGGATGCGCTCGAGGACTCGATCGGCGCGGCGGTGGACGCCGGCATCCCGGTCATCACGATCAACTCCGGGGGAGACCGGTCGGCCGAGTTCGGCGCCATCGGGCACGTCGGTCAGGACGAGACGATCGCCGGCATCGGTGCCGGGCAGCGACTGGCCGCCGACGGGGCGCAGAACGTGCTCTGCGTGGTGCACGAGGCTGGCAACATCGGCCTGGAACAGCGCTGCGCCGGCGCCTCGCAGGGGCTGGGCACCGACGTCCGGCTGCTCCAGGTGGACATCAACGACCTGCAGGCCGCCCAGTCGACGATCACCTCGCAGCTGCAGAGCGATCCCTCGATCGACGCGGTGCTCACGCTGAACTCCGCCGTGGCCCCGGTGGCGGCGTCCGCCGCCGACGACGCCGGGGCCGACGTCGAGATCGCCACCTTCGACCTCAACGGCGACGTCATCGCAGCGATCCAGGACGGCACGATCTCCTTCGCCGTCGACCAGCAGCAGTACGAGCAGGGCTACCTGCCGATCGTGATGCTCAAGCTGTACGCGGAGAACCTCAACACCGTCGGTGGCGGGCAGGCCGTGCTGACCGGTCCGGGGATCGTCGACGCCGAGAACGTCGACGAGATCGCGGACCTCGCCTCGGCAGGGACCCGCTGAGCGCGACCCGGGAGGCGCCCGTCGACGGGCCGGCGCGCGCCGACGAACGCGTCGCCCGGGTCAGCCCGTGGCGGCGGCTGCTGGTCAAGCCCGAGCTCGGGTCGCTGATCGGCGCCGTCGTCATCCTGGGCTTCTTCTCTGCCCAGTCCGACGTCTTCCGGTCGCTGGCCGGGGTGGCCAACTGGCTGGACGTCGCCTCGATCCTGGGGATCATGGCGGTCGCCGTCGCGCTGCTGATGATCGGCGGGCACTTCGACCTCTCCGCCGGGGTGATGACCGGCACCACCGCGCTGACCGTGGGCATCGTGGCGGTGCAGTTCCAGCAGAACATCTGGGTGGCGATCGCCGCGGCGCTGGCGCTTGCGCTGGGGATCGGCGCGTTCAACGGCTGGCTGGTCACCCGTACCGGCCTGCCCAGCTTCATCATCACGCTGGGCACCTTCCTGATGCTGCAGGGGCTCAACCTGGGGCTCACCAAGGCGTTCACCGGCACGGTCCAGGTGCGGGGGCTGGCCGATGCGCCCGGCTACCACTCGGCCGAGCTGGTGCTGGCGTCCACGGTCGAGGTCTTCGGCCAGCCGTTCCGGGTCGCCGTCCTCTGGTGGCTGCTGGTCACGGCGCTGGCCGCCTGGGTGCTCCTGCGCACCCGGTTCGGCAACTGGGTCTTCGCCACCGGCGGTGACGAGGTCGCCAGCCGCAACGTCGGGGTCCCGGCGCGGCGGACGACGATCGTGCTGTTCATGACCACCGCGACCGCCGCGTGGCTGGTCGGCTCGATCACCGCCGTCCGGCTCACCTCCGTGCAGGCCAACACCGGCACCGGCCAGGAGCTGATCTACATCGTCGCGGCCGTGATCGGCGGCTGCCTGCTCACCGGCGGGTACGGCTCGGCCGTCGGCGCGGCCCTCGGTGCGCTGATCTTCGGCATGACCCAGCAGGGGATCGTCTACCTGAACTGGGACGCCGACTGGTTCTACTTCTTCCTCGGTGCCATGTTGCTGCTCGCGGTCCTGACCAACCGGCTGGTCCGGCGCTACGCCGAGGCGGCTCCGCGATGAGCGCCGCAGCCGACCGGCCGGCCGCACCCGGGGGCGCACCGCTGCTGGAGCTGCGCGACATCGGCAAGGACTTCGGCTCGGTCATCGCGCTCGACGGCATCTCCACCAGCGTGCGCGCCGGGCAGGTCACCTGCGTGCTGGGGGACAACGGCGCGGGCAAGTCGACGCTGATCAAGGTGCTCTCCGGGGTGCACCGGCCCACTCGGGGACAGCTGTTCCTGGACGGTGAGCCGGTCGACTTCGACGCGCCGCGCGAGGCCCTGGACGCCGGCATCGCCACCGTCTACCAGGACCTGGCGATGATCCCGCTGATGTCGATCTGGCGGAACTTCTTCCTCGGCTCGGAGCCGACGACCGGCTGGGGCCCGTTCCGGCGGTTCGACCGGGCGACGGCCAAGGACGCAACCCGGCGTGAGCTGGCGGCGATGGGCATCGACATCCGCGACCCCGACCAGCCGGTCGGCACGCTCTCCGGGGGCGAGCGGCAGTCGGTGGCGATCGCCCGTGCGGTGCACTTCGGGGCCCGGGTGCTGATCCTGGACGAGCCGACGTCTGCGCTGGGCGTCAAGCAGGCCGCCGTGGTCCTGCGCTACATCGCCCAGGCGCGCGACCAGGGGCTCGGCGTCGTCTTCATCACCCACAACCCGCACCACGCGCACCCGGTGGGCGACCGCTTCCTGCTGCTCAACCGCGGCCGCAGCATGGGCGACTTCGCCAAGGCGGAGGTGACCCGGGAGCAGCTGACCGACATGATGGCCGGGGGGGACGAGCTCAGCCGGCTCGCCGAGGAGCTGGGGCGGCCGGGCGCACCCTGACCTGTCGGGTCGACATGGGCACAGGGGGACCGGGTGCGGCGGTGACCGAGCTCTTTGACACGGACGCGCGGTAGCTGCGCGTGTTGCGTCTGTGACTGGTGGTGCGACTGGGACGCTCGCTGAGCCCACCCGTCCATCCCTCTTCCCCAGGGAGCGACCATGACGCAGCACGTGCGGCGCCCGGCCACGGCGGCCGGCTGCCGAGTCCGCGCCGGACGCCTCCGGCCGTCCCGGCTGCTGGCCGGTGCGCTCACCGCAGCCGTCGCGGCCGTGCTGGTCGGAGCCGGCGGCGGCACCGCGCGGGCCGAGCCGGTGAACCCGAGTGACGAACAGCTGGCCGGTGCCCAGTCGGCGCAGGACGCGGTCGCGGCCGAGGTGGGCCGGATCGCCGCGCAGGTGGCCGCCGCCGAGGCACAGCTGGAGCAGGTCCAGGTGCTGGCCGAGGCCGCCGGCACCGTCTACCTGGCGGCGGAGGAGGCCCGGGTGCAGGCCGAGGCCGCGGCCGCACGGACGGCGCAGGACCTGCAGGCAGCGGCCGTCGCCGTCGCCGCCGCCCAGACGCGGATCGCCGAGTTCTCCCGGGACACCTACAAGAACGGCGGCGAGCTGACCAGCGAGATGGCGCTGCTGGACGTCGGCGGGCCGGCCGAGCTGGTGCAGAAGGCCGCGATGCTGTCCTACGTCGGCGACCACCAGGTCGACGTCCTGGCGGTGATGGAGGCGGCTCGGGTGGCGCAGGCCCAGGCCGACGCGGCCGCGCGGGCCGCCCGCGACGAGAAGGTGGCGACCGAGGCGGCGGCCGAGGCGGCCCGGGTGGAGGCCGAGCGGCAGCTGGCCAACCAGCAGTCGGTGTACACGCAGGTGACCGCGGACAAGGCCGCGCTGGACCAGCAGCTGCAGGACGCCCAGGTGCAGCTGCTCACCCTGCAGGGAGCTCGCAACGCCTACGAGGTGTGGCAGCAGCAGAAGGCGGCCGAGGAGGCCGCGGCCCGGCTGGCCGAGGAGCAGGCCCGCGCCCAGGCGCTCGCCGACGACCGGCAGGCACTCCTGGCGGACGCCGACACCGCCGGGTCCGGCTACGCCCGGCCGACCGTCGGCATCACCAGCAGCTGCTTCGGCTCACGCTGGGGGGTCACCCACTTCGGCGTCGACATCGGCGCGCCGATCGGCACGCCGGTGCGTGCCGCCACTGCCGGGGTGGTCCAGCGGGCTGGGCCGGCGACCGGCTTCGGGCTGGCGATCTACCTCCGCGGGGACGACGGTGCGATCACCGTGTACGGCCACGTCAACCGGTCCTTCGTCCGCGCCGGGGAGCGGGTCGCGGCCGGCGAGCAGATCGCCGAGGTGGGCAACCGTGGCCAGTCGACCGGGCCGCACCTGCACTTCGAGGTCCACCCCGGCGGGGCGATGCACAGCGGCCAGGTCGACCCGGTGCCGTGGTTGCGGGACCGCGGCATCACGATCCGGGGCTGCGGCTGAGCCCAGCACGACGACCCGGCAAGCGCGGCCCGGCACCCTGGGGAGGGGCCGGGCCGCGGTGCGTCGGGGGTCAGGCGTTGTCGCAGTTCTCCGTGATCCAGGCGTCCAGCCGGGTCTGGGACTCGGTCGCCTGCGCCTCGATCTCGGCGAGCGCCTGCTCCGCGCTGGCCTGGCCCTCCGGGGTGGTCAGGTCGATGTCGCCGACGGTCTCCCGGATGCCGACGAACGTGTCGATCAGGACCTCCCAGTCGGCGCTGATCTCGGCCGGGGCATCCAGCTGTTCCAGCTGGGCGATGGTCTGGTCGAGCAGCTCCTCCTGGGTCAGCTCGGCGGCCCCGGGGGCGGTGAGCACGGCCTCGGCCTCGGTGCAGAAGGCCTGCACCTCCTCGTCGGAGGTGGTGGCCTCGGCGGAGGCGGAGGCCGTCGGGCTGCTGGTCGTCGACGCGGCGTCGGGTTGCTCGTCGTCGCTGCCGCACGCGGACAGGAGGACGACGGCGACGGTGGCGAGACCGGCGCGGAGGGGGGTGGCGAGTGCGCGCATGGCCTCGACGGTATCCGCTCCCGGTGGAGGCGCCGAGGCCCGCCGGGGCCGGTTACGGTGCTCCGCGTGACCGCCCCCGTCGACCCGCGGACCAGCTGGGCGCTGCCCGCGCCCGGGGAGATGGCCCCGGTCGCGGACCCCGAGCCCCTGGTCACCCGGGTGCTGGCCCCGAACCCCTCGCCGATGACGCTGGACGGCACGAACACCCACCTGGTGGGCGAACCGGGCTCGGGCCAGGCCGTCGTCGTCGACCCCGGCCCGGACGACGCCGCCCACCTGGCCGCCGTCGAGGCCGCGCTGGCCGCCCGCGGCGCCCGGGTGGTGGCCGTGCTGGTCACCCACCACCACGCTGACCACGCCGAGGCAGCGCTGCCCTGGGGCCGGCACTTCGGTGCACCGGTCGCCGCCGCCACCGGTGAGGTCGCCGGACCGGGTGGCCGGCTGCTCCGGGCAGGGGAGCGGCTGGAGCTGGCGGGGACGACGCTGGACGTCGTCCCCACGCCCGGGCACACCGCCGACCACCTGGCCTTCCGGCTGGCCTCCGGGGCGGTTCTGGTCGGCGACCACGTGCTCGGCCGGGGCACCTCCGTGGTCACCCATCCCGAGGGCGACGTGCTGGCCTACCTCGAGTCGCTCCGCCGAGTGCACGACCTGGGGCCCTCGGCGCTGTACTGCGGCCACGGGCCCGAGCTGACCACCGACCCCGGGGCGGTGCTGCGGTTCTACCTGGCCCACCGGGCGTACCGGGAGCAGCAGCTGCTCGACGCCCTCGCGGCCGGCGCCCGGACGGTCGAGGAGCTGGTCGCCGTGGTCTACGCGGGCGTGCCGCAGGCGGTCTGGCCGGCCGCCGCCCAGTCGACCCGGGCCACGCTGGCCAAGCTGGCCGCCGAGGGCCGGGTGGAGCCCGCCGGGGACCGGGTGCGGCTGGCCTGACCGGCCACCGTCCTACTGTTCCGGGGGTGGAGCCGGCCGGGGAGTGGGACGTCGTGGTCGTCGGCGCCGGTTCCGCCGGCTGCGCGCTGGCCGCCCGCCTGGTCGACGCCGGCCGGCGGGTGCTGGTCCTGGAGGCCGGCGCCGACCACCCGCGGCCGGAGGACTTCCCCGCGACGATCCGGGACGCCGCGACGATGGGGGCCGCGACCCCCGGCCACCCGGCGAACTGGGAGCTCACCGGAGAGCTCACCGACGACCTGCGCTGGCCGGTGCCCCGGGGGAAGGTGCTGGGCGGCTCCAGCGCGCTGAACGGCACGTACTTCATCCGGGCCACCCGCGCCGACCTCGACGGCTGGGCCGCCGCCGGCAACGACCTGTGGTCGGCCGACGCGCTGCGCCCGGCCTTCGCCCGGTGCGAGAGCGACGCCGACTACGGCGACCGCCCCGGGCACGGCTCGACCGGCCCGCTGCCGGTCACCCGGGTGCACGAGCCGCATCCCGTCACCGATGCCTTCGCCGGCGCCTGCGACGCGCTGGGCTTCCCGGCCGAGCCGGACAAGAACGCCGACGGCCCGCCCGGGCACGGCCCGGTGCCGTTCACCGTCGCCGACGGCGTGCGGGTCAACACCGCGATGGCCTACCTCTCCCCGCGCCGGGGGCGGCCCGGGCTGACCGTGCGGGGCGGGGTGCGGGTGACCCGGGTGCTGGTGGAGCACGGCCGGGCGGTGGGCGTGCAGACCGACCGCGGCCCGGTGCGCGCCGCGGAGGTCGTGTTGTCGGCCGGCGCCGTCGGTTCCCCGCACCTGCTCCTGCTGTCCGGGATCGGCCCCGCCGACCACCTGCGGGCCACCGGCGTCGCCGTCGTCGCCGACGTCCCGGGAGTGGGGCAGGGGTTCAGCGACCACCCCGACGTCTACGTGACCTACCGGCCGTCCCGGCGCACCCCGATGCCCCGCGGGCTGCTCCCGCTGGCCACCGCCCTCAACACCGCCGACCACCTCGAGGTCATGCCCTGGCTCAAGCCGTTCCGACAGGTGATGCTGTTGCGGTCCTCGGGGTCGGCGCTGTCCGGCGTCGCCGAGGTGCTGCGCCGGCCCGCGGCGACGCTGCGGGCGTTGCGGGGGGCCTCCGTGCCGCGGCTGCTGGACTCCGCGCGCCGGCGGGACGACCTCTACCTCGCCGTGGCCCTGCAGCAGGAGGAGAGCCGCGGGCGCATCAGCCTGACCACCGCCGACCCGCTGGTGCAGCCACGGATCCAGTACCGCTACCTGACGCAGGACGCCGACCGGCGCCGGCTGCGGGCCGGCGTCCGGCTGGCCGCCGAGCTGCTGCGGACCCCGGCCTTCGGCCCGCTGGTCGCCGAGCGCACCGGCCTGCCCGACGACGTCCTGGCCGACGACCGAGAACTGGACAGGTGGACCCGGGCGCACCTGGCGACCGCCGTGCACCTGGCCGGCAGCGCCCGGATGGGGCCGGCCACCGACCCCGGGGCGGTGGTCGACCAGCACCTGCGCGTGCGGGGGGTGGCGGGCCTGCGGGTGGTGGACACCTCGGTGATGCCGGTGGTGCCCTCCCGCGGGCCGGCGGCGACGGCCGTGGCGATCGGGGAGCGGGCCGCCGAGCTGATGACCGGCGGCGGCTGACGGACCACCCTGCCGGACGGTGGGTTCAGCCGCCGGCGTCGCGGGCCGCGTCGGCCACGGCGAGGGACCGGTCCAGGTAGACGGCGTTGCCGGACAGCAGCCGGTGCAGCTCCCGGAACGACCGGTCCAGCACCGCGGCGGGGTCGGTGTCGGCCGGGTCCGGGTCCGGCGCCTGGCCGGCCATCTCGGCCAGCCCGACGGCCGCGTCGGCCAGCGTCGGCCACAGGTGGGCCCACTGCCAGAACTCGTAGGTGGCCGGCCCCACCAGGGCCGACGCCGGGGTGCCCAGCAGGCCGATCCCGTCGACGCCCGGCCGGCCGGGCGGCTCGCCCAGCCCGAGCAGCAGCGACTGGACCCGGTGCGTGCGGGCGAACTCGGCGGCCGGCTCGGAGCCGGGGACGAGCTCGGCCACCAGCCCCCGCTCGATGAGCGCGTCGAGCACGAGGTCGCAGTCGGGGACCCCGGCCTCCTCGGCCGCCTCGCGCACCGCGGTGCGGGTCCAGGGCACGCCGTCCTGCACCCGGCTGGGCACCCCGTGCGTCAGCGTCCACACGTCGGCGGTGGTCTGGTCGCCCAGCAGCGGGCTGTCCCAGCCCAGCCGCACCACCCAGTAGCTCGGCGGCTCCCCGCGGTGCTGGTGGAAGGCGCCCATCGGGTGGCCGACGGGGAAGACCAGCGCCTCCTCCGCCGGGGGCATCGGGTCGGTGGGGGTCATCAGTTCACCGCCCAGGTGTCCAGGTGGACGGCGTTGGGGGTGAGGAGCCGGTGCAGGTCCTCCAGCAGCGAGGTCAGCAGCGCGTCCGGGTCGGTGGCGAGGGTGTCGGTGATGCCGACCCGTGCCGCGGTGGTCGCGGCGCCCTCGCATGCCCGCCACAGGCTGGTCTCCATGTGCGCCCACTCGAACAGGTCGTAGGCGGCAGCCGACAGCACGGCGAGCGGGCGGCCCGGCAACCCGACCGCGTAGGCGTCCGGCGCGGCGGCGCTGTTCCCGAGCCCCAGCACCAGCGGCACCATCCGGACCCGGCGGGCCAGGTCGCGGGCCGAGTCGGTGCCCGGCGCAGCGAGAGCGACCAGCCCCTGCTCCTGCAGTCGGTCCAGTCGCTGCACGCAGTCCGGGAGGCCGACCGCCTCGGCCTGCGCGGCCAGCGCGTCCGGGGTCCACGGGCGCGGCTGGTGGTCGGCCGGCCCGTGCGCCATCGCCCAGACCCCGAACTCGGCCGAGGTGAGGCTGTGCAGGGCCGCACCGACCCGGACGTCGAACTGGTCCACGACCGCGCGGACGCCGATCAGCTGACCGATCGGGTAGACCTGCAGCGCGGGCGAGTCGCTGGTCATCGCGGCGAGCCTAGCCGGGGCCGGAACTCCCGCGCCGGACCACCGCCGGGCCGCGGGTCAGCTCAGCGGACGGTGCGGATCTGGGTGCTCGTGGTCGACAGCGGCGCCCACGGGTCGGGGTGCGGCTGCCCGGCGTCGCTCGCCCAGCCCGGTGGACGGCTGCCCGTCGTGCTGCCCCGGGTGGCCGGGCGGGCACTCAGGTGCACGATCAGGGAGAGCAGGACGAACAGCCCCACGAGCACGCCGGCGATGGTCAGGAGCGTCGAGAGCATGCTGGAGAAGCTAGTGGTGCGGACTGGTCCGTGTCCGGCGTTGCGCTGGGCAGAAGTAGCCGAAGTCGATCATCGGATGCGGGAAGTCTGACGGTTGACGTCGACTTGTCGACCGCAGTTGGACGATCCACCCCGTCAGAGTCTGCCAGTGCACGCGGTTCCGCGACAGCCCGGACCGAGCGCCGTCCCGACCCTCAGCCACCAAAATGGCCATTTTGGTGGTCGAGGGGTCAGGCGTCGAGGGGGAGGCCGGTGTAGTTCTCAGCGAGTTCGCGGGCGGCGGCCTCGGACGAACAGACCCGGCGGAGCTGGGACAGCTGCAGCTCGGCGTCGAAGTCGTCGCCGGCGCGGTGCAGCATCGAGGTCATCCACCAGGAGAAGTGGGTGCACCGCCAGACCCGCGCGAGCGCCCGGTCGGAGTAGCTGTCGACCAGGTCGGTCTGCTTCTCGGCCAGCAGCCGGACCAGTGCGGTGGCGAGCAGGGTGACGTCGGCGACGGCGAGGTTGAGGCCCTTGGCGCCGGTCGGCGGGACGATGTGCGCGGCGTCGCCGGCCAGGAAGAGCCGGCCGCGGCGCATCGGCGCGCTGACGAACGAGCGCATCGGCAGGATCGACTTCTCGGTGACCGGGCCGGTCTCCAGCTCCCAGCCGTCGAGGGCGAACCGGGTGGACAGCCCGTCCCAGATCCGGTCGTCCGACCAGTCCTCGATCTTCTCGTCCGGGTCGACCTGCAGGTACAGCCGCGACACCGACGGCGAGCGCATCGACAGCAGCGCGAAGCCGTCGGGGTGCCAGGCGTAGACGAGCTCGTCCTCCGACGGGGCGACGTCGGCCAGGATGCCCAGCCAGGCGTAGGGGTAGGTGCGCTCCCACAGCCGGCCGGAGGTGCCGGCGGTGACCACCGGGCGGGAGACGCCGTGGAAGCCGTCGGTGCCGGCGATGGCGTCGCACTCGAGCACCTGGGGCACGCCGTCGGCGTCGGTGAACCGGATCCGCGGGTGGTCGGTGTCGACGTCCTCGGGGGTGACGTCGGAGACCTCGAACAGCAGCGGCGGGCCGCCGTCGAGCTGGGCGGAGATGAGGTCCTTGGTCACCTCGGTCTGGCCGTAGACCCACACCTTGCGCCCGCAGAGCTCGGGGAAGTCCAGGTGGTGCCGGGTGCCGGGGTACTGCAGGAAGATGCCGTCGTGCGGCAGGCCCTCGCGCTGCAGCCGGTCGCCCATGCCGGCGTCGATCAGCGTGGAGACGGTGTGCTGCTCCAGGATCCCGGCGCGGATCCGGGCCTCGACGTAGTCGCGGGAGCGGTTCTCCAGGACGACGGTGTCGATGCCCTGCAGCTGCAGGAGCCGGGACAGCAGCAGCCCCGCCGGGCCGGCTCCGATGATCCCCACCTGGGTGCGCATCGCCCGAGTGTGACCCCCGCCGCCGACGTCGGGCGACCTCCTCCTCCCGCTGGACGGAAGGATCAGCGGAACTGCTCGGTGCGCGCCAGGGCCCGGCCGATGCCCCGGGCCGCCACCTGCAGCACCGGGGCCAGTCGGGCGACGTCGCGGCGGTGGGCCGGGACGACGATGCCGAGCGCGGCGACCACGATCGGCCCGGACAGTCGCTCCACGGTGACCGGGACGGCGACCGAGGCCGCGCCCAGGCTCATCTCCTCCGCGGTCCGGGCCCACCCGCGGCGGCGCACCTCGGCGAGCTCCCGGCTCAGCAGCCCGGCGTCCACGACGGTGTGCCGGGTCTCCCGGGTCGGCTGCCGGAGAACCTGCTCCAGGACGTCGTCCGGCGCGGAGGCCAGCAGCACCTTGCCCACCCCGGTGGCGTGCAGCGGCAGCCGGCTGCCGACCTGGCTGACCACCGGCACCGACTCGCGGCCGGAGATCCGCTCGACGTAGAGCGCCTTGGTGCCCTCGCGGACCGCCAGGTGCACGGTGTCGCGGGTGGCGGTGTGCACATCGAGCAGGAACGGCGAGGCGACCTGGCGCAGCTCCAGGTCGACCGGGGCGAGCAGCCCCAGGTCCCACAGCTTGCGGCCGATCTCGTAGCGGCCGTCGCTGCGCCGGACCAGGGCGCCCCAGGCGGCGAGCTCGGCGAGCAGCCGGTGGGTCGTGGTCAGCGGGGTGCCCGACCGCTCGGCGACCTCGGACAGGCTGAGTCGGGGGTGGGTGGCGTCGAAGGCGTCCAGGACGCCGAGCGCCCGCGAGGTGACCGATCGACCGGTCGCGGCGGCACCACCGGCCACGTCGTCCCACCTTCTGCTGAGCGGAAGCAGTTGCTTCCGGCAGCGTACTGCCGGGCCGTACGGTCCGGACATGACCGGGACCACATCTCGCGAGCCGCGACCGGCGTCGGACAGCGCCCTGGTGCTGCCCCGCTACCTCCGGGAGCCCGCCGACGGGCGCACCCCGGTGGCCTACCCCGGCTACAAGAGCACGGCGTCCCGGGCGCCGCTGCGCACCCCGGTCGACCTGCCGCACCGGCTGACCGAGATCACCGGCCCGGTGCTCGGCGAGGACATGGTCGCCGCCGCCGACGCGGACCTGACCCTGCGCGAGGGCGGCGAGGCGCAGGGCCAGCGGATCATCGTCTACGGCCGGGTGCTCGACAGCGACGGCCGCCCGGTGCCGCACACGCTCCTCGAGATCTGGCAGGCCAACGCCGCAGGCCGCTACCGGCACGTGGTCGACAACTGGCCCGCCCCGCTGGACCCGCACTTCGACGGGCTGGGCCGGGTGGTGACCGACGACCTGGGGCGCTATGAGTTCACCACCGTCAAGCCCGGGGCCTACCCGTGGGGCAACCACCACAACGCCTGGCGGCCGGCGCACATCCACTTCAGCCTCTTCGGCCAGGCGTTCACCCAGCGGCTGGTCACCCAGATGTACTTCCCGGACGACCCGCTGTTCGGGCAGGACCCGATCTTCAACTCCATGCCGACCACGGCGCGGCACCGGGCGATCAGCCGGTTCGACCTGGAGCGGACCCAGCCCGACTGGGCGCTGGCGTTCCAGTGGGACATCGTGTTGCGCGGCCGCGAGCAGACCCCCTTCGAGACCGATGACGACGGAGATGTCGCGTGAGCGCCGACCGACTGTCCCCCCTGGTGCTGGCAGCCGACGAGACCAACGACCGTCGGCAGGGGACGCCGCGGCGCGGCACCGGCTTCCTGACCGAGCCCTTCCGGCTGGGCACGACCCCCAGCTCGACCGTCGGGCCCTACCTGGCGATCGGCCTGACCTGGGCCGACGGGGCGAACGCCGTGGCGGAGGGCACCCCGGGTGCGATCTGGCTGCGCGGCCGGGTCTTCGACGGCAACGGCGACCTGGTGCCCGACGGCATGATCGAGACCTGGCAGGCCGACCCGGACGGCCGCTTCGCGCACCCGGACGACCCGCGCGGCGCCGTGACCACCCCCGGCTTCCGCGGGCTGGGCCGGTCGCACACGGTCGACGGCGGCGCCTACGCCGTCCGCACGCTCAAGCCCGGCCGGGTGCCCGACGGGGAGGGCGGGCTGCAGGCGCCGCACGTCGACGTCTCGGTCTTCGCCCGCGGCCTGCTCGACCGGCTCGTCACCCGCATCTACTTCGCCGACGAGGCCGCCGCCAACGCCGAGGACGCCGTGCTGCGCGGCCTCCTGGACGACGCCTCGCGCGCCACGCTGATCGCCCAGCCGAGCGAGGACGGCTACGTGCTGGACATCCACCTGCAGGGCTGCGCGGCCCAGGGCATGGACGAGACCGTCTTCTTCGCGGTGTGAGCACCGGCCACGGGGGAGCACCCGCCAGGATGGACGCGTGATCCTCGACGCGACCTTCGCCCGCGGCCCCGTCTCGGCCGGCACCGCCGGGGACGCGTGGCTGGTGGCCCTGCTCGAGGTGGAGGGTGCGCTGGCCCGCGCCGCCGCCCGGGTCGGCCTGGTGGCCGGCACGGCCGCGGACGAGGTGAGCCGGGTGTGCGCCGACCCGGCCGCGCTGGACCTGCCGGCGGTGTACGCCCGGGCCGGGGACGCCGGCAACCCGGTGCCCCCGCTGGTCCGGGCGCTGCAGGACGCCGTGGGCCCGCACGCTGCCCGGGCGGTGCACGTCGGCGCCACCAGCCAGGACGTCGTGGACACCGCGGCGGTGCTGCTGGCCCGGCGCGGCCTGCACCTGATCGACACCGACCTCGCCGCGGCCGCCGAGGCCTGCGCCCGGCTGGCCCGGGCGCACCGGGACGACGTGCTGATGGGCCGCACCCTGCTGCAGCAGGCGCTGCCGGTCACCGCCGGGCTCAAGGCCGCCACCTGGCTGGCCGGGCTGGACGGCGTCCGAGCCCGGGTCGCCGCGGTCGCCGCGGCGCTGCCGGTCCAGTACGGCGGGGCGGTCGGCACGCTGGCCGCCAGCTCGGGCTCCGGGGTCGACCTGCGCCGGGAACTGGCCGCCGAGCTCGGGCTGGCCAGCACCGAGGTGCCCTGGTTCACCGTGCGGCTGCCGATCGCCGACGTCGCGGGCGTGCTGGGCGCGGCGGCCGGGGTGGTGGCCACGATCGCGCTGGACGTCGTCCTGCTGGCCCAGACCGAGGTCGCCGAGGTGGCCGAGGTGGCCGAAGGGCGCGGCGGTTCCTCGGCGATGCCGCACAAGAGCAACCCGGTGGCCGCGGTCTCCGCCCGGGCCTGCGCCCGCCGCGCCCCCGGGCTGGTGGCCACCCTGTTCGCCGCCATGGAGCAGGAGCACGAGCGCGGCGCGGGCACCTGGCACGCGGAGTGGCCGACCCTGACCGACCTGCTGGGCACGGTCGGCTCCGCGGCGTCCTGGCTGGCCGAGTGCCTGTCCTCGCTGCGGCTGGACACCGAGCGGATGGCGCGGACCGTGGCCGCGGCCGGTGACCCGCAGCTGGCCGGGGCGCTGGCCGAGGCGCTCACCCCGGCGCTCGGCGCGGGTGCGGCGCACGACGCCGCCGCCGCCGCGGTGCGGGAGGCGGCCGCGGCCGGTCGCCCGCTGGCCGACCTCGTCGCCGAGCGCACCGACGTCGACGGCGCCGCACTGGTCGCCGACGGCACCCCGGACGTCGGTGAGGCCGGCGCCCAGGTGGACGCCGCGCTCGCCGCCCACACCATCGCGATGCAGGGAGGACACCCGTGACCGCCGTCGAGGTGCACGCCGTCGTCGAGGGCCCGGCCGAGGCGCCGGTGCTGCTGCTGTCCAACTCGCTCGGCTCGGACCTGTCCATGTGGGACCCGCAGGTGCCGGCGCTGACCGAGCGGTTCCGGGTGGTCCGCTACGACACCCGCGGCCACGGCCGGTCGCCGTCGGGGCCCGGTGACGCCACGATCGACGACCTGGCCGACGACGTCGTCGCGCTGCTGGACCGGCTGGGGGTCGCCCGGGCGCACGTCGCCGGGGTGTCGATCGGCGGGATGACCGGCCTGCGGCTGGCCGTGCGCGAGCCGCAGCGGGTGCTGACCCTGGCGGTGCTGTGCAGCTCGGCGCACACCGGCAACGCGGCGAGCTGGGCGGACCGGGCGCGCACCGTGCGCGCCGAGGGCACCGGCGCGATCGCCGAGCCGGTGGTCAGCCGGTGGCTCACCCCGCCGTACGCCGCTGCGCACCCCGAGCTGGTGGCCCGGCTGCAGGCGATGGTGGCCGCCGCCGACGACGAGGGGTACGCCGGCTGCTGCGCGGCCATCGAACGGATGGACCAGCGCGCCGACCTGCACCGGATCACCGCGCCGACGCTGGTCGTCTCCGGCGCCGAGGACCAGGCGGTGCCGCCGGAGCACCAGCAGCTGATCGCCGACGGCGTCCCCGGTGCCCGGCTGCTCAGCCTCAGCCCGGCCGCGCACCTGGCCAACCTGGAACAGCCCGAGCAGGTCAGCCGGGCCCTGATCGCGCACGCCACCGGAGGCACGCCGTGACCGAACCGCAGCAGCCCGGGCCGCTGGAGACCACACCGCTGGAGACGGACGAGCAGCGCCGGGCGGCCGGCATGCGGGTGCGCCGGGAGGTGCTCGGCGACGCCCACGTGGACCGGGCGGTCGCCAACGTCACCCCGTTCACCGCCGACTTCCAGGACTTCATCACCCGCGTCGCGTGGGGCGACCTGTGGCAGCGGCCGGGCCTGGGACGCCGGGAGCGCAGCATGCTGACCCTCGCGATCACCGCGGCGCTGCGGCACTGGGACGAGTTCGCGCTGCACGTGAAGGCGGCGGTGCACAACGGGCTGACCGACGAGGAGATCGCCGAGGTGTGCCTGCACACCGCGGTCTACGCCGGGGTGCCGGCGGCCAACCACGCCCTGGCCGTCGCCAGGCCGATCCTGGCCGAGCTGCGCACCCAGGATGGGGGCGCCCAGGATCGAGGCACCCAAGATCGAGGCACCCAGGGCTGAGGCGCCCGGGGGCGGTCAGCCGGCGGGGACGGTGACCGGCACGGTCGCCCGGCCGGTGCCCAGGTCGACCGAGGCGCCGTCGGGGAAGGTCGCGGAGCCGGTGACGAGGAGGTCCCCCTCGGTGAAGCCGGCCGGCACGTCGAACGCGGTGATCACCCGCGTCGGGGAGTCGTCCAGGTCCAGCGCCCGCAGCGTGGTCCCGTCCGGCAGGCGCAGCGACAGCAGCCCCGGCGGCACCGCGCCGGGCGCGGCGTCCGGCAGGGCCATCGTCACGTCGAGCAGCAGCAGGGCGCGGCTCGGGTCGGCCGGCCGCTCGTCCTGGACGAACCACTCGAGCCGGCCGCCGCCGACCGCGATCGTGACGGGCAGGGACGCGGAGACCCGGCCGGGTGCGCTCAGCGTCGCCGACAGCTGCCGGACGGCGTCCACGTCGGCCTCCCGGGAGGTGCGCGCCAGGACCTGCAGGTTGCCCGGGCCGGGGGCGCCGGTGAGCAGCGACAGCCGTTGCTCGACCGCGGCGTCGACGACCAGGAGGTCGGCGACGGTGGTGTCCACGGGCACCGACAGCAGCGCCTCGACGGTGGTGCCCGGGGCGGTCAACGCCGGGGCGACGACGACCGGATCCCGGCCGGGGACCTGGTAGCTGATCGCCGGTGGGGTGGGGGAGCGGCCCTCGCCCTGCTCCACCAGGTACCGCACGGCGAGGAACTCCTCACCCTCGGCCGGGCGTCGGGCGGCGTCCCCGGTGCCCACCCGGTCGGGCCGGGCCAGGCCGGTCACCGTCACCGCCGCGGCGGGACCGGAGAGCCGGGCCGGGCCGGCCGGCTCGGCCCAGGTGACGTCGGGGAACGGCCCGACCGCGCTGTGGCCGGGGGGCGCCTGCGGCACGGCAGGGGCGGTCAGCCCGCCGGTGCCCCGCGGTGGCTCCTCCCGGTCCGGCCGGCGGAGCAGCCCGCGGTCGGTCAGCGGCTCGGGGGCGGGGTCGGCCGGCAGCGCGGCGACCGACAGCCGCACGTCGCCGCCCGCCGGGGTGCCGGTCAGGGGGAACCGGAGCCAGCTGGCGTCGTCCTGCCCGTCGACGAACAGCGCCGGGCCGCACAGCAGCTCCGGGCGCAGCTCGGAGCCGGCGGCGTCCTCGAGCTGGAACCAACAGCGGCTGTCCGCGCTCCGGACTCCCTGCCGCATCGCCACGTGGTCGCTGAAGGCACGATCGGCCGCGGCGAGGACGACGGCGGGATCGGTGACGTAGCGGCCACCGAAGGTGAGCGGGTCCTCGCGCAGCAGCGCGAACAGCCCGGCGCCGGCCAGCAGCACGACCAGCAGCGCGGCGCTGAGGATCGACCCGATCGGACGGCGACGGCGGCGTCCGACCAGCGGGGGTACCGGCGCGGCCGGGTCGGGCGCCGGGACGGCGGGGCGCTCCTCGCCGGCTCCGCCCACTGGTCCTCCGGCCTCTCGCAGCTCCACGGCGGCCTGGCGGCGGCCGACCGGGAACGCTAACCGACCAGGCAGGCCGACCGCACGCACCGCCACCGGAACGGGGAACGGGTCGCCGCGCTGCGGTCACCCGGAGGGAGGAGTGGCTCCTTGTCTCTCGGTTCGGCAGCGGCTACACCGGGTAGGGGCGATCCGCTGGACCCACCCACTCGTCGAGGAGGACCGCCCTGCCGCGTCGGAGTGATCGACCGCAGGAGGCGTTCCACCGCGTGACCGCAGTGCCCGAGGAGAAGGCCCGCCCGCTGCGGGTGGCGACCGTGCCGTACGCCGGCGCCTACCCCGCGGCGGTGCTCCCGGCCGGCGCCGTCCGCGTGGGCCCGGACGTCTCGCCCAGCCCCTGGCTGGACCCCGAGCACCTCACCGCCCATGCCGCGGAGCTGGACGTGCTGCACCTGCACGGCGGGTACGAGCACCTGACGGCCCCGGAGCTGGACGCCTGGACGGCGGCGGTGCGCCGCTGCGGGGTGCCTCTGGTGGTCACGGTCCACGACCTCACCCCCCGGGAGGCGCCCGACGGCACCCTCCGGCGCACCCGGCACCGGGCCCACCTGCGTGCCCTGCTGGCCACCGCGGAGGTGGTGCTCACCCTGACCCGGGGCGCCGCCGACGAGATCGCCGACCGCTTCGGCCGGACGGCGATCGTCGTCGCCCACCCCTCGCTGGCCGAGCCCACCCCCGACATCGGGCGGGAGACCCGGCTGGTCGGACTGCACCTGGGACGGCTGGGTCCGGAGGTGGCCGAGCCCGGGACGCTCGTCCGGGCCGCGCTGTCGGGCGCAGTGTCCGGTGGCGGCCGGCTGCGGGTCGACGTGCACCCCGACGTCGACCTCGCCGCACGGCTGCCGGAGCTGCTGGAGCTCGCCGGCGCCGGTCAGCTGGAACTGGCCCGCAGCTGGCCGCAGGGCCCGGCCGCCTGGGTCCGCCACCTCCAGGGGCTGCACGTGTCCGTGCTGCCGCGCCGCACGAGCACCCACTCGGGCTGGGTGGAGCTGTGCCGCGACGCCGGCACCCGGCTCCTCGTCCCCCGCGGTGGCCGGCACTCCGAGCAGTGGGCCGACGTCGTCCTGTACGGCAACGACCCCGAGCACGGGCTGGACGCCGCGTCACTGACCTCCGCGGTGGTCGCCGCCCTCACCCGGCCGGCACCGGGCCGGGTGGACCGTGCCTGGCGGGCCGCGCAGCGTGCCGCCGTGCAGCAGGTGCACGCCCAGGTCTACGAGCAGGTGGCCGCCGACGCCGCGGTGGTCTGAGCGGCAGCTGGTCAGTCGCCCTCGGGACCGGACTGCGTGGCGTGCGGCAACCGCACGGTGAAGGCGGTGTGCCCGGGTGCGCTGGACAGCTGCACGCTGCCGCCGTGCGCGGTGACGACGGCGTGCACGATCGCCAGCCCGAGCCCGGTGCTCCCGGCCGACCGGGACCGGGAGGCGTCACCGCGGGCGAACCGCTCGAAGACGTGCCCCTGGAGCCCGGCGGGCACCCCCGGGCCGTCGTCGGTGACCTGCAGGACCGCCCAGTCGGACTCCGTCCGCAGCCGGGTGGTCACGGTCGTGCCCTCGGGGGTGTGGGTGCAGGCGTTGCCGAGCAGGTTGACCAGCACCTGGTGCAGCCGGGCGGCGTCACCACGCACCAGCACCGGGGTGTCGGGGAGGTCGAGCTGCCAGTGGTGGCGCGGGCCGGCGACGTGCGCGTCACTGACCGCGTCGACGGCCAGGGCGGTGAGGTCGACCTCCTCGGCGGCGAGCTCCCGGCCGGCGTCCAGCCGGGCCAGCAGCAGCAGCTCCTCGACCAGGGCCGACATGCGCAGCGCCTCGGACTCCACCCGGCTCATCGCGCGCCCGACGTCCCCGGCGACCTCGGTGTGCTGCCGCCGGACCAGTTCGGCGTAGCCGCGGATGGAGGCCAGCGGGGTGCGCAGCTCGTGGCTGGCGTCGGCGACGAACTGGCGCACCCGGGTCTCCGACTCCTGCCGGGCGGCCAGCGAGCCCTCGACGTGGTCGAGCATCCGGTTCAGCGCCATCCCCACCTGGCCGACCTCGGTGCCCGGGTCGGTGTCCTGCGGGGCCACCCGCTCGGCCAGCTGCACCTCGCCGCTGGCCAGCGGCAGCTCGGAGACGCGGGTCGCGGTGGCCGCCACCCGGTCCAACGGCGCCAGGGTGCGGCGGATGACGAGCACGGCGGCGCCGGCGGCGGCGAACAACGCGGCCAGCCCGGCCAGCAGCTCCACCGCGATCAGGTTGCGGACGGCGTCGGCGGCGCCCCCCAACGGCAGCCCGTCCACCAGCACCCCGTTCGGGATGCTGTTGGCGACCAGCCGGTACTCGCCGAGGTCGCCGCCGAGGTCCCGGGTCGCCGGGGCCGCGTCGGTGGGCAGCTCGGCGAGGACGGCCTCCTGGGCGTCGGTCAGCGGCAGTGGCTGGCCGCGCTGGTCGAGCACCGCTGAGTCGACGACGGCCCCGTCCATGATCATGGCGCCGAGCGTGCTCTCGCCCTGGCCTCGGGCGCCCAGACCACCCGGCCCGCCACGCCCGTCGCCCCCGCGGTCGAACCACTCGCCGTCCCGGCCGGTGGCGTAGTCCTGGGAACGGTCGGCGGCCGCCTGCAGCCGGCTGTCGACCTGGCCGACCAGCTCCGAGCGCAGCGCGGTGACCGAGACGACGCCGACCAGGGCGAGCACCAGGACCAGCGGGACGACGAAGGCGATGAGCAGTCGGGTGCGCAACGAACGGCGGGACCGGGTGGGGCCGCCGGTCACCGGTGGTGGTCAGACGTCATGCGGCGGGCTTGATCACGTATCCGGCGCCCCGGAGGGTGTGGATCATCGGCGGGCGGCCGGCGTCGATCTTGCGCCGCAGGTAGGAGATGTAGAGCTCGACGATGTTGCCCTGGCCGCCGAAGTCGTACTGCCAGACCCGGTCGAGGATCTGCGCCTTGGACAGCACCCGCTTGGGGTTGCGCATCAGGTAGCGCAGCAGCTCGAACTCGGTGGCGGTCAGTCGGATGTCCTCCCCGGCCCGGGTGACCTCGTGGCTCTCCTCGTCCAGGGTCAGGTCGCCGACCACCAGGAGGCCGTCGTCGGCCACCACCCGGCTGGTGCGGCGCAGCAGGCCGCGCAGTCGGGCGGCGACCTCCTCCAGGCTGAAGGGCTTGGTGACGTAGTCGTCGCCGCCGGCGGTGAGCCCGGCGATCCGGTCCTCCAGCGCGTCCTTCGCGGTCAGGAAGACCACCGGGACCAGCGGGGTCTCCGCGCGCAGCCGGCGCAGCACCTCCAGGCCGCCCATGTCGGGGAGCATGACGTCGAGGACGACGGCGTCGGGACGGAACTCGCGGGCCGCGCGGACCGCATCGGCTCCATCGTGGGCGGTGCGGACGTCCCAGCCCTCGTAGCGCAACGCCATGGACAGCAGCTCACAGATCGAGGGCTCGTCGTCGACGACCAGCACCCGCAGGGCAGTGCCGTCGGGCCGCGTGAGCTGGGCGCGGGAGCTGGCTGCCGGGGAGGTCGTCGTCATGAGCCGACTGTGCGTCCTGGACCTGAGATATTCCTGTGTGCCACGCAGGAAGTGGCTGGACGTCTGCCCGGCGGCTGGAGCGCGGCTGGGCAGACGGGGATGAGGTGAGGTGGGCAGGGGCGGGGTCGAACCGCCGACCTCTCACTTTTCAGGCGAGCGCTCGTACCAACTGAGCTACCTGCCCCTTCCCGGTGTACTGGACACCGGGTGGCGACCCTGACGGGACTCGAACCCGCGACCTCCGCCGTGACAGGGCGGCGCGCTAACCAACTGCGCTACAGGGCCTTGCTGTGGAGCCGTGCTGCGTGGCTGTGGAGCTGTGCTGCGTGGTGGTTGTGGTGCTGTTGTGCATGGTGCGTGCCCCCAACGGGGTTCGAACCCGTGCTACCGCCTTGAAAGGGCGGCGTCCTGGACCGCTAGACGATGGGGGCTCGTGGTCGCTGGAGGCAGTGAGAACCATACATGCCCGGTCGGAGGTCCTCCCACAGGGGGTCGCCGGTGCGCGTGGCGACCGGGCCGGCGGCGTCCACCGTGCCAGCATCCACCCCGTGCTGATCCGCCGTCCCGCCCGGGTGACCCGTTCCGCCGGGCTCGCCGTTGCCCTCCTGCTGGTGGCCGGCTGTGCCGCGCAGCCCGACACCGACAGTGCGGGGTCGACCGGAGACGCCTCGTCCAGCAGCGCTGCGCCCGAGCCGACCACCGAGACGACCGCAGCAGCGTCGGCGAGCCCGGCCGCGGAGTTCCCCGCGGACACCTCGGCCGACACCGCCGACCCGGTCGACCCCGAGGGGCTCACGGTGACCGCCGTCCGCGCCGCCGAGCACGAGGGGTACGACCGGGTGGTCTTCGAGCTCGCCGGCAGCGGCACCCCCGGCTGGCGGGTGGAGTACGTCGACGCGCCGTCGTCCCAGGGGTCCGGTTCCCCCGTCGACGTCCCCGGGACGGCGTTCCTCCAGGTGACGCTGCAGGGCACGAGCTATCCGTACGAGACCGGCGCCGAGGAGGTCGCCCGGGGGCCGGTGTCGGTCTCGGGCACCGACACCGTGCAGGGCGTCGTCTACGACGCCACCTTCGAGGGCACCTCGGTCGCCTGGATCGGCACCAGCGCCGAGGTGCCGTTCCGGGTCTCCGCGCTGAGCGACCCCACCCGGCTGGTGGTCGAGGTCGCCGACGCCGGCTGAGCTCAGCCCAGGGAGGCGCTGAGGTCCACCGACCCGGGCGCCACCGTCGTGCAGGTCAGCGACAGCGGCCCGGCCGAGACGCTCTCACCCTCGGCGCAGGAGACGCTCGTGTTGCCGACCGTGAGGCTGGCCCGGCCGTCCTCGGTCCCGCCGAAGGAGAGCTCGGTGCCGAGGATCGTGGCCGTCGCGCCGTCGCCGCTGAGCGTGGCGGTGCACTCGTTGCCCGAGCAGGCGACGCTGGGTGAGCTGCAGGCCGTCAGCGGCAGGAGCAGCAGCAGCCCGGTGGCTGCGCCGGCCGCCAGGCGGGCGGGACGGTCCATGATCGACATACGGGCAGCGTAGGACCGGGACGCCGGGCGCCCGGGCAGCCGCGGCGGCGAGCCGTCGCGTCCGGTCGGGAGGTGGTCGCTCCCGGCGAGCTCGGTCGCTGGGGCCTCAGTCGCGGGCAGCCGGGGAGAACACCCAGCTGCGCAGGGCGACGAACCGGATCAGTCCGATCGCACCGGTGACCGCGGCGATCAGGCTGAGCTGGACGACGGTGCCCACGTCGCCGGTGAGGGTGTGCAGCCCGGCCAGGGCCAGCGAGGTGGCGACCAGCCCGATCCCGGCCAGGCCGCCGCCCTCCCACTGGGCGGTGAACCAGGAGACCCGGCCACCGGCGTGGAAGGTCGACCGGCGGTGCATCTCGTTGGCCAGCAGTGTGGAGGCGATCGCGCCGGACAGGTTCGCGACCTGAGCGCCGAAGCCCTGCAGGCTGATGAACACCACGGCGTAGAGCGCGCTGGAGACCCCGCCGACGACGACGAAGCGGACGAACTGCGCGCGGGCGTCGTCCTGCTGCAGTCGCTCGCGCGCCGCGCTGGACCGCACCCGCACCGCGCTGGACCGCTCCCGCACCCACCTGGGCTCGATGCAGCCGTCGAGACGTCCCTGGCGCACGCCGTCCACGGCGGTGCGACGGAGCAGGGACGGGCAGGTCACGGGTCCTCCTCAGGACGCGAGCACGGGTCCATGCTCGATCAGCAGGGTCATCTTCCGACAGCAACCCTTGAGACGCATGTGCATTCCCGGAGCGTTCCCGCAACACTCCGTGACCTCCCTCACGGAGCGTGGTCACGCACCGGTCGTCGGCGGCCTGGCCGCCGCGGCACTGACCCTGCGGACGGCGGGTTCCGGACGGTCGCACCGGGTATGGGGCGCTGCATGAGCCTGTTCGGTGTGCTGGACCGCCTGTCCGAGGTGTCGTCGTTCGACACGAAGCTGGAGTCCGCCCGGACGGCGGTGAACAAGGTGCTGCAGCCGCAGGCGTTCCGCGACCTGCTGCACGGCACCTGGCTCGGCCACCCGCTGCACCCGATCCTGGCGATGGTCCCGGTGGGCACCTGGCTGTCGGCCGGGATCCTGGACCTCCTGCCGCCGACCCGCCCGGCGGCCACCGCGCTGATCGGCACCGGCGTGGCGGCCAGCGTGCCCGCGGCGATGGCCGGCGCGGCCGACTGGTCGGAGCAGGACGACGCCGTCCGCCGGCTGGGGGCGGTCCACGCCGTCGCGAACGTCGCCGCGCTGGGTCTCTACGTCGGCTCGCTGGTGGCCCGCGGCAAGGGCAACGGCACGCTCGGGCGGGCGCTGGCCTACAGCGGTCTCGGGCTGGCCAGCGGCTCGGCGGCGATCGGGGGCCACATGTCCTACGCCCAGTCCTCGGGTGCGAACCACGCCGTCACGGACGCCCGGCAGCTCACCACCGACTGGATCGACCTCGGCCCGCTCGACGACCTGCCCGAGGGCCGGCCCGCGCTGCGCACCGGAGAGGGCCAGGGCACGCCCGTGGCGCTGGCCGTGGTGCGTCGGGGGGCGCGGGTCGATGCGTTCATCAACTCCTGCGCGCACGTGGGCGGGCCGCTGGCCGAGGGCACCGTGGAGCAGGTGCGCGGGGCGGACTGCCTGGTGTGCCCGTGGCACGGGTCGGCCTTCGACCTCGAGAGCGGCGAGCCGCGGCGGGGCCCGACGGCGTCGGCCCAGGAGCGGCTCGAGGTCAAGTACGAGGCCGGCCGGGTGCTCGGGAAGCTGCCCAACCGGCACGTCACGAAGTGACGCCCGGCGGCTGACCCCGCCCTACGCTCGGCGGCGTGCGGACGCTGGCTCTTGCGCTGCTGGTCGCCGGATGTGCGGCGGGTGGTCCGCCGCCCGTCGCGCCGCCGGGATTGCCGGACGTCCCTGGCATCGAGGGCGAGGTGCTGCGCTTCCGTTCCGACGAGGCGATCGGCGGGCAGGCCCAGCTGCACCTCACCAACACCGGGACGGCGCCGTTCACCGTCACCGAGGTGGCGCTGGACTCCCCGGGCTTCGCTCCGTTGCCGGCCCGTCCGGTCGAGGCGGAGTACGCGCCGAGGCGGACGATCGACCTGCCGACTCCCTACGGGCGGGTGGACTGTGCCCAGGCACCGGACCCGGCAGCGGCCCGGCTCACCGTCGTCCGGCCCGATGGGGTCGTCGACGAGGTACAGGTGCCGCTGGCCGGCGAGACGCTCGCGCAGGTGCACGCCGAGGAGTGCGCGGCCGTCGCGGTGGCCGAGGTGGTGGACGTCGCCGTCGAGGAGCTGGCCGCCGCGGGGGACGCGGTGACCGGTGAGCTGGTGCTCACCCGGCGCACCGGCGACGAGCCGGTGCAGGTCGCCGCGCTCGGACGCAGCGTGGTCCTGGAACCGACGCTGGACGCCGACCTCCCGGCCACTCTCGCCCCGGGGCGGGACCGGCTGCGGCTGCCGGTGACCTTCCGACCGGCCACCTGCGAGCCGCACGTGCTGGCCGAGACCAAGCAGCCCTTCGCCTTCCCGCTCCGGCTGGCCGTCGGGGACGGCGACGAGGTGGCGGTCGACCTGCCCGTGGACGAGGCGCAGGCGGCGCAGCTGCAGGAGCTGCTCGGCCGGGTCTGCACCGCCTGACCGTGGTTGACCGGCCGGTGCGGCGGGCATCCGAGGGCGGTGTTCCTCTTCTTCACCAGCCGGCTCGGGTGCCTGGGGTCGCTGCTGGTCAGCCTGCTGCTCACCGCACTGCTCTTCCTGATCTTCACCATGCTCTGAGCAGCCCCCTCGGCGTCAGTGCACGTTGCTGGTCAGTGAGCGCGGCATCGCGCGCCCGGAGGCAGCGCTCAGCGACCAACGGCGGGCGGCCGCCGGTCGTTGTTGGGCTGGTCAGGTTCCCGACAGGTTCTCCGGGACCGTGAGGACGACCTTGCCGCGGGCGTGGCCGTCGAGGAGGTGCCGGATGCCTGCCGCGACCTGGTCGAGCGGGAGGGTCCGGTCGACGACGGGCGTGAGCGCGGCGGACTCGATGAGCTCGCGCAGGGTCTGCAGGTCCCGGGCGTTCTCTGAGGAGAGGAAGGTCCCCAGCGTCTGCCCGACGAACGGGGAGAGCAGCTGGGCGCGCAGTTGGCGGTCGGTGCCGCCCAGCCACCGCCCGCTCGTCTCGCCGCCGACGATGACCAGCCGGCCACGGGGGCTGAGCACCCGGCGCAGCCGGCCGAGCGGGCGGTTCCCGCCGATGTCGAGGACGACGTCGTAGCGGTGGCCGCCGGCGGTGACGTCCTCGCGGGTGTGGTCGATGACGTGCTGGGCTCCCAGTGCCCGGACGAGGTCGGTCTTCGAGCCGCTGCAGACCCCGGTCACCTCGGCCCCGAGGTGCACGGCGAGCTGGACGGCGAAGGTGCCCACGCCGCCGGAGGCGCCGATGACCAGGACCCGCTGCCCAGCCGTGACCCGGCCCTGGTCGCGGACCGCCTGGAGGGCGGTGAGCCCGGAGATCGGCACCGCGGCCGCCTGCTCGAAGGACAGGTTCCCGGGCTTGGGCGCGAGCTTGTCGGCCCGGGCACGGGAGCACTCGGCGAAGGAGCTGCGACCGACGCCGAACACCTCGTCACCGGGTGCGAAGCCGGCGACGTCCGCGCCGACGGCGGTGACGACCCCCGCCAGGCTCCGGCCGGGGTTGGTGTCCCTCGGTCGCCGCAGGCCGAACCCGGCGCGGACGGGGTACGGCAGCCCGGCCATGACGTGCCAGGTGCCCCGGTCGATGCTCGCGGCGCGAACGCGTACCAGCACCTCGTCGGCGTCGATGGCCGGTCGATCGACCTCCGCGACCCGGAGGGCCTCCTCCGGTTCGGTGCCGTACCGGTCGTGGACGACTGCTGTCATCCGGTCGGCGGAGCGGTGCGGGGAGCGTGCGTCGGTTCGCTGTGTGCGGGTCATCGGATCGCTTCCGTCAGTGGGTCCCTTACGCCGTAAGGCTGTTCCTTACAGCGTAAGGTTGTCAAGGACGAGAGGAGGGGCATGAGCCCGACGGACGCCGCACGTGCGCCCCTGGACCGGAATCGGGTGCTGCGGGCGGCCGTGGCGCTGGCCGGTGAGACCGGCATCGAGTCGCTGAGCATGCGGAAGCTGGGTCAGGCGCTCGGGGTGGAGGCGATGTCGCTGTACCACCACGTGGCGAACAAGGTCGACCTGCTCGACGGCATGATCGACCTGGTCTTCGGCGAGGTCGACCTGCCCGCCAGCGGGGTCGGCTGGAAACCGGCGATGCGACGCCGGGCGGTCTCGATGCGCGAGGTCCTGTCCCGGCACCGCTGGGCGATCGGCCTGATGGAGTCGCGCACGACGCCCGGCCCGGCCACCCTGACGCACCACGACGCGGTCATCGGCTGCCTGCGGGGAGCCGGCTTCTCGGTCGGGTTGACCGCGCACGCCTTCTCGGCCATCGACAGCTACGTCTACGGGTTCGCGCTGCAGGAGCGTTCGCTGCCGTTCGAGACGGCCGAGCAGACCGCCGAGCTGGCGGAGGAGATGCTGGCCCAGCTCCCGCCCGGGGTGTACCCGCACCTGGTCGAGCTGGCGACTGCGCACGTGCTGCAGCCCGGCTACGACTACGGCGAGGAGTTCGAGTTCGGCCTGGACCTGGTGCTGGACGGGCTGGAGCAGGCAGCTGCGCGAGGGGGCCGGTAGTCGGCACAGGCCGGGGGCCTCGCTGCTCCCAGCGGTAACCTCGCACCCGGGCCGCGGGGCCACCGAGGTCCACGCCGGTCGTGGGTCGCCTGGGGATCCCTGCACCCACCGGGCCTCTAGCTCAACTGGCAGAGCAGCGGACTTTTAATCCGCGGGTTGAGGGTTCGATCCCCTCGGGGCCCACCGCACTTGAACTGCGCGTTTATCGCGGGTGGGGTGCCCGGTCTAGGGCACCCGGTGCCGCTGTCGTGGCCAGTCAGCCCCATAGTGCCCCCCATGCGCCGAGCAGCGTCCTCGGCCAACTCGGCAACGACGTGGGAGTAAGTACCGAGCACATGGTGACTCGGGAGTCCTCCGGCAGTGCCAGTGGGGAATCTGGCGGCGGCTGGAACGGTGAACTGCCGCCCATTGACGTGCAGGCCTGCATCTTTGTCGGCAACCGAGAGATCACCGACATCGCCAGGGTGGAGGGCGGTCGCCGTTGTGCAGAAGCAGCGAGTGGGCGACGACCGGCAACTGGAGGAGTGTCTGAGTGCAACATTCCCGGTCGTGGCCATGAAGCTGTGACGCAATGGTGCAGGAGGCCACAGTCGAGCCCATTGCGACCATTCGGTCGTTCATTCCGGCCGGGGATGCTCGTGGATCTCGGCACCGGCTGCATCAACGAAGGTGCCCCGCCCGATGGGGACTTTGTGCCCGCCGACACGGTCGGTCTCGACTACGTCTCCTCCAGCAACTAGGAAGACCAGCGGACCGCTTCCACAAACGACGTGGGGAGTCACTGCCTACCGTATCCGTGTCCAACAGTGCTAATCGCGCACAGGAAACGGTCCACCCCGCTTTTGGCGGTGTGGGCCGTTTCGTGCGTTCCAGGATCAGTGAGCGACCGCGACCGCGGGCTCGAGCGCCAGCGACTCACTCGGCAGCACGGTCACCACGTTCGGCTCAGCGTCCGACACCTCCACCGCAGCCCGGGTACCCCACGCCGTCTGCCGCAGCGTCGCCAGCGAGTAGATGCGCAGCGGCAGCAGCACCATCACGTGCAGCATCCCGTACACCGGGGCTAGCAGGAACGCGCCAGCCTGCTCCCACCGCGACCAGTCCGGGCGCCGAACACTGAACACGTGAACCGACCGCCCATAGCCGGCCAGCACGATCCAGCCCAGGTAGTCAACCAGCAGGAACTGCCCCGTGACCATCGGCAGAATGAACGCCGTCATCAACAGACCGATGGTGAACCCGGCCCACGACACGGACTCGACCGCTGTCAGCCACCACGCGACCCGCTTCGGTGACAGGTGGGTCAACGCCCACCACGACTCGCGGAAGAACGACTTGCCCCAGCGGATCTGCTGCCGGATCAGGTGTCCGCTCTTCTCCGGGACTGCGGTACGAGCCACCGCCCCGTGAGCCAGAACCACGCGGCCGTGCAGCAGGGACAGGTTGGTGAGGTGCCGGTCGTCCCCCGCGACGGCCGGTGCCCCCAGGAACGTCTGCCCCAGGAACTCATCGAGGTGCTTGGCGACGATCTCCGCGCGCCAGAACGCCAGCGACCCGCACACGCACAGCACCGACCCGAGCCGGGAGTACGCGGCCCGCTCGTACAGGAAGGCGTTCACGTAGCGCAGGTCCAGCAGTCGCGGCAGCAGGCCCTTGTCCTGGTTCAGCGCCACGACGGTGCCGGTGACCGCAGCGGTGCGCGGATCGGAGAACGGGGCCAGTCCACGACGGATCGCGGCGGGCTCGAGAACCGTGTCGGAGTCGACGCACACGAAGATGTCGACAAAGCCGGCCAGTGCCCGGAACGCCTGCCCCATCGCCTCGCGCTTACCTGCGTTGGCCTGGTAGATGACGGTGGCGTGCGGACGGCTCTCGGCCCACTTGTGCGCCATCGTGCGGGCGTCGTCCAGGGTTGAGCCGTCGTCGATGATGTAGACGGCGGTCGGGGTGTGGGTCTGCGAGTCGATGCTGTCCAGCGCGCGGGCCAGGATCGCCGGGTCCTCGTTGTAGAACGGGACGACGACGGCGACCCGCAGATCAGGTGCCGGTCCCCAGCGACGGGCGGGCAGCAGGGACAGCAGCAGCTTCGACCCGAGGATCACCGCCACCGCCCCGCCGTAGATCGTCCAGCCGGGGCTTCCGCGCCACTCGAACCAGGCGACCCCGACGGCCAGAATCGCGGCGAAGATGCCGGTGATCAGCCACGGATTCGGGGTCACGGTGATGACGTTCGACTGCGTCCGGTTCCCCCGATGGCGGTACCGACGGCTGAGGTGCTGGAGATCCTGTGAACGCTCCGTGACGGAGGGTTTCGTCGCTGTAGGCACGACGAGTGACGGTAGCGTTCCGGAAGTGGGAACAGAATGGGCAACCTATACATGTTTCGTCACCAACAGTAAGCGCCGCGCGGGACTGTGACCTGCGACAACAAGACCCCCGGACCCGAGCGTTTAGCTCGAGCCGGGGGCGCTTCCTGCGTCTGCGGGTGTGTTGTCAGAACGAGTCTGCGATCGAAGGACGCCTGAATCAGTTGCGGGTACACCGGCCGTCGGTCCTGACTGTGCGGAACTAAGACGGAAATGCCACTGAGCTCCGCCATCACGGTGACGGCGGAGCTCGAAGTGTCGTCAGGCGGCCAACTCCGCGGCTGCTGCGGGTGGCGAACTAGGGCTTCATTACTCGACGGGTCTAGCCGGTCGACCGTTGCGCAGGACGAGCCACACGATCGTGTGAGGCAGCGGAGCGTCAGCCCCTGATCTGTGTCGGAAGCTAGCACAGTGCGGCGCCGTGGACACGAACAGCTTATTGGGTCATCTTCTGGATCGCGGTCGTTTACGGCATCGCACGTCTGGTTAGCCGGTACCGGCGAGCAAGTGCAATGGAGCGGATGGCCCAGCGGTTCTTTCGTGAAGAACGGCGCGCCGCAGCCACCGAGACCTCCTACCCCTCCGCCACCGCCGAGTGTCTTTGCGGTGCTCGTCGGGGCGAGTGGCATGAATCGTTCTGCCCCGAAGCGCCGGAGAATGTGGCGTAGCGGCGCGGTCAGAGAAGCACTATTCAGGCAGCGTCAGAGGGACACCGCCACCCTCTCGGTCTGCTCACCTGACCCTCCCGAGAGGTCAAAGTGGTCAACATCGGGCGGTGGCTGCGCGGGATCGGGGAGACCAGCGGCCCCACGCGGTGAGGACCGCACGGTCCGTCCTGAGCGGCGTCCTCCATCTTGCCGTCAAGCACGAGGCCATCCAGCGCGACCCGGTGCGAGACGTTGGCCCCGTTCACGTGCCGGGCAAGCAGACCGAGCACCCACCGCCAAGGGCGTTCAAGCGCGCGGACGATGGCCGATGCCGCTGCGGGT
Organism: Modestobacter sp. VKM Ac-2983; assembly: GCF_026967885.1. NCBI lineage: Bacteria > Bacillati > Actinomycetota > Actinomycetes > Geodermatophilales > Geodermatophilaceae > Modestobacter > Modestobacter sp. VKM Ac-2983. The sequence goes on from NZ_JAPVBK010000003.1 coordinate 378,957, forward strand.
GACCCTGGCACTCGACGCGGCCGCATCCGCGGGGCTCCTGGCCCCCATCGTGTTGCGTGCGGCGCGTCGCCGCTGACCATCAGGTCCACAGACCCCGCCGTCGGGCATTCCGCCCGCACCGGGACGGTGCAGCTGCAGCACGAGCCCGTGCGCGGGAAGTGTCATTGCGCGTCCGGGAGTCGTGGCTCCGATAGGAAGGGGCGTCATGCGGAATGGCGGGCGCAACATGCCGATTGAACGTCCCAGATCTTGATGACCGTCCCGTGATCTGGGAAAAGCCCAGTTCAGCGCAGGGAAGATGTCGACAAGGCGGCTGCTGAGAGGCCGGTCATCGACCGTTCGGGTGGCTTGCACAACGATTCGGTGACGGGACCGTGATGACGGTGTGAAAGCGCGTCGTCCGGCACGGCGGGAGCCCTAGCTTTTGGCATGTCCGCGGCACTTCCCCAGCCGCGACGGACTGCACCGAGGAGCCCCCTGTGAACACCGCGCTCGACCTCGCACCCCGCCCGTCGTCCACCGCGATCCCGGCGGAGGAGGAGCTGGACCTGGCCGCTCTGCTCCAGCTGTTCGAGCCCGGCGAGGAAGAGATGACGTCGGTGCGCACCTCCCTGCGGTCGTCCGGCTCCTCGCTCCTGCGGTGGGCCCAGGGTTCCTCGCGTCGGGCCGCCAGCTGGGGCGCCGTCTCCGTCGGGTGGCAGTGATGCTGCTCTGGCCGGTGGTCGCGGTGGTCGGTTTCGTGGTGCTGGCTGCGCTGGTCGTGGCCCTCGCGCAGAGCTCGACCGCGCGGTACGAGTTCGAGCGCAACCAGGTGCAGGGCCAGCGGGCCACGGCCGAGGCCGCAGCCCCGGTCGCTGCCCCGGTGGCGGTGGGGGCGGCAGCGGTCCCCGGCGGTGTGGCAGCCCCGTTGCGGGCCGCTGAGCCGGCCAACGTCGTGGCACCGGTGGCCACCCCGGGCATGGCGGCGCACCCGGCGGGCCGGCAGGGCGGCGCGCAGGGCACCCCGCCGGCCTGGTGGCTGGTCGAGGAGTCGGGGGACGGCGCACGGGAGCAGGTGCTGGCGGGCCCCTTCGCCGACCCGATCGAGGCGGACTGGTTGGCGATGTCCGCGGCACCGGCGGGTGCCGGCCGAGCCGTCTACGGCGTGCTCCGCTCCGATGGCCGGCTGGTCCGCCGGCAGCTGCCGGCCGAGCGGGAGTGGCTCAGCGACCTCGGTGACCAGCTCGACCGGCTGCCCGAGGAGTGGGACGGGCCGCTGGCGGAGGAGGACGACCTCGTCTCGCTGGGGGTCGAGGTGGCCGCGGCTCTGGTCGAGGCGGGGCTGCAGCTGCACGACTGCGCGGGGGAGGGGCCGGCCGGCGGCGTGTGCCTCACACCGGAGCCCGGGCACCCGGGTGTGCTGGTCAGCTGGCACCAGCACGACCGGATGAGCCGCCACCAGATGCGCGGTGCCGATGTGCACGAGGCGGTGCAGCGCACGATGAACGCCGCGATCGCCGAGTGCCTGCTGCAGCTGGGCTTCGACGTCCAGCCGTTCGGCACCGCCGGTTGCTCGCTGGTGGCGGTCGACCCGCACTGAACCGGCCGCCGGTTCAGTGCGCGTCGGCCCACGAGTCGACGACGGAGACGTCGAGCGGGAAGTCGACGGGGAAGTCGCCGAACAGCAGCCGGCCGGCCTGCGCTGCGGCCTGGTGCACCGCCGCGGTCACCTCGCCGGCGAGGTCGGCGGGGGTGTGCACCACGACCTCGTCGTGCAGGAAGAACACCAGGTGCGGGCGGTCGGTGAGCTCGCCGGCGTCGCCGAGTCGCCAGAGCCGGTTGCGCAGGTCGGCCAGCCAGCACAGCGCCCACTCGGCGCCGGTGCCCTGGACGACGAAGTTCCGGGTGAACCGGCCCCAGGCGCGGCGGTCGCGGGCGTGCTCCTCGGATGGCACCCCGTCGTCCGCGGGCTCGAGGGAGTGCTCGGCCCACGCGCCGGTCGGCGGCGGGGACCCGCGGCCGAGCAGGGTGTGCACCACCTCGCCACGCTCGCCGGCCCGGGCGGCCTCCTCGACCAGCCCGATGGCCCGCGGGTAGCGGCGCGCCAGCCGGGGGAGCATCCGCCCGCTCTCGCCCCGGGTGCCGCCGTACATCGCGCCGAGCATCCCGAGCTTGGCGTCGCTGCGGCTCGGGACGGCGCCGCTGTCGACCATCGCCTGGTACAGGTCTGCCGCGCGCGCCGCCTCGGCCATGGCGGTGTCGCCGCTCATCCCGGCGAGCACCCGGGGCTCCAGCTGGGCGACGTCGGCGACGACGAACCGCCACCCCGCGTCGGCGACGGCCGCCGGGCGGATCTGGGTCGGCACCGACAGCGCCCCGCCGCCGGACGACGCCCACCGGCCGGTCACCACCCCGCCGGGCAGGTACGTGGGGCGGAACCGGCCGTCGCGCACCCAGCTGTCCAGCCAGGCCCAGCCGTTCGCCGCGAGCAGCCGGGCCAGCTTCTTGTACTCCAGCAGCGGCGGGACGCCGGGGTGGTCCAGCTGCTCCAGCGTCCAGGACCGGGTGTCGCTCACCGGCAGCCCGGCGTTCTGCAGCGCCCGTAGCAGCTCGCCGGGGGAGTCCGGGTTCAGCTGCCGCGCGCCCAGGGCGGCGCGGATCTCCGGGACCAGCCGTTCCAGCTGCGCCGGCCGTTGCCCCCGCGGCGGCCGCGGGCCCATCAGCTCGGTCAGCAGCCGGTCGTGGACGTCGGCGCGCCAGGGCAGCCCGGCGTGCGTCAGCTCCGCGGCCACCAGGGCGCCGGAGGACTCCGCGGCCAGCAGCAGGGCCAGCCGCCCACGTTCGGGCGCCGCGGCCAGGGCCGCCTGCTGCCGGCTGTGCTCGGCCACCGGGTCGAGCCGCTCGGCCAGGTCGTCGAGGGCGAAGAGGGTGTGCTCCTCGGCGGCGACCGGGGCCAGCGCGTCCCAGGCCGCGGCGTCGTCCCCGGCGAGGGACGTCTGGTCGACGAGGGGGGAGTGGCGCAGCAGTGCCCGGCTCAGCCGCAGGTCGCTGCAGCGCTCCACCCGCACCCCGGCCGCCAGCAGCGCCGGGTACCAGCGGGTGGTGTCGTCCCAGACCCAGCGGGTGCGTGGGCGCTGCCGCACGAACCCGGGCAGCTCCTCCTCCGGCAGCCGCACCGGCGGGCCGGCGACGCCGCCGGAGAGCTCCCGCGCCTCGACCTGACCGGGCGCCGTGCGGACCAGGAGCACCCGGTCAGGGACGCCGTCCTCCGGCGCCGGCCTGCCCGTGGTCACCGCGGCAGTGTCCTGGACGGGTACGACGGGACGGGCTCCGGCCCGGATGGACTGGTCAGTCGCCGTACTGGCAGGCCGGGCAGAGCCCGGTGTCGTCCGGCACGTCCTCCACCGGCACCACCTGCACATGGGTGCCGCAGAGCGCCGACACGTCCTCGTGCGACTGCAGCGCCGGGCGTCCGACGGCCGGGTCGACCGCGTGCAGCGGGCCGGCCAGCTTGTCGCCCACCGGGTCCTGCGCCGTCCGCCGGGCCCGACCGATCAGATTCGCCATGGCACCCACTGTCCCTCACCGGCGGCGGGTGGGTCCGGCCGGCGCATGGGACCGGTCGGCCTGGGGCAGGATTCGGGTCCGTCTCAGCCCCGGACGTCGCGCTGTCGCACGCGAGGAGCCACCGATGTCCCGATCGATCGCCGACCAGACCGTCGAGGAGCTGGGCGGCCCAGGCAGCGTCCTCGCCCGTCAGCGCGCGGACCACGCGGAGCTGGACCGGCTGCTGCACGAGCTCGACAGCACCACCGGCACGGACCAGGAGCGGGTCCTGCGCCGGGTCGACCGGCTGGTCTTCAGCCACGCCTTCGCCGAGGAGACGGTGCTCTGGCCGGTGATCCGCCGGGTGCTGCCCGACGGCGACGCGCTGACCCGCCAGGTCGAGGAGGAGCACCAGGAGGTCAACGAGCTGGTCAGCGAGCTGGAGGCGCTCGGGCACGACGACCCGCGCCGGGCAGTGGCGCTGGCCCGCCTGGTGGAGGTGCTGCGCGAGGACGTCCGGGACGAGGAGGACGTGATGTTCCCCCGCCTGCAGGCAGCCGTGGACGACGAGGCGCTGCGCCGACTCGGCCGCCAGTGGCAGCTGGCCCGGCGGGTCTCGCCGACCCGGCCGCACCCGACCGTCTCCCGCCGCCCGCCGGGGAACGCCCTCTCCGGGCTGCCGCTGTCGGTGCTCGACCGCACCCGCGACCTGGTCGACGCGGGGGTGCAGTACGCCCCGGGCCGGATCGCCCCGGCCGGCCAGGCGGTCAGCCGGGGACTGGCCACGGTCGCCGGATGGGTGGAGCGGGTGCCGCCGGCCCGCCGCGGTGACGACGGGCAGTCGACCAGCCGCTGAGTGGCCGTGTCGGCCGCGTGGTCTGATCGCAGGGACACGGTCGGCACCGTCGCCGGCCGACGACGCGAGGGAGCCGCATGTCCGGCAGTCCAGGCCAGAGCTCAGGCGAGGTCCAGCTCGAGGTGTCCGACGGCGTCGCCGTCGTGACGCTCAACGCACCGCAGCGGCGCAACGCGCTCACCCCCGCGATGGCCGCCGAGCTGATCGCCACCTTCGACGAGGTCGACGCCCGCGAGGACGTGGGCGCGCTCGTCGTGCAGGCGGTCGGGAAGTCGTTCTGCGCCGGTGGCGACGTGCAGACCCTGACCGACGCCGGCCGCGACCCGGCGGCGCCTGAGGCGTACGCCGGCATGGGCGCGATCTACGACTCGTTCTACCGGCTCGGCCAGGTCCGGGTGCCGACGATCGCCGCCGTCCGGGGCTCGGCGGTCGGCGCCGGGATGAACATGCTGCTCGCCGCCGACCTGCGGATCGTCGCCCGCGACGCCCGGCTGATCTGCGGCTTCCTCAAGCGCGGCATCCACCCCGGCGGTGGGCACTTCGTGCTGCTCTCCCGGCTGGTCGGGCGGGAGGCCGCCGCGGCGATGGCGCTCTTCGGCGAGGAGGTCGACGGCGAGGCCGCCGTCCGCCTGGGCCTGGCGTGGGAGACCCACGACGAGGACGCCGTCGAGGGGCGCGCCCGGGAGCTCGCCGCCCGGGTGGCCCGGGACCCGGCGCTGGCCCGGCTGGCGGTCGGGAACTTCCGCAAGGAGACCGGGCCGCCCGGGGTCAGCTGGGAGATCGCCACCCAGTTCGAGCGCCCCGCCCAGATGTGGTCGATGCGCCGGCCGACCGACTGAGGACGCGCGGCGGCCCCCGGTCCAGCAGGACCGGGGGCCGCCGTGTCGTACGGGGTGGATCAGGTGGTCTGCTGACGCTTGGGGTCGTCCCGGGCGTCGAGCTGGATCTCCTTGTCCGCACGCGGCACGCCGTCCTTGAGCTCCTTCGTCCGCTCCATCTCGGAGTCGAGCTCGATGCCGAACAGCAGGGCGAGGTTGATCAGCCAGAACCAGATCAGGAAGATCACCACGCCGGCCAGCGCCCCGTAGGTGGCGTTGTAGCTGCCGAAGTTCGCCACGTAGAAGGCGAACAGCCCGGAGGCGACGATCGCCACCAGGATCGCCATGCCGGCGCCGGGGCTGATGAACTTGAAGCCGCGCAGCTTCGCGTTCGGGGTGGCGTAGTAGAGCACGGCGATCATCAGCGCCAGCACCACCAGGATGACCGGCCACTTCACCCAGGTCCAGACGGTGAGCACGGTGTCGCCCAGGCCGATGGCCTGGCCGACTGCGTCGACCACCGGGCCGCTGAGCACCAGCATCGCCAGGATCAGCGCGGCGAACAGGATGCCGATCAGCGTGACCAGCAGCTGCAGGGGCTTGAGCTTCCAGATCTTGCGGCCCTCACGGGTCTCGTAGACCACGTTGGCCGCCCGGGTGAACGCGCCGACGTAGCCCGACGCCGTCCAGATGGCGCCCACGAGACCGAGGACCAGACCGAAGCCGGCAGCGGTGGGGCTGCCGGCGACCTGCTCGATCACCGGGTTCAGCGTGGTGGCCGCCTGCTCCGGCACGACCTCGGTGAGCGCGGTGGTCAGCTCCTCCGGGTCGGTGAGCAGGCCGATGATCGACGCCAGCGCGGTGAGCGCGGGGAAGAGCGCCAGCACGCCGTAGTAGGTGAGCGTGGCCGCCCAGTCGGTCAGCCCGTCCTCGCTGAACTCCTTGGCGGTGCGCTTGAGCGTCCCGCCGGTGCTCGTGTCGGTGTCCACGCCGGTGGGCGCGAAGTCGGCCCGCTCGTGCGTGATGTTGTCGTCGCCGGGGGCGATGTCCCCGCCGTCGCGGGCGGTGGTCGGATCGCGGTCGTCCGTCGTGTTGCGGCCCTCGTGGGGGGTTCGTGCACTTGCTCCGGCCATCGGGGCCTCCGGTGATCGACGCGGGCTGGGTCGGTCCGTGGGTGCCCCGGCAGCAGCTGTCGCACGCCTGGCGTCCAGGAATTCCGGCTCCGGTGGGTCTCAGCAGGGTCTCCACCCGGCCTGCGTCGCGCCGTCACCAGATCGTGACCTGGCAGTGCCGTCCCGGAGGGTTGGAACGCCGCAGGGCGGGCAGAGGAGCATCGGACCTGAGTCGCCGGGAGTTCTCCGGCGGGCCCCGAGAGAAATGTGGAGTGACAGATGGTGTTGTGGCCGACGCTGAGCCTGATCGGGTTCTTGGCCCTGACGGCCCTGGTGATCGCGATGGGCACGCAGTCCACCGCACGGTACGAGGCAGAGAAGCGCGCGGCATCTGGGCCGCTCGGACGGGCCGCGACGACGGACTCCCGCTCCCCGCGCCCTGCGAACGCCGTCTCCTGACGCCCCCGGGGAGGCCGGTCGGCCTGCCCGGACTGCCGCACCACGGCGGTCCTCCTCCCGGAGGGCCGCCGTCGTCGTGTCCGCACGTGGGTGTCGCCACGCGCGGGCGGCCGCTCAGCTGAACCAGTCGCCGCGCATCTCCAGCACCGTGGTGTCCAGCGAGGCCAGCAGGGCCAGCTGTGGGCCGACCTTCGGCAGCTCCCAGCGCTGGAAGTACCGCGCCGCCTGGCGCTTGCCGGCGTAGAAGTCGCCCTCCCGGCCCTCGGTCGCCAGGGCCTGCTCCAGCCACAGCCAGCCGACGACGACGTGGCCGGCTGCCTCGAGGTAGACGCTGGCGTTGGCCAGCGCCACCTGCGGGTCGCCCTGTCCCCACAGCGTCGCGGTGACCGCCCCGAGCTGCTGCACCAGGTCGTCGAGCTGCTCGCCCAGGTCGGCCCACTGCGTGCCGGCCGCCCGCGCGGTGGTCGCCGCGATCGTCTCGCCGAGCAGCGCCAGGCCGGCCCCGCCGGACATGACGACCTTGCGACCGAGCAGGTCCAGCGCCTGGACGCCGTGGGTGCCCTCGTGGATGGGGTTGAGCCGGTTGTCCCGGTAGAACTGCTCGACCGGGTAGTCGCGGGTGTAGCCGTAGCCCCCGTGCACCTGGATCGCCAGGTCGTTCGCGGCCAGGCACCACTGCGAGGGCCAGCTCTTGGCGATCGGGGTCAGCATCTCCAGCAGCAGGTGCGCCCGGGCGCGCTCCTCCTCGGTCTCCGCCGTCCGCTCCTCGTCGACCAGCCGGGCGCAGTAGAGCCCCAGCGCCAGCCCGCCCTCGACGTAGGACTTGCCGGCCAGCAGCATCCGCCGCACGTCGGGGTGCTCGATGATCGGCACCGGCGGGGCGGAGGGGTCCTTGCCGGAGAGCGGCCGCCCCTGGGTGCGGTCGCGGGCGTAGTCGACGGCGTGCAGCCAGCCGGTGTAGCCCAGCCCGGTGGCGCCCATCCCGACGCCGATCCGCGCCTCGTTCATCATGTGGAACATGTAGGTCAGGCCCCGGTGCTGCTCGCCGACCAGGAAGCCGACGGCGCCGGGCTGCCCGCCGGGGGTGTGCACGCCCTCGCCGAAGTTCAGCAGGGTGTTCGTCGTCCCGCGGTAGCCCATCTTGTGGTTCAGGCCGGCCAGCACGACGTCGTTCCGCTCGCCGAGCGACCCGTCCTCCTCGACGAGGAACTTCGGCACGATGAACAGCGAGATGCCCTTCACGCCCGCCGGGCCGCCGGGCACCTTGGCCAGCACCAGGTGGACGATGTTCTCGGTCAGCTCGTGGTCACCGGCCGAGATCCACATCTTGTTGCCGGTCAGCCGGTAGCTGCCGTCGTCCTGGGGGACGGCGCGGGTCGTGATGTCGGCCAGCGACGACCCGGCCTGCGGCTCCGACAGCGCCATCGTGCCGAACCAGCGGCCCTCGGCCATCGGCGGCACGTAGGTCTGCACCTGCTCCGGAGTCGCGTGGGAGACCAGCAGGTTCGCGTTGGCCATCGTCAGGAACGGATAGGCCGAGGTGCCGATGTTGGCCGCCTGGAACCAGACGTGCACCGCCTGGTTCACCACCGCCGGCAGCTGCAGCCCGCCGAGCTCCTCGGGCAGCGCGGCGGCGTTCATTCCCGCCTCGGCGAAGACCCGCAGCGCGGCCGCCACCTCCGGGATCAGCACCACCTTCCCGTCGACGACGTGCGGTTCGTTCTCGTCGGCCGTGCGGTTGTGCGGGGCGAACTGCTCGGTGGCGATCTGCTCGGCCAGCTCCAGGACGGCGTCGAACGTCTCCCGCGAGTGCTCGGCGTACCGCTCCCGCTTGGTGAGCGTCTCGACCTGCAGCCACTCGTGCAGCAGGAACTCCAGGTCGCGGGGGGACAGGACGAGCGACGAGCGCACGGGGGCTCCTTGACGACGGCGGTGTCGGCGGGGCGGAGGACCGGCCCCTGCCCAGGTTAAGCGCACGCAGCTGGACGCCCACGGTGCTCGGTGACCAGCCTTCGGTGACCCGCGTGCAGCGTGTCGCCCTGTCGGGGGTTGGGCTCCCGGCAGCGCCGGGTACCGGGGCGGCCATGCCCCTTTCAGACATCCTGGCCCGGGCGGCCGGGCTGGCCTCCGAGGCCGGCAGCGGCGCGCTCAGACAGCTCCAGCACGTCCGGCTCCCCGGTGTCGGTCAGGCCTCGGCCACCGACGACCCGGAGACCGCCGCCCGTCGCTGGAGAGCGGTCACCGTGCTCACCGACCCCGAGCAGTTGCGGGCCGGGACCCCGGAGCCGCTGACCCGGTTCGGTGACCGCCTGGAGATCCGGGTGACCCCCGCCCCGGGCGAGCGCGGCGCCGAGCTGGCCGCCCGCTTCCGGGACCGGGTGGGGGAGGACCAGCTGGGCGAGCTCCGCTCGGCGCTGCGGGAGGCCAAGCAGCGGATCGAGACCGGCGAGGTGCTGCGGAACGAGCCGCAGCCGCACGGTCACCGCGCACAGACGCCCCAGGGGAAGGTCCTCGACGGGATGGACGAGCGTGCATCCGAGGAGGGTGTCCTGTGAAGGCAGCAACGTGGACCGGCGTGAACGAGGTCTCCGTCGAGGAGGTGCCCGAGCCGACGCTGCTCAACGACCACGACGTGATCCTGAAGGTCACGCAGTCGGTGACCTGCGGGTCGGACCTGCACCTGCTGGGCGGGTACATCCCGTTCATGCGCGCCGGCGACGTGCTGGGCCACGAGTTCATCGGCGAGATCGTGGAGGCCGGGTCCGCGGTGCGGCACCGCAAGGTCGGCGACCGCGTCGTCGGCGCACCGTTCGCCGCCTGCGGGAACTGCTGGTACTGCAAGCAGGAGGAGTACTCCCTCTGCGACAACGGCAACGCGAACCCCGGCATCACCGAGGGGCTGTGGGGGCAGAGCCCCGGCGGCTGCCTCGGGTACTCCCACGCCATGGGTGGCTACGCCGGCAGCCACGCGGAGTACATCCGGGTGCCCTACGCCGACGTCGGCACCTTCGTCGTCCCCGAGGGCATCTCCGACACCCGGGCGCTGTTCGCCTCGGACGCGGCGTCCACCGGCTGGATGGGCGCCGACCTGGCCGGGACCAAGCCCGGCGACGTCGTGGCCGTCTGGGGCGCCGGCGGGGTGGGCCAGATGGCAGCGCGGGCGGCGATGCTGCTGGGGGCCGAGCAGGTCTACGTCGTCGACCGCGTCCCTGAGCGGCTGCAGCAGGTGCGCGAGCACGTGGGTGCCGAGGCCATCGACTACTCGAGCACCGACGTCCTCGCCGAGCTGCGCGAGCGGACCGGTGGCCGCGGGCCCGACGTCTGCATCGAGGCGGTCGGCATGGAGGCGCACAGCTCCGGCGCCGCGGGGGTCTACGACCAGGTCAAGCAGCAGTTGCGGCTGCAGACCGACCGGCCGACCGCCCTCCGTGAGGCGATCATGGCCTGCCGCAAGGGCGGGAGCATCTTCACCCTCGGGGTCTTCGCCGCGATGGTGGACAAGTTCCCGCTGGGCGCGTTGATGAACAAGGGCATCACCATGCGGGGGGCGCAGGTGCACGCCCAGCGCTACATCCCCGAACTGCTCGAGCGGATGGAGCGGGGGGAGCTGACCACCGAGCACCTGGCCACCCATGTGCTCCCGTTGAGCGAGGCGCCCCGCGGTTACCAGATGTTCAAGGACAAGGAGGACGGCTGCGTGCGGGCCGTCTTCACCCCCGGCAGCTGAGGAGCCCGCCCCCGGCCGTGTCAGGCTGGGGGCGGGCCCGGGACCGGGCTCCCGGACGAGCACGCCGTACCCGGACAGCGACAAGACGGTGTACCAGGAGGCCCGGTGTACTGGCTCGTCCTCGTCCTCTCCGGCGTGCTGGAGGCCGTCTGGGCCACCGCCCTCGGCCGGTCGGAGGGCTTCACCCGGCTGGGCCCGACGGCCGTCTTCGCGGTCGGCCTGGCCGGGAGCATGGCCGGGCTGGCGTACGCGATGCGCGGCCTGCCGATCGGCACGGCTTACGCCGTCTGGGTCGGCATCGGCGCGACGCTGACCGCCGGCTGGGCGATGTGGTCCGGTGAGGAGCAGTTCTCCGTCGTCCGGGTGCTGCTGCTGGCCGGGATCGTCGGCTGCGTCGTGGGGCTCAAGCTCACCCACTGACCGCCCTGCGCGCACGCCGGGCGCTGTGCACGTGCCGCAGCACGTGCACAGCGCCCGGAGCGCGTGCGCGGAGGGGTCAGCGCGGGTCGCGCGCCCCGTCCGGCAGGTGGTCGGCCGGGACGCTGTCCAGCCCGGTCGGTTGGTCCGGCGCCGCCTCGTGCCGGGCCCCGACGGACGTCGGTGCACCGACCCGGTCGTCGTCCAGCCGACGGTCGGTGCGGTCGGCGTCGTCGACCGGCGGCTCCACCGACGTGGGCGCCGCGGCACCGGCCGCGTGCGCCGCCGCCGTGTTCGGGTCGTCGGTGACCTCCCGGGCGCCGGCCTGCTGGGCCTGGATGCCGGACTGCGTCCGCAGCGCCAGCTGGGGGAGCAGGAGCAGGACGAAGAAGCCCAGCGCGACCACGCCGGCGGCGATCAGGAACACCATGTCGATCGAGTCGGCGAAACCGGTCTTGAACGGCAGGGCCACGGCGCTCGGCAGCTCCTGGATGAAGGAGGTGTCCGACAGGTCGGCCGCGTTGGCCGCCGCCGCCTGCAGCTGCGGGGCCAGCGCCGGGTCGGCCGCGGCGGCGTCGGAGACCGCGCTGCCGATGTCGGTGGGCAGCCGGGTGAACAGCACGGAGAGGAAGACCGCCGTCCCCAGGGTGCCGCCCATCTGGCGGAAGAACGTCACCGACGAGGTGGCGACGCCGATCTCCCGCGGGCTCACCGCGTTCTGCACCGCCAGGATGACCGGCTGGAAGTTGAAGCCCAGGCCCAGCCCCATCAGCGTCATGAAGGGGAACATCAGCGGCACCGGGGTGTCCGCGCCGACGATGAACGACAGCGACACCAGTGCGGTGACGATGAAGACCACGCCGACCAGGGGGAACGCCTTGTACTTCCCGGTCCGGGCGATGACCTGACCGGCGATGATCGACCCGGCCATGATCCCCATGACCAGCGGGATCATCTGCAGCCCGGCCTCGGTCGGGCTGGAGCCCTGCACGATCTGCAGGTACTGGGGCAGCAGCAGGATGCCGCCGAACATGCCCGCGCCCAGCACGATGCTGCTCAGGCTGGTCACCGCGAAGGTCCGGTTGGCGAACATCCGCAGCGGCAGCAGCGCGTCGTCCTTGTAGACCCGCTCGGCGAGCACGAAGAGCACGAAGCCGAGCGCGGAGAGGGCGTAGCAGACCAGAGCGCCGGTGCTGCTCCAGCCCCAGGTGCGGCCCTGCTCGGCGACGATCAGCAGCGGCACCAGGAAGGTGATCAGCGCCAGCGCGCCGGGGAAGTCGATCCGGTGCTCGCGCTTGGTGTGCGGCAGGTGCAGCACCTTGAACACGACGGCGAACGCCAGGATGCCCAGCGGCACGTTGACGTAGAAGATCCACCGCCAGCCGGTGATGCCCAGGATCGTGGACTGACCGGCGAGGAACCCGCCGATGACCGGGCCCAGCACGCTGGAGGTGCCGAAGACGGCCATGAAGTAGCCCTGGTACTTCGAGCGCTCCCGCGGCGGCACGATGTCGGCGATGATCGCCAGCGCCAGCGACATCAGGCCACCGGCACCGATGCCCTGGATCGCCCGGTAGACGGCCAGCTGGTACATCGTGTCGGCCAGGCCGCACAGCATCGAGCCGAGCACGAAGACGGCGATCGCGAACAGGTAGAACGGCCGGCGGCCGTACATGTCGCTCAGCTTGCCGTAGAGCGGCGTGGTGATCGTCGAGGTGATCAGGAAGGCCGTGGTCGCCCATGCCTGCAGGTCGTAGCCGTTCAGGTCGTCGGCGATCGTGCGGATCGCCGTGGACACCACGGTCTGGTCCAGCGCGGCGAGGAACATGCCGAGCAGGAGGCCGCCCAGGATCGTCATGATCTGGCGGTGGGTGAACGCCCCGGAGGCGTCGGGCGCCGCTGCGGCGGCCCGGGCGGTGCGGCGTTCGGCGCCCGTCGTGCGGTCGCTGGTCTGCGTCATCGGTCCTTCTTCTTCTGCTCGCTGTCGTCCCCGGCGCTGCCAGCGGGGGCGCCCGGGGTCGGGAGGTGGTCGGTGAGGTCCTGCACGAACCGCTGCAGCGCTGCGGTGAAGGAGCCCAGCTCCGCGGGGGTCCACCCGGCGGTGGCCGTGGCCAGGTGGGCGTTGCGCTCCTCGCGCAGCCGCTCCATGGCGGCCTCGCCGGCCGGGGTCACGATGAGCCGGCTGGCCCGGCCGTCCCGCTCGTCGGCGACCCGGCGGACGAGACCCTGGTCGACGAGGAGCGTGACGTGCCGGCTGACCGTCGAGGGGTCGGCGTGCACCACCTCGGCGAGCGCGCCCTGACGGAGCGGGCCCAGCCGGGTCAGCGGGAACAGCAGCACGTGCGCCGCCCGCTCCCGGGCGTCGGGGCCGGACTCGTCGGTGGCCAGGGACTTGAGCGCGTGCATCACCCGCATCAGGCGGGCGAGCTCGTCACCCAGGACCGCCTGTTGGTCTGGATGTGGGGCGAGGTCGGTCACGAGCGCTCCGGGGGACGCGGTGGGCTGAGCAGCGCGACGGTGCGCCGGAGAACGGTTGCACGATACAAGCCGTTGCACGCTGCACGCAACCAGTTGTCACCTGCACGGATCCTGGCGCCTGCGACGGCGGCCGCGGAGGTGAGACCCTGGGGAGTCGTCCCCCTCTTCAAGGAACTGCGAGCACCCCGTGACCACCCCGCACGACGACCTCCGGTCCCGGCTGTCCGCACTCACCCTCGCCGACGAGCACCGGCTCCGCCGACGGCTCGAGGGCACCCGGCGCACCAAGGACCCGGCGGCCCGCGCCCGCCAGCAGGAGCAGGTCGCCACGGACGTCGCCGCCGCCGAGGAGCGGATCGCCCGCCGGCGCGACGCCGTCCCGGTGGTCAGCTACCCGGAGGAGCTGCCGGTCAGCCAGCGCCGCGAGGACATCGCGACCGCACTGCGCGACTCCCAGGTGGTCGTGGTGGCCGGGGAGACGGGTTCGGGCAAGACCACCCAGCTGCCGAAGATCCTGCTCGAGCTGGGTCGCGGGGTGCGCGGCCGGATCGGGCACACCCAGCCGCGGCGACTGGCCGCCCGGACGGTGGCCGAGCGGATCGCCGAGGAGATCGGCACCCCGCTGGGCGACGTCGTCGGGTGGAAGGTCCGGTTCACCGACGAGGTCGGCGACCGCACGCTGGTCAAGCTGATGACCGACGGCGTCCTGCTGGCCGAGGTGCAGCGCGACCGGATGCTGCGCCAGTACGACACGATCATCATCGACGAGGCCCACGAGCGGAGCCTCAACATCGACTTCCTGCTGGGCTACCTCGCCCGGCTGCTGCCCCGCCGCCCGGACCTGAAGCTGGTCATCACCTCGGCGACCATCGACGTCGACCGGATCGCCAAGCACTTCTCGACCGATGGCGCGCAGGTCCCCGTCGTCGAGGTCAGCGGGCGGACCTACCCGGTCGAGGTCCGCTACCGGCCGGTCATCGACCCCGACGACCCGGAGGCCGACCCCGACCGCGACCAGACCTCCGCGATCGTCGACGCCTGCGCCGAACTGGTCGCCGAGGGGCCGGGCGACGTGCTGGTGTTCCTGGCCGGTGAGCGGGAGATCCGGGACACCGCCGAGGCGCTGGCCGGGACGACGGAGCGCAACGGCACGCCCATCGACGTCCTGCCGCTCTACTCCCGGCTGTCGGCCGCCGACCAGCACAAGGTCTTCCAGGCGCACACCGGCCGCCGGATCGTGCTGGCCACCAACGTCGCCGAGACGTCACTGACGGTGCCGGGCATCAAGTACGTCGTCGACCCGGGCACCGCGCGGATCTCCCGGTACAGCCATCGCACCAAGGTGCAGCGGCTGCCGATCGAGCCGGTCAGCCAGGCCTCGGCCCGGCAGCGCTCCGGCCGGTGCGGGCGCACCAGTGAGGGCATCGCGATCCGGCTGTACACGCAGGACGACTACGACGCCCGGCCGGAGTACACCGACCCGGAGATCCTGCGCACCAACCTCGCCTCGGTGCTGCTGCAGATGGCCTCGCTCGACCTCGGCGACGTCGCCGACTTCCCGTTCATCGACCCGCCGGACCGCCGGGCGGTCGCCGACGGCCTCGCGCTGCTGGAGGAGCTCGCCGCGCTCGACGGCGAGGGCAAGCTCACCGAGACCGGGCGAGCGCTGGCCGCGCTGCCGCTGGACCCCCGGATCGCCCGGATGGTCGTGGAGGCCGACCGGCGCGGGGTGCTGGAGGAGGTGCTGGTCATCGCCGCCGGCCTCACCGTGCAGGACGTGCGGGAGCGCCCGGCGGAGCACCAGCAGGCCGCCGACGAGCTGCACAAGCGCTTCGCCGACGAGAACTCCGACTTCCTCGCGCTGCTCAACCTCTGGCAGTACCTGGCGGAGCGGGCGGAGGAGCTGTCGGGCAACCAGTTCCGGCGCACCGTCAAGAAGGAGTTCCTGCACTACCTGCGCATCCGCGAGTGGCAGGACCTGCACGGCCAGCTGCGCAGCACGGCCCGCCGGCTGGGCATGACCACCGGCTCGCTGGCCCCCGCCCCCGACGAACGGGGCGTCACCGCGTCACTGCTGGCCGGGTTGCTCTCCCAGGTGGGGATGCAGGCCGAGCCGGTCAAGGACCGCAGCGGCAAGCCCGGCCGGCCCGGCCGGGAGTACCTGGGCACCCGGAACACCCGGTTCGTGATCGCCCCGGGCACCCCGCTGGCCAAGAAGCCGCCGCGCTGGGTGGTGGCCGCCGAACTGGTCGAGACCAGCCGGCTGTTCGCCCGCACCGTCGCCCGGATCGACCCGGAGGTGGTCGAGCGGCTGGCCGACCACCTGGTCAACCGGCAGTACAGCGAGCCGCGGTGGGACGCCAAGCGCGGCTCGGTCGTCGCCACCGAGCGGGTCACCCTCTACGGCCTGCCGCTGGTGGTGGGCCGGCGGGTGCAGTACGGCTCGATCGACCCGGTGGTCTCCCGCGAGCTGTTCATCCGGCACGCCCTGGTGCAGGGCGAGTGGACGACGCACCACCGCTTCTGGGCGGAGAACCAGGCCGCCGTCGAACGGGTCGCCGAACTGGAGGAGCGGGCCCGCCGTCGGGACATCCGGGTGGACGACGAGACGGTGTTCGAACTCTACGACGCCCGCGTCCCGGCCGACGTCGTCTCCACCCGGCACTTCGACCGCTGGTGGAAGGAGGCCCGCCGGACCCGGCCGGACCTGCTCACCTTCACCCCGGAGATGCTCACCAACGCCGCGGCGGCCGGCCAGGTGCAGGCCGAGGACTACCCGGACGAGGTGCGGCTGACGCAGGGGCTGACCCTGCCGCTGTCCTACGCCTTCGCCCCCGGCGCGGCCGAGGACGGCGTCACCGTCGACGTCCCGCTGGGCGTGCTGGACACCCTCGCCCGGACGTCGGGGGAGTCGCTGGCGTTCACCGTGCCCGGGCAGCGGGCCGAGCTGGTCACCGAGCTGCTGCGGTCGCTGCCCAAGCAGCTGCGCCGCGGCCTGGTGCCGATCCCCGACCGGGTGCGCGAGGTGCTGCCGCACATCGACCCGACCGAG
The DNA here is from genome assembly GCF_026967885.1 of Modestobacter sp. VKM Ac-2983. Taxonomy (NCBI): domain Bacteria; kingdom Bacillati; phylum Actinomycetota; class Actinomycetes; order Geodermatophilales; family Geodermatophilaceae; genus Modestobacter; species Modestobacter sp. VKM Ac-2983. The sequence continues at coordinate 395,401 of NZ_JAPVBK010000003.1, forward strand.
CCGCTGCTGCCGGCGCTGGAGCGCGAGCTGCGCCGGGCGACCTCGGTGGTCATCCCGCCCGATGCCTGGCAGCCCGCCGAGGTGCCCGCGCACCTCCGGGCGACCTTCCGGGTGCTGGACGACCAGCAGCGCCCGCTGGCCCAGGGCAAGGACCTGGCCGAGCTCCGGGCGCAGGTGGCGCCCCAGGCGCGGGCCAGCCTGGCCCGGGCGGCTTCCACCTACGAGCGCACCGGCCAGACGAGCTGGACCTTCGGGGACCTGCCCGAGACCGTGGAGGTGCAGCGCGGCGGACACGTCGTCACCGCCTACCCCGCGCTCGTCGACGAGGGCGAGACGGTCGGGGTCCGGGTGGTGGCGACCCACGCGGAGGCGACCCGGCTGGGCTGGCGCGGCGCGCGGCGGCTGCTGGAGCTCGTGGCCGGCTCGCCGGTCCGGCAGGTGGTCAAGGGGCTGGGCCCGCGCACCCGGCTCACGCTGCAGTTCAACCCGGACGGCGAGATCCCCGACCTGGTGGCCGACTGCGTGGACGCCGCCGCCGACGAGCTCATCGCCGCAGCCGGTGGGCCGCCGCGCACCGAGGCCGCGTTCACCGCCCTGCTGGCCACGGCGCGGGAGCAGCTGCTGCCGCTGACCTCCGACGCCGTCCGTCGGGTGGAGGCGGTGCTGACCCAGGCCCGCGAGGTGGCGATCGCCATCGGTGCCGCACCCGGACGCCGGGTGCCGGAGACGGCGATCGCCGACCTGCGCGCCCAGATGGGCGGGCTGCTGCACCGCGGCTTCGTCGCCGACGCCGGGCGTCGCCGGCTGCCGGACCTGGTCCGGTACCTGACCGCGATGGCCCACCGGCTGGAGAAGCTGCCGGCCAACGCCGCCCGCGACCAGCTGTGGACCGCGCAGGTCGCCGCGGTGACGGCGGAGTACGCGCAGCTGCGTGCCACCGCGCCGCCGACCGGGGCGCCGGACGACCCGGTCACCCGGGTGCGCTGGATGATCGAGGAGCTGCGGGTGGGCCTGTTCGCCCAGACCGTCGGCACGCCCCGGCCGATCTCCGAGCAGCGGGTCTACAAGGCGATCGACGCGATCAGCGCCTGACGCGCATGGTCCGGGTTCGTGCCCACCGGGGTGGGGGAGCCCACCGAGCTCCGACCGTCGCTGGTTTGCCGTCCCCGCGTCACGGGGACGGTCGAGGGGACCGCGATCGTCAGACGAAGGAGTCGTCGCATGAGTGAGCCCACCAGCCACACCGAGCCCGCCGGGCAGGGTCTGTCCGACGAGGAGATGGTGGAGACCGTCGCCGGGCAGACCGACAGCGCCTCCGAGAACGCCGACACGGCCGGCAAGGACTGGAACGGCGAGGCCTCGGACGCCCCGCAGCCGGGCGCCGCGACCGACCCGACGGCCTGAGCCGGTAGGGCTATCCCGTCTGCGACGCCGTCCTCGCCTCGCCAGGATCCAGGACGGCGTCGCGCGCGGCACCCCAGCCGGCCCGGAGCATCGGCGCCAGGAGTGCGATGAGCAGCAGCAGGGGCCAGGTCCACCCGCTGGTGAGGTCGTGCAGGGCTCCCAGCACCACCGGGCCGGTCGAGGCGACCAGGTAGCCCAGGCACTGGGCGACGCCCCCCAGTCGGGCGGCCACCAACGGGGTCGGGCTGCGCAGCACGATGAGGGTCAGCGCCAGGGCGAACCCGCCGCCCTGGGCCACGCCGAAGACGGCCACCCAGAGCAGCGTGCCGCTGGCCGGGGCGAGCAGCAGCCCGCCCAGCCCGACGGCGTACGCGGTCAGCACGCCGGCCACCAGCGGCCGCTGGTCGGCCATCCGTCCGGCGGCGGCCGGCACGAGCAGGGCCCCGACCGCACCGGTCACGTTCGAGGCGGCCAGCAGCAGCCCGCCCTCCCGGACCGGGACACCGGCGTCGGCGAGCAGGGTGGGCAGCCAGGCGGCGAAGGAGTAGAACTGCACGCTCTGCAAGCCCAGGTAGGCGGTCACCTGCCGGGCCAGCGGCTGCCGCAGCAGCGACCACGCCCCGGCGCCGGTCTCTGCCGTCCTCGCCGGGGTGCCACGCACCCCGGCCACCGGCAACCAGAGCGCCAGGCCGGCGACGGCCAGCACCAGCCAGGAGGCGAGCGCCACCCGCCACTCCACGCCCAGCGCCACGCCCAGCGGCACGGTGAGCCCCGCGGCGGCAGCCGCCCCGATGTTGAGCGACGCGGTGTAGGCGCCCATCACGGCGCCCGGCCGGGCGAACTCCCGTTTGACGTAGGCCGGCATCAGCACGTTCGCGATGGCGATCGCCGCGCCGGCCACCAGGCTGCCGGCGTAGAGGAGCGCGACCGGGGACAGCAGCCGCAGGGCGATGCCGACGGCCAGCAGCGCGAGCGAGGCGGCCACCGCCGTCTCCAGCCCGATCCGGCGGGCCAGGCGTGGGGCGAGCGGGGCGAACGCGCCGAAGCAGAGCACCGGCAGCGCGGTCAGCAGACCGGCCAGCGCGCTGCTCAGGCCGGTGTCGGCCCGCAGCTGGCCCAGCAGCGGGGCCACCGCCACGATGGCCGGCCGCTGGCTCAGCGCGACGACGACGATCGCGGTCACCAGCAGCAGCGCCGCGCCCCGCGAGCGAACGGCCCGCGGGGCCGACTGGTTCACCCGGCGGGGGTGAGCATCCCGGCGCCGACGGTGGCGTTGGTCGCCTCGTCGATCAGGATGAAACGGCCGGTGACCCGGTTGCGGTGGTAGTCGTCGACGAACAGCGGCTGGGTGGTGCGCAGCCGCACCCGGCCGATGTCGTTGAGACCCAGCTCGGTCGCGTCGGTCTCCCGGTGCAGGGTGTTGACGTCCAGCCGGTACTGCAGGTCCTTGACCATCGCGCGCACCGTGCGGGTGGTGTGCTTGACGGCCAGCCGCATCCGCGGGGTGAGCGGGGTGTCGGCCATCCAGCAGACCAGCGCGTCCAGGTCCTGGGTGACCTGCGGGGCGTTGTGCGGGCGGCAGATCATGTCGCCGCGGGAGACGTCCAGGTCGTCGGCCAGCCGCACGGTCACCGACATGGGCGGGAAGGCGGCCTCCACCGGGCCGTTCGGCCCGTCGATCGCGGTGATCGTGGTGGTCAGCCCGCTGGGCAGCACCTGCACCTCGTCACCGGGGCGCAGCACGCCGGCCCCGACCCGGCCGGCGTAGCCGCGGTAGTCGTGGAAGGCATCGGACTGCGGCCGGACCACGTACTGGACCGGGAACCGGGTGTCGACCAGGTTCCGGTCGCTGGCCACGTGCACGTGCTCGAGGTGGTGCAGCAACGAGGTGCCCTCGTACCAGGGCGTGTTCGCCGACCGGGTCACCACGTTGTCGCCCTGCAGGGCCGAGATCGGGACGACGGTGAGGTCGGGGACCTCGAGCTTGGTGGCGAACGCGGTGAACTCGTCGCGGATGCCCTCGAAGACCTCCTCCGACCAGTCGACCAGGTCCATCTTGTTCACCGCGACCACCAGGTGCGGCACCCGCAGCAGGGAGGCGAGGAAGGCGTGCCGGCGGCTCTGCTCGACCATGCCCTTGCGGGCGTCGACCAGCACGATCGCCAGGTCCGCGGTCGAGGCGCCGGTGACCATGTTGCGGGTGTACTGCACGTGCCCGGGGGTGTCCGCGAGGATGAACGTGCGCCGCGGGGTGCTGAAGTAGCGGTAGGCGACGTCGATCGTGATGCCCTGCTCGCGCTCGGCGCGCAGCCCGTCGGTGAGCAGCGCCAGGTCGACGAAGTCGCCGCGACTGGCCCGCGCGATCGCCGCGTACTGGTCCTCGAACACGGCCTTGCTGTCGTACAGCAGCCGGCCGATCAGCGTGCTCTTGCCGTCGTCGACCGAGCCGGCGGTGGCGATCCGCAGGATGTCCTTGCGGGCGTGCGCGATCTCCGCGGCCGCCTCGGCGGCGGCAGAGTGGACGTCGATGGGTGCGTCGGCGGAGGTCATCAGGCAGCCTCTCCCCTGTCTCGTCGGAGGTCTCGCTGGCGGGTGGCGCGGCGGTGGCGGACGCTGGGGGCCACGTCCACGGAGGGGTGACGGTGTTCGTCTTCGCTGCCGCTGTGCCCGCGCTGATGGTCGTGGTGCTCGGCTACGTCGTCGGCTACGTCGTCACCGAGTGGGCCAGCGGTCTGCTCGACTCGGCGTTCGGTGCGCCGCTGGACCCGGGCGTGCCCGAGGTGGTGGGCTGGCTGACCGGGCTGGTGCTCCTGGGCGTCGTCGTGCGGGTGCTGGTCGACCGCCGCCGACGCCTGCGGCGCGCGCTGCGCAGGGCGCGCCTGCAGGGGCAGCAGGTCGAGGTCGAGCGGCTGGAGGGCGTGTTGGCCGCGCGTGCCCGGCGCCGTCAGGATCGGCGCCATCAGAAGTAGCCCTCCTTCTTCCGGTCCTCCATGGCGGCGTCGCTGACCTTGTCGTCGCCGCGGGTGGCGCCGCGCTCGGTCAGCCGGGTCACCGCGATCTCGGCGATGACCTCCTCGACGTTGGTGGCCGTGGAGCGGACGGCGGCGGTCAGGTTGGCGTCGCCGACGGTGCGGTACCGCACGCTCTCGCGCAGCACCTGCTCGCCGTCCCGGGGCGTGATGAAGTCGTTGACCGCGTAGAGCATCCCCTGGCGGTCCACGACGTCCCGCTCGCGGGCCAGGTACAGCTGCGGGATCGCGATCTCCTCCTGGGCGATGTAGCCCCAGATGTCCAGCTCCGTCCAGTTGGAGAGCGGGAACACCCGGATCGACTCACCCAGGTGCGTGCGGCCGTTGTAGAGGTCCCAGAGCTCGGGGCGCTGGTTCTTCGGGTCCCACTGGCCGAACTCGTCGCGGAAGGAGAACATCCGCTCCTTGGCCCGGGCCTTGTCCTCGTCGCGCCGCGCGCCGCCGAACAGGGCGGTGAAGCCGTGCTGCTCGACGGCGTCCAGCAGCACCGGGGTCTGGATCCGGTTGCGCGACCCGTTCGGCTCCTCGCGCACCGTGCCGGCGGCGATGGCGTCGGGGACCGAGGCGACCACCAGCTCCACGCCGAGCTCGGCGACCCGCTTGTCCCGGAACTCCAGGACCTCGGGGAAGTTCAGCCCGGTGTCGATGTGCATCACCGGGAAGGGGATCCGGGCCGGGGCGAACGCCTTGCGGGCGAGCTCGAGCATGACGATCGAGTCCTTGCCGCCGGAGAACAGCAGCACCGGCCGCTCGGACTCGGCTGCCACCTCGCGGAGCACGTGGACGGACTCGGCCTCCAGCGTCTGCAGCTGGGTGAGCCGGTGGTCGGCGATGGACACGCTGTCGAGCTCCCGAGGACGGCGGCACGCATCGCCGGCCGGCGACACGATCAGTGGGGCAACCGCATCGACGTGATGGGGATTCCCGGACCCCAGTGTCCGTCATGGCACCCGGGGACCGGTCGGGCGGTGGGCTCAGCGGGGTCGGTCGACCACCCCGGTGGCGTCCCCGGGCCGGCCGGGCGGGGTCGGTCGGCCGGTCGCGTCGGTGATGGCGGAGAAGTAGGCGGCGACCTGCTCCGGCCGCGGTGTCACGAACACGCCGTGGGCCTGGACGAGTGGCTGGTCCGGGGCTGTGGCCAGGGCGATCGTCCCGGTGATGACGGTCTTGCGGCCGGTGTTCCCGCTGACCGCCGCGCGGAGCACCAGCGCCGTCTCCAGGGGGACCGGGCGGCGGTAGTCGAGCTCCAGCCGCGCCGTCATGCCCCAGAGCCCGGCTGCGATCGCCGCAGATCCCAGCAGCTGGTCCATCAGCAGTGCGCTCATCCCGCCGTGCACGTAGCTCGGCGGGCCCTCGTACGCCAGCCCCAGCGTCACCTCGCTGACGACACCGCCGTCCTCGCGCCGGATGACCAGCGGTGGGGCCAACGGACTGCCGACCCCGCTCACCGGGTTGAACACCCGCCGCGCCTGGGCGGGGTCGTCCAGCGCGGGCAGCTGGTCGCGGCTGCGGCGGGCCGCCGACAGCCGGGCGGTCACCTCCCGGACGGCGACGGCGGCGGAGCGCAGCTCCGCGGCCGGGACCGTCGTCGTCACCGTGGCGCCGACCAGCTCGCGCAGGGCGCTGCCCAGGTCGGTGACGGCGGCCAGCAGCTCGCCCTCGGTCGCGGTTCCCTCGATCGTCACCCGTGGATTGGACCAGCCGGCCCGCCGGCCGGGTCAGGTGGGGCCGGGCGGCTGCGGACCGGAGCGAGGCAGGTGGACGGCGAAGGTGGCGCCCTCGCCGGGGGCGGTGTGCAGCTCGACCCGACCGCCGTGCGCCTCGACCAGTGCGGCGACGATGGACAGCCCGAGCCCGGTGCCCCCGGCGGCGCGGGTGCGGGAGGAGTCGGCCCGGTAGAACCGCTCGAAGACCCGGTCGGCGTCGGCCGGCGCCAGGCCGGGGCCCTCGTCGCTGACCGCGAGGACGAGCCCGTCGGGTTCGGTCTCGTCCTCGGCGATGCGGAGGGTCACCCGGGTGCCGGCGGGGGTGTGGGTGAGCGCGTTGGTCACCAGGTTCCCGATCACCTGACGCAACCGGGCCTCGTCGCCGCGCACGACAGGGGCGTCGGTGAGCGAGGGGTCCAGCTGCAGGCTGACCGGGCGGTCGGGGTCGACGGCGCGGACGTCGTGCACGGCGTCACCGGCCAGCTCGGCCAGGTCGACGGGGGCCAGGGCCAGCGGCCGCTGCTGGTCCAGCCGGGCCAGCTGCAGCAGGTCCTCGACGAGCAACCCCATCCGGGTCGCCTCGGACTCGATCCGCTGCATCAGCCGGCCGGTGTCCTCCGGGCCGTGGACCGCACCCTGGCGGTGCAGCTCGGCGAAGCCGCGGATCGACGTCAGCGGGGTGCGCAGCTCGTGGCTGGCGTCGGCGACGAACCGGCGCATCCGTGCCTCGGAGGCGACGGCGTGCTCCTCGGAGGCCTGCTGCGCGCGGAAGGAGCTCTCGATCCGGCCGAGCATGCCGTTCAGCGCCTGCGACAACCGCCCGACCTCGGTCCGGTCGTCGCCGTCGGGCACGCGCCGGGACAGGTCGCCGGCGGCGATCGCCTGGGCGGTGTGCTCGACCTCCACCAGGGGTCGCAGGCTGTTGCGCACCACCAGGTGTCCGGCGACGCCCAGGACAGCGAGGACCAGCAGGCCGACCAGCAGCTCGATCCGCACCAGCCGGCCCAGGAGGTCCTCGTCGGCGGTCAGGTCGAGCCCCACCAGGAAGACGAACTCCTCGCTGAAGGGGGTGGCGGGCACTCGGGTCGCGCCCACTCGCCAGCTCGTCCGCCCGTCCTCCGAGGTGGCGGTGAAGATCCGGGTGCCGTCGATCGACGCCGGGTCCATCCCGCTGATGTCGGGAAGGTCCTCGTCGTCCTGAGGGCCCACCACCACCGCCACGGTGTCCTCGGCGCCGAGGCCCAGGCAGGCGTTGTACTGGCTGCTGGGGAAGCGCATGTCCCCCCAGGAGCACACCCGGACGACCTCGATCGGCTGCGCTGTGTTCTGCTCCAGCGCACTCCTCAGCTGCCGGTCCTGCTGGTCGACCAGATAGTCGCGCAGCAGGGAGGTGGCGGCGAAGCCGGTGGCGGCCAGCGCTGCAGCCACCAACGCGATCATCAACGCCACGAGAGTGATGCGCAGGGGGATCCGGGGCGCAGGGTCGTGAGCCGGGTGCTCCACCGGCTCACCCGGGGGTGGCGCAGCCGCCGCGGTGTCCACCGCCCTGCTCCGGGCGGTGGCGGTCACGAGCCGCGGGGGAGGCGGAGGGAGTAGCCGACGCCGCGCAGCGTGTGCAGCAGTCGCGGTTCGGTCGTGTCGATCTTGCGGCGGAGGTAGGAGATGTAGGACTCCACGACGTTGGCCTCGCCGTTGAAGTCGTAGTTCCACACGTGGTCGAGGATCTGTGCCTTCGACAGCACCCGGCCGGCGTTCGTCATCAGGTAGCGGAGCAGCTTGAACTCCGTCGGCGACAGGCTGACCAGCTTGCCGGCCTTGAGGACCTCGTGTGACTCCTCGTCGAGCTCGATGTCGGCGAAGGTCAGCCGCGGGGCCTCGGTCGCCTGCTGCACGCTCTGGGTGCGGCGCAGCACCGCCCGGATCCGGGCGAGGACCTCGTCGAGGCTGAACGGCTTGGTGACGTAGTCGTCCCCACCCAGGGTGAGGCCGGTCACCTTGTCCTCGGCGGCGTCCCGGGCGGTCAGGAAGAGCACCGGGGTGTTGCTCCCGTTCTGGCGCAGCCGCCGGACGACGCCGAAGCCGTCCAGTCCGGGCATCATCACGTCCAGCACCAGCAGGTCCGGCTGGAACTGGTCGGCGATCGACAGGGCCTGCTGCCCGTCCGGGGCGGTGGCGACCTCGAAGCCGGCGTACCGGAGGCTGGCCGACAGCAGCTCGCGGATGTTCGGCTCGTCGTCGACGACGAGGAGCCGGGCCTCGGGCCGCTGGGCGCCGGGCGCCGGTGAGCCGGAGCTCATGGTGGACACGTCCCCTCCCGATGGACCCTGCGGCGACGTCGTCATCGCTCCAGGGTCCCGCTGGCGGCTGCGGCTGTCCTGGACGGTACCTGTGAGGAGCCTGGGGATCAGGCCACGGGGACCGTCGCCGAGGCGGTCAACCGGCCGGGGACATCGCGCGGCCGGCGCGCCAGTACCCGATGGCGTGGTGCTGGCCCCGGCGCAGCCCCCAGCGGCCCCGCAGGTCGGCGCGCACGGCGCGGACGACCGCCGACTCGGCGCCCACCCAGGCGAACAGGTCCTCACCGGGCGGGCGGGACAGGGCGGCCACCGCGTCGACCAGCAGGGTGCTGCTCCCCGGCGCGACACCGGCCCGGTGCAGCCAGCGCACCTCGACGCCGGCCGGCGCGGTCAGTGGCTGTTCCTCCTGGGGGCCGGCCACCTCGAGCAGGGCCACGCCACGGGTGTCCGGGTCGGCCGCCGCCAGGATCCGGCTGATCGCCGGGAGCGCGGTCTCGTCACCGGCCAGCAGCAGCCAGCCGGCGGGAGAGGCCCCCAGCGGCGCGGCGCTGGCCAGCCCGAGCACGGCACCCGTTGCGGCGGCCGTGGCCCAGGAGGCGGCCGGGCCGTCGCCGTGCAGGACGAAGTCGACGTCGACCTCACCGGCGTCCGGGTCCTGCCGCCGCGCGGTGTAGCTGCGCAGGGCGACGCCGTGGCTGCCCTGCGGCCAGACGATGCGGCCGTCCCGCGCCACCTCCGGCCACCGCGGGGAACGGTCCTCGGCGCGGGGGACGAGCAGGGACATGGTGGGGCCACAGGCGGCGACCACGGTGGCGGGCGCGGTGAGGGTCACCCGGCGGACCGCGGGCGTCACGTGACGCACGGACGTCACGGTGAGCACGTCGACCGGGCGGACGGCGGGATCGGCTGCCCCGGCGCCTGGTACGGCTGCCGTGGGGGCGGTTTCCTCGGTCGGTGGCACGAGGGACGACCCTAGCGGGGCCGACCCGGCCGGCCCCGGGGGAATGGGGCCAGCCGAGCCGGCGATCGTGGACGAGGACCTCACCCAACGTGACCAGTTCATCGCACTGATCAGGGAAGACGCTGTGTGCATCCCGTCGAATCAGCACGCTACGTGACGATCTCGCCGTCGTCACCACCCTCCCCCTGGACACCCCCCGAACGGGTGACCGCCGTCGGGTGGCAGCCGGTCGCCCGGCGTGCACCGGCGCCCGATGTGTGCGCGGCTGCCGCCACGGGCAGGCACAGCGGACCGACGGTGCGAGAGGGAGGCCGGGATGGCGGAGGAGTTCTCGAAGGGCGACCACGTGAGCTGGAAGAGCCACGGCGGAACGGCCGAGGGCACGGTGCAGCGGGAGATCACCGAGGACACCGAGGCTGCCGGGCGCACCGTGCGCGCCAGCCCGGACGACCCGCAGTACGAGGTGGAGAGCGAGAAGAGCGGGGGCACCGCCGTGCACAAGCCCAGCGCACTGGAGAAGGACTGAGCGGCGCGGCGACGCCCGCACGGAGGAGGAGATCGTGAGCGAGACCGACGGCGGCTTCACTGGGAGCCGGAGCACCAAGCACAACCCGCGCCTGGACGAGGAGCTCGAGCACGAGGTGCAGGGGATGATGAAGGCCGAGCGGGCCACCCGGTCCGAGGAGTGGCGCGAGGTGGAGCCGGTCGGTGAGGACCAGCCCGACATCGACGCCGACCCGGCCGGCACCTTGGTCGGCGGGGTCCCGGTGGGCATGGACGCCGATGCCGTCGTGGCCCGGGCCGAGCTGGCCCGCTGGCTGGACCGCGCGGACTTCCCCAGCACCGGCCCGGAGCTGGTCGAGGCCGCCCGGGACCACCGGGCCCCCGACGTGGTGGCCAGCGAGCTCTCCCGGCTGCCCGAGGGACAGGTCTACGAGCGGATCGGGGACGTCGTCCGGGCGCTGGGCTACCCGACGGAGACCTGAGCACCGACCTGACCAGCGACCGGCGCCGTCCCCTCGGGGGAGGCGCCGGTCGCTGCGTTCAGGAGGAGGAGCTCTCCGCCTCGGCCTCCTCCTCGGCGATCTCCTCGGCGCCGCGGCGCCGGAACAGCCGCGAGCCGGGGAACCCCTTCACCACCTGCCGCATGTCCTGCACGGTCTCCACCAGGGTGTGCAGGTCCGGTGCGACGTCGCTCAAGGTCAGCAGCACCGGCAGGACGTCCTCGTCGAGGTGCACGACCAGGTCGGGGAGCCGGTCGACGAGGGTGATGATCGCGGTGACCTCGTCGGTGTGCAGTTCCTCGGCGAACCGGGTCAGCGACGGGGCCAGCGCGGTCAGCGCCGGGCGGTAGTCGTCCAGCAGCGGGGCGATCGCGGCGAGCAGCGCCTCGGCGCGGGCCAGCGTGCCGTCGGCGGCGCCGGCCGTGCCGCCGACCGCCTCGAGGAGCGCGTCGGCGGCGTCGGTCGACCGGCCGATCCGGGCGACGGACTGGTCCGCCGCGTCGTTGGTGACGCCGATCCGGGCCACGGACCGGTCTGCGGCGTCGTTGGTGACCCCGATCCGGGCGACGGCGGCGTCGGCGGCGTCGTTGGTGACGCCGATCCTGCCCACGGCGGCATCGGCCGCGTCGTTGGTGACGCCGATCCGGGCGACGGCGGCGTCGGCGGCGTCGTTGGTGACGCCGATCCTGTCCACGGCGGCATCGGCCGCGTCGTTGGTGACGCCGATCCGGGCGACGGCGGCGTCGGCGGCGTCGTTGGTGACGCCGATCC
>NZ_JAPVBK010000003.1:406672-666901 GCF_026967885.1 Modestobacter sp. VKM Ac-2983
GCGTCGTTGGTGACGCCGATCCGGGCGACGGCGGCGTCGGCGGCGTCGTTGGTGACGCCGATCCGGGCGACGGCGGCGTCGGCGGCGTCGTTGGTGACGCCGATCCGGGCGACGGCGGCGTCAGCAGCATCGTTGGTGAGACCGATCCGGGCCACGGCGACGTCGGCATCGGCCCGGATGACGTCGATGCCGGCGATCGCCACCTCGGCCCGGTCGGCGATCCGTTCCATCCGATCGACGAGCGCACCGACACGCTTCAGCAGCTGCTCGCCCTCGCCGAGCGCGCCCGCCACCCGGGGCAGCAGGGCCAGGGCCTCGGTGACGCCGTCACGGAGGCCCTCGGCGGCGTGCAGCACGTCCGACGGGCCGGGGAAGGGCAACTTCACGGCCAGAGGCTACGGTCCAGCGCGCCAGCCTGCCGGTCGAGAGCCGTGCTCGCTGTGACCGATCCGTTCATCCCCCGCGCGTCCGGCCGGGCGGGTGGTCGACCGCCCGTATCGTGGAGCGGTCGCACCGGCGGCGGTCTGCGGCCGCCCGGGGCGGGACGACCGGGCAGCGAGCGGACTGCCGACAACGACGATGGGATGTCGACGCCGGTGGCGGATCAGCCGACGCGGGACGGGGCCGACAGCGGTCCCCGACGCGACGACCGGTCATCCGGCGCCGTCCCGCCCGCCTCCGGGCACGCCGCGGACGGCCCGGCCGCGCCGCTGACCGTCGCCGAGCTGCTCGCCCGCTCGGGCACCGGGGTCCGCCGGCGACGGGCCGACCGCCGGGAGGCTGGTGAGGCCACCGGCCGCCAGCAACCGGTCGACGACGCCGGGACCCCGCTGTGGCAGCCCGGTGTGGCCAGGGACGACGAACCCGCATGGCCGGGCCGCTCGGCCTCCTCCGACGGACCCGGTCTCCGGGGTGGCTGGCGGGACCGCCCGCAGCCGTCCGTCGTCCCCTCGCCGCCGGTGCTGCCCACCGGCTGGCAGCCGGCGATGCCCGCACCGGTCTCCGAGCCGGAGGCCGCCGTCCCGACCGACGAGCCCGGCATCCGGGTCGCCCGCCCGGCGGCCGCCCCGCCCGGCTCCCGCAGGAACCGGCCTGCGGAGGATCGGGCCACGCCGACGGTGGGCCGTCGACCCCCCGTCCCCGCCGCCACGCCGAACGGGCCAGGTTCGCCTGCCCCCGGCGTCCCGGAGAGCCTGAGGCCGCCGGCCAACAGCAGACCGGCCGCGGCGCCTCCGGCTGCGGCACCGTCCGTGCCCGTGCCCTCACGACCGGTCCCGTCATCGGCGCCCGTGGCCCACCCGACACCCCCGGCACCGCCGTCGTCCCCGCGGCCGGTGGGCCCACCGCTCCCCCCGCCGGCGCCCCCCCAGTACTCCGTGCCGGTGCCCGGGGTGCGGCGCAGCCTGCCCGTGCCACCCATCCCCGGCCGGGACGTGCCCGTGGTCCCCGGGGGCGCGACGGTCGCCGACCTGCCCACGCCCCGTCCACCTGCCGGGCCGCTCCGCCGTCGGGTGACCCGGGTCGCGCTCGCGCTGGTGGCCCTGTTCGGCCTGGTGGCCGTCTACTACGTCGGTCTCTACTTCTACGCCGACCACTCGATCGACCGGGTGGACGCGCTGGTCACCGACGGCCCCGAGGTGCTGGCCCCGCAGCTGCAGGAGACCTCGTCGACCTACCTGGTGGTCGGCACCGGCCTGCCCGGGCGCAGTGGGCTGTCTGCGGTCAGCACCGTGGTGGCGCACGTCTCCGCCGACGGCGAGCAGGCCGTGCTGGTCAGCGTGCCCCCGACGGCACTGTCCGACACCCCTGTCTGCCAGACCACGGACGGTGACCTCCGCCAGCCGCAGACCGAGCCGTTCGCCGCGGCGCTGCTCGACGGCGGTCCCTCCTGCCTGGTCCGGTCGGTGCAGCAGCTGACCGGCCTGCGGGTCGACCACTACGTGTCCGTCGACCTCGCTCGGCTGCCCGGGATGGTCGAGGCGCTGGGCGGGGTCCCGGTCTGCCCGGGGACGGGTGGCCTCCAGCTGGCCGGCGCCGAGGTGACCGGGTACCTGCAGCCCGCCACCGGGACCGACGTCACCGGCGCAGCGGTGGCCGAGCGCGAGCAGCGGGTGCTGATCTCGGCACTCGACTCCGCGCTGGCGGACAGCACGCTGGCCGACCCGCTCACCCTGACCCGCTTCCTCTCCCGGGCAGGGGACGCGTTCACCGTGGACGCGGAGACGACGCTGGGCGACCTCCGGACCTTCGGGGCCACCGTGGGCGAGCTGTCCGGCAGTGCGATCGAGCGCACCGGGCTCCCGGTCGCCGAGGTGGGCCACGTGCCCAGTGGCAGCGACCAGGCGGTGGTCGTCGTCGACGCCACCGCGACCCGGCAGCTGTTCGACGCGGTGATCGAGACCGGTCGGCTGCCCGTCCCGGCCGGCGATGGCGTCGCCGGCACCGCGCCGACCGACCCTGCGCCCGCCGAGCCGGCGCCGGTGGTCGACCCGGTGCCCGAGGGGACGACCGTCTCCGTGGAGCCGGCCGGTGTGACGGTGGACGTGCTCGACGGCTCCGGAACCGGGCGCACCGGCGAGGTGGCCGACGGGCTGGCCGCCACGGGCTTCCGGGTCGGCGCCCGGGGCGTCGAACCGGCCACCGTGGACCGCACCGTGGTGCGGTACGGCCCGGCGGCGCTGGAGCCGGCGCTCACGGTGGCGGCGGCGGTGCCCGGAGCCGTGCTGGTGGAGACCGCCCTGGTGGGCTCGGCGGTGCAGCTGGTCGTCGGGCCGGACTTCACCGGCCTGGCTCCCGTGGAGATCGGCACCCCGGTGCCGACGACAGCGGCCCCGGACCCCGCTGTCGCGGAGGCCGAGGCCGCTTCGTCCTGCAGCTGAGCGGCGGGAGAGCCGCTCAGCGGAGCATCACCCGAACCGGCCGGAGATGTAGTCCTCCGTCGCCTTCTCGTCCGGGTTGCTGAAGATCTTCTCGGTCGGGTTGTACTCGATCAGCCGGCCGGGCTGGCCCACCCCGTTGAGGTTGAAGAACCCGGTGGTCTCGCTGACCCGCGCGGCCTGCTGCATGTTGTGGGTGACGATGACGATGGTGAACTGCTCCTTGAGCTCCATCATCAGGTCCTCCACGGCCAGCGTGGAGATCGGGTCGAGGGCCGAGCACGGCTCGTCCATCAGCAGCACCTCGGGCTGGACGGCGATCGCGCGGGCGATGCAGAGCCGCTGCTGCTGACCACCGGAGAGCCCCGACCCCGGGCGGTTCAGCCGGTCCTTGACCTCGTTCCAGAGGTTCGCGCCCTTGAGCGAGCGCTCGACCAGGTCGTCCATGTCGCTCTTGCTGGTCTTCTTGGCGTTCAGCCGCAGGCCCGCCGCGACGTTGTCGTAGATCGACATCGTCGGGAACGGGTTCGGCCGCTGGAAGACCATGCCGATCTGCCGGCGGACGTCGACCGGGTCGACGTCGGAGCCGTAGAGGTCCTGCCCCTCGATGACGACCTTGCCCTCGACGCGGGCGCCGGGGATCACCTCGTGCATCCGGTTCAGGGCCCGCAGGAAGGTGGACTTCCCACAACCCGAGGGACCGATCAGCGCCGTGATGCTCCGCGGCTCGATGGAGAGGTTGACCCCTTCCACGGCCTTGAAGTTGCCGTAGTAGATGTCCAGGTCCGAGACGTCGATGCGCTTGGCCACGTGGTGTTCCTCCGGGTTCCGGGTCAGCGACTGGTCTTGGGGGCGAAGAAGCGGCTGATCAGGCGGGCGACCACGTTGAGGCCCATGACCAGCATGATGAGGACCAGGGCCGCTGTCCAGGCCCGGTCGATCGCGTCCTGCGGCGGCACGCCCGGCTGGGTGAGCTGGTAGTACGCATACACCGGCAGCGTCGCGATCCGCCCGTCGAAGGCGTTGAAGTTCAGGGCGTTGGTGATGCCGACCGTGATGAGCAGCGGCGCGGTCTCACCGATCACGCGGGCGATGGCCAGCGTGACACCGGTGGCCAGGCCGGCGATCGCGGTCGGGATGACCACCTTGAGGATCGTGCGCCACTTGGGCACGCCCAGGGCGTAGGCAGCCTCGCGGAGCTCGTTCGGGACGAGCTTCAGCACCTCCTCCGCCGAGCGCACGACCACCGGGATCATCAGCACCGACAGCGCCACCGCGCCCATGATCCCCAGCCGCACGCCCGGGCCGAAGATCAGCACGAACAGCGCGTAGGCGAACAGGCCGGCGACGATCGAGGGGATGCCGGTCATCACGTCGATGAAGAAGGTGATCGACCGCTTCAGCCGGCCGGAGCCGTACTCGACCAGGTAGATCGCGGTCATCAGGCCGATCGGCACCGAGATGAGCGTGGTCAGCAGGGTGATGATCAGCGTGCCCATGAGCGCGTGGTAAGCGCCCCCACCCGGGCCGATGACGCCCTGCAGGGAGGCGGTGAAGAACTCGGCGTCGAAGCGCGCCGCCCCGCGACGGACCACCTCGTAGACCAGCGAGACCAGCGGCACCATCGCGATGCCGAAGGCACTGATCACCAGGCAGGTGACCAGCCGGTCGACCGCCTTGCGCGGGCCTTCGGTCACCCGGGACAGCAGCCACGTCCCCAGCGTGCCGAGCACCACCGTGTAGATGACGAACAGCACGATGTTCCAGCTGGTGAGCAGGCCGATCCCCAGGGCGAGGACGGCGGCGGCGCCGAACACCGCCCACGGCACCCACGGCGCCTGCTTCTCGTGCCCGCCCAGGGCGCCCTGGGACGGCGCAGAGGTCTCCGGTGCGGCGCTCGGCTGCTGGGTGGAGGTGCTCATCAGTTGGCTCCGGAGAAGTCGGACCGGCGGTTGACGACCCACCGGGCGAGCATGTTGACCAGGAGGGTGATCACGAACAGCGCGAGCCCGCTGGCGATCAGGGTGTTGACGGCGAGTCCGGTCGACTCCGGGAACTCCAGCGCGATGTTCGCCGCGATCGTCTGCGGGTTGGCGCTGGTGATGAGCGCCCAGGTGATCCCGGCGGCCGAGCCGGACAGGATGATCGCCACGGCCATGGTCTCGCCGAGGGCGCGCCCCAGGCCGAGCATCGAGCCGCCGATGACGCCGGACTTGCCGTAGGGGATGACGGCCATCTTGATCATCTCCCAGCGGGTGGCGCCCAGGGCGAGGGCGGCCTCGGTGTGCAGCGTCGGCACCTGGCTGAACACCTCGCGGGAGATGGCGCTGACGATCGGCAGGATCATCACCGCGAGCACCAGCCCGATGGTCAGCATCGTGCGGCCGCTCGAGGAGACCGGCCCGGCGAAGAACGGGATGAACCCGAGGTTCTCCTCGAGCCAGCGGTAGAAGGGCACCAGCCGCGGGGCGAGCCAGAAGATGCCCCAGAAGCCGTACACGATGCTCGGGATCGCGGCCAGCAGGTCGACCACGTAGCCCAGCCCGGCGGCCAGCTTGCGCGGCGCGTAGAAGGTGATGAACAGCGCGATCGCCACCGCCAGCGGCGTGGCGACCAGCAGGGCGATCACCGCGGAGAGCAGGGTGCCGAAGATCAGCGGCCAGATGTAGGAGGCCAGGCCGCCGTCGCCCGGGAGCTCGTCCGCCGACGCCGTCAGCGCCGGGACCGACTCGCTGATCAGGAAGAGGGCCACCCCGGCCAGGATGACCAGGATGAGGATGCCCGCGCCCTTGGCGGTGCCGGCGAAGATGCGGTCACCGGGCCGGCTCTTGGGCTGGGCGGGTGGTGCGCTGGTGGTGGAGGTCACCGATCGCTCCGGGGGGCTCGTACCGCTGGATGCTGGGAGGCGTGCAGTGGATCACGCGCCACGGCGGCCCGGGGTGTCCGGGTGGACACTCCGGGCCGCCGCAGCGCGCTGCTGGCCGACTCGATCAGCCGGCGGCCGTGATGGCGTCGATCGCACCCTGCGCCTGCTCGCGCAGGCTGTCCGAGATCGGTGCGCTGCCCGCGGCCTCGGCCGCGGCCTGCTGGCCCTCCTCGCTGACCACGTAGCTCATGAAGTCCGAGACCAGGTCGGCGGTCTCCTGGTCCTCGTACTCGACGCAGCCGACGTGGTAGCTGATCAGCACGATCGGGTAGTTGCCCGACTCGGTGGTGTCGCGGGCGAGCTCGATGGCGAAGTCGTACTCGCCGCGGCCCTCCAGCGTCTCCGAGTTCTCCACCACGGCGGCGGCGGCCTCGGCGGTGGGCTCGACGAACTCCTCGCCCACGCCGATGTTGGCGACACCCAGGTCGCCGGCCTGGCTCAGGTCGGCGTAGCCGATGCTGCCGTTGCCGGCCCCGACCGCGCTGACCACGCCGGAGGTGCCCTGGGCGGCCTCGCCACCGGAGACCGGCCAGTCACCACTGGCCTCGTGCGGCCAGGCGTCGCCGGCTGCGGCGACCAGGTACTCGGTGAAGTTCTCCGTGGTGCCCGACTCGTCACTCCGGTTGACCGGGGTGATCGGCAGGTCCGGGAGGGTGGCGTCCGGGTTGTCCGCGGCGATCGCCGGGTCGTTCCAGTTGGTGATCTCCTGGTTGAAGATCCCGGCGAGGACCTCGGGGGAGAGGTTCAGCTCCTCGACGCCCTCGAGGTTGTAGACGACGGCGATCGGCGCGATGTAGTTCGCCAGTTCGAAGATGCCGGACTCGCCGCAGCGCTCCTCGGCCTGCGCGAGCTCCTCCTCGTCCAGCGCGGCGTCCGAGCCGGCGAAGTCGGTGCCGCCGGCGAGGAACTGCTCGCGGCCACCGCCGGAGCCGATCGGGTCGTAGTTGACCGTGACATCGGGCTGGACGCTCGAGTAGCCGGCGGTCCAGCCCTGCATGGCTGCCTGCTGGCTGCTGGCGCCGGCTCCGACGAGGGTGCCGCTGAGCTCCCCGCCGCTGTCGCCCCCGGAAGCGGTGCCCGAACCGGTCTCCTCGTTCGAGGCGCCGCACGCGGCGAGAGCGAGGGTGGCGGCGAGCGCTGCGGACACGGCCGCGGTGCGCGTCGTGGTGCTGAGCTTCAACTCAGTGGCCTTTCGACTGGTGTGTGCCCGGACGTCGAAGCCGGGCAGGGAAGATCGAACGACCAGGACGCTAAGCAGCTGAGGTGGACGGATCCGGGTAGCTCGATGAACGCTGGGTGAACGCGGACTGAGACTTGGCCCACGAATCGACAGACGGTGTACGTCCAACGGGTGAACCGCCGCGTGGCGGGGTGCCGACGGGGGGTCCGGGATCCTCGACGAGGGGTGCAGCAGGGCCGCTCAGGGGGAGGGCGTGCGCCGCCAGGAGACGTCGACGGCGTGCCGGGTGAACCCGCTCCGCTCGTACAGCGCGACGGCGGCGGTGTTCTCCTCCTCGACGTAGAGGAGCACCGCGGACAGGCCGGCGGCGCGCAGGTGCGCCAGCCCGGCATCGGTCAGTGCCCGGCCCAGCCGCATCCCCTGCGCGTCCGGGTCGATGCCGAGCACGTAGACCTCGCCGATCGGCTCGTCGCCGACGTCGCCGGCCGGGTGCACCTTGGTCCAGTGGAAGCCGAGCAGCCGGGGCCCGTCCGGCTCGCCCCGCCAGGCCAGGAAGAAGCCGGCCGGGTCGAACCACGGCTCCGCCTCGCGCAGGGCGAGGTCGCCGCGGGTCCACCGGCCCTGCTCGGGGTGGGAGGCGAAGGCGCGGGAGTTCACCCGCAGCCAGGCGTCCTCGTCGGTGCCCGGCCGGAAGGTCGTGACGGACACCCCGGTCGGCAGCTCGAGCTGCGGGTCGGGGTCCACCCCGTCCAGCGGACGGCGCATCTGCAGCAGCACGCGTGCCCGGTCGTAGCCGCGGCCGCGGGCGAGCTCGGCCGACCCGGGCAGCTCGCCGTGGGCCCACACCCGCAGCGGGCGGTCGGCGGCGAGCTCCTCGAGCCGGGCGACCAGGGCGGTGCCCACGCCGCGACGGCGGCTGTCCGGGGCCACGACCAGCTCGGCCTCGGCCTCCGGGTCGCCGGGAGGCAACTCCAGCCGGGCATAGCCGAGGAGCGTGCCGGCGTCGTCCCGTGCGGTGAGGTCGACGCCACCGACCGGCCCGCCGTGCTGCAGTCGCAGCTCGGACTCCTCGGAGACCGGACGCACCCCGTCGGCGGCCAGCGCCGCCTCGAGCAGGTCGCGGACCTCCTGCACGACCGCGGCGGGGAGCCGTTCGGTGACCTCGACCAGCACCGGGCTCAGCGGACCGTGGTCAGGAGAGCGGGACACCGGTCTCGACCGCCGCCACGTTGGCCGCGGCGGTCGCGTCGGCGACCTGCTGGTCGAGCTTGTAGCCGACGTTGCGGACGGTGCCGATCAGTGCCTCGTGCTCGGTGCCGAGCTTGGCGCGCAGCCGACGGACGTGCACGTCCACGGTGCGGGTGCCACCGAAGTAGTCGTAGCCCCAGATCTCCTGCAGCAGCTGGGCCCGGGAGAAGACCCGGCCCGGGTGCTGGGCGAGGTACTTGAGGAGCTCGAACTCCTTGTAGGTGAGGTCGAGCGGGCGCCCGCGCAGCTTCGCCGAGTAGCTGTGCTCGTCGATCACCAGCTCGCCGGCCTTGGTCACGCCGCCCTCCGACCCGTCGGCCGGGGCGGTGGCGGCCAGTCGACGGGCGGTGGCCCACTTCAGCCGCGCGTCCACCTCGGCCGGGCCCGCGGTCTCGAGCACGACGTCGTCGACGCCCCAGTCGGCCGACAGGGCGACGAGTCCGCCCTCGGACAGCACCGCGACCAGCGAGGCGGCGACGCCCGTCGAGGCCAGCAGCGAGCACAGGGTCCGTGCGGAGACGAGGTCGTGCCGGGCGTCGACCAGCACGACGTCCCCGGCGTCACCGTCGAGCAGGCTGGACAGCTCGGGAGCCACGACGCGCACCTGGTGGGCCAGCAGCCCGAGCGCAGGGAGGACCTCCGTGGTGGCCTGACGGGCCGAGGTCATGAGCACGAGCCGCATGTCGTCTCCTCACTGGGCGCACCCAGGCCGTCGACGGCGCTGTCGAGGTGAGAGGGCAGGATAGCGGACGTGCGCCACCGTCCGGATCAACTGGTGAGGTACCGCACGGCCAGGTCGTGTCCCGGCGACACGACCACCCCGGCACGCCCTGCGGTGCGGGGCTCCTCTGCGAGGATCCCGGGGTGACGCAGGCTGCTCCGGACGCCCAGCTGTCCCCGGTCGCCCACCACCTCCCGGCGGCCGGCCTGGTCGTCGTGGTGACCGCGGTGGCCGTGGGCCTGCCCGCCGCGCTCGGCGACACCGGCCGGGTCGTCGCGGTGGCGCTGCTCCAGCTGGGCCTGGTCGCCGGATGGGTGGTCGCCACCGGCATCCGTGGCTCCCTGGGCTCCCTCGCCCTGGGGGGTGCCGCGGCCGTCGCGGCCGACGCGGCGGTGCTCCTCCCCGCCCGCCCGCAACTGGACTGGCTGCTGGCGGTCCTCGGCCTGGGGTTCCTGGCCGCCGTCGTCCACCAGATGACCCGCCCGGCACCGCGCCGGTACCTCGTCGCGTCGCTGGCCGGGGTCGTCCTGCTGCTGTGCTCCGTCTGTGCGCTGGCGGTGCTGCTGGGGGTCGCCCGGCTCGATGCCGGGCCGCAGGCGCTGGAGACGGCGGTCCTGGTGGTCGGTGCCGCGCTGCTGGCCGGTCACCTGGTCGACGTCGTGCTGCCCCGCCCGGGGATCGCCCCCGGCGTGCCCCGCGGTCTGCTCGGCGTCGTCCTCGCCGTGCTGGCCGCCACGGGGGTCGCCCTGCTGGGCCGGGAGAGCGACGCGCTGATCGACGTCCTCTCGGCGGCCATCTACGGCGCGGCCCTGGGCGGGGCGGCCGCGCTCGCGGCGCTGAGCGCCTCCTACGTCGCGGCCGAGCGCGGTGAGCGGAGCTGGGCGCTGCCGGTGGTGCAGGCGGTGCTCCCACTGGCGGCGGTCGCCCCGGTGGCCTATGCCCTCGCCTCGTACGGCACCGGCTGAGCGGCAGGGGAGACTCGACGCGTGAAGGCACTGCTGATCGTCCTGCTGCTCGGGCTCGGCCTGTTGGTCCTCGTCGACCGGGTCGGCGTCACCGTCGCCGAGGGGCAGGTGGCCGACCAGGTGGCTGAACGCGGTGGGCTGGCCGGTGCGCCGGAGGTCGACATCACCGGGTTCCCGTTCCTCACCCAGGCGCTGTCCGGCCGCTACGACGAGGTGCGGATCAGCCTGACCGCCGAGCAGCTCGGCGAGCCGGCCGGCACCCGGGCCGACGTGTCGCTGTTCGGGGTGCAGGTGTCACTGTCCGACGCGGTCTCCGGCTCGGTCCAGGAGATCCCGGTGGAGCAGGTCGACGGCACGGCGACGCTCTCCTACGAACTGCTCGCCCAGCAGCTCGGCGGCGACACCCGGCTGCAGGGCGACGGCGACCGCATGCGCATCGACCGCACGGTCGACCTCCTCGGCCTGGAGGTCCCGATCACCGCCCGGGGGACCGTCTCGCTCGACGGGCAGGACCTGGTGGTCGACGTCGAGGACGCAGCGGCCGCGGGCGTCGACGTCCCCGGCTTCGTCCTCGACCGGGCAGTGGACGTGCTCGACTTCCGGTACCCCGTGCCGGAACTGCCGTTCGGGCTCGAGCTGACCGGGGTCGACCCCCGGGACGACGGCGTCCTCGTGCGGGTGTCGGCGACCGACACCGTGCTGAGCGGCTGATCGGCCGGAATGCTCCCGGAGGCGCACCCGTTGCCCCTCAGGTGACCACGACGATCCCCACCACCGAGGCCGCCGCCGCCCTGGCGGGGCTCGGGGTGCGCCCGGCGGAGGCCGAGCTGACCGTGGTGCAGTTCTCCACGGCCTTCTGTGGGCCCTGCCGGGCCACCCGCGCCCGGCTGCAGCGGTTGCAGGCCACCCGGTCCGGGTTGTCGCACGTGCACGTGGACGCCGAGAGCCACCTGGACGCGGTGCGGGCGCTCGACGTGCGGGTCACCCCGACGCTGATCTGGCTGGACGCCGCGGGGGCGGTGGTGGCCCGCAGCACCGGCGCGCCCGGGTCGGCCGAGCTGGCCGCTCTGGTGGACGCGCACCTGAGGTCCTGACGGTGATCCGCTACCCTCGCGCCGTGGGCCCCCTGCTGACCTCGCGCCGCACAGTCGACCTGTGCCGCGTCGGCAGCACCCGCTGTCCGGCCTGCTGAGGCCGCACCCCGCGCGGAGACCACGTCCCGCGCCGCTCTCCGCACGCCCTGGCCGACCTCCGCCGGATGTGCCGCTCCGGTGGACACCGGCTCCGCGTTCCCGCACGGGACCCGCGCCCGAGCTGCACCGCACGACGTCCGCACCATCCGCCCGAACTGATGGAGGAACCACACTCATGAGCCGTAGCGACGTGCTCGTCACCGCCGACTGGGCCCAGGAGCACCTGGGTGACCCGAACATCGTCTTCGTCGAGGTCGACGAGGACACCAGCGCCTACGACGGCGGCCACCTCGAGGGTGCCGTCAAGCTGGACTGGAAGACCGACCTGCAGGACCCGCTGCGCCGTGACTTCGTGGGCCGTGAGGCGTTCGAGGCGCTGCTGTCCTCGCGCGGCATCGGCAACGACGACACCGTGGTCCTCTACGGCGGCAACAACAACTGGTTCGCCGCCTACGCCTACTGGTACTTCAAGCTCTACGGGCACCGCGACGTGAAGCTGATCGACGGTGGCCGCAAGAAGTGGGAGCTCGACGGTCGCCCGCTGTCGAAGGAGACCGTGGAGCGCCCGGCCACCACCTACCGCGCCAGCGAGCCCGACCTGTCGATCCGCGCGTTCCGCGACGAGGTCGTGGCCTCGATCGGCAGCAAGAACATCATCGACGTGCGCTCGCCCGACGAGTTCTCCGGCAAGATCCTCGCCCCGGCGCACCTGCCGCAGGAGCAGGCGCAGAAGGGCGGGCACGTCCCCAC
This sequence comes from Modestobacter sp. VKM Ac-2983, assembly GCF_026967885.1. Lineage (NCBI taxonomy): Bacteria > Bacillati > Actinomycetota > Actinomycetes > Geodermatophilales > Geodermatophilaceae > Modestobacter > Modestobacter sp. VKM Ac-2983. The sequence continues at coordinate 418,532 of NZ_JAPVBK010000003.1, forward strand.
GGCGATGAACATCCCGTGGAGCAAGGCGGCCAACGAGGACGGCACGTTCAAGAGCGACGAGGACCTGGCCAAGCTCTACGCCGAGCAGGGCTACGACGAGGCCAAGCCGACGATCGCCTACTGCCGCATCGGTGAGCGCTCGAGCCACACCTGGTTCGTGCTGCGCGAGCTGCTCGGCAAGTCCGACGTCAAGAACTACGACGGCTCCTGGGTCGAGTACGGCTCGCTGGTCGGCGTCCCGATCGAGAAGTGAGCTGACATGTGCGGAGCCCCGAAGCAGGGCGGCAGCCTGGCCGGTGTCGACCTGAGCACCCAGACCGTCATCCAGGGATCGGTGTGGCACGACGGCGCCCCGGTGGCCGGCGCGTACGTCCGGCTGCTGGACGCCACCGACGAGTTCACCGCCGAGGTGGTGACCAGCCCGGAGGGTGAGTTCCGGTTCTTCGCCGCGCCGGGTCGCTGGACGCTGCGCACCCTGGCGCCCGTCGGCCGGGCCGAGCGCCCGATCGACGCCGAGGTCGGGCTGAACGAGACGACCCTCGCGATCGACTGACGACCGGGCCCGTCACGGGTCCACCAGCGCCCGCTCCGGCTTCGGCCGGGGCGGGCGCTGTCGTCTCTCCCACCGGCAGAGCCACCAGCGCAGGCGCTGACCGACCTGGTCCGGGAGATGGGTGCACCGCCCGGGTCAGCGCCGTCCCCTGCCCGGTGCTGCGCGCCGTCGTGGCAGCGCCGGTCCCCGCCTCATCCGGGGCACCGCAGGGCAGGGAGGGCGGCGCGGATACCGTGGCGGCATGGGTCTGTTCTCCGCCTGGGTGCTCATCACCCTCGTCGCGCTGGTCGTGTTGGGCTTCGCCGCCTCGGCGTGGCGGGTCGCCCGCGCCGAGCGTCCGGGGCGCGCCCGATGAGCGCCCCCGTCCCGCCCGGCCTGCCGAACGGGCCGGTCGCCGGCCCGACCGAGCTGCCCGTCCCGGACACCGTCGACGTCCGCGAGGGGCCTGAGGTGGCCCACGAGCTGCTGTCGGTGCTGCCGCTGCTGGGTGAGTGGCACGGCGAGGGGCAGGCCGCCGGCGCCGGCGGCGACCACCGCTTCGGGCAGTGGGTCCGGTTCGCCCACGACGGCCGGGACTTCCTCAGCTACGAATCGCGCACCTGGCGGCTGTCCGGCGACGGCCAGGTGGCGGGCCCGGACCAGCGGGAGTCCGGCTTCTGGCGGCCCCGCGGCGAGGAGGAGGTCGAGCTGCTGGTGAGCTCCCCGGCCGGGCTGGTCGAGATCTACGTCGGCACGGCCCGGACGACGACCAGCTGGGAGCTGGACAGCGACGTCCTGGCCCGCACCCCCGACCATCCCGACACCAGCCGGGCCAAGCGGCTCTACGGCATCGTCGACGGTGCGCTGCTCTACGCGGTCGACCGGGCGGCGGGCGACCAGCCGCTGCGCCCGACCATGTCCGCCCGCCTGGAGAGGATCCGTTGAGCCCGGTGACGCCGCCCGCCACCCCCCGCCAGGTCGCCGACCGCTACGTCGACGCGGTCTGCGACCTCGACCCGATCGTCGCCACCCAGCTGGGCACCCGCCCCGGTGACGACCGGCTGCCCGACACCAGCCCCACCGGGCTGGCCGCCGAGGCGGAGCTGATCCGGGCGACGCTCGCCGAGCTGGACCGGGTGCTGGCCGCCGACCCGTCCCTGGACGACGACCCGGTCGAGCGCCGCTGCGCCCGGCTGCTGCGGGAGCGGCTCACCGCCGCGCTGGACCTGCACGAGGCCGGCGAGGACCTGCGGGCGGTGTCCAACCTCTTCTCCCCGGTGCACTCCATCCGGCAGGTCTTCTCCATGATGCCGACCCGGACGCCGGAGGACTGGGCCGTCCTGGCCCGTCGGCTCGCCCGGGTGCCCGCGGCCTATCGCGGGTACTGCGAGTCGTTGATCGCCGGGGCCGCGCAGGGCCTGTTCGCCGCGCCCCGGCAGGTGCACACCGTGGTCGGGCAGCTCGACGAGTGGCTGGCCGGCCCCTACTTCGCCGGGCTGGTCGCGCCCGGCCCCGACGAGGTGCGCGCCGAGCTGGACGCCGCCGCGGCCGCCGCCGACGCCGCGGTCGCCACCGTCCGCGACTTCCTCCGGGACACCTACGCCCCACAGGCCGCGGGCACCCCCGACGCGGTCGGCCGGGAGCGGTACGCCCGCTTCGCCCGGTCCTGGAACGGCTCGGACCTCGGCACCGGAACCGGCCTGGAGGAGGCCTACGCCTGGGGCTGGGCCGAGCACCAGCGGATCCTGACCGAGCAGCGCACCGAGGCGGAGAAGGTGCTCCCCGGCGCCACGCCCATGGAGGCGATGCGCTGGCTGACCGAGCACGGCGAGGCCGTGGCGGGCGTGGAGCCGGTCCGGCAGCGGCTGCAGGCGATGATGGACGACGCGATCGAGGCCCTCGACGGGGTGCACTTCGACATCGCCGGCCCGGTGCGCCAGGTGGAGGCGATGATCGCCCCGCCGGGGAGCGCGGCGGCGCCGTACTACACCCGGCCGACCCAGGACTTCTCCCGGCCGGGCCGGACCTGGCTGCCGACGCTGGGCCGAGAGCGCTTCCCGCTGTGGGACCTCGTCTCGACCTGGTACCACGAGGGCGTCCCCGGCCACCACCTGCAGCTGGCGCAGTGGGCCTACGTCTCCGGCGACCTGTCGTCCTACCAGACCTCACTGGGGTCGGTCGGGGCCAACGTCGAGGGCTGGGCGCTCTACGCCGAGCGTCTGATGGACGAGCTGGGCTTCCTGACCGACCCGGGCGCGCGGCTGGGTTACCTGGACGCGCAGCAGATGCGCGCCGTCCGGGTGGTGGTCGACATCGGCATGCACCTGGAGCTGCCGATCCCCGACGACGCCGAGGGTGCCGTCGAGGCACATCGTGGCGAGCCGTGGACGCCCGAGCTGGCGCGCGCGTTCTTCGGCGAGAACTGCGGCCGGGACGCCGACTTCCTGGACAGCGAGCTCGTGCGATACCTCGGCATGCCCGGGCAGGCGATCAGCTACAAGCTGGGGGAGCGGGCCTGGCTGGCCGGCCGGGCGGCGGCCCAGCAGGCGCGGGGTGCCGACTTCGACCTGAAGGCCTGGCACATGGCCGCGCTCTCGCAGGGCAGCCTGGGCCTCGACGACCTGGCCGCCGAGCTCGCCCAGCTCTGACGCGCCAGGCGACAGAGATGGCCATTTCTGTCGGCTAGCGGTCGGGGGCGTCGGGTGGGGTGGCGTTGACCCGATCGGCGTCCCAGGTGGTGCGCTGGCCGAACTCCGCCGGGGCGATCTCCAGGCCGTCGATGGCGAACAGCTCGGCGATGCAGGCGGTGCTTCCGCCGACGTAGGTGCTGACCAGGTCGATGTCGGTCACCACGCACCAGGCGCGGTCGGCCGGCCACCAGAGGTTGGCGCTCTGCTCGAACGGCTCGGCGGCCATGTTCTGCGCGGCCAGCTGGACCGGGCCGTTGATCAGCCAGTACTCCCGGTCGGGCAGGCTCAGCGTCGGGTGGTCGGTGATGACGGCGCCGCCCTGGGCCACGGCGAACCAGCAGACGTCCGGGGTCGTCGTCCAGCGGGAGAGCACCGAGACGAGTCGTTCGGCGACCGGCGCGGGGAGGTGCCCGCGGGCCGGGGCGCCGTGCCACAGCGGGGACTGGTCGTCGTTCTCGAAGTACTCCATCGCCCCGGTGACCGAGCCCCACTGCATCAGCGGGTGCACGGTGGTGCCGTTGGCGGCGGCGACGGACGCCCAGGGGACCTCGACGTCGTCGTCCCCCACGTAGCGCACGGCCGGGTGGAAGACCCGGGCCACCGCCTCGAACGAGGAGGGGACCAGCGCAGCGACGGTCGCCGGTGCAGCGGCCGAGGCGGACTCGGCGAGCCAGATGCCCGCAGACGTGTCCAGGGCGACGGAGCGGCCGGTGAACTGCATGCGGCGACACCTCCCCCGGACAACGGACAACCCCCGGGCTGCTCCGCGGCGCTGTACCCACCGTAGTGGGGAGCAGCACGCGGGCCGACTGGACAACGTCGGCAGCCCGGGGGTCGGGTGACTGTCCGGTTCTCGCTCGCCGCCATCGACGGACGGGCGGGAGTGCCGTCGCTCAGGTGCTGTGGGTCTTCCACAGGTTCTGAACGGGCGGCCCATCTGGACGGCGGCTAGCGGACAGCCACCTCACGTGTCCTGTAAGTCATCAACTTCGGGACCACCTCCTCTCTCGTGATGCCACGACGGTACGACGCGAAGAGGAGCTCGGCAACGACCTTTTCTCAGGTGTCGGACGAGGGGCCGGCCTTGCGCCCGGGCGGGGGCGCGCCCTCCCAGTCGGGGTCGTGGGTGGCCTTGTCGTCCACGGTGCGGATCTCCCGCCCGTCCTCGGTCTGGTAGACGTCGGGCACGCCGTCCTGGTCGCGGTCCTCCGTCTCGATCGCGGCGATCCGGCGGTACCGGCGGTCGCGCGACTTGAGCAGGATCGAGGCCAGCAGGGCCGCGGTCAGGGTGCCGACCAGGACGCCGACCTTCACGTGCTCGTCGCGCAGCGAGCCCTCGCCGTAGGCGAGTGCGCCGATGAGCAGGGAGACGGTGAACCCGATCCCGGCGAGCATGGCCAGGCCGATGACGTCGGGCCAGCCCAGCGACTCGTCCAGCTCGGCGCGGGTGAACCGGGAGACCAGCCAGGTGGCGCCGGTGATGCCGATCGTCTTGCCGGCGACCAGGCCCACGACGATGCCGATGGCGACCGGGTCCGACAGCGACTCGACCAGGCCGGACAGGCCGCCGATGGTGACGCCGGCGGCGAAGAAGGCGAACACCGGGACGGCGAACCCGGCGGAGATGGGGCGGATGCGGTGCTCGAAGTGCTCGGCCAGGCCCGGGCCCGCCTCCGGGCCGCCGGCGGCCTGGCTGCGGACGACCGGCACCGTGAAGGCCAGCAGCACCCCGGCGACGGTGGCGTGCACCCCGGACTCGTGCACCAGCACCCAGGCGATGACGGCGAGCGGGATGAGCAGCCACCAGGAACGGATCCGCTTCTGCACCAGGAACCCGAAGACGGCGAGCGGGATGAGCGACAGCAGCAGCGGTGTGATCGCCAGCTCGGAGGTGTAGAAGATCGCGATGACCGTGATCGCCAGCAGGTCGTCGACCACGGCCAGGGTCAGCAGGAAGGTGCGCAGCGCAGTGGGCAGGTGGGTGCTGATCACCGCGAGGACGGCGAGCGCGAACGCGATGTCGGTGGCCGTGGGGATGGCCCAGCCGCGGAGTGCGCCGTCGCCGGTGCCCAGGTTCACCAGCACGAACAGCAGCGCCGGGACCACCATGCCGCCGACCGCGGCGGCGACCGGGAGGGCCGCTCGCCGGGGGTCGCGCAGGTCGCCCGCGACGAACTCGCGCTTGAGCTCGAGCCCCACCACGAAGAAGAAGATCGCCAGGAGGCCGTCGGCTGCCCAGGTGCCGAGGGTGAGGTCCAGGTGCAAGGACTCCGGGCCGACCCGGGTGTCGCGGAGCGACTCGTAGGACTCCGCCCAGGGGGAGTTCGCCCAGACCAGGGCGATCACCGTGCCCACCAGCAGCAGGGCCCCGCCGATGGTCTCCTTGCGGAGGATCGCGGCGATGCGCGTGGCCTCCGGGTAGGACCCCCGGCTGAACAGGCGGGTGGGTGTGGTCACGTGGCGGCTCCGTTGTGCAGGGTCGGGAAGAGAGTTGCCGACCAGACTTCCCGGCGCACCTCGATCGAGGCTACCGGGCCAGCAGTTCGCGCACCCGTCGGGACAACCCGGCGTCCCCGCGGGCTGCGTCGTCCAGCCGGGTGACCGTCGCGGCGCCGCGGATGCCCGAGAGCAGCCAGACGGCGTCGGCCGACCGCAGGTCTTCCACCGACCCCGGGGTCACGGCGGTCGGCCACCCGGCGGCCTCGGCCCGGTCGAACAGCCGGGCCTGGGTCGTCCCGGCCAGGATCCCGGTGTCCACCGGCGGGGTGTGCAGCCGGCCACCGGCCGCCCAGACGACGGTCGAGGTCGGGCCCTCCAGCAGTCGGCCCTCCACCGAGGTGAGGACGACGTCGTCGGCGCCCACGGCGTGTGCGTGCCGCAGGGCGGCCATGTTCACCGCGTAGGAGAGCGTCTTCGCCCCGCCCAGCAGCCACGGGGCGGTGGCGCGCACGTCGGCGGGCACGCCGAGGGAGAGGCTGACCACGGCGATGCCCCGCTCCCGCTGCCGCAGGGTCTCGGCCGGCACCGGGGCCAGCAGGGCGAGCAGCGTCGGCGGCCCGTCGTCCCCGAGGCCGCGGGTGAGCAGCACCCGGCAGGCGCCCTCGACCTCGGCCGGCCAGTCGGCCACCCCGGTCGCCACCACGGCCCGGACGGCGTCGTCCCCCGGGTGGGCGAGCTCCATGATCGACGCCGAGCGGCGCAACCGGGTCAGGTGGGCGTCCAGGTGCGGGGTCGTCCCGCCGGTGACCAGCACCGACTCGAAGACGCCGTCACCCCGGCCGAGCCCCAGGTCGAACCCGGTCACCACCGGCTCGTCCGGCGCGACCACCGTCGCCGTGCCGTTCCGCCAGACCACGACCCGCGCGCTCGTCACGACGTCCACCCTGCCGCATCGGCGAACTAGGCTCGGCACCGTGTCCGGACCGGAGAGCGCGCCGCCGTTGGCCGCCGAGCTGCGGGCCCGTGGCCTGCGGCTGACCAGTCAGCGACAGCGGGTGCTGGCGGCCGTCGCGGCGCTGGAGCACGGCACCCCCGAGGAGATCGGCGCCCGGCTGCGGGCCGACGCCGGCCCGGGTGGCGCGGCCCCGGACACCTCGACGGTCTACCGCACCCTGGAGCTGCTCGAGCGGCTGGGCCTGGTCTGGCACACCCACCTGGGCAAGGGCGCACCGATCTACCACGCCGCCCAGCACCCGCACCTGCACGTCGTCTGCCAGTCCTGCGGCGAGATCCACTCGGTCGACCCGGCGCTGCTCGACAGCGCTGCGGAACGTCTGAGCGCCCAGCTGGGTTTCACCCTCGACGTGGGTCACGTGGCGCTGTCCGGCACCTGTCGAGCCTGCGCGGAGAAGGAGAACGCATGAGCTCGCCCCTGCTGCAGCGCCCCGGTGCCGTCGCCCTCGACCTCGAGGGGGGCGGTTCGGTCGCGGCCCACTACGGCGAGCCGCTGCCCGAGCAGCGCCGGCTCGCCGAGGGTGCCGGGCTGGTCGACCGCAGCGACCGGGACGTCGTCGCCGTCCCCGGCCCCGACCGGCTGAGCTGGCTGCACGACCTGACCTCCCAGCACCTGCGCGAGCTGCCCGACGCGACCGGCACCGAGGCGCTGTTCCTCGACCCGAACGGCCGGGTCGAGCACCACGCCGTGCTGACCGAGCTGGCCGGCACCACCTGGGCCGACGTCGAGCCGGGCACCGGTGCGGCGCTGACCGGGTGGCTGCAGAAGATGCAGTTCATGCTCCGGGTGGAGCCCGAGCTGCGGACCGCGGGCTGGGCCCTGCTGAGCCTGGTCGGGCCGCAGGGCGACGCGGTGCTCACCGCGGCCGGCTGGCCGGTGCCGGCGGCGGTGCACGCCGTGGTGCCGCTGGACGGTGGCGGCTGGGCGCGCCGGATGCCGGCGATCGGCGACGGGACGGCGGCGGTCGTCGACCTGCTCCTGCCACGGGCCGAGGTGGGCGCTCGGGCCGACGCCCTGCTGGCCGCCGGTGCCGTGCTCGCCGGCCTGGACGCCTACGAGGCGCTGCGGGTCGAGGCCCGCCGCCCGCGCGCCGGGATCGACTCCGACCACCGCACCATCCCCAACGAACTGGTCTGGCTGGACAGCGCCGTCCACCTGGACAAGGGCTGCTACCGCGGCCAGGAGACGGTCGCCCGGGTGCACAACCTCGGCCGCCCGCCGCGCCGCCAGGTGCTGCTGCACCTGGACGGGATGAGCGAGGTGCTCCCCGCGCCGGGCACCCCGGTCACCGCCGGCACCCGCGAGGTCGGCCGGGTGGGCAGCGTGGTCCGCCACCACGAGCTGGGCGTGATCGGGCTGGCGCTGGTCAAGCAGTCCGTGGCCCCCGATGCAGACCTGCGGGTCGGGGAGGCCGTCGCCGTCATCGACCCCGACGACGCCCCGGCGGCGCTGGACGACACCCGGGCGGCGGCCCGCGACCGCGTGCGGGCGGTCCGGTCTGCGACGATCGGCCGGTGAGCACTCCGGTCGGCGTCCAGGGCACCCTGCTGACCCTGGCACCGACCGGGGCGGAGTCGGCCAAGTCCGACGTCCCGGCGCTGCCGGTGACCGTCGAGGAGGTGGTCTCGACCGCCCGCGACTGCCAGGCCCTGGGTGCAGCGGTGCTGCACCTGCACGTCCGCGGCACCGACACCCGGCCGACGCTGGACCTGCCCCGGGTCCGCGAGGTCGTCGCCGCGGTCCGGCAGGCCACCGACCTGGTCGTGCAGCTCTCGACCGGCGGCGCGGTCACCGACCCGGCCGAGGCCCGGCTGGCGGTGCTGGACGCCGAGCCGGACGCCGCCTCGCTGTCGCTGGGCACGGTGAACTTCGGCCGGGACGTCTTCTACAACCCCTGGGACCTGATCGTCGAGCTGCACACCCAGATGCAGCAGCGGGGGATCGTCCCGGAGTACGAGGTGTTCGACCTCGGCCAGCTGGCCACCCTCTCCCGGCTGCTCGACCGGCACGGGCCGCCCGCCGGCGGGCACGTGCACGTCGACCTGGTGATGGGCGTGCCCGGCGGGATGCCCGGCACGACCGCGGCGCTGGCCGCCTGCCTGCCGTTCCTCCCGCCCGGCGCCACTTTCGCCGCGACCGGCGTGGGGCGCACCTCGCTGCCGGTGATGCTGGCCGCGCTGTCGGCCGGGGGTCACCTGCGGGTCGGCATGGAGGACACGCTGACCTACGCCCCCGGCGAGCCGGTGCGCGACAACGCCCAGCTGGTCGCCCGGGCGGCCGGGCTCGCCCGGATCGCCCAGCGCCCACCCCTCACCCCGAGCGATGCCCGGCAGCTGCTGGGCATCACCCGCGTCCCCACCCCTGCGGAGGCCTCCCGATGACTGCCCCCACCTCTCCTGCCGGCGGCGCCGGCGTCGACGAGCTCCTCGACCCCTCCTTCCTGGACGGCGTCCAGGAGCTGCCGATGACCGAGGTCCGCGCACTGCGGCACCGGGCCGAGCAGGAGGAGGTCAACCTCTCCTACACCCGGCGGCTGCTGCAGGGCCGGCTGGACATCGTCCGCCGCGAGCTGCAGCGTCGGGCCGAGCACGACGGCCGTTCGCTGGTCGACCTGCTGCCGGAGATCCTCGCGGAGAAGGGCCGGGGTCCCGCGCACGGGCTCGGCCGGCACCAGACCGTCCAGCCGACGTCCCCGGAGCAGTTCGAGACCTGGGTCAACGGGCTGGCGCCAGGGGTCGACCTGTCCGACGTGCCGTCCCTGCCCGACGACCAGCTGGAGCAGGCCGCCCGGGCGCTGGGTGAGGGGGAGCGGACGCTGTCCGAGCGGCGCCGCGGGGTGCAGCAGGTGATGGACGCGGTCGCAGGTGAGCTGGCCCGCCGCTACCGCGAGGGCCTGGCCGACGTCGCGCAGCTGCTGGCCGACGAGTCCCGGCACCGCGCTTGATGCGGGAGCAGCTGACCACCTGGGCGGACGAACCGGTCCTGGTCGAGGTCTGGCGCGCCGGTTTCGGCGTGGACGTGCTGGAGTCGGTGCACCGCGGCGCGCTGGTCGTGCTGGGCGCCGACGGTGCGCCGCTGCTGGAGGTCGGGGACGTCACCCGGCCGGTGCTGCCGCGTTCGTCGAACAAGCCGGTGCAGGCCACCACCTACCTGCAGGCGGGCTGGCAGCCGCGGGACGACCGGGAGCTGGCGATCGCGGCCGCCTCGCACAGTGGTGAGGACGAGCACCGAACACTGGCCGGCGAGCTGCTCGCCGCCGCCGGGCTGGGCCCCGACGACCTGGGGTGCCCGCCGGCGCTGCCGCAGCACGAGCGCACCCGCGCCGACTGGCTGGTGGCCGGCCGGTCGCCGGAGCGGCTGGCGATGAACTGCTCGGGCAAGCACTCGGCGATGCTGGCCGCCTGTGTGGCGGCCGGCTGGCCGACGGCCGGGTACCTGGACCCGGGGCACCCGCTGCAGCAGGCGATCGAGGCGCGGCTGGGCGAGGCCGCGGGTGAGCCGGTCGCAGCGGTCGTGGTCGACGGGTGTGGCGCACCGCAGCACGCGATCTCCCTGACCGGACTGGCCCGCGGCGTCCTCTCCCTGGTGCAGGACGAGCCGGGGACGCCGGGCCGCCGGGTCGCCGACGCGATGCGCGCGCACCCCTGGCTGGTGGCCGGCACCGGTCGGGAGGACACCGAGCTGATGCAGGCCGTGGACGGTCTGCTGGTCAAGGGCGGAGCCGACGGGGTGCACGTGGCCGCGCTGCCGGGCGCCGGGGCGGTGGCGCTGAAGCTGGACGACGGTGGCGACCGTGGCCGGGCGCCGGCGCTGGCCGCCGGGCTGCAGCGGCTGGGGGTGCCGGCCGAGACGCTGGCCCGGTGGCTGGTCACGCCGGTGAACGGCGGCGAGGGCGTGGTGGGCGCGGTCCGGGCGGCCGCCGTCCTCGGCTGAGCCAGCCGCTAGCAGCCTGCTTGCAAGAGCTAGCACACTGGGCTAGCGTGGGGCTGTGCAGCGACCCACGGAGTTCGTCCGGGACCAGGTGACCGCCGTCCGCGAGAGCGTCGCGACGGCGGCCGCCGAGGCCTCGACGGTGAACACGACCGTCAGCTCCTCGGTCGGTGAGTTCATCCGCAACCAGCGCAACGCCGCCCAGGTGTCGCTGCGGGAGCTCTCCCGCCTGGCCGGCGTGAGCAACCCCTACCTGTCCCAGGTCGAGCGCGGGCTGCGCAAGCCCTCCGCCGAGATCCTGGCGCAGATCGCCCGCGGCCTGAAGATCTCCGCGGAGACGCTCTACGAGCAGGCCGGGATCCTCGACCGGCGGTCCGGGACGGCGAGCACCGTCGCCGCCCTGCGGGCCGACGAGGCGCTCTCCGAGCGGCACAAGGCCGTGCTCCTGGAGCTGTACGAGACCTACACCCGGGAGCACGCCGCACAGCTCGCCCGCGAGCAGGCGGCTGTGTCCTCAGCACCCGCCCCCACCACCGCACCTACCCCCACTCCCCAGGAGGAGCCGGCATGAGCCGCACCGACACCCTGAAGCACCACGGCGAGACCTTCGTCCGCACCGGCCTGCTGGCCGCGCTCGGCGCCGGCGACGTCGCCGTCGACCGCGCCCGCACCGTCGTCGGCACGTTCCGCACCCGCGCCGAGGCGCTGCCCGGCGAGGCCCAGGTGCAGGCGGACCTGGCCGGCAAGGAGGCGCGCACCCGCGTCGAGGCCGCCCGCGCCCGCGCCGCCCAGGCGGCGGCCGAGGCCCGGGTCCGCGCCGAGCAGGCCCGCGGGGTCGCCACCACCGTCCGCCCGGAGACCGTGCTCGGCACCGTGACCGGCCTCGTGGAGAGCGCCCGCACCCAGGCGCTCGGCGCGATCGAGGAGCTGGCCGGTCGCGGCGAGAAGGTCGTCGACGACCTCCGGACCCAGCCGGCGTTCCGCAAGGTCGTGGCCCGGACCGAGCGGGCTGTCGACGCCGTCGAGGACACCGTCGAGGACGTGCTCGAGGAGACCGGTGAGACCGTCGGGAAGGCCTCCGACGAGGTCACCTCGGTCGCGCAGAAGGCCAAGTCGCGCACCGACAAGGCCGTGGACGCCGCGCAGCAGGAGACCCAGGAGGTCGCTGAGCAGGCCAAGCGCAGCGCCCGGGACACCACCGCCCCGGCGAAGAAGGCCCCGGCCAAGAAGGCGGCCGCCAAGCGCACTCCCAAGGCCACCCCGGCGACCGTCGCCCCGGTCGAGTCGGCCGCCGACCCGCTGCCCGACCCGCTGGCCGTCCCGGCGAAGAGCACCGACGACGCCAGCTGAAGAAGGACCCCCTTGCGCCCCACCACTCGCAAGCTCGTGGCGGGACCCGGCAAGGGGGCCTGACCGCGCCCCGGCGCCCGCGACTGCGGGTTCCGGGGCGCTGTCGTCCCACCCCGAGAGGGCGGGCAGCCGGTCTCATGTGGGGCGAGGCACCACCGCGGGGCTCTGCGCGCCTATCCTGCTGACATGGCTGGCATCGACGGGCTCATCAACCTCGTCGTCGTCTACGCGACCCTCGCCCTCGCGGTGTGGGCCTTCGTCGACGCGATCATCCGACCGGCGGCCGCGTTCGTCGCGGCGGGGAAGCTGAGCAAGCCCGGCTGGATGGCGATCACCGGTCTCGCGACGCTGCTCCTGCTCTGGCAGGGTCCGCTGAGCTTCCTCGGCCTGCCGGCCGTCATCGCCGCGGTCGTCTACCTGGTGGACGTCCGCCCTGCGGTGCGCGGCCTGCCCCGGGGCAACTCCAGCTGGTGAGCCCACCGCCGCCGGACGGGGCGGCGGTCAGGCCCGGTCGTCGCGGGGCATGACGACCCACAGCACGAGGTAGGCGACGAACTGCGGGCCCGGGAGCACGCACGAGACGACGAACGCCAGTCGCAGGCCGGTGCGGGAGAGTCCGTAGCGGCGGGCCAGTCCGGCGCACACGCCGGCGATGACCTTGTGCCGGGTGTCGCGGGTGAGCCGTCGGGATGCGGGAGCGGTCATGGGCTCGACCCTAGGCCGAGGGCCCGGCCGGTGCACTCCCGCGGCGGTCAGCCGAAGACGCCGGCCGGTGGCGGGGGTGAGGGTTCGGCGACGGCGTCGGTCACCGGCACGGCCTGCCCGACGAAGCGGTCCAGCTCCGCGCCGCTGACCACCCGGGAGGGCATCGGGTCACCGGCGCACCGGCGGGTGAGGCCGGCGATCGGCAGCTCGGCCGCCGACGCGACCGCCACGGTGTTGCCGAACCGGCGCCCGCGCAGGGTGCCGGGCTCGGCGAGCAGGGCGACGTGGCCGAAGACGGCCCGCAGGGTCGCGGCCTCGGCGCGGGCGAAGCGCAGCGGCGGGCCGTCGGAGACGTTCCAGGCCGTCGTGCCGCCGGGGCGCAGCACCCGGGCCACGTCGGTGGCGAACTCGACCGTGGTCAGGTGGGCCGGGGTTCGGGCGCCGGCGAAGACGTCGACCAGGACGACGTCGGCGCTGGCGTCGGGCAGTGCGGCCAGCCCGGCCCGGGCGTCGATCCCGCGGACCCGGACGCGGGCGTTCCGGGGCAGGGGCAGCTCGCGGCGCACCAGTTCGGTGAGCGCCTCGTCGAGCTCCATCACCCGCTGCGCGGACCCCGGCCGGGTCGCCGCCACGTAGCGGGGCAACGTGAGCGCGCCCCCGCCCAGGTGCACCACGTCCAGCGGCCGGTCGGGGTCGGCGACCAGGTCCAGCACGTGGCCCATCCGCCGCACGTACTCGAACTCCAGGTACGTCGGGTCGGTCAGGTCGACGTGCGACTGCGGCGTGCCGTTGACCAGCAGCTGCCAGGCGCCGTCCCGGTCGGCGTCGGCGAGGAGCTCCGCCGTCCCCCCGCCCACCTCGGTGGCGCCCGGGAGGGCGCGGAGGTGCCCGCGGTCGCGCCGGCCCACGGTCAGCGCCCCCGCAGCAGGGCCTCGGCGGCCCGGTCACCGTGCACGGTCACCTCGGCGGGACGGCCCCACAGCCGCAGCAGCAGCTGGCCGGCCGAGCCGGACAGCTGGGCATCGGCACCCGCGGCGGCGCCGTCGGTGCACCGGACGGCGCCGTCGGCCACCTCCACGGTCCAGCCGCGCTCCAGGTCGGTCGCGGTGACGCCGACCGACGCCCGGGCGGTGACCAGCGGGGCGGTGTGCTGCCAGCGGGGGAGCACGATCGCCAGCAGCTCGTCGACCCCGTCGCCGGCCAGCACCGGGTCGACCGGGGCGTGGTCCAGGGACGCGGCTGCCTCCAGGTCCTGCCGGTGGACGGTGTGCTCGTGCGCCTGCCGCCGGGCCCAGTCGCGGGCGGTGCGGGTGGCGGCCGGGCTCATGTGCCAGGCGGGGGTGTCCGGGTCGGTGGTGCGCAGCGTGGCGACCAGCTCGGTGAGGCCCAGGGCGTACCAGCCGTGCAGGTCATCGTGCGGCGGGGTGATGCCGCTGGAGGAGCCCGGTGCGCGGGTGTGGCCGGCCCGCAGGATCCCGGTGACCCATCGGTGCACCGCGCCGACGTGGGCGATCAGGTCGCGGGCGGTCCAGCCGGCCACCCAGGGCACCTCGGTCTGCAGCCCCCCGGCGACCGGGATGCGCCCGGCGTCCAGTTCCTGGGCGAGCACGCCGATCCGCTCGCCGTCCTGCACGACGGCGGCGATGCACCGGTCGTGCAGCTCGTCGGGGGAGAGCAGCGGTGCCGGCACGTCCCCATGGTGCCGCACGCGCTGCCGGGTCAGGTCGGGGCGACCGCCGACCAGCGCACGCTGACCTCGCCGTGCCGCCACCGCCGGGGCGGGCCCACCAGCGGCCAGCCGTCGTCGGCCAGCGTCTCCACCGCGGCGGCCCAGCGCTGCCGGGGGCCGAACGTCGACAGCCCGGCCGCCGAGGCCCAGGCGCGGTCGAAGGCGGTGAGGAAGGCGTGCACCGGCTGGCCGGGCACGTTGTGGTGGATGAGCGCCTTGGGGAGCCGCTCGGCCAGGTCGGAGGGGCGCTCCAGGTCCGACACCCGGGCGGCGAGGGTGAGGGTGAGGGGGCCGTCCTCGTCCAGGGCCACCCAGGTCGACCGCCGTCCCCACTCGTCGCAGGTGCCGTCGACCAGCAGGCCCCCGGGCGCCAGCGCGGCGCGCATGGTCTCCCAGGCCCGGCCGGCGGACTCCTCGTCGTACTGGCGCAGCACGTTGAACGCCCGCACCAGCACCGGCTGCAGCCCGGCCAGCTCGAAGCCGCCCACCCGGAAGTCCACCCGCGGCGGGTCGCGGTCGGCGGCCACGGCGGCCACCCGCTCGGGGTCGATCTCCAGCCCGACCACCTCCAGCCGGTCGACCTCCGGGGCGAGCCGGTCCACCAGCTCCAGGGTGGTCACCGCCGACGCCCCGTAGCCCAGGTCGACGACGAGCGGCCGGGCGGCGTCGCGCAGCCGGGCGACCTGCGTGGCGACCAGCCAGCGGTCGACCCGGCGCAGCCGGTTCGCGTTCGTGGTGCCGCGGGTCGGCAGGCCGAGGGCACGGGCGCGGCCGGCGGCCAGTCGAGGGGCCTTGCGGACGGGCGGCAGCGACGCACGCTGGGTGTGGTCGCTCACGGTGCACGAGGTTAGCCGTGGCGCCGATTACGGTGGTCCCGTGCAGGTACGCCACGACGCCCGGCTGGCGGACCTGACGACCCTCGGGGTCGGCGGTCCGATCGAACGCCTGGTCGAGGTCACCGGCCGCGACGAGCTGGTGGTCGCCGTCCGCGACGCCGACGACGCCGGCCGCCCGCTGCTGGTCCTCGGCGGCGGCTCGAACATCGTCGCCCCGGACGCCGGCTGGCCCGGCGACGTGGTCCTCGTGCGCACCCGGGGCATCGCCCGCCGGGACACCCCCGACGGGATCGAGCTCGAGGTCGAGGCCGGCGAGCCCTGGGACGACCTGGTCGCGCACACCGTGGCCCAGCAGCTGGCCGGTATGGAGGCGCTGTCGGGCATCCCCGGCTCGACCGGCGCCACCCCGGTGCAGAACGTCGGTGCCTACGGCCAGGAGGTCGCGGCGCTGATCACCTCGGTGCTGGTGTACGACCGGTCCGCCGGGGCCGAGCGCGTGTTCCTCCCCGCCGAGCTGGGCTTCGCCTACCGGGACAGCCGGCTCAAGCAGCAGCCCGGCGCGTACGTCGTCCTCGCGGTGACCTTCCTGCTGCGGGCCTCGGCGCAGTCGAGCCCGGTCAGCTACGCCGAGCTGGCCAGGGCGCTCGGCGTCGAGCTGGGCGAGACCGCCCCGCTGGCCGCCGTGCGGGACGCCGTCCTGACCCTGCGCCGCGGCAAGGGGATGGTCTGGGACCCGGCCGACCCCGACTCGCGCAGCGCCGGGTCGTTCTTCACCAACCCGGTCGTGCCGGTCGGCACCGCGGTGCCCGAGTGCCCGTCCTGGCCGGCCGGGATCGGTGCCGACGGGGCCGCGCAGGTGAAGCTGAGCGCCGCCTGGCTGGTGCAGCACTCCGGTTACGGGCGGGGCACCCGCGCCGGGAAGGTCGGCACCTCGGCGCGGCACAGCCTGGCGCTGACCACCGAGCCCGGCGCCACCGCCGCGGAGCTGATGGCCTTCGCCGACCGGGTGGTCGCTGCGGTGCGCGAGCAGTTCGGCGTCACCCTCGTGCCCGAGCCGACGGCGGTGCGCGCGTGAGGCCGGACGAGTCGCTGCAGCTGGGTGCCCTCTACGACGCGCTGCGCACCCCGGCCCCCATGCCGGCCGATCCCGCCCAGCTCACCGGGTGGATGGCTCGGGTCGAGGCCGACGCCGCGCTGAGCGGGCTGATCTCCCGGGTGCTGAACTCCGGGAGCGCCACCGAGGCCGAGGTGACCGACGCACAGTCGCTGTTCGAGAAGAGCGGCACCGCCGCAGACCCGGCGCGGGTGACCCGCGCCTACGACGTCCTGCACCGCAACGCGGACTAGGACAGTGCCCGGGAGAGCGTGACCTGCTCCTCGGCGTAGCCGAGCCCGGCGTAGAGCTCCCGCGCCGACTGGTTGGCGCTGCCGGTGTCGAGGGTGACCCGGTGGAGTCCGCGGGAGCGTGCCCACGCCTCGACCGCGGCCACCAGCAGAGTGCCGACGCCGCGGCGGCGGGCGCCGGGCGCGACCACCAGCTCACCCAGGTAGACCTCGCGCTCACCGCTGAAGTGCCGCCGCGCGCTCGCCCCGGCGAAACCGAGCACGTCCTCCTCGGCGCTGGTGGCGACCAGCAGCAGGTGATCGTCGTCGTCGGCGGCCCGGCAGGCGTCGACCACCCAGCTCTTCGCCGCGGTGGCCGCACCGTCCGCGGGTCGCCACGTGGCGATCCCGGCAGTGAGCTCGCCGGCCAGCGCCTGCACCGCGTCGTGGTCGCCGGGGACGGCCGGGCGGATCGTCAGAGGGAGAACGGGCACGGGCAGATCATGTCGGACGGACACGTCTCGAAGGGATCGGCTGGCGACATCCAAACCGGCTGGGTGCTGGGTCGGCGGGCCCGGAGGCAGCGCTCAGTCGGATCTCGACGTCGTCCGCGGCATGGGCGGTCTCAGTCGGACTCGCGGTGCACCTTGTGCTGGGCGGCCTGGGCGGCCTGGGCGGCCTGGGCGACGAGCAGGTCGACGTTCACGTGGCGCGGCCGGGTGACCGCCCAGGCGATGCAGTACAGCCTGGCGCTGACCACCGAGCCCGGTGCCACCGCCGCGGAGCCGATGGCCTTCGCCGACCGGGTGGTCGCCGCGGTGCGCGAGCAGTTCGGCGTCACCCTCGTGCCCTAGCCCACCGCCGTCAGGGCATGACCGTGCGCCTGGGACGAGTCCCTCCACCTGGGCGCGCCGCCCACGACACCGGACCGGGTGGTCAGGCCAGCAGCAGGGCGAGCGCGACCGCCAGGCCGGTGAGGACGGCGAGGGTGACCGCCAGCCACAGCAGCATGCGCAGCGCCCGCCGCCGACCGCGGGGGTTGGTGACCCAGCCCCCGGCCAGGTCGCCCAGCTTCCCGACCGAGCCGGCCGGGGAGTACTGGTTCGTCTCGCGCCCGTCCCCGTGCATGCGGCGATGCTCCTCCGGACGGTGTCCGTCCGTCGACCCCCGGTGACCACCCGCTCAGCCGGGCGGCGATCGCACACCTCGATCACTCTCGGCTGCCCGCGCGCCCGGAGGTGGTCGGTGGACGCTAGTGCTCTGCTCACCGGGGGTGAGCAGAGCACTAGCGTCCGCCATCGCGGTCTCCCGCCGGGATCTGCGGCGCGAACCGGTTCCCAGGAGGTCAGACCGGCCGAGTCGCCGCGGAGGCGATCACTCCGGGTCGCGGGCGACCTTGTGCTGGGCGGCCTGAGCCCGCGGGCGGACGACGAGCAGGTCGACGTTCACGTGGTGCGGTCGGGTGACCGCCCAGGCGATGCAGTCGGCGACGTCCGCGGCGACCAGCGGCTCGCGCACCCCCCGGTAGACGGCGTCGGCCTTCTCCTGAGACTTGGTGCGGTTGAGCGAGAACTCCTCGGTCTTGACCATCCCCGGCGCGATCTCGACCACCCGGACCGGCTCGGCCACGAGCTCCAGCCGCAGCGTCTCGACCAGCGTGTGCACCCCGTGCTTGGCCGCGGTGTAGCTCGCCCCGCCCTCGTAGCTGACCAACCCGGCCGTCGAGCCGACGAACACCAGGTCGCCCGCGCCCGAGGCCCGCAGTGCGGGCAGCAGCGCCGTGGTCACCCGCACGGTGCCGAGCACGTTGACGTCGTAGGTGCGCTGCCAGGAGTCCAGGTCGGCGTCGGCCACCGGGTTGCTGTCGAACGCCCCGCCGGCGTTGTTGACCAGCACGTCGACCCGCTCCAGCCCGGCGGCGAGCGCCGCGACGGACGTGGGGTCGGTCACGTCCAGCTGCACCGCCCGGCCGCCGATCCGCTCCGCGAGCTCGGTCAGCCGGTCGATGCGGCGGGCGGCCAGCACCACGGAGAAGCCGTCGGCGGCCAGCCGTTCCGCGGTCGCGGCGCCGATGCCGCTGGAGGCTCCGGTGACGACCGCGACGCGGCCCGACCCGGCGAAGGGCGTGCTGGTGGACGACGGGGCGACGGGGCTGGACATGTGCCCATCCTGGCGCTGTTGCAGACTGGGACGACGACAGGGTGTCCCGACCGGGCCGCCTCAGCAGCCACGGCAGGCCACAGCGGCCCCCGGCGCCCGAGCGGGAGGAGCTCTGTGCCCGCTCGCCGCCATCCGCGCCAGCCCACGCCCTGGCGGGCCGGCGCCGCACCCGAGCCGGCCGCGCCGGTGCTGCCCCGCCGGGTGGCGACCCTGTCGGTGCACACCAGCCCGCTGGAGCAGCCGGGCGCCGGTGACGCCGGGGGGATGAACGTCTACGTGGTCGAGGTCTCCCGCCGGCTGGCCGCCCGCGGGATCGCCGTCGACGTGTTCACCCGGGCGACCTCGAGCGAACAGCCACCCGTGGTCGAGATGAGCCCCGGCGTGACCGTGCGGCACGTGAGCGCCGGACCGTTCGAGGGCCTGGGCAAGCAGGAGCTGCCCGCCCAGATGTGCGCCTTCACCGCCGCGGTGCTGCGCGAGGAGGCCCAGCACGAGCCCGGGCACTTCGACGTCGTCCACTCCCACTACTGGCTCTCCGGCCAGGTCGGCTGGCTCGCCCGCGACCGCTGGGGCGTGCCGCTGGTGCACTCGGCACACACCCTGGCGAAGGTGAAGAACGCCGCGCTGGCCGAGGGCGACGAGCCCGAGCCGCGCACCCGGGTGATCGGTGAGGAGCAGGTCGTCGCCGAGGCCGACCGGCTGGTGGCCAACACCGCCGAGGAGGCCCGGCAGCTGGTCGACTTCTACGACGCCGACCCCCGTCGCACCCTGGTCATCCCGCCGGGCGTGGACCTGGAGTGCTTCCGGCCCGGCGACCGCCAGGCGGCCCGGGCACGGGTCGGGGTGGCCCCGGACGCCGTCGTGCTGCTGTTCGTCGGCCGGATCCAGCCGCTCAAGGCCCCGGAGATGCTGCTGCACGCCGCAGCCCGGATGCTGGCCGCCGACCCGGCCCTGCGGAACCGGCTCGAGGTGCTGGTGGTCGGCGCGCCCAGCGGGTCGGGGCTGGCCGAACCGCAGCGGCTGCAGGAGCTGGCCGTCTCCCTCGGGGTCGCCGACGTGGTCCGCTTCCTGCCGCCGCAGGCCCCCGCGCAGCTCGCCGACCACTACCGGGCCGCCGACGTCGCCGTCGTCCCCAGCCACAACGAGTCGTTCGGCCTCGTCGCACTCGAGGCGCAGGCCTGCGGCACCCCGGTGGTCGCCGCCGCGGTCGGCGGGCTGCCCACCGCCGTGGACGACGGGGTCTCCGGGCTGCTGGTCGCCGGGCGCGACCCCGAGGACTACGCCGGCGCCGTCCGCCGGGTGCTGGCTCGCCGGGAGCTGTTGGCCGCCGGGGCCCGCCGGCACGCCGCCGCGTTCAGCTGGGACCGCACCACCGACTCCCTCGTCGAGGCCTACGCCGCGGCGATGACCGAGATGGGCCGGCGCCGGGTGCGCCCCGCCCACCGGGCCGCCGAGGCCGTGCGGGTGCTGACCGGGGGGAGCAGCCTGGGCGGTCGGGCCCGGCGATGAGCGAGCGCAGCCTCCCCGAACTCGACGCGGTCGTCGAGGAGACGCTGCGCGCCGCCGAGCTGGAGCACGAGCACCCGGGTGTGGGCCGCTTCGTCGTCACGCTGCCCGGCACGAAGAAGCTGAAGACCGTGGTCGGGCTGACCATCGGGGCCCACGCCCTCACCGTCGAGGCCTTCGTCTGCCGGCAGCCCGACGAGAACCGCGAGCAGCTGTGGGCCTGGCTGCTGCAGCACAACGCGCGCAGCTACGGGGTGAGCTGGTCGATCGACAGCGTCGGTGACGTGTACCTGACCGGCCGGCTCCCGCACGCGGTGATCACCCCCGAGGAGATCGACCGGCTGCTCGGCTCGGTGCTCAGCTACGCCGACGACCACTTCAACACGCTGCTGGAGATCGGCTTCGGCACCTCGATCCGCCGCGAGTGGGACTGGCGGGTCAAGCGCGGGGAGTCACTGCGCAACCTGGAGGCCTTCGCCGCGTTCGCCGACCCGACCCGGCGCCCGCGCGAGTGAGCCGCCCCGCGTGAGCACCACCGAGCGCCCGGCACCGGCGGCGGGTGAGCCGGCGACGAGCGAGCTGCCGGCGGGCTACGAGCGCCGCTGGTGGGTGCTCGGGACGATGATCGTCTGCCTGCTCATGGTGATCATGGGCAACACGATCCTGAACGTCGCGCTGCCCACCCTGCAGCGGGAGCTGGCCGCCACCCAGGGCGAGCTGCAGTGGGCCATCGACTCCTACATCCTGGTGTTCGCCGGGCTGCTGTTCAGCTGGGGCGTCATCGGTGACCGGATCGGCCGGCGCAAGGTGCTGCTGGCCGGGCTGACGATCTTCGCGCTCGGGTCGGTGCTGGCCGCCTCCAGCGACTCGGCGCTCGAGCTGATCGGCTGGCGGGCGCTGATGGGCGTCGGGGGCGCGGCGATCCAGCCGGCCACCCTCGCCGTGATCACCAACGTCTTCCCCGCCGGTGAGCGGGGCCGGGCGATCGGTCTGTGGGCGGGGGCCTCCGGGCTCGCCGTCGCAGGTGGGCCGCTGGCCGGTGGGCTGGTGCTGGAGCACTTCTGGTGGGGAGCGGTCTTCCTGCTCGGCGTCCCGGTGGCTGCCCTCGGCGCGGTCGGCGTGCTGACCGTCGTCCCCGAGTCCAGGGACCCCGACCCGGGCCGGCTCGACGTCCCTGGGGTGCTGCTGTCCATCGCCGCGCTGGTCGGGGTCGTCTACGGGATCATCCGCGGCGGCAGCGAGGGCTGGGGCGAGCTGCAGACCTGGGGGCCGCTGGCCGGCGGCGTCGTCCTGCTCGTCGTCTTCATCTGGTGGCAGCGGCGCACGGCGCACCCGGCGCTGGACGTCTCGCTGTTCCGCAACCCCGCGTTCTCCGCGGCGGCGGGGGCGCTGGCGCTCAACTTCTTCGCCCTCCAGGGGGCGACGTTCTACCTCGTCTACTACCTCCAGGGCGTGCGCGGGTACTCGCCGCTGGAGAGCGGGGCCGCGCTGGTGCCGGTCGCCCTGGGGATCGCGCTGACCGCGCCGCGCACCTCGGGGCTGGCCCAGCGGTTCGGCGCCAAGGCCGTCTGCGCCACCGGCTTCACCTTGATCGCGCTCTCCTTCGCCGGCATCCAGCTGCTGGACGCCGACGCCCCGGTCTGGCTGGTGCTCGCCGACCTGGCGCTGCAGGGCGTCGGCATGGGTGCGGTGATGGCCCCGGCGACGGAGTCGATCATGTCCGTCGTCCCGCGGGAGAAGGCCGGGGCCGGGGCAGCGGTGAACAACGCGGTGCGCCAGGTCGGCGGCGCGCTGGGGGTGGCGATCCTCGGCTCGGTGCTGGCCACCTCCTACGCCAACCGGCTCGGGGACGACGTCCAGGCCCTCCCCGCCGGGGCGCGGGACCAGGCCGGTGAGTCGATCATCGCGACGCTGTCCGCCGTGGCGGACGCCGAGGCAGCCGGTGGGGAGACCGCGGCCGCGGCCGGGGCCGTCGTGGACCCGGCCCGCGAGGCGTTCGTGGGTGCCATGCACCTGACCGCCGTCGGCACCGCGGCCGCTGCGGTGATCGCCGCGGTCGTCGTCCTGCTCTGGCTCCCCGGCCGTCGCCCGGCCGCCTGAGCCCTTCACCCTCGCGCGGCCGGGTGTCACCCGCCCGGGCCTGCCGGCTGCCCGATCCGACACGCTCCGTCGAGGAGTGACCCGCCCCACGCCTGCTCGGGTGACCCTCGACCGGACTGAGCGGTATCTGTTGACCACGGAGCGTGTTGGCCGCCAGGGTCAGGGGTGAACGGCTGCGATCCCCGCGCCGAACTGCGAGGAGCTGCCCGTGTTCGACGCTGCCCGGCCCGTCCCCACCCGCCGTGACCCCTTCGCCCCGCTGCTGGAGAGCACCCGCGCGGAGATGATGCGGCGGCACGTCCGGGAGGGGATGGCCACGCACTCGGTGCCCACCGCCGGGGCACCCCAGCCACTCACGGTGTTCGACGACGGCCGGACCCGGATCAACCTCGGCACCAACAACTACCTCGGCCTGGCCGGCGACCCGCAGGTGGTCGAGGCCGCGGTCGACGCGCTGCGGCAGTACGGCACCAGCGCGGCCGGGAGCCGCATCCTCAACGGCACCACCCGGCTGCACCTGACCCTGGAGCGGGAGCTCGCCGAGCACCACGGCACCGAGGACGCGGTGCTGACCTCCGCCGGGGTCAACGCCAACGCCGCCATCCTGTCCACGATCGGTGCTCCCGGCGACGTGCTCCTCGTCGACGCGCACGCGCACGCCAGCCTGCACGCCGCCGCGGCGGCCAGTCGGGGCACCGTGCTGCGGTTCACGCACAACTCGGTGGCATCGCTGGAGCGGCGGCTGGGGCGCCTGGACCCCGAGGCCGGGGCCGTCGTGGTCGTCGACGGCGTCTACTCGATGAGCGGGGAGTCAGCTCCGCTGGCAGCGATCGCCGGCCTCTGCGGGCGGTTCTCCGCCCGGCTGGTGGTCGACGAGGCGCACGGGCTCGGCGTGCTCGGGGCGAACGGCCGGGGCGCCGCCGAGGCCGCCGGCGTCCTGGACCGGGTCGACGCGGTCACCGTGGCGTTCAGCAAGTCGCTGGCCAGCGTGGGCGGTGCGGTGCTGACCTCCCGGGCGGTGGCGGACGGCATCCGGGCCTCGGCGATGCCCTACATCTTCAGCGCCGCGAACGCCCCGACGGCGGTCGCCGCCGCGCTCGCCGCGCTCCGCGTGCTGCGCCGGGAGCCGGAGCGGATGCAGCGCCTGCGGGACAACAGCGACCTGCTGCGCCGGGTGCTCACCGAGCACGGCGCACCGCCGCTGCCCGGCAAGGGCGCCGTCATCGCGGTCCGCACCGGGGAGGACGAGGCGACCCGCCGCGCATGGGCCGCGGCCCACGAGTCCGGGGTCTACACCAACGCGGTCAGCTACCCGGCCGTCCCGCGCGGGCAGGGCGTGCTGCGCCTGGCGGTCATGGCCACGCACACCGAGGAGCAGCTGCGCCGGGCCGGGGAGCTGGTGGCCGCCGCCGTCCGCGGGGTGCGCACCCCGGAGCTGGTCGGCGTGAGGGCCGGGGCGATGGCATGAGGTCGCCGGACTGCCGTGCACGGGCGGGGCGGCGGTCGGGCAGGATGGCCGGGTGAGCCACACGACGAGCACCGGGACCCTCATCCTGCTCCGCCACGGCGAGAGCGAGTGGAACAAGGCCAACCTGTTCACCGGCTGGGTGGACGTCGAGCTGTCGGAGAAGGGGCGCGCCGAGGCCGCCCGTGGTGGGGAGCTGCTCGCCGAGCACGGCGTGCTCCCCGACGTCCTGCACACCTCCCTGCTCAAGCGCGCCATCACCACCGCCGAGCTGACCCTGGCCGCCGCCGACCGGCAGTGGATCCCGGTCCGCCGCTCCTGGCGGCTGAACGAGCGGCACTACGGGGCGCTGCAGGGCAAGGACAAGGCCGCCACGCTCGCCGAGTACGGCGAGGAGCAGTTCATGACCTGGCGGCGCAGCTACGCCACCCCGCCGCCGCCGATCGAGGCCGGCAGTCAGTACAGCCAGGACGGCGACCCGCGGTACTCGTTCCTGCCCCCGGAGGCCCGCCCGGCCACGGAGTGCCTGGCCGACGTGGTCGTCCGGATGCTCCCGTACTGGTACGACGCGATCGTGCCGGACCTGCGCAGTGGCCGGACCGTGCTGGTGGCCGCGCACGGCAACAGCCTGCGGGCCCTGGTGAAGCACCTGGACGGCATGGGCGAGGACGAGGTCGTCGGGCTGAACATCCCCACCGGCGTCCCGCTGCGCTACGACCTGGACGCCGACCTGCGGCCGATCACGACCGGCGGGCAGTACCTCGACCCCGACGCCGCGGCCGCCGCGATCGAGGCGGTCAAGAACCAGGGCAAGTAGAAGGACCCCTCTGCCCCCCACCCCTCGCAGGCTCGGGGCGGGCCCCGGCAGAGGGGCCGCCCTGTCGGGTGCAGCAGGGCCCGGGCGCGGTGCGCGCCCGGGCCCCGTCTCGTCGTCCGGGTGGGCTCAGACCGGGTCGGTCGCGGCCTGGAGCGGCTTCTCGCCGGTGACCAGGAAGACCACCCGGCGGGCGACGCTGACCGCGTGGTCGGCGAAGCGCTCGTAGTAGCGGCCCAGCAGCGTGACGTCGATGGCCGACTCCATGCCGTGGCCCCAGCTCGGGGCGAGCAGCTCACGGAACAGCTGCTTGTGCAGCTTGTCCATCTGGTCGTCCTCGGCCTCGAGCTCGATGGCCGCCTCGACGTCCCGCTTGGCGATGACCGTGCCTGCCTTGGTCACCAGGCTCTCCGCGATGTTGCCGGCCTCCAGGAAGACCGGCCGCACCTCCTGCGGCACGGCGTGCTCGGGGAAGCGCATCCGGGCGACCTTGGCGATGTGCTCGGCGAGGTCGCCCATCCGCTCCAGGTCGCCGACGATCCGCATCGCGGTGGTGATCGCCCGCAGGTCGGTGGCGACCGGCTGCTGGCGGGCGAGGAGGGTGAAGCACCGCTCCTCGATGCTCTCCCGGACGGCGTCGATGCGCTCGTCGCCGGCGATCACCAGGTCGGCGAGGGCGACGTCGGCGTCCAGCAGGGCGGTCGTGGCCGTGCTCATCGCCGAGCCGACCGAGTTGGCCATCTCCACCAAGCAGGCGTTGATGTCGTCCAGTTCCTCGCGGTAGCTCTCTCGCAACACGGTTCCTCCTCGTCCCGTCGCCGCGCGCAGGCGGCACTCGGGGGACGGCGACCCGGGACGACGCGGCCCCCCCGCGTGCGCGCCGCCGACGGATTCGTCGGTCGCGACACGTGTGTCATCGAGGGTAGAGACCCGGTTCCCGGCCCGAGGAGGCCGCCAGGTGAACGGCCTGCGGCCCGGCGGTGAACTCCTCTGCCCCGACCGGGTGATCATCATCGTCGATGCTGGTCCGGGCCCCGGCCGTGTCTAGCATCGGCATCGTGGACCCGGTGGTCGCCCTGCTGGTGGGCCTGGTGCTCGGCCTGCTGCTGACGACGTCGGCGGCGCTGGTCGTGCGGTCCTCGCGCGCCCGGCGGGCGGCGGCCGACCACGGGGCCGGATCGGCCGATCGTGCCGATCGGCACACCGACGCGGACGCCGCGCTGAGCCGGCGGCTCGTCGACCTGATGGACCCGGCCGTCGTCCTGCTCGGACCCGACGAGCGGGTGCTGCTGGCCAACACCTCCGCCCGGGCGCTGGGGATCCTCCGCGGCGACCGGCTGCTGGTCCCCGGGCTGGTGGAGGTGGCCCGCGACGTGCAGGTCACCGGGACCCAGCGAGCCGACGTCGCCCTGTCCAGTGACCTCGTGGGCGCGGGGCCGCGGATGGTGGCCGTGCACGGCATCCGGCTCGGGACCGGCCCCGCCGTCTCGGCCGGGCCGGTCGCGCTCGTGCTGCAGGACGTCACCGAGGCGCGCCGGGTCGAGGCGGTCCGCAAGGACTTCGTGGCCAACGTCGGGCACGAGCTGAAGACACCCGTCGGCGCGCTCGCACTGCTGGCGGAGGCGGTGCAGGGTGCGGCCGACGACCCGGAGACCGTCCAGCGCTTCGCTGCGCGGATGAGCCACGAGGCCGATCGGCTGGCCCGGCTGGTCCGCGAGCTCATCGACCTCTCGCGGTTGCAGGGCGCCGAGCCGCTGCCCGAGCTGGTGCCGGTCGCCGTGGGCACGGTCGTCTCCGAGGCCGTGGACCGGACCCGGGCCGCCGCGGCCGCGAAGGACATCCAGCTGGCCGTCGCCGCTCAGCCCGGTCTCGTGGTCCGGGGGGTCGAGGCGCAACTGGCCACCGCGCTGACCAACCTGCTCGCCAACGCCGTCGCCTACAGTCCGGGCGGCACCACGATCGCCGTGGGCGCGCGGGCGCGGTCGGGCTTCGCGGAGGTCGCGGTGACCGACTCGGGCATCGGCATCCCCCGCTCGGACCGCTCGCGCGTGTTCGAGCGCTTCTACCGGGTCGACCAGTCCCGGGCCAGTGCCACCGGCGGCACCGGGCTGGGGCTGGCGATCGTCAAGCACGTGGCCTCCAACCACGGTGGTTCGGTGACGGTCTGGAGCGAGGAGGGGCTCGGCTCCACCTTCACCCTGCGCATCCCGCTGGCGACCGACGCCGACGGGTCGATGGACGACGACGGTGCGCCCGAACGCCCACCGGTTCCGCCGCTGCACAGCCGCCAGACATCCGATCAGGGCTCCTCCGGGGCCGACGAGGGACCCTCCGGGGCCCTGCAGAAGGGACGGTCATGACCCGAGTGCTCGTGGTGGAGGACGAGGAGTCCTTCTCCGACGCGCTGTCCTACATGTTGCGGCGGGAGGGCTACGACACCGTCGTGGCCTCCACCGGGACGGACGCGCTCGTCGAGTTCGATCGGGCCGGGGCCGACATCGTCCTGCTGGACCTGATGCTGCCCGGCCTGTCGGGCACGGAGGTCTGCCGGTCGCTGCGCGCCAAGAGCTCGGTGCCGATCATCATGCTCACCGCCAAGGACGCCGAGATCGACAAGGTCGTCGGGCTCGAGCTCGGCGCCGACGACTACGTCACCAAGCCCTACTCGGCCCGGGAGCTCGTCGCCCGGATGCGGGCGGTGCTGCGCCGCGGCACCGAGAGCGAGCAGACGGCCGAGGGTGCTCTCGTCGCGGGACCGGTCCGGCTGGACGTCGAACGGCACGTCGTCGCCGTCGACGGTCAGACGGTGTCGCTGCCGCTCAAGGAGTTCGACCTGCTGGAGCTGCTGCTGCGCAACGCCGGCCGGGTGCTCACCCGCGGCCAGCTCATCGACCGGGTCTGGGGCGCCGACTACGTCGGGGACACCAAGACCCTCGACGTCCACGTCAAGCGGCTGCGCGCCAAGCTGGAGCCCGACCCGGCCAACCCGCGTTACCTGGTCACCGTCCGCGGCCTGGGCTACAAGTTCGAGGCGTAGTAGGACTGTCGGCCTCCGGCCTCCCACCACGGCCAGGAGCGGGGCCGGTCTGCGCTGAGCCGCTCCTGTCAGGCCGGAGGTGGACCCTGCGGGCCCGCCGTCCGGCCTGACCGCCTGCGGCGAGGCCCGTCGCCTGGCAGGAGGACCCTCCGGGTCCCCCGTGTCAGGCGACCACGGGTGGCGTCGTCCGGCTCTGGAGGGCGAGACCGCCTCTGGTCGCGCCCCGGCTCGACCTCTACTGGCCTCGGCCGGTCTCTTCTTGGAGTTCGTCGATCTTCTTCGACGCGTCGCCCTTGCTGATGTCGTCGGGGACGTCGTCGCCGGCCTCGCGGGCCAGGGTGTTCAGGTAGCTCTTCTGCGCGCCGGTGGCCGGCTCGCCACCGGTCACCCAGTCGTCGGGGTCCTTCTCGGTGCTCTGCGGGCTGTCGGGACCGGTGGTGTTCGCTTCGCTCATGTGTTCGAAGTTACGCGGGCTCCCGGACCCGCGCAGCCCGAGCCGCGGTGGCCGTCGTCGCCTGGACGGCGGCCTGCTGCGCGGCCCGGGCAGTGCGCTCGGTGCCGCGGTCCTCCCACCGCCGTCCGGTCCGGAAGACGTGGGTGCCGCCGCAGGACGGGCAGTCGACCGCGACGGCGATGTGCGTGGGGTGGTTGGCGACCGATCGGATCCGCCGGTCGGCGACCAGCTCGTCGGTCCGGGTCACGGGGCAGGTGATCAGCAACATGCGGAGAGCGTCGCCCCCGCGCCGCCGGGCCACGAGTGGCAGGACTGACCGCGGCCGCATGTTTCCTGCCATGATGTGCCCATGAGCACATCGGACCGCCCGCTCGTCGTCAGCCTCGTGGTCACCGACGGCATGGTGGGCAGCTTCGGGATCGGCGTGGCCGCCGAGGTGTTCGGCTACGACCGCCGTGCGATGGGCCTGCCGCGGTTCGACTTCGCGCTCGTCTCGCAACGACCGGGCGTGCTCCGCACCGACACCGGGCTCGCGATGCTCATCGAGCACGGGCTGGACCGGCTGGCGACCTCCGACATCGTGCTGATCACCGCCTGGGAGCAGCGCGACCAGCCACCGCCGGCGGAACTGCTCGACGGCATCCGTGCGGCGCACGCCCGCGGGGCGATGGTCGTCAGCCACTGCACCGGGGCGTTCGCGCTGGCCTGGGCCGGGCTGCTCGACGGCCAGCGGGCGTCCACGCACTGGAGGTACGCCGGCGAGCTGGCCGCCCGGTTCCCGCGGGTGCACGTCGACCCTGCCGTCCTGTACGTGGACAACGGCCAGGTGATCACCGGGGCCGGCACGGCCAGCGGCATCGACGCGCTGCTGCACCTGGTCCGCCGGGAATGGGGCGCCGCCGCCGCCAACGCGCTCGCCCGGGAGATGGTCGTGCCCCCGCACCGCGACGGCGGGCAGGCGCAGTACATCGACACCCCGGTCGCCCGCTGCGAGGACGACCTGCTGGGCGTCGTCCTGGAGTGGGCCCGGGCGCACCTGGCAGAGGAGATCAGCGTCGAGCTGCTCGCCCGCCGCGCGCTGATGAGCCCGCGGAGCTTCGCCCGCCGCTTCAAGGCCACCACCGGGACGACGCCGCACGCCTGGCTCCTCGCTCAACGGCTGGCCGCCGCCGAGGCGCTGCTGGAGGACAGCGACGCCCCGGTGGAGGAGATCGCCCGGCTGGTCGGTTTCGGCACCGCGGCCGGCCTGCGGGAGCAGTTCACCCGGCGGCGCGGGGTCTCCCCGCGGGCCTACCGGCAGACCTTCCGGGCCGGGGCCCGCCCGGGCTCCTCAGTCGGGACGGCGCCGGTGCAGCTCCACCGGGACCGGCTGGGGGCTGGCGGGGTGCGGGGCGACGAGCCCGGCGTCCAGGCGGGCCTCGGTCAGCCGGCGTAGCTCGGCGTACGCGGCTGGGCCGAGGAGCGCGGTGAGCTCCGGGCCGTAGGTCTCCACCAGCGGTTCGGCGGCGACGTGCGCGGTCGGGGAACCGGTGCACCACCAGTGCAGGTCGTGCCCACCGGGGCCCCACCCGCGCCGGTCGAACTCGCCGATCGTGGAGACCAGCACCCGGCTGTCGTCGGGGCGGTCGACCCACTCCTGCTCCCGGCGCACCGGCAGCTGCCAGCAGACGTCGGGCTTGGTCTCCAGGGGGTGCCGGCCCTGCCGCAGCGCCAGGGCGTGCAGCGCGCACCCGGCGCCGGCGGGGTGCCCCGGCCGGTTGAGGAAGACGCAGGCCCCCTCGACCACCCGGGTCCGCAGCGCCTCCTCGGCGGCCTCGCCCGGCGCGGGCTCGGTCAGGGTGTCCGGTTCGGTCCAGTCGTCCCGGCCGGGGGGCGTGCCGGGGTGCCGCTGCCAGTCCGCCGGCGTCAGCTCGGCGACGGACTCCTCGACCCGGGTGAGGTCGTCGGTGTCGGTGAAGAAGGCGCCGTGGTTGCAGCACCCGTCCTCGGCCCGACCCGCCACCACACCGGCGCACCCGCGCCCGAACACACAGGTCCAGGCACTGGTCAGCCAGGTCAGATCGGCCCGCACGAGGTGTTCGGGATCGGCCGGGTCGCTGAACTCGATCCACTCGCGGGGGAAGTCCAGGCCGACCTCGGGAGGGGCGTCGGCGGTTGCACTCGGGTCCACCGGCGCAGCGTAGTGAAAGGACGCCCTCGCCCTCACACCTCGCTCCGCCGGCGCGAGCCTCTGGAGGGGGCCAGGCAGACTCTCGGGCATGCGACTCGGGGTGCTGGACGTCGG
The DNA here is from genome assembly GCF_026967885.1 of Modestobacter sp. VKM Ac-2983. NCBI lineage: Bacteria > Bacillati > Actinomycetota > Actinomycetes > Geodermatophilales > Geodermatophilaceae > Modestobacter > Modestobacter sp. VKM Ac-2983. The sequence continues at coordinate 448,901 of NZ_JAPVBK010000003.1, forward strand.
CTCGAACACCGTTCACCTGCTGGTGGTGGACGCGCACCGTGGTGCCCACCCCACCCCGATGCACGACGACCGCTCGGTCCTGCGGCTGGCCGAGCACGTCGGACCGGACGGCAAGCTGTCCAAGGCGGGGGAGAAGGGCCTGCTGCACGCGGTGCAGAAGGCGAAGCAGCAGGCGGCCGAGCAGCGGTGCGACGAGCTGCTGGCCTTCGTCACCTCCGCCATCCGGGAGGCGGAGAACGGGGCGGCGGTCCTGCGCCGGGTCCGCGAGCAGACCGGTGTCGACCTGCAGGTCCTCACCGGTGAGGACGAGGCACGGCTGACCTTCCTGGCCGTGCGGCGGTGGTTCGGCTGGAGCGCCGGCCGGCTGCTGGTGCTCGACATCGGCGGCGGCTCCCTGGAGCTGGCCACCGGGGTCGACGAGGACCCCGACGTCGCGCTCTCGGTCCCGCTGGGCGCGGGCCGGATGACCCGGCGGTTCCTGCCCGACTCCGAGACCGGGGGCCGTCCCGACCTGTCGGCGCTGGCCGAGCTGGCCGAGCACGCCACCGACGTGCTCGGCCCGGTCGGCAGGAAGCTGCGCGGCGCGGGGACGCCCGACCTGGTGGCCGCCACGTCCAAGACCTTCCGGACACTGGCCCGGCTGGCCGGTGCGGCGCCGTCCGCGGCCGGGCTGCGCGCACCCCGCGAGCTGACCGCGACCGGGCTGTCCCAGGTGATCGGCTTCGTCTCCCGGATCGAGTGCACGGCGCTGGCCGAGCTGCAGGGCGTCTCCGCGCAACGCGCGCACCAGGTCCCGGCCGGCGCCGTCGTGGCGCAGGCCGCGATGCGGGCCGTGGACGTACCGTTCGTGCGGATCTGCCCGTGGGCGCTGCGTGAAGGCGTCATCCTGCGGCGCCTGGACCAGCTGGAAGGAGCGTGATGACGCAGCCCAACCCGTCGGGGGAGTACAGCGTCCGCTCGCTCGCGGAGATCTTGCGTGAGCACGGTCTGGAGAGCGAGCTCGGCACCCGCCCCGGCCGGCGGCGGAAGTCCTCGGACGACACCGGGGCCACCGGCCGTTCGGCGCGGGTGGACACCGGGTCCGGGCAGCCGCTGGCAGAGCCGCCGGGGCGCTCACCCTCGGCCGCGCCGAACGGCCGCGCCGCCACCCCGCCGCGCTCCCCGGCCCGCGCCCCGGAGCGGGCTGCGCCGGTCCCGGTCTGGACGCCGGCGCCCGAACCGACGGCCCGGCCGGCAGCCGGCCTGCTGAGCCCACAGCCGCCGGTCGCCGCCCCGGCACCGGCCCGGCCGGCGGCCGGCCCCGCCGACGCGGCGGCACCGCCGGCGGTCCGGCCCGGGCGGCGGAAGTCCGACGCCACCCCGACCGGCCCCGGCGGCGAACCGCTGTTCGGCACCGGGCCGTCGACCGCTGCCATCCCCGCGGCGAGCCCGACGACCGCGCACACCGCCGCGCCCACCACCGCGAAGCCGACGAGCTCCACCGGCGCTGGGACCCGGGGCGCCACCGGCGCAACGGCCCGGGGCGCCACCGGCGCGGCCCGGCGCGGCATCGACCACCCGGTCACCGGCCCGATCCCGGTCGTCTCCCAGGCCCAGGCCGAGGCGGCCAGGGGTGCGGCCGCCAAGGCCGACGAGGAGCCGCTGACCGGTCGGGAGAGCGTGCTGGCCTGGGCGCGGTTCGCCGGCGAGATGGTGGTCGCGCTGGCCGCCGGCATCGGCGTCTACTTCGCCTTCACCGTGTTGTGGGAGCTGCTGCCCTACGTCGCCCTGGTCGCGGCGCCGGTGACGGTGACCGGCCTGGTCGCGGGGGTGGCGGCCTACCGGCAGCGCCGAGGTCAGGGGCCGCTGCCGGTCCGCCTGCTGGCGGTGCTGTTGCTGGCGGGGACGGTGCTGGTCATCGCCCCCGCCGCGGGGCTGCTCGCCAGCAGCTGACCTGCCCGGTCAGCCCGCCGCGGCGAACTGTTCGACGAGCGTGCGACCGAAGGCCGGCAGGTCGTCCGGCTTGCGGCTGGTGGTCAGGTTGCCGTCCACGACGACCTCCTGGTCGACCCACTCGGCGCCGGCGTTGCGCAGGTCGGTCTGCAGCGAGGGCCACGAGGTCATCCGGCGACCACGGACGACGTCGGCCTCGGCGAGCACCCAGGGGGCGTGGCAGATCGCCGCCACCGGCTTCCCGGCGTCGAAGAACGCCTTCACGAAGGCGACGGCCCCCTGGTCGGAGCGCACGAAGTCACCGTTGATCACGCCCCCGGGCAGCACGAGCGCGTCGTAGCTGCCGGGGTCGGCGTCGGCCACCGCGACGTCGACGTCCTTGGTGTCGCCCTTGTCGATGTGCTGGTAGGCGGTGATGGTGCCGGCCTCGAGCCCGACGAGCTCCGGTCGGGCACCGGCGTCCACCAGTGCCTGCCAGGGCTGGTCCAGCTCCACCTGCTCCACACCGTCGGTGGCGAGCGCGGCCACCCGCTTGCCGTTCAGTTCTCCGGACATGACGGGCCGCTACCCCGGCCCCGCCGGGCACACACGCCCGGGCGCGCCTGCCCGGGCGCTACGGTCGCGGCCATGAGCGATGCAGGGCAGGCAGGTCCCGACGCACGGCTGGCCGTCATCGGTGGGGGGAAGATCGGGGAGGCCCTGCTCGCCGGCCTGGTCCGTCAGGCCGGGGGTGGTCAGGAGTTCCTGGTCGTCGAGCGCAGCGCGGAGCGGGCCGCGGAGCTGACGACCCGGTACGGCGTCGGCGCCACCGACCTCGCCGGGGCGGCCGCCCGCGCCCGGGTGCTGCTGCTGGCCGTGAAGCCGCAGGACATCGACGTGCTGCTGGCGGCGCTGGGGCCGCACGTGACGCGAGAGCACCTGGTGGTCTCGGTGGCGGCGGGCGTGCCCACCAGTCGGGTGGAGGCGGCGCTGCCGGCCGGCACCCCGGTGGTGCGGGTCATGCCCAACACGCCGGCCCTCGTCGACGCCGGGATGAGCGTGCTGTCGGCCGGGGCGCACGCGACCGAGGCGCACCTGGACGAGGCCGAGGCGCTGCTGCTGCCGGTGGGTCAGGTGCGCCGGGTGCCGGAGAGCCAGCAGGACGCCGTGACCGCGCTGTCGGGCAGCGGACCGGCGTACTTCTTCTTCCTCGTCGAGGCCATGATCGACGCCGGCATCCTGCTCGGCCTGCCCCGTTCGGTCGCCGCCGACCTGATCGTGCAGACCGCCTACGGCGCGGCCGTCATGCTGCGCGACTCCGGGGAGCACCCGGTCCAGCTCCGCGAGGCGGTCACCAGCCCCGGTGGGACGACGATCGCCGCGATCCGCGAGCTGGAGCGGCACGGCGTGCGAGCCGCGCTGATCGCCGCGATCGAGGCGGCGCACCTGCGCTCGGTGGAGCTCGGCCGCACCTCCTGACCCCCGGGACTCCGGCTGGAGCACCGTCCGTCCCATCCGCACGCGCTGAATCACACGCATGTGGTTTTCCACAGAAATCTGTGGAGAACCGGCCTGGCAGGGCATGTCGACTTGGGGACAACACGCCGTGACCGGAGTGTCACGCGGTGTCTCTGTCCACTTGTGCCCAGGACGGACCGGTCCGCCTGTTCGTTTCACCCATCGCTTCTGTCACTCCGGTCCCCTTACGCTCTGTTCCAGCACATGAGCGTTCTGTTCATCGGTGGGGAAGCCGGTGGCCGCACATGGAGCTGAGACCGGAGATGATCCACGTGACCATGCCCCAGCGCGCCGCCGTTCAGACCGTCCGTCCGGGTGTCCCGGCGCCCCGCCAGATGGGCCGGCCGATCTCGGCCGCCTCCATGGGCCGCCCCGTCCCCGCCGCCCACCCGGCCGCCATGCCGATCGGCCGCCCGGCCGCCGTGCCCGCGCCCCGCGCCGCAGTCTCGTTCCTCACCGTCGCCGAGGTCGCCGCCCTGATGCGGGTCTCCAAGATGACCGTCTACCGCCTCGTCCACGGCGGCGAGCTCGCCGCCGTCCGCGTCGGTCGGTCCTTCCGGGTGCCCGAGCGCGCCGTGCACGAGTACCTGCGCGACGCCTACACCGACATCGCCTGAATCGACTGCGCCAGCACGTCCCCGGGCGGGCTCCCCGCTCGTCGTACCGGGCCGGGTAGTCTCGGGTGCTGAGCGGTACCGCCTCCCAGGAGGCGGGCTGCGCACGAGCTGATCACCTCGCCCGGCGCCCGGACCACGGATCCGCGTGACCACCCCGGTCACCACCCCCGGCCGCTGAGCGAAGACGACGTCGGGAGCGGGACATGGGTTCTGTCATCAAGAAGCGCCGTAAGCGAATGGCGAAGAAGAAGCACCGCAAGCTGCTCAAGAAGACCCGCGTCCAGCGGCGCAACAAGAAGTGAGCTGACGCTCGTGCCGCCCGCGGTCGTCCTCGTCACCGGCGTCAGCCGGTGGCTGGGCGGCGCGCTGGCGGCCGAGCTCGCTTCCGACCCGGCGATCGGCCGGGTCATCGGGGTGGACACGGTCCCCCCGCGCCCGGAGGTGCTGCGTCGCCTCGGGCGGGTCGAGTTCGTCCGCGCCGACATCCGCAGCCCGTTGATCGGGAAGGTGATCGAGTCGGCGTCGGTGGACACCGTCGTCCACATGAACATCAGCGCCACGCCGGCCGGTGCCGGCGGGCGGGTGTCGATGAAGGAGCTCAACGTCATCGGCACCATGCAGCTGCTGGCCGCGTGTCAGCGGTCTCCTGCAGTGCGCCGCCTGGTCCTCAAGAGCACCAGTGCCGTCTACGGCGCCAGCTCCCGGGATCCTGCGGTCTTCACCGAGACGATGCAGGCCCGACGGGTGCCCGGCGGCGGCTTCGCCAAGGACAGCCTCGACATCGAGGGCTACGTCCGCGCCTTCGCCCGCCGCCGTCCCGACGTGGGCGTGGCCGTGCTGCGGTTCACCAACCTCATCGGCCCGCGGATCGACTCCCTGCTCTCCGGGTTCCTCCGGATGCCGGTCGTCCCGACCGCCCTGGGGTACGACGCCCGGCTGCAGCTCCTCCACGAGGACGACGCCGTGGCCGTGCTCACCCGCGCCGCCACCGGCGACTTCGTCGGCACCGCGAACGCCGGTGCCTCCGGGACGGTCCTGCTCTCCCAGGCCATCCGCAGGCTGGGCCGCGTCCCGCTGCCCCTGCCGGAGCCCGCGATGGGCTCCCTCGGCCGGACGACCCGCTGGGCCCGGATGGTCGACTGGTCGCCGGAGCAGATGCGCTTCCTGAACTTCGGCCGGGTCATCGACACCCGGGTGCTCCGTGAGGAGTTCGGCTACGTGCCGCGCTACAGCACCGCCGCGGCCCTCGCGGACTACGGGCGCAGCCTCCCTCCGGTGGTCCGCCCCGAGCTCGTCGAGGAGGTCGCCGCCTCCGCCCGGACGGTGCTCAGCTCCGTCGCCGGTGGCGCGCACGCCGTGCAAGGTGTCCTGGACACCGTGACCGGGGGACGCCGCCGTGCCGCGCCGTCGGTGCCGGGCCTGCGGGCGGTCCACGATGCCTGAGGCGCGGGTGATCCGGCTGCGCCCCGACGACGAGCAGCCCCCGCCGTCGCCGGCAGCCGAGCCGGGCTGGGACGAGCAGCTGGCCGGTGGCCTGGAGTTCCTGCGCCGCAGGCTGACCGGGGAGTACGACACCGACGAGTTCGGCTTCGACCCCGACCTCACCGACCACGTCCTGCTGCCGGGCCTGCGGCCCTGGTTCCACCGCTGGTTCCGGGTCGAGACCCAGGGGCTGGAGAACGTGCCCGACGTCGGCGGCGCCCTGGTGGTGGCCAACCACTCGGGCACCGTCCCGGTCGACGCCCTGATGGCCACGGTGGCGCTGCACGACGAGCACCCGGCGGCCCGCCGGCTGCGGCTGCTCGGCGCCGACCTGGTGTTCCAGGTGCCCTTCATCGGGTCCCTGGCGCGCAAGCTCGGCGTCACCCTGGCCTGCAACGAGGACGCCGAGCGGCTGCTGTCCAGCGGGGAGCTGGTCGGGGTGTTCCCCGAGGGCTTCAAGGGCGTCGGCAAGCCGTTCCACGAGCGGTACACCCTGCAGCGGTTCGGTCGCGGCGGCTTCGTCAGCGCCGCGCTGCGGACCGGCACCCCGATCGTGCCGTGCGCGATCGTCGGGGCCGAGGAGATCTACCCGATGATCGGCAACGCCCGCATCGCCGCCCGGCTGCTCGGCCTGCCCTACTTCCCGATCACCCCGACGTTCCCGCTGCTGGGCCCGCTGGGTGCGGTCCCGCTGCCGTCGAAGTGGTTCATCGCCTTCGGCGAGCCGATCGAGACGGCGTCCTACGGCCCGGCCGCCGCCGACGACCCGATGGTCGTGTTCAACCTGACCGACCAGGTCCGCGAGACCATCCAGCACTCCCTCTACCGCCTCCTCCTCCAACGCCGCAGCGTCTTCAGCTGACGAGTCCAGGGGGATGGGGCGACCGGATCGCCATCCCGGCGCAGCCGGGAGCGCGACGACGGGGGCCGGAGGCTCCCAGAGGAAGTGCAGGCAGCGGCTCAGAGCAGACCGGGCACGGCACCACGAGGCGGGGCAGGAGACGCGACGAAGTCGCGGGCCCACCGAGCGGGGGCCCGCAGGGTCCCCCGAGGTGAGCCGGCAAACGGCTCAGCGAGATCGGGGCACGGCACCTGGCCGCGGTGCGATCCGGAGGATCGCCATCAAAACGGCCAGTGGTTGCGACGGCGCAGGGAGATGAGGCCGCCTACGACGCCGCCGGAGAGGGCGGCTGCGCCGACCGTGGGGACGCCGATCTTGGCGGCCTTGCGACCGGTCCGGTAGTCCTTGACCGTCCAGCCGCGGGAGCGGGCGACGGCGCGCAGCTCGGAGTCCGGGTTCACCGCGACCGCGCTGCCGACCAGGGTGAGCATGGGCAGGTCGTTGGTCGAGTCGCTGTAGGCGGTACAGCGGGTCAGGTCGAGGCCCTCCCGCTCGGCGAGCGCCCGCACGGCCTGCGCCTTGGACTCGCCGTGCATCATCTCGCCGACCAGCCGGCCGGTGTAGCGGCCGTCGACGATCTCGGAGACGGTGCCCAGCGCGCCGGTCAGGCCGAGGCGGTGGGCGATGATCGACGCCAGCTCGACCGGGGTGGCGGTGACGAGCCAGACCCGCTGGCCGGCGTCGAGGTGCTGTTGCGCGAGGTTTCGGGTGCCCGACCAGATCCGGTCGGCCATCAGCTCGTCGTAGATCTCCTCGCTCGCCGCCACGATCTCCTGCACCTCGCGGCCGGCGACGAACGCCAGGGCGTTGTCGCGGACCGTGTGCATGTCGGTCGCGCTCTCGCTCCCGGCGACCCGGAACTTGGCCTGCTGCCAGACGAAGGAGGCGACGTCGCGGCTGGTGAAGTACTTGCGGGCGGCGAGACCGCGGGCGAACCAGAAGAGCGAGGCGCCCATCATCATCGTGTTGTCGACGTCGAAGAACGCCGCAGCGGTGCGGTCGGGTGTCGGGGCGGTGGCCTCGGTCTCCGCCGCGGCGGCCGACGCGGCGCCGGCGACCAGGGCGCGGGCCTCGTCGTCCTCCAGCTCCACGGGGGTGCGGGCGTGACGGCCCCGGAAGGGGACTCGGACCATCCCGCACCACCCTCCCGGTGTCGCTCCGACCGGCATGCTCTGGCCGCCGCCTCGCCGACCGTCACTGGGACCCTAGCGCCGGGTCACCCTCCGGTGGCCGGCCCGTCGGGCAGCAGGGCGGCGAGTCGGCGCACCGCCCGGTGCTGCAGCGCCTTCACCGCGCCGTCCTTGCGGCCCATGACCGTGGCCGTCTCCGCCACCGACAGCCCCTGGAAGAACCGCAGGGTCACGCACTGGCGCTGATCGGCGGACAGCTGCCGGACGCCGGCCAGCAGCTCCACGTTCGCCAGCCGCTGCAGCACGGCGTCCTCGGGCCCGGCGGTGCCCCGGTCGGCGTCGCGCATGTCCGCGGTGAGCACCTCCAGCCGGTTCCGGCCGCTCTTCACGTGGTCCAGCGCGATGTTGCGGGCGATGCTGATTAGCCACGCCCCGACGTCCCGGCCCTGGAAGGTCAGCGAGTCGATCCGGCGCAGGGCGCGGGTGAACGTCTCGCTGGTGAGGTCCTCCGCCGTGGCCGGGTCGGCGACCCGGTGGCGCAGGTAGCGGTGGACGACGTCGGCGTACCGGTCGTAGAGCTCGCCGAACCCCTCCGCGTCACCCGCCTGCGCCCGGCGCACCAGCTCCCAGACCTCGAACTCGGCCGGGGTCGGCTCAGCGGCCCGTCGCGGCTGCGGGACGAGCCGCGGCTGGATCGGGGCGCCGACGGTGGGCGACGCGCAGGCCGGGACGGGCGGGAGGGCGGTCATGTCGCGGTCGCACCTCCTCCATCCCCGGGACCGAGCCGGACGGCTCGGCCGCCACGCAGCCACGGACGGTGCGGTCCGCGGCCCATGGTGACAACATCGTGCCGCTGCGTCCACGTCCCCGCCGTCCGAGACGGCGACTGCCCCAGCGGAGGTCCGTCGTGCCGGTCGACCCAGCACCGCACGAGCTGGACGGCGAGGTGCGCTCCCTCGCCGCGCTCGTGCGCCGTGCGGCCGCGTCCCACGGCGACGCCCCGGCGCTGGTCCACGGCGCGCGCCGGCTGACCTGGTCGGAGGTCGACGCCCTGGTCGACCGGGCGGCCGCGGGGTACGTCGAGCGCGGGCTGCACGCCGGTGACCGGGTCGCGGTGCAGCTGCCCAACGGGGTCGACTGGGTGGTCTCGGTGATGGGTGCGCTGCGGACCGGGCTGGTCGTCGTCCCGGTCAACACCGCCTACACCGATCCGGAGGTCACGCACCTGCTCACCGACTCCGGTGCCCGGCTGCTCGTCGTGGCGGGGGAGCGGCCGGAGCTGGCCGGCGTCCCGGTGTGCGTCGGGCCCCCGTCGGCCGACGGCCCGCCGCCGGCCGACGCCGACGACCCGGGCGCGCTGGCCCTGCTGGCCTACACCAGCGGCACCACCGGCCGCCCGCGCGGCGCGATGCTGACCCACGCGGCCCTGCTGGCCAACCAGCGGCAGTGCCTGGCGCTGGAGCCGCCGCCGGTGCGCACCGGTGACCGGGTGCTGCTGGCCCTCCCGCTGTTCCACGTCTACGGCTTCAACAGCGGTTGGGGGCTGGTGGCGGCCACCGGCGCCTGCGCGGTGCTGCTGGACGAGTTCGACCCGGCGGGGTCCCTGGCGTTGATGGCGGCCGAGGAGGTGTCGGCGGTGCCGGGTGCCCCGCCGATGTACGCCGCCTGGCTGGCGGTGGCCGACGCCGCCGGCAGTGACGCCGTGCTCCGCCGCGGGTTCGCCGCCGTCCGCACGGCCAGCTGCGGCGCCGCCCCGATGCCCGGGGCGCTGTTCGAGGCGATGCGCACCCGCGCCGCGGTCACCGTCTGGGAGGGGTACGGGCTCACCGAGGCCTCCCCGGTGCTGGCCAGCACGCTCGCCACCGGCCGCCCCAAGCCGGAGTGCATCGGCGGTCCGCTGCCCGGCGTGGAGCTCGTGCTGCGCGACACCGCCGGCGGGCCCACCGCGGGCCCGGACCCGGGCAGCCGGGTGCGGGCCGACGTGTTCGGTGACCCGTTCGGCGAGGATGCCGACGGGGAGACCGGGGAGATCTGCGTCCGCGGCCCGAACCTGTTCGGTGGCTACTGGCCCGACGGGGCCGACGGCCCGGACGCCGACGGCTGGCTGCTCACCGGCGACATCGCCTACCGCGACGTGCAGGGCGACCTCAAGCTCGTCGACCGACGCCGGGACCTGGTGCTGGTCAGCGGGTTCAACGTCTACCCGGGTGAGGTGGAGCGGGTGCTGTGCGAGCACCCGGAGGTGGCCGAGAGCGCGGTGATCGGCGTGCCCGACCAGCGCAGCGGCGAGGCGGTGCACGCCGTCGTCGTCCGCACCGCGGGCGCGGAGGTGACCGAGCAGCAGCTGCGCGAGCACGCCGGCCGCTCGCTGGCCCGGTTCAAGGTCCCGGTGGCCGTGCACTTCGTCCCCGAGCTGCCGCACTCCCTGGCCGGCAAGGTCAGCCGGGCCCGACTGCGCGAACTCGGGCTCGAGCGGGCCGCGGCAGCGGCGGACGCCGAGTCATCGGCAGCGGCGGACGCCGAGCCGTCGGCCGCGGCCGATGGCGGGGGCGTCCGATGACTGAGCCGGAGGCCCGGCTGCAGCTGCTGACCCGCGAGGGCTGTCACCTGTGCGTCATCGCCGCGGAGACGCTCACCCGGATCGGTGGGGAAGCGGGCCTGGGGGTCGCCCTGGTCGACGTCGACACCGACCCGGAGCTGCGGATCGAGTACGGCGATCGGGTGCCGGTGGTGCTGCTGGACGGCCGGGAGCACAGCCACTTCACCGTCGACGTCCCCCGGCTGCGCCGGGACCTGGGGATCCCCGCGCCCAGCTGATCCGGGTCGTCCCACGACCGGGTGGGAGTCGTCGGCGGCGGGCACCCGTCCGGGTGGGCGCAGGCGTGGTCCTCGACACAGCAGGGGGCCACCACCTGCGGGGATGCCCCCGACGACTTTGTTCAGGCGTTCACAAGCGGTTACCGTGGCGTTTGCCGGGTGCCGATGCGCCCGTCTGCCCTGAAGTGTCTGAGCCCCCCCGATCGTCCCCCGGCCCGGCCGGGAGTGCGTTCGGATCGCTGTGGAGTCTGCCCGTGCCCCAGTCGCGGCCCCGGATCATCCCGGAGGCCACCGTTGCCCGGCTGGCCGTGTACCTGAGGGTGCTGGCCGGTCTCGCCGACGGCGGTCGCAGTCACGTCTCCTCCGGGGAGCTGGCCTCGGCGGCCGGGGTGAACCCCGCCGGTCTGCGCAAGGACCTGTCCTACCTCGGCCCGTGCGGCGTCCGCGGGGTCGGCTACTCGGTCGCGGGCCTGCGCGACCGGCTCACCGACGCCCTGGGCGGGGAGCGCTCCCGGCCCTGCGTGCTGATCGGGATCGGCCGGCTGGGGTCTGCGCTGGCCGACTACGCCGGGTTCGCCAGCCGGGGCTTCGAGTTCGTCGGCCTGCTGGACACCGACCCCGCGGCCGTCGGGCGCCGGGTCGGGGGTCTCCCGGTCCGCCCGGTCGCGGAGCTGGAGTCCGTCGTCGCCGAGACGCAGGCGGCCATCGGGGTCATCACGACACCGGCCGAGGTGGCCCAGTCGGTCTGCGACCGACTGGTCTCGGTCGGGGTGAGGAGCATCTTGAACTTCGCGCCGGTGGCGTTGACGGTGCCTGCGGGTGTCGACGTCCGCAAGGTCGACCTGTCCGTGGAGCTGCAAGTGCTGGCCTTCCTGGACCAGCAGCGCCACGGGACGCCGCCACTGGTGGCCCCGCTGCGGACTGCCCAGGGGAGTGTGCGATGAGCCTGCTCGCCGTCGGCATCAGCCACCAGACCGCGCCGGTCGCCCTGCTCGAGCAGGTGAGCATGACCGGCGACGACAAGGTCAAGACGCTCCACGAGCTGGTCGAGAGCGACCACGTCTCCGAGGCCATCGTGCTGGCCACCTGCAACCGGATCGAGGTGTTCGCCGAGGTCGACCGCTTCCACGGCGGGATCACCGACGTCAGCCGGGTGCTCGCCCGGCACGCCGGCGCCACGGTGGAGGAGCTCTCCCCGTACGTCACGGTCTACTACGAGGACCAGGCGATCGGGCACCTGTGCACCGTCGCCGCGGGCCTGGACTCGATGGTGGTCGGGGAGACCCAGGTGCTCGGGCAGCTGCGCGCCGCCTACGCCCTGGCCCAGGAGGAGGGCACGGTCGGGCGCGAGCTGCACCCGATCGCCCAGCGGGCGCTGCGCGTGGGCAAGCGTGTGCACGCCGAGACCGGCATCGACCGGGCCGGCGCCTCCCTGGTCTCGGTCGCCCTGGACCGGGTCTCCGAGACCCTCGGTGAGCTCAGCGGCCGCCCGGCGCTGGTGGTCGGCGCCGGGTCGATGGGCGCCCTGGCCGCGACCACCCTGGCCCGGCGGGGCGCGGCGGTCACGGTCAGCAGCCGGACGCCGGCGAGCGCCGCCCGGCTGGCCGAGACGATCGGCGGCCGGCAGGCCGACCTGGCGCAGCTGCCCGACGAGCTCGCCGCGGCCGACGTCCTGGTCACCTGCACGGGTGCGACCGGCACCGTCATCGGGACCGACCTGGTCGAGGAGGCCCTCTCCGGCCGGGCCGGCCGGCCGCTGGTGATCGTGGACCTCGCCCTCCCGCGCGACGTCGACGCCGCGGTCGCCGCGCTGCCCGGCGTGCACGTGGTGGACCTGGCGATGCTGCAGGGCGAGCGCGCTGCGCACCCCGGCCAGCCGGTGGCCGGTTCCGTCGCCGCCGACGACATCGCCGCCGCGCACGCCCTGGTGGAGCTGGAGACCTCGCTGCTGCGCGCCGAGCGGCAGGCCGCCGCGGTGGCCCCGACCGTCTCGGCGCTGCGCAGCCAGGCCGCCGAGGTGGTCGACGCCGAGCTGCTCCGGCTGTCTACCCGGCTGCCGGACCTGGACGCGAAGGCGCGCAGCGAGATCGCCCGCACCGTGCGCCGGGTGGTCGACAAGCTGCTACACGAGCCCACCGTGCGGGTGAAGGAACTGGCCGGAGCCCCCGGCGGCACCGACTACGCCGACGCCCTGCGCGCGCTGTTCGGCCTCGGGCTGTCCGGCGCGACCGACGGGGAGCGCACCAGCCTGTCCGATGCGGTCACCGTCGACCCGGAGCTGCCGGCCGGCACCCCGTTGTCGGCCCTGGACCCGCGGATCGACGTCACCAGCGACGGTCGCCCCGGCGGTGCCGCATGACCGGCACGGAGCAGCCGCTGCGGCTGGGCACCCGGGCCAGCCAGCTGGCGCTGACCCAGTCCCAGCACGTCGCCGACGCGCTCACCGCCGCGACCGGCGTGCCGGTGGAGCTGGTGCACGTGAGCACCTACGGCGACCGGTCGACCGAGGCGATCACCCTGCTCGGCGGCACCGGCGTGTTCGTCACCGCGCTGCGGGACGCCCTGCTGCAGCGCACCGTCGACCTGGCGGTGCACAGCTTCAAGGACCTGCCGACCGCGCCGGCCCCGGGCCTGACCGTGGCCGCCGTCCCGCCGCGCGAGGACCCGCGCGACGCGCTCGTGGCCCGCGACGGCCTCACCCTCGGCGAGCTGCCCGCCGGCTCCCGCGTCGGCACCGGTGCCCCCCGGCGGATGGCCCAGCTGCGCGCCCTCGGCCTCGGCCTGGAGGTCGTTCCGATCCGCGGCAACGTCGACACCCGGATGGGCCGGGTCACCTCCGGGGACCTGGACGCCGTCGTCCTGGCCCGGGCCGGGCTGGCCCGGTTGGGCCGGCTGTCGGCGGTCACCGAGGTGCTCGACCCGATCCAGGTGCTCTCCGCCCCGGCGCAGGGCGCCCTCGCCGTGGAGTGTCGCAGTGACGAGACCCGGGTCCGGGAGCTGCTCGCCGTGCTCGACGACCCCGCTGCCCGGGACTGCGTGGCCGCCGAACGCGCGGTGCTCGCCGCCCTCGAGGCCGGCTGCAGCGCGCCGGTGGCCGCGCACGCCGAGCTCGCCGAGGGGGAGGACGGCGCCGCGGAGCTCTACCTGCGCGCGTCGGTCACCGCGCTCGACGGCAGCGACGGCGTCCGTGGCTCGATCACCGGCCCGGCCACCGCAGCCGAGTCCCTGGGGCGCGAGCTGGCCGCCGAGCTGCTGGACCGTGGCGCGGCCGCCCTGATGGCAGCCAGCCGGTGACCTCACCCCGCGGGGGCCACGCCCCCCGCCCCATCCGTCCCGTACCACCCGCAGCGACCCCCTCCGGGGGCAGGAACAGGAGCACGCGATGACGCGCTCACGCAAGCAGAACGGCAACGGCAAGGGCACGGTGGTCTTCGTGGGCGCCGGGCCCGGTGACCCGGAGCTGCTGACCGTCCGGGCCAGCGCCGCGATCGCCGGCGCCGACACGGTGCTGGCCGACCCCGAGGTGTCCGCCGCCGTCCGTGAGGCGCTGCTGGAGGCGCACCCGGACCTCGAGCTGACCACGGTCAGCGGCGAGCCGGCCGAGGTGGCCAAGTCCGCGGTGGCCGCGGCCAAGAACGGCAGCGTCGTCGTCCGGCTGATCGCCGGTGACCCGTTCACCAGTGACGCCGTGGTCAAGGAGGCGCTGGCGGTCACCCGCACCAGCGTCGCGTTCGACGTCGTCCCCGGCGTCGCGATCGGCACCGCCGTGCCCGCCTACGCCGGCGTACCGCTGGGGGCCAGCTCGGTGCAGGCCGATCTCCGCACCGCCGACACCCCGGTCGACCTGGCGGCGCTCGCCGCCGCCTCGACCGGCACCGGCAGCCCGCTGGTGCTGCAGGCCAACGCCGACCAGGTGGCCACCGCGGCGGCCGGCCTGCTCGAGGGCGGCCTGTCCGGCAACACCCCGATCGTCGTCACCACCCAGGGCACCGGGACTGCGCAGAAGAGCGTCGCCGCCAAGCTGTCCGCGGTCGCCGAGAAGTCCGCCGGGCTGGACAGCCTGGCCGGTCCGGTCGTCATCACCGTCGGCTCCGTGGTCGACAAGCGCGCCAAGCTCTCCTGGTGGGAGAGCCGCCCGCTGTTCGGCTGGCGGGTGCTGGTGCCGCGCACCAAGGAGCAGGCCGGCGACATGAGCGAGCGGCTGCGCGCCTACGGGGCCGTGCCGGTGGAGGTGCCGACGATCGCCGTCGAGCCGCCCCGCAGCCCCGCGCAGATGGACCGCGCGGTCAAGGGCCTGGTCACCGGCCGCTACGGCTGGATCGTCTTCACCTCGACCAACGCGGTCCGCGCGGTGCGCGAGAAGTTCACCGAGCTCGGCCTGGACGCCCGCGCCTTCGCCGGGGTCAAGGTCGCCTGCGTCGGGCAGCAGACCGCCGACGCGGTGCGCGAGTTCGGCATCGTGCCGGAGCTGGTGCCCAGCGGCGAGCAGTCCAGCGAGGGCCTGCTGGCCGACTTCCCGCCCTACGACGACGTCTTCGACCCGATCGACCGGGTGCTGCTGCCCCGGGCCGACATCGCCACCGAGACCCTGGCGGCCGGGCTCAAGGAGCGCGGCTGGGAGATCGACGACGTCACCGCCTACCGCACCGTGCGGGCGGCACCGCCGCCGGCCGCGGTGCGTGAGGCGATCAAGGGCGGTGGCTTCGACGCGGTCTGCTTCACCTCCTCCTCGACCGTGCGCAACCTGGTCGGCATCGCCGGCAAGCCGCACGCCCGCACCGTCGTCTCGGTGATCGGCCCGGCCACCGCGGCCAGCGCCACCGAGTTCGGCCTGCGCGTGGACGTGCAGCCGGAGACCGCAGCGGTCGGTCCGCTCGTCGACGCGCTCGCCGCGTTCGCCGAGGCCCGCCGCGCCGAGGCGGAGGCCGGGGAGACCCCGTGACCTCCGGCCAGGGCGGCACGAACCCCGGGTTCGCCCGGGGACGCCGGCTGCGCTCGACCCCGGCGATGCGCCGGTGGACGGCGCAGACCCGGCTGTCCCCGGCCGACCTGGTGCTGCCGGTGTTCGTCAAGGAGGGCATCAGCGAGCCGGTGCCGATCAGCTCCATGCCGGGTGTCGTCCAGCACACCCCCGAGTCGCTGCGGACGGCGGCCGCGGAGGCGGCCGAGGCCGGGATCAGCGGGCTGATGCTGTTCGGCATCCCCGCGGACAAGGACCCGGTGGGCTCCCAGGCCGACGCCGCCGACGGCGTGGTCAACGCGGCGCTGCGGCAGCTGCGGGCCGACCTGGGGGACGAGCTCGTGCTGATGGCCGATCTGTGCCTGTGCGAGTACACCGACCACGGGCACTGCGGCGTGGTCACCCCCGCAGGCGTGGTCGACAACGACCCGACCCTCGACCGGTACGCCGCCGTCGCGATCGCCCAGGCCCAGGCCGGGGCGCACGTGATCGCCCCCAGCGGGATGATGGACGGCCAGGTCGCGGCGATCCGGGCCGGGCTGGACAGCGCCGCGTTCACCGAGACGCCGATCCTGGCCTACGCCGCCAAGTACGCCTCGGGCTTCTACGGGCCCTTCCGCGAGGCGGCCGAGGGCGCGCCGCAGTTCGGTGACCGCTCGACCTACCAGATGGACCCGCCGAACACCGACGAAGCGCTGCGCGAGGTGGCCCAGGACATCGCCGAGGGCGCCGACGCGGTCATGGTGAAGCCGGCCGGGCCGTACCTGGACATCGTCGCCCGGGTCGCCGACGCCGTCGACGTCCCGGTGGCGGCCTACCAGGTCAGCGGCGAGTACGCGATGGTCGAGGCGGCCGCCGCGAACGGCTGGATCGACCGCGAGCGGGCCGTGCTGGAGACGCTCACCGCGATCCGGCGGGCCGGCGCGGGCTCGGTGCTCACCTACTGGGCGGTCGAGGCCGCCCGCTGGCTGCGCTGATCGGGTCGTGAGCTGAGCGTGGCGCTGCTCACCGTCCACCCCGTGGGCGGCGCGGACACCGGAGCGCCTGGGAGAGTGGGACCGTGACTGAGCCCTACCCGTACGAGGCCCCGGTGTCGGCAGAGCTGTTCGAGCGGGCCGGCCGGGTGACGCCCGGCGGGGTGAACTCCCCGGTGCGTGCGTTCCGGGCGGTCGGGGGGACCCCGCGGTTCATGGCCTCGGGCTCCGGTCCGTGGCTGACCGACGTCGACGGCCGCCGCTACGTGGACCTGGTGGCCTCCTGGGGCCCGATGATCCTGGGGCACGCGCACCCGGAGGTGGTCGCCGCCGTCACGGCCGCGGCCCGCAAGGGGTTCACCTTCGGCACCCCCACCGCCGCCGAGGCGGAGCTGGCGGAGGAGATCGTCGCCCGGGTGGCCCCGGTCGAGCGGGTGCGGCTGGTGAACTCCGGCACGGAGGCGGTCCTCTCCGCGGTGCGGCTGGCCCGCGGGTACACCGGCCGGCCGCTGGTGGTGAAGTTCGCCGGCTGCTACCACGGGCACGTCGACGCCCTGCTGGCCTCGGCCGGTTCCGGCGTCGCCACCCTCGGCCTCCCCGACACCCCGGGCGTCACCTCCGGCGCGGCGGCCGACACGATCGTGCTGCCCTACAACGACGTCGCCGCGGTCGAGGCGGTGTTCGCCGAGCGTGGCGACCAGATCGCCTGTGTGGTCACCGAGGCGGCCGCCGGGAACATGGGCGTCGTGCCGCCGCTGGACGGCTTCAACGGTCACCTCCGCCGGATCACCGCCGCCTCGGGGGCGCTGCTGCTGGTCGACGAGGTGATGACCGGGTTCCGGGTCTCCGGTGCCGGTTGGTACGGCCTCGACCCGGTGGACGCCGACCTGTTCACCTTCGGCAAGGTCATGGGCGGTGGCATGCCGGCCGCGGCGTTCGGCGGCCGCGCCGACGTGATGGACCAGCTGGCGCCGTCCGGCCCGGTGTACCAGGCGGGCACGCTGGCCGGGAACCCGGTGGCGGTGGCGGCCGGGCTCACCACGTTGCGGCTGTGCACCGACGAGGTCTACGAGCGGTGCGACTCCGTCGCCG
Organism: Modestobacter sp. VKM Ac-2983; assembly: GCF_026967885.1. NCBI lineage: Bacteria > Bacillati > Actinomycetota > Actinomycetes > Geodermatophilales > Geodermatophilaceae > Modestobacter > Modestobacter sp. VKM Ac-2983. The sequence continues at coordinate 466,303 of NZ_JAPVBK010000003.1, forward strand.
CCCTGCTGCGGGGTGCCGCCAGCGCGGCGCTCTTCGCCTCCGGGGTGCCCCACCGGGTGCAGCAGGCCGGGTCGATGTTCTCGGTCTTCTTCGTGCCCGACGAGCGCCAGGTGCGGGACTACGACGACGCGCGCAGCCAGGACGTCGCCGCGCACACCGCCTTCTTCCACGCCATGCTCGCCCGTGGGGTGTACCTGCCGCCCTCGGCGTTCGAGGCGTGGTTCGTCAGCGCCGCCCTGGACGACGAGGCGCTGGAGCACGTGCTGGCCGCCCTGCCCGCCGCCGCCTCGGCCGCCGCGGCCGCCGCGGGCGGTCCCGCCTCGCCCGAGGCGAAGGACACCCTGGAGCTGCAGCCGTGACCGAGACGACCGTCGTCCACCTGATGCGGCACGGCGAGGTGCACAACCCGGCCGGCGTGCTCTACGGCCGACTGCCCGGCTACCGGCTGAGCGAGGCCGGCGAGGGCATGGCCCGCACCGCAGCCGCCTGGTTCGCCGACCGGGACGTCACGCACCTGGTGGCGAGCCCGCTGGAGCGGGCGCAGCAGACCGCGCGCCCGATCGCCGACACGCTGGGCCTGGAGATCGCCACGGACGAGCGGCTGATCGAGGCGGGCAACTCCTTCGAGGGCAAGACCTTCGGCGTCGGTGACGGAGCGATGCGGCACCCGGGCAACTGGTGGCGGCTGCGCAACCCGTGGACGCCGTCGTGGGGCGAGCCGTACCGGGAGATCGCCGTCCGGATGCTCGGCGCGATCGACACCGCCCGGGACGCCGCCCGTGGGCACGCCGCCGTCTGCGTCAGCCACCAGCTGCCGGTCTGGACGGTGCGGTTGCACCTGGAGGGCCGTCGCTACCTGCACGACCCACGTCGCCGGGAGTGCGGGCTGGCCAGCGTCACGTCCCTCACCTACGACGGCGACCGGTTGGTGCGGCTGGAGTACGCCGAGCCGGCCGGGGCCACCGACCCCGATGCGGTGCCCGGTGCGTAGCCGACTGGCCGCCACGCTGGCGGTGGCCGCGGTGCTCACCGCCGGCTGCAGCACCGGGGAGGACGCGGTCGACGTGACCAACGGCGGCGAGTTCCGCTTCGAGGCGGCCACGCCGGACGCCGAGGTCATCCCCGAGGGTGAGCGGGCCAGCGCGCCGGAGTTCTCCGGCACGCTGCTCGGTGGCGGGAGGTTCGACTCCGACGAACTGGCCGGTGACGTCGCGGTGCTCAACTTCTGGGGTTCGTGGTGCGCGCCCTGCCGGGTGGAGAGCCCCGAGTTCCAGGAGGTCTACACGGAGGTCCGGGACGACGGCGTCCAGTTCCTGGGCCTCAACGTCAAGGACGAGGAGCAGTTGGCCACCGCCTTCGTGGAGAGCAAGGGGATCACCTTCCCCTCGCTGCACGACCCGCGCGGTGAGGTGGCGCTGGCGTTCCGCGACTACCCGGCCAGCGCCATCCCCTCGACGATCGTGCTGGACCGTGCCGGTCGCGTCGCGGCGGTGTACACCGGTGCCGTGCGCCAGGACGACCTGCGCACCGTGATCGCCCAGCTGACCGGGGAGGCCTGACCCATGGTTGAGGCCATCAGGGAGCTGATCGGTGACGGGCCGCTGCTGGTCGCCGCCGCGGTGGCGGCGCTGGCCGGGCTGATCAGCTTCGCCTCGCCCTGCGTGCTGCCGCTGGTCCCCGGCTACCTCTCCTACGTCACCGGCCTGGTGGGCAGCGCCCCGCGGACGACGGCCGGCACGCCCCCCGTGGGCGGGCCCCCGGCGGCTGGTTCTCCAGCGGCTGGGGGTTCGGTGGCCACCGCTGTCCGGCCGGTCGACGAACGGGCCTCGCGTGGCCGGATGGTGCTCGGCTCGGTGCTCTTCGTGCTCGGCTTCACGGTGGTCTTCGTGGCGATCAGCAGCGCCTTCGGCGGGCTGGGTCGGCTGCTGCTGGAGTACAACGACGTGATCACCCGGGTGATGGGCCTGGTCACCATCGTGGTGGGGCTCGGCTTCCTGGGGTGGCTGCCGTTCCTGCAGCGCACCGCCCGGATCAACGTCCGCCCCGCTGTCGGCCTGGGCGGCGCCCCGCTGCTCGGCGTCGTCTTCGGCCTGGGCTGGACCCCGTGCCTCGGCCCGACCCTGCAGGCGGTGCAGAGCCTGGCCTTCACCGAGGCGACGGTGGGGCGCGGCGCGATCCTGGGGCTCGCCTACTGCGTGGGCCTCGGCGTGCCGTTCGTGCTCGTGGCGCTGGGCGCCCGCTGGGCGGTGGGGGCGATGTCGTTCCTGCGCCGCAACGCCCGCACGGTCACCCGGGTCGGCGGGATCGTGCTGATCGGGGTCGGCCTGATGCTGGTCACCGGGGCCTGGACCGAGCTGATGATCTGGCTGCGCGGCTGGCTGGCCGCCACCGGGCTGGCCGAGTCGGCGCCGCTGTGATCGAGCTCGTGAGATCACCGATGAGCACAGCACGCCCCGTCGCCGGGTCGACGAGCGCCAGCGCGGAGGCCCGGTGACGACCACCGCCCCACCGCGCCCGGCCGCCCCGGCCAGCCCGCCGTCCCCGCCCTCGGCCGGCCGTCGGGTGCTGGGCCGGCTGCTGCGCTGGTGGCGGCAGCTGACCGCGATGCGCACGGCGCTGATGTTGCTGTTCCTGCTGGCCCTGGCAGCGATCCCGGGCTCGCTGCTGCCGCAGCGGTCGCTGTCGCAGAGTGACGTGGCCGGCTACCTGGCCGAGTACCCCACGCTCGGACCCTGGCTGGACCGGCTGTACCTGTTCGACGTCTTCAGCTCGCCGTGGTTCGCCGCGATCTACCTGCTGCTGTTCATCTCGCTGATCGGCTGCGTCGTGCCGCGGGCGATCGAGCACGGCCGGACGCTGTTCACCCCGCCGCCGACGGCACCCCGCCATCTGCAGCGGCTGCCGGAGTCGGCGGCGCTGAGCACGTCACTGGCCGGCCCGGCGGCGCTGGACGTGGTGGAGGAGGAGCTGCGGGTCCGCCGGTTCCGGGTCGTCCGCCGGGAGGGCCGGTCCGGGCCGGAGGTCTCCGCGGAGAAGGGCTACCTCCGGGAGACCGGCAACGTGCTGTTCCACCTCTCGCTGCTGGCGCTGCTGCTCGGCCTGGCCGGCGGGAAGCTCTGGGGCTACGAGGGCAGCATCCTGGTGACCGAGGGCCAGGGCTTCTGCAACGCGTTCCAGCAGTACGACACCCACCGGTCGGGGGCGCTGGTCGACGGTGAGGACCTCTCGCGGCTGTGCGTGGACCTGGACGACTTCGAGGCCCAGTACGAGGAGAACCTCACCGCGGCCTCGTACACCGCGGACATCAGCTGGGAGCTGGACGGCGCCGACCCGGTGGGCACCACCATCGGGGTCAACGACCCACTGCGGGTGGGCGGTGACCGGGTCTACGTCACCGGGCACGGCTTCAGCCCCGTCTTCAGCATCACCCGGCCGGACGGCCAGACGTTCACCGACCTCTCCGCGCCGTTCCTCCCCGCCGACCTGGGGACGATGCTCAGCCAGGGTGTGCTCAAGGTGCCCGACCTGGGTGCCGGATCGACCGAGCAGCTGGCGATCGAGGGCTTCCTCGCGCCGACCGGTGTGCTCGAGGCCGGCTTCCTGACCTCGATCGACCCGCGGCCGCTGGACCCGAAGGTGGGCATCGACGTCTACACCGGCTACCTGGGGCTGGACTCCGGTCTGCCGCAGTCGGTCTACGCGCTGGACCGGGACCAGATCGACCGGGGTCTGCTCAACCGGGTGGCCCGGACGAACCTCGCCGTGGGGGAGTCGACCACCCTGCCCGACGGCACCGTGGTCACCTTCAGCGGCCTGAAGGAGTTCGCGGCACTGCAGGTCTCGCACGATCCCGGCCAGGTGTGGGTGCTGGGGGCGTCGATCGCCGTCCTGGTGGGCCTGCTCGGCATGCTGCTGGTGCGCCGGGAGCGGGTGTTCGCCCGCTCCGACCCGGCACCGGACGGCGGGGGTACCGTGCTGTCGATCGGCTCGCTGACCCGGGGCAGCGCTGACACCGGTCCTCGCTTCGCCTCGTTCACCGAGGACGTGCAGGAGGCCCTGGCCGCCCGCACCGACGCCCCGGCGAACACCCCACCGGCCCGTGGACACGGGTCGGCACCCGATGAGGAGGCACCGCCGTCGTGATCGACGAGTCGCTGGCCGCGCTGTCCGACACCCTGTTCTCGGTCAGCGTCGGGCTGTACTCCCTGGCCGTGGTCGCCTTCTGCGCCGAGCTGGCCTTCGGCCGGTCCCGGCAGTCCCGGGCGCTCGTGGGCGCCGGCGGCCCTGCGGTGCCGCCGGCCGGGGCGTCGGCCGCGACCCCGGCCGCGGAGCCCGCGGGAGCCCGCCGGCTCGGCCTGGTCGCGATGGTGCTGACCGGGCTCGGGGCGGTCACCCACGCCGGTGTGCTCGTCGCCCGCGGCATGGCCACCGACCGGTTGCCCTGGGGCAACATGTACGAGTTCGCCACCGCGGTCGTGCTGGTGGCCGTCGTGGCCTATCTGGTGCTCGCCGTGCGGGCGCCGTCCCTGCGGCACATCGGCGTCTTCCTGTTGGCGCCCGTGGTGCTGTCGATGGTGCTGATCGGGCTGTTCCTCTACGCCGAGGCCGGCCCGCTGGTGGCCGCCCTGCGGTCGAGCTGGCTGGCGATCCACGTCAGCACCGCCACCATCGGCTTCGGCATCTTCTTCGTCAGCGGCATCGCCAGCGTGCTCTACCTGGTGCGCACCCGGCGGGACGCCACGGTCGCGGCCGGTGCCGGCACGGCCGCACCGTCCCTGCTGGACCGGCTGCCCACGGCGGCGGCGCTGGACCGCACCGCCCACCGCACCGCCGTCTTCGGCTTCCCGATCTGGACCTTCGCGGTCATCGCCGGGGCGATCTGGGCGGAGAGCGCCTGGGGCCGGTTCTGGGGCTGGGACCCGAAGGAGACCTGGGCGTTCATCGCCTGGATCGTGTACGCGGCCTACCTGCACGCGCGCACCACGGCCGGTTGGCGTGGGCGCCCCTCGGCGTGGATCAACATCGTCGGCCTGGCGGTGATGATCTTCAACCTGCTCTTCGTCAACCTGGTGTCGACCGGCCTGCACAGCTACGGCGGCGTCTGACCCTGCTCCGGCAGCGCCGCTGCTGGGCTGCTGGGCCGATCACCCACCGTCACCTTCGAGTGATGCGGTCCCGGCAGCACGCGCGATGAAGAGATGCCAGGCGCTGCCCATGGCATCCTGACCGCATGACTGAGAGCGGTGGAGCTCACCGTGGGTAGGCACTCGGCCGGGAACCGTGCGCGCGTCGACCCGATCGTCGCGGCCGCGCTGTCGCAGCGGTCCACGTCGGTGGAGCCACCCCAGCCGACTCCCGTACCCGACCCGGCGGAGGACCAGCAGGACGGCGGCCTGGGCTGGCCCGGGGAGCCGGGCGAGGGCTCCGGTCTGGGGTGGCCGGACGACACCACGGCCGAAGACACCACGGCAGAAGACACCACGGCGGATGAACTCACCGCGAGCGACACCACGGCTGCCGACGCGACTGTGGCCGCGCTCGCTGCGGCCCCGGCGGCCCAGCGGAGGTCGGGCTGGCGCCGGTGGTTCGGTGGGGGCCCCGCGGTGGCACCCACGCCGTCGGGCAGCTCCGCCGCCTGAGCGGGAGACCCAGAAGCGACGAGTCGCCGGCCACGGAGGGCCGGCGACTCGTCGTGTGTGAGCGTGCGGGCCAGGCGACCCGCGGGTCAGGTCAGGCGGCCGTCGTCCCGTCGTCCCGCCGGGCTCGCCGCTCGAGCTCGCGCAGGAACTCCGGGTCGTCGTCGGGCGCCACCGGCCGGGTGGGCCGCTGCGCCCGGGGCGGGCGCGGCCCGCGGGTCGGACGCTCCGGACGACCGATGCCGCCGGACCCTCCTCGGCCACCGTCCTGCGCCGACGCGGCGCGCATCACCAGTACGACCACGGCCACCGCGATCACCAACATCACCAGGAAGACCATCGGGCCACCCCCCTCATCACCACCAATGTACGACCGCGGCGATACTCGGACCCGGTGATCTCCTGCCCGACATGGGCGGGCTCTGCGCCAGCGCCCTGCGGGCGTGCACCCGAGGAGCCGGAGGGCGACATCGACGCAGTCGACGAGCAGCTGATCAGCCTGCTGCGAGCCAACGGCCGGGCCAGCTACGCCGAGCTCGCCCGACAGGTGGGGCTCTCGGCCCCCTCGGTGCACGAGCGGGTCGGGAAGCTGGAGGCCGCCGGCGTCGTCACCGGCTACCAGGCCGTCGTCGACCCGGCCTCGGTCGGGCTCGGCGTCACCGCCCTGGTCGGGGTGATCGAGAGCGACCAGGTCGACGACACCGGCCTGGAGGAGGCGATGGCCGAGCTGGCGTCGGTGGAGGACTGCTGGCGGGTGGCCGGTAGCGAGGGGTACGTGCTCAAGGTGCGGGTCCCCGACATCCGGGCACTCGAGGACACCATCAGTGCGTTGAACAGGATCCGGGGCGTCGCACGCACCCGGACGACCGTGGTGCTGTCGACCAAGTGGGAGGGCCGTCGTGGCTGAACAGACGAGGACCGGCGGGGCGTCGGTGCCCGGCGGCACCGATGAGGGGGCGCCGAGCCAGGGCGGGGTCGCCCGGTGGCTGGCGATCTACACCCTCGGGCGGCTGGCGATCGCCGCCGCGCTGATCGGGCTGCTGTGGGTGCTCGGCCTGCCCGGCACCCCCGGCTTCCTGTTCGGGGTGCTGCTGGCGATGCCGGTGTCCTACCTGGTGCTCGGCGGGGTGCGCCAGCAGCTGACCAGTGCCCTGGTGGCCCGCAACGCCCGCAAGGAGCAGCTGCGGGCCGAGCTCCGCGGCTCCGCCGCCGACGACGGCTGACGGCCCTGCTGCAGGGGCCCGCCGCGAGCTCGCGAGTGGTGGGGGGCAGCAGGGTCCTTCGTCAGCTGAGGCCGAGGCCGAGGCCGAGCAGGACGCCGGTGACCAGGGTGAGCTGTCCGGTGGCCTTCAGCGCGCCGATCAGCGCCGGCCCGCGGCCACCGCCGAGCACGAGGCGGACCGGCGGCACCGCCAGCGGGGCGGCCAGGAGGCCCAGCAGCGCCCACGGCCGGACGACGCCGATGCCGGCGATGACCAGGAAGGCGCCGGCCAGCAGCCCGGCGTAGAAGACCCGGGTGCGGGCCTCGCCGAGCAGCACCGCCAGCGTCCGCTTGCCGACGGCGGCGTCCCCGTGCACGTCGCGCAGGTTGTTGACCACCAGCAGCGCGACGGAGAGCAGCCCGATCGGCACCGCGGCGGCGAACGCCAGGCCGTCCAGCGACTCGGTCTGGGCGAACGTCGTCCCGACCACGGCGACCAGGCCGAAGAAGACGAAGACGAAGACCTCGCCCAGCGCCCGGTAGCCGTAGGGGATCGGCCCGCCGGTGTAGGTCCAGGCAGCGAGGATGCTCACCGCGCCGACGGCGACCAGCCACCAGCTGGACACCGCCGCGAGCGCGAGGCCGGCCACCGCCGCGACCGCGAAGGACGCCATCGCGGCGGTCAGCACCTGGCGGGGGGTGGCCGCGCCGGAGCCGACCAGGCGCATCGGGCCGACCCGGTCGGCGTCGGTGCCGCGTTTGCCGTCGGAGTAGTCGTTGGCGTAGTTGACCGCCACCTGCAGGGCGAGCGCGACGACCAGGGCCAGCAGCGCCGGCACCAGCCGGAACCCGTCGAGCGCGGCCGCGGCGCCGGAGCCGACGAGCACCGGGGCGAGGGCGGCGGGCAGGGTGCGGGGGCGGGCGCCCGCCAGCCACTGGGCGGGGGTCGCCATCAGTCGGTTCCTCTCGGCGTGCGGGTGATCGGCGTGGGTCTGATCAGCGTGCGTGCGACGGCCCGGCGGTCGGGCTTGCCGGTGTGCAGGGTGGGCACCGCGTCGACGACCCTCAGCTCGCGGGGGGCGGCGGCCGCGCCCAGCCGGGCGGCGACCCAGGGGCGCAGCTCGGCCAGGTCGGGGGTGGCGCCGGGCGCGGCGACGACGACGGCGACCACCCGCTGCCCCCACTCCGGGTCCGGCAGCCCGGTGACGACGGCGTCGGTGACCGAGGGGTGCTCGCGCAGCGCCGCCTCGACGCCCTGGGGGGCGACGTTGACCCCGCCGCTGATGACGACGTCGTCCAGTCGGCCGTGCACGGTGAGCCGGCCGGCGTCGTCCAGCGAGCCGGCGTCCCGGGTGCGGAACCAGCCGTCGCGGAAGGCGGCCGCCGTGCCGGCCGGGTCCAGTCGGTAGCCCGACGCCAGCACCGGGCCGGCGAGCTCGATCCCGTCGGTGACCCGCACGGAGACCCCGGACAGCGGCACCCCGTCGTAGACGCAGCCGCTGGCCGTCTCGCTCATGCCGTAGGCGGTGCGCACCTGCACGCCGGCGGCGCGAGCGGCGGCGAGCAGCGCGGGGTCGGTGGCGGCGCCGCCGATCAGCACGCCGTCGAAGGAGGCCAGGGCGGCCGGCTCCTCGGCCAGGTACCGGCGCAGCTGGGTGGGCACCAGGGCGACGTAGCGGCGGTCGCCGGCCGGCAGCCGGGCGGCGGCTGCCGCGAGCGGCTCTCCCCGGCTGAGGACGACGGGCTCCCGGCCGGCCAGCGCGGTGCGGACGAGCACCTGCAGCCCGCCGATGGCCGAGGTCGGCAGCGCCAGCAGCCAGCTGCCGGGGCCGCCGAGCCGGTCGGCGGTGGCGGCCACCGAGGCACGCAACGCCGTCGCGGAGAGGAGCACGCCCTTGCCCGCGCCGGTCGACCCGGAGGTGACGACCACGAGGTCGGTGCCGGGCTCCAGCGGCTCGTCGGGGCGGAGCACGGCGCGGGCGGCGTCGGCCGGCCCGGTGCCGGCGGGCAGCACGGCCAGCGGACGGTCGCCGTCCAGGCTGGACCGCACGGCCGGCCAGACGGTGTCGAGCACCGCCGCGGCCGCCTCGGGCGGCGGCGCGGCCACGAGGGTCAGCTGGCGGTGCACGAGGAGTCAGGCTACGGCGGCCTGCGCTCAGAACAGGTCGGGCACCAGCGCCAGGACGACGAACCGGATCGCGCGGCCGACCAGGCAGGTCACCACGAAGGCCCGCAGGCTCATCTTCGACGTCCCGGCGTAGAAGGCGATCGCCAGCAGCGGCGGGATGCCCACCGAGCCGCTGAGCAGCACCACCCCCGGCCCCCAGCGTCCGGACAGCAGCGCGACGCCCCGGGCGTTGACCCGGCTCAGCCAGCGGCCCACCGGCCGGAGCGCCCGCTTCACCGGCCCGCCCGGGGGTGGCTCCCCAGCGGCCTCGGCGGCGGCGATGGCGGCCGCCTCCGCCGCCCCGCGCTCACGCAGTCGCTCCAGCCAGCGGGAGCTGGTCGCGCCCCGGGCGGCGGAGAACAGCAGCACCTTGCCCACGGTCTGGCCGATCGCCGCGGCGACGGCGCCGGCGATGGCGACGGTGGGGGACTGGGCGACCGCCAGGCCGATCACGTAGGCCTCGACCGGGAGGAACGGCGTGACGGCCGAGACCGCGCCGACCACCAGGCCGAGCGCGATCAGCCCGATCGTGCCGGCGTCAAGCACGGGCGGCGGCGCCCGAGGTCGGCTGCGCGACGTGCACCAGGTCGGTCGGCCGGGGCAGCCGCAGCACCCGGCCCAGCGACCAGACCTTGATCACCAGCACCACCGAGGCGGCGACCAGGGCCACCCGCTGGTCGGGCACGAACACCAGCAGCAGCACCAGCAGGGTCGTGTTGGTGACCTTGGCGACCACGTGCCAGTTCAGCGTCCAGGCCAGCCGGTCGACGAGGAAGAAGTAGTTCGGGGAGAGCACCGGCCAGCGCATCGGCAGCAGGGTCAGCGGCAGGTCGACCACGACGAACTGGAAGAGGAAGACCGCCACCGGCCAGGGTGCGTCGATGAACATCAGCAGCACGAGGGCGCAGCTGATGCAGTTGACCCGGTCGCAGACCACGTCGAACACCGCACCGAAGCGGGTCTCCTGGTCCCGCCAACGGGCGATGTTGCCGTCGGCGGAGTCGCCGATCCAGTAGGTCAGGTAGGCGGCGAGCAGCCACGGCCAGGACTCCTGGACGGCGGCGGTGGTCACCATGGCCAGGGAGGCCAGCGTGCGGAGGACGGTGACCAGGTTCGCGGCGTTGAGCAGCTGGCGGGGGTCCTCGCAGGCGCAGCCGCGCACGCCGCACCGCACCGGCAGCCCGGGGCCGCGGGGGCTGCGGTCGGCGGGGACGGTCCGTGCAGCCGTCGAGTGGGCCACGAGGGGACCTCCGGGTCTCGGGTGCGCCGGCTCTCCGGTCGGCAGGGCGGCGCTGCGACTGCACGCTAGGGGTCGGTTGGCCCGCGCACCAGGACCGCCCCCGGGTGTCCCGGTGCCCCGCCTACGCTGTCGGCCGTGGTCACCGCCCCTCCCGACGCCGCAGCGACGGCGCTGGAGGTGCACGTCTGGTCGGTACCGCTGCGCACCCGGTTCCGCGGGATCGACGTCCGCGACGGGGTCCTCGTGCGGGGTCCGGCCGGCTGGGGCGAGTTCTCCCCGTTCTGGGACTACGACGTCGCCGAGAGCCGCCGCTGGTGGGCCGCGGCGCACGAGGCCGCCGTCCTCGGCTGGCCCGAGCCGGTGCGGGCCAGCGTGCCGGTCAACGTCACGGTGCCGGCCGTGGGGCCGGAGCGGGCGCACGCCATCGTGACGGCGTCGGGGTGCGCCACCGCCAAGGTGAAGGTCGCCGAGCCCGGCCAGTCCGCGGCCGACGACCTGGCCCGGGTGGAGGCGGTGCGCGACGCGCTCGGGCCGGCCGGGGCGATCCGGGTGGACGCCAACGCCGCCTGGGACGTCGACACCGCGGTGGTCCGGCTGCGCGAGCTGGACCGGGTCGGCCTGGAGTACGCCGAGCAGCCCTGCGCCACGATCGCCGAGCTGGCCGCCGTGCGCCGGCGGGTCGACGTCCGGGTCGCCGCCGACGAGGTGGTCCGCCGCGCCGCCGACCCGCGGGCGGTCGACCTGCGCGAGGCGGCCGACGTGGTGGTGCTGAAGGTGCAGCCGCTGGGCGGGGTGCGGGCGGCCCTGGCGGTCGCCGAGGCGCACGGTCTGCCGTGCGTGGTCTCCTCGGCGCTGGAGAGCTCGGTCGGCATCGCCGCCGGGGTCGCCCTGGCCGCTGCGCTGCCGGAGCTGCCCTTCGCCTGCGGGCTGGCCACCGTGGCGCTGTTCACCGACGACGTCACCGGTGAGCCGCTGCTGCCGGTCGACGGGGCGCTGCCGATGCGCCGCCCGGAACCCGACCGGCTGGCCCAGACCGCGGCCGACCCGGCGGTCGAGCAGCGCTGGCGCGCCCGGCTGGCTGCGGTGACGGCGCCGTGAACCCGGCCACCGCCTTCGCCCGGGTGCTCGTCGACGAACTCGTCCGCGGCGGGGTCACCGACGCGGTGCTCGCCCCCGGCTCCCGCTCCGCGCCGGTGGCGCTCGCGCTGGCCGACGCCGAGACCGCGGGCCGGCTGCGGCTGCACGTGCGGATCGACGAGCGGACGGCGGCCTTCCTCGCGCTCGGGTTGGCCAAGGCCAGCGGGCGGCCGGTGCCGGTGCTCACCACCTCCGGGACGGCGACCGCCCACCTCCACGCGGCGGTGCTGGAGGCGCACGAGAGCGGGGTGCCGCTGCTGGCGCTGACCGCGGACCGCCCGCCGGAGCTGCGCGCCACGGGTGCGAACCAGACGATCGAGCAGGTCGGCCTCTACGGCGGCGCGGCGCGCTGGGCACTGGACGTCGGGGTGCCCGAACCGGGCCGGGAGGCGGCGCAGAACAAGTACTGGCGGTCGGTCGTCGCCAAAGCGCTCATCGTGGCCCGCGGCTCGCTGTCCGGCGACCCCGGCCCCGTGCACCTGAACCTCGCGCTGCGCGAGCCGCTCATGCCCGACGACAGCGGCACCGGCCAGCCGCCGGCGCTGCCCTCGGGTGACCTGGCCGGGCGCCCCGACGGCGCGCCGTGGACGGTGTCGGCCGGGGACGGGGTCCGGACCGCGACGCTGACCGGCGGCGCGCCGGCCGAGGGCGGCCGCACCCTGCTGGTCGCCGGGGACGCCCCGTCCGCGGTCGGGCGGGCCGCCGCCGTCGTCGCCGACCAGCGGGGCTGGCCGGTGCTGGCCGAGCCCAGCAGCGGTGCCTGGGGGGCGAGCGGGGCGCTGCGCGGGTCGGCGTTGCTGCTGGGGGCCGCGGACTGGCTGGCCGCGCACCGGCCCGACCGGGTGGTCGTCGTCGGCCGGCCCACGCTGTCCCGGCCGGTCAACGCGCTCCTGGGCGACCCGGCGGTCACCGTGGAGACCTACGGGCCCACGCCGCGCTGGGCCGACCCGGGCCGGGGCAGCGCCGTCGTCGGCAGCGCCCAGCTCGACCCGGCCCTGGCGTTGCGCGATCCCGGCGCGCGGGCCGGCGGGGAGTGGGCGGCCCAGTGGGCGCAGGCCGCCCGGCAGGTCGGGGCGGCGGTCGACGCCGAGCTGGACACCCCCGGGGGCGGGCTGACCGCGGCCCGGCTCGCGCGGGACCTGGTGGCGGCGCTGCCGGCCGGTGCGCTGCTGGTGCTCGGTTCCTCGACGCCGGTGCGCGACGTCGACCGGGTCGCCGTCCCGCGCGCGGGGCTGACCGTGCTGGCCAACCGCGGGGTCGCCGGCATCGACGGCACCATCTCGACCGCGGTGGGGGCCGCGCTCGCCCACCAGGGCGCCGGCGGTGGTCCGGCGTTCGCGCTGATGGGCGACCTGACGTTCCTGCACGACCTGACCGGGCTGCTGTCCGGGGCGGGGGAGTCGCGGCCGGACCTGACCGTCGTCGTCCCGGACAACGACGGAGGTGGCATCTTCGCCCAGCTGGAGCCCGGGCAGCCGCAGTACGCGGCCAGCTACCGGCGGGTGTTCGGCACCCCGCACGGCCGGGACCTGGTGGCGGTGGCGCGCTCGCTCGGCTGGGCCGCGACCGCGGTCAGCGACCCCACCCAGCTGGTGGCCGCGCTCGGTGCGGGCGGGCCGCGGGTGGTCGTCGTCCGCACCGACGCCGCCGCCGAGGCGGCCCTGGCCACCCGGCTGCGCGCAGCCGCCGTCACCGCGCTCGGCTAGGACTCCTGGGCCGCCGGGGCATCGGTGACCTGTGCCAGGTGCTCGGCGCCTTCGCGCTCCCAGGCAGCGCCGAGTCGCGTGCCGACGTCGGTCAGCGCGGCGATGAGTGCGGGCAGCTGGTCGAGGTGGACGACGAGGCTGGCGGCCGGGCCGCCGCGCTGCGGGATCCCGTGCAACGCGACGTGTGGACCGGGTTCAGGCGCAGTGCCGCTGTGGCTGTCGAACCAGCCCCAAACGGTCAGCCGGCGGTCAGCGACCCCGGACATGAGGCGGCTGTCCATGCCCTCGTTCTGCTCCGGCCACTCGGTCATGCCTCAACGTAGTGCTCAGGCCTGGGCGACGGGCAGGTCGCCGGTGGTGGTCGCCGGCCGCGGTCGGGGGAGCGCCGGTGCGGCGGAGGCCTGGCCGAGCAGCAGCAGCTCCGCCTCCTCGACCTCCAGCGGCTTGGCGAACAACCAGCCCTGGGCCAGGTCGCAGCGCTCGGCCCGCAGCCGGTCGCGCTGGACCTCGGTCTCCACGCCCTCGGCGACGACCTCCAGCCGCAGCGTGCGGCCCAGCTGGATCAGCCCGTGCACGATCGCCGCGTCGTCGGCCGAGCCGTCGAGCAGGCTCACGAACGAGCGGTCGATCTTGAGCACGTCGACGTCGAACTGGCGCAGGTAGCTCAGGGACGAGTAGCCGGTGCCGAAGTCGTCCAGGGCCAGCCGGGTGCCGAGCGCGCGCAGCTCGCAGAGCCGCTCGGCGACGGCGTCCGGGTCGGTGACCAGCGCGGTCTCGGTGACCTCGAGGACCAGGGACGACGGCGTGATGCCGCTGGAGGTCAGCGCCTCGGCGACGTGCTCGACCAGCGTGCCGCCGGCCAGCTGCCGCGCCGAGACGTTGACCGCCATGGACAGCGGCGTTGGCCGGGGGTGGGCGCGCTGCCAGCGGGCGGCGGTGGCGGTGGCCTCCGCCAGCACCCAGCGGCCGATCGGCAGGATGTGCCCGGAGTCCTCCGCGATCGGGACGAACCGGTCCGGCCCGATGGTGCCGAGGACGGGGTGCTGCCAGCGGAGCAGCGCCTCGAAGCCGACCACCTGCTCGGTCTGCAGGTCGACGACCGGCTGGTAGACCAGCCGCAGCTGGCCGGCGGCCAGGGCCCCGCCCAGCTCCCGTTCCAGCTCGATCCGCTCCAGCGCCGCGGTGCGCATGCCCGGGTCGAACACCACCCACTGGGCGCGGCCGGCGGCCTTGGCCTGGTACATCGCGATGTCGGCGTCCCGGAACAGCGACAGCGGGGTCGCGTCGGGCTCGGCGGCGACGATCCCGATGCTGGCCGCCACGGCGACCCGGTGGCCGTGCAGCAGCACCGGCTCGTCGAGGACCTGCAGCAGCCGCTCGGCCAGCGCGGCGGCGGCCGGCAGGCCACCCCGGGTGTCGTCGATGAGGACGGCGAACTCGTCGCCGCCCAGCCGGGCCACGGTGTCCGCCGCCCGGACGACCCCCTGCAGCCGCGCGGCGACCGCGCGCAGCAGGTCGTCACCGGCCAGGTGACCGAGGCTGTCGTTGACGTCCTTGAAGCCGTCCAGGTCCAGGCACAGCACGATCGGCGGGCTGCCGGTGCGGCCGGCCCGGCGCAGCGCCTGCTCGGTGTGGTCGAGGAACAGTGACCGGTTGGCCAGCCCGGTCAGCCCGTCGTGGAAGGCCTGGTGGGCCAGCTCCCGCTCGGCCAGCTTGCGCGGGGTGATGTCGTAGACGCTGACGGCGATGCCGCCGACGTCCGGGTCGTGCCGCAGGTCGACGGCGCGCCCGCCCAGCCACACCGTGCCTCCGGTGGGGTGGGTGCCGCACAGCTCCAGCTCGACCGGTTCACCCGGTGCGAGCCGGGCCCGGTCGAGGGCCGTCAGGACGTCGGTGGGGTCGACGCCGATGCCGCTGAGCAGCTGGGGCAGCGAGCGCCCGGCGCAACCGGGGCGCCCGAGCAGCTCGGCCAGCGACCGGGAGTCCGAGGTCAGCCGCCCGTCGCGGTCGACGACGGCCACCGCGTCGGAGGAGGTCACCGCCAGCGCCTCGTACCGCCGGGCCAGGGAGTGCACCTCGGCCCGGGCGCGGCTCTGGTCGGTGAGCAGCCGCTGGGCGCGCACGATCATCAGCACGGTCAGCGTGGAGGTGGCCAGCAGGCCGGGCAGCGGGTCGAGGTCCTCCCCGGCCAGCCAGGCCCGGAGCTCGAAGACGCCGGGCACCAGCAGCGGCAGGAAGGCCAGGGTCATCCGCCACCGCCCGGTCCCGGCCGTGGCGGCCGTCACCGTCGGGCCGGCTGGGAGGTCGGAGCGGTCCGTCCAGGGCAGCGTGGCGAGCGCGACCGCACCGATCAGCCAACCGGCGTCCAGCCAGCCGCTGACCGTGTCCGGGGCGGCGAGCAGCAGCCAGGCCAGGTCGGAGGCGAGCCAGGCGGTGGAGCCGAGTCCGAGCAGCAGTGCCGGCACCCCCACCCGCGACTGCACGACCATGCCGCGCACCACGAGGCCGAGGACGACCGCGTCCAGCAGTGGGTAGGCCGCCCAGATGGCCCGGGTGCCCAGCGGCAGGCTGTCGTCGGTCAGGGTCGAGTGCACCGAGCTCTGCCAGACGACCAGCAGGGCGATGACCAGCACCGCCGCGCCGTCGAGCAGGGCGTGGAAGCGGGCCCGGGGGTGGCTGTCGCCGTCCCCGGCGTAGACGAGCAGGGCGGCCCCGAGGGCGCCGTAGGAGCCCAGGTAGGCGGCGTCGGCGAGCGAGACGTCCGGCGGGGAGTCGGCCAGCCACGCCTGCAGCTGCCACAGCACGTCGCCGACGGCGTTGAGCGAGACGGCGGCCGCCACCCACCGGGCCGCCGGGCCCGGGCGGCACCGCCGGACGCCCAGCCAGGCGGCGACCGCGGCGCCGACGGAGACCAGCAGCGAGACGACCGAGGACGAGGTCGACCCGCCGGTGAGGCCCACCAGGACGACCAGGGCAGCGGCCAGCGGCAGCCACACGGCAGCGGCCGTGCGGCCGCCGTCGTTCGCCACCCTGCTGTCCATGCCCTGTCGCCCCCCTTGCCGGTGTCCCGTTCTGGACACTGTCGGGCCGCAGGCGGGTCGTCTTGACCCCAGGGGACCACCTTGCCTGGTGCGTTCCTCCCTCCGGGGGAGGCCTCAGTCCTCGAGGGCGGCCTGGAAGGCGGCCAGCTTCGCCTGGGTCTCGGCCAGCTCGGCGATCGGGTCGGACTCGGCGACGATCCCGCACCCGGCGAAGAGCCGGGCCTGCCGTCCGCCGTCGGCCCCGGTCAGCTCCGCGCAGCGCAGGGCCAGCCCGAACTCACCGTCGCCGCGGGCGTCCAGCCAGCCGACCGGCCCGGCGTAGCGGCCACGGTCCATCCCCTCGAGCTCGGCGATCACCCGGGCGGCGGTGGGGGTGGGGCTGCCGCAGACCGCGGCGGTGGGGTGCACGGCGCCCACCAGCTCCAGCAGCCCGGTGGCGTCGTCGTCGCGCTGGCGGCCGCGGACGTCGCTGGCCAGATGCCGGACGTTGGGCAGGGTCAGCACGATGGGCTGCTCGGGCACGACGAGCTCGTCGACGAACGGCCGCAGTGCGTCGGCGAGGGAGTCGACCGCGTAGGCGTGCTCGGCATGGTCCTTGACCGAGGTCTGCAGGCCGGCCGCCAGCCGGTCGTCCTCCGCGCCGGCGCCCCGCGGGGCCGTGCCGGCCAGCACGCGGGCGTCCAGCTCGCGGCCGGTCCGGCGCAGCAGCAGCTCGGGGGTGGCGCCCAGCAGGCCGTCGACGGCGAAGGTCCAGGTGTCCGGGAACCGCTCGGCCAGGCGCAGCAGCAGGCGGCGGGGGTCCAGCGGGCGGTCGGCGGTGACCAGCAGGTCACGGGCCAGCACCACCTTGTCCAGCTCGCCGGCGTCGATCCGGGCGACCGCGGCGGCGACGGCGCCACACCAGGCCATCGCGTCCAGGGCCCCGTCGGCGTAGGCGAGCCGGCCGATCGAGGTGGCCGCGTGCTGCGTCGAGGTCTCGACGACCGCGAGCTCCTCGTCGTCCGCGTCGCCGGTGACGGTCACCCAGGTGCACCCGTCGCGGCGGCCCACGACGACCTCGGGGACGACGAACACCGACGTCCCCACCGCCGGGTCGAAGGCCACGGAGGCGAACAGGACCGGCCCGGAGCCGGGGACGCCGACCGGGTCGTGGACCTCGGTGTCCGCGCAGCGCCGGGCCCACCAGTCGGCGGCCTCGGTGAGCGCGCCGGGGCCGGAGACCTCCAGCCGGTCGGCCTCGCCCCAGCCGACCAGGCCCTCGCCGCGGCGCACCCAGGCCAGCGCACCGTCGCGGGGGAGCAGGGTCAGCAGCGGCGTGCGCCGGGTGCCCAGCGGAGTGGTGGTGACCGCCGCCGCGCTGGTCGCGGTGCGTGCGGCTGCCGTGGTCACCGCTCCAGGGTAGGAGGCGCGCAGGTAGCGTCGCCGTCGTGGCGACCGGGGAACGGGCTGGGGCAGCAGGGGCGCGAGCCGGGCTCGACAAGCGGCCGGCGGAGGTCGCGGCGATGTTCGATCGGGTCGCCGGCCGGTACGACCTGACCAACACGGTGCTCTCCGCCGGGCTGGACGCCGGCTGGCGCCGGGCCACCCGCGAGGCGTTGGGTGCGCAGCCGGGCGCCACCGTGCTCGACGTCGCGGCCGGGACGGGGGTCTCCACCGTCGAGCTCGCCGCCGGGGGCGTGCGCGCGATCGCCTGCGACTTCTCCCAGGGCATGCTCCGCGCCGGGGCGTCCCGGCCGGTGCCGAAGGTCGCCGGGGACGCGATGGCGTTGCCGCTGGCCGACGAGAGCGTCGACGGCGTCGTCATCTCCTTCGGCCTGCGCAACGTCGCCGACCCGCAGGCCGCGCTGCGCGAGTTCCGCCGGGTCACCAGGCCCGGCGGCACGTTGGTGGTCTGCGAGTTCTCCAGCCCCACGCTCGCGCCGTTCCGCACCGTCTACACCGAGTACCTGATGCGGGCGCTGCCGGCGATCGCACGGGCGGTGAGCAGCAACCCGGAGGCCTACGTCTACCTGGCCGAGTCGATCCGGGCGTGGCCGGCGCAGCCTGAGCTCGCCCGGTGGCTGCAGGGCGCCGGCTGGGCCGACGTCGCGTGGCGCGACCTGACCGGCGGCGTCGTCGCGCTGCACCGGGGCACCCGGGTCTAGCCGTCGGCCAGCACGGCCGCCAGGACGGCGTCGGCGCGCTGCCGTTCGGCCGCGTTGGTCTCGGCTGCGCCGGCGCGCACGACGAGCGCCTTCCACAGGGCCCAGCCGCGGCCGCGGGCCCAGGTGCCCGCGTCCAGGTCCAGGCCTTCCCGGAAGGCCGCCCGGCTCCGGCCGGAGAAGATCGTCCAGGCGACGACGAGGTCGCAGGCCGGGTCGCCCACCCCGCAGGTGCCGAAGTCCAGCACCGCGGCGAGCCGGCCGTCCCGCACGAGCAGGTTGCCGGCCGCGACGTCACCGTGGAACCACCGTGGGGGCCGGTCCCAGGAGGTGGCGGTCGCAGCCGCCCAGACGGCCGTGGCCGCCCGGCCGTCGATCGCGTCGCCGAGCGCCTCGATCGCCGCGTGCGTCTCGGCGGCGCAGTGGCTGAGCGGGGCGCCGCGGAACCAGCTGTGCGGCCCGGCCGGCGGCCCGTCGCGGGGGTCGACCTGCTGGAGGGCGGTGAGGAAGCCGGCCAGGTCGGTGGCGAACGTGCTGAGGTCGCCGACCGGCGCGACGGACGCATCGGTCCCCTCCAGCCAGCGGTACACCGACCACGGCCACGGGAAGCCCGCGCCGGGAGCCCCCTGGCCGAGCGGCACGGGGACCGGCACCGGCAGCCGGGGTGCCAGCCGGGGGAGCCACTCCTGCTCCTTGGCCACCTGGACGGCGTAGCCCTCCGCACTGGGCAGCCGGACCAGCATCTGCTCGCCGAGCCGGAACGTGCGGTTGTCCCAGCCGCCCGGCTCCACCGGCACGACCGGCAGGTGCGCCCACTCCGGGAACTGGCTGGCGACCAGCCGGCGCACCAGCGGGACGTCGATGCGCGGGGTGGTCACCGGGGCACCCTCCCCTGCACCCGCCGGCCGGGGCCATCGGTTTGTCCGCGTCCGTGGTCTGTCGGTCGGGGTCCGAGCAGGCCTCGTGGCGGCACGGGTGGGGTTCCATGGCCGGCGGTGGTCGGCGACCGAGCCTGGACACTCGCCGTGGGGCCGGGCATCGCAACTGAGGCGTCGCAACCGAGGTCGAGGAGGTGGTGTGGTGGTGGTCCGCCGAGCGGTCTCGTCCCCGGGAGCCCGGGCGCTGATCGTCGTCGCGCTGGTGGGCGTCCTCGGCCTTGCGGTCTGGGCGTGGGAGATCAGCGGCCCGGCCGTGTTCGTCGTGTTCGGCCCGACCGCGGTCGGTGCGGCTGTCGCCCTGTCGGTCGAACGCGCCAGCGTGACGATGCGCGCCCCAGCGGTCACCGCGGCGGTCGGGGCCACCTCCGTCGCGTGGGGGCTGGTCACGTTGCTGGGTGGTGGGCTGTACCTCCTGGTACCCGCGCTCCTGCTGCTGGTCGCCGCCGTGGTCTCGTGGGTCGCCAGACGGCCGGACGCCTCGTGGACGCGCTGACCCGGACGCCGAGTGTCGAGTTGTCGATGTCTGCGGTCCGGAGCAGACGTGCACAGCTCGTCACCCGGCGAGCGCCGCCCGGGCCGGCCGGCGAGGTGTTGCGCCCGGAGCGGACAGCGTTCCCTGTCCGCCGCGGGAGGAGCAGGCTCCCGGCATGACGATCCCGCCCAACCCTGAGCCCCAGCCGCCGTCGCCGTCCCCGTCGCCGACCGACCCGATCACCCCGCCGTCCCCGGCGCCCGTCCCGGGCCCGGACCCGACCGATCCCACCGCGCCGCCGCCGGCCCCGGCCCCCGGGCCGCTGTGAGCCGCTGACCTGCGCTCTCGCGGCCTGTCGGGACCCCCGGTGTGAACTCGATCACCGGGGGTCCTGGTGTTCCGCCACCCGTTCGGCATAGGCTTCGACCACTCGACCTTGTGAACCAGTTCACAAGCGCAGGGTGAAGCAGTTCACAAGTGGTCGCCCGGTCGTCGGATGTGAGCGGAGGTCGTCGCAGTGGTCCGCCCGAGGTCGTGCACGCCCCCCACCGTCCCGCGGAACACCTGCCTCGGGAGCTGCTGATGCTGTCGAACTACGTGCCCCTGGTCGGGCTCTTCGTCCTCGCCGCGGGCTTCGCGCTCTTCTCGGTCACCGCCGCACCGTTCATCGGGCCGCGCCGCTACAACAGCGCGAAGGTGCAGGCCTACGAGTGCGGGATCGAACCGGTCGACCAGCCGCTCACCGGCGGACGGATCCCGGTCAAGTACTTCCTCACCGCGATGCTCTTCATCGTCTTCGACATCGAGATCGTCTTCCTCTACCCGTGGGCGGTTGCCAACGACGCGCTGGGCCTGTGGGGCCTCGGCGCGATGGCGGTCTTCATCGGCACCGTCTTCATCGCCTTCGTCTACGAGTGGCGCCGCGGGGGGCTCGAATGGGACTGACCGACACGGGACCGACCGACATGGGACCGACCGACACGGAACCGACCGACACGCGACCGACCACGGATGGGGGGCGCTGAGATGGGCCTGGAAGAGAAGCTGCCGAGCGGCGTCCTGCTGACCAGCGTCGAGAAGCTCGTCAACTGGACCCGCAAGTCCTCGCTCTGGCCGGCCACCTTCGGCCTGGCCTGCTGTGCGATCGAGATGATGGCGTCCGGTGCCGGCCGCTACGACCTGGCCCGCTTCGGCATGGAGGTGTTCCGCGCCTCCCCGCGCCAGGCCGACCTGATGATCGTGGCCGGGCGGGTCAGCCAGAAGATGGCCCCGGTCCTCCGGCAGATCTACGACCAGATGCCCGAGCCGCGTTACGTGCTCGCCATGGGCGTCTGCGCCAGCTCCGGCGGCATGTTCAACAACTACGCGATCGTGCAGGGCGTCGACCACATCGTCCCGGTGGACATGTACCTGCCCGGCTGCCCGCCGCGGCCGGAGATGCTCACCGACGCCATCCTCAAGCTGCACCACAAGATCCAGCACCAGCCGCTGGGCGCCAAGCGCGCCCGGGAGCAGGCCGAGGCCCGGGCCAACGGGACGGCGCCGGAGCTGCACCTCGCGATGCCCTCCAGCGTCCGGGCGGACCCGGCGGCGCGGCGCGCCTACGAGCAGGCCGCCGCCGAGGGCCGCACCGGCCAGTTCGCCATCGAGCAGCGCGGAGGCAACGCCGTCGTCCTGCCCGGAGCAGGCCGATGAGCGACGAGGCCGGCTTCGGGGCCGCGACCCAGCCCGGCGGGGGCTTCCGCAAGGGCGCCTTCGGCGTCAGCGGCAGCGGCGACACCTCCGGCTTCGGTGGCCTCGTCCGGGTCGAGCCCGGCGGCGCTGTCGCGCTGCACTCGACCGACCGGCCCTACGGCGGCTGGTTCGACGAGGTCACCGACGCGCTGATCGACGCGGTCGGCCAGGCCACGTACGCCGCGGCCGTCCACCGGGTCCTGGTCGACCGGGGCGAGATCACGTACTTCGTCGCCTGCGAGCACCTGCTCACCCTGGTCCAGGCGCTGCGGGACGACGAGTCGTTGCGCTTCGAGCTGTGCAGCAGCGTCTCCGGCGTCGACTACGCCGACAGCGGCGGACCGGCCGCGACGCCCGACCGGCCCCGGCTCCACGTCGTCTACCACCTGACCTCGATGACCTACCGCCGCCGGATCCGGCTCGAGGTCGCGGTCACCGTCGAGGACGCGCACGTCCCGTCGGTGAGCTCCGTCTACCCCACGGCGGACTGGCACGAGCGGGAGGCCTGGGACATGTTCGGCATCGTCTTCGACGGCCACCCGGCGCTGACCCGGATCCTCATGCCCGACGACTGGGAGGGCCACCCCCAGCGCAAGGACTACCCGCTCGGCGGTGTCCCGGTCGAGTACAAGGGCGCGCAGATCCCGCCCCCCGACGAGCGCCGGAGCTACCGATGACCACCACCCAGGACCCCTACGCCGGTTCCCGGGAGACCACCGAGGGCCGGGTCTACACGGTCACCGGCGGCGACTGGGACCAGACCTTCGGCGCCGACACCCACGACGACCAGCGGCTCGTGGTCAACATGGGCCCGCAGCACCCCTCGACCCACGGGGTGCTCCGGCTGGTGCTCGACCTCGAGGGCGAGACCGTCACCCAGGCCCGCGTCGTCATCGGCTACCTGCACACCGGCATCGAGAAGACGACGGAGTACCGCACCTGGACCCAGGGCACGACCCTGGTCACGCGGATGGACTACCTGGCCCCGCTGTTCAACGAGACCGGCTACTGCCTGGCCGTGGAGAAGCTGCTCGGCATCGAGGCGCCGCCCCGGGCACAGACCATCCGGGTGCTGGTCATGGAGCTCAACCGGATCGCCTCGCACCTGGTCGCGCTGGCCACCTTCGGCATGGAGATGGGCGCGCTCACCGGCATGACCAACGGCTTCCGGGAGCGGGAGCTGGTCCTCGACGTGCTCGAGGAGATCACCGGGCTGCGGATGAACCACGCCTACGTCCGCCCCGGCGGGCTGGCGCAGGACCTCCCCGAGGGTGCTGTCGAGTCCGTGCGGGAGCTGCTCGCCGTCCTCCCCGAGCGGGTCGCGGGCACCCACCGGCTGCTCACCGGCCAGCCGATCTGGCAGCGCCGGCTCAAGGACGTCGGCTACCTCGACCTCACCGGCTGCGTGGCCCTCGGCGTCACCGGCCCGGTCCTCCGGGCGGCCGGCCTGCCCTGGGACATGCGCAAGGTCGAGCCGTACCTGGGCTACGAGACCTACGACTTCGAGGTGCCGACGGCGGACACCTGCGACGCGTGGGGCCGCTACCTGGTGCGGATGGGCGAGATCACCGAGTCCATCAAGATCATCGGACAGGCGCTGGACCGGCTCGAGCCAGGGCCGGTGATGGTCGAGGACAAGAAGATCGCCTGGCCGGCGCAGCTGTCCCTCGGCGCCGACGGCATGGGCAACTCCCTGGACCACGTCCGGCACATCATGGGCCAGTCGATGGAGGCCCTGATCCACCACTTCAAGCTGGTCACCGAGGGCTTCCGGGTGCCGGCCGGCCAGGTCTACACGGCGATCGAGTCCCCCCGCGGAGAGCTCGGCTACCACGTGGTCAGCGACGGCGGGACGCGCCCGTTCCGGGTGCACGTCCGTGACCCCAGCTTCGTCAACCTGCAGGCCACCGCGGCGATGAGCGAGGGCGGCATGATCGCCGACGTCATCGCCGCGATCGCCTCGATCGACCCCGTGATGGGAGGCGTCGACCGATGAGTGCTCTTCCCGGTTCCTACGAGGGGACGGCGGTCACCGGGCTGGACTCCAGCCCGGTCGAGCCGGCCGCCCCGGACCTGCCGCCGCTGACCGAGCAGACCGAGGCCGAGGCCCGCGAGCTGATGGCCCGCTACCCGCAGGAGCGGTCGGCGCTGCTGCCGATGCTGCACCTGGTCCAGTCGGTACAGGGCTACGTCTCGCCCGAGGGCGTGGGGTTCTGCGCCCGGCTGCTCGGGCTGACCAAGGCCGAGGTGGGCGCGGTCGCGACCTTCTACACGATGTACAAGCGGCACCCGACGGGCAAGCACCTGGTCAGCGTCTGCACCAACACGCTCTGCGCCGTCCTGGGTGGGCAGCGGATCTACGACGCCGTCTCCGCCGACCTCGGCGTCGGCCACGACCAGACCGCGCCCGACGGCTCGGTCACCCTCGAGCACGCCGAGTGCCTGGCCGCCTGCGACTACGCGCCGGTGGTCACCGTCGACTACGAGTTCTACGACCAGCAGGACGTCGAGTCGGCCCGGGCGCTGGTCACCGCGCTGCGGATGGGGGAGAAGCCGCCGCCCACCCGCGGGGCACCGCTGACCGACTTCCGAGGCGTCTCCCGGCAGCTGGCCGGCTTCTCCCAGCACGCCGACCTCGAGGCCGAGCGGGCAGCGATCGACGCCCCGTCGGCCGGTGGCCCGACGCTGGTCGGGGTGCGGCTGGCCGCCGAGCGCGGCGAGACCGCGCCGCCGATGGGCGATGCCCAGCCCGAGCAGGCGCCCGAGCCGGACGTCGAGCCCGCGGGCGGGCCGGGCGAGACGGCGTCCGAGCAGGCCGCCGACACCGCCGTCGCCTCCGCCGACACCCCGGCCGAGCGTGCCGGGGCGGCGCAGCACCACCCGGACGCCCCCGAGCCCGCCGGCCGCCAGCCGGCCGAGCGCGGCCGCGAGGGCACCGACACCCCGCCCACCAGCTCGGGCGCCGGGCAGAACAGCTCGATCGAGCGGGAGGCCTGAGATGCCGTTGACCCCCGTCCTCACCGCGCGCTTCGACGCGCCCCGCTCCTGGGCGCTGGAGACCTACGAGCGCCTCGACGGCTACCGCGCGCTCCGCTCGGCCCTGGAGATGGCGCCGGATGACGTCGTCTCCCTCGTCAAGGACTCCGGACTGCGCGGCCGCGGCGGTGCCGGCTTCCCGACCGGGATGAAGTGGAGCTTCATCCCGCAGCCCAAGCCGGGGGAGACCCCGACCGGCCCGGCGGCGGCGCCGAAGTACCTGGTGGTCAACGCCGACGAGGGCGAGCCGGGCACCTGCAAGGACCTGCCGCTGATGATGGCCGACCCGCACTCGCTGGTGGAGGGCGTGATCATCACCGCCTACGCGATCCGCTCGCACTTCGCCGTCATCTACGTCCGCGGCGAGGCGGTGCACGCCCACCGCCGGTTGATCGCCGCCGTGCAGGAGGCGTACGCCGCCGGCTACCTCGGCAGCGACGTGCTGGGCTCGGGGTACGACCTCGAGCTGGTGGTGCACGCCGGCGCCGGCGCCTACATCTGCGGTGAGGAGACCGCGCTGCTGGACTCGCTGGAGGGCTACCGCGGCCAGCCCCGGCTCAAGCCGCCGTTCCCCGCCGTCGCCGGCCTCTACGGCTCCCCGACGGTGATCAACAACGTGGAGACGCTGGCCAGCGTGCCCTACGTGGTCCGTGGTGGCGCCGAGTGGTTCAAGAGCATGGGCCCGGAGAAGTCGCCCGGCCCGAAGATCTACTCGCTGTCGGGCCGCGTGGTGCACCCCGGCCAGTACGAGGCCCCGATGGGGACGACGATGCGGGAGCTGCTGGCCATGGCCAGCGGCGTGCGGCCCGGGCACGAGCTCAAGTTCTGGACGCCGGGCGGCTCCTCGACCCCGTACTTCACCGCCGAGCACCTCGACGTCCCGCTGGACTTCGACTCGGTGGCCAAGGCCGGCTCGATGCTGGGCACCACCGCCCTGATGGTCTTCGACGAGACCGACTCGATCGTCGAGGCGACCCTGCGGTTCACCGAGTTCTACGCGCACGAGAGCTGCGGCAAGTGCACTCCCTGCCGGGAGGGCACCTACTGGCTCGTCCAGATCCTGGAGCGGCTGGTGCACGGGCAGGGCCGGGCGGCCGACCTCGACCTGCTCACCGACACCTGCGACAACATCCTGGGCCGCTCGTTCTGCGCCCTCGGCGACGGTGCGACCAGCTGCATCGCCAGCTCCCTGAAGTACTTCAAGGACGACTACGTCGCGCTGCTGCCGGCCGAGGAGCAGGCCCGCCTCGGTCGTTCGCTGCGGCTCGAGCCGGTTGGAGCAGCCTGATGACCCTCACCCCGGCAACCCCCGAGCCCGCGCCGGCCCTGCCGCCGGGCGCGCCCGGCCCGCACACCCCGCCGGACGCCGTGCACTGCACCATCGACGGCTTCCCGGTCGCCGTGCCGAAGGGCACGCTGATCATCCGGGCCGCCGAGCAGATCGGCGTGCAGATCCCGCGGTTCTGCGACCACCCGCTGCTGGACCCGATCGGTGCCTGCCGGCAGTGCCTGGTGGAGGTGGAGGGGCAGCGCAAGCCGGTGGCCTCCTGCACCACCCCGGTGACCCCGGACATGGTGGTGCAGACCCAGCTGACCAGCCCGGTCGCGGACAAGGCCCAGCAGGGCACGATGGAGCTGCTGCTGGTCAACCACCCGCTGGACTGCCCGGTCTGCGACAAGGGCGGGGAGTGCCCGCTGCAGAACCAGGCGATGAGCAACGGGCGCAGCGAGTCCCGGTTCGTCGAGACCAAGCGCACCTACCCCAAGCCACTGCCGATCAGCTCCCAGGTGCTGCTGGACCGCGAGCGCTGCGTGCTCTGCGCCCGCTGCACCCGGTTCAGCCAGCAGGTGGCCGGTGACCCGTTCATCGAGCTGTTCGAGCGCGGTGCGCTGGAGCAGGTGGCGATCTACGAGGACGAGCCGTTCGAGTCCTACTTCTCCGGCAACACCACCCAGATCTGCCCGGTCGGCGCGCTGACCAGCGCCACCTACCGGTTCCGCGCCCGCCCGTTCGACCTGCGCAGCGAGCCGAGCGTCTGCGAGCACTGCGCCAGCGGCTGCGCCCAGCGCACCGACTACCGGCGCGGCACGGTGACCCGGCGGCTGGCCGGGGAGGACCCGGCGGTCAACGAGGAGTGGAACTGCGACAAGGGCCGCTACGCCTTCCGCTACGCCAGCAGCAACGAGCGGCTGATGACGCCGCTGGTCCGCCGGGACGGTGAGCTGCAGCCGGCCTCGTGGCCGGAGGCCTGGGCCGCCGCGGCCGAGGGGCTGCGGGCGGCCCGCGCGGCCGGCGGGGTCGGGGTGCTGCCCGGTGGCCGGCTGACCGTCGAGGACGCCTACGCCTACGCCGCCTTCGCCCGCGTGGCGCTGGGCACCAACGACGTCGACGCCCGCGCCCGCGCGCACTCCGCCGAGGAACTGGACTTCCTGGCCACGCACGTCGCCGGCACCGCCCCCGGGGCCGGCGCGGTCAGCTACGACGACCTGACCGCTGCTCCCGCGGTGCTGCTGGTCGGCTTCGAGCCGGAGGAGGAGTCCCCGATCGTCTTCCTGCGGCTGCGCCGGGCCGTGCGGACGGCGGGCATGCAGGTGTTCGACGTCGCCCCCTTCGGCACCCGGGCCGCGGAGAAGCTGCAGGCCACCGTGCTGACCACCGTCCCGGGCCAGGAGGCCCAGCTGCTCCGCGACCTGGCCGCCAACCCGGTGGACGGCGTGCTGGCCGACGCGGCCGTCGCGCTGTTCCGCCCGGGCGCGGTCATCCTGGCCGGGGAGCGACTGGCCGAGCTGCCGGGCGGGTTCTCCGCGGTCAGCGCCCTCGCCGCCGAGACCGGCGCCCGGATCGGCTGGGTGCCCCGCCGGGCGGGGGAGCGGGGCGCGGTCGAGGCCGGCGCGCTGCCGACCCTGCTCCCCGGTGGCCGCACCGTCGCCAACGCCGCCGACCGGGCCGCCGTCGCCCAGCGCTGGGGGGCCGACGTCCCGGCGACCCCGGGGCGCGACCTCACCGGCATCCTCGCCGCCGTGCGCGACGGCGGCCTGGCCGGGCTGCTGGTCGGGGGCGTCGACCCCGCCGACCTGCCCGACCCGCTGCTCGCCGAGCAGGCGCTGCAGACCGCTCGGTTCGTGGTCAGCCTGGAGCTGTTCCCGACCGCGGTCACCGCGCACGCCGACGTCGTCCTCCCGGTCGCCGCTGCCCCGGAGAAGGCCGGCAGCTACCTGGACTGGGAGGGGCGGGTCCGCTCCTTCGACGCGACCCTGCACGGCTCCGGGCAGCTCACCGACGGCCGGGTGCTCCAGGGCCTGGCCGAGCACCTCGGCGTCGACCTGCGGGTGGGCTCGGTGACCGAGGTCCGCGCGCAGCTGACCGCCCTCGGCGGCGCCGCGCAGGCCCCTGCCGACACCGGGGCCGACGTCGCCCCGGCACCGCTGCCGGAGCTCGCCGACGACCAGGCGGTGCTCGCCTCGTGGCGGCAGCTGGTCGACGTCGGGACGCTGCAGCGGGAGGAGCCGGCGCTGGCCGGCACCGCCCGTCCCCCGGTCGCCCGGCTGGGCAAGGACGCCGCCCGCCGGCTCGGCGTGGCCGACGGCGACCCGCTCACCGTCACCGGTCCGGCCGGGGCGGTCACCCTGCCGGTGCGGCTGGTCGAGATGCCCGACGGGGTGGTCTGGCTGCCGATGCGCTCCCCGGGCAGCGAGGTCCGCGCCCAGCTCGGCGCCGGCCCCGGCTCCGTCGTCCGCCTCGCCGGACCGCCGCCCACCCCGGCCGGCGCGTCGTCCCTCTCGAGCCTGCGGGGAGACCAGGAGTGACCGTCTTCGCCGCCGCCGACCAGCCGACGCTGGAGGACTTCGGGAACGACGTCTGGTGGATCGTGCTCATCAAGATCGTCGGCATCTTCGGGGTGCTGGTGCTGATGACGCTGTTCGCCATCGTCTTCGAGCGCAAGGTCGTCGCCCGGATGCAGCAGCGGATCGGCCCCAACCGGGTCGGGCCGCGCGGCTACCTGCAGAGCCTCGCCGACGGCCTGAAGCTGGCGTTCAAGGAGGACATCATGCCGGCGCTGGCCGACAAGCCGGTGTACTTCCTGGCGCCGGTCATCGCCACCATCCCGGCCTTCCTGGCCTTCTCCGTCATCCCGCTCGGCCCGACGGTCAGCATCTTCGGCGAGCGCACGCCCCTGCAGCTCGTCGACTCCCCGATCGGGGTCCTCATCGTGCTGGCCGCCTCGGCGATGGGCGTCTACGGCATCGTGCTCGGTGGCTGGGC
Source organism: Modestobacter sp. VKM Ac-2983 (assembly GCF_026967885.1). Taxonomy (NCBI): domain Bacteria; kingdom Bacillati; phylum Actinomycetota; class Actinomycetes; order Geodermatophilales; family Geodermatophilaceae; genus Modestobacter; species Modestobacter sp. VKM Ac-2983. The sequence goes on from NZ_JAPVBK010000003.1 coordinate 495,016, forward strand.
GTCCGGGTCGACCTACCCGCTGCTCGGCTCGCTGCGCAGCGCGGCGCAGATGATCAGCTACGAGATCGCGATGGGCCTGTCGATCGTCGCGGTGTTCCTCTACGCCGGTTCGATGTCGACCTCGGAGATCGTGGCCGCACAGGCCGACGGCACCGAGCTGTCCTTCTTCGGGCTGGAGTTCACCGGGCCCAGCTGGTACGCCGTCCTGCTGCCGGTCTCCTTCGTCATCTACGTCATCGCCGTGGTGGGCGAGACCAACCGGGCGCCCTTCGACCTCCCCGAGGCCGAGAGCGAGCTGGTCGGCGGGTTCCACACCGAGTACTCGTCGCTGAAGTTCGCGCTGTTCTTCCTGGCCGAGTACATCAACATCGTCACCGTCTCCGCGCTGGCCGCCACGCTCTTCCTCGGCGGCTGGCGGGCGCCCTGGCCGATCTCGATCTGGGACGGGGCCAACACCGGGTGGTGGCCGCTGCTGTGGTTCTTCGCCAAGGTCGTCGTCGCGCTGTTCTTCTTCGTCTGGCTCCGCGGCACGCTTCCCCGGCTCCGCTACGACCAGTTCATGCGCTTCGGCTGGAAGGTGCTGGTCCCGGTCGGGCTGGTCTGGATCCTCGTGGTGGCGACGCTGCGCGCCGTCGCCCGGGAGTCCGACCTGGACGCCGGTCAGGTCGCCGTCTTCGTCGGGGTGCCGATCGCCCTGGTGCTGCTGGGCGGCCTGCTGCTGGCTTCCCGGATGCGCAACCGGGACACCCGGGTCGCCGCCCGCGAGGCCGCCGCCGGCGGGCCGGCGCCCGCCGAGCCGCAGGTGCTGGACCCCCAGGGCCGGGACCGGGCCTCCGGTGGGTTCCCGGTGCCGCCGATGGACCTGGTCGTCCCGCCCTCGCCACGGCTGCGCCGCCGCGAGTCCGTCGGCGCCGGGACCGTGGTCGGCACCGGCCGGCGCAGCAGCTCGACCACGCCTGAGGAGACCGACGATGTCTGAGCCCACCCCGCCGCCCACCGCCGAGCCGACGTCGGGCGCCAGCCCGGCCCGGCCGGAGGGCACGGCCATCGCCCGGCAGTCCTCCGAGGCGCCGTCCAACACGGCGCCCGGCAAGCGGTCCAGCTGGCTGCCCGGGCCCGCCCAGGGGTTCGGCGTCACCTTCGCCACGATGTTCAAGAAGGTGACCACCGAGGAGTACCCCGAGGTCCCGAAGCAGACCAAGCCGCGCTACCACGGCCGGCACGTGCTCAACCGGCACCCCGACGGCCTGGAGAAGTGCGTGGGCTGCGAGCTCTGTGCCTGGGCCTGCCCGGCCGACGCCATCTACGTCGAGGGCGGCGACAACACCGAGGACGCCCGCTTCTCCCCGGGTGAGCGCTACGGCGCCGTCTACCAGATCAACTACCTGCGCTGCATCTTCTGCGGGCTGTGCATCGAGGCATGCCCCACCCGGTCGCTGACGATGAGCAACGACTTCGAGCTCGCCGACGACGACCGCCAGGCGCTGATCTACACCAAGGAGCAGTTGATGGCCCCGCTGCTGCCCGGGATGGAGCAGCCCCCGCACCCGATGCGCCTGGGCGAGAACGAGCAGGACTACTACGTGCGCGACCCCACGGCGGCGTCCCCGACGCAGCAGGCGGCCGAACCGGTGCTCGAGGAACGGGCATGAGCGTGCTGGCCGCCGCAGCGGACACCGGGGTGGTCATCGGCACCGGGGAGACGATCGTCTTCTGGGTGCTCGCCCCGGTCGCCCTGGCCGGCGCGCTGGGCATGGTGCTGTCCCGCAACGCCGTGCACTCCGCGCTGTGGCTGGTCGCCACCATGCTCAGCCTGGGCGTCTTCTACGTCGTCCAGGAGGCGCCGTTCCTCGGTGCGGCGCAGATCATCGTCTACACCGGCGCGATCATGATCCTGTTCCTCTTCGTGCTGATGCTGGTGGGCCGGGAGACGTCGGACTCGGTCGTCGAGACGCTGCGGGGGCAGCGGGTGGCGGCGATCGTGCTGGGCATCGGGTTCGCCGGGCTGGTCGGCGCCGGCATCGCGCGCGCCACCGAGGACCTGCCGGTGGTCGGGCTCACGGCGGTGCAGGGCACCGTGGGCGGGCCGGCCGCCGGCAACGTCGAGGCGATCGCCGCCGTCCTGTACGGCCGGTTCGTGCTGGCCTTCGAGGTCACCGGTGCGCTGCTCATCGTGGCCGCCGTCGGGGCGTTGCTGCTGACCCACGCCGAACGGGAGCCCGGCACCGCGCGCAGCCAGAAGGAGCGCTCCCGGGCCAGGTTCCTCACCGACCGGCCGCAGACGCTGCCCGGGCCCGGCGTCTACGCACGCGCCAACTCCATCGCCGCGCCCGGCCGGCTCCCTGACGGCAGCCCCGCGCCGAGCAGCTTCGCCACCGGGGTCGAGCCCGTGCAGGTCGACGAGCTGCCGCGCACCGGCAGCGTCGGCGCCGAGCGTGAGGGGCTGCCGCACGCCGGGGGCACCGACGCGGCGCTCGGCACGATCGGCGGCGGCACCACCGGACCGGTCCCCGGCAGCGGAGAGGACGCTCCCCGATGACCATCACGAACTACCTGGTGCTCGCCGCGATCCTGTTCACCATCGGCGCGGTCGGCGTGCTGGTGCGGCGCAACGCCATCGTGGTGTTCATGTGCATCGAGCTGATGCTCAACTCGGTGAACCTCACCCTGATCACCTTCGCCCGGAGCACCGGGACGGTCGAGGGCCAGGTCATCGCCCTGTTCGTGATGGTCGTCGCCGCCGCGGAGGTGGTCGTCGGCCTGGCCATCATCATGTCGATCTACCGCACCCGCCGCTCGGCCTCCGTCGATGACGTCAACCTGCTGAAGTACTGAGCGGATCGGGGACCCAGGAGTGAACGAGGTCGTGCCTGCGTCGATGCCGGTCGACGGGCTGTTGTCCGTCACGTGGCTGGTGATCGTGCTGCCGCTGGCCGGCGCCGCGCTGCTGCTGCTGGGTGGGCGGCGCACCGACCGGTGGGGGCACCTGCTGGCCACCGGGACGGTGGTCGCCGCCTTCGCCCTCGCCGTGGCCTGCACCGTCGCGCTGACCGACCGCGCCGGCCGCGCGGTGAGCCTGGACCTGTTCACCTTCATCGACACCGGCAGCCTCGACGTCACCGCCGGGCTCCTCCTGGACCCGCTGTCGGCGGTCTTCGTCCTGCTGATCACCGGGGTCGGCGCGCTGATCCACGTCTACTCGATCGGCTACATGGCGCACGACCCCGGCCGCCGCCGGTTCTTCGCCTACCTCAACCTCTTCGTCGCGGCGATGCTGCTGCTGGTCCTGGGCAACAGCTACGTGGCCCTCTACGTCGGCTGGGAGGGCGTCGGCCTGGCGTCCTACCTGCTCATCGCGTTCTGGCACACCCGCCCGGCCGCCGCCACGGCGGCCAAGAAGGCCTTCCTGATGAACCGGGTCGGGGACGTCGGTCTGGCGCTGGCGATCTTCATCATGTTCGCCCAGCTCGGGACGACGTCCTACGCCGGCGTCTTCGGCGCGGTCGGGCTGCTCGCCGGCGGCACCGTCACCGCGATCGGGCTGCTCCTGCTGCTCGGCGCCTGCGGCAAGTCCGGCCAGTTCCCGCTGCAGGCCTGGCTGCCCGATGCGATGGAGGGCCCGACGCCGGTCTCGGCGCTGATCCACGCCGCCACGATGGTGACCGCCGGGGTCTACCTGATCGCCCGCAGCGCCCCGCTCTACGACGCCACGCCCACCGCGCGCACCGTCGTCCTGGCCGTCGGCGCGGTCACGCTGCTGATCGGGGCGATCGCCGGCTGCGCCCACGACGACATCAAGAAGGTGCTGGCCTACTCCACGGTCAGCCAGATCGGCTACATGTTCCTGGCCGTCGGGCTGGGCCCGGTCGGCTACGCGGCCGCCATCGCCCACCTGCTGGCCCACGGCTTCTTCAAGGCCGGGTTGTTCCTCGGCGCCGGCTCGGTGATGCACGCGATGGACGACACCGTCGACATGCGCCGCTTCGGCGGCCTGGCCAGGCGGCTGCCGATCACCTTCGTCACCTTCGGGCTGGGCTACCTGGCGTTGATCGGCTTCCCGTTCCTGTCCGGCTGGTGGACCAAGGACGCGATCATCGAGGTGGCGCTGGACCGCGGCGGCTGGTCGGGCTGGCTGCTCGGCGGGATCGCCGTCCTCGGCGCCGGGCTCACCGCCTTCTACATGACCCGGCTGATGCTGATGACCTTCTTCGGCCGGCCACGGTGGGAGGACGGCGTGCACCCGCACGAGGCGCCACCGTCCATGACGGCGCCGATGGTGCTGCTCGCCGTCGGGTCCGTCGCCGCGGGCTTCCTGCTGGTGGCGGTCTTCCCGCTGAGCGGTTGGCTGGAGCCGGTGTTCGGGGAACCGGAGGAGGCCGCGCACCTGGTGTCGCCGTTGGTGGTCAGCATCGTCGTCACCGTCGTCGTCGCCCTCGGGGCGCTCACCGCCTGGCTGTACGTCGGTCGCCGCGAGGTGCCGACGACGGCGCCGGCCCGCGTCTCGCCGGTGGTCACCGCCGCCCGCCGCGGCCTCTACGCAGACACGGTCAACGAGTCGCTGGTCATGCGCCCGGGGATGTGGCTGACCCGCGCGCTGGTCTGGCTGGACGCCCGCGGGGTGGACGGCGCGGTCAACGGCGCGGCCGCGGCCCTGGGCGGCGGATCGGCCCGGCTGGGGCGGGTGCAGACCGGGTTCGTCCGCAGCTACGCCCTCGGCATCCTCGGCGGCGCGGTGCTGGTCGCCGGCGCGCTGCTCGCGGTGACGGCATGACCACCCCTGACACCCCCACCCGCGGAGAGGCGGCCCAGCCGTGAGCGACGTCCCCTGGCTGGTCCTGATGATCGCCGTCCCGGCGGTCGGTGCGGCGGTGGTCGCGGCGCTGCCGGCCGCCCGGGAGGCACTGGCCCGCCAGCTCGCCCTGGCGGTGAGCCTGCTGGTCCTGCTCCTCGCCGTGCTCACCACGATCGCCTTCGACCCCGGTGGTGACCGGTTCCAGCTGACCACCTCGGTGGCCTGGATCCCCGACTTCGGGGTCGAGTTCGCCCTCGGCGTCGACGGGATCGCGCTGTCGATGCTGCTGCTGATCGGCGTGCTGGTGCCGGTGGTCGTCGGCGCCTCGTGGCGGGACACCCCGGTGCCCCGGCCGGGCCGCCCGGCGCGGTCGATGACCGCCTTCTGGGCCTGGCTGCTGCTGCTCGAGTCGCTGATGGTCGGGGTCTTCGCCGCCACCGACGTCTTCCTGTTCTACGTCTTCTTCGAGGCCATGCTCGTGCCGATGTACTTCCTGATCGGCAGCTTCGGCGGTCCGAACCGGCAGTACGCCGCGGTGAAGTTCTTCCTGTACAGCCTGCTCGGCGGGCTGGTCATGCTCGCCTCGGTGATCGGGCTGTACGTGGTCAGCAACTCCCAGCTGGGCGAGGGCACCTTCGCCTTCGACGCGCTGCGCCAGCTGGAGATCGACCCCAACGTGCAGAAGCTGTTGTTCGCCGGCTTCTTCCTCGCCTTCGCGATCAAGGCGCCGCTGGTGCCCTTCCACACCTGGCTGCCCGACTCCGGTGCCGAGGCGCCCATCGGCGGCGCCGTGCTCCTGGTGGGCGTGCTCGACAAGGTCGGCACGTTCGGCTTCCTGCGCTACTGCCTGCCCCTGTTCCCCGACGCCTCCCGCGACCTCGCCCCCTGGGTGCTGGTGCTGGCCGTGGCCGGGATCATCTACGCGGCGCTGCTCGCCGTCGGGCAGAGCGACATGAAGCGGCTGGTGTCCTACACCTCGATCGCCCACTTCGGCTTCATCGCGCTCGGCATCTTCGCCTTCACCACCGAGGCGGCGACCGGCGCGGTGCTGTACATGGTCAACCACGGCATCGCGACCGGGCTGCTGTTCATCGTCGTCGGCATGGTCATCGCCCGCGGCGGCTCCCGGCAGATCCGCGACTACGGCGGCCTGGCGGCCAAGGCGCCGCTGCTGGCCGGCGTCTTCCTGCTCGCCGGGCTGGCGTCGCTGGCGCTGCCGGGCACCAACAGCTTCGTCAGTGAGTTCCTCGTGCTCATCGGGGCGTTCCCGACCCGCCCGGTCTTCACGATCATCGCCACCGTCGGCATCGTGCTGGCCGCCCTCTACGTGCTGCTGATGTACCAGCGGGTGATGCACGGACCGCCGCGCGGCGTGCTGCTGGTCGACGAGGACGAGGACGTGGACGAGGACAAGGCCGGGGACGGCGACCCCGTGCGGCCGGCCTCCGGAACGGGGGGCGCGACCGCGGTGCTGGACGCCCCGGTGCGGGCGCGGGTGCTGGCGGTCCGCGACCTCTCCCGCCGGGAGATCGCCGTCATCACGCCGCTGGTCGCCCTGATCCTGGTGCTCGGGGTGTACCCGCAGCCGCTGATCGACCTGGTCAGCCCGGCGGTCGAGGCGACCATGACCGACATCGGCGTCGACCCCGGGGGCAGCACGCCGGCTGCACCGGGCAGCACCGGGACCGGGGGGACCGACTGATGGGCGCCATCGAGGCACCGGACCTGTCGTACGCGGCGCTCGCGCCGTTGCTGTTCGTCTTCGGTGCTGCGTGCGCCGGTGTCCTGGTCGAGGCGTTCGTCCCTCGGGCGGTGCGCCACCCCGTGCAGGTGGCGATCGCCCTGGTCGGCACGATCGGGGCCCTCGTCGCCACGGTGCTGCTGGCCGGGACGGAGGAGATCACCGCCGCCGGGGCGCTGGCCGTCGACGGACCGGCCCTGTTCCTGCAGGGGACGATCGCCGTCCTGGGGGCGCTGTCGGTGCTGCTGTTCAGCGAGCGCGCCCTGGACCCGGCCCGGTCGGCGTTCGTCGCCGCCGCCGCGGTGCCGGCCGGCAGCGTCCGGGACCGGGAGCTGGCCACCTCCGAGCGGGTGCAGACCGAGGTCTACCCGCTGGCCACCTTCGCCATCGGCGGCATGATGCTGTTCACCGCCGCCAACGACCTGCTGATCATGTTCGTGGCGCTCGAGGTGCTCAGCCTGCCGCTGTACCTGCTGTGCGGGCTCGCCCGCCGCCGGCGGCTGCTGTCCCAGGAGGCGGCGGTCAAGTACTTCCTGCTCGGTGCGTTCGCCTCGGCGTTCTTCCTGTACGGGCTCGCCCTCGTCTACGGGGCCACCGGCAGCGTGCGGCTCTCCGACGTCCGGGTGGCCGTGGTCACCGAGGGCGGGAGCACCCTGATGGTGCTCGGACTCGGCCTGCTCGTCGTCGGGCTGATGTTCAAGGCCAGCGTCGCGCCGTTCCACAGCTGGACCCCCGACGTCTACCAGGGCGCACCGACGGCGGTGACCGCCTTCATGGCCGCGGCCACCAAGGTCGCCGCCTTCGGGGCGGTGCTGCGGCTGCTCTACGTCGCCTTCGGCACTGCCGACTGGACCTGGCGCCCGCTGATCTACGCCCTGGCGATCGTCTCCATGATCGTCGGCGCGGTGCTCGGACTCACCCAGACCGACGTCAAGCGGATGCTGGCCTACTCCTCGATCGCCCACGCCGGCTTCCTGCTCACCGGGGTCATCGGCCTCGGCGCGGACGGCACCGGCTACGGGCTGGCGGCGACGATGTTCTACCTGCTCGCCTACGGCCTCACCACGCTCGGCGCGTTCGGGCTGCTCACCCTCGTCCGGGACGGCGACGGCGAGGCCACCCACCTCTCCCAGTGGGCCGGCCTGGCTCAGCGCTCCCCACTCGTGGCCGCCCTGATGAGCTTCTTCCTGCTGGCCCTCGCCGGGATCCCGCTCACCAGCGGGTTCACCGGCAAGTTCGCCGTCTTCCGGGCCGCGATCGAGGTTGGGGCGTGGCCGCTGGTCGTCACCGCCCTGGTCGCGAGCGCGATCGCGGCGTTCTTCTACCTGCGGGTGATCGTGCTGATGTACTTCTCCGACCCGGCGCCCGACGGCCCCACGGTCGGCGTCCCCGGACTGCCGACGACGATCGTGCTCGCGGTCGCCGCGGCGGCGACGCTGGTGCTCGGCGTCCTGCCGGGGTCGGTGCTGGACCTGGCCGAGTCGGCGGCGGTGTTCGTCGGCTGATCGGGAGTGGTGGACCGGGGCGGTGCAGGTGGAGCGGGCCGGTGGGCCGAGGGCTGCGGACGACGGCTATCTTCGTCGGTTGATGACCGGAGCCGGCACCACCAGCCCCCAGGGCGGCGGACTCGACCCCCAGCGCGAGGGCCCGACCTGGCACCGGCCCGCCCGCCCGGCCTCGACGATCGGCCCCTGGCTGCCCGACGGTGAGCTGGGGGTGGCGCTGTCCGACGGGCTCGCGCGGGTGGAGGCCCGGCTGGCCTCCTCGGTCACCAGCGAGCACGCGTTCGTGAACGAGGTCGCCGGGCACCTCATGGCCGCCGGCGGCAAACGGTTCCGCCCGGTGCTGGCCCTGCTCGCCGCCCAGCTCGGCGATGCGGACGCCCCCGAGGTCGTCGACGCCGCCGTCGTCTGCGAGCTGACCCACCTGGCCACGCTGTACCACGACGACGTGATGGACGAGGCCTCCGTCCGCCGCGGCGCCCCCAGCGCCAACAGCCGCTGGACCAACAGCGTCGCCATCCTGACCGGCGACTTCCTCTTCGCCCGGGCGTCGGACCTGCTGGCCGACCTCGGCCCGGAGGCGGTCCGGGTGCAGGCGCAGACCTTCGAGCGGCTGGTCACCGGCCAGCTCCGGGAGACCGTGGGCGCCCGGCCGGGCGAGGATGCCGTCGCCCACCACCTCGGGGTGCTGGCCGACAAGACCGGGTCGCTGGTCGCCACCTCCGCCCGGTTCGGCGCCTCGTTCGCCGGCGCCGCCCCCGAGCTGGTCACCGCGCTCACCGCGTTCGGCGAGGAGGTCGGGGTCGCCTTCCAGCTCTCCGACGACCTGATCGACATCGTCAGCGAGGGCGGCACGTCGGGGAAGCTGCCCGGCACCGACCTGCGCGAGGGGATCGCCACCCTGCCGGTGCTGTTCGCCCTGGCCGGCGACGACCCGGCCGAGGCCCGGCTCCGCGAGCTGGTGGCCGGCCCGGTCGTCGACGACGCCGAGCACGCCGAGGCGCTCGCCCTGCTGCGCAGCTCGACCTCCCTCGCCCGCGCGACCGCGGTGCTCGGTGAGTACGCCGACCGGGCCCGGAGCCGGTTGTCCGCGGTGCCCGACGGCCCGGTGCGGGAGGCGCTGTCCGGGTTGTGCACGTACGTGGTCACCCGCACCAGCTGAGCCGCACGGCCTGATCGGGGGCATCCTGGGGAGGATGACCCGCCGTTCCTGGGTGGCCCTGCCACCGATCCTGCTGCTCGTCGCCTGCGGTGCCACCGACACCGACACCGGCGCTGCGGACACCGGTACAGCCGGTCCCGCGCCGGTGTCGGCACCCGCCGGTGCCCCCGAGCTGGACGTCGAGGTGGTCCTCGACGGGCTGGACCACCCCTGGGACGTCGCCCAGGCGCCCGACGGCACCCTGCTGGTCGACGAGCGCGCCGGCGGCCTGACCGCGGTGCTGCCCGACGGCGAGGCGCGCCCGCTGGACGCGGACTTCGAGGACCTGTTCGCCGAGGGGGAGACCGGCCTGATGGGCCTCGCCCTGGACCCGGCCTTCGCCGACAACCGGCGCTTCTACACCTGTCAGGGCGTGCAGACCGGCGCCGGCGCCGAGGTCCAGGTGATCGCCTGGACCGTCGACGAGGGGTGGACGGTCGCCACCCGGGTCGCCGACCCGCTGCTGGGCGGGATCCCGGTCAACTCCGACAGCGGCCGGCACGGCGGTTGCCGGGTCGAGTTCGGCCCGGACGGCGCGCTCTTCGTCGGGACGGGTGACAACGCGCTCGGGACCAACCCCCAGGACCTCGGCTCCCTCGCCGGCAAGGTCCTCCGGATCGACCCGCAGACCGGCGAGGCGCTCCCCGGCAACCCGTTCACCGACGACGCCGACGCCGCCGACCGGATCTGGACCTACGGGCACCGCAACGTGCAGGGCCTGGCCGTGCGGCCGGACTCCGACCAGGTGTACTCCGTGGAGCACGGGCCCGACCGGGACGACGAGGTGAACCTGCTCCAGCCGGGAGCCGACTTCGGCTGGGACCCGGTCGGCTCGGGCCGCTACGACGAGAGCGTGCCGATGACCGCCCCCGGCGCCGTGCCGGCGGTGTGGTCCTCCGGCGAACCCACCATCGCGCCGTCCGGGGCGACGTTCCTCGACGGCGCGGGATGGGGCGACTACGACGGGCTGCTGCTCATCGGCGTGCAGAAGGACACCGGCGTCCTCGCGCTGCGGCTGACCGAGGGCGGCGAGCTGGTCGAGTCCTTCCGGCTGCCGGAGCTCGAGGACACCTACGGCCGCATCCGCACCCCCGAGCAGGGGCAGGACGGCGCCCTCTACGTGACCACCGACAACGGCGACGGCGAGGACCAGGTGCTCCGGGTCACCCCGGCGAGCTGAGCGACCGGTCCCGCACCCGCGCCGGCACCGGGACGCCGGCCGGGAGCAGCGGGTCGGGCACCGGCTCACCGAGCACGGTGCGCAGCGGCAGCACCCCGGCCCACACCGGGGACGGGCCGGCATCGGCCGCCAGATCGCCCTCGTCGTCCCCGGGTGGGCCGGAGCGCACCTTCAGGCTCGCCTCGGTGAGGTCGAGCGACAGGACGGCGGTGGCGGCCAGCTCCCGGCGGTCCGGCTGCCGGGTCGCCGTCCAAGAGCCCGGTGCCAGCTGCTCGGTCAGCGCCGCGAGGGCGCGGAGCCGTTCCGCGGGGTCGGTGACCAGCTGCGCGATGCCGTGCACCACCGCGCAGCGGTAGTTCATCGAGTGGTGGAACGACGAGCGCGCGTAGACGACGCCGTCCAGGTGGGTGACGGTGAAGGCCACCGGCTGGCCGGTCGCGGCGGCCCGCAGCGTGGCCGCGCCGCTGGAGCCGTGCAGGTACAGGGTGTCGCCCACCCGGCCGTACCCGGTGGGCAGCACCACCGGGGCGCCGTCGAGCACGACACCCAGGTGACCGACGAGCCCGGCGTCCAGCACGGCGTAGAGCTCGGCGCGGTCGGTGCGGGCCCGCCGGGCCCCCCGGCGGACGGTGCTGCGGGCGGTGGGGGAGAGCGGGAGCTGGTCGGCGGGTGCGCTGGTCACCGGACCATCGTGCGGGCACGAGTGGCCTCTTCGAAGGGCCATTCCCCTACGATCTCGGCAGGCCACTCCCGGATGGCCCCGAGGGGAGTGCCCGTGGTCGACGTGCCGCCGCTGCCGCTGGACCGCACCTCCCGGGTGCCGTTGTCGGTGCAGCTGGCCGACGCCCTGCGCACGGTCACCGCCCAGGGCAGCCTGCGTGCCGGGGACCGGCTGCCCTCCACCCGGCAGCTGGCGACCGTGCTGGCGGTCAGTCGCACCGTCACCGCCGCGGCCTACGACCAGCTGCTGGCCGAGGGGTGGGTCCAGGGCCGGCGCGGGGCCGGCACCTTCGTGGTCGGCGCACCCAGCCCGCCCGCGCGGGCCCCCGCCACCCCGGCCACCGTCCGCAGCCCCGCCCCGGCGGCGGTCGACCTGCGGGCGGGCACGCCCTGCCTGGAGGTGCTCGACCGGGGCGCCTGGCGCCGGGCGTGGCGGGCGGCCGGGGACGAGGAGCCCGACGGGCGGCCGGACCCGGCCGGTGCGCCGGGCTACCGGTCCGCCGTGGTCGAGCACCTGCTCCGCCACCGCGGGCTGCCGGCCGCGGCCGAGGACGTGCTGGCCACCGCGGGCACCTCCGCCGCCGTCGGCGAGGTGGCCCGGCTGCTGCCCGCCGGGTCCCGCGTCGGGGTCGAGGACCCGGGCTACCAGCGCGCCGTCGGCGCGCTCCGCGACGCACAGCTGGAGATCGTCCCGCTGCCCGTGGACGCCGACGGACTGGTCGTCGCCGAGGTGCCCCGGGGCCTGGCCGCGGTCTACTGCACGCCGGCCCACCAGTGGCCGCTGGGCGCCCGGCTGGCCGCACCCCGGCGGACGGCGCTGGTGGCCCGGGCCCGGGCCGAGGGCTTCTGGGTGCTCGAGGACGACTACGACGGCGAGCTGCGCTACGACGTCGCGCCGCTGCCCCTGCTCGCCGCGCTCGCCCCGGACGTCGTCGTGCACCTGGGCACCACCAGCAAGGTGCTCAGCCCGACCCTCGGGGTCGGCTGGCTGGTCGCTCCACCCCCGCTGCGGGAGGGCCTGCTCGCCCGCCGGACGGCGACCGGCACCCGCCCCGCCCGGGCCGGGCAGCGGGTGGTGGCCGCGCTCGCCACCTCCGGTGACCTGTCCCGGCACCTGCGCCGGCTGCGGCGGGAGCTGCACGCCCGCCGCGACGAGGTGCTGGCCGCCGTCGCCGCCGCGGACCGGGGCACCCTGGGCGATGCGGCGGGGGCGCACGTCGTCGTCCCGCTGCCGGACCTGGCGACCGAGGCGGCGGTGCTCGCCGCCGCCGCGGCGCGCGGCCTCGCCCTGGACCCGCTGTCCCGGCACTCACTGGACCCGTCAGTCGCCCAGGCGGGGTTGGTGCTGGGCTGGGCGGCGCCGACCCGCGCCCAGCTCACCCGGGCGCTGCCGGAGCTGACCAGGGTGCTGCTGGAAGGCGGCTGAACGACACCGGACCCGCCCCCCGGTGCGGGGGACGGGTCCGGTGCGGACCGCGGAGCGGGTGACGCCGAGCGGGGGGCCGGAGGCCCTCCCGAGGTGGCACGGGAAACGGCTCAGCGACCCCGGAGCACGGCACATGGCCGCGCTGTGATCCGGAGGATCACCATGTCACTGCACGGTCCAGCTGTCGCCGCCGGCCAGCAGGGCGTCGAGGTCGGCGGGCTCCTGGGCCGCGGCGTCCTCGAGCTGGTCGGCCATCATCCGGTCGTAGGTGGGCTTGGCCACCGACCGGAAGACGCCCATCGGGCTGTACCGCAGGTCCTGGGTGGACAGCCGGGACAGCGCGAAGGCGTACGACGGGTCGTCGCGGTGCGCGTCGTGCACCACGATCTGGCTGGCGTCGACCTGGTTGGTCTCGGCGATCCGCAGGCCCCCGAAGTCGTCCCGGACGACGCAGGAGGCGCCACCCGGGCCGAAGACCAGCGGCTCGCCGTGCACCAGCGGGATCGTCCACATCGGGCCGGTGTTCGGGTCCTTGAGCAGCTCGAACGCGCCGTCGTTGAAGATGTTGCAGTTCTGGTAGATCTCCACCAGCGACGTGCCCTGGTGCTCGGCGGCCTGCCGCAGGACGTCGGTGAGTCCCTTGCGGTCGGAGTCCATCGCCCGGCCGACGAAGGTCGCGTCCGCGCCCAGCGCCAGGCTCACCGGGTTGAACGGGTGGTCCAGCGAGCCCATCGGCGTGGACTTGGTGACCTTCCCGACCTCCGAGGTGGGCGAGTACTGGCCCTTGGTGAGGCCGTAGATCCGGTTGTTGAACAGCAGGATCGTCAGGTTCACGTTGCGGCGCAGGGTGTGGATCAGGTGGTTGCCGCCGATGGACAGCGCGTCGCCGTCCCCGGTGACGACCCACACCGACAGGTCCGGGCGGGAGGCCGCCAGGCCGGTGGCGATGGCCGGGGCGCGGCCGTGGATCGAGTGCATCCCGTAGGTGTTCATGTAGTACGGGAAGCGCGAGGAGCACCCGATGCCGGACACGATGACCATGTCCTCCCGGGCGATGCCGAGGCTGGGCAGGAAGCTCTGGACCGCGTTGAGGATGACGTAGTCACCGCACCCGGGGCACCAGCGCACCTCCTGGTCGGTCTTGAGGTCCTTGGCCTTCAGCACCGTCTGCTTCTCGCCGTGCGCGGCGACGGAGGCGTCGATGGCGCCGGAGATCGTCGTGACGTCCGGGCCGCCGGCGGGCATGCCGAGGTCGTGCACGTGGGCGTTGGTGGAGTCGATGGCGGTCACAGTGCCGCTCCCGTCTGTGCAGGGGTGTCGGAGCCGGTGTCGAGGGTGGCGACCGTCCCGGTGGTCCCGTCGATGACGTCCTGGAACACGGCGGCCAGTTCAGCCGCGCGGAACGGCAGCCCGCGCACCTGGGTGTGGCTGTGCACGTCGACCAGGTACTTCGCCCGCAGCACCATCGCCAGCTGACCGAGGTTCATCTCGGGGCAGACGACGCGGTCGTACCGGGCGAGGATCTCGCCGAGGTCGGCCGGCAGCGGGTTCAGGTGGCGCAGGTGCACCTGGGCGATCGAGCGGCCGGAGGCGCGGATCCGCCGGCAGGCCGCGCCGATCGGCCCGTACGTGGAGCCCCAACCGATGACCGCGACCTGGGCATCCCCGTCGGGGTCGTCGACCTCGGTCGCCGGGATCGAGGCAGCGATGCCGTCGATCTTGGCCTGCCGGGTCCGGACCATGAAGTCGTGGTTGTCTGCGTCGTAGGAGATGTTGCCGGTCTTGTCGGCCTTCTCCAGCCCACCGATCCGGTGCTGCAGCCCCGCGGTCCCGGGGATCGCCCACGGTCGGGCCAGCGTCTCCGGGTCGCGCAGGTACGGCAGGAACTCGCCGTCGGGCCCGTTGGGCTCGGTGGCGAACTCGGTGCGCAGGTCGGGGAGCTCGTCGGCGGCCGGGATCGACCACGGCTCGGCGCCGTTGGCCAGGTAGCCGTCGGACAGCAGGATCACCGGCGTCCGGTAGGTCAGCGCGATCCGCGCGGCCTCCAGCGTGGCGTCGAAGCAGTCGCCGGGGGACCGGGGGGCGATGACCGGCACCGGGGCCTCGCCGTTGCGGCCGTAGAGGGCCTGCAGCAGGTCCGACTGCTCGGTCTTGGTGGGCAGCCCGGTGGAGGGGCCGCCGCGCTGCACGTCGACGATGAGCAGCGGCAGCTCGGTCATCACGGCCAGGCCGATGGTCTCGGCCTTGAGCGCCACACCCGGGCCGGACGTCGTCGTGACGCCCAGCGCCCCCCCGAAGGAGGCGCCCAGCGCCGCGCCGATGCCGGCGATCTCGTCCTCGGCCTGGAAGGTGCGCACGCCGAACGCCTTGTGCTTCGACAGCTCGTGCAGGATGTCGCTGGCCGGGGTGATCGGGTACGCGCCGAGGAAGACCGGCAGGCCGGAGCGCTGCCCGGCGGCGACCAGGCCGTAGGAGAGCGCCTGGTTGCCGGAGATGTGCCGGTACTTGCCCGGGGCCATCGGAGCCGGCTTGACCTCGTAGGAGACCGCGAAGGCCTCGGTCGTCTCGCCGTAGTTGAACCCGGCCCGGAAGGCGGCGATGTTGGCCGCGGCGATCTGTGGCTTGCGCCGGAACTGCCGCTCCAGGAAGCGGATCGTGCCCTCGGTGGGCCGGTGGTACATCCAGGAGAGCAGGCCGAGGGTGAACATGTTCTTGCTGCGCTCGGCCTCCTTCTTGCCCAGGCCGGAGTCCGCGAGCGCATCGGTGGTCATCGAGGTCAGCGGCACGCTCACCAGCTGCCACTTCTCCAGCGAACCGTCCTCCAGCGGGTTGCTGGCGTAGCCCACCTTGGCCAGGTTCCGCGGGGTGAACTCGTCGGAGTCGGCGATGAGCAGGCCACCGCCGGGGAGGTCCACGAGGTTGGCCTTGAGCGCGGCGGGGTTCATCACGACCAGCACGTCGGGCGCATCGCCCGGGGTCATGATGTCGTGGTCGGCGAAGTGCAGCTGGAAGCTGCTGACCCCGGGGAGGGTGCCCGTCGGCGCCCGGATCTCGGCGGGGAAGTTCGGCAGCGTCGAGAGGTCGTTGCCGAACGAGGCCGTCTCACTGGTGAAGCGCCCACCCGTGAGCTGCATCCCGTCGCCGGAGTCCCCGGCGAGCCGGATGACGACGCGATCGAGCTCGACGACGCTCTTCACCAGTCCGCCGGGGGCGGAACTGTGGGCGGCAGCGTCGATGGCGGGGTCCACGGCGGGGTGCATGCCAGGGGCAACACCGTTCGCGGCGGAGCTGATTCCGGGGTTGGTGCCAGTCATGTGTGAGGTACCTCCGACCCGCCAGGCTACGTGCGCGGCGCGCCGCACGACCGGCTCGGGCGGCGACGTGAGGCAAGCCACACAGGGTGGGCTCACCTCACCGGGCTGCGCCCGGGGTGCCGGGGGAACGGGGATCGGGCCGGGGGCGTTCTACCGCTCGTGCAACGCTGGAACAACGGACTGAAGACGGCTGTGCTCCTCGGCCTGATGGCCGGGGTCATCCTGCTGGTCGGCAGCTTCTTCGGCCGCGGGGGGCTGCTGATCGCCCTGGTGGTGGCGCTCGGCGTCAACGGCTGGGCCTACTTCAACTCCGACAAGCTGGCGCTGCGGGCCATGCGCGCCTTCCCGGTGACCGAGACCCAGGCCCCACAGCTCTACGCGATCGTGCGCGAGCTCGCGACCGAGGCCCGCCAGCCCATGCCCCGGCTGTACGTGAGCCCCACGGACCAGCCCAACGCCTTCGCCACCGGCCGCAACCCGCGCAACGCCGCCGTCTGCTGCACCCAGGGGATCCTGGAGCTGCTGGACCGCCGGGAGCTGCGCGGGGTGCTCGCCCACGAGCTGTCGCACGTCTACAACCGCGACATCCTGATCAGCTCGGTGGCCGGGGCGATGGCCACGGTGATCACCTACCTGGCGCACATGGCGATGTTCGCCTCGCTGTTCGGTGGCCGGTCCGAGGACCGGCAGGGCGGCGGGCTGGGCGGCCTGCTGCTGGTCTTCCTCGGCCCGGTCGCCGCCGGCCTGGTCCAGATGGCGGT
Source organism: Modestobacter sp. VKM Ac-2983 (assembly GCF_026967885.1). NCBI lineage: Bacteria > Bacillati > Actinomycetota > Actinomycetes > Geodermatophilales > Geodermatophilaceae > Modestobacter > Modestobacter sp. VKM Ac-2983. The sequence goes on from NZ_JAPVBK010000003.1 coordinate 511,653, forward strand.
CAGCCGCAGCCGGGAGTACCAGGCCGACGCCTCCGGCGCGCAGCTCAGCTCCGACCCGCTGGCGCTGGCCAGTGCCCTGTCCAAGCTCGACCGCGGGGTGGCCGCCCGGCCGCTGCCGCAGGACGACCGGCTGGTCACGCAGAGCCACCTGATGATCGCCAACCCGTTCCGCGGCCAGGGCATGGCGTCGATGTTCGCCACCCACCCGCCGATGGCCGAGCGCATCGCCCGGCTGCAGCAGATGGCCCGCGAACTGGGCTGACGGCCCCCTCGCCGGGGCGCGGGGGCCGTCCCTCAGCTCACCGGTAGTTGTCGAACTGCAGCGCGATCTCGAAGTCCTTGCTCTTCAGCAGCTGCTGGACCGCCTGGAGGTCGTCGCGCTTCTTGCCGCTGACCCGCAGCTGGTCGCCCTGGATCTGCGCCTGCACGCCCTTGGGGCCCTCGTCGCGGATCGCCTTGGCGATCTCCTTGGCCTTGTCCGAGGCGATCCCCTGCTGGATCCGGGCGGAGATCTTGTAGACCTTCCCCGAGGACTGCGGCTCGTCGGCGTCCAGCGCCTTCATCGAGATGCCCCGCTTGATCAGCTTCTCCCTGAACACCTCGAGCGCCGCGGCCACCCGCTCCTCGGTGTCGGCCTGCAGGGCCACCGCCTCCTCGCCGGCCCAGGCGATCGTGGCGTTGACGCCGCGGAAGTCGAACCGCTGCGACAGCTCCTTGCCCGCCTGGTTCAGGGCGTTGTCGACCTCCTGCCGGTCGACCTTGCTCACCACGTCGAAGGACGCATCGGCCATGTCGGTTCCTCCTCAGTGGGGACGACGCACCGCCGGGGACCCGGCGAGGACGTCGTCCCCCGTCTTGTAAGCTCTCCCGGTACCACCACGGCGGGTTGCCCGAGTGGCCAATGGGAGCGGACTGTAAATCCGTCGGCTTAGCCTACGAAGGTTCGAATCCTTCACCCGCCACACCTGGTACGACGGCCCCCGACCACGCGGTCGGGGGCCGTCCTCGTTCACGCGGTCGGCGCCCGGGCGCTGGCGACCGCGGTCCGCTCCAGCGGCTCGCCGGCCAGGAACAGCCAGCCGAAGGCGATCGGCACCGAGCGGCTGCACCGCACGGTCACCTCGGCCCCGTCGGTCGCCGCCGACCACGAGTCGAGGGCGACGCCGGCGTCGCCGAGCTGGTCGGCCACCGCCGCCTCGGCCGCGGCGCGGGTCAACGGCAGCTCGGTGCCCACCCCGCGGGTGTAGACGGCGGCCTCGTCGGCCTGGTTCGCCGCCGCCAGCGCCGCACCGTCGCAGATCGACTGCACCTCCTGCTGTTCCAGGAAGGCGTCGGAGGCGGCGATCGCCCCGAACACCATCAGCGCCGCCACCAGCCAGCAGACCAGCACGAACGGCAGCGTCGACCCGGCCTCGGGATCGCCCTGGTCGGGCCGTCCGGTTCGCACGCGGGCAGCGTAGAGGGCATCCGCAACGTGCTCCGTCGCTGTCCACTGGTTGTGGACGGAGCCTGTGGACGGTGTGGACGACGGCGCGCCACCCGGCCTGTGCCGCCACCTGGCCCTGTGGACGACGGCCGAGGCGGACGCCGCCCGGCCGCGAGACTGCCCGGCATGGTCATCGAGGTGGTCCCGGCGCGGCTGTACGCGCTGGCCGGGGTGCTGGACGCCGCATCGGTACGCGCTGGCCAGGTCGCTGCGGCCGGCGACGGCGCGGGGGTGGGTGGGCCGCTCGGCCCGGTCCTGGCTGATTTCGGCGAGACGGTGGCGACCGCCGGTGGTTGCCTGGCGGGCGAGCTCGCCTGGCTGCGCGGCGCCGTGACGACGGCAGCCGGGTCCTGGCAGCAGGTGGACGCCGGGCTGCTGCCCGGGCGCGGCACGGCGGTGCCCCGGTGAGCGGCCTGCTCCCCACCCCGATGGGGCTCCCCGACCCACCGGGCTCCCCGGTTGCCCTGGGGGACGTCCTCGACCGGCTCGCCTCGGCCGGCTTCGCGGCGGGGACGACGGTCCACCTGCTGGGCGCGGCGACCGTCGACTCCGGCTGGCGGGGCGCCGATGCGGCGGCGCTGGCCGCCGAGGTGGCCACGGCACGGACAGTGGCCGGGGAGCTGCACGGGGCGCTGGTGACGGCGGCCGCCCGGCTCGGTGACCACCGCGAGCTCTGGCTGACCGTCCTGACCCGGATCGCGGACCTGCGTGCCGATCAGCGCGAGCAGTTCGCGAGGGCCGGGTCCCGGCTCGCCGTGCTGGTGGGGCCGGCGTGGGACGGCGGTGTCCCCGGTCCGGGCCGGGACGAGGCCGCCGACCTCAGCGCCGCGGTCGCTGCCGACGACGTCGACCGGGCCGCCGAGCACCGGGCGCTGCTGGACGACCTGGCCGCCGACGCCACGGCCGTCGCCGCGGTCCTCGCCGCGGTCGCCGCACCACTGGGTGGGGCCACCCGCCTGGGGGGCGCCGCAGGGGTCACCGCCTGGCTCGCCGGGCGGATGCCGGGGTGGGGGGACGGCGCGTTCGCCGCGCTGGGGAGGGAGGCGGCGGCGGACCTCCTGCGGCCGGGCACGGCCGAGCGGCTCGATGCTGCGGCCGCCGGCTGGTCCGGCCACGCGGCGAGCCCCGCCTTCGCAGCTGCCGTGGTCGCGCGGCTCGGCGCCGACGGCCTCCGCTGGCTGCTCACCGTGCTGGGCGAGCGGGATGGCTCCGTCGACGCACTGGCCGACCTGCTGGCGGGAACGCTCAGCTCGGTGGCCGGTGGGGCGGCCGGAGGGAGCTCGGCCCGTCGCGCGCTGGACGACCTGCGGCTCGCGCCGGCGGACCCGGACGGCGCGGTCGACGTGCTGGCGGTCGGGATGGGCACGGTGCTGGGCGCCCTGGCGGGCCGGGGTGCGGCCGGGGCCTCCGCACTCGCTGCCTCCTGGGGGCGCCAGCTCCTGGCCCGCGAGGCAGGGCAGGGAGCCGGCGCGGCGGCCCGGGTCGGCGCGCCGGCCGCCGACCCCGTGGCGGCGGCGTTGACCGTGCTGCGCCGCGCCGGCGACCGGGCTGCTGCGGGGGAGCTGCTCGCCGACCCGGCCGCCTGGACGACGCTGCTGAGCCGGCCCTGGCCGGGTGGGACCGAGGACCTGGCTGCGGTCGTCACCCTCGCCGCGGCCGGCCCCGGTGCGGCGGCGGCGGTCGGGGCGGCGCTGCGGTCACTGGGCCGGGGACTGGCCCCGGACTCACCGGACAAGGTGCTGGTCGACCAGGAGACGCTCGCCCGGATCGGCGCGGAGGTCAGCGGTCTGGTGGCCGGACAGGCCGGTGCCGTGCTCCCGGTCCTGGAGGCGGTCGTACGCGACGGCGGCCCGGGGGGTCATCTCGATGCGTCGACCGACGCCGCGCTGCGCGGGCTCGCGCTCCTGCTCGCCGACGAGGCCCGGAGCGAACCGGTGGTCACCGCCGTGCACGCCGCACTGCTGGCCGGCGACGCGCCTGGGTCGTCGTCGGCGGAGCTCGTCGGTGCAACTGTGGCGGTCCAGGAGCACGGGCAGCGGCTCCGGTACGGGCTCGCGTACAGCCAGGAGCACGAGGCGGCGGTCGATCGGCAGCTGCTGTGGACGCTCGGGGTGACCGTGCCCAGCTTCTTCGTCCGCGGGCCCCGGGGGGACCCGCTCAGTGCTGGCCTGGACCTGGCAGCGATCGCGGTCGGCGCGGACGGCGAGGTGCGGATGGGACCGGACACCGGCCGGGTCCGCACGGCCGAGGACGCGCATCGGGACGCCGTCGAGCTGCTGGGGGAGGAGGCGCTGGTCCCCGGCGCCGTCGGGGCAGCCGCGCGGACCGGTTTCTCGCAAGTGGCCGCCGTGCTCCGCTCGCCGGGACCACCGGAACCCTCGCTCTGGGATCGGCTCGACGACCTGCCCCGTCCGGAGGCCCCGGAACGCCGTCCACGACGCTGACACCTGTCCAGGGACACCCGAACAGCTGGCCAGGGACATCCGGACATGACTGTGAGCGGATCGCTCGTCACACACAGTGGCGACACAACGAAGATCATTAGCCCAGTCGTGTCTAATCTTGCGCGTGTGGGTGACCCATCGCAGTCTCTTCATTGCGGTCTGTGCCGGACGACGCTCTGCCCCCGCGTGGGCGGCTGCCGCGAACCCCGAGTCCATCCGTGCCCTCAGGAGACGCCATGTCCAGCACCGCCACGCCCACTGTCGTTCGTTCCGCCACCGCCGACCGCGGCTGGCGTTGGTCTCGCGGGTGGCGCTGGAGCTGCTGAGCGCCTGACCTGACCGGTCCGGGACTGTCCGGGACGACTTGCTCCATCGGGTGAGCCTGCTACCCCGGGTCGGGAGCCGCTGTTACCTTCGGTCGACACCGCCTCCCGACAGACGGGCTCACGTTGGCCGAGTCCTCGGTACGCCCGACCGCGGAGATCACGCGGCCCGCACAGCTCCGACGCCCGGAGATGATCTTCGCTGTTGCCTGCGCAACGGCGATCACACTGGGTGCGTTGACGCTGCCGCAAGCCTGGACGACTCCGCCGGTGTGGGCGGTTCTGGCACTCTTCGCTGCCTTCCTGCTCACCGAGTCGGTTCAGCTGGACATCGAGTTCCGGCGGCAGACCTTCTCGGTGTCCCCCTCGGAGGTCGCCCTTCTCGTGGGCTTGGTCGAGGTCGGCGGCGTCTGGACGGCCGTCGCCCGGGTCGGGGCCGTGGCGGTCGTCCTGGCGCGTCAGTCCCTGCCGTTGCCGAAGATCGGGTTCAACCTCTCCCTCGCTGTGGTGGAGGTCTGCACCGCGTTGTTGGTGCTGTCCTTGCTGCCGCAGGTGGACCTCGATGAACCACTGAGCTGGCTGTTCCTGGCGTTCGCCCTGGTGAGTGCGACGGTCGTCGGGATGCTGCTCACCTGTCTGGCGATATCCCTGGCCGGCGGCTTCCCTGGCTGGGGGCTCTTGCTGGGCATGGTGCCGGCGCTCGCCGTGGCGCCGCTGAGCGTCGTCGTCGGCGTGGTGGCGCTGTTGCTGACTCGGCAGACCCCGTGGGGGTGGGCGCTGATCGTGCCGTTGGTGCTGGGTGTGGTGGCGATCTTCCGGCAGGGGACCCGGGCTCAGCGCGACCGTCGGACGGTCCAGCAGGTCTACGACTTCGCCCGGCGAGTCGAGCTGGTGAGCCCGGACGAGGATGGGACCCGAGAGATCGTTCGAGCGGTACGGGAGCTGCTCAACGCCAACCGGGTGGCGCTGTGGCTACCGCCGTACTTGGACGAGGGTCCCCAGTTGGTCGTCGACGCCGCCGATGGGGACGTCGCTTGGTATGACGGGCCGGGCGATCCAGACGACCTGATCCGTCGTCGCGCTCTCGCCGCCGATGTCAGCGGCCCCCTCCTGCTGTCGGCGGTACGGGCGGACCCCCAGGAGTTGGTCGCACTGAACAGGCGGGGTGCACGTGAGGTGCTCGGCGCACCGGTGGTCACGGCAGCCGGTGAGCCCGGGTATCTCGAGGTCTGTGACCGGCGCAGCGACGTGGTGACCTTTGCCGACGGGGACCGCAGTGCGCTCGACTCGATGCTGACCCACGTCAACGCCGCGATCCGCCAGCAGCAGCTGCTCAGCCAGATCCGGCACGACGGCGACCACGACCGGCTGACCGGGCTGCCCAACCGGCAGCGGCTGGGCGGGGAGATCGACGCGCTGCTGCTGGCCGAGCCGGCGACCGCCCGGGCCGGGCTGGTGCTCGCGGCCCTGGACGGCTACACCGACGTCACCGACACCCTCGGGCACGCCGCCAGCGACGAACTGCTCCTGGTCACCGCCGGGCTGCTCCGCGAGCACGCGCCGCCGCAGGCCGTCGTCGCGCGGATGGAGGGCGGTCAGTTCGCCGTCCTGCTGCCCGGGCTGTCCCTGGCCGCCACCGAGCGGGCCGCTCGCCGGCTGCGGGAGGCCGCCTCGACCCGCGCCCGGGTCGCCGGGCTCGACCTGGAGGTCGCGCTGACCATCGGGGTGGCCGCGGCACCGGTCCACGGATCGGAGTCCGGCACGCTGATCCAGCGGGCCGACGTCGCGCTGCTCGCGGCACAGGGCTCCGGGGGAGTGGCGACCTATCACCCCGTCCTGGACCAGCAGAGCCTGCGCCGCCTGCAGCTGGGCGCCGAGCTGGAGACCGCGATCGCCGACGGGCAGATCTCGGTGGTCTTCCAGCCCATCGTGGACACCCGCACCGCCGACATCGTCTCGGTGGAGACGCTCGTGCGCTGGGCGCACCCGCGCTACGGGGACATCTCGCCGGACGACTTCATCGGCCTGGCCGAGCAGATCGGCCGGATCGGCCTGCTCACCGACCACGTGCTGGACCGTGCGCTGGACCGCTGCCGGCGGTGGCTGGACCAGGACATCGCGCTGTCGGTCGCGGTCAACCTCTCCGCCCACTGCCTGGCCGAGCCGGACATCGTCGACCGGGTCCGTCGCGCGCTGCGCCGCCACGGTGTGCCGGGTGAGCTGCTGACCCTCGAGCTCACCGAGGGCAGCGTCGTCGACGACACGGTGCGCAACAGCACCGTGCTGGCCGACCTGCACGCGTTGGGCCTGCGGCTGTCCATGGACGACTTCGGCACCGGCTACTCCTCGCTGTCCCAGCTGCGGCTGCTGCCGATCGACGAGCTGAAGATCGACAAGTCCTTCGTGCTGGGCATGTCGACGAGCTCGAACGAGTCCTTCATCGCCCGGTCGATCGTCGAACTGGCGCACAACCTCGGGCTCCGCGTGGTCGCCGAGGGGGTCGAGGACGAGATGACCCGGGACCTGCTGACCCAGATGGGCTGCGACAAGCTGCAGGGCTTCCTCGTCAGTCGGCCGTTGCCCGAGGACCGGCTGGAGGGCTGGCTGCTGGCCCGCACCGGCGTCCGCGCCGCCGCGCCGGGGGCAACCCACCGGCGACTGTTCGTCCGCACCTGAGAAAGGGCTCCCTGCCCCCGCCGCTCGCAGGCTCGCGGCGGGCCCCTGCAGGGAGGCCGAAGGGATCAGGTACAGTTCTCCACGGCTCTCCGGAGCAACGCCCCTTTAGCTCAGTCGGCAGAGCGTCTCCATGGTAAGGAGAAGGTCTACGGTTCGATTCCGTAAAGGGGCTCGTACGATCGAATGCCCGACCGCCGGTCCAGTCGGAAGACCGGGCCGCACGGTCGCCTGGCGGTGTAGCTCAGCCTGGTAGAGCAAGCGGCTCATAATCGCTGTGTCACCGGTTCAAGTCCGGTCACCGCTACCCCAGACGGACCCCGGGAACGGGGTCCGTCGTCGTGTTCGGCATCCGCCGGGCACGGGCACCACCCCGACGCGTCGAGGAACTCTCGACCACCGACAAGGCGAGGATGCGCTCATGGCAGCCACCGACGTTCGTCCGAAGATCACCCTGGCTTGCCAGGAGTGCAAGAACCGCAACTACATCACCCGCAAGAACCGGCGGAACGACCCCGACCGGATCGAGCTGAAGAAGTACTGCCCCACCGACCGCAAGCACACGGTCCACCGCGAGACGCGCTGACCGCAGCGGTCGCGAGGAGAGGGCGGGGAGCATGACGCTGGACGCAGGACTGGTCGGGCGCAGCTACCCGCCCTCTGCCGTGTACGAGGTCGGGCGCGAGAAGATCGCGGAGTTCGCCACGGCCCTGGCCGACCCGGACCCGGTCTACCGCGACCCGACCGCTGCCCGAGCGGCCGGTCACCCCGACGTCATCGCCCCGCCGACCTTCGCGATCGTCCTCTCCCTCGGTGCGGGCAACGTGGTGGTCGAGGACCCGGACGTCGGGCTGGACTACAGCCGGGTCGTCCACGGCGAGCAGCGGTTCACCCACCACCGCCCGATCCGGGCCGGCGACCGGCTGATCGCGACCGCCACGATCGACGCGGTGAAGACGGTGGCCGGCAACGACATGCTGACCACCCGGGTCGACCTGGCCACCGAGGCCGGCGAGCCGGTCTGCACCACCCGCTCCATGCTCGTCGCCCGGGGCACGGCGTGAGCCCGCGACCGGCCGACGTCCAGGTCGGCGCCGAGCTCCCCGAGCAGACCTCCCGGGTCACCCGCGCCGACCTGGTGCGGTACGCCGGGGCCTCCGGCGACTTCAACGTCATCCACTGGAACGAGCGGGTCGCCCGCGAGGTCGGCCTCCCCGGCGTGATCGCGCACGGGATGCTCACCGCCGGCCTCGCCGTCCGGGCGGTCACCGCCTGGGCCGGCGACCCGGCTGCCGTCGTCGACTACCAGGTGCGCTTCAGCCGGCCGGTGGTGGTGCCCGACGACGAGCTCGGTGCCGAGCTGACCGTGCGCGGCCGGGTCGCCGCGCTCCTCGAGGGCGGCCGGGTCCGCATCGACCTCACCGTGACCAGTGGTGGCGAGAAGGTGCTGTCCCTGGCGCGCGCCGTCGTCGCGCTCGACTGATCCCGCCCCGGGGTCGTCAGTCGGCAGAGCACAGCAGCTGCTGCATCCGGCGGACCCCCTCGACCAGGTCGTCGTCCCCCAGGGCGTAGGACAGCCGGAGGTACCCCGGCGTCCCGAAGGCCTCGCCGGGGACGACGGCGACCTGCGCCTGCTCCAGCAGCAGCTCGGCCAGCTCGGCGCTCGTGGTGACGGTGCGGCCGGCGATCGACCGGCCGAGCAGTGCAGTGACCGAGGGGTAGGCGTAGAAGGCGCCCAAGGGCTCCGGGCAGGCGATCCCGGGGATCTCCCGGAGCATCCCGACCACGGTCCGGCGGCGCCGGTCGAGCGCGGCCCGCAGCTCCGCCACGCTGGACTGGTCGCCGGTCAGCGCGGCCACCGCGGCGGCCTGGGCGACGTTCGAGACGTGACCGGCCGAGTGGGACTGCAGGGCCGTTGCGCCGGCCACCACGTCGGCCGGCCCGATCAGCCAGCCCACCCGCCACCCGGTCATCGCGTACGCCTTGGCGACCCCGTTGACGACGACGCACCGCGGCTGGATCTCCGGGACCAGGGCGGGCAGGGACGCCGCCGTCGTCCCGTCGTAGGTCAGATGCTCGTAGATCTCGTCGGTGACCACCCAGAGGCCGGCCGCCAGTGCCCACCGGCCGATCTCGGCGACCTCCTCGGGCGGGTGGACGGCGCCCGTCGGGTTGGCCGGGGAGTTGAACAGCAGCACCTTGGTGCGCGGGGTGCGCGCAGCCTCCAACTGCCCGACGGAGACGAGGTAGCCGCTGGCCTCGTCGGCGACCACGGGGACGGGGACGCCACCGGCCAGCCGGATCGCCTCCGGGTAGGTCGTCCAGTACGGAGTCGGCAGCAGGACCTCGTCGCCGGGGTCCAGCAGCGTCGCCAGCACCTGGGCGACCGCCTGCTTGCCCCCGGCGGTGACCAGGACGTCGGTGGGCCGGGCAGTGAGGCCCGAGTCGCGCAGCGTCTTGGCGACGATCGCCTCCCGGAGCTCCATGAGGCCCTCGACCGGGGTGTACCGGTGCATCGCCGGGTCCCGGGCCGCGCGGACGGCTGCGGCGACGACGTGGTCGGCCGTGGCGTGGTCCGGCTCCCCGGCGGCCAGGTTGACCACCGGCCGCCCGGTCGCCCGCAGCGCCTTGGCGCGGGCGTCTGCGGCCATCGTCGTCGAGGAGGTGAGGGCACCGACTCGCCGGGAGACCCGCCGATCCACCGGTGGCGCCGGCTCGGCGGGATCGGGCCCGGGCGCAGTGGCGGTCGACATGATCCGATCGTGGCAGACGGGTGGGGACGCCCGGCCCGTCCGCTCGCCCCGTCTGAGGGCCCGGGCGGGGGCCTCGCCTCCCGTGTTCGCTGCCCCCCGGGTCGGTCCCGTACACTCGACGACCTGGGGCCTGTGGGACCCCGCCACCGGCGTGCCCCGGAGGCCCTCTTCGGGGGGTCACGTCGAGACTGGGGCCGCGTCGCGACGCGGGCCCGGCGATCCCTAGGGGTGTAGCTCAATTGGCAGAGCAGCGGTCTCCAAAACCGCAGGCTGCAGGTTCAAGTCCTGTCACCCCTGCCACGACCTGACGACCGACCGAGATGAGCCGACCGAAGTGAGCCGGACCGACGTGAGCGAGGCGCTGTGAGCGAGAAGGACGGCGAGCCGAACGGCGAGCAGGTCGACGCCGAGCAGCTCGACGCCGAGACGCCGGGCGTGGAGGACGCGGAGGCGCTCGAGGCCGCCGAGGCCGGTGTCGCCGACCAGGCGGAGTCCGACGAGGACAAGGTCGTCGCCACCCCCACCCAGCGCCGGTCCCGGTCCTCCCGCCGTCCGGCCGACCGGACGCCGGACGCCGGACCCGCGGGGGAGGGCACCCGCACCCGGGCCGACGCCGAGCGGGCACGCGCCGCGGAGCTGAAGGAGAAGCGGAACCTGGGGCGGTTCCTGCGCGAGGTCGTCGCCGAGCTGCGCAAGGTCATCTGGCCCGGCCGCAAGGAGCTGATCACCTACACCACCGTGGTGATCATCTTCGTGGCCGTCATGGTCGCGATCGTCGCCGGCCTGGACCTCCTCTTCGCCCAGGGCGTGCTCGCCGTCTTCGGCTGACCGTCCGCGCCTGCACCGCACCCGACAAGGAAGAGACCCTGTGACTGACCCCCGCGAGCCCTTCGAGACCGACAGCGCCGTCGAGGGCACCGACCTCGACGACGCGCGTGCGGACGTGCGCGGCAGCGCCGACCTCGAGACGGGCGCCGGCGAGACCGGGTCCGCCGAGGGATCGAGCGACACCGCCGACCAGGACACCAGCACCGACGCCGCCGACGTCGTCCCCGACGTCGAGACGGGGGAGCCGGCCACGCTCGCCGCCGACCCGGCGCCCGAGCCGGCTCCCGACCACGACCTGCCGGTCAGCGAGGCCCTCGAGGCCGCGGCGGCAGAGGACGAGGACCCGGCGGACACCCTGCGCTCGACGCTGCGCGCGCAGTTCGGCGACTGGTACGTGATCCACTCCTACGCGGGCTACGAGAACAAGGTGAAGACCAACCTCGAGTCCCGGATCACGTCGCTGGACATGGAGGACTACATCTTCCAGATCGAGGTGCCCACCGAGGAGGTCACCGAGATCAAGAACGGCAAGCGGACGCAGGTCAACCGCAAGAAGCTGCCGGGGTACCTGCTGGTCCGGATGGACCTCAACGACGAGTCCTGGGGAGCGGTCCGCAACACCCCGGGCGTCACCGGCTTCGTCGGGGCCACCTCCAAGCCCTCGCCGCTGAGCATCGACGAGGTCGTCAACCTGCTGGTCCCGGCGACGACCGCCAAGCCGGTCTCCGCGACCGAGGCCGCCCCCAGCGCCGGCCCCGCGCCGGAGGTCGAGTTCGAGGTCGGCGAGTCCGTCACCGTCATGGACGGTCCGTTCGCGACGCTGCCGGCGACCATCAACGAGATCAACCCGGAGCAGCAGAAGCTCCAGGTGCTCGTCTCCATCTTCGGCCGCGAGACGCCGGTCGAGCTGTCGTTCACCCAGGTCACCAAGATCTGACCCTGGCGCAGGCAGCGCAGCACCACCCCCTGATCCGAAGAAGAAGGAAGTCATGCCCCCCAGGAAGCGGTTGACCGCGGTCATCAAGCTCCAGATCAACGCCGGTGCGGCCACCCCCGCGCCGCCCGTGGGCCCCGCCCTCGGTCAGCACGGCGTCAACATCATGGAGTTCTGCAAGGCGTACAACGCCGCGACGGAGGCGCAGCGCGGCAGCGTCATCCCCGTCGAGATCTCGGTCTTCGAGGACCGGTCGTTCACCTTCGTCACCAAGACGCCCCCGGCAGCGCGCATGCTGCTGAAGGCCGCCGGTGTGGAGAAGGGCTCGGGTGAGCCGCACAAGACCAAGGTCGCGACGGTCACCCGCGACCAGGTCCGTGAGATCGCGCAGACGAAGATGGCCGATCTGAACGCCAACGACCTCGAGCAGGCCGAGAAGATCATCGCCGGCACCGCCCGGTCGATGGGCATCACCGTCAAGTGACGGCAGCCGCCGGCTGACGGCGGCGTTGCACGACCCGGGTCCACGCGGACCCGGCCAGTACTCGTGGGAGGGCCTCGCCAGGCCCGCGCACCACGCGACCCCCGCTCCGGGGGGGAAGGAGAACCACCATGGCAAAGCACGGCAAGAACTACCGCAAGGTCGCTGAGCTGGTCGACGCGGACAACCTGTACAGCCCGCTGCAGGCCGCCGGTCTCGCCAAGGAGACCTCGATCACCAAGTACGACGCGACCGTCGAGGTCGCCATCCGGCTCGGGGTCGACCCCCGCAAGGCCGACCAGATGGTCCGTGGCACGGTCAACCTGCCGCACGGCACCGGCAAGACCGCTCGCGTCATCGTCTTCGCGACCGGCGACAAGGCAGCCGAGGCCGAGGCCGCCGGCGCCGACGTCGTGGGCTCCGACGACCTGATCGAGCAGATCCAGGGCGGTTTCCTGGACTTCGACGCCGCGATCGCCACCCCGGACCAGATGGCGAAGGTCGGTCGCATCGCCCGGATCCTCGGGCCCCGTGGCCTGATGCCGAACCCGAAGACGGGCACGGTGACCCCCGACGTCACCAAGGCCGTCAACGACATCAAGGGCGGGAAGATCAACTTCCGCGTCGACAAGCAGGCCAACCTGCACCTGGTGATCGGCAAGACGTCCTTCGACCAGACCAAGCTGGTGGAGAACTACGCCGCCGCCCTCGACGAGGTGCTGCGGGCCAAGCCGTCCGCGGCCAAGGGCCGGTACCTGAGGAAGATCACCGTCTCCACCACCATGGGCCCGGGCATCCAGGTCGACCCCAACCGCACCCGCAACCTCACCGTGGACGAGCCCTCCGCCTGATCGACGGACGCCGTCCCCGCACCAGGGCCCCGCAGCGCACGTCGCTGCGGGGCCCTGCTGCGTCCGGTCCGGCAGGGGCGTGTACTCTTGCCGCTGTTCCCCCCAAGACCGCTGGTCGTCGCACGTCCGCGTGCGATCGAAGGTCCGGAAACGACCGGACGACCCGCGCAGGTGGACGGTTCGACGAACGTGTCGCGGCACGGGCCCAGCGCCCGCACCGTGATCGTCCCTCGCCCCGTGCGCCCTGCGCCGGGGCGTTCCTCGTCTCCGGGCCCGATCGCCCCGGGCGCTCGTCGCCGGTGGTCGCCCGACAGACGAGAGGAGGCCCATGCCCACGCAGGCGAAGGCCGCGGTGATCGAAGAGATCACCGAGCGGTTCCAGAAGTCCAGCGCGGCCGTGCTCACCGAGTACCGCGGGCTGACCGTGGCGCAGCTGACCGAGCTGCGTCGTTCCCTCGGTGCGGGCAGCAGCTACGCCGTCGTCAAGAACACCCTGACGAAGCGTGCAGCGGACTCGGTCGGTCACTCCGACCTGGCCCCGCTGCTCAACGGCCCCACCGCGATCGCCTTCATCGAGGGCGACCCGGTCGAGGCCGCCAAGGCCATCCGTGACTTCGCGCGGGCCAACCCGCTGCTGGTCATCAAGGGCGGCGTGGTCGAGGGCCGCACGGTCGACGCAGCCGAGGTCACCCGCCTCGCCGACGTCGAGTCCCGTGAGGTCCTGCTGGCCAAGCTGGCCGGCGCCATGAAGGGCAACCTCACCAAGGCTGCCGGGCTGTTCCAGGCCCCGCTGTCGCAGGTCGCCCGACTGGCCGAGGCCCTCAAGGAGAAGAAGCCGGCCGAGGGCGCTGCTGCCTCGGACGACGCTGCTCCCGCCGACTCTGCTGCTGACACCACCCCGGCCGCCCCGGCCACCAACGACGAGAGTGCTGCCGCGGACTCCGCGGCCAGCACCGACTGACCCCCTCAAGGAGACACCATGGCCAAGCTTTCCACTGACGAGCTGCTCGACGCCTTCAAGGAGATGACCCTCCTGGAGCTGTCGGACTTCGTGAAGGAGTTCGAGACCACCTTCGACGTCACCGCTGCCGCTCCGGTCGCCGTCGCGGCTGCCGCTGGTGCCGGAGGCGGCGCCGCTGCCGAGGCGCCGGTCGAGCAGGACGAGTTCGACGTCGTCCTCGAGTCCGCCGGTGACAAGAAGATCCAGGTCATCAAGGAGGTGCGCGGCCTGACCTCGCTCGGCCTCAAGGAGGCCAAGGACCTGGTCGACAACGCGCCGAAGCCGGTCCTGGAGAAGGTCGCCAAGGACGCTGCGGAGAAGGCCAAGGCCGCCCTCGAGGGCGCCGGCGCCACCGTCACCGTCAAGTGACCCCCCACCCGGCCGCCGCCCCCGCGGCGGCCGGGTAGCACCACCCCGCACTGACGACAGGGGCCGATCCACTCCGGTGGGTCGGCCCCTGTCGTGCGTCCAGATCGCTCCGGTGCGCCGTCCGGTCGCCCCTGGCCGGGTCTCCGTAGGCGCGTCGTTCACCCACAGGTCCCGGCGTGGCAGTTCCCGCTGGGCTGCCGCACTGGCATCATCGGCAGGGCACTCGCCTCGCTCGCCCCCGATCCCGCGGCGCTGCGCTCCTCCTCCGGAGCCCAGTGCTCCCCGGGCCGGGTGGGCACCGGACACCCCTCGTGGGTGGGTCCCCGGCCGCTCCGGCGGCCCGACGTGGACACCGGCGCTGAGCAGGGGTAGGGTCTCCTGTTGCGCTGCCCTCTGACTGCCAGCCCGCCGAGACGGGTCACGAGGGGTGCCCGGGAACGGCTCCGGGAGACCCCGTGTTGACCGTACCGACGGGGCAGGCATCCGCGGTCAGCCTCGCCGACAACGACGACGACCCAGGACGAACTGCACCCACCGCCCGCACGTCGTGAGGTCCTCGAAAGGACGCATCTTGGCAGGCTCTCGCCCCACCAGCATCACCCCCGGCACCACCGAGTCCAGCAGCACCCCGACCACCGCGGTCGACGTGCAGCCCGGTCCCCGCACCGGCGGCACCGACCACCAGAAGATCCCCGGCGCGCCGCTGCGCGTCTCGTTCGCCAAGATCCACGAGCCGCTCGAGGTCCCGGACCTGCTCGCGCTCCAGACCGCCTCCTTCGACTGGCTGGTCGGGAGCCCCGCGTGGCGGGCCACCCTCGCTCCCGAGGAGCAGGCCGGCGCGGTGGGCGGCCTGGCGGAGATCCTCGAGGAGATCTCCCCGATCGAGGACTTCAGCGGCTCGATGTCGCTGTCCTTCTCCAACCCGCGCTTCGAGGACGTCAAGGCGTCCCTCGAGGAGTGCAAGGACAAGGACATGACCTACGCGGCGCCGCTGTTCGTCACCGCCGAGTTCATGAACAACACCACCGGCGAGATCAAGAGCCAGACGGTGTTCATGGGCGACTTCCCGGTGATGACGAGCAAGGGCACGTTCGTCATCAACGGGACCGAGCGCGTCGTCGTCTCCCAGCTGGTCCGCAGCCCCGGCGTCTACTTCGACAAGAGCCTGGACAAGACGTCGGACAAGGACGTCTACAGCGCCAAGGTGATCCCCAGCCGCGGTGCGTGGCTGGAGTTCGACGTCGACAAGCGCGACACCGTCGGCGTCCGGATCGACCGCAAGCGCCGTCAGCCGGTGAGCGTCCTGCTCAAGGCCCTCGGCTGGACCGAGGACCGCATCCGCGAGCACTTCCAGTGGTCGCCCACGATGCTGGCCACCCTGGAGAAGGACCACCTCGCCGGCCAGGACGAGGCGCTGCTGGACATCTACCGCAAGCTGCGCCCGGGCGAGCCGCCGACGCGTGAGTCGGCGCAGGCGCTGCTGGAGAACCTCTTCTTCAACCCGAAGCGCTACGACCTGGCGAAGGTCGGCCGCTACAAGGTGAACAAGAAGCTCGGCGTCGAGGTGCCCAAGGGCACCTCCACGCTGACCGAGGACGACATCGTCGCGACGATCGAGTACGTCGTGCGTCTGCACGCCGGCGAGCCCGACCACGGCGTCGACGACATCGACCACTTCGGCAACCGGCGCCTGCGCACGGTCGGCGAGCTGATCCAGAACCAGATCCGGGTCGGTCTCTCCCGCATGGAGCGCGTCGTCCGCGAACGGATGACGACCCAGGACGTCGAGGCGATCACGCCGCAGACCCTGATCAACATCCGGCCGGTCGTCGCCTCCATCAAGGAGTTCTTCGGCACCAGCCAGCTCTCGCAGTTCATGGACCAGACCAACCCGCTCGCGGGCCTGACCCACAAGCGCCGCCTGTCGGCGCTGGGTCCGGGTGGTCTGTCCCGTGAGCGCGCGGGCATGGAGGTCCGCGACGTGCACCCGAGCCACTACGGCCGGATGTGCCCGATCGAGACGCCGGAAGGCCCGAACATCGGCCTGATCGGCTCGCTGTCCTCGTTCGGCCGGGTCAACCCCTTCGGGTTCATCGAGACCCCGTACCGCAAGGTCGAGAACGGCACGGTCACCGACCAGATCGACTACCTCACCGCTGACGAGGAGGACCGCTTCGTCGTCGCGCAGGCCAACTCGCCGCTGGACGCGACGGGCCGGTTCGCCGAGGACCTGGTCCTGGTCCGCACCAAGGGCGGCGAGACCACCGACCTCGCGCCGGAGAACGTCGACTACATGGACGTCTCGCCGCGGCAGATGACCTCGGTCGCGACGGCGATGATCCCGTTCCTCGAGCACGACGACGCGAACCGGGCCCTGATGGGCGCGAACATGCAGCGTCAGGCGGTGCCGCTGCTGCGCAGCGAGGCGCCGCTGGTCGGCACCGGCATGGAGCTGCGTGCCGCCGTCGACGCCGGCGACGTCGTGGTGGCGGAGAAGGCCGGCGTGGTCGAGGACTCCACCGCCGACTACGTCACCGTGATGGCCGACGACGGGACCCGGCAGACCTACCGTCTGCTGAAGTTCCAGCGCTCGAACCAGGGCACCTCGATCAACCAGAGCCCGGTGGTCGAAGAGGGCCAGCGGGTCGAGGTCGGTCAGGTCGTCGCCGACGGGCCCTGCACCGACGAGGGCGAGATGGCGCTGGGCAAGAACCTGCTCGTCGCCTTCATGCCCTGGGAGGGGCACAACTACGAGGACGCGATCATCCTGTCGCAGCGCCTCGTGCAGGACGACGTCCTGTCCTCGATCCACATCGAGGAGTTCGAGGTCGACGCCCGCGACACCAAGCTCGGTGCCGAGGAGATCACCCGGGACATCCCGAACGTCTCCGAGGAGGTCCTCGCCGACCTCGACGAGCGCGGGATCATCCGGATCGGTGCCGAGGTCGTCCCCGGCGACATCCTCGTCGGCAAGGTCACGCCCAAGGGCGAGACCGAGCTGACCCCCGAGGAGCGGCTGCTGCGGGCGATCTTCGGTGAGAAGGCCCGCGAGGTGCGCGACACCAGCCTCAAGGTGAAGCACGGTGAGTCCGGCAAGGTCATCGGCGTCCGGGTCTTCTCCCGCGAGGACGGCGACGAGCTGCCCGCCGGCGTGAACGAGCTCATCCGGGTCTACGTGGCCCAGATGCGCAAGATCAGCGACGGCGACAAGCTGGCCGGCCGCCACGGGAACAAGGGCGTCATCTCCAAGATCCTCCCGCAGGAGGACATGCCGTTCCTCGAGGACGGCACCCCGGTCGACATCGTGCTCAACCCGCTGGGCGTGCCCGGCCGGATGAACGTCGGCCAGGTGCTGGAGACCCACCTCGGGTGGATCGCCAAGACCGGCTGGGAGGTCGAGGGCACCCCGGAGTGGGCGGCCAAGCTGCCTGGTGCTGCGCGCCAGGCCGCACCGGGCACCCGCACCGCGACCCCCGTCTTCGACGGTGCCAAGGAAGAGGAGATCATCGGCCTGCTGGGCTCGACGATCCCGAACCGCGACGGCAACCGGATGGTCAAGGAGACCGGCAAGGCGCGGCTGTTCGACGGTCGCTCCGGGGAGCCCTTCCCCGAGCCGATCTCGGTGGGCTACGTCTACATCCTGAAGCTGCTGCACCTGGTCGACGACAAGATCCACGCCCGCTCGACCGGCCCGTACTCGATGATCACGCAGCAGCCGCTGGGTGGTAAGGCGCAGTTCGGTGGTCAGCGCTTCGGTGAGATGGAGTGCTGGGCGATGCAGGCCTACGGCGCCGCCTACGCGCTGCAGGAGCTCCTCACCATCAAGTCCGACGACATCCTCGGCCGCGTCAAGGTGTACGAGGCGATCGTCAAGGGCGAGAACATCCCGGAGCCGGGCATCCCGGAGTCCTTCAAGGTGTTGCTCAAGGAGCTCCAGTCGCTCTGCCTGAACGTGGAGGTCCTCTCCGGCGACGGGCAGGCGATCGAGCTGCGTGACACCGACGACGAGGTCTTCCGCGCCGCGGAGGAGCTGGGCATCGACCTCAGCCGTCGCGAGCCGTCGTCCGTCGAGGACGTCTGATCGGCCGCCGGCCGGCCCTGAGCAGTCAGGGCCGGCCGGCACCAACCCTCATCGACTAGAAGCGAAGAACTAGCCCCGGAAAGGGGTACATCGAGTGCTCGACGTCAACTTCTTCGACGAACTGCGCATCGGTCTGGCCAGCGGTGACGACATCCGCCAGTGGTCACACGGCGAGGTGAAGAAGCCCGAGACCATCAACTACCGCACTCTCCGTCCGGAGAAGGACGGTCTGTTCTGCGAGAAGATCTTCGGTCCCACCCGGGACTGGGAGTGCTACTGCGGCAAGTACAAGCGGGTCCGCTTCAAGGGCATCATCTGCGAGCGCTGCGGCGTCGAGGTCACTCGCGCCAAGGTGCGTCGTGAGCGGATGGGCCACATCGAGCTGGCCGCGCCGGTCACCCACATCTGGTTCTTCAAGGGCGTTCCCTCGCGCCTGGGCTACCTGCTCGACCTGGCGCCCAAGGACCTCGAGAAGATCATCTACTTCGCTGCCTACATGATCACCGCCGTCGACGACGAGGCGCGTCACCGCGACCTGCCGACCGTCGAGGCCGAGATCAGCGCTGAGAAGTCCAACCTCGAGGGTCGCCGCGACGCCGACGTGGAGGCCCGCCAGCAGAAGCTGGAGGCCGACCTCGCCGAGCTGGAGGCCGAGGGTGCCAAGTCCGACGTGCGCCGCAAGGTGCGCGAGGGCGGCGAGCGCGAGATGCGCCAGCTGCGCGACCGGGCCCAGCGGGAGATCGACCGCCTCGAAGAGGTGATGGACACCTTCCGCAAGCTCGAGGTCAAGCAGCTCATCGCCGACGAGGGCCTCTACCGCGAGCTGCGCGACCGCTTCGGTGAGTACTTCGAGGGCGGCATGGGCGCTGCGGCGCTGCAGAAGCTGCTCGCCGGCTTCGACCTCGACGCCGAGGCCATCTCGCTGCGCGAGACCATCCGCAGCGGCAAGGGTCAGCGCAAGCTGCGGGCCCTCAAGCGGCTGAAGGTCGTCGCGGCGTTCCAGCAGACCCAGAACTCGCCCATGGGCATGGTGCTGGACTGCGTGCCGGTGATCCCGCCGGACCTGCGCCCCATGGTGCAGCTGGACGGTGGGCGCTTCGCGACCAGCGACATGAACGACCTGTACCGCCGGGTGATCAACCGGAACAACCGGCTCAAGCGACTGCTCGACCTGGGTGCGCCGGAGATCATCGTCAACAACGAGAAGCGGATGCTCCAGGAGTCCGTGGACGCGCTGTTCGACAACGGCCGTCGTGGCCGGCCGGTCACCGGTCCGGGCAACCGTCCGCTGAAGTCCCTGAGCGACCTGCTCAAGGGCAAGCAGGGTCGTTTCCGCCAGAACCTGCTGGGCAAGCGCGTCGACTACTCCGGCCGTTCGGTCATCGTCGTCGGCCCCCAGCTGAAGCTGCACCAGTGCGGTCTGCCCAAGCAGATGGCCCTGGAGCTGTTCAAGCCCTTCGTGATGAAGCGGCTGGTGGACCTCAACCACGCGCAGAACATCAAGTCCGCCAAGCGGATGGTGGAGCGCGCGCGGCCGGTCGTGTGGGACGTCCTCGAAGAGGTCATCACCGAGCACCCGGTGCTGCTGAACCGGGCGCCGACCCTCCACCGTCTGGGCATCCAGGCCTTCGAGCCCCAGCTGGTCGAGGGCAAGGCCATCCAGATCCACCCGCTGGTCTGCACCGCGTTCAACGCCGACTTCGACGGTGACCAGATGGCGGTGCACCTGCCGCTGTCCGCCGAGGCGCAGGCCGAGGCCCGCATCCTCATGCTGTCCAGCAACAACATCCTGAGCCCGGCCGATGGTCGCCCGATCACCGCGCCGACCCAGGACATGGTGCTGGGCCTCTACCACCTGACCTCCCTCTCCGGGACGGTCGAGGTGCCCGAGGGTGAGCGGCCGAAGTCCTACTCCACGACCGCGGAGGCCGTCATGGCCTTCGACAAGGGCGTGCTCGGGCTGCAGGAGCGGGTCCTCATCCGCCTCGACGAGGTCTTCGGCGTCGACAGCGGCCCGAACGACCCGTGGGAGGCCCCCGAGGGCTGGGAGCCCGGCCAGCCGGCCCTCGTCTCCACCAGCCTGGGCCGGGTCCTCTTCAACGAGGCCCTGCCGGAGGACTACCGGTTCGTCAACTACCAGGTGCCGAAGAAGGCGCTGGGCGCGATCGTCAACGACCTCGCCGAGCGCTACCCGAAGGTGCAGGTGGCGGCGACGCTGGACGCCCTCAAGTCGGCCGGGTTCCGCTGGGCGACCCGTTCGGGCGTGACGATCGCGATCGACGACGTCGTCACCCCGCCGGTGAAGGCCGCGATCCTGGAGCGGCACGAGGACGAGGCCCGGAAGATCGAGCGTCAGTACGAGCGCGGGGTCATCACCGACGCCGAGCGTCGTTCCGAGCTCATCGAGATCTGGACGCGGGCACGCGCCGAGGTCAGCCAGGCGATGGTCGACAACTTCCCGACCACCAACCCGGTCTGGGTCATGGTCAACTCCGGCGCTCGCGGCAACATGATGCAGATCAGCCAGATCGCCGGCATGCGTGGCCTGGTGGCCAACCCGAAGGGCGAGATCATCCCGCGGCCGATCAAGGCCAACTTCCGGGAGGGTCTGTCGGTGCTGGAGTACTTCATCTCCACGCACGGTGCCCGCAAGGGCCTGGCCGACACCGCGCTGCGGACCGCTGACTCCGGGTACCTCACCCGCCGGCTGGTCGACGTCTCGCAGGACGTCATCATCCGCGAGGAGGACTGCGGCACCGAGCGCGGCGTGATCATGCCGATCGGCACCGTGGTGGACGGCACGGTCATCCGTGACGCCCACGTGGAGACCAGCGTCTACGCCCGTGCACTGGCCGCGGACGTGGTCGCCGCCGACGGCACCCAGATCGCCCCGGCCGGGGCGGACCTGGGCGACGTGCTGATCGCTCAGCTCGTCGACGCCGGTGTCGCCGAGGTCAAGGTGCGCTGCGTGCTCACCTGCGAGTCGCTGCTGGGCACCTGCGCCACCTGCTACGGCCGGTCGCTCGCGTCGGGCAAGCTCGTGGACGTCGGCGAGGCGGTCGGCATCATCGCCGCCCAGTCGATCGGTGAGCCGGGTACGCAGCTGACCATGCGCACCTTCCACACCGGTGGTGTGGCCGGTGCCGACATCACCCACGGTCTGCCGCGTGTGGTCGAGCTCTTCGAGGCCCGTGTCCCCAAGGGCAAGGCCCCGATCGCCGAGCTGGCCGGCACCGTCCGGATCGAGGACGGCGACCAGTTCCGCAAGCTCACCATCACCCCGGACGACGGGTCCGAGGAGGTCGTCTACGACAAGCTGTCGCGTCGCTCGCGGCTGCGGGTCGAGGACGGCGGGCACGTCGAGGTCGGCGAGCAGCTGACCGAGGGTGCGGTCGACCCGCACGAGGTGCTGCGGATCATGGGCCCGCGTGAGGTGCAGCTGCACCTGGTGCGCGAGGTCCAGGAGGTCTACCGCAGCCAGGGTGTGTCGATCCACGACAAGCACATCGAGGTGATCATCCGCCAGATGCTGAAGCGGGTGACCATCATCGACTCGGGCGCGACGGAGTTCCTGCCCGGTGCGCTGGTCGAGCGGACCCTGTTCGAGACGGAGAACCGTCGCGTGGTCGCCGAGGGCGCCGAGCCCGCCTCGGCCCGCCCGGTGCTGATGGGGATCACCAAGGCGTCGCTGGCGACGGAGTCGTGGCTGTCGGCCGCCTCCTTCCAGGAGACGACGAAGGTCCTCACCGACGCCGCCATCCAGGGCAAGAGCGACAGCCTGCTCGGGCTCAAGGAGAACGTGATCATCGGGAAGCTGATCCCGGCCGGTACCGGTATCAGCCGCTACCGGAACATCACGGTCGAGCCCACCGAGGAGGCGCGCGCCGCCGTCTACACCATGGCCGGCTACGACGACGGGCAGTACTACAGCCCGGACGTCTTCGGTCAGGGCACGGGCGAGGCCGTCCGGCTCGAGGAGTACGACTGGCGCTGATGCGCTGAGTGAGTGACAGAGAGGCCCCGCACGCCAGCCGGCGTGCGGGGCCTCTCTGCGTCCTGCCGTGTCACGTGACGCAAGGAGCCGGGCGACCCCGGCTCGCCGCGGCTCAGCCGGCCAGGCGGCGCATCGTCTCGACGGTGCGGAGTCGGCCCTCCCGGCTGTCGTCGAGAGGCTGCAGGTTCAGCGTGGTCACCCCGGCCTCGGCGAATGCGGCGATCCGCTCGGACACGTAGGACTCCGACCCGATCAGGGACGTCGCCCGCACCAGGTCCTCCGGGACGGCGGCCGCCGCCTCGTCCTTCCGGCCGGCCAGGTACAGCTCCTGGATGGCCTCCGCCTCGGCCTCGTAGCCGTACCGGCGGGCCAGGTCGTTGTAGAAGTTCTTGCCCTTGGCACCCATGCCGCCGACGTAGAGCGCGATCCCCGGCCGTACTGCCTCGACCAGGTGGTCGACGTTCTCACCGATCGCCACCGGCACTCCGACAACGACGTCGAGTTCACCCAGCGACGGGTCCCGCTTGGCCTTGCCCGCCTGGAGCGAGGCGCCCCACACGTCGGCAGCGCGCTCGGGGTGGAAGAAGATCGGCTCCCACTTCTCCGCGATCTCTGCGGCGAGCTCGACGTTCTTCGGGCCGAGCGCGGCCAGCAGCACCGGGATCCGGGGCCGGACCGGGGTGTTGATCAGCTTGAGCGGCTTGCCGAGGCCGGTGCCCTGGTCGGCCGGCAGCGGCACCTGGTACTTCTTGCCGTCGTGCTCCAGCCGCTCGCGCCGCCACACCTGGCGACAGATCTCCACGATCTCGCGGGTCCGCTGCAGTGGGGCGTCGTACGGCAGCCCGTGCCACCCCTCGATGACCTGCGGGCCAGAGGCGCCGAGCCCGAGGGTGAACCGACCGCCGGACACGAAGTCCAGGCCGGCCGCGGTCATCGCGATCAGCGCGGGCGTGCGGCTGTAGATGGGCAGGATGCCGCTCATCAGCTCGACCCGGTCGGTCACGGCCGCGAGGTAGCCCAGCTGGCTGACCGCGTCGAACGTGTACACCTCCGCGCACATCGCGACGTCGAGCCCA
Source organism: Modestobacter sp. VKM Ac-2983 (assembly GCF_026967885.1). Taxonomy (NCBI): domain Bacteria; kingdom Bacillati; phylum Actinomycetota; class Actinomycetes; order Geodermatophilales; family Geodermatophilaceae; genus Modestobacter; species Modestobacter sp. VKM Ac-2983. Next base: position 534,946 of record NZ_JAPVBK010000003.1, read on the forward strand.
GCGGACTCCAGGTCGCGGATCTCCTCCGCGGTCTGCTTGAAGTCACCGGCGTAGCTGGCCTGGATCCCGATGCGCACGCGTCCTCCTCGGCGTTCGCGGCACCCACGTCGGTGCCACGTGCCGCGACGGTAACGGCCTGGCGGGGGAGCGGGGCCGTGGGGCGGTTCAGAGGGCGCGGACGGTGCCGATCACCTGGGTGACGACCCGCACGCCGTCGACGTCGGCCGGTACCCGGGCGCCGGCGCCGGGCTCGGTCAGGTCGACCCGGACCACGTAGTCGGCGGCCTGCCGCGCGAGCCCGACGCCGGCGACGCCCGGGTCGGAGGCGAAGCGCGAGGCCAGCGCGTTCTTGGCAGCCCGGGCGGAGGCGCGGTCGGTCATGCACCCATGGTGCCCCTCCTCGCGGGATCCGGACAGGGCAACGGCCACCGGCGCCCTCCCTCCGGGGCTCCCCAGCCGGTGGTCCTCGCGACTCAGCCCGCGAACCACTCGACGTCGAGTTCGCGCAGCACGGTGGCCAGCGGGTTGGCGAACGTGACGCCGCCCCCGGCGCTGCCGCCGGTGGTGGAGCCGGCGAACAGCAGCCCCAGCGGGGCGCGGTCCCGGCTGCGCCAGATCACCGACCCGCTGTCACCGCCGGCGCTGAAGGCGCCGGTGAGGCCCTCGATCTCCACCTGGTCGTCGAAGGTGTGGACGACGTCGTCGTACTGCACCCCGACGCCGTCCACCTCGACGGCGGTGATCCGCCCGTGGGTGTGGCCGGTGGTGCGCCCCACCTTCTCCACCAGCTCCTCGGGGTCGGTCTCGTCCGCGGCCGCCACCGCGGCGGAGAGCGGGCCCCCGGGGTAGCCGGCGGGATCGGCGTCCATGCCCGAGTCCAGGGCAGCGACCGCGGCGTCGACGAGGTTCCCGGGCTTGCCCCGGAACCGGACGAAGGAGGTCAGCCCACCGATGCGGTCGGTCTCGAGACCGCCGTCGGCGACGCCCGGCTGCAGCACCGGGTCCCCCTCCGTGGCGGCGTCGCTGTCGGCCAGCACGTGGTTGTTGCTCAGCACCAGCAACCCGGCACCGCCGGCGCGCCGGACGAACCCCCCGAGGGTCCCGGCGGTGACGTCCCGATGGCTGATCGACGCCCCTGGCCGCAACGGACGGCCGCGCCTCCTCAGCTCCTCGGGGGTGGGGGAGCCCAGCGGCCGGACCGGTCCGATGACCCGGACGTCGACCTCCTCCCGGGCGCCGGCGTCCAACCCGGCGAGCACCACCTCGGCGTCGGCCGGCTCGATCAGCCGGATCGCCAGGTGCACCTGCCCCCCGGCGACCGGGGTCAGTCCCAGGGCCACCCCGCTCCACCGGGAGGGCCCGTCGACCGAGCTCGCGACGACGCTGGACGGCGGCACCTCGCTCAGCCGCTTGGACAGCCGGGCCTTCAGTTCGCGGGCGTTGTCGGGGAGCACGGCTACCTCCGGGCGGCAGGGGCACCACTGACTGGGTGCGGGACGGACTGGGCGCGTGACGTGAGCGGGTCAGCACCGACCGTAGGGCGGGAGTCCGACAGAAGCGACGCGGACGAACGGCCCCGGTCCACGGTGGCGGTGCACCTGCCCGCCGCCGTCCGACTCGGGTACGTTGCCGGCACGACCCCTCGGGCAGCTGCGTGCAGCGCCCGGGAATGTGCCCGGTACACCGCCAGTTGGTGCAGGACAGACCGGCTGACCCCGGTGCGCAGCCCACATGTCGACCCGGCTTTGACCGGTCCGGCAGGGCCGGGTACTGTGGTCAGCTGTGCCCAGGATGACTGGGCCTGCTCCCGTTCGCGGTGCACCTGGGTGTCCATCGATCCTCGGATCGAGTGGATGCCGGGGGCCACTCCCGTCACAGACGGGGCCCACTGCAAGGTGGTGTGGCCGGTGCCGAGTCGCGAGGGGCGATGAGTCCGGTTCGATCAACTGGCCGGTTCTCGCGAAGGGCGACACGCCCGAACGCGGGGGTCGGAGGGTGGGTCGCGGGCAGACTCGAGAGGGCCGGGCGACCGGGCACACCACAGCAGTGCACCACATCCACAGCACGACCCAGCGCAGGCAGGAGATCCAGGCCACCCATGCCCACGATCCAGCAGCTGGTCCGCAAGGGCCGCGAGGACAAGGTCGAGAAGACCAAGACCCCGGCGTTGAAGGGATCCCCTCAGCGCCGCGGCGTGTGCACGCGCGTCTACACGACGACGCCGAAGAAGCCGAACTCGGCGCTGCGCAAGGTCGCTCGCGTCCGCCTCACCAGCGGCGTCGAGGTGACCGCCTACATCCCGGGCGTCGGCCACAACCTGCAGGAGCACTCGATGGTGCTCGTGCGCGGCGGCCGGGTGAAGGACCTCCCCGGCGTCCGGTACAAGATCATTCGCGGCTCGCTGGACACCCAGGGCGTCCGCGGCCGCAAGCAGGCTCGCAGCCGCTACGGCGCGAAGAAGGAGAAGAGCTAATGCCGCGCAAGGGCCCCGCGCCGAAGCGTCCGCTCGTCGCCGACCCGGTCTACCAGTCCCAGCTGGTGACCCAGCTGGTGAACAAGGTGCTGGTCGACGGCAAGCGCTCCATCGCCGAGGCGATCGTCTACGGCGCCCTCGAGGGCGTCCGGGCGAAGAACGACACCGACCCGGTCGTCACGCTCAAGCGTGCGCTGGACAACGTGAAGCCCGCCCTCGAGGTGCGCAGCCGCCGCGTCGGTGGTGCCACGTACCAGGTGCCGATCGAGGTCCGTCCCTCCCGCAGCACCACCCTCGGCCTGCGCTGGCTCATCCAGTACAGCCGGGCACGCCGCGAGAAGACGATGACCGAGCGCCTGATGAACGAGCTGCTGGACGCCAGCAACGGTCTCGGTGCCGCGGTCAAGCGCCGCGAGGACACGCACAAGATGGCCGAGTCGAACAAGGCCTTCGCGCACTACCGCTGGTGACGACAGTCCCTCAGCAGCCGCTGCCCGCGGTGGACCCGGGCGACCCCCGGGCGCCGCGCACGGACGAGACAGAAGAGGAGTGACGTAATGGCCCAGAACGAGGCCCAACTCGCCAAGACCCGCAACATCGGGATCATGGCGCACATCGACGCCGGCAAGACGACCACGACCGAGCGGATCCTCTTCTACACCGGTATCAACTACAAGATCGGTGAAGTCCACGACGGCGCGGCCACGATGGACTGGATGGAGCAGGAGCAGGAGCGCGGCATCACCATCACGTCCGCCGCGACGAAGTGCTCCTGGGCGGACCACGACATCAACATCATCGACACCCCGGGTCACGTCGACTTCACCGTCGAGGTGGAGCGGTCGCTGCGGGTGCTCGACGGCGCCGTCGCGGTCTACGACGGGGTGGCCGGTGTCGAGCCGCAGACCGAGCAGGTCTGGCGGCAGGCGGAGAAGTACAGCGTCCCGCGCATGTGCTTCGTCAACAAGCTCGACCGCACCGGTGCGGACTTCTTCCGCTGCGTCGACATGATGGTCGAGCGCCTCGCGGCCAACCCGCTGGTGCTGCAGCTGCCCATCGGGGCCGAGGCCGACTTCATCGGCGTCGTCGACCTGGTCTACATGCGCGCACTCACCTGGCGTGGTGAGACCAAGATGGGCGAGGACTACTCCATCGAGGAGATCCCGGCCGAGCTCACCGACCAGGCCGCCGAGTACCGCGAGAAGCTCCTCGAGAACATCGCGGACTTCGACGACTCGCTGATGGAGGACTACCTCGCCGGCGAGGAGATCGCCCCCGAGCGCCTCAAGGCCGCGATTCGCAAGGCGACGATCGCCGGCCAGGTCAACCCGGTGCTCACCGGCACGGCCTTCAAGAACAAGGGCGTGCAGCCCCTGCTCGACGCGGTCGTCGACTACCTGCCCAGCCCGCTGGACGTCGAGTCGATCGTCGGCACCGCACTGGACGGCGAGACCGAGGTCCTGCGGCACGCCGACGAGAACGAGCCGTTCTCCGCGCTGGCCTTCAAGATCCAGACGGACCAGCACCTGGGCAAGCTGACCTACATCCGGGTCTACTCCGGCAAGCTCGAGGCGGGTTCCCCGGTGCTGAACAGCACCAAGGACCGCAAGGAGCGGGTCGGGAAGATCTACCAGATGCACGCGAACAAGCGTGAAGAGCGCGCGGGCGTGGGCGCCGGCGAGATCGTCGCCGTCAACGGGATGAAGCAGACGACGACGGGTGACACCCTCTGCGACCCGCAGAGCCCGGTCATCCTCGAGTCGATGACCTTCCCCGCCCCGGTCATCTCGGTGGCGATCGAGCCCAAGACCAAGGGCGACCAGGAGAAGCTGGGCATGGCCATCCAGAAGCTGGCCGAGGAGGACCCCACCTTCCAGGTCAAGCTGGACGAGGAGACCGGTCAGACGGTCATCTCCGGGATGGGCGAGCTGCACCTGGAGATCCTGGTCGACCGCATGCGCCGCGAGTTCCGCGTCGAGGCCAACGTCGGCAAGCCGCAGGTGGCCTACCGCGAGACGATCCGCAAGGCCGTCGAGCGCTACGACTACACGCACAAGAAGCAGACGGGTGGCTCCGGGCAGTTCGCGAAGGTGCAGATCGCCCTCGAGCCGCTCGTGATGAGCGGCGACTCGGCGACCTACGAGTTCGAGAACAAGGTCACGGGTGGGCGCATCCCGCGGGAGTACATCCCGTCGGTCGACGCCGGCATGCAGGACGCCATGCAGTACGGCATCCTCGCCGGCTACCCGATGGTCGGCGTCAAGGCCTCCCTCCTGGACGGCCAGTACCACGAGGTCGACTCCTCGGAGATGGCCTTCAAGATCGCCGGGTCGATCGCCTTCAAGGAGGCTGCCCGCAAGGCCAGCCCGGCCCTGCTGGAGCCGATGATGGCGGTCGAGGTCGTCACCCCTGAAGAGAACATGGGCGACGTCATCGGCGACCTGAACTCCCGCCGCGGGACCATCCAGGCGATGGAGGAGCGCTCCGGCGCTCGCGTCGTCCGGGCCCTGGTGCCGCTGTCGGAGATGTTCGGCTACGTGGGCGACCTGCGCAGCCGCACCCAGGGGCGGGCGAGCTACACCATGGTGTTCGACACCTACGCCGAGGTCCCGGCCAACGTCGCCAAGGAGATCATCGCCAAGGCGACCGGCGAGTAACGGGACGGCGGGCCCGGGTACCCCGGGCCCGCCCCCCGAGCACGGACCACCCCAGACACGAGCACGACTGCGAAGACACGGAGAGAGGATCCCAGTGGCCAAGGCCAAGTTCGAGCGGACCAAGCCGCACGTCAACATCGGCACCATCGGGCACATCGACCACGGCAAGACGACGCTGACCGCGGCGATCACCAAGGTGCTGCACGACAAGTACCCGACCCTCAACGAGGCGTCCGCCTTCGACATGATCGACAAGGCGCCCGAGGAGAAGGCCCGCGGCATCACGATCTCGATCGCCCACGTCGAGTACCAGACCGAGAACCGGCACTACGCGCACGTCGACTGCCCCGGGCACGCCGACTACATCAAGAACATGATCACGGGTGCGGCGCAGATGGACGGCGCCATCCTCGTGGTGGCCGCCACCGACGGCCCGATGCCGCAGACCAAGGAGCACGTCCTCCTGGCCCGCCAGGTCGGCGTTCCCTACATCGTGGTCGCGCTGAACAAGGCCGACATGGTCGACGACGAGGAGATCCTCGAGCTCGTCGAGCTGGAGGTCCGCGAGCTGCTGTCCGAGTACGAGTTCCCGGGCGACGACCTCCCCGTGGTCCGCGTCTCGGCGCTGAAGGCGCTCGAGGGCGACGCCGAGTGGGGCGACAAGCTCATGGAGCTCATGAACGCCGTCGACACGGCGATCCCCGAGCCCGAGCGTGAGATCGACAAGCCGTTCCTCATGCCCGTCGAGGACGTCTTCACGATCACCGGTCGTGGCACGGTCGTCACCGGTCGCGTCGAGCGCGGCATCGTCAAGGTCTCCGAGGAGATCGAGATCGTCGGCATCCGCCCGACCTCGACCAAGACGACCGTCACCGGCGTCGAGATGTTCCGCAAGCTGCTCGACCAGGGCCAGGCCGGTGACAACGTCGGTCTGCTGCTGCGTGGCATCAAGCGCGAGGACGTCGAGCGCGGCCAGGTCGTCGTGAAGCCGGGTTCGATCACCCCGCACACGAACTTCGAGGGCTCGGTCTACATCCTCTCGAAGGACGAGGGTGGCCGGCACACGCCGTTCTTCAACAACTACCGTCCGCAGTTCTACTTCCGGACCACGGACGTCACCGGCGTCGTCACGCTGCCTGCGGGCACCGAGATGGTCATGCCCGGCGACAACACCGAGATGTCGGTCGAGCTGATCCAGCCGATCGCCATGGAGGAGGGCCTGCGCTTCGCCATCCGCGAGGGTGGCCGCACCGTCGGCGCCGGCCGGGTCGTCAAGATCAACCAGTGACACCCTGACGGGCGGCGGCCTCATCGGCCGCCGCCCGTCAGCCGGGTCGGGGATACCGACCCAGGGTCAGCAGACCCACTTGTACTTTCACAACCGATCGGCAGGAGCGAAGACAACCGATGGCGGGACAGAAGATCCGCATCCGGCTGAAGGCCTACGACCACGAGGCGATCGATGCCTCGGCTCGGCGCATCGTGGACACGGTGACGAAGACCGGAGCGCGCGTCGTCGGCCCAGTGCCGCTGCCGACGGAGAAGAACGTGTACTGCGTCATCCGCTCGCCGCACAAGTACAAGGACTCGCGCGAGCACTTCGAGATGCGTACGCACAAGCGGCTCATCGACATCCTCGACCCGACGCCGAAGACGGTCGACGCGCTGATGCGCATCGACCTGCCGGCCTCGGTCGACGTCAACATCCAGTAAGGGCTGTCCCAGACATGGCGAGCACATTCCGTGGTCTCCTCGGCGAGAAGCTGGGGATGACCCAGGTATTCGACGAGAACAACCGCATCGTGCCGGTGACCGTCATCAAGGCGGGCCCGTGCGTGGTCACCCAGGTGCGCACCCCCGAGAAGGACGGCTACTCGGCCGTCCAGCTCGGCTTCGGTGCGATCGACCCCCGCAAGGTGAACAAGCCCGAGGGCGGGCACTTCGCCAAGGCGGGCGTCACGCCGCGCCGGCACGTGGTCGAGCTGCGCACCGAGGACGCCGCTGACTACACGGTCGGTCAGGAGCTGACCGCCGAGGTCTTCTCCGACGTGGCCAAGGTCGACGTCATCGGCACCAGCAAGGGCAAGGGCACCGCCGGCGTCATGAAGCGTCACGGCTTCAAGGGCCTCGGCGCGGGTCACGGCACCCACCGCAAGCACCGCGCCCCCGGCTCGATCGGCGGGGCCTCGACCCCGGGTCGCGTCTTCAAGGGCGTGCGCATGGCCGGACGCATGGGTGCGGTCACCACGACCACGCTCTCGCTGAAGGTCCACCAGGTCGACACGGAGAAGGGCCTGGTGCTCATCAAGGGCGCCGTCCCCGGTCCGCGCGGCGGGCTGCTGCTCGTCCGTTCCGCGGTCAAGGGTGGCCCCGTAGGGAGTGACGCTAAGTGACCACATCGACATCGGCTGGCGCGACCGACACCCGGTCCGACCGGCAGGTCGACGTCCGGACGCCGGCGGGGGAGACCTCCGGCAGCGTCACGCTGCCCGGCGAGCTCTTCGACGCCCCGGCCAACGTCTCGTTGCTGCACCAGGTCGTCGTGGCCCAGCTGGCCGCGGCACGCCAGGGCACGCACTCGACCAAGACGCGCGCCCAGGTCAGCGGCACCGGCGCCAAGCCGTACCGCCAGAAGGGCACCGGTCGGGCCCGTCAGGGTTCGCTTCGCTCGCCGCAGTTCACCGGCGGTGGCATCTCGCACGGCCCGCAGCCGCGCAACTACGAGCAGAAGACGCCCAAGAAGATGAAGGCCGCCGCCCTGCGCGGTGCCCTCTCCGACCGGGCCCGGGACGGCCGCGTGCACGTCGTCTCCGCGTTCGTCGAGGGTGATGCGCCCTCGACGAAGGCAGCGCTGAAGGTCCTGGACTCCATCAGCACCGCCAAGCGCGTGCTGGTCGTCCTCGACCGGGACGACGTCCTCAACTGGGTGAGCCTGCGGAACGTGCAGCGGGTCCACCTGATCGAGGCCGGTCAGCTCAACACCTACGACGTGCTGGTGTCCGACGAGGTCGTCTTCACCGAGACCGCGCTGGACGAGTTCGTCACCGGCCCGGCCCGGGGCGGCAAGGGCGCGGCCTCCTCGGCCGAGCTCCCTGACCTGGAGACCCGCGAGATCGACGGCGACGTGCCCTCGATCGCGCCGGCCACCACGACCGAGACGACCGAGGAGAAGGCATGAGCGTCCGCGACCCCCGGGACGTGCTGCTGTCCCCGGTCATCTCGGAGAAGAGCTACGGGCTCCTGGACGAGAACAAGTACACGTTCATCGTCCGGCCCGACGCGAACAAGACCCAGATCAAGATCGCTGTGCAGCAGGTCTTCAACGTGAAGGTCCTCGCCGTCAACACGATCAACCGCCAGGGGAAGAGGAAGCGCTCCAAGGGCGCTGTGATGGGGAAGCGCAAGGACACCAAGCGCGCCATCGTCTCCGTTGCCCCCGGTGACCGCATCGAGCTCTTCGGTGGACCCGGCGCCTGAGCGCCGGTGACCACCGATCGGACCAGAGAGAACAGACAGGGACTCTGAGGAACCATGGCCATCCGTAAGTACAAGCCGACGACGCCGGGCCGCCGCGGCTCGTCCGTCGCCGACTTCGCCGAGGTCACCCGCGACCATCCCGAGAAGTCGCTGGTCCGACCGCTGCACGGTCGTGGCGGGCGCAACGTCCACGGTCGTGTGACTGCTCGTCACCAGGGCGGCGGGCACAAGCGCGCCTACCGTCTCATCGACTTCCGCCGGGCCGACAAGGACGGTGTGCCGGCCAAGGTCGCGCACATCGAGTACGACCCGAACCGCACCTCGCGCATCGCGCTGCTGCACTTCGCCGACGGGGAGAAGCGCTACATCATCGCCCCGGCGAAGCTGAAGCAGGGCGACGTGGTCGAGTGCGGCCCCGCGGCCGACATCAAGCCCGGCAACAACCTGCCGCTGCGCAACATCCCGGTCGGCACGGTCATCCACGCCATCGAGCTGCGGCCCGGTGGCGGGGCCAAGATCGCCCGCTCGGCCGGCACGAGCGTCCAGCTGGTCGCCCGTGAGGGTCGTTTCGCCCAGCTGCGGATGCCCTCGGGCGAGATCCGCAACGTGGACGTGCGGTGCCGCGCCACCATCGGTGAGGTCGGCAACGCCGAGCAGTCGAACATCAACTGGGGCAAGGCCGGCCGGATGCGGTGGAAGGGCAAGCGCCCGACCGTCCGCGGTGTCGCCATGAACCCGGTGGACCACCCGCACGGTGGTGGTGAGGGCAAGACCTCCGGTGGCCGGCACCCGGTCAACCCGAAGGGCAAGCCGGAGGGCCGGACGCGCAAGCGCAAGGCCAGTGATGCCCTGATCGTGCGCCGCCGGCGCACCAACAAGAAGCGCTGAGCGGGTAAGGAGTCCGACAGACATGCCACGCAGCCTGAAGAAGGGCCCGTTCGTCGACGACCACCTGCTCGCCAAGGTGGACGTCCAGAACGACAAGGGCACCAAGAACGTCATCCGCACCTGGTCGCGGCGTTCGACGATCATCCCCGACATGCTCGGGCACACGATCGCCGTGCACGACGGCCGCAAGCACGTCCCGGTGTTCGTCACCGAGGCGATGGTCGGGCACAAGCTCGGCGAGTTCGCGCCCACGCGCACCTTCCGTGGGCACGTCAAGGACGACCGCCGGTCGCGGCGCGGCTGAGCGACGACCAGGTAGAGAAGAGACCCAGATGACTTCCCAGTTGGGACAGGAGACGCCGGTCGCCCGGGCCACGGCCCGGTTCGTCAGCGTCACCCCCATGAAGGCACGCCGGGTGGTGGACATGATCCGCTACCTGCCGACCGACGAGGCCATGGCGCTGCTGCGCTTCACCCCGCAGACCGCCAGTGAGCCGGTGGCCAAGGTCGTCGCCAGCGCGGTCGCCAACGCCGAGCACAACCTGCAGTTGGACCCCGCAGCGCTGGTCGTCAGCGCCGCGTTCGTCGACGAGGGCCCCACGCTCAAGCGGATCCGTCCGCGGGCCCAGGGCCGGGCGTTCCGCATCAACAAGCGGACCAGCCACATCACCGTCGAGGTGACCGAGGTGAGCTCGAGCGCTGAGCTGGCCCTGCGGTCGCGCAAGGCACGTCGGGAGACCGGGCAGTCCGGCCCGGCCACCCAGCAGCAGAAGAGCAACACGAGGGGAGGGACCCGCTAGTGGGTCAGAAGGTCAACCCGCACGGGTTCCGGCTCGGCATCACCACCGACTACAAGTCCCGGTGGTACGCGGACAAGCTGTACGCCGACTACGTCAAGGAAGACGTGGCCATCCGGAAGCTCATGGGCAAGGGCATGGAGCGCGCCGGGATCTCGAAGGTGGAGATCGAGCGCACCCGTGACCGGGTCCGAGTGGACATCCACACCGCCCGGCCGGGCATCGTCATCGGCCGGCGTGGCGCGGAGGCCGACCGCATCCGGGGTGAGCTCGAGAAGCTCACCGGCAAGCAGGTGCAGCTGAACATCCTCGAGGTGAAGAACCCCGAGTCCGACGCGCAGCTGGTCGCCCAGGGTGTCGCCGAGCAGCTGTCCAGCCGCGTGAGCTTCCGTCGTGCGATGCGCAAGGCCATGCAGTCGGCGCAGCGCAGCCCGCAGGTCAAGGGCATCCGGGTGCAGTGCTCCGGTCGCCTCGGCGGCACGGAGATGAGCCGCTCGGAGTTCTACCGCGAGGGTCGCGTCCCGCTGCACACGCTGCGCGCGAACATCGACTACGGCATCTACGAGGCCCGCACGACCTTCGGCCGCATCGGCGTGAAGGTGTGGATCTACAAGGGTGACGCCAGCGGCTCGCGCGCCGAGCGGGAGGCCCTCGAGGCCCTCGCCCAGCGTCAGCAGCGCCGTGAGCGGGCCCAGCGTCCCCAGCGTCGGTCCGGCTCGTCCGGCACGACCGCCGGGGGCACCGAGGCCGGCCGCGCAGCGGCCGACGCCCCGGTCTCCACCGAGCAGCCGTCCGAGGCTCCCGCCGACGCCACCAGTGCCGTCGCCGTCGCCTCGGGTGAGGCTGCTCCCGCACAGAGCATCGGCGAGGCAGCCGGTGCTGAGGGCACCGCGGCCGCGAAGGCCGCCGGCGCCGAGAACACGGAGGGCTGACCAGTGCTCATCCCGCGTCGGGTCAAGCACCGCAAGCAGCACCACCCCGACCGCACTGGCCGGGCCAAGGGCGGCACCGCGATCAACTTCGGTGACTTCGCGATCCAGGCTCTCGAGCCCGCCTACGTGACGAACCGGCAGATCGAGTCCGCTCGTATCGCCATGACCCGTCACATCAAGCGTGGCGGGAAGGTGTGGATCTCGATCTACCCCGACCGTCCGCTGACCAAGAAGCCGGCCGAGACCCGCATGGGTTCCGGCAAGGGCTCGCCCGAGTGGTGGGTGGCGAACGTCAAGCCCGGTCGGATCATGTTCGAGCTGTCGGGTGTCGACGAGCCGGTGGCCCGTGAGGCCATGCGCCGCGCGATCCACAAGCTCCCCATGAAGTGCCGCTTCATCACTCGCGAAGGAGAGGTGTGATGGCCGCCGGCCTCACTGCGCCTGAGCTGCGCGAGCTGTCCGCCGACGAGCTGGCCACCCGGCTGCGCGAGTCGCGCGAAGAGCTGTTCAACCTGCGGTTCCAGGTGGCCACCGGCCAGCTGGACAACAACCGGCGACTGCAGACCGTCCGCCGCGACATCGCCCGGATCTACACGATCATGCGCGAGCGCGAGCTCGGTCTCTCGGTCGCCCCGAACGAGGGTGTCGCATGAGCGAGGTCACGAACACCAGCACCGAGACCTCGACCGGGCCCGGCCTGGCCGGGCGTGGCTACCGCAAGGTCCGTGAGGGCCTGGTCGTCAGCGACAAGATGGACAAGACCATCGTCGTCGAGGTCGAGGACCGTGTGAAGCACGGGCTCTACGGCAAGGTCCTGCGCCGCACCAGCAAGCTGAAGGCGCACGACGAGCAGAACACCGCCGGCATCGGCGACCGGGTGCAGATCATGGAGACGCGCCCCACCTCCGCCACCAAGCGGTGGCGTCTGGTGTCGGTCGTGGAGAAGGCCAAGTAAGAAGTCGACAGCCGGCCCCTCGGGGTCGGTGAGCAGGGAGTACCCTGGACGACTGGCGCGCTCTTCGGTGCGCGCCACATCCCGGAACCCGTGCACGGACGCACCGGCGGCATCGCTGCCGGTGCGTCCGCACGTGGGTACCGGACAGCCGGTTCACCGATCCGGTCCGGCTGTCACCACTCAGATTCAGGAGCAGGAAGTGATCCAGCAGGAGTCGCGGCTCAGGGTCGCCGACAACACCGGGGCCAAGGAGATCTTGTGCATCCGGGTGCTCGGTGGCTCGGGGCGTCGCTACGCGGGCATCGGTGACGTCATCGTCGCCACCGTCAAGGACGCGCTTCCGGGCGCAGGCGTCAAGAAGGGCGATGTGGTCAAGGCCGTCATCGTCCGCACGGTCAAGGAGCGCCGTCGTCCGGACGGTTCCTACATCCGCTTCGACGAGAACGCCGCGGTGATCATCCGCGACACCGGGGACCCGCGCGGTACGCGCATCTTCGGCCCGGTGGGCCGGGAACTGCGCGACAAGCGCTTCATGCGGATCATCTCGCTCGCTCCGGAGGTGTTGTGATCATGGCTCAGCCGACGAGCGGGAAGACCCCGTCGATGAAGGTCAAGAAGGGCGACTCCGTCGTCGTCCTGGCCGGCAAGGACAAGGGTGCCAAGGGCCGCGTCATCGCGGCCTTCCCCCGGACCCAGAAGGTCCTGGTGGAGGGCATCGGCCGGGTGAAGAAGCACACCCGGATCAGCACCACCCAGCGCGGTGCCCAGCAGGGCGGGATCGTCACGCAGGAGGCCGCCATCCACGTGAGCAACGTGATGGTGATCGACTCCGAGGACAAGCCGACCCGGGTCGGCTACCGCAAGGACGAGGAAGGCCGCAACATCCGGGTTTCGCGGCGCACCGGTAAGGACCTCTGAACACCATGAGCGCACCCACCCGTGAGCTGCCCCGCATGCTGGCCCGGTACCGCGAGGAGATCGCCCCGGCCCTGCAGTCCGAGTTCGGCTACCCCAACGTCATGCAGATCCCCGGTCTCGTGAAGATCGTGGTCAACATGGGCGTCGGCGAGGCCACCCGTGACGCCAAGCTGATGGACGGCGCGGTCCGCGACCTCACCGCCATCACCGGCCAGAAGCCCGCCGTCGTGCGGGCCCGCAAGTCGATCGCGCAGTTCAAGCTGCGCGAGGGCATGCCGATCGGCGCCAAGGTCACCCTCCGCGGCGACCGCATGTGGGAGTTCCTGGACCGGCTGCTCTCGCTGGCCCTGCCCCGCATCCGCGACTTCCGCGGCCTGAGCCCCAAGCAGTTCGACGGCCACGGCAACTACACGTTCGGTCTGACCGAGCAGTCGATGTTCCGCGAGATCGACGTCGACAGGATCGACCGGCCCCGGGGCATGGACATCACCCTGGTGACCACCGCCACCACCGACGAGGAGGGCCGGGAGCTGCTGTCGCGGCTCGGGTTCCCCTTCGCCGGCCAGACCGTCGTGAACACCACCCGCTGACGCGGTCTGCGTAGAAGGTAGGAGACCAAGAGATGGCCAAGAAGGCCCTTGTCAACAAGGCGGCTCGCACGCCGAAGTTCGCCGTCCGCGGCTACACCCGCTGCCAGCGGTGCGGTCGGCCCCACGCGGTCTTCCGCAAGTTCGGCCTGTGCCGGATCTGCCTGCGGGAGATGGCCCACGCCGGCGAGCTGCCCGGTGTGACCAAGTCCAGCTGGTAACAGACGCAGTACGGCCCGCCCCGCACGGGGCGGGCCACCCGCTCCCGGGCACGCCCGGGAGCACAACCCACGTCGCCGAGAGGCCCGCGCACGACAGCGTGCGGAACCGCGGCGAGAGAGGCACGACGCACCCATGACGATGACCGACCCGATCGCGGACATGCTCACGCGGATCCGCAACGCCAACCAGGCGTACCACGACGCCGCGGCCATGCCGTCGTCGAAGCTCAAGACGAAGGTCGCCGCGATCCTCCAGCAGGAGGGTTACATCGGCGGCTGGACCGTCAACGACGTCGAGGTCGAAGGCCACGTCCGCAAGGAGCTCGTGGTCTCCCTCAAGTACGGCCCCAACCGCGAGCGCAGCATCGCCGGTGTCCGTCGGGTCTCCAAGCCCGGCCTGCGTGTCTACGCGAAGTCGACCGCCCTGCCCAAGGTCCTGGGCGGCCTCGGGGTGGCGATCATCTCCACCTCCACCGGGCTGCTGACCGACAAGCAGGCGAACAAGAAGGGCGTGGGTGGGGAAGTCCTCGCCTACGTCTGGTAAGAGGAGCGAGCAGACATGTCACGGATCGGACGACTCCCGATTCCGGTGCCGAGCGGGGTTGACGTCGCCATCGACGGGCGAACGGTCAACGTCTCCGGGCCGAAGGGGAAGCTCAGCCACACAGTGGCCGCTCCCATCACCGTCGAGCGCGGCGAGGACGGGGCCCTGCTGGTGCAGCGTCCCAACGACGAGCGCGAGAGCCGGGCGCTGCACGGCCTCTCGCGATCGCTCATCGCCAACATGATCACCGGCGTCACCCAGGGGTACGAGAAGACCCTGGAGATCGTCGGCGTCGGCTACCGCGTGCAGGCCCGCGGGTCGGACCTCGAGTTCGCCCTCGGCTTCAGCCACCCGGTGCTGGTCAAGGCCCCTGAGGGGATCGCCTTCACCGTCGAGGCCCCCACTCGCCTGCGGGTGAGCGGGATCGACAAGCAGCAGGTCGGCGAGGTCTCCGCCAAGATCCGTAAGATCCGCCGCCCGGACCCGTACAAGGGCAAGGGCGTGCGGTACCAGGGCGAGGTCGTCAAGCGCAAGGTCGGGAAGACGGGCAAGTGATGGCACAGGCAGCCAAGACCGAGAAGGGTGTCCGGGTGCACAAGCCCGTCGGCACCGACGTCAGCACTGCGCGCCGCGTCTCGCGGCTGCGCCGGCACAACCGTCTCCGCAAGCGCGTCGGCGGTACGCCGGAGCGCCCGCGCCTGGTGGTCAAGCGCAGCTCGCGGCACATCCACGTCCAGGTGGTCGACGACACGGTGGGCCGTACCCTGGCCAGTGCGTCGACCATGGACGCCAGCCTGAAGGGCGCCGAGGGCGACAAGTCCGCACTCGCCCGTCAGGTCGGTGCCCTGGTCGCGGAGCGTGCCAAGGCCGCCGGGATCGCCGCCGTCGTCTTCGACCGCGGTGGCAACCGGTACGCCGGGCGCATCGCCGCCCTGGCGGACGGCGCCCGCGAAGGCGGGCTGGACTTCTGATGAGCACCATCACTGAGCAGATCGAGAGGGACGTCTGATGCCAGGACCACAGCGACGCGGCGGTGGCGCCGGCGGGACGGGTGGCCCCGGCGGTGCCGGCGGCGGCAACGACCGCCGTGACCGCCGCGACGGCGGCCGCGGCCCCGGTGGCGGTACCGCCGAGAAGAGCCAGTTCATCGAGCGCGTGGTGGCCATCAACCGCGTGTCCAAGGTCGTCAAGGGCGGTCGGCGCTTCAGCTTCACAGCGCTGGTCATCGTCGGCGACGGCAACGGCACCGTGGGTGTCGGCTACGGCAAGGCCAAGGAGGTGCCCGCGGCGATCGCCAAGGGCGTCGAGGAGGCCAAGAAGCACTTCTACAAGGTGCCTCGCATCGCCAGCACCATCCCGCACCCGGTGCAGGGTGAGGCGGCTGCCGGTGTCGTGCTGCTGAAGCCGGCCAGCCCGGGTACCGGTGTCATCGCCGGTGGTCCGGTGCGCGCCGTGCTGGAGTGCGCCGGCATCCACGACATCCTGTCCAAGAGCCTCGGGTCTTCGAACCCGATCAACATCGTCCACGCGACCATGCAGGCGCTGAAGGACCTCGTCCGGCCCGAGGAGATCGCGGCTCGCCGCGGTCTGCCCCTGGAGGACGTCGCCCCGGCCGCGATGCTGCGTGCGCGGGCCGGTCAGGGGGTCTGAGATGGCTCAGCTGAAGGTCACCCAGGTCAAGTCGGCCATCGGCACCAAGCCGAACCAGCGCCAGACGCTGCGTTCGCTCGGGCTGAAGCGGATCAACGACTCGGTCGTCCAGGAGGACCGTCCCGAGATCCGCGGGATGGTCGCGACGGTGCCGCACCTGGTCGCCGTCGAAGAGATCGTCTGAACGTCGGACGAGAAGGAACACTGACATGACTCTCAAGGTCCACCACCTGCGTCCGGCCCCGGGCGCCCACACCAAGAAGACCCGCGTGGGTCGTGGTGAGGGCTCCAAGGGCAAGACGGCCGGTCGCGGCACCAAGGGCTCCGGCGCTCGCGTGCAGGTCTCGGCCCGCTTCGAGGGTGGCCAGACCCCCCTCTTCATGCGGCTGCCGAAGCTCTCTGGTTTCAAGAACAACAACAAGGTCGTCTTCCAGGTCGTCAACCTGGACCGGATCGCCTCCCTGTTCCCGCAGGGCGGGACCATCGACCCGGAGACGCTGGCCGACGCCGGTGCCATCCGGCGGGGTCAGCCGGTCAAGGTCCTCGGTACCGGCGAGCTGGGCGGGGTGAAGGTCGACGTGCAGGCGCACGCCTTCTCGAAGTCCGCCCAGGAGAAGATCGGCGCTGCCGGGGGCAGCACCAACCAGATCTGACCGCCGACGGCCCCCGGGGCGCGCACCCGAGCAGGGTGACTGCGCCCCGGGGGTCGTCTGCTGTCCGGTCGTGGACCGGGCCGCCCCACACTCGTCCAGGTCCGCCGGACCCCGCTCTCGTCGTCCCCGTGGGACGGTGGCTGTGGGGATGTCGGCCGACGTTGATAACCTCACACGACCAACTCGGGGAGGGCACGTGCTGCAGGCGTTCGCCGCGGCGTTCCGGACGCCAGATCTCCGGCGCAAGCTGCTGTTCTCCCTGGCGCTGATCGCCGTCTACCGGCTGGGCGCCAGCGTCCCGGGGCCAGGTGTCTCCACCGAGGCGATCAACAGCTGTCTGGACCTGGCTGCGGCCTCCGACCAGCGCGACGTCTACTCGCTGGTCAACCTCTTCTCCGGCGGGGCTCTCCTCCGGCTGTCGGTCTTCGCGCTCGGCATCATGCCGTACATCACCGCGAGCATCATCGTCCAGCTGCTGGTCGTGGTCATCCCGCGCTTCGAGCAGCTGAAGAAGGAAGGGCAGTCGGGTCAGGCCAAGCTGACCCAGTACACCCGCTACCTGACGATCGCGCTCGCCGTGCTGCAGAGCACCGGGATCATCGCCCTGGCCCGCAGTGGCCAGCTCTTCCCGAACTGCCCGCAGGACATCATCCCGTCGGACTCCGTGTGGACGACGGTCATCCTCGTCATCACGCTGACCGCCGGCACCGCCGTGATCATGTGGCTGGGCGAGCTGCTCACGGAGAAGGGGATCGGCAACGGCATGTCCGTGCTGATCTTCACCTCGATCGCCGCCCGGATCCCGGCCGAGGGTGGCGCGATCCTGCAGACCCGCGGCGCCTTCATCTTCGCCGTCGTCTGTGTCTTCGCCCTGGTCGTCATCGCCTCGGTGGTCTACGTCGAACAGGCGCAACGTCGCATCCCCGTTCAGTACGCCAAGCGGATGGTCGGCCGCCGGATGTACGGCGGGACGTCGACGTACCTGCCGCTGAAGGTGAACCAGGCCGGCGTCATCCCGGTCATCTTCGCCTCGTCGCTGCTCTACCTGCCGCAGTTGCTCAGCCAGCTGCAGAGCGACTCCAGCGGTCCGGTCCGCCGGTTCTTCGAGAACTACGTGATCAACCAGAGCAGCCCGGTGCACATCGCCATCTACTTCGGGCTGATCATCTTCTTCACGTACTTCTACGTGTCGATCACGTTCAACCCCGAAGAGCGGGCCGACGACATGAAGCGCTACGGCGGCTTCATCCCGGGCATCCGTCCCGGTCGGCCCACGGCCGAGTACCTGCAGTACGTGCTGTCGCGGATCACCCTGCCGGGGTCGATCTACCTCGGGTTGGTGGCGGTGCTGCCCAACCTGTTCCTCTCGATCACGCAAGAGGGGCAGAACCAGAACTTCCCGTTCGGCGGGACCGCGGTGCTGATCATGGTGGGAGTGGGGTTGGAGACGGTGAAGCAGATCGAGACGCAGCTGAACCAGCGCAGCTACGAAGGGTTCCTCCGCTAGTGCGCATCGTGCTGCTGGGCCCTCCCGGAGCCGGCAAGGGGACCCAGGCCCAGATCATCGCTGCGCGACTCGGCGTGCCCGCGATCTCGACCGGCGAGATCTTCCGCGCCAACGTGGGCGGTGACACGGAGCTCGGCAAGCAGGCGAAGGTCTACATGGACGCCGGCGACCTGGTCCCCGACGTGATCACGGTCGCGATGGTCTCCGATCGCCTGGCCGAGCCCGACGCGAAGGCCGGCTTCCTGCTCGACGGCTTCCCCCGCACGATCGCGCAGGCCGAACAGCTGCGTGACTCGCTGGCGGGGATGGGGCATGCGCTGGACCGCTGCCTGGAGCTCGTCGTCGACGAGGACGAGCTCGTGCGCCGGCTCTCCGGCCGGCGGGTGCAGGTCGACGGGGAGATGGTCCAGCGGGACGATGACAAGCCGGAGACCGTGCGGCATCGCCTCGAGGTCTACCGGGAACAGACCGCGCCGCTGGCCGGGTTCTACGAAGAGGTCGGGCTGCTCAGCCGGATCGACGCCATCGGGGAGATCGACGAGGTCACCCGACGCGCCCTGGAGGCACTGGGTGCCGACGAGGCGCTGGACGACGAGCCCGACGACGAGTCCGGGCGCTGACCCAGCGAGGTCGTGGTGCACGGTGACCGCGGAGCTGGCTGGGCGTCCTGGCTGCCGCTGTCGGCGAAGTGGAGTGGACGCATGATCCAGATCAAGACGGCGCACGAGATCGAGCTCATGCGCGCCTCCGGCCTGGTCACCGCCGGGGCCCTCAAGGCTGTGCGCGCTGCCGTCCGACCCGGGGTGACCACCGGTGAGCTCGACGCGATCGCCGAGGACCACATCCGGTCGTCCGGCGCGGTGCCGAACTTCTTGGGCTACCACGGTTTCACCGGCACCATCTGTGCCTCGATCAACGACGAGGTGGTCCACGGGATCCCGAACCCGGACCGGACGCTGGTCGAGGGCGACAACATCTCGATCGACTGCGGGGCCATCCTCCAGGGGTGGCACAGCGACTCGGCGATCACCGTCTCCGTCGGCACGCCGTCCGCAGCAGACGCGGCCCTGCTGGAGGTCACCGAGCGCTCGATGTGGGCCGGGCTCGCGAAGGCCGTGGCCGGCGGCCGGCTGACCGACATCAGCCACGCCGTCGAGGAGTCGATCACGGCGCACGAGCACCGGTACGGGATCGTCGACCACTACGGCGGTCACGGCATCGGCACCGAGATGCACCAGGACCCCCATGTCCTGAACTACGGGCGTGCGGGTCGCGGCCCGAAGCTCGTCCCCGGCCTCGCGCTCGCGATCGAGCCGATGGTCACCGTCGGCGATCCCGCCACCGTCGAGCTGGACGACGGCTGGACGGTCGTGACCAAGGACGGCTCCCGCGCCGCGCACTTCGAGCACAGCGTCGCCATCACCCCGGAGGGACCGTGGGTCCTGACGGCGGAGGACGGCGGCCTGGCCGGCCTGGCCCCCTTCGGGGTCACCCCCCGCTCCTGACCCGGTCTCCCGCCGGGACACCCGGTGCGCTCGAGTGCGCTCGAGGGGAGAGGGGACCGTCATACCGGCCCGGGTTGGAGCCCTGGTGCCACGGGGAGTACAGTGGCCGATGGCGTTCGCGCCGTCCGTCGTCGTGCTGTGGCCGTACGCCGCCGGACGCCCTCAGCGAGATCGCCCGCACGACCGCATCCGACTCATCGGGTGCAGCCAGCAAGGAACCCCGCACCACCGCCTGTGCCATCCCGGCATGGGCGCATGCAGTCTGATCGAACGAGGAGGCCGTGTAGGCGTGGCAAAGAAGGACGGGGCCATCGAGGTCGAGGGTCGTGTCGTCGAGCCGCTGCCCAACGCGATGTTCCGGGTCGAACTGCAGAACGGGCACCGGGTGCTCGCCCACATCAGCGGCAAGATGCGGCAGCACTACATCCGGATCCTGCCCGAGGACCGCGTGGTCGTGGAGCTCTCGCCCTACGACCTGACCCGCGGCC
Source organism: Modestobacter sp. VKM Ac-2983 (assembly GCF_026967885.1). Classification (NCBI taxonomy): domain Bacteria; kingdom Bacillati; phylum Actinomycetota; class Actinomycetes; order Geodermatophilales; family Geodermatophilaceae; genus Modestobacter; species Modestobacter sp. VKM Ac-2983. Next base: position 555,198 of record NZ_JAPVBK010000003.1, read on the forward strand.
GCATCGTCTACCGCTACAAGTAACCCGCTGCCGGTCCGGGTCCCACGCGTGGGTCCGGGGGTCGGCGCACGATCTACAGGAATGAGGGCGGCACCGGTGAAGGTCCAGCCGTCGGTGAAGAAGATCTGTGACAAGTGCAAGGTGATCCGCCGGCACGGCCGGGTCATGGTCATCTGCGAGAACGCCCGGCACAAGCAGCGCCAGGGCTGAGGGAGTACCTGACAATGGCACGACTTGCTGGCGTCGATCTTCCCCGCGAGAAGCGGATGGAGATCGCGCTCACCTACATCTACGGGATCGGGCCCACGTCGGCCAAGGCGACCCTGGCCGCAACGGGCGTCAGCCCGGACCTGCGGGCCAAGGACCTGACCGACGAGGACCTGCTCAAGCTGCGCGACTACATCGACGAGCACTTCCGCGTCGAGGGTGACCTGCGCCGTGAGGTGGCTGCCGACATCCGCCGCAAGGTGGAGATCGGTTGCTACCAGGGTCTGCGGCACCGCCGCGGCCTGCCGGTGCACGGGCAGCGCACCAAGACGAACGCGCGCTCGAGCAAGGGCCCGCGCAAGACCATCGCGGGCAAGAAGAAGGCTCGCTGACCTCAGCACGTCGGCGCACCGTCGCGGGTCCGTAGGGCCGGACCGGCGGTGCGCCTGAGCACGACCGTCCCCTCGGCTAGGACCGGGTGGGCGACCAGGCCACGAACACAGACTCAGACCGGAGAGAGATGCCTCCCAGGGCTCGCGCGGCAGCTGGCACCAAGAAGGTGCGCCGCAAGGAGAAGAAGAACGTCGCTCACGGCGCGGCGCACATCAAGAGCACCTTCAACAACACGATCGTGTCGATCACCGACCCCACGGGCAACGTGATCAGCTGGGCCTCGGCCGGGCACGTCGGGTTCAAGGGCTCCCGCAAGTCCACGCCGTTCGCGGCGCAGATGGCTGCGGAGAACGCCGCACGCAAGGCGCAGGAGCACGGCATGCGCAAGGTCGACGTCTTCGTGAAGGGCCCGGGCTCCGGTCGGGAGACCGCGATCCGCTCGCTGCAGGCCACCGGCCTCGAAGTGGGTCAGATCCAGGACGTGACGCCTCAGCCGCACAACGGCTGCCGCCCCAAGAAGCGCCGCCGGGTCTGACCGGTCACTGACGAGACGAACTAGGAGTACCTGACGTGGCCCGTTACACCGGAGCCGACTGCCGCTTGTGCAGGCGCGAGAAGATGAAGCTGTTCCTCAAGGGCAGCAAGTGCGAGTCCCCCAAGTGCCCGATCGAGATCCGGCCGTACCCGCCGGGCGAGCACGGCCGGGGTCGCAGCAAGGACAGCGAGTACCTGCTCCAGCTTCGCGAGAAGCAGAAGGCCCGCCGCATCTACGGCGTGCTGGAGAAGCAGTTCCGCGGTTACTACGAAGAGGCGAACAAGAAGTCGGGCAAGACCGGTGAGGTCCTGCTGCAGATCCTCGAGTCCCGCCTCGACAACGTGGTCTACCGGGCCGGCTTCGCCGAGTCCCGCGACATGGCCCGCCAGCTGGTGCGCCACGGCCACATCAAGGTCAACGGTCGCAAGGTCGACATCCCGTCCTACCGGGTGAGCGCCAACGACATCCTCGAGGTGGCTGCGAAGTCCGCCGAGATGGTGCCGTTCCAGCTCGCCCAGGCCAAGGCCGGTTCTCGTCCGGTGCCGCCGTGGCTGGAGGTCATCTCCTCGCAGCTGAAGGTGTTGGTCCACAACATCCCGGCGCGCCAGGTGATCGACACCCCGGTCCAGGAACAGCTGATCGTCGAGCTCTACTCGAAGTGATCGGCCGGTAGGACAGCACGACGGCGGGACGGGCGGACCGATGTCCGTCCCGCCGGCACCACCCCCTCACGGCGTCATATGGCGGGTGCCGGAGGACCTGAAGGAGAACCATGCTCATCGCACAGCGTCCGACCCTCGCCGAGGAGACCATCGACGCCCAGCGCTCTCGGTTCGTCATCGAGCCGCTCGAGCCGGGTTTCGGTTACACCCTCGGCAACTCGCTGCGTCGCACCCTGCTGTCCTCGATCCCCGGCGCTGCTGTCACCAGCATCCGGATCGAGGGCACCCTGCACGAGTTCACGACCGTGCCGGGGGTCAAGGAGGACGTCACCGAGATCATCCTGAACCTCAAGGGCCTCGTGGTCAGCTCCGACTCCGACGAGCCGGTCACCATGTACCTGCGGAAGCAGGGGCCGGGTGAGGTCACGGCGGCCGACATCGCGCCGCCGGCCGGTGTCGAGGTCCACAACCCCGATCTGCACATCGCCACGCTGAACGCGAAGGGCCGGCTCGAGATCGAGCTGGTCGTCGAGCGCGGCCGCGGCTACGTGCCGGCCACCCAGAACAAGCAGCCCGGCCAGGAGATCGGTCGGATCCCCGTCGACTCCATCTACTCGCCGGTGCTCAAGGTGACCTACGCGGTCGAGGCGACCCGCGTCGAGCAGCGCACCGACTTCGACCGCCTGGTGGTCGACGTCGAGACGAAGCCGTCGATGGAGCCCCGCGACGCCATCGCCAGCGCCGGTTCGACGCTGGTCGAGCTCTTCGGCCTGCTGCGCGAGCTGAACATCGACGCCGAGGGCATCGAGGTCGGGCCCAGCCCGGCCGAGGCCGCCGACATCGCGAACTTCTCGATGCCCATCGAGGACATGGACCTCACCGTGCGGTCCTACAACTGCCTCAAGCGCGAGGGCGTGCACACCGTCGGTGAGCTCGTCACCCGCTCGGAGGCGGACCTCCTCGACATCCGCAACTTCGGTGCCAAGTCGATCGACGAGGTCAAGCTCAAGCTGGCCGCGATGGGCCTGGCACTGAAGGACAGCCCGCCCGGGTTCGTCCCCACCTCGGTGGAGAGCTACGACGAGGGCTACGAGACCGACGCCTACCAGGGCGACGCTGCTTTCGGCGATCCGGCGACGCTGGACGAGGGCACCTACCAGGAGACCGAGCAGCTCTGACAGGCTGTTCGTGATCCGGGGCGCGGCCGGCGGGGGAGACCCTGTCGGCCGAGCCCCGCACCGAGCACTGAGCACTGGCCATCCCACGGTGGCCCAGCAGCACGCAGCACTGCGATGTGGACGACGCAGCCGGCACACGCCCCGCCCGGCCGCCTGAGGAAGGACCGACATGCCCACCCCCACAAAGGGCCCCCGTCTCGGCGGCTCCCCCGCGCACGAGCGGCTGATGCTGGCCAACATGGCCACCTCGCTGTTCGAGCACGGGCGGATCACCACCACCGAGGCCAAGGCCAAGCGGCTGCGGCCGCTGGCCGAGAAGCTGGTCACCTTCGCCAAGCGCGGTGACCTGCACGCCCGTCGGCAGGTGCTGACGACGATCCGGGACAAGGACGTCGTGCACCACCTGTTCGCCGAGATCGGCCCGCGCTTCGCGGACCGACCCGGCGGCTACACGCGCATCGTCAAGGTCAGTCCCCGCAAGGGCGACAACGCACCGATGGCGATCATCGAGCTGGTCGAAGGCCAGACGGTGGCGCAGCAGGCCGTCGGCGAGGCCGAGCGTGCCCGCGGCACCCGGTTCGCGGCCGGCGCCGGCGCATCGGCAGCCGCCGGCGAGGTGACCGCGGACGCGGTCGCCACGGACACCGACGAGTCCGCCGAGGCCGAGGAGGTCGTCACCGACGTCTTCGTGCCCGACGGCGAGCGCCAGGACGACGGCGACGTCACCCCGGAGCCGACATCGGAGAACCTCGCCGTCGTCGACGACCCGACGCTCAGCCCCGACGTGGCCGCTGCGGCCGCCGCCGAGGTCGAGGCCGCCGAGATCACTGACGCGGCGACCGCGGGCGCCCAGGCCCCCGGTGGCGAGCCGGCCACCGACCCGAAGTGAGTTGAGACCGTCTCCGACGGTCCACCCCATGCAGGACGTGCACGCTGACGAGCCCGCCACCGTTCTCGGTGGCGGGCTCGTCCGCGTCCGGCTGGGCATCTCCTACGACGGGACCGCACTGCACGGCTGGGCCCGCCAGCCGGGCCTGCGCACGGTGCAGGGCGAGCTGGAGCTGGCCCTGGCCACCGTCCTGCGGGCGGACGTGGACCTGACCGTGGCCGGCCGCACGGACGCCGGCGTGCACGCCACCGGTCAGGTGGCCCACACCGACCTGCCGGGGGAGCTCTTCGCTGCGCAGCAGGACCGGCTGCTCCGGCGGCTACGGGGCGTCCTGGCGCCGGACATCGCCGTGACCTCGGTGGCGGCGGTCACCGCCGACTTCGACGCGCGCTTCTCCGCGTTGGCCCGGCACTACGTGTACCGCCTGACCGATGCCGACGCTGGACCGCCACCGCTGCGCCGTGCCGACACCGTCGGTTGGTCGCGCCGGGTCGACGCCGACGCGATGCAGGTCGCGGCGCGACTGCTGCTCGGGCAGCAGGACTTCGCCGCCTTCTGCCGTCGCCGCGAGGGGGCGACGACGATCCGCACCCTGCTCGCCCTGGACGTCCAGCGGGACGGGGACCTGGTGCAGGTCCACGCGTCGGCCGACGCGTTCTGCCACTCGATGGTCCGCAGCCTCGTCGGTGCTCTCGGCGCCGTGGGTGAGGGGCGCCGGCCGCCGGAGTGGCCGGCGTCCCTGCTCAGCCGGAGCGAGCGGGCCAGTGACGTGCCCGTCGCGCCGGCCGGTGGTCTGACCCTGCTGCGGGTCGACTACCCGGACGACGCCGACCTCGCGGCCCGCGCCCTGGTCACCCGGGCGAAGCGGAGCTGACGGCCGTCAGCGGCGCCACGGCGGCCCCGCACCCGACCGTCAGGGGAGGGCGCTGACGGCCTCGGGGATCGGCGTGTCCCCGGTGAGGAGCTCGACCACGGTGCCGTCCTTCGGGTCGTCCAGCAGGGCCACCAGGACGGCGGCGACGTCGTCGCGGGGCACCTCGCCGCGGTCGGTGGTGTGCTCCAGGCGGACCCGGCCGGTGCCGGGGTCGTCGGTCAGGCTGCCCGGGCGGATCACCATGGGGGACAGGCCCTCGCGGGACAGCACGTGCTCCTCGGCGGCGAGCTTGGCCCGCAGGTAGGCCACGAAGACCTCGTCCATGTCCTCCGGGGGTGCGTCGCCGGCCACGAGCTCGACGCCGATCGAGGAGATCAGCAGGTAGGGCCGGACGCCGGCGGCGACGGCCGCGTCGGCCAGCAGCACGGCGGCGCCACGGTCGACCGAGTCCTTGCGCTCGATGCCGCTGTCCGGGCCACCGCCGGCGGCGAAGACCACGGCGTCGGCGCCGGAGACGACGGCGGCCAGCTCCTCCACCGAGGCCTGCTCCAGGTCCAGCACCACCGGCTCGACCCCGTCGGCCTCCAGGTCGGCACGGTGCTCGGGGTTCCGGATGATGCCGACGGCGGTGTCCCCCCGTTGGCTCAGCAACCGGCCGAGGCGGCGGGCGATCTTCCCGTGGGCTCCTGCTGTGACGACGCGCATGGTGCGGCCCTACCCGGGGTCGGTCGCTCCCACGCAGGCCGGCTCCGTGGCGAACGGCTCACTCGCTGGTGGGTGCGGCGCGGGCGCGGGCCAGGTCGGCCGGGGTGTCACAGTCGGTCCACGGCGCCGGACGGCCGGGAGACGCCTCCGGCCGGTGGCGGCGGACCGACAGCGGCGACAACACCGCCCGCAGCGGGGTGTGCGGGCGGGGGTCCCGGACGGCGTCGCGCAGGGCCGCGGTCCGCCAGACGCCGAGCAGGAGCTGGTCCCGGCCGGTGTCGTCGACCACCAGGACTCCGTCCTCGGCCAGCTGCCGGCGCAGGGCGGTGACCAGCTCGCGGGTGAGGAAGGGCAGGTCGGCGGCGAGGACGGCGACCACCTCGGCCTCCCCGACCGCGGCGAGCCCGGCGGCGAGCGCGGGCACCGGACCACCACCCGCCGGGACCTCCCGGACGAGCACGACGCCCTCGGGGACGGGCTGGGGCGGTCCGACCACGACGACCGGGTCGCCGTCCCGGACCGCGTCCAGGACGGCGGCGAGCATGGTGCGTCCGCCGACGTCCAGCTGCGGCTTGGGCTGTCCGCCGAGCCGGGCTGCCCGGCCGCCGGCCAGCACGAGGGCCGCGAACGGCGGGAGCGAGGTCATGGCCGGAACGGTAGGGCGCGGGCGGTGAGTACCGTCATCGGCGTGGGACGAGTCACCAGCCGCACCCCGGTGCTGCGCATCCGAGGCGCCGTGCACACCCGACGGCCGGACACGGTCGCCTCCGAGGAGCCCCTGGAGATCCGGCTGGGCGGCACCCCGCTCGCGGTGACGATGCGGACCCCCGGCGACGACTTCGACCTCGTGCACGGCTTCCTGACCACCGAGGGCGTGATCGCGTCGGCCGCGGACATCGCCGGGCTGCGGTACTGCAACTCCGTCGACGACGAGGGCCGGAACACCTACAACGTCGTCGACGTCGACCTGGCGCCCGGCGTCGAGGCCCCGGACACCGCACTGGACCGGAACTTCTACACGACCAGCTCCTGCGGTGTCTGCGGCAAGGCCAGCATCGACGCGATCCGGACGAAGACCGCCTACGACGTGGCCGCCGACGACACCCGGCTGACCCTGGCGACGCTGTTGGCGTTGCCGGACCGGCTGCGCGCCGCCCAGCAGGTGTTCGACAAGACCGGGGGCCTGCACGCCGCCGGTCTGTTCACCGCCGAGGGCGAGATGGTCGCGCTGCGCGAGGACGTCGGCCGGCACAACGCGGTGGACAAGGTGGTCGGCGACGCGGTGCGCGAGGGCCGGGTGCCGCTGGCCGGGCACGTGCTGATGGTGAGCGGCCGTTCGTCCTTCGAGCTCACCCAGAAGGCGGCGATGGCCGCGGTGCCCGTGCTGGCCGCGGTGTCGGCGCCGAGCTCGCTGGCCGTGGAGCTGGCCCAGGAGGTCGGCATCACCCTGATCGGCTTCCTCCGCGGCGACGGCTGCAACGTCTACACCCACCCCGAACGCCTGGTCCTGCCCGACTAGGCACACAGAGCCGGGGACGGCTCAGCGCAGGCCGGGACGCCTCCTGGCCGCGCAGGAGCGCGGCAGCGCGACATCAGACATGGTCGCCACCGCGGAGCTGGCTGACCACGTGCGGCAGCAGCGGGCCCAGCACGGCGAGACCGTCCCGGACGCCGCCGGTGGAGCCGGGCAGGTTGACGATCAGGGTGCGGCCGGCGGTGCCGGCGACCCCGCGGGACAGCACCGACGTGGGCACCTTCCCCTCGCCGTACCGGCGCACCGCCTCGGCGATGCCGGGGGCCTCGCGCTCCAGCACCGCCCGGGTGGCCTCGGGGGTGACGTCCGTGGGCGAGAGGCCGGTGCCGCCGGTGGTGAGGACGACGTCGGCCCCGCCGGCCACGGCTTCCCGCAGCACCTCGGTGAGCGCGGCGACGTCGTCCGGGCGCACGTGCGGGCCCTCCACGGTGAAGCCGAGCCCGCGCAGCCCGTCGGCGAGCGCCTGCCCGGAGCGGTCCTCGTAGACCCCGGCCGAGGCGCGGTTGGAGGCGGTGAGCACGACGGCCCGGGCGTCGGCCGGCAGGGCGGAGGTCATCGCGTCCAGTCGCCCTTCTTGCCGCCGGACTTGGCGAGCAGCCGGACGTCGGTGATGCAGGCGCGCGGGTCGACGGCCTTGACCATGTCGATGACGGTGAGCCCGGCGACGGCGACCGAGGTCAGCGCCTCCATCTCCACGCCGGTGCGGTCGGCGGTGCGGGCGGTGGCGGTGATCTCCACGGCGTCGTCGGTGACCTCGAGGTCGACGGTCACGCCGTGCAGCGCGATCGGGTGGCAGAGCGGGATGAGGTCGGGCGTGCGCTTGGCCCCGGCGATCCCGGCGATCCGGGCCACCGCGATCGCGTCGCCCTTGGGCACCCCGGTGCCGCGCAGCAGGGCGACCACCTCCGGGCTGACCAGCACCCGGCCGGCGGCGGTGGCCACCCGTGCGGTGACCGCCTTGGCGGTGACGTCGACCATCCGGGCGGCGCCGGTCTCGTCGACGTGGGTGAGTCGGGCGGGGCGCTCGGGGGGTGGGCCCTCGGGGGAGGTGGTCACTGGAGTGCTCCTTCGATCAGGACGACGGTGACCCGGGCGCCCTCGGGCAGGTCGGTGACGTCCTCGGGGACGACGACCAGGCAGTTGGCGCGGGCGAGGTGGGCGACCAGGTGGGAGCCGGGCCCGCCGACCTGGTCGACGACCTCGCCGTCGAACCGCCCGCGCAGGAACTGCCGGCGGCCGGCGGGGGAGCGGAGCGGGGCGGTGAGCCGGGCGGTGGTGCGCAGCCGGTCGGGGGAGGCGTGGCCGAGGGCGCGGCGCAGCGCGGGCCGGACGAACACCTCGAACGACACGAACGAGCTCACCGGGTTGCCGGGCAGCGTGATCACCGGGACGCCGTCGACCGTGCCGGCGCCCTGCGGACCACCCGGCTGCATGGCGACCTTGCCGAACTGGACCGTGCCCAGCCCGGCGAACGCGTCCTTGACCACCTCGTACGCGCCGGCGCTGACCCCGCCGCTGGTGACCAGCAGGTCGGCGTCGGGCAGCTCGGCGCGCACGGCGGCGAGGAACTGGTCGACGTCGTCGGGGACGAAGTGCAACGTGCGCGCCTCGCCGCCGGCCTCGGTGACGGCGGCGGCCAGCAGCACCGAGTTGGACTCGTAGATCTGGCCCGGCTGCAGCGGGCGGCCCGGTTCGACCAGCTCGCTGCCGGTGGAGAGGACCAGCACCCGGGGGCGCCGTCGCACCGGCACGGTGTCGTACCCGACCGCCGCGGCGAGCCCCAGCTGGGCGGCGCCGAGCGCGGTGCCGGCGGGCAGGGCCAGCTCGCCGGCCCGGATGTCCTCCCCGGCGTGCCGCAGATGGGTGCCGGCCGGAGGGGCGGAGGTGATGGTGACGACGTCGGTGCCGGCGTCGGTGCGCTCGACCGGGACGATCACGTCGGCGCCGTCGGGCACCGGGGCGCCGGTCATGATGCGGTGCACCGTGCCCGCCAGCAGCGGCGGCACGTCGGTGCGCCCGGCCGGCAGGTCGGCGCCGACCGGCAGCCTCACCGGCGTCTCCGCGGTGGCCGCCCCGACCTCGGCGTGCCGTGCGGCGTAGCCGTCCATCGCGGAGTTGTCGAAGCCGGGCAGGGCCACTCGCGCGGTCAGGTCCCGGGCGAGCACCCGTCCGGCGGCCGCGGCGAGCGGGACGTCCTCGACCGGCAGCGGGGCGAGCAGCCCGGCGACCGCTGCCTGGTGTTCCTCGACGGTGCGCACGCCGCCCATCCTCACCGATGCCCCGGCAGCGCGTCGCGGCGCGGGCCGGGACGGCGCTGGGTCCGGCCGGTGGTCGCGCGGTGGGCGGTGGGCGGGCAGGCTGGTCCGGTGACCGACGTCGCGGCCGGCCGAGGGCCGGTGCGGCGCGACCCGAGCGGGGGAGGAGCGAGCGTGCCAGTTCCGGAGGGCCGCGCCGTCGTCGTCGGCCAGGTGGGTCGGGACCTCGTGCTGGAGGTCGACCGGCTGCCGCCCGGCGGCCGCAGCACCGACGTCCGACACCGCCGGGAGCTGCTCGGCGGCAAGGGCGCGAACCAGGGCGTCGCGATGGCGCAGCTGGGCTGGCCGGTCGCGCTGGTCGGGGTGCTCGGCGACGACCCGCCGGGTGACCTCGTCCTGGCCCAGGCGATCGCCGACGGCCTGTGGGTCTCCGGGGTGGTCCGCCGACACGGTGCCGACACCGCCCTGCTGGTCGACCTGGTGGAGTCCGACGGCACCCGGCGGCTGCTGGAGCACGTGTCGGCGGCCACCTTGCTGACCGCGGCCGACGTGGCGGCGGCCGGGCCCTCGTTCGCGCGGGCGTCGGCCGTCCTCCTGCAGCTGCAGCAGCCGGGGGACGCCGTCCGCGCCGCGCTGGCGCAGGCTCCCCGGGGCGCGTTGACGGTCGCGGACGGCGCACCGCCGGACGGCGAGACCCGCGACGCGCTGCTGGGCCGGGTGGAGGTGCTGCGGGCCGACCTGGTCGAGGCCGGGCTGTGGGTGGACGGCGAGCTGGACGGACTGGCCGACGTGCGCGATGCCGCCCATGAGCTCTGCGCGGCCGGTCCACGGGTGGTCTGCCTGGCAGCCGGAGCGGACGGCGACCTCACGGTGTGGCGGGAGCCCGGCGGCCGGCTGCGCGAGGAGCTGGTGCCACTGCTCGGCGCGGACCCGGTCGACCCGACCGGTGCCGGGGACAGCGTGGTCGCGGCGCTCGCCGTCGCGCTGCTGCGCGGGGCGGACCCGGGGACGGCGGCCTGGCAGGCAGGGGCCGCGGCGGCCCTGACCGTGGACCGGCTCGGCGGGCGGCCTGCGCTGGACCCGGCGGAGGTCACCGGCCTCGCCGCGGAGTGCCGGGAGCGCGGTGGTGCGGGCCGCTGACCCGCCGCGCTAGCGTTCGCCGGGACGACGAGGCGGATGCAGAGGTGGTGCAGGTGACCGAGATCGACCGGATGCTGGCGGCGAACGAGGCATGGCTCGGGGAGTTCCCGGGCGACCTCCCGGTGGCCCCGGACCGCAAGGTCGCCGTCGTCGCCTGCATGGACTCGCGGATGCCGCTGTTCGGGATGCTCGGCCTGGCGGTCGGCGACGCCCACGTCATCCGCAACGCCGGCGGCGTCGTCACCGAGGACACCCTGCGGTCGCTGGCCATCTCCCAGCACGTCCTGGGCACCCGCGCCGTCGTGCTCGTGCACCACACCGACTGCGGGCTCAACAAGGCCACCGACCAGGAGGTCGCCGACCTGGTGGAGCGGAACACCGGCCACCGGCCGCCGTGGGTGGCGCGCACCTTCACCGACGTCGACGCCGACGTCCGGGAGTCGAGGCAGCGGATCCGGGAGACGCCCTACCTGCTCAGCACCGAGGTGCGGGGCACCGTCTACGACGTCGCGAGCGGCCGGCTCCGCGAAGTGGACTGATCGCGGCTGTCAACCGACCAGTCCGACGCTGGTATGGTTCTCCGTTGGTGCGTGATGCCGGTTGGTGCACGCGTGTCCGGGGCCGCCGATCTCATCGGATCAGCCCAAGTCTCCCGTCCTCGGTGAGGCGATCCCACCAGCCACCCGCCCGACGACGACAGGACAAGTGAGCCTCGTGCGCACGTACAGCCCCAAGCCCGGTGACATCACCCGGGCCTGGCACGTCATCGACGCCACCGACGTGGTGCTCGGTCGACTCGCCAGCCAGACCGCGATCCTCCTCCGCGGCAAGCACAAGCCCCAGTTCGCGCCGCACGTCGACGCCGGCGACTTCGTCGTCATCGTCAACGCGGGCAAGGTGGCCCTGACCGGCTCCAAGCGCGACACCAAGGTCGCCTACCGCCACTCCGGCTACCCGGGTGGCCTCCGGACGATCAACGTCGGCGACGAGCTGAAGACCCGTCCCGACCGCGTCGTCGAGCGCGCCATCAAGGGGATGCTGCCGCACAACACGCTGGGCCGGCAGATGCTCTCCAAGCTCAAGGTCTACGCCGGGCCCGAGCACCCGCACGCCGCCCAGCAGCCCCAGACCTACGAGATCAAGCAGGTGGCCCAGTGACCAGCGCACTGACCGTGACCGACGCCGACGGGCGTCCCATCCAGACCGTCGGCCGCCGCAAGGAGGCCATCGTCCGGGTGCGTCTGCTCCCCGGCACCGGCGAGTTCAAGCTCAACGGCCGCACCATCGAGCAGTACTTCCCCAACAAGGTGCACCAGCAGCTCATCCGTGAGCCGTTCGTGATCCTGGAGAAGAACGAGCAGTACGACGTCGTCGGCATCCTGCACGGCGGCGGCGTCAGCGGCCAGGCCGGCGCGCTGCGCCTGGCCATCGCCCGGGCGCTCATCGAGATCGAGCCCGAGGACCGTCCGGCCCTGAAGAAGGCCGGCTTCCTCACCCGTGACCCCCGCGTCACCGAGCGCAAGAAGTACGGCCTGAAGAAGGCCCGCAAGGCGCCTCAGTACTCGAAGCGCTGACGGTACGTCCGTGGGTCGGCTCTTCGGGACCGACGGCGTCCGGGGCCGGGCCAACGCCGAGCTGACGCCGGAACTGGCGCTCTCGGTGGCCCGGGCCGCCGCCAGTGTGCTCGCCGACCGCGACGGGACCTCGCGTCCCGTCGCGGTCGTCGGGCGTGATCCCCGCGCGAGCGGGGAGATGCTCGAGGCCGCCGTCGTCGCCGGCCTGGCGAGCGCCGGCGCTGAGGTGCTGCGCGTCGGGGTGCTCCCGACGCCCGCGATCGCGCACCTGACCGGCCGCACCGACGCGGACCTGGGCGTGATGCTCTCCGCGAGCCACAACCCGATGCCGGACAACGGCATCAAGCTGTTCAGCCGGGGCGGGCACAAGCTGCCCGATGCCGTCGAGGCCGCCATCGAGCGGCGGGTGACGGGCGCCGACGACGGCGACCACCGCGGCGACAACCGGCCGACCGGCGGGGGCATCGGCCGGGTCCGCGACCTGGCCGGCGCCGCGGAGGACTACACCACCCACGTGCTCTCCGCGCTGCGTGAACCCCTCCGTGACCTGCGCGTCGTCGTCGACTGCGCCCACGGCGCCGCCTACCGCTGCGCCCCGGAGGTCTACCGCCGGGCCGGTGCGCAGGTGCACGTCATCGGTGGCGAGCCCGACGGCTGGAACATCAACGACGGGATCGGCTCCACCCACCTGGGGCCGCTGATCGACGCCGTCGCGCGGCACGGTGCCGACATCGGCATCGCCCACGACGGGGACGCCGACCGCTGCCTGGCCGTGACCGCGCAGGGCGAGGTCGTCGACGGCGACGCGATCCTGGCGATCTGCGCGCTGGCGTTGCACGAGAGCGGCAACCTGGCCGACGACACGGTGGTCGCCACCGTGATGAGCAACCTCGGCTTCCACCACACCATGCGCGCCGCCGGCATCACCGTGCAGACGACCGCCGTGGGCGACCGCTACGTCCTCGAGGCGCTGCGCTCGCGTGGACTCTCCCTCGGCGGCGAGCAGAGCGGTCACCTGGTCTTCCTGGACTGGGCGACCACCGGTGACGGGCTGCTCACCGGGCTGGCGCTGCTCTCCCGGATGAGCGCCACCGGCGCCTCGCTGGCCGAGTTGGCCTCGGTCGTGCAGCGGCTGCCGCAGACCCTGGTCAACGTGCCGGTGACCGACCGGCTCGCGGTGGCCGAGAGCGATGCGGTCGCGCGGGCCGTCAACGCGGTCGAGGCCGAGCTGGGCGACTCGGGCCGGGTGCTGCTGCGTCCCTCAGGCACCGAGCAGCTGGTGCGCGTGATGGTCGAGGCACCGACGCAGGACCAGGCTGACACCGTCGCCGCTCGGCTGGCAGAGGTCGTCGCCGCCACCCGCTGACCCGCCGTCGGCAGTGGGGTGAGCGGGTCCTCGTCGGCGGAGCCGCTCCTCGAGTGCCTGAGGGGACGGGACGGGTGGCCGGTGGGGCATGTGGGGCACTGGGTGCGTGGCCGGCGGTCAGCTGACGGCGAGTCGGTATCCTCGGTCGAATGTGCGGCATCGTGGGATACGTCGGTCCCCAGGACTCGGTGAACGTGGTCCTGGAGGGCCTTCGCCGACTCGAGTACCGGGGCTATGACTCGGCCGGGGTGGCGGTGCTGGCCGACGGCCGGCTGGCCACCGCCAAGAAGGCGGGCAAGGTCGCCAACCTGGAGAAGGAGCTCGTCGAGGCCGGGCTGCCGGCCTCGACCATCGGCATCGGGCACACCCGCTGGGCCACGCACGGCGGGCCGACCGACCGCAACGCCCACCCGCACGTCTCCGCCGACGGCACCGTCGCGGTCATCCACAACGGGATCATCGAGAACTTCGCCTCGCTGCGTGCCGAGTGCGAGGCCACCGGCATCGAGTTCTCGTCCGAGACCGACACCGAGGTCGTCGCGCACCTGCTGGCCGCCGTCTACCGGGAGACCCCCGCGGGGCCCGACCGGCTCGCCGAGGCGATGCGCACCGTCAGCCGGCGCCTGCAGGGTGCCTTCACCCTGGTCGCCAGCCACACCGCCGAGCCCGACCGGCTGGTCGCCTCGCGGCGGAACAGCCCGCTGGTCGTCGGGGTGGGCGACGGGGAGTACTTCTTCGGCTCCGACGTGGCGGCCTTCATCGGGCACACCCGCCGGGCGCTGGACGTCCAGGAGGACCAGGTCGTGCTCCTGGACCGCCACCACGGCGTGACGGTCACCGACTTCGCCGGCACCGTCGTCGAGCCGGTGACCCGCACCGTCGACTGGGACGCCGCAGCCGCGGAGAAGGGCGGCTACGACTGGTTCATGCTCAAGGAGATCGCCGAACAGCCGCAGGCGGTCGCCGACACCCTGCTGGGCCGGCTCGGTGAGGCCGGCGAGCTGGTGCTCGACGAGGTCCGGCTCTCCGACCAGGAGCTGCGTGACGTCGACAAGGTCTTCGTCGTCGCCTGCGGAACGGCGTACCACGCGGGACTGATCGCCAAGTACGCGATCGAGCACTGGACCCGGGTGCCGGTCGAGGTCGAGCTGGCCAGCGAGTTCCGCTACCGCGACCCGGTGCTCGACCGCAGCACTCTGGTCGTGGTGATCAGCCAGTCCGGCGAGACGATGGACACTCTCATGGCGCTGCGGCACGCGAGGGAGCAGAAGGCCAAGGTCCTGGCGATCTGCAACGCCAACGGGTCGACCATCCCGCGGGAGTCCGACGCGGTCCTCTACACCCACGCCGGGCCCGAGGTCGCCGTCGCCTCGACCAAGGGGTTCCTCACCCAGGTCGTGGCCTGCTACCTGGTGGGGCTCTTCCTCGCCCAGGTGCGCGGGGTCAAGTACGCCGACGAGGTCGCCGCCATCGTCGACGACCTGCGGGCGCTGCCGGCCCAGGTGACCGAGGTGCTGGGAACCATGGAGCCGGTGCGGGAGCTGGCCCGCGACCTGGCCACGGAGAACACGATCCTGTTCCTCGGTCGGCACGTCGGCTACCCGGTGGCCCTGGAGGGGGCGCTCAAGCTCAAGGAGCTCGCCTACATCCACGCCGAGGGCTTCGCCGCCGGGGAGCTGAAGCACGGCTCGATCGCGCTGATCGACCAGGGGACCCCGGTGATCATCGTCGTCCCGTCGCCGCTGAGCCGGGAGTCGGTGCACGGCAAGGTGGTGAGCAACATCCAGGAGGTCCGGGCCCGCGGTGCGCGCACGATCGTGATCGCCGAGGAAGGCGACGACGACGTGCTGCCCTACGCCGACCACCTGATCCGGGTGCCCCGCACCCCCACACTGCTCGCGCCGGTCGTCACGACCGTGCCGCTGCAGGTGCTGGCGTGCGAGATCGCGGCCACCCGCGGCCTCGACGTCGACCAGCCGCGCAACCTCGCCAAGAGCGTCACCGTCGAGTAGCACCACCACCCGGTGGGGGCGGACGGCGGCAGGCACACTGGGCCGGTGATCATCGGGATCGGTGTCGACGTCTGCCCGGTCGAGCGGTTCGCCGCCTCGCTGGTCCGTACCCCGGGACTGCGGGACCGGCTGTTCACCCCAGCGGAGCAACGCACCCCGGCCGGTGCCGAGCGCAGCGGTGAGTCGCTGGCCGCCCGCTTCGCCGCCAAGGAGGCCCTGGCGAAGGCGCTGGGCGCGCCGGGCGGGCTGCGCTGGCACGACGCGGAGGTGGTGGTCGGGGAGCGCGGGCGCCCGCACCTGGAGGTCCGCGGCACGGTCGCCCGGTGCGCGGCCGAGCTGGGCGTCACCTCCTGGCACGTGTCGCTGAGCCACGACGGGGGCATCGCCTCGGCCATGGTGGTCGCCGAGGGAACTGCCCCGTGATCGGGCTGCACACGGCCGCGCAGGTCCGGGACGCCGAGCAGGTGGTGCTGGCCGGGCTCCCGGCGGGCGCGCTCATGCAGCGGGCCGCGACCGGGCTGGCGACCGTCTGCCTGCGGCTGCTGGGCCGGGGCCACGGCGTCCGCGTGGTGCTGCTGGTCGGGTCCGGCGACAACGGCGGCGACGCGCTCTTCGCCGGCGCCCTGCTGGCCCGGCGCGGCGCCGCCGTCACCGCCGTCCTGCTCGCGCCCGAGCGGGCGCACGCCGAGGGGCTGGCCGCGTTCCGCCGGGCCGGCGGGCGGGTGGCCGAGGCGGCCGACGCCGGGCTGCACCGGGCGGACCTGGTCCTCGACGGGATCGTCGGTCTCGGCGGCAGCGGGGGGCTGCGGGAGCCGGCGGCCGCGCTGGTCCGGGAGGCGACCGCCGGGCCGGGGCTGCTGGTCGCGGTCGACCTGCCCAGCGGGGTCGTCGCCGACACCGGGGAGGTGCCCGGCGATGCCTTCCCCGCGCAGCACACGGTCACCTTCGGCGCGGTCAAGCCCGGGCTCGTGGTCGGCGCCGGGCGCCGGCAGGCCGGCACGGTGCACCTGGTCGACATCGGGCTCGGCGCCGCGCTGGCCGAGCCGGCGGCCCGGCAGCTGACCGACGCGGACGTCGTCCCGCACCTGGACGCCCCCGCACCCGACGACGACAAGTACTCCCGCGGCGTGGTCGGCGTGCTGGCCGGTTCGGCCACCTACCCCGGCGCCGGGGTGCTGTGCACGGGAGCCGCGCTGCGCACCCGGCCGGGCCTGGTCCGGTACGCCGGCACCGCCGCGGACGGCGTCCGCGCCTCCTGGCCGGAGGCCATCGTCACGTCCGGCCGCCCGGGGGACGCCGGACGTGTGCAGGCCTGGGTGGTCGGGCCGGGGATGGGCACCGACGAGGACGCCGCGAGCGTGCTCGCCGAGGTGCTGGCGACCGACCTGCCGGTGGTGGTCGACGCCGACGGGCTGACCCTGGTCTCCCAGCGGCCGGAGCTGGTGGGCGAGCGGACCGCCCCCACCGTGCTCACCCCGCACGACCGCGAGTTCGCCCGGCTCTTCGGTGAGGTCGGCACCGACCGTCTGGCCGCAGCCCGCCGCGGCGCCGCGGAGCTGGGCTGCACCGTGCTGCTCAAGGGAGATGCCACCGTCGTCGCCGACGCCGCCGGCACCACGTTCGTCAACGGCACCGGCACCCCGTGGCTGGCGACCGCCGGCACCGGCGACGTGCTCGCCGGGGTGCTGGGCGCGGTGCTGGCGACCGGGCTGCCGGCGGCGGAGGCCGCGGCCGTCGCCGCCCACGTGCACGGCCGGGTCGGTCAGCTGGCCGCCGAGCAGGGACCGCTGATCGCCGGTGACCTGGTCCGCCGGTTGCCGGAGACGCTGGCCCGGCTGCGCGCCGGTGCCGGCTGACCGCGGCGGCCTGGGACAGTGGGCGGTGTGACGCAGGTGCAGCAGGTGCTGGGCAGCCGGGCCGAGGTGGTCGTCGACCTGGACGCGATCGCGGAGAACACCGCGGCGCTGCGCGCGCGGGCCGGCCGGCCGCTGATGGCGGTGGTCAAGGCCGATGGCTACGGCCACGGGCTGGTCCCCGCTGCCCGGGCGGCGCTCGCCGGCGGGGCCGACGCCCTCGGGGTGACGGTGCTGGAGGAGGCGCTCGCGCTGCGCGCCGCCGGGGTCACCGCACCCCTGCTGTCCTGGCAGCACGCGCCGGGGGAGGACTACGCCGCGGCGCTGGCCGCCGACGTCGAGCTGTCGGTCAACGCGGAGTGGGCGCTGGCCGAGGTCGTCGACGCTGCGCGCGCCACCGGCCGCCCCGCCCGCGTGCAGCTGTTCGCCGACACCGGCCTGTCCCGCGAGGGGGCGACCCCGGAGGCCTGGCCCGGGCTGGTGGCCGCCGCGGTGCGCGCCCAGGCCGACGGCGACCTCGTCGTGACCGGGCTGTGGAGCCACCTCGCCTACGCCGACGCCCCCACCCACCCGACCATCGCCCGCCAGGTACAGGTCTTCGAGGAGGCGGTGGCGCTGGCCCGGCAGGCCGGGCTGACCGACGTCCGCCGGCACCTGGCCAACTCGGCGGCCACGATCGCGCTGCCGGAGACCTGGTACGACATGGTCCGGCCGGGCGTGGCGGTCTACGGCCTGGACCCGCTGGGCGGTGACCCGGGGCAGTACGGGCTCCGCCCGGCGATGACGGTGCAGGCCCGGGTGGCGCTGACCAAGCGGGTGCCGGCCGGGGCCGGGGTCTCCTACGGCCACACCTACTCACCGGAACGGGCGACGACGCTGGCCCTGGTGCCGGTCGGCTACGCCGACGGGGTGCCCCGCGCCGCCGGCAACCGGGCGCCGGTGCTCGCCGCCGGGGCGCAGCGGACGATCGCCGGCCGGGTCTGCATGGACCAGTTCGTCCTCGACGTGGGAGACGACCCGATCGCCCCGGGCGATGCCGTGGTGCTGTGGGGCTCGGGTGCAGCAGGCGAGCCGACCGCCCAGCAGTGGGCCGACGCGGTCGACACCATCCACTACGAGCTCGTCACCCGGGTGGGCGGCCGCTTCCGCCGCCGGTACGTCGGCACCGCAGGGGTGCGCTGATGGGGCAGCGCGGCACCCTGCACCTCAGCCGCACGGCCGGCCTGGTCGGCGCCGCGGTCGGTCTGGCCGCGGCCGGCACGGCGGTCGGCGTCGCCGTCACCCGGACGGCGACGTCCCGGGTCCGGGCCGGCCAGGTGGCGGCCCAGCGCGGGGAGGACGGGCGACCGGTCGAGGAGGTGCCGGTCAACCAACTGCGCCGGGAGGACCCGCTGGGCTCCGGCCGCCGTGCCGCTGACCGCACGATGGCGGTGCGGGCCGAGGACGGGGTGGCGCTCTGGGTCGAGGAGGTCGGTCCGATCGATGCCCCGCTGACCGTCGTCTTCGTCCACGGCTACGCGCTGTCCATGGCCTCCTGGACGTTCCAGCGCCGCGACCTGGGTGAGCAGCTGGCCACCGCCAACGGTCACCGCCCCACCGCGCGGCTGGTCTTCTACGACCAGCGGGGGCACGGCGCCTCCGGCCGCGGGGCCGCCGAGCGCTCGACGATCGACCAGCTGGCCGCGGACCTGGAGTCGGTGCTCACCGCGCGGGTGCCGCACGGGCCGGTGGTGCTGGTCGGTCACTCGATGGGCGGGATGACGGTGCTCGCGCTCGCCCAGCGACGGCCGGAGCTGTTCGGGACCCGGATCGCCGGCGTGGCGCTGGTGTCCACCTCCAGCGGCAACCTCGGCGAGCTGGACTTCGGGCTCCCCGCGCTGCTGACCCGGGTGCGCGCCGCGGTGCTGCCGGTGGCGGTCTGGGCCATGCGCCGCAGGCCCGGCCTCGTCGAGCGCACCAGGCGACTGGCCAAGGACCTCGTGTCGGCGGTCACCTGGTCGATGTCGTTCTCCTCCACCGGCGTCGACCCGGCGCTGGGGCGCTACGTGGACGCGATGATCGCCGGGACCCCGGTCGACGTGGTGGCCGAGTTCTACCCGGCGATCGCCGGACTGGACGTCAGCGGCGCGATCGAGCCGCTGTGCCGGGTGCCGACCGTGGTGCTCACCGGCGACGCGGACAAGCTGATCCCCAGGGCGCACAGCGAGCGGATCCGGGAGCGGCTCGAGGAGACGGGGGAGGGCTCGGTCGAGTACGTCGCCGTCCCGGACGCCGGGCACCTGGTGCCGCTGGAGCACCCGGCGCAGGTGACGGACGCGCTGGTCGGTCTGGTCCGCCGGGTCGCCGCCGGGCAACGCCCCACCGGCTGACGGCCGGCCCGGCCCGGCCGTAGGGTCTGCGCGTGGTCTCCGCCCGTCCGCCGCGCCTCGACGCGGCCGCGACCGAGGTGGCGGCGACCGCTGCGGCCGCGCCGGACTGGGCAGCGCTGGCCGACGTCGCCCGCTCCTGCGTCGCCTGCCCGGAGCTGGCCGCCACCCGGCAGCACGTCGTCGTCGGGGACGTGCCGGTGACCGGCCGGCCGCGGCTGGTGGTCGTGGGGGAGGCCCCCGGTGCCACCGAGGACGAGACCGGCCGGCCGTTCGTGGGGAAGAGCGGCGCGCTGCTGGACCTGCTGCTCGGCGAGGCCGGCCTGGCCCGCGAGGAGGTGGCCGTGCTCAACATCGTGAAGTGCCGCCCGCCGGGCAACCGGACCCCGAAGGCACCCGAGGTCGCTCGGTGCAGCGGCTGGCTGCGCCGCCAGCTCGACCTGCTGGGCACCTCCGTCGTGGTCGCTCTCGGGCTCTCCTCGGCGAAGTGGTTCCTCGGCCCGCGCACCGTGCTCGGCCAGGTGCGCGGCCGGGCGCACGACGTCGACGGGCGGGCCGTGTGGGTCACCTACCACCCGTCGGCGGCGATCCGGTTCGGTCCGAACGGCGCTCCGCGGGCCGCGCTGGCCGCCGACCTGCACGCCGTGGCGGCCTCGCTGTGAGGCGCGCGCACGAGCTGCCCACCGTCGCCGACACCCAGGCGTTCGGCCGCGAGCTGGCCGGGCTGCTGCGGGCCGGCGACCTGGTCGTGCTGGCCGGTCCCCTGGGAGCGGGGAAGACGGCCCTCACCCAGGGCATCGGCGCCGGCCTCGGGGTGCCCGGCCCGGTGACCTCACCGACCTTCGTGCTCGCCCGGGTCCACCGCGGCGGGCGGGTGCCGCTGGTGCACGTCGACGCCTACCGGCTGGCCGGCATGGCCGACGTCGACGACCTGGACCTGGACGCCACCACCGACGAGGCGGTCACCGTCGTCGAGTGGGGCCATGGCCTGGTCGAGCAGTTGGCCGACGAGCACCTGGTCGTCGAGCTCGACCGGCGGGACGACGACGTCCGCACCGTCCGGCTGGTGCCCGTCGGCCCGGGCTGGGAGCAGCGGCTCACCGACGCCTGAGCCTCAGCCGGCCCGCTCGACGATCGGGCGCAGCAGGGCCGCCAGCTCTGCCGGTACGGCCAGGAACGGTGAGTGGCCGGCGTCCAGCCGGAGCACGGTGCCGGCGCGGGAGGACATCGCCTCCTGGGCGGCCACCGGGATGGCCTGGTCCTGCTCGCAGACGACGTAGGTGCTCGGCAGCTCGTTCCAGGCGGCGCGGCTCAGCGGCTGGGTGAGCGCGGCCGTGGACTGCAGCTGCAGTTCGGCCACCGCCTGCCGGGTGAGCTCGGGGGAGACGCCGTTGTAGAACACCGTCTCCGGCGCGGTGGCCCGTACGTGCGTCGGGTGCAGCTCCTGCCACGACGGGACCTGACCGCCGAGGCTGCTCACCAGCGAGTCGCCCACGTCGAGCTGGAAGGCGCACAGGTAGACCAGGTGCGCCACGCCCAGCTCGGCGGTGGCCGCCTCGCTGATCGGGATCCCGCCGTAGGAGTGCCCCACCAGGACGATGGGCCCCTCGACCGCGGCGAGCGCGTCCCGGACGGCCGCG
Organism: Modestobacter sp. VKM Ac-2983; assembly: GCF_026967885.1. Lineage (NCBI taxonomy): Bacteria > Bacillati > Actinomycetota > Actinomycetes > Geodermatophilales > Geodermatophilaceae > Modestobacter > Modestobacter sp. VKM Ac-2983. The sequence goes on from NZ_JAPVBK010000003.1 coordinate 576,381, forward strand.
GCGTCGGCGGTGAGGTCGCCGAGCGACTGCGGGTCGGTGCCGGAGCTGGGCAGCGCGACGCGGACGACGTCGACGCCGGGCAGGTGGTCGACCAGCGGTTGCCAGCACCACGGGGTGTGCCAGGCGCCGTGGACCAGGACCAGGGTGGCGGGCATGTGGGTTCCTCGTCGTCGGGGTCAGTGGACGCGCAGTTGATCAACAAGGTGACCTCGGGCGCAACCGCCCGGCCGCTGCCGACGGGGCGCGGCATCTACCCTCGACGGTCGTGCTCGTCCTCGCGCTCGACACGGCCACCCCGACCCTCGTGGTCGGCCTCGCCCGCTGGACCGCCGGTGGCCCCGCCGACGTGCTCACCGAGCGCGGGCTGCCCTCGGGCAATCGGCACGCCGAGCTGCTCACCCCCGCGATCCGGGAGGTCCTCAGCACCGCCGGCGTCGCGATGGCCGACCTGGACGCCGTCGTCGTCGGCCTCGGGCCGGGACCGTTCACCGGCCTGCGGGTCGGCATCGTCACCGCAGCCGCCCTGGGGGACGCCCGCGGGATCCCGGTGCACGGGGTCTGCTCGCTGGACGCGGTCGGCGACGGCGCCCGGTCGGTGGTCACCGACGCCCGGCGCAAGGAGGTCCACTGGGCCACCTACGACGAGGCCGGGGTGCGGCTCTCAGGTCCCGGCGTGGACCGGCCCGAGGACGCCCCGATCACCGACCCGGTCGTCGGGGACGTCCGGTTCACCGAGCGGCTGGGCCGGGAGGTGGTCGCCGCCGAGGTCACCACCGCCGGGCTGCTGCGCGCCTCCGTCCCCCTGCTGGGCCGGCCACCGGCACCGCTGGAGCCGCTGTACCTGCGCCGTCCCGACGCGGTGCCGTCGGTGACCCGCAAGCCGGTGAGCCAGTGAGCGTGCAGCTGCGGGACATGACGGTCGACGACCTGACCGCGGTGATGGCCCTGGAGGACGAGCTCTTCGCCCCCGACACCTGGACCGAGTGGATGTACCGGGACGAGCTCGCCCGCCCCGACACCCGGCACTACCTGGTCGCCGTCGACGCCGACGCCGTCCTCGGTTACGCGGGGCTGATCAGCTACCCCTACGAGGCGCACATCGCGACCATCGGGGTCACCGGCACGCGGCAGCACGAGGGGATCGGGGCGCTGCTGCTGGACGCCCTGCTCGCCGAGGCGGACGGGCGGCGCACCCCGGTGCTGCTGGAGGTCCGCGAGGACGACGAGGCGACCCAGGAGTTCTACCGCCGACGCGGGTTCGCCCAGATCGGCCGCCGCCCGAACTACTACCCGCTCAGTGGGAAGGACGCCGTCGTGATGCTGCGGGAGGCACGGCGATGAGCCAGCCGCTGGTGCTGGGGTTCGAGACCTCGTGCGACGAGACCGGGATCGGGCTGGTGCGCGGGCAGACGCTGCTGTCCGACGCGCTGGCCACGTCCATGGCCGAGCACGAGCGCTTCGGCGGGGTGGTCCCGGAGATCGCCAGCCGGGCGCACCTGGAGGCGATGGTCCCCACGGTGCAGCGGTCGCTGGCCGACGCCGGGGTGACCCTCGGCGACGTCGATGCGATCGCGGTCACCGCGGGCCCGGGGCTGACCGGCGCGCTGCTGGTGGGGGTGGCGGCGGCCAAGGCCTACGCGCTGGCCCTCGACGTCCCGCTGTACGGGGTGAACCACCTGGCCGCGCACGTCGCCGTCGACGAGCTGGAGCACGGCCGGCTGGCCGAGCCCTCGATCGCCCTGCTCGTCTCCGGCGGGCACAGCTCCCTGCTGCTGGTGCCCGACCTCGCCCAGGACGTGCAGGAGCTGGGCCGGACGATCGACGACGCCGCGGGGGAGGCCTTCGACAAGGTCGCCCGGGTCCTCGACCTGCCGTTCCCCGGTGGCCCGCCGATCGACCGCGCCGCCCGGGAGGGCGACCGGGCGGCGATCGCCTTCCCGCGCGGGCTCACCGGCCCCCGGGACGCCACCTACGACTTCTCCTTCTCCGGCCTGAAGACGGCGGTGGCCCGGTGGGTGGAGGGGCGGCAGCGGGCCGGGGAGCCGGTGTCGGTCGCCGACGTCTCCGCGTCCTTCCAGGAGGCGGTGGTCGACGTGCTGACCGCCAAGGCGGTGCGGGCCTGCCGCGACCACGGGGTCGACCACCTGGTCATCGGCGGCGGCGTGGCGGCCAACTCGCGACTGCGCGCCCTGGCCCAGGAGCGCTGCGACGCCGCCGGGATCGTGCTGCGCACCCCGAGCCCGCGACTGTGCACCGACAACGGCGCGATGGTGGCCGCACTCGGCTCGCGCCTGGTCGAGGCCGGGGTGGCCCCGGCGCCGGTCGACCTCGGCGCCGACAGCTCCATGCCGATCGACCTGATCTCCCGCTAGCCCACCACAATGGCCATTTCGGTGGGCTAGGGGGCTGCGCAGACCAGCACGGTCGGGGCGCCGGCGACGCGGGTGACGACGACGACCGCGCTGCCCTCGCCGGGCCCGCGGAGCTGCCGGGCCAGCGTCTCGGGCTCGATCGGCGACCCCCGCTTCTTCACCACCACCCGGCCGACCCCGCGGGCGCGCAGCAGCGCCTTCAGCTTCTTCAGGTTGAACGGCAGCACCTCGGTCACCCGGTACGAGCTGACCCACGGGGAGTCGGCGGCCGCATCGGAGGTCAGGTAGGCGATCGTCGGGTCGACCAGGGTCGCGTCCAACTCGGCCGCGGCGAGGGCGACCAGGCCGGAGCGGATGACCGCCGGGTCGGGCTCGTGCAGCCAGTCGCGCACCGGGCCGGGCCGCGCGTCGCCCGGATCGGTGTCGGCGGTCAGCTCCCGCACGCCGCCGTCCCGGCCGATCACGGTGGCCCGGCGCCACGTGCGCGACGGCCCGCGCCCCCACAGCAGCGCCTCGACGATCGACCCGCCCACCGACACCCACTCGGCCTCGACCCCGGCCGGCACCCGGTCGTGGTCCAGCCCGGGAGCCACCTTCACCAGGCACGTGGGCACGGCGTCGAGCAGCGCCCGCACCGTCGACCAGGGTGGGGACCAGCGGTCCGGGTCCAGCTGACGGCGCCCGCCGGCCCGCCGGGCAGGGTCCAGGACGGCGGCGTCGCAGCCGGCCACCCGGCCCCCGGCCGCGGCGGCCACCAGGTCGACCGCGTCGCCCGCACGGACCTCGACCCCGGTGAGCCCGGCCGCCGCGGTGTTGAGCCGGGTGAGCTCCCGGGCGACCGGGTCCAGGTCGACGGCGACCACGGTGGCGCCGGCCCGGGCCAGCGCGATCGTGTCGGTGCCGGCGGCGCAGCCCAGGTCGACCACCGACCGGGCGCCGTCGGCCAGCAGCCGGGCGGCCCGCCGGTCGGCGAGCACCGGGCGGCCGGCCTGCTCCAGTGCGTCGGCGGTGAAGAAGAACCGGTCGGCGTCGGCCCCGAACGCCGGCCGGGCCCGCTCCCGCTGCCGGGCGATGCCCCAGGCCGGGCCGGCCAGCTCCACGCCCACCTCGGCCCGCAGCCGGGTCAGCGCGGTGACCGCGTCGGCGCGCTCGGCCAGCAGCTCCCGGGCGCGGGTCAGCGCCGCCGCACCGGCCGGTGCCGCGAGGGCCTGCAGCTGGCGCACCGCCTCCGCGGCCTGCCCGCCGGGCTCGTCGTCGTGGAGGTCGCCGGGCACCGGCACAGCCTGGCGCATCGCCGTCCCCACCTGGGCAGGACCCCGGTTGAGCGGCTGGCACTCACATGGGTAGAGTGCCAATCGACACGGGCCGGGCCCCGACCCCCGCGACGGCGAGGCCCAGCCCCCGTGCCACAGCATCAGCACCATCCATCGAGAGCCCGTCCGACACCGAAGGGGGCGTCACGACGTGACGACCGCTACCAAGGTCAACATCAAGCCGCTCGAGGACCGCGTGGTGGTCCAGGCCAATGAGGCCGAGACCACCACCGCCTCCGGTCTGGTCATCCCGGACACCGCCAAGGAGAAGCCCCAGGAGGGCACCGTCATCGCTGTCGGCCCCGGCCGCGTCGACGACAACGGCAACCGGGTCCCGCTCGACGTGAACGTCGGCGACGTGGTCATCTACTCGAAGTACGGCGGCACCGAGGTGCGCTACGGCGGCGAGGACTACCTCGTCCTCTCCGCGCGCGACCTGCTCGCCGTCGTCTCCAAGTAACTGAAGGACCCGGTCCCTCCCCACGACGCGCTCCGCACGCCGTGGGGCCCTAGGACCGGGCCTGAGCACCACGCAGCACGACACCGCCCCGGCGACCCGAACCACCGGGTCCCGGGGCGGTCGTCGTCTGCCTCCGTTCTCCTCCGCACCACCTGAGAGAGGTCTGGCATGGCCAAGATCATCCTGTTCGACGAGGACGCCCGTCGCGCCCTCGAGCGTGGCGTCGACAAGCTCGCCGACGCCGTCAAGGTCACCCTCGGCCCCCGCGGCCGGAACGTGGTCATCAACAAGAACTTCGGCGCCCCGACGATCACCAACGACGGCGTGACCATCGCCCGGGAGATCGATCTCGAGGACCCGTACGAGAACCTCGGCGCCCAGCTCGCCAAGAACGTCGCCACCAAGACCAACGACGTCGCCGGCGACGGCACCACCACCGCCACCGTGCTGGCCCAGGCCCTCGTGCACGAGGGCCTGCGCAACGTCGCCGCCGGGGCCAACCCGATGAGCCTGGGCCGAGGCATGCGCGCCGCCGTGGACGCGGTCTCCGCCGCCCTCGACGCCGTCGCCATCCCCGTCGACGACCGCAAGGCCATCGCCGGCGTCGCCACCGTCTCCGCTCAGGACGCCGAGGTCGGCGAGCTGATCGGCGAGGCGATGGAGCGGGTCGGCAAGGACGGCGTCATCACCGTCGAAGAGGCCAACGGGATGACCACCGACCTGGACGTCACCGAGGGCGTGCAGTTCGACAAGGGCTACCTGTCGCCGTACTTCGTCACCGACAACGAGTCGATGGAGGCCGTCCTCGAGGACGCCCTCGTCCTCATGGTCAGCGGCAAGGTCAGCGCCCTGGCCGGCCTGCTGCCGCTGCTGGAGAAGGTCCTGGCGACCGGCAGCCGTCCGCTGCTGATCGTGGCCGAGGACGTCGAGGGCGAGGCGCTGTCCACCCTGGTCGTCAACTCCATCCGCAAGACCGTCAAGGTCGTCGCGGTGAAGTCGCCCTACTTCGGCGACCGGCGCAAGGCGTTCATGACCGACCTCGCCATCGTCACCGGCGGCCAGGTCGTCAGCGAGGACGTCGGCCTGTCCCTGGACGGCGTCGGCCTCGAGGTGCTGGGCACCGCGCGCCGGGTGACCGTCACCAAGGACGACACGACGATCGTCGACGGCGGCGGCACCTCGGGCGCCGTGGCCGACCGGGTCGCCCAGATCCGCAAGGAGATCGAGGCGACCGACTCCGACTGGGACCGCGAGAAGCTGCAGGAGCGGCTGGCCAAGCTGGCCGGCGGCATCGCGGTCATCCGGGTCGGTGCCGCGACCGAGGTCGAGATGAAGGAGCGCAAGCACCGCATCGAGGACGCCATCGCCGCCACCCGCGCTGCGGTGGAGGAGGGCGTCGTCCCCGGTGGTGGCTCCGCGCTGGTGCACGCCGCCACGGCGATCGACGACCTGGAGCTGACCGGCGACGAGCTGATCGGTGCCCGATCGGTGCGCAAGGCGATCGACTCGCCGCTGTCGCTGATCGCCTCCAACGCCGGGTTCGAGGGGCCGGTCGTCGTCGGCCGGGTCCGTGAGCTGGGCATCGGCCAGGGCTTCAACGCCGCCACCGGCGAGTACGGCGACCTGGCCGCCCAGGGCGTCATCGACCCGGTCAAGGTCACCAAGGCGGCGCTGTCGCACGCCGCCTCGATCGCGGCGATGGTGCTCACCACCGACTCGGCGATCGTGGAGAAGCCCGCCGAGCAGGAGTCCGACGGTGCCGGGCACCACACCCACGGGCACTCGCACGGCCACGGGCACAGCCACTGAGCTGAGCGCGACCGGCTGACCTCCGCCCCCGTTCCCCTCTGGGAGCGGGGGCGGAGGCGTTCCTGGCCGCCGGGTGGGCACACCCCGTGCGGGTCAGCCCGCCGAGGCCGGGCTCAAGCTGTCCGTCGGGCGGTCGATGGGGGTGGTGTGCACGACACGGAGGCCGGTGAGAGGGCAGCGTCCCTCTCCTCTCCGGCGACCGCTGCGGACGCCGCAGAGCTGACGGCCGCAGAGCTGACGGCCGCCCTCAGCGAGCTGGAGGCGCTGTCGCGTTTCGACCGCGACGGCATCGGCGACCGGGCTCAGGCGGCGCAGGACGCCGCTCGTGCACTGGACGTACCGGAGCTGGAGCTGCGGGCGCGACTGGTGGCGGCCGACCTGGCCCGACGACGTGGGGACGTGGCCGAGGCCGGCCGGATCGCCCGCGAGGTGCAGCGCTGGGCCACCGACGCGGGTTCCCGGCACGTGCTGTCCCGCAGCCACTTCCTGCTGGCGGCCGTCTTCCAGGAGCTGGGCGACCTCTCGCTGGCCCTGGAGCACGCCGTCCAGTCCGTGGACCTGCTCGGCGACGACGGGCCCCCGGCGCAGCGGATCGACCACCTCGCCCGGCTGGCCGACTGTCAGGGCCTGCAGGGAGACGAGGGGGCGCGGGAGCGGTACGCGGAGGTGCTCGGTCTCGCCGAGCAGCTCGGCGACGTGGACCGCCAGCTGCTGATCCTGAACAACTGGGCGTACGTGGAGACGATCGCCGGCCGGTACGACGGTGCCCTGACCCTGAGCACGCAGCTGCAGGCCCTCTCCGACGAGCACGGGGTGGCGTTGCACGTCGGGCGGCTGGACACCATCGCCCGCGCCCTCCTCGGCCTGGGCCGGCTGGAGGAAGCGGAGAGGGTCCTCGAGCCGGGGACCCGGTCCGGGGCGCTGGACGCCTCGTCGGACGGGGACGCCGGCGCCGACTTCCTGCTCACCCTGGCCGAGGTCCGTCGGCGGCGGGGGCGCGTGGCGGGCGCCCAGGAGGCGCTCGACGAGTGCGTGCGCCGGTGCGAGCAGCACGGGCTGACCGCCATCCGGGTGCGCGCGCGGCGGGAGCAGGCCGAGCTGCACGCGGCAGGTGCTGACTTCCGGGCGGCGTTCGAGGAGCACCAGCTGTACTGCCAGGCGGCGCTGGACCTGCAGTCCGTGCAGCGCGATGCCCGGGCCCGGGCGCTGCAGGCGATGTACGAGACCACCGAGGCGCGACGCCAGAGCCGGCGCTACCGCGAGCTGTCGCTGCGTGATCCGCTGACGGGCCTGTACAACCGGCGCTTCGTCGACGACCAGCTCCCGCAGGTGCTGGACCGGGCGACCGCGGCGGGCGAGGTCGTCTCCGTGGCGCTGGTCGACCTGGACCACTTCAAGCGCGTCAACGACACGTGGTCCCACGACGTCGGGGACCAGGTGCTCCGCGCAGTGGCGGCGAAGCTGGAGGTCGCCGCGTCGGGCTCCGTCGTCCCGGGTGGCTTCGCCGCTCGGATGGGGGGCGAGGAGTTCCTGCTGGTGCTCGTGGGCGGGGACCTGCCCCGCGCCGTCCGGCAGCTGGACGACCTGCGTCGGGAGGTCGCCGCCCACCCGTGGGGCGACCTGGTCGACGACCTGGCGGTGACGCTGAGCGCCGGGGTGTCCACCACAGCCGGGCGCGCGGGCGCGACGATCGCCGGTCTGCTCAGCCGCGCGGACGAGCACCTGTACGGGGCCAAGACCCGAGGGCGGGACCTGGTCGTCAGCGACCTGGGCTGAGCCGCGCCGGACAGCCGAGAGGGCCGGTCCGACACGTTCGTCGGACCGGCCCTCTCGGCGTCTCGTCGGCGGGGGAGGTCTCCCGCCGACAGGATCAGACCGCGGCGGCGATGGCGGCGGGCTCGGCGGCGATCAGCCGCGCGCGCTCCTCCTCGCTCATGCCGCCCCAGACCCCGTAGGGCTCGCGGACGGACAGGGCGTGCTGGAGGCAGGACTCGATCACCGGACAACGTCCGCAGACGGCTTTGGCAGCGGCCTGGCGGCGCGCGCGGGCCGGCCCGCGCTCACCGTCGGGGTGGAAGAAGAGCGACGTGCTCTCGCCCCGGCAGGAACCGTGCAGCTGCCAGTCCCAGACCTCGGCCACGGGGTTGGGCAGTCGGCGGATGTCAGCCATTGGACCTCCTCGGCTCGGTGCACCGGGGGGTCTGCCCGGTCGCTTCCGGGCCGATGCCCGCTGCCGACCAGCCGCAAACACGACCGATCGTGCTCGTCCTGCGAGATCGGCCGAGTTGTGCTTCAGCCGTCGCGCGATCACGGGTCGTCACCCGCGGGGGTGACGGCCACTGTTGCTGCGCTACTCAGCGGATCAAGGTGGTCACAGTGAGTGCCGACCACCACGGTGGGGGACACCCCGACACCCGTCCGGGAGACCGGAGGTGCCGGCGCTCCCGGGAGCGGGGAGACCACCCCGCTCCGGCCACCCGCCCGGGCGACGCCCGGTCGGTACGCCGCCGGCTCCGACCGGCGCAGACGGGAGCATTCGTGATCGAGGACAGGGCGCGGGGCAACGGCAGCGGTGGATCCGTCGTCTGGGTGTTCGACGAACGTCGCCGGGTCCGGGACGACGTCGCCGGCCGGCTGCTGGCCCTGCCGTTCGTCAGCCGCGTCGAGGCCGTCGCCGACCCCGCCTCGCTGATGGCCCGCCTGGACAACCGGGTGCCCGACGTCCTCCTCGTCGGTACCCAGCGGGCGACCGACAGCGGGTTGTCGGTGGCCACCCAGGTCCTGCGCGCCCACCCGGCGCTGCCGGTGCTGATGCTGGGCGCACCGGACGACGCCGAGACCGTGCGCGCCGCGGTCTCCCTCGGCGCGCGGGGCTACCTCCGCTGGGACGCCAGCCCGGTGGAGCTCGGGCTGGGCCTGTCCCGCACCGGCATGCGTCCCGAGGGTGGGCGCCTGCCCCACCAGCTGGCCCCTGCGCCACGCACGCCGCAGCACGCGGGCATGCTCGCCGGCGCCCCCGCCGGCTCCGGCTGGAGCGGCGCCAGCCCGCTGGCCGGCCTGGCGCCGACCACGGTGCGGTCCACGGTGCCCGAGACGCCGCAGGCCGCCTTGTCGGGGCGGGAGATGCAGGTGCTCACCGGGATGAGCCAGGGCAAGAGCAACGCCCAGATCGGCCGGGAGCTCTACCTGTCCGAGGACACGATCAAGACCCACGCGCGGCGGCTGTTCCGCAAGCTGGGCGCCAAGGACCGCGCCGAGGCCGTCGCCACCGGCTTCCGCCGCGGCATCATGACCTGACCTCAGCCCCGAGGTCGCTCAGTCGTCGCGGGCGTGCCGGCCGCCGGTGCCGTGCCGGCCGGTGGGCTCCTCGCGCTCGGCGAGCGCGGCCACCCCGTCGGCGTAGCCGCTGGCGTAGTCCCAGCTGACGTAGTCGTCGGGGTCGGGGTCGAACGGCGGCTCGTGCCGGCCGGTCCGGCCCTCGTCGAGCAGCTGGCGCAGGTTCGCCTGCATCAGCGCCCAGTCGACGTGGTGCTCCTCGTCGCAGTCGGGGCAGTCCACGACGATGCCCTTGACCCCGGTCGGCTCCAGGAGCGTGCGGAAGACCTCCAGCTCGGCCAGGTCGTCGAGCACCCCGGCCCGTTCCTCCATGGTCAGCGGTGGCTGCACCGAGTGGTCACCGGAACCGAGACCGTCCCCGAAGTCCGGGTCGCGATCCGGGGTCGCGCCGAATGCGTCGTCCCACGCGTCCACGTGTCCTCCTCGCCGGACAGGCCGGCCTTCTCGGTCACTGCTGGTGAGCCAGCAGTCGGGCCGGGCGCACCCGACCACCGGACCACGGTAGCGGGGGGCGGGAGCCCCCCGGAGCTCCGCCTAACATGAGACGGGATCCCGTGCGCCTCGGAGGCGCTCCCACCGAAGAAGTCGAGAGGGTGGCGGCACATGCAGCCCGACGAGCGCGTCCCTGAACTGCCGGCCAAGTTCGCCCCGCTGGGGCTGACCTACGACGACGTCCTGCTGGTCCCCGGGGCCTCGGACATCGTGCCCACCGACGTGGAGACCAGCAGCCGGCTGACCCGCGGCATCCGGCTCGCCATCCCGCTGGTCTCCTCCGCGATGGACACCGTCACCGAGTCGCGGATGGCGATCGCCATGGCCCGCGCCGGTGGCATCGGGATCCTGCACCGCAACCTCGCCGCCGAGGACCAGGCCGGCCAGGTCGACCTGGTCAAGCGCTCCGAGGCCGGCATGGTCACCAACCCGGTCACCTGCTCCCCGGAGAACAGCCTCGCCGAGGTCGACGCGCTGTCGGCCCGCTACCGGATCTCCGGCGCCCCGGTCGTCGACGCCGACGGCGTGCTGGTCGGCATGGTCACCAACCGCGACATGCGCTTCGAGACCGACCAGCACCGGCTGGTGCGCGACGTGATGACGCCGCTGCCGCTGGTGACCGCGCCGGTCGGCGTGGAGCCGGAGCGGGCGCTGGCGCTGCTCAAGCAGCACAAGATCGAGAAGCTGCCGCTGGTGGACGACGCCGGCCGGCTGCGCGGGCTGATCACCGTCAAGGACTTCGTCAAGCGCGACCAGTACCCGAACGCCACCAAGGACGTCGGCGGCCGGCTGACCGTCGGCGCCGCCCTCGGCGTGGGCGAGGACGCCTACAAGCGGGCCGGGCTGCTCGTGGACGCCGGGGTCGACGTCCTCGTCGTCGACACCGCCCACGGCCACCAGCGTGCCGTGCTGGACATGGTCGCCCGGGTGAAGAAGGAGTTCGCGAACGTCGGCCACGGTGTGCAGGTGGTCGGCGGCAACATCGCCACCCGCGCCGGTGCGCAGGCGCTGATCGACGCCGGGGTCGACGCGGTCAAGGTCGGCGTCGGCCCGGGCTCCATCTGCACCACCCGCGTGGTGGCCGGGGTCGGGGTCCCGCAGGTCACCGCCATCTACGAGGCCGCGCTCGCCGCCCGTCCGGCCGGGGTGCCGGTCATCGCCGACGGCGGGTTGCAGTACTCCGGTGACATCGTCAAGGCGCTCGTCGCCGGGGCGGACACGGTCATGATCGGCGGCCTGTTCGCCGGGGTCGAGGAGGCCCCGGGTGAGCTGGTCTTCATGAACGGCAAGCAGTACAAGACCTACCGCGGGATGGGCTCCCTCGGCGCGATGCAGAAGCGCGGCAACCAGTCCTTCAGCCGGGACCGCTACTTCGCCGACGACGTCCTCTCCGACGACAAGCTCGTCCCGGAGGGGATCGAGGGGCAGGTGCCCTACCGCGGGCCGCTCTCCGGGGTCGCCCACCAGCTGGTCGGCGGGCTCCGCGCGGGCATGGGCTACGCAGGTGCGGCCACCGTCGCCGACCTGCAGGAGCGTGGCCAGCTGACCCGGATCACCTCGGCCGGGCTGACCGAGAGCCACCCGCACGACATCCAGATGACCGTCGAAGCCCCCAACTACCGAGGCCGCTGACCCATGCCAGTACGTGACAACGTCGAGATCGGCCTGAACCGCTTCGCCCGCCGGGGCTACGACCTGGACGAGGTGTCGATCGTCCCCTCGCGGCGCACCCGGGACCACGACGACGTCTCCACCGCCTGGCAGATCGACGCCTTCCGGTTCGAGATCCCGCTGGTCACCAGCCCCAGCGACGCGGTGGTCAGCCCGGCGACCGCGGTCGCCGTCGGGCAGGCCGGGGGCCTGGGCGTGCTCAACGCCGAGGGCCTGTGGGCCCGGTACGACGACCCGACCGACGTCTACCGCCGGCTGCGCGACGCCGCCGGGCCGGACAGCGGCCCGCCGACCGCGCTGCTGCAGCAGGTCTACGCCGAGCCGGTCAAGCCCGACCTGATCGCCGCCCGGATCAAGGAGATGCGGGACGCCGGCGTGACGACGGCGGTGCGCGTCTCCCCGCAGCACACCGTGGCCCTCGCCCCGACCGTGCTCGCCGCCGGGGTCGACCTGCTGGTCATCCAGGGCACGATCGTCTCCGCCGAGCACGTCAGCACCGGCGGGGACGCGCTGAACCTCAAGGAGTTCATCGCCGACCTCGACGTCCCGGTGATCGTGGGCGGCGCCGCGGACTACCAGACCGCGCTGCACCTGATGCGCACCGGAGCGGCCGGCGTGATCGTCGGCGTCGGCGCCGACAGCTGGTCGACCGCGGACGCCGTGATGGGGATCCGGGTGCCGCTGGCCAGCGCGATCGCCGACGCCGCCGCGGCTCGCCGGGACTACCTGGACGAGACCGGTGGCCGCTACGTGCACGTCATCGCCAACGGCCGGATCGAGACCAGTGGCGCCATCGCCCGGGCCCTGGCCTGCGGCGCGGACGCCGTCCAGCTCGGGGAGCCGCTGCGCACCGCCGCGGAGGCCCCGGCCGGCGGCGTGTGGTGGGACTCGGTGGCCGCGCACCCGCGGCTGCCCCGCGGCGGCACCTCCGCTCCGGCGCAGGCCCGCGGCACCCTCGAGGAGGTGCTGCTCGGCCCGGCCACCGCCGCCGACGGGCGCACCAACCTCTTCGGTGCCCTGCGCCGCACCATGGCCAAGACCGGCTACCGGGACCTCAAGGAGTTCCAGCGGGTCGACCTGGTGCTCGGTGGCGGCAGCGACGACGCACCCGGCCACCTGGCCGGCTGAGCGCGGCGATGAGCAGCGGTCTGTCGCACATGGACTTCCCGACCGTGCTGGTCGTCGACTTCGGCGCCCAGTACGCGCAGTTGATCGCCCGGCGCATCCGCGAGGCGGGCGTGTACTCCGAGCTCGTCGGCTCCGACGTGCCGGTCGCCGAGCTGCTGGCCCGCAAGCCCGCGGCGATCGTGCTCTCCGGTGGGCCCTCCAGCGTCTACGCCGAGGGTGCTCCGCAGCTCGACCCGGCCGTCTTCGAGGCGGGCGTGCCGGCCTTCGGCATCTGCTACGGGTTCCAGGCGATGGCCGCCAGCCTCGGCGGCACGGTGGCCCGCACCGGCGACCGGGAGTACGGCGGCACCCCGCTGACCGTGACCACGCCGGGGCAGCTGTTCGGTGAGCTGCCGACCGAGCAGTCGGTGTGGATGAGCCACGGCGACGCCGTCTCCGCCGCGCCGCCCGGGTTCACCGTCACCGCCACGAGCACCGGCGCACCGGTCGCGGCGTTCGAGGACGTCGACCGGCGGCTGGCCGGCGTGCAGTTCCACCCCGAGGTGAAGAACACCCCGCACGGGCAGACGGTGCTCGAGCACTTCCTGTTCGACATCGCCGGCCTGGAGCCGAGCTGGACGATGGCCAACGTCGTCGACGAGCAGGTCGCGTCGATCCGGGCGCAGATCGGTGACCGTCGGGCCATCTGCGGGCTGTCCGGCGGGGTCGACTCCGCGGTGGCCGCCGCGCTGGTCCAGCGGGCCATCGGTGACCGGCTCACCTGCGTCTACGTCGACCACGGGCTGATGCGCGAGGGCGAGACCGAGCAGATCGAGCGGGACTTCGTCGCCGTCACCGGCGCCGACCTGCGCGTCGTCGACGCCAGTGACCAGTTCCTGGCCGCGCTGGCCGGGGTCAGCGACCCGGAGACGAAGCGGAAGATCATCGGCCGGGAGTTCATCCGGGTCTTCGAGCAGGCCGCCCTCGACGTGATCGCCGACGCGAAGGAGCACGGCGAGACCGTCGACTTCCTGGTGCAGGGCACCCTCTACCCCGACGTGGTGGAGTCCGGTGGCGGCACCGGGACGGCGAACATCAAGAGCCACCACAACGTCGGCGGGCTGCCCGAGGACCTGACCTTCACCCTGGTCGAGCCGCTGCGCACGCTGTTCAAGGACGAGGTGCGTGAGGTCGGCCGGCAGCTGGGGCTGCCCGACACCCTGGTCCAGCGCCAGCCGTTCCCTGGCCCTGGCCTGGGCATCCGGATCATCGGCGAGGTCACCCGCGAGCGGCTGGACGTGCTCCGCCAGGCCGACGCGATCGCCCGCGAGGAGCTGACCGCGGCGAAGCTGGACACCGAGATCTGGCAGTGCCCGGTGGTGCTGCTGGCCGACGTCCGTTCGGTCGGGGTGCAGGGCGACGGGCGCACCTACGGCCACCCGGTCGTGCTGCGCCCGGTGTCCAGCGAGGACGCGATGACCGCGGACTGGACCCGGCTGCCCTACGACGTGCTGGCGAGGATCTCCACCCGGATCACCAACGAGGTCGCCGAGGTGAACCGGGTCGTGCTCGACGTGACGAGCAAGCCCCCGGGCACGATCGAGTGGGAGTGAGTCGCCCGAGTGGCGACGCCCGAACGGTCATGATCAGGTTGTCGTCGATCTGATCGTCGACTCCTGGAGGTCCCCGAGTGACCACCGGTACGTGGCCGCTCGTGCCCAGCCTGATCGCCCTGGTCGCGATGGCCGTGGTGATCGTCTTCGCCGGTGTCCGGCTGACCCGCGCCGCGGACGAGCTCGCCGACCGCACCGGTCTCGGGGACGCCGTCGGGGGTGCGCTCCTGCTCGGTGCCGTCACGTCGCTGCCGGGGAACGTCACCGTCCTCACCGGGGCCCTGGAGGGCGACGCCGGCTTCGCGCTGGCGAACCCGATCGGCGGCATCGCCCTGCAGACCGTCTGGCTGGCCGTCGCCGACCTGGTGTACCGCCGGGCCAACCTCGAGCACGCTGCCGCGTCGCTGGAGAACGTCATGCAGTCGGTGATCCTCATGGCGATGCTGTCGCTGCCGGTGATCGCCTACTCGACGCCGCAGCTGACCCTGGGCTGGATCCACCCGGTGACGCTGCTCATCCCGATCCTCTACGCCTACGGTCTGGTGCTGCTGCGCCGGATGCACGACCACCCGATGTGGGTGCCCACCCACACGTCGGCGACGGCGGACGAGGACGAGGACGAGGAGGGCTCCGACCGCTCGACCCGCCGGCTGTGGGCCACCCTCGCCGGGCTGGGGCTGCTCGTCGGGGTGGCCGGCTGGATCGTCGGGCAGGCCGGCCTCGGCGTGGCGGCCGGCACCGGCCTGGAGGGCGGCATCATCGGGTTCACGCTGACCACGGCGGTCAGCTCGCTGCCCGAGCTCGTCGTGCTGGTCACGGCGGTGCGGATGGGGCAGCTGACCCTCGGGGTCGGCAACATCGTCGGGGGCAACGTCTTCGACATGCTGATGATCGCCGTCGCGGACATCGGGTACCTGGAGGGGCCGCTCTACCGGGCAGCCGGGTCGACCAGCCTGGTGCTGCTCGGCGGGACCATGCTGTTGATCGCAGTGCTGACCGCCGGGCTGGTGATGCGCGACCGGAAGGGCATCGGGTTCGAGGGCCTGCTGATCCCGGTCATCTACGTCGCCACGGTCGCCCTGGCGGTCATCAGCCGGTGACGAAGGGCCCGGGGAGCGGTCGCTCCCCGAGCCCTCGTGGTCGATCTCGCGTGCCTCGGGTGGGTGCCGGGTGACCCCGCCCGCCACCGGCCCTCCGGCGGCTGCCCTCAGTTGCGGCGGCGGGCCTTGCGCCACTCGTTGACCAGCAGCGCGATCCCGGCACCGACCAGGATGACCCAGGCGATCCCGTTGCCGAACCAGTCGAAGGACAGGTCCACCCCGGCCATCAGCAGGATCGCCACCAGGATGAACAGGACCCCGGCGACCAGTGCGCCGTTGTCGACATCGCGTCGGCGTCCGGACTCGTCGACGGCGGAGGCCGCGGAGCTGCCGGTGGTGCTCTGGGGGAACACCTCGGTGTCCCGCCGTCCGTAGGGGTCGTGCTCAGCCACGGGACACCTCCACGTCACCCAGACCTGCGTTGATGGTGATCTCGAACTCCGGCTCGGAGTCCCCGGACCAGTCGGCCGTGCCCAGGCCGGGGAAGAAGCCGGTCTCCACGCTGTCGCCGAACAGGTCGGTCTCGCCGAGCCCCTGCACGACCTCCAGCTGCACGTCGGCGGAGAACGGCACGATCACCTGGATGTCACCCATCCCCGAGTCGATCCGGGTGGTGATCGGGGAGTCCAGGTCGTCGAGGTCGTCCAGGTCCACGCCGCGCAGGTCCAGCAGCAGGTCACCGACCCCGTTCTCGTAGTCCGACTGCACCGCGGCCGCCGACGCCGGGCGCCAGGTGCGGTCGCCCATCTCGCCGCTGGGGACCTCGACCGTCGAGGCGATCACGAGCGCCACGGAGAGCACCATGCCCAGCCCGATCAGCCCGCCCTTGGCGCCCCGGCCGATCCCGGTCAGCGCACCGAACACCAGGCCGACGCCCACGATCAGCAGCGCGCTGCCCAGGACACCGCGGGCGCCCAGGTCCACGTCGGTGAACTGGTCGAGCATCACCGCGATGCCGGCGATGATCAGCAGCGCCGCGATCGTCACCCCGGGCACCGGGGACCGTGGGCCGGTGCGGGTCTGCTCCGGAGCGCCCGGCTGGCCGGGCGGCGCGGCGGGGGCGGCCGGCATGAGCAGCCACAGCAGCACGTAGATGATCAGGCCGCTGCCGCCGGCGAGGGTGAGCGCGATGGCGCCCACCCGCCACAGCAGGGCGTCGACGCCGGTGTACTCGGCCAGGCCGCCGGCGACGCCGCCGATCACCTTGTCGGTGCGGCTGCGCCGCAGCGGGGGCCGGGCGACCGAGCCCGGTGGAGGAGGAGGCGGCCAGGAGCCCGGTGGAGGGGCAGGCGGCCAGGAGCCCGGCGGTGGAGGAGGCGGCCAGGAGCCCGGCGGCTGCTCGGCCGCCGGGGGCGGGGTGGAGGGAGGAACTGCTGAGGTCATGCCACGAGCCTGCCCACTCCGGGCGCCCGGCGATATCAGGGAACCCCCTGGACCGACCCTGATCCGCACGGGCCGCCCTGCCTCCGGGTGATCACCGGTGTGCGTGGCGCGGCGGCGGTGACACCATCGGGACCGTGACCACCAGCACCGAGCCGACGGCCGGGCACCCCGCCCCGTCCGCGCCCGGGCTCTCCGACGGCCGCCCGGCCCGGCCCCCGCTCGTGCGGCCGGCCACGGGGCGGCTGCTGGCCGGGGTGGTCGCCGGGACGGCGGCGCACCTGCGCCTGGACCCGCTGGTGGTCCGGTTCGTCGTGATCGGGCTGGCGTTCACCGGGGTGGGCGTCGTCGCCTATGCGCTGCTCTGGCTGACCATGCCGGTCGCCGACCCCTCCGGCGACGGTGCGCCCACGGCCGTGATCGGGGAGCGCCCCAGCCGCCGGCAGCTGATCCTGCTGGCCCTGCTGTCCTTCGCCGTCTTCGGGCTGGTCTCCCAGCTGCTCACCTTCGGCGGCTACGACGTCGTCCTGCCGCTGGCCCTCGCCGGGATCGGGCTGGCCGTGATCTGGCGGCAGACCGACAGCGACGCCTCGCTCTCCCGCCGCACCAGCCGCTGGGGGCTGGCCGCCGGGGTCCTCGTCGGCGTCATCGGCGTGGTGCTGCTCTTGGTCACCACCGGGCAGCTGGCCAACGCCCGCAACGGCTTCACCGCCACCGTGGTGATCCTGGTCGGCCTGGCGCTGGCGACCGCCCCGCTGTGGCGCCGGCTGCTGGACCAGCGCGCGACCGAGCGGGCCGCCCGGATCCGGTCGGAGGAGCGCGCCGCGGTCGCCGCACACCTGCACGACTCGGTGCTGCAGACCCTCGCGTTGATCCAGCGGCACGCGGCCGACCCCACGGTGGTGGGCCGGCTGGCCCGCAGCCAGGAGCGGGAACTGCGGGCGTGGCTCTACGAGCCGACCGTCGCCACCGGCGGCACCTGGGCCGGGCTGGTCGCCCGGCTGGTGGCCGAGGTGGAGGCCGACCACGCCGTCACCGTCGACCCGGTCGTCGTGGGGGACCTGCCCGTCGACGACGCGGTGGCCACCCTCGGGCAGGCCGCCCGGGAGGCGGTGGTCAACGCCGCGAAGCACTCCGGTGCGCCCTCCGTCTCGCTGTACAGCGAGGTGACGCCGGGCGCGGTGACGGTGTTCGTCCGGGACCGCGGCACCGGGTTCGACCCGGCCGCCGTGCCGGGCGACCGGCGCGGCCTGCGCGACTCGGTGGTGGGACGGCTGACCCGACTGGGCGGCACGGCGACGGTGCGGTCCGCACCGGGAGAGGGGACCGAGGTGGAGCTCTGCCTGCCGCGCGAGCGGACGGAGGCGCCGGCATGACGGCCGCGACGGGGCGCACCCGGGTCTTCCTGGTCGACGACCACGCGATGGTCCGCGCCGGGGTGCGGGCGGAGCTGGGCGAGGACGTCGAGGTGGTCGGCGAGGCGGCCGACGTGCCGACCGCGGTGGCCGGCATCCGGGCCAGCACGCCGGACGTCGTCCTGCTCGACGTGCACCTGCCCGGCGGCGGGGGCCACGCCGTCCTGGAGTCGTTGCGCACCGAGCTGCCCGCTACCCGCTGGCTGGCGCTGTCGGTCTCCGACGCCGCCGAGGACGTCATCGCCGTCATCCGTGCCGGGGCCCGGGGGTACGTCACCAAGACGATCTCCGGGGCCGACCTGCGCGACGCCGTCCGCCGGGTCGCCGAGGACGACGTCGTGTTCAGCCCCCGGCTGGCCGGGTTCGTGCTCGACGCCTTCTCCGCCGGCCCCGCCGCGCCCGTGCCCGCCGACGACCCGGCCACCGACCCGGGCCTGGACCTGCTGTCGGCCCGCGAGCGGGAGGTGATGCAGCTGCTGGCCCGCGGCTACACCTACCGGGAGATCGGCGGCCGGCTGTTCATCTCGGTGAAGACGGTGGAGTCCCACGCCTCCAACGTGCTGCGCAAGCTGCAGCTGTCCAACCGCAACGAGCTCACCCGCTGGGCGGCCACCAACCGGCTGCTCTGAGGGAGGACCACCTCCTCCCACCCCTCGCGGGCACAGGGGAGGAGGTGGCCCTCCCTCAGCAGAAGTGGCTCTTCGGGATCAGGCCGTGCACGCCGACGGTGCGGTCCACCACCTGTGACACCTCGAAGTCCGCGGCCGCCGAGAGGTAGGCGTAGGCGACCGCCCGGTCCATCCCCCGGTCGTTCACCAGGAAGTCCAGCGCGTTGACCACGGCCCGCCGGCTGGCGACGTCCAGGTCACTGCCCTGCCCGTCGCGGGAGCCGTCCGGGTCGGACAACCCGATCGGCACCCAGGCGTCCGGCGTCTCCCCGAAGGGGTACCGGAAGGCCACCGACGGTGCGTCGCCCGCGCCCGGGCGGCAGACGGTGAGCCGGTAGGTGATCCGGAGCGACCCCTCCATCGCGGTGAGGGCCACCTCGCCGTTGCCCATCGACATGTGCGGATCGCCGGTGGAGAACAACGCCCCCTCGGCGACCACCGGCACGTAGAAGGCGGAGCCGACGTTGAGGTGCTTGACGTCGATGTTGCCGCCGCCGAGGGTCGGCGGGATCGAGTTCACCAGCGGGTCGTTGACCTGCGTCGCGTCGCCGACCGTGGCGACGGCCATCAGCCCGGCGAACGGGTCCAGCGGCCAGCTGACCTCGCCGCTGGTGCCCACCGGGAGGTGCGCGGTGGGCACCCCGCGGCGACCCCGGCGGACCGGGGTGAAGACCGAGACGTTGCCGTACTGCAACGGGTCCCCCGTGGCCCGGCCGTCCGGCGTCTGCGGCATCGCCTCGGCGGGGCTGATCCCGTTGTCGGGGGAGAACTGGACGGCGAGCGCGCCCTTGCCGTGCCGGCTGGAGATGACGCCGTAGGGGACCCGCGGCATCGCCGAGAGCGGCTCGATCTTGAGCACGTCACCAGGACGGGCGCCCTCGACGTGGACCGGGCCGGTGACGACGTGCGGCCCGTCGGCGTCGAAGTCGCGCGGGTGCCGGCTGTACCCGGACGCGATGGCGACGGCGTCGTCCAGCACCTGCTCGCGGGGCACCCCCTGACCGGCGAACCACCCCGCCGGGTCGCGGCCCTGGTCCTCCAGGAGCCCCTCGTGGCTCACCGTGTCGATGGTGATCGTCTGCCCGGAGCGCATCCGGGCGACCGGTGCGTCGGTGGTGCGCGGCAGGTAGCCCCACAGCACCTCGTCGGGCCGCGAGGGGAGGTACAGGTCCCCGTCGATGGGGCCGGTGCCGGGCTGGAGGACCTGCCCGGGCAGCCGGGTCCGGGGCCCACCGGTGGCCGCGGCCGGCGATGCGGTGGCGACGCCGGCCGCCATGACGGCGCCGGTGGCCAGGGCGGCCTGGACGAAGGCGCGGCGGCCGAGCCCGCGCTCCAGCAGTGCAGCGGCGGCCGCGGGCTCCACGCCCTCGTGCGGTGCGTCGGTCA
The DNA here is from genome assembly GCF_026967885.1 of Modestobacter sp. VKM Ac-2983. Classification (NCBI taxonomy): domain Bacteria; kingdom Bacillati; phylum Actinomycetota; class Actinomycetes; order Geodermatophilales; family Geodermatophilaceae; genus Modestobacter; species Modestobacter sp. VKM Ac-2983. The sequence continues at coordinate 596,503 of NZ_JAPVBK010000003.1, forward strand.
TCGTGTTCTCCCGGTGCTGGGTGAGCGGACCGGGAGAGGTCTACGTGAGCTCTGTTACAGCGGTGCGCCCATCCGGTGACTCTGTGACGGGCTGGTGTCCGTACCGGTGTCGGTCACGCTGTGTACACGACCTGGAACGCTTCGGCGAGGTGCCCGTCGGGCAGGCCGTGGGTGCGCGCGTTCTGCCGCATCCAGCCGGTCAGGAACTCCTGCAGCTGGCCTTCGGGCCAGTGCGAGACCTGGCTGACGTGCGAGCGGAGCGCGGCGAGCTTGCGGTCGAGCACGTCGGTCACGTCCACGGCGTGGTCCGAGCGGGGGCCACCACCCAGCCACACCTCCGACACCGTCCAGGCATCCAGGCCCTCGTCGGCCAGCAGCTCGGGGAAGGCGAAGGGGTTGCGGGCGTCGGGGTACACCGCCCGCAGCGTGGACTCGCCCACGGTCATGTGATCGGGGTGGCTGGCGCCGATCCGCTCCCAGAACCGCTCGGGTGAGCTGGTCAGCACCCGCTGCGGGCGCACCTGCCGGATCACCCGGCTGATGTCCCGGCGCAGCTCCAAGGTCGGCTCCAGCCGCCCGTCCGGGTACCCGAGGAACCGCACGTCGCTGACCCCGACCGCGGCCGCGGCGGCGGTCTGCTCCTCCCGTCGCAGCGGACCCATCTTCTCCCGTGGGGTGTCGTCGAACCCGCCGGCGTCGCCGTCGGTGACCATGCAGTACGTGACCTCGGTGCCGGCCGCGGTCCAGGTGGCGACGGTCCCGGCGCTGCCGAAGTCGACGTCGTCGGGGTGGGCGAGCACGCACAGGGCGCGCTCGACGAACGGGGCAGGGGCCTCGGGCAGCGGCATCACGCGGGCGAGCCTAGGTCGCGGCGCGCGGGCGTCCGGCCAGGCCCTGCAGCTTGTCGGGGTTGCGGACGACCAGCACCTGCTCGATGCGCCCGTCGGCGACGACGAGGGACATGGTCAGGAACGGCTCGACGCCGCTCCAGGCCACGATCGCCGGGGTGCCGTTGACCTCCACGACCTCGATCCGCAGGTCGGGCACGTCCGTGGCCTGCGCGGCGACCCCGAGCAGGAACCGGGTGACCTTCTCCGCGCCGGTGATCGGCCGCAGCGCCGCCTTCGCCTTGCCGCCGCCGTCGCTGACCAGCACCACGTCGGGGGCCAGCGCCGACAGCAGCGCCTCGACGTCCCCGCCCGCGCAGGCCGCCAGGAAGCGGTCGGTCACCTCCCGCTGCGCACGGCGGTCGGTGTCGAACCGGGGACGGCGGGCCTGCACGTGTTCCCGTGCCCGGTGCGCCATCTGCCGGACGGCGGACTCGCTGCGGCCCAGCGCTGCTGCGACCTCGGCCACCGGGAGGGCGAAGACCTCACGGAGCACGAAGACCGCACGCTCGGCGGGGGAGAGGGTCTCCAGCACGACCAGCAGGGCCAAGGACACCGCCTCCCCGGTCTCGGCGACCTCGCTCGGATCGGCCGGACCGGGTGCTGCGGCGACCCGGTCTGCTCCGGTGAGCAGCGGCTCGGGCAGCCACGGCCCGACGTAGCTCTCCCGCCGTGCTCGGGCGGAGCGGAGCCGGTCGAGCGCCAGCCGGGTGGTGACCTGCACCAGGTAGGCCCGCGGGTCGGTGACGTCGGCCCGGTCGGCCGCCGACCAGCGCAGCCAGGCGTCCTGCACGGCGTCCTCGGCCTCGGCCACGCTGCCCAGCAACTGGTAGGCGACGGAGAAGAGCAGTCGGCGGTGGCCGGTGAACAGGTCGGCGGCGGCGCTCACCGGCCCGGCACCTCGCACCGGTCCCGGAAGCCCTGACTGCTCAGCCCGAGGGCGGCGTTGGTCCGGGAGCGGGAGTTCTCCACGGAGATCATCATGGTGAGCTCCACCAGCTGGGCGTCGTCCAGGTCGCGCCGCAGGTCGGCGACCATGTCGTCGGTCACCTGGGGTGGAGTGGCCGTCATGGCCTCCGCGTAGGCCATCACCCGTCGTTCCAGGTCGCTGTACACCTGGCTGTCCCGCCACCGCGGGACGTCGCGCAGCTTGGCCGGGTCCACGCCGCGCTGACTGCTCTCCCAGAAGCCGAAGTCCAGGCACCAGGAACAGCCGATGGTGGTCGCCGAGGACATCACCGCCAGCGCCTTGAGCGTCGGGTCCAGCCGGCGCCACCGGTCCACGCTCTTCTCGTAGCGGACCTGGCTGAGCAGCACGCGCGGGTGGTGCGCCATCGCCGCGCCCGGGTCGAGCACCGCCCCGAAGGTGCGGCGGGACCACCACTCCGCGGCCCGGGTCAGCAGGGTGCGGGGCGGGTCGAGCGGGATGCGGGCGGTGTCGGTGGTCATGTCCGTCGTCCTCTCCATCGGCTGGTGCCCAGGGAGACGGGACAGCGCCCGCGGACGTGACATCCGCCGTCGGCCGCACCGCGGCTGGGCCAAGAGCGGCCGGCCGAGGAGGACGGCGTCAGAGCCGGCCGCGGCCCTGGCGCAGCAGCATCATCCCGAGGGTCGAGCCGTCGGGGCCGAGGGCGTCGCGGAAGCGGGAGAGCACCCGCTGCTCGCGGGACAGCGACAGTCGCATGCCACCGCTCGCGGTGCGCAGCGAGCCGATCTCCTGGGAGATGGCCAGCCGGCGCTGCACGAGCGCGATGATCTCGGCGTCGCAGGCGTCGATCTCACCGCGCAGCGCGTCGATCCGCGCCGCGGGGTCCGCCGCGGTGTCTGCGGCCGAGCTGTCGGTGCTGGGGGAGAGGGCGGTGCTGCTTGAGAGCGCGGTGCTCATCGGTTCCTCCGGGGTGCAGGAGGCCGTCGGGACCCCAGAGACGGAAAAACGCCCCGGGGCCGTGGGCCCGGGGCGTCGTGTGCGGTGGCGGTTCAGCCAGCCGAGACGGACACCGGAACCCGGTGGCCGTAGGAAAACTCTCGGGGGCTGAGCACGTCCAGGAGTGTGCCACAGCCCACGGTCCGTGGCCATCGCCGACCACCCCGCCGACACGCGGGCCGCCCGGAGCTGTCGGTGTCCCGGCTTAGAGTGGCGGGGTCATGAGCAGCCCCCAGCACACCCTCCCAGGCACCGCCGCGCTCCCCCGGCACACCTCCGGCCAGACCGGCCGCGAGCTGGACCGGATGCTCGCCGGCCTCAACGGCCCGCAGCGCGAGGCCACGGTGCACGAGGGCAGCCCGCTGCTCATCGTCGCCGGCGCCGGTTCCGGCAAGACGCGGGTGCTCACCCACCGCATCGCGTACCTGCTCGGCGCCCGCGGCGTGCAGCCCGGCGAGATCATGGCGATCACCTTCACCAACAAGGCCGCCGGGGAGATGAAGGAGCGCGTCGCCGCGCTCGTCGGCCCACGCGCCCGGGCCATGTGGGTGTCCACGTTCCACTCGATGTGCGTGCGCATCCTGCGGGCCGAGGCCGGCAAGCTCGGCATGAAGAGCTCGTTCACCATCTACGACCAGGGCGACTCGGTCCGGCTGATGACGATGGTCGCCCGCGACCTGGACCTCGACGCCAAGCGGTATCCCGGCCGCGGCCTGGCCAACCAGGTGTCGAACCTGAAGAACGAGCTGGTCGACGAGGAGTCCTACGCCCCGCAGACGGCGCCGGAGAAGGTGCTGAAGGAGGCGTACACCCTCTACCAGCGGCGGCTGCGCGAGGCGCACGCCATGGACTTCGACGACCTGATCATGACCACGGTGCACCTGCTCCAGGCCTTCCCCGACGTGGCCGAGCACTACCGCCGCCGGTTCCGGCACGTGCTGGTCGACGAGTACCAGGACACCAACCACGCCCAGTACGTGCTGGTCCGCGAGCTGGTCGGCACGCACGGTGGCCCGGTGCCACCGGCCGAGCTGTGCGTCGTCGGCGACGCCGACCAGTCCATCTACGCCTTCCGCGGCGCGACGATCCGCAACATCGACGAGTTCGAGCGCGACTACCCCGACGCCACCACCATCGTGCTGGAGCAGAACTACCGCTCCACCCAGCGCATCCTGCGCGCGGCCAACCAGGTGATCGCCCGCAACACCGCCCGCCGGCCGAAGAACCTGTGGTCCGACGCCGGTGACGGCGAGCTGATCGAGGGCTACGTCGCCGACAACGAGCACGACGAGGCCGCCTGGGTCGCCGAACAGATCGACGCACTCACCGACGAGGGCAAGGCCCGGCCGGCCGACATCGCGATCTTCTACCGCACCAACAACGCCTCCCGCGTCTTCGAGGAGGTGTTCATCCGGGTCGGCATGCCCTACAAGGTCGTCGGCGGGGTGCGCTTCTACGAGCGCCGGGAGGTCCGGGACGCGGTCGCCTACCTCAAGGTGATCGCCAACCCGGCGGACGTGGTCAGCCTCCGGCGGGTGCTCAACACCCCCAAGCGGGGCATCGGCGAGCGCGCCGAGGCGTGCGTCGAGCGGTTCGCCGACCGGGAGCGGATCCCGTTCGCCAGCGCCCTCCGCCGCTGCTCCGAGGTCGGTGACCTGGCCACCCGGTCGCTCAAGGCCATCCAGGAGTTCGTCGCGCTGCTGGAGGAGTTCGAGCAGCTGGTCGAGACCGGTTCGGGCCCGGCGGCCCTGCTGGAGAGCGTCCTGGACCGCACCGGCTACCTGGCCGAGCTGGAGGCCAGCACCGACCCGCAGGACGAGGGGCGGGTCGACAACCTCAACGAGCTGATCTCGGTGGCCGCCGAGTTCGAGGCGGCCAACCCCGGGGGCACGGTCACCGAGTTCCTCGAGCAGGTCTCGCTGGTCGCCGACGCCGACCAGATCCCGGTCAGCGGCGACGAGGCCGGCGTGGTGACCCTGATGACCCTGCACACCGCCAAGGGCCTGGAGTTCCCGGTGGTCTTCCTCACCGGCCTGGAGGACGGCGTCTTCCCGCACCTGCGGGCCCTCGGCGACCCGCGGGAGCTGGAGGAGGAGCGGCGACTGGCCTACGTGGGCATCACCCGGGCGCGGCAGCGGCTGTTCCTCTCCCGCGCCACCGTGCGCACCAACTGGGGGCAGCCGGCCTACAACCCGCCGTCCCGGTTCCTCGACGAGCTGCCGGCCGACGCCGTCCACTGGGAGCGGCTTGAGCCGGCCCCGAGCAAGCCGATGAGCTCCGCGCAGGCGCGGGTCGCCTCGACCGGCCTGTCGACCGGGGGCCTGCGCGGTGGTGCGGGCAACCGGGCGGTGATCAGCGTCGACGTCGGCGACCGGGTCAGCCACGACGCCTTCGGGCTCGGCACCGTGGTCGAGATCAACGGCGCCGGCGACAAGGCGCAGGCCACGGTCGACTTCGGCTCCGGCGGCACCAAGCGCCTCGTGCTGCGCTACGCCCCGCTCGTCAAGCTCTGAGCTGGTCGGCGGCGAGCTCGTAGACCAGCTCCAGACCGTCCTCGTCGTCCTCCTGCTCGCCGACCAGCACGAAGCCGTAGGGGAGCGCGAGGGCACGGGAGGCGGTGTTGGTCGGGCTGATCGTGACCCGGACGGTGCGCACCGCCGGCTCCCCGGCCGCCCGGGCGAGCAGCTGCTCGACGGCGGCACGGGCGTAGCCCTGCCGGCGCCGCGCGGGCACGACGGCGTAGCCGATCTCCACCATGCCGTCGTCGTCCGGTGCGCCGTGGAAGCCGGCCCGCCCCACCGCGATGCGGCGGTCCGGGTCCCAGACCACTCGGGTGACCCAGCCGGCATCCGCCGGGCGGGCGACCAGCTGCGCGGCGCGGCGTCGCCACACCGGCGCCCAGTCCGGCCCGGCGAAGTACGCGGTCAGCGGCACCGGGCTGAGCTCGTCGGCCGCGGCGAGATCACCGGCGGCCAGGGCGGTGAACGCCGCAGCCGGGAGCTGGACCAGCCGCACGGACCGAGTGGACGGCGGGTCGGCGGAGGTCACCGAGCCAGTCTTCCCCGGCCCGCCGACCTCGCTCAGCCGACGGAGAGGCCGCGCTCGGCGAGCCACGCCTCCGGGTCGATCGGCTTGCCGTTCATCCCACCGCGGTGGATCTCGAAGTGCAGGTGCGGCCCCGTCGACTGGCCCTGGTTGCCGACCTTGGCGATCTGCTGACCCGCCGAGACGACGTCACCGGCGGCCACGTCGTAGTAGCGCATGTGCCCGTAGATCTGGACGTTCCCGTCGGCGTCCTGGATGTAGACGGCGTTGCCGTAGCCCGACGCGGGACCGGCGCGCAGCACGACCCCGTCCGCCGCGGCGAAGATCGGGGTGCCAAGCGGGGCGGCGAGGTCGAGACCCCAGTGCATGGTGCCCCAACGCTGGCAGAAGCACGTGGTCAGCCGGCCGGCGGTGGGCACGACGAAGTCCGGCTCGCGCGCGGCCCGGGACGCGGCGATCTCGCTCAGCCGGGCCTGCGCCTCCGCCTGGCTGATCTCCCCGCGCGCACCCTCGACGTCCACACCGCCGGCGAAGCTGGCATCGGTCAGGCCCAGCCCGTAGTCCACACCGGAGGCCACCGGGGCGGGTGCCGGTTCGCCGATGCCCCCCATCAGCGAGGTCGCCAGGGCGCCGACGACGGCGACGGCGAGCAGCACCGGCGCCCTGCGGCGCGGCGGGCGGGGGACGCGCCGCCGGGTGGCCGCACCCGGTGCGCTCGGTGGGGTCTCCTCGGGTGCGGCCAGGGTGCCGGTGGCGCTGCTGGGGTCGGTCTCCTGGGTGGCCGCCCACTCGCGGTCCCAGTCCCAGTCGTCGTCGAACTGGTCGGTCCAGTCACTGGATGCGCCGGTGAGGGCGGCGGCGGGGACGACTTCGGACTGCGTGCGGCCGACGAGTTCTCGCATACGGGACAACGGGCACCTTCCCGGGCAGCACGCCGCGGGAGCCGGGCGTCGTCGGGCACCAGCCGGCCGCAGGGAGCGGCTGGTGCTGGCACTGCGGTTTCGGTGACGCCGGCGGAAATCCCATCGGTGTCATTCGGGACGCTACGGAGAGCGGCAGAGGGCACCAACGACCTGACTCCGCGTGTCGTGGCGCAGAGCTATGAGTGACGACACCCGCAGTTGGCAGGTGTCGACATGTGGTCAGGCGGCAGCGACGGGAGCGTCGTCGGTGCTGGTCCGCAGGCCGGCCAAGGTCGCGGCGACCTCGTCCACCACACCACGGTGGATGGGGAGCGACATGTGCCCCACCCCCGGCACGAGGACGTTCCGGGCCTGGAGGTCGGGGTGGTCGCAGCGGCCGGCCGACGACGGCACGACCATCTGGTCCAGGTCGCTGTAGACCGCCGTCACCCGGGTCCGGCACTCCGGTGCCGGAGCGGCGAGCTGCTGGAACAGGGCCGATCCCGGCCGGAGCTGGCGCACCAGGCGGGTGGGCAGCACGTGCGCCCACCGGCTCCCGCCGTGCGGCGTCCCGAGGGTGACCAGCGACTCCACCCGCGCGTCGCCGTCCAGGCGCTGCACGAGGTACCGGGCGACCAGCCCGCCGAGGCTGTGGCCCACCACGTGCACCCGGTCGTGACCGGTGGCCCGGCAGACCTCCTCGATGTGCTGGCCCAGCGCCTCCGCAGCGCTCTCCACGTCGCGCAGCAGCGGGCTGTAGTTCCACGTGCAGACCTGGGTGAAGCCGCGTCGACGGAGGCCCCGGCGCATCACCGCGAACACCGACCGGTTGTCGACCAGCCCGTGGACCAGGACGACGGGGATGCGGGCGGCCAGGGGGTCGGCGGCGAAGAGGGCGCGGACGGCGGCGGGCTGCGGGTGGGGTCGGTAGCTCCCGTCGGGACGCAGCCGCTCGGTGCGGGTGCCGAGTGGGTAGAGCAGCGTGTGTGCCCCCACCCAGGCCAGCTCGGTGATGCTGCCGGTGATCGCGGCCGGGGAGACCAGCCGCCGGAGGCCGGTGCGCCGAGGGGCCGCTGGGACGTCGCTCCCTGCTCCGGCGCGCGGGGCGTGCCAGGCTGGTGCGGAGGGCAGAACGGGTACCTGCACGCCGTTCTCCCTCCCGTCCGCCCCAGCACCGCGCCGGGCGGCGCGCCATGGGCAGTGATGTGCTCAGTTCCGGGGACCGTAATGCCCCGTTGTGTTGAAAGTCATACAACCGATACACGACACGCGCCCGTGGCCAGACAGCCTGATCCCGAGGAGACCCCCAGTGCCCGCCCGTGACCGCGTCCCCGCCCGCACCGGCACGCCAGGCCGGCCCGGCGCGGCGCGCACCCCGGCGGCCCGCCGCACCGGAGGTCCCCGCGCCGGTGCGACCGCGCCGTCCGCGACCGCCCCCGACCGGGTCGTCGTCGGTCCGGTCCCGGTGCTGGCCCGCGCCTGCGGGCTGCTGCTCCTGCTCGCCGGGCTGGCCGGGGCAGCGGCGGCCTTCCCGACCTACCTCGTGGTCGGCGGGACGGCGGTGAGCCAGGTGCAGGGAGCGCTGGACGCCGTCGTGGCCCTCGTCGCGCCCATCGCCTCGATCGCGGTCGGCGCCGGGCTGCTCCTCGGGCGGGTGCCGCGGTTCGGTCTGGCCTACGCGGCGGTCACCGGCGCGCTGGCGGTCGGCCGGCTCCTCATCGAGCTCCACCGCGGCCAGGGGTCGACCACCCGCCCGGCGGTCGAGGTGCTGGCCGGTGACCTCGTGCTCACCAGCTCGGTGGAGGTCGGTGCCGGCTGGGTGCTCGGTGTCGTCGCCCTGGGCCTCGCCGTCCTCGCCGGGCTGACCGCCTTCGCCGCCTGGGGCCGCACGGTGATGGAGGACGGTGGCGGGCTGGACCCGCTGCGTCCGGTGCTCGCCGGCGTGGCGGTGCTCCTCGGTGTGGCGGCGGTGCTCGCCCTCGCGCTGCCGGCGGCCGACGTCCCGGACGAGGTGGTGACCGACCCGCTGACCGGGCTGGAGGCCGTCGTGGAGCAGGAGGGGCCGCAGGCGCTGCTGGAGCGGCCCGGGCTGGCCCTGCTGGGCGGGCTGTTGCTCGCGGGGGCGCTCGTGCTCTCCGCCGTCGTCGCGCCATCGCTGCGGCCCCGGCTCGCCGCCGTCGGCGGGCTGCTCGCCGTCGCCGTCTTCCTGCTGGACACCGCCCTGTCCGGGCTCCGCGACGCGTGGTCCAGTCCGGACCTGGAATGGACCGTGCCGGGGATCGGTCTGCTGGTGCTGGCCCTCGGCGCGGTGGGGCTCACGCTCGTGGCCTGGCGCTGGCGGCGCGGTTCGCCCGCTCAGGGGTGACGAAGGACACCCCGCCGCCCCTAGAGTCGACGCCGTGGCAGCTGAGCGCATTCGTGTCGTGATCGCCAAGCCGGGCCTCGACGGTCACGACCGCGGCGCGAAGATCGTCGCCCGCGCGCTCCGTGACGCGGGCATGGAGGTCGTCTACACCGGGCTGCACCAGACGCCCGAGCAGATCGTGGACACCGTCGTCCAGGAGGACGCCGACGCGGTCGGGCTCTCGGTGCTCTCCGGTGCCCACATGACGCTGTTCCGGCGGCTCGCCGAGCTGCTCCGCGAGCGGGAGGTCGACGACGTCGTCGTCTTCGGGGGCGGGATCATCCCCGAGGCCGACCTGCCCGAGCTGTCCCGGCTGGGCGTGGCCCGGGTCTTCACCCCCGGTGCGAGCACCGAGGAGATCGTGGGCTGGGTCCGCGAGCACGTGGGCGCCACCGCCGAGGCCTGACCCCACATCGATCCCGCTGGGCGGAAGAGACGGGTGAGACGTCCCCCTCCGACGGAGGGCAGGTGACGCGAGGCGGAGCGGGGCGGGCTACGGTCCTTGCTCGTGGATCTCTTCGAGTACCAGGCCCGTGACCTGTTGGCCTCGCACGGCGTGCCCGTGCTCCCCGGCGGCGTCGCCGAGACGCCCGAGCAGGCGGAGGCGATCGCCCGCGAGATCTCCGCCCCGGTCGTCGTGAAGGCGCAGGTGAAGGTCGGCGGCCGCGGCAAGGCCGGCGGCGTGAAGCTGGCCGACGACCCCGAGAGCGCCAAGGCGCGGGCCCAGGACATCCTCGGGCTGGACATCAAGGGGCACATCACCCACAAGGTGATGGTGGCCCAGGCCAGCGACATCGCCGAGGAGTACTACTTCTCCTACCTGCTCGACCGCTCCAACCGCACCTTCCTGGCCATGGCCTCGGTCGAGGGCGGCGTGGAGATCGAGACGCTCGCCGTCGAGCGCCCGGAGGCGCTGGCCCGCATCCCCGTCGACGCCTCGGTCGGCGTCGACGCGCAGAAGGCCGCCGAGATCGTCGACGCCGCCGGCTTCCCGGCCGAGGTCCGCGACCAGGTGATCGCCATCGCGGTCCAGCTGTGGGACGTCTTCAGCAAGGAGGACGCCACCCTGGTCGAGATCAACCCGCTGGCCAAGGCGCCCGACGGCACGGTGCTCGCCCTCGACGCCAAGGTGACCCTGGACGAGAACGCCGCGTTCCGGCACGGCGACCACGACGCCCTCGAGGACGTCGCCGCCGCCGATCCGCTCGAGGCGGCCGCGAAGGAGAAGGGCCTCAACTACGTCAAGCTTGAGGGCGAGGTCGGCATCATCGGCAACGGCGCCGGCCTGGTCATGAGCACGCTGGACGTCGTGGCCTACGCCGGCGAGGAGTTCGGTGGGGTCCGCCCGGCCAACTTCCTCGACATCGGCGGTGGCGCCTCCGCCCAGGTGATGGCCGACGGGCTGGGCGTCATCCTGTCCGACCCGTCCGTCAAGAGCGTGTTCGTCAACGTCTTCGGCGGGATCACCGCCTGCGACGCCGTGGCCGACGGCATCGTCTCGGCGCTGGGCCTGCTCGGCGACGAGGCCACCAAGCCCCTGGTCGTGCGGCTGGACGGCAACAACGTGGAGGAGGGCCGGCGGATCCTCGCCGAGGCCGCCCACCCCCTGGTGACCGTGGTCGACACCATGGACGGCGCCGCCCGCCGCGCCGCCGAGCTCGCCGCCTCCTAACCGTCTTCTGGCCTCGTCCAGAGGCTCGCCCCGAGCGTGCGAGGGGTGAGGAGGACGAGGTCCTTCTACTGAACAGGACACAGCAGAGATGTCGATCTTCCTCACCGAGAACAGCAAGGTCATCGTCCAGGGCATCACCGGATCCGAGGGCCGCAAGCACACCGCCCGGATGCTCGCCTCCGGCACCGCCGTCGTCGGTGGCGTGAACCCGAGCAAGGCCGGTCAGACCGTGGACTTCGACGGCACGTCCGTCCCCGTCTTCGGCTCCGTCGCCGAGGCGATGAAGGAGACCGGGGCCGATGTCACCGTCGTCTTCGTGCCGCCGAAGTTCGCCAAGGGCGCCGTCATCGAGGCCATCGACGCCCAGATCGGGATGGCCGTGGTCATCACCGAGGGCATCCCGGTGCACGACTCGACCTACTTCTGGGCGCACGCCCAGGGCGGCTCGACCCGGATCATCGGCCCGAACTGCCCCGGGCTGATCAGCCCCGGGCGGTCCAACGCCGGCATCATCCCGGCGAACATCACCCAGGCCGGCAAGATCGGGCTGGTCAGCAAGTCCGGCACGCTGACCTACCAGATGATGTACGAGCTCCGGGACATCGGCTTCTCCACCGCCGTCGGCATCGGCGGCGACCCGGTCATCGGGACGACGCACATCGACTGCCTCCAGGCGTTCCAGGACGACCCGGAGACCGAGGCGATCGTGATGATCGGCGAGATCGGCGGCGACGCCGAGGAGCGCGCGGCGGACTTCATCAAGGCCAACGTGACCAAGCCGGTCGTCGGCTACGTCGCCGGCTTCACCGCCCCCGAGGGCAAGACGATGGGCCACGCCGGCGCCATCGTGTCCGGCTCGGCCGGCACCGCACAGGCCAAGCAGGAGGCCCTCGAGGCCGCCGGGGTCAAGGTCGGCAAGACGCCGTCGGAGGCCGCTCGCCTCATGCGGGAGATCGTCGGCGGCTGACGCCACCGACCGCGTTCCACCGCCACTGCCCGGCCCTCTCCGGAGGCGCCGGGCAGTGGCGTCCCCAGGGGTGCCCGTCGCGCGCGAGACGGCGGAGACTCCCTGGTGCCCGTCCGCACGACGCCGAGGAGAGCACCATGACGCCGAGTGGTCCGGCCCAGCCTCCGGTGGGGCCCCAGCCGCCGGGTGGTCCGCTCCCGGCCGCGGGCTCCGGCTTCGACCGGAGCAGGCTCGGCGCGGCGGACGTGCTGGTGGCCGGGGGCGCCCTCCTCTACGTGCTCGTCGGCTTCCTCCCGTGGGCCTCGGTCGACTTCGACCTCGTCGGCCGGATCACCGCCAGCGGGTACGAGTACTCCGGGCTGGTCGTGCTCAGCGCGCTGTTGTTGCTGGCCGCAGCAGCGTGGGCGCTGCTCCCCGCGGTCCGGCCGCACCGCGGCGGTCCCCTGCGCGCCGCGCCGACCGTCGTCCTGGCCGCGCTGGCACTGCTCTGCACGCTCATCGCCTGGCTGCGGAGTGCGGACTACGGCTTCCAGCTCCCCGCCCTGCTCGGCGTCCTCCTCGCCGCCGCGGTGACCGTCCTGGCCGCGCTCTCCCTGCTGCCCGGGCTCCGCGACGCATCCCTCCGCCGGGGTGGGCCGGCCCACCCCGGAGAGGGCGCCGGCGGAGGCCCGTCGCCGCAGGACCGGCCGGCGCCCGGGTACGGGCCGCCGTCGGCCCCCGAGCAGCCCCAGTACGGCCGCCTGCACTACGGGCAGCCGGTGGCCTTTGGGCAGCCGCAGTACGCGCAGCCGCAGCACGAGCCGCCGCAGTACGGGCGTCCGGAGTACGGGCAGCCGGAGGCCCACTGGCGGCGGCCCACCCCGGCGCCGTCGGCCGGCGGGGCGACCGCCGAGCACCCGGCGGACCCCGACCGACCACGCCCCGCTGCCGACCGCTGACCCCCCGCCACGGGCGGGGCCGTGACTTGAGTCGCCCCGGCGCGTGCGCCACGCCGGGTCTCCTGCGCCTTGCGACAGTGAGCGGGTGACCTCCCTGCTGGCGCGTCTGCCCTCCGTCGGGTCGGGGGAGCGCCGCGGTCGGCTCACCGGCCTCCTGGCGGCGGCCGCCGCGCTGGCCGTGTCGGCGCTGGGCCTCGCCGGGCTGACCCTCGCCGTCGTCGTCGTCCAGACCCTGGACCCCGACGGCGGGTTGCCCCTGACGTCCTCGGCGCGGGTCGCCGGCCAGCTGTGGCTGCTCGCGCAGGGCGCGGAGCTCCGGCTCTCCTCGGGCCCCCTGCGGCTCGCGCCGCTGGCCCTGACGGTGGCGATCGCCTGGGGGATCAGCCGGGCCGCAGGCTCGGTGGTGGCCCTCCGGCGGGTGCGCACCGGCGGTGGGGCGGCCGCGGTGCTCGCGGTCGTCGTCGCCGTCCACGTCGCCCTCGCCACCGGCCTGGCCCTGGTCCTGGACGCCCCGGGCGCCTCGGTCGCCCTGCCCCGCGCGGTGCTGGGCGCCGGCGTCGTCGCCCTCGTCGCCGGCGGGCTGGGGGTGCTGCGCGACTCGGGCCTGGGTGCGGAGCTGGTCGACCGGCTCCCCGGTCCCGGGCGGGTGGTGCTGCGCGCGGTGGCCGCCGGGACCCTGGCGCTGGCCGCCTGCTGCACCGCGGTGATCGCCGTGGCGCTCGTCGACGACGTGGCCGGGCTCGGCCGGATCATCACCGGCCTCGGTGGCGCCGGTGCCGGAGCCGCCGGGCAGGTAGCGCTGAGCCTGCTGGTGCTGCCCAACGCCGTGGGCGCGGTGATGGGCCTGGCCGCCGGCCCCGGCTTCCTGGTGGGCGCCGGGACTTTCGTGTCCACCAGTGGGGTGACGTTGGGCAGCGTGCCCGCGCTGCCGCTGCTGGCCGCGCTGCCCGACACCCAGGCGGTGCCGCTGCTGGCCTTCCTCTCCCAGGTCCTGCCCGCGGTGGCGGGGCTCGTCACGGGTGCGGTGCTCGGTCGCCGGCTCGGGGACGACGACGGCGGCACGGTGATCGCGGCGCTCTGGGGTGTGGTCGCCGGGCTGGGCGTGGGCGTCTGCGCCGGGCTGTGGGTGCTGGTCGGCGGGGGCCGGCTCGGCGATGCGGCGCTGGCCGAGGTGGGTGCGCCGGCGCTGGCCACCGGACTGGCGATCGCCGCGCAGGCGGCCCTCGCGGCCGCCGTGGCCGCCGCCGTCAGCCGCTGGCGCGCGCGGGGCTGACCCCGGCCGCGGTCGGCCCGGCCGGAGGCGACGGCTAGGGTTGGCGAACGTGTCCGCCGACGCAGCCGCCCCGCGGTCCCGCGTCGTCGTCCTGTTGTCCGGGGCCGGCACGCTGTGCGCGGCGCTGCTGTCCGCCGCGGCCTCGCCGGGCTACCCCGCCGAGGTGGTCGCCGTCGGCTCCGACCGCGCGGACGCCCCCGGCCTCGCGCACGCCCGCGGCGCCGGCGTCCGCACCTTCGTCACCGCCCTGCGGGACGCCCCCGACCGGGCCGGCTGGGACGCCGCGCTGGCCGCGGAACTGGCCCGGCACCGGCCCGACTGGGTCGTCTGTGCGGGCTTCATGAGGCTGCTCGGCCCGGCCGTCCTGGACGCGTTCGGTGGCCGGGTGCTCAACAGCCACCCGGCGCTGCTGCCGGCCTTCCCCGGCGCCCACGCCGTCCGGGACGCGTTGGCCGCCGGCGTCACCACGACCGGCGCGACCGTCCACCTCGTCGACGCCGGCCTCGACACCGGTCCGGTCCTGGCCCAGCGCCCGGTGCCGGTGTTGCCCGGGGACGACGAGGAACGCCTGCACGAGCGGATCAAGACCGTGGAGCGGGAGCTCCTGGTGCAGACCCTGGCCGGCCTCGTGGTCCAGGCCGCCGGGCTGTCCCCGACCGACCCACCGACCCAGGAGAGCACCCGATGAGCGACCGCACCCCCGTCCGCCGCGCCCTGCTCGGCGTCTACGACAAGAACGGCGTCGAGGAGCTGGCCCGCGGGCTGGTCGACGCCGGGGTGGAGCTGGTCAGCACCGGCGCCACCGCGGCCCGGATCGCCGCCGCCGGCCTGCCGGTCACCCCCGTCGAGCAGGTCACCGGCTTCCCCGAGTGCCTGGACGGCCGGGTCAAGACGCTGCACCCGGCGGTGCACGCCGGCATCCTCGCCGACCGGCGCCGGCCCGAGCACGTCGCCCAGCTCGACGAGCTGGGCATCGCCGCCTTCGACCTGGTCGTGGTCAACCTCTACCCGTTCAGCGACACGGTGGCCTCCGGTGCCTCGCCCGACGAGTGCATCGAGCAGATCGACATCGGCGGCCCGGCGATGGTGCGCGCCGCGGCCAAGAACCACCCCTCGGTCGCCGTCGTCGTCGACCCGGCCCGCTACGACGAGGTCGTCGAGGCGGTCGCGGCCGGCGGGTTCACCCTGGCCCAGCGCCGGGAGCTGGCGGCCGAGGCGTTCCGGCACACCGCCGCCTACGACGTCGCCGTCGCCTCCTGGATGGGCAACGTGCTGGCCCCGGACGACGCGAGCGGCTTCCCCGAGTGGGTCGGCGGGAGCTGGGAGCGCACCGACGTCCTGCGCTACGGCGAGAACCCGCACCAGGGGGCGGCGCTGTACCGCAGCGGGCAGTCGGGTCTGGCGGACGCCGAGCAGCTGCACGGCAAGCAGATGTCCTACAACAACTACGTCGACACCGACGCCGCCTGGCGGGCTGCCCACGACCACGCCGACCCCTGCGTGGCGATCATCAAGCACGCCAACCCCTGCGGGATCGCGGTCGGCGCCGACATCGCCGCTGCCCACCGCAAGGCGCACGCCTGCGACCCGGTCTCCGCGTTCGGTGGCGTGATCGCGGCCAACCGCGAGGTCGACCTGACCTTGGCCGAGCAGATCTCCGAGGTCTTCACCGAGGTCGTCGTCGCCCCCTCGTTCACCCAGGACGCCCTCGGCGTGCTGACCGCGAAGAAGAACATCCGGCTGCTGCGCATGCCGGAGGTGCCGCGGCTGTCGGTGGAGCTGCGTGCGATCAGCGGGGGGCTGCTGCTGCAGACCGCCGACCGGATCGACGCACCCGGCGACGACCCGACCAGCTGGACGCTGGCCGCAGGTGCACCCCTGGACGCCGCCGGGCTGGACGACCTGGTCTTCGCCTGGCGGTCGGTCCGCTCGGTCAAGAGCAACGCCATCCTGCTGGCGGCCGACAAGGCCACCGTCGGGGTCGGCATGGGACAGGTCAACCGGGTCGACTCCGCCCGGCTCGCGGTGACCCGGGCGGGGGAGCGGGCGACCGGCTCGGTGGCCGCCTCCGACGCGTTCTTCCCCTTCGCCGACGGGCTGCAGGTGCTGCTGGACGCCGGGGTGCGGGCCGTGGTGCAGCCGGGCGGGTCGGTGCGGGACGAGGAGGTCGTCGCCGCCGCGCAGGCCGCCGGGGTGACGCTCTACCTCACCGGCACCCGCCACTTCGCGCACTGATGGCGGACCCGCAACCGCCGGCGCCGGGCACGGTCTGGGAGGGCGAGGACCTCGCCCGGGTCGACTGGGACTGGGCCCGGCTGGAGCAGGTCACGTTCATCGACTGCCGGTTCGACGACGCCGACATGTCCGAGCTGGTCACCACGCGGTGCGTCTTCGAGCGCTGCGTGCTCACCGGGGCTTCGCTGTCGGGCTCCCGGCACGAGGGGACGGCGTTCCTGTCCTGCCGGTTCGACCGGGCGAAGCTGTCCAACGTGACCTGGAGCGGGTGCAAGCTCACCGGCTCGCAGTTCCCCGGCGCCACGCTGCGGCCGATGACCTCGAGCGAGTGCGACTGGTCCTACGTGTCGCTGCGGGGCGTCGACCTCTCCGGTGTCGACCTCTCCGGGCAGAAGCTGACCGAGGCCGACCTCACCGACACCGTGCTGACCGACGCCGACCTGACCCGGGCCGACCTCCGGCGTGCCCGGCTGCAGTCGACGCAGCTGCGCGGGGCGGACCTGCGCGGTGCCCAGACCGACGGCGTCAACTGGCGGGGCTTCGACCCCACCGGGGTGCGGCTGGACCTGGCGCAGGCCGTGCTGTTCACCAGCGCCCACGGCGCCCTGGTGGCCGGCTGAGCGAGCCGGAGGCGTGCGTCGGGCACACTGCACGACGTGGTGGCGACGACTCTGGACGGCAAGGCGACCGCGGCGACGATCCGGGCGGAGCTGACCGAACGGGTGGCGGCCCTCGCCGCGGCTGGACGGCGACCGGGCCTGGGCACCCTGCTGGTCGGTGACGACCCGGGCAGCCGCTGGTACGTCGGTGCCAAGCACTCCGACTGCGCCCAGGTCGGCATCGCGAGCATCCAGCGGGAGCTGCCGGCCACCGCCGACCTCGCCGAGGTGCTCGCCGTCGTCGACGAGCTCAACGCCGACCCGGCCTGCACCGGCTACATCGTGCAGCTGCCCCTGCCGCACGGCATCGACGAGAGCGTCGTGCTCGAGCGGATCGACCCGACCAAGGACGCCGACGGCCTGCACCCGGTCAACCTCGGCCGGCTGGTGCTCGGCGTCCCCGGGGCGTTGCCCTGCACCCCGGTCGGGATCGTCGAGCTGCTCCGCCGCTTCGACGTCCCGCTGGCCGGCGCGGAGGTGGTGGTGGTCGGCCGCGGCATCACCGTCGGCCGGCCGCTGGGCCTGCTGCTCACCCGGCGCACCGAGAACGCGACCGTGACCCTCTGCCACACCGGCACCCGGGACCTCGCCGCGCACACCCGCGCGGCCGACGTCGTCGTCGCGGCGGCCGGCGTCCCGGGGCTGATCACCGCCGACATGGTCAAGCCCGGGGCGGCCGTGCTCGACGTGGGGGTCAGCCGGGTCGAGGGCAAGATCGCCGGCGACGTCGCCCCGGACGTCCGCGAGGTGGCCGGCTTCGTGGCCCCCAACCCCGGCGGGGTCGGGCCGATGACCCGGGCGATGCTGCTGGCCAACGTCGTCCTGGCCGCCGAGCAGGCGGCCGGGGTGGAGGTGCTGACGGCATGATCCGGCCCGCCCGCGGGACCCCACCCACCCGGCCGCCGCTCTACCTGCGCCGACCGCTGCTGGCCGGCTTCCTCCGGCAGTGGCCGCTGCTGGCCGTCATCGTCGTCGCCGGGGCCGGGCTGCTGCTCGTCTCACATGGCCGGTGGCGTCTAGGGCTGGTCGTGATGGGGTTCGCGCTCATCGCCGCCGCCACGCTGCGGCTGCTCCTCCCGTTGCGTCGCATTGGCTTCCTCGCCGTCCGGAGCCAGCGCGTCGACGTCACTCTGACCGGCGTCGCCGGCGTCGCCCTCGCCGTCATCGCGTTGCTCATCCCTGCCCCCTGACCAGTCCGGTGCGGCCCCCGCATGGCCGGACGGCGCCGCTCGGGGCTAGGTTGGCGGGCATGGCAGAGCGGGCCCGGAACGGCAAGGTGACCGTGGTCGGTGCCGGTTTCTACGGCTCGACCACCGCGTTGCGACTGGCGGAGTACGACCTGTTCGAGACGGTCGTGCTCACCGACATCGTGGAGGGCAAGCCCGAGGGGCTGGCGCTGGACATCAACCAGTCGCGGCCGATCGAGGGGTTCGAGACCCGGGTGGTGGGGGTCGGCGGCGGCTCGTACGCGGGCACCGAGGGCTCCGACGTCGTGGTGATCACCGCGGGGCTGCCCCGCAAGCCGGGCATGAGCCGGATGGACCTGATCGAGACCAACGCCGGCATCGTCCGCCAGGTCGCCGAGAACGTCGCGCAGACCTCCCCGGGCGCCGTCGTCATCGTCGTCTCCAACCCGCTGGACGAGATGACCGCGCTGGCGCAGCTGGCCACCGGCTTCCCGAAGGCCCGGGTCATGGGCCAGGCCGGGATGCTGGACACCGCACGCTTCAGCAACAACGTCGCCGAGGAGCTCGACGTCCCGGTGGCCTCCGTGCGCACGCTGACCCTGGGCTCGCACGGCGACACGATGGTCCCGGTGCCGTCCCGCTGCACCGTCGACGGCAAGCCGCTGTCCGACGTGCTGCCCGCCGACCGCATCGCGCACCTGGTCGACCGCACCCGCAACGGCGGGGCCGAGGTCGTGGCGCTGCTGAAGACCGGGTCCGCCTACTACGCGCCGTCCGCCGCAGCCGCCCGGATGGCCCGCGCCGTGATCGAGGACAGCGGCGCCGTGATGCCGGTCTGCGCCTGGGTCGACGGCGAGTACGGGATCGCCGGGGTCTACCTGGGAGTCGAGGCCGAGATCGGCCGAGAAGGTGTCCGGAAGGTCGTCGAGGGCGACCTCTCCGACAGTGAGCTGGCCGGTCTGCGCGAGGCCGCCGAGGCGGTACGCACCAAGCAGGCCGATGTAGCCGACCTCTGAGAAAGGACCCCGCTGCCCCCCACCGCTCGCAACTCCGCGGCGGGGCCCTGCAGCGGGGCCATGAGTGCACAAAGGAGAACTACGTGAGCAAGATCAAGGTCGAGGGCAAGGTCGTCGAGCTCGACGGCGACGAGATGACCCGGATCATCTGGCAGTTCATCAAGGACCAGCTGATCCTCCCGTACCTGGACGTCGACCTCGAGTACTACGACCTCGGCATGGAGAACCGCGACGCGACCGACGACCAGGTCACCGTCGACGCGGCCAACGCCATCAAGCAGCACGGCGTGGGCGTCAAGTGCGCCACCATCACCCCGGACGAGGCGCGGGTCGAGGAGTTCGGCCTGAAGAAGATGTGGCGCTCCCCGAACGGGACGATCCGCAACATCCTCGGCGGCGTGATCTTCCGCGAGCCGATCATCATGCAGAACGTGCCGCGCCTGGTGCCGGGCTGGACGAAGCCGATCATCATCGGCCGCCACGCCTACGGCGACCAGTACCGCGCCACCGACTTCACGTTCCCCTCCGCGGGCACGCTCAAGGTCGTCTTCACCCCCGAGGACGGCGGCGAGCCGATCGAGCGCGAGGTCTTCCAGGCCCCCGGTGCCGGCGTCTCGCTGTCGATGTACAACCTCGACGACTCGATCCGCGACTTCGCCCGGGCCTCGCTGAACTACGGGCTCAACCGCGGCTACCCGGTCTACCTGTCGACGAAGAACACGATCCTGAAGGCCTACGACGGCCGGTTCAAGGACATCTTCGAGGAGGTCTTCCAGGCCGAGTTCAAGGAGCAGTTCGACGCGGCCGGGATCACCTACGAGCACCGCCTCATCGACGACATGGTCGCGGCGTCCCTCAAGTGGGAGGGCGGCTACGTCTGGGCGTGCAAGAACTACGACGGTGACGTGCAGTCCGACACCGTGGCCCAGGGCTTCGGCTCGCTCGGCCTGATGACGTCGGTGCTGGCCACCCCGGACGGCAAGACCGTCGAGGCCGAGGCCGCGCACGGGACGGTCACCCGGCACTACCGCCAGCACCAGCAGGGCAAGGAGACCTCGACGAACCCGATCGCGTCGATCTTCGCCTGGACCCGGGGCCTGGCCCACCGCGGCGTGCTCGACGGCACCCCCGAGGTGACCCGGTTCGCCGAGACCCTCGAGCGGGTCTGCATCGAGACCGTCGAGGGCGGTCAGATGACCAAGGACCTCGCGCTGCTGATCTCCAAGGACGCCCCGTGGCTGACCACCCAGGACTTCCTGGCGGCCATCGACAGCAACCTGCAGAAGGCGATGGCCTGACGACAGCAGGCGTAGTGATGCAGGATGCCCCTCGCCCCGTAGCGAGGGGCATCCTGCATCAGGAGCGAATTGACCGCAGCTAGCGGCTGCGTCCGCCACGGGCCGCCGGGTCGGTAGCGATGCTCACGCCTGGCTGTGATGTCCAGGCAGGCTGTTGAGTCCGCTGATGGGTGTGCCGGTGATCGCGGAGTGGCGTCGGTGATGGTTGTAGAAGTGCAGCCAGCGGTGCAGGGCTGGTGCGCTCGGTCTCTGAGGCGTAGAAGCAGGCGTAGGCCCAGCTGTCCGCCAGGGTGCGGTGGGAGCGTTCGATCTTGCCAATGCTCTGCTGCCGGTAGGGCCGGGTGCGCTTCGGGCTAATCGCCAGCTCCGCGCAGGCTGCGCGTCAGGCGTGGGACCGGTAGGCAGACCCGTTGTCAGACAGCTCCCGCTCGACGGCGACGCAGCGTTCGGCGAACCGTGTCAGTGGTCGCCTTCAACAGCTCCACTCCACGTCTGGAGGTCCTCTCTCACAGACGCCTAGATCAGATCTTGTAGTCACACGTCCCCGACCAACGTCTCCGGTCAGTACAACTAGCCCTTGCTGGCGGCCGACGAACCGGTGACCACCGCCGTCGGGGATGCGCCCGAACTTGGTGACCTCGACGTGGATCATCGATCCCGGGAGGGAATGTTCGTAGCGACGCACGGGCTCACCGGTCACCCGGTTGATCCGTGACAGGCGGTTTACTCGATAGCGTGCCAGGACGGCGCACCGTGGACGGCGCCAGACCCAGTTGCCCAGCGATCTGCGCGGGCCCGAGCCGGGCGTGCCAGCGCAGGGCGGTGATGGCCCGCTTCATCGGCTCGGAGCTGCGGTCCGGGGACTATGCGGTCGGACTGGAACGGTCGTCCATCCCGGCGCGCCCCTCGGCGCGGTAGCGGGCAGCCCACATTGTGGGCGGTGACCGGCGAGTCCAGGAACGTCTTGGCCGCGACCGTGACCTGCCAGTGATCATCGACGATGAGTGGGGCCAGACGCATCGGGGCGCGCGGGGTCAGGGTGGCCTTAGCGTGGACATGGGGACCTCTGGTATGTGCGGCGGTTCTCGGCAATGCCACTTCACAACCAGAGATCTTCGCCCACCGGCATCTCACGGACGTGTCCGCCAGCATCGTCCTTGGAAATCGGAGCTAGCGGTTGCATCGGACGGCGCGGCCGCTTTAGTATCGAATTGCACGTCCTAGGGAGACCGCAACCGACAGTTTAGTCGTTGCAACATGTCGAAAGGATGGGTAACCGTGAAGAAGATGGCGCGCGCCGTTCTGACTTCCGCAACAGCAGCTGCCTTGGTCGGTGGGGGGACTGCGATAGCATCCCCGGCTCAGGCTGCAGAATGCAGGGTGACACAGTCACTCGGCGCCCCAAGTTTTACGGGGTCGTCGGTAAAGCTGTCTGCTTCTCTGTCCGTCAGCTCTGCGTGCAGCAGTGGCGAGTATTACTACATCAAGTTGCGCAAGCAGGAGAGCTTCGGGTATCAGCCCACCGTAAAGACTGCCGACGCATACGTTTCACCTGGAACAACTTCGCGACTGACCGTTTACTACCCTTGTCAGAGTTCCGGCTCGCAGAACTGGTTCGGCGCGTCGGATCACCAGCCCTACCGAACGGCGACAGTGGAGTATCCCTGCTCCTAGGGCCCTGTCTGCGACGTTAGCGACCGTGGATGGACTTGATATCTGAGGGCCTCCGAGAGGTGCTGACGCGCCAAGGGCGCGCACCAACTCGGAGGCCTTCAGGTGTTGAGGTAGTTCTCGGTCTCGTCTACGGCTGCGTTGAGTGATTCTGAGCCGTCTGACAGCGAATTCCGCTAAGTATCCCGTCCCGGCTCAGTGGAGACTCGGAACTGAGGCGTCCGCGGTGGCCGTCGCGGTGGTGTGCCGGTAGAAGTACTCCTCGTGCTCGGCCGGTGACACGAGCCCGATCTCGCTGTGCAGCCGGCGGTGGTTGAACCAGTCGGTGTATTCAGCGGTGGCGGTCTCGTGGTCGTCGATGTCATTCCAGAGGTCGCGGTTGCGCACCAGTTCGGCCGCGAACAGGGAGTTGAACGCCTCGGCGAGGGCGTTGTCGTGGGAGTCGCCGGTGGAGCCGACCGGGGCGACTGCCCGGCTTCGGCCAGGCGCTGGGCGTAACGCACCGTGACGTGGCGAATTACTTTGTCCGAGTGATGGACCGATCCGCCGAGGTCCCGGGCGGCCCGGCGGCGGGTCCAGAAGCCCATCTCGAGTGCATCGATGGCCAGGTCGGTGCGCAGCGAGCGCGACAGTTGCCAGCCGAACGCCCGGCGGGAGTGCACGTCGGTAATGAACGTGGCGTAGAGCCAGTTGGTGAAGGTCCGGCAGTAGGTGATGTCGGCGATCCACAGCTCGTCTGGGCCGACTGCGGTGAACGCCCGTTCGACCAGGTCCGGCCGCAAATCTGCACTCGATCCCGAGATGGTGGTCGGCGGGCGCTTGGCACGGGTGACGCCCCGCAGCTAGGCCGCGCGGATCAGCCCTTAGAAGGCGCACCGGGCCACCGCATGGCCTTGCCGGTGCAGCTGCGCGGGGACTTTCCGGGCGCCGTAAAACCCGAAGATCTTCCCGTGCACCCGCTCGATCACCGCGGTGGTCGCCGCATCGCGCTGATCGACCGCGCAAAGGGCGGCCGCGACCGGTGCGCGTAGTAGGTGCGCGGGGCGATTCGCAGTTGGGCGCAGCAGGCGCCGAAGAGCTGCGCCCACCACGGGCCGCCGGGGCCCTCGGCCACACCGAACCCCAGTGTCACCAGTCGGCAGTCCAGAATGTTGTGCCGGTGTCCCGGGCTGGCCATCCAGGCGGCCATGACGGCAGCCGCGTCCGGCTGGCCGGACGCGATGTCCTTTGCCCGCGCGTAGCCGATCCTCGCCGCGCGGGCGCGGGCGCGGGCGAGGAAGTCGGGCCCTTCAGAGTTGATGTGGGAGAAGGAGTCGCGGTCCCGCATGTCCGCGCTGTGCGCCGGGCCATCGCGGCCAGTTCGGCGTCCGCGCTGACCGACGCGCAGCCGGCGGCAGCCCTCTCGGCGTTCACCAGCGCCAGCAGCTGCCCCTCGTGCCCGGGCGCCGGCGGTGCGGCTGCCGCTGCTGGCGGCGGGGCGGGTGCCGGTGCGGGTTCGACGGACAACGCGGGAGTGTCGGGCGCCGCCGCGGTGACCGGCGGCGGGGCCGGAGCCCGGGTGGTGACCGTCGGGGCGGGCGGGCGGGCGGGCGGGCGGGCGGGCGGGCGTGGTCGTCGGCGGCGGGACGGCGGTGGTGCTCCCTGTGGTCGGCTCACCTGCGGTGCTGGTCCCCGGAGCAGGGGCAGGGCTGGACGTCGTAGCGCACGGGCTGCCCGCGCCGGTGGCGCAGCACGAGGTGCGCGCCGGTGGGCGCTTCCTGGCCCGCGTCGACTTCGGCTGGCCCGAGCGCCGGGTGGCGCTGGAGTACGACGGGATCTGGCACGACGGACCCGGTCAGTTCGTGCGGGACCGGCAGCGGCTCAGCGCCCTGGCGGCCGCCGGCTGGCGGGTCCTGGTCATCACCGCGGCCGACCTGCACGCCCCGGAGCTGCTGATCGCCCGGCTGCGCGCGGCCCTGCGGTGATCACCTCGGGCTGAGCGCTGCCTCACCCGTGGTCGAGGCAGCCACCAGCCCGTTCTCGGTGAGTGGCGGAGCTCAGGCGCCGAAGAGCTGGGTCCACCACGGGCCGCCGGACCCGGTGGCGACCCCGACCCCCAGGGTGCGCAGGTCGCAGTCGAGGACGTTCGCCCGGTGCCAGGGGCTGGTCATCCAGGCCGCCATCACCGCGGTCGCGTCGGGCTGGCCGGCGGCGATGTTCTCCGCCCGCGCGTGGCCCAGCCCGGCCGCGCGGGCCCGGGCGAAGGGGTCCAGCCCCTCGGGGTCCACGTGGGAGAAGTAGCCGCGGTCCCGCATGTCGGCGCTGTGCGCCCGGGCCACCGTCGCCAGGCCGGCGTCCGCGCTGACCGGGGTGCAGCCGGCGGCGGCCCGCTCGGCGTTCACCAGGGCCAGCACCTGCCCCTCGGGCCCGGGCGCCGCCGGTGCGGCCGCCGCTGCGGCCCGGGGTGCCGCCGCGGCCGGCGGCGGTCCGGGCGCCGGTGCTGCTCCCGCGGGCGGCGCAGGAACCCGGGGCGCAGGCGCGGCTGCCTGCGGCGGAGGCGGCGGAGCGGGGGCCGGGCCCGGAGCAGGGGCAGGGGCAGGACCCGGAGCCGGTGGGGGCGGCGGTGGGACCGCGGTGGTGGTCGCTGCGGTCGGCTCTCCTGCACCGCCGGTCACCGGGGCGGGCGCAGTGCTGGACGGCGCAGGCTCGCTCCGGTCGGCGGGTGGTCCGGCCTCCGCCTGCTGCTCGACGTCCGTGGCGGGCTGCTCGACGTCCGTGGCCTGCGAGGCGTCGTCCAGCCCGGGCAGGAGGCGGCCGCCCAACACGGTGGTCAGGGCCACCGCGGCGACGACGACGGCGACCAGCACGAGTGCCCACAGCGACCGGTGGCGTCCGGCCGAGGACGGCGGGGTGAGGCGGTGCGGCACGTCGGCGTCCTCACGGTGGGTTCAACTCGTTACCCAGGCGAGGGTAGCCGCATGCGGACGGTCACCGTGTCGGTCACGGGCGGGCCTCCGCGGGGGTGGACCTGGCAGGGAGGCGCGGCCCGCCCCTCGGTCCAGCCACTACCGTGGGCGACTCCGGGCGTTCCCGGCACACCCCACATCTGGAGGAGCACGCCGCTCGTGAGCGACGTCTGGCTCAACATCGTCATGGTCTTCGCCTTCGTGCTGGTCGGCGGCGCGTTCTCCGGCGCGGAGATCGCGCTGGTGTCCCTCCGCGAGTCCCAGGTCCGCGCCCTGGCCGAGACCGGCCGGCGCGGGCAGGCGCTGAACAAGCTGCTCGCCGACCCCAACCAGTTCCTCGCCTCCGTCCAGGTCGGCGTCACGCTGGCCGGCTTCTTCTCCGCCGCGTTCGGCGCCAGCACCCTGTCCGGGCCGCTCGGCGACGTCCTGATCGGTTGGGGGGTGCAGCCCGGTGTGGCCGACCCGCTGTCCTTCGTCGCCGTGACGATCGCGATCAGCTACCTGTCCCTGGTCGTCGGCGAACTGACCCCCAAGCGGCTGGCCCTGCAGCGGGCCGAGGGGTTCTCGCTGGTGGTCGCCGCCCCGCTCAACGCCATCGCCAAGCTGTTCCGGCCGATCATCTGGCTGCTGTCGAAGTCCACGAACGTGTTGGTCCGCCTGTTGGGCGGTGATCCCCGGGCGAGCGGTGAGTCGATCAGCCAGGAGGAGCTGCGCGACCTGGTCGCCGCGCACGAGTCGCTGTCCAGCGACGAGCGCCGGCTGATCGACGAGGTGTTCCGGGCCGGGGACCGCGAGGTGCGCGAGGTGATGACCCCCCGCACCGAGGTCCACTTCCTGGAGGCCAGCATGACCGCCAGCCGCGCGGCGAAGCAGGTCGCGGACTCCAACTGGTCGCGCTACCCGGTGGTGGGCCGGAACGAGGACGACGTCGTCGGGTTCGTGCACGTGCGCGACCTGTTCCTGCCCAGCCACCCGGCGGGGCGGGCGGCGACCGTGGGCGACCTGGCCCGCGAGATCAAGCAGCTGCCGGGCACTGCCGGCGTGCTCACCGCCCTGTCCGGGATGCGCAAGGAGAACCGGCACTTCGCGATCGTGGTCGACGAGTACGGCGGCACCGACGGCATCGTCACCCTGGAGGACCTCATCGAGGAGGTCATCGGCGACATCTACGACGAGTACGACGAGGACGTCGCGCCCGAGTCCGAGGAGCCGGCCGAGGGGCCGCACGAGGTCGACGGGCTGTTCAACCTGGACGACTTCGCCGGGGCGACGGGGCTGCAGCTGCCGGAGGGCCCGTACGAGACGGTCGCCGGTTACGTGCTCGCCGAGCTGGGGCGCCTGCCGGTGGTCGGGGACACCGTGACGGTCGAGGAGCGGACCCTGACGGTGCTCGAGCTCGACGGACGGCGGATCGCCCGGATCAGCGTCAGCGCCGCCCCGCAGCAGGACGGCGACGCCGCCGACAGGGCCGCGGAGTCCACCGCAGGCTGACGGCCGGCGTCCTCAGGCCCGGCTGTTCGTGAACGCCCAGGCGTCGGCGACGATCTCGCCGAGGTCGGTGTGCTGCGGTGCCCAGCCGAGCTCGTCCTGGATCCGGGCGGAGCTGGCCACCAGCCGGGCCGGGTCGCCGGGACGGCGGTCGCCGACGACGACCGGCAGCTCGTGCCCGGTGACCTCCCGGACCGCGTCGACCATCTGCTGCACGGAGAAGCCGGTACCGCTGCCCAGGTTGTAGACCCGGTGCTCGCCCGGCGCCGGGGCCGGCAGCGCCAGCAGGTGGGCCGCGGCGAGGTCCTTGACGTGCACGTAGTCGCGGATGCAGGTGCCGTCGGGGGTCGGGTAGTCCGAGCCGTACACGGTGAGCGCCTCGCGGGTGCCCGAGGCGACCTGCAGCGCGATCGGGATCAGGTGGGTCTCGGTGGCGTGCCGCTCGCCGACGCCGTAGGCCGCGCCGCCGACGTTGAAGTACCGCAGGCTGATCGCGGCGAACGAGTGGGCCACCGCGTAGGAGGTCAGCATGGTGTCGACGGCGAGCTTGCTGGCGCCGTAGGTGTTGGTCGGCCGGGTCGGGGCGTCCTCGCGGATCGGCACCTCGTCGGGCTCGCCGTAGGTGGCCGCGGTCGAGGAGAAGACGATCCGCCGGCAGTCGACCGCGCGCATCGCCTCCAGCAGCGCCAGCGAGCCGCCGACGTTGGAGTGCCAGTAGACCTCGGGCTCGACCTGGCTCTGCCCGACCAGGCTCTTGGCCGCGAAGTGCAGCACCGCCTCGGGGCGCACGTCGGCCAGCACGGGCGCGGAGTCGTGCAGCGACGCCCGGACGAACCGGGCACCCGCGGGGACGGCGTCCTCGTGGCCGGTCGACAGGTCGTCGAGCACCGTGACCTCGTGGCCGGCCTCCAGCAGGGCCGCCGTGACTACGCTGCCGATGTAGCCGGCCCCACCGGTGACGAGTACGCGCATGCGCCCAACCCTAGTGAGTCGCCCGGAGGAGCTCCGGCGTGACCGAGGAGGAGGATCCCGTGGTCAGCGCCCGCCCTGCCGTGGCCGCCATGCCGGTCTACCGACCCGGCCGCAACCCCGCCGACCTGGCCCGCGAGATCGGTGTCGACCGCGCCGTGAAGCTGGCCAGCAACGAGGTCGCCTTCCCGCCGCTGCCGGCCGTCGTCCAGGCGATCGCCGCGACGGCGGGGGAGACGAACCGGTACCCCGACAACGGCGCCGTCGTCCTCACCCGGGCCCTGGCCGAGCGGTACGGCGTCGAGCCGGCGCAGGTGGCCACCGGCTGCGGCGCCGTCACCGTCTGCCAGCAGCTGGCCCAGGCGTACAACGACCCGGGCTCGAGCATCGCGTTCGCCTGGCGCTCCTTCGAGATGTACCCACTGCTCGCCCAGGTCGCCGGGGCGCGGGCCCAGCAGGTGCCGCTCGTCCCGGGCACCCCCGGCGGGGCCGCGGACACCCACGACCTGGACGGGCTGGCCGCGGCGATCGACGACACGACCCGGGTGGTCTTCGTCTGCAACCCGAACAACCCGACCGGGACGGCGGTGCGGCGCCCCGAGCTCGAGCGCTTCCTGGACGCCGTCCCGGCCCAGACGCTGGTCGTGCTGGACGAGGCTTACCGGGAGTTCGTCACCGACCCCGACGTCCCCGACGGGGTCGAGCTGATGCGCGGGCGGCCCAACGTCGCCGTGCTGCGGACGTTCTCCAAGGCCTG
The DNA here is from genome assembly GCF_026967885.1 of Modestobacter sp. VKM Ac-2983. NCBI lineage: Bacteria > Bacillati > Actinomycetota > Actinomycetes > Geodermatophilales > Geodermatophilaceae > Modestobacter > Modestobacter sp. VKM Ac-2983. The sequence continues at coordinate 624,740 of NZ_JAPVBK010000003.1, forward strand.
GGGCCTGGCCGGCCTGCGGGTGGGCTACCTGCTCGCCGAGGACCCGGCCGTGGCCGACGCCGTCCGCCGCACCCAGGTGCCGTTCAGCGTCTCCTCCCTCGCCCAGGCCGCGGCGGTCGCGGCACTGGCCAGCGAGCCGGAGGTGCGCGAGCGCTGTGCCGCCGTCGTCACCGAGCGCGCCCGGCTCACCGACGCGCTGCGCGGACGCGGCCTGCCGGTGGCCGACAGCCAGGCCAACTTCGTCTGGCTGCCGCTGGGGGAGCGCACCGTCGAGGTCGCCGCCGCGCTGGAGGCGCGCGCGGTGATCACCCGGCCGTTCGCCGGTGAGGGGATCCGGGTGACCGTCGGTACCCCCGAGGAGGACGACGTCTTCCTCGGCGCGCTGGACGACGTCCTGACCAGCGCACCGGCGGGTGCTGCCGGAGCCTGAGCGAGCCCTGCTGGGGCGCGTGGTTCGATGGAGGACGTGCCTGCTCCCCGCGTGCTGTCCGGCATCCAGCCGACGGCGGACTCCTTCCACCTCGGCAACTTCCTGGGGGCACTGCGGCAGTGGGTCGCCCTGCAGGACGACCACGAGGCCTTCTACTGCGTCGTCGACCTGCACGCGATCACTGCGGAGCAGCCCGACCCGGAGCTGCTGCGTTCGCGCACGCTGGCTTCAGCGGCGCAGCTGCTCGCGCTCGGGGTCGACCCGGACCGCAGCGCGCTGTTCGTGCAGAGCCACGTGCCCGAGCACGCGCAGCTGGCCTGGGTGCTCCAGTGCCTGACCGGCTTCGGTGAGGCCAGTCGGATGACCCAGTTCAAGGACAAGAGCTCCCGCGAGGGGGCCGGGACGACGTCGGTGGGGCTCTTCACCTACCCGGTGCTCCAGGCCGCCGACATCCTGCTGTACCAGGCTGCCCGGGTGCCGGTGGGTGAGGACCAGCGCCAGCACCTGGAGCTGACCCGCGACCTGGCCACCCGGTTCAACGGCCGGTACGGCGACACCTTCGCCCTGCCCGAGGCCTACGTGCCGCCAGGGGCGGCGAAGGTGCTGGACCTCCAGTCGCCGGACAAGAAGATGAGCAAGAGCCTCCCGCCGGCCGGCTGCATCAACCTCCTGGACGACCCGAAGGTGACGGCGAAGCGGATCCGCTCGGCGGTCACCGACACCGGCCGCGAGGTCGTGGCCGACCCGGTGGGGAAGCCCGGGGTGACGAACCTGCTGGCCATCCACTCGGCGCTGTCCGGGCAGAGCGTGGCGCAGCTGGAGGAGCACTTCGCCGGCCGCGGCTACGGCGACCTGAAGAAGGAGGTCGCCGAGGTCGTGACCGACGCCCTGGCCCCGGTCCAGCAGCGCACCGCCGAGCTCCTGGCCGACCCCGCCGAGCTCGAGCGCGTGCTCGCCGCCGGGGCGGCCCGGGCTCGTGCGGTCGCGGCCCCGACGCTGGCCACGGTCTACGAGCGGGTCGGCTTCCTCCCCGCCGTCGGGGCACCGACGTGAGGGACCGGCCGCTCCGGGCCGACGACACCTTCGTGCACCGGCCCGGCGCCGCGACGTCGCCGGACACCGCCGTCCTCGGCGTCGTGGTGTCGGTCCCCGAGCCGTGGGCGCAGCTGCTGGTGGAGTGGCGGGGCAAGTGCGGTGACCCCCAGGCCACGCTCGTGCCCCCGCACGTGACGCTGCTGCCGCCCACCGAGGTGCCGATCGGCTCCCGGCCGGCGATCGCCGAGCACCTCGCCCGGGTGGCCGCCCAGCACCCCCCGTTCGACATGCACCTGTCCGGCACGGGCACCTTCCGCCCGATCTCGGAAGTGGTCTTCATGGCGGTCGCGCAGGGCATCGGTGACTGCGAACTGATCGCGACCGACGTCCGGACCGGGCCGCTGGCCCGGCCGTTGAGCTTCCCGTACCACCCGCACGTCACCGTGGCCCACGACGTGCCGGCCGACATGCTGGACATGGCCTACGCCGGCCTGGCCGAGGTGCACGCGGAGTTCCGGGTCGACGGCTTCACCGAGTTCGAGCAGCTGCCCAGCGGGGCGTGGGCCGTCTCCCGCGAGTACCCGCTCACCGGCCCGCAGCACTGACCCGGGGCCGCGTCGGGCCGCTGCTGCGCGGGGCCGCGGAGGAGCGCCCAGACTGGCCACGATGACCAACCCCGTGACCCGTGCGGCCGGGGCGGCGGGCGGGTTCCTGCGCCGCCAGCGGGCCCGGCGCTCCTGGCTGGACCACCTGGTCCGTGCCGGCGGGCGCTACGTCCGGGTGCACGCCACCCTGATGGCCTCCGGGGTCACCTACTACGTCTTCCTCGCGCTGGCGCCGGTGACCCTGCTGCTCGTCGCGGTCGCCGGCTTCGTCCTGCGTGGCGACCCGCTGCTGCAGGACGAGCTCCTCGACGCCCTCCGGGACGCCGTGCCGGGGGAGACCGGGGACAGCCTGGCGCAGACCGTCACCACGGCCGTCGAGAGCGCCACCACGTTCGGCCTGCTGGGGCTGCTCGGCGTGGTGTTCATCGGGCTGGCCGCGATGGACAAGCTGCGCATCGGCATGGACATCGTCTGGCGGGGCCGGGCCGACCCGCCGGAGTTGGTGGCCGACCGGGCGCGGGACCTCGTCTCACTGTTCGGGCTCGGCGTCGCAGGCGCCCTCAGCATCGCGCTCACCGCCGGCGCGACCAGCGTCGCCGACCAGGTGCTCGGGCTCACCGAGGTCGACGAGGTGCCCGGCTTCTTCCTGGTCGGCCGCGCGTTGCCGATCGTGCTGGCCGTGGCCGGGGCCACCCTGCTGTTCCTGTGGCTGCTCAAGGGCGTGCCGGGCACCCCCTTCGGCTACCGGCAGGTGCTGCCCGGCGCCGTCTTCGGTGCCGTGGGCTTCGAGGCGCTGAAGCTGGTCGGCGGCCTCTACCTGGCGGTCATCGGCGGCAACGTGACCGCCTCGACCTTCGGTGGCCTGGTCGGGCTGATCGTCTGGATCAACGTGGTGTGCCGGTTCGCCTTCTTCACCGCGTGCTGGACGGCGACCCTCCCCGCGATCGAGCACGCAGACACCCAGGTGCCGCACGGCCCGGCCGGGCCGACGCCGCTGCCGGAGGTGGCGCGGGTCGACGAACGCGCCGCGAGCCCGGCCGCGGGTCGGCTCGCCCTCGGCCTGCTCGCGGTCGGGGCGCTCGCCGGTGCGGCCGGGAGCCGGCTGCTGCCCCGGCTCGTCAGCCGCCGCGGGGACCGGGGGCGGCCTCGGGCCGAGCGTCCCGGAGCACCGCCCGACGGCGGCCGATGACCGTGGCCGCCACGATCACCAGCGCGCCGGCGGCCAGCCCGGCGGGCACGAAGGGGGAGGTGTCCGTCGCGGAGCCGGGAGCTGCCACGGCGGCCGTGCCGGCCGGCTCGGCGACGGTCGTGGCCTCGGCGGCCGTCGACGCCGTCTTCTCGGCGGCCATCTGCTCGGCGACCTCCGCGGCCTCCATCTCAGCGGCGACCTCGCCCGGCTCGACCAGCCGGCCGACGCCCTCGGCGCCGGCGGGGACGGCGAAACCCCAGTCCAGCAGCCGCCGGGCCTGCTCCAGCTCGTGGACCGGGCGGCGCTCGGCCTGCATGACGCTGACCACCAGGCGCCGGCCGTCGCGTTCGGCGGCGACGACGAAGGTGTGCCGGGCCGCGTCGGTGAACCCCGTCTTGCCGCCGAGGGTGCCCGGGTAGTCGCTCAGCAGGGTGTTCTGGTTCTGGATCTGGTAACCCTCGTAGCCCGCGACGGTCGGCATCTGCGCGACGCGGGTCTGCAGGACGTCCAGGCTGTAGGGGTCGGTGACCAGCTGGCGCAGGATCAGCGCGAGGTCGTAGGGCGAGGACGACTGCCCGGCGACGTCCAGCCCGGAGGGCGTGCCCGCCACGGTGTCGTACGCGCCCAGCTGCGCGGCGGTCTCGTTCATCGCGGCGAGGGCCGTGTCCACCCCGCCTGCGGCCCGGGCGAGGGCGTTGGCCACGTCGTTGCCCGACTGCATGACCAGGGCGCGGAAGAGCAGGTCGACCGGGTACTGGCCGCCGCGCACCAGGCCCACCCGGCTGCCCTCGATCGCCTCGTCCTCGACGGTGCCCTCGACGACCAGTGCGGGGTCCAGGGTCGGCGCGAGGGTGAGCAGGGTCAGCGCCTTGAGCGTGCTGGCCGGGTAGTAGCGGCCGTGCGGGTCACGGGCCCCCAGCACCGCACCGGTGCCGGCGTCGGCGACCAGCCAGCCGCGGGCGTCGATGCCCTCGGGGAGCGGAGGTGCACCGGGCGCGGTCACCTGGCCGCGGGTGTCCAGCCGCTCACCGCCGACGGTGCTGCCGTCGGGGGCGCTGCCCTGGGGTGGCCCGTTCGGGTGCGGGCTGGTCGGGGTCGGGGCCGCCGGGTCGACGGTGGGCCGGGAGTTCTCGGCCAGGGCCGGGTCGGCGGGGGCCAGCAGGACCCCGATCACCAACAGCCCGGCCACGAGCAGCACGGCGGGCAGCCGGCGCAACGGCAGGGGTCGGCGCATGCCCGACGCTAACCCGCAGGGGCCTGCTTGATCGAACAGCGGGCGGTCCACGGTGTGCCGGAGGTCTCCCGGGGGGCACCTCGTGTGTGCCGGGTGTTGCCCGTTGGCAACGATCGGGTCTCTATCCGTTCGCCTGGGGGTCTCCGGCGCCTCAGCCGCGGTTAGCGTGCCCACGTCGCCGTCGGAACCGCCTCGTACCTGTGAGTTCGTACGTGTGAGCCGGACGGCGGAGCAGGCCTGGAACACACCGCACCGGGGTTCCCCGTCCGACCACTGGTCGGAGGAGCCCTCTCAGAGAGGAGACCGTCTTGCGCCGAGTGCGTGGGATGAAGGCCGCAGCTCTGCTGCTGGCCGGCAGCATGGCCCTGGCGGCCTGCGCCAGTGACGAGACCGACACCGGTTCCGCTGACGGCGGCGGCAGCGCCGGCGGCGAGGAGCTGATGGTCGGGCTCGCCTACGACACCGGCGGTCGCGGCGACAAGTCGTTCAACGACTCGGCTTACGCCGGTGTCGAAGCGGCGGTCGAGCAGCTCGGTGGCGACGTCTCGGAGGACATCCAGGAACTGTCGCCCAACGACGACGGTTCCGACCGCGCCGAGCTGCTCACCCAGCTGGCCGAGCAGGGCTACGACCCGGTGATCGGGGTGGGCTTCGCCTACGGCGAGATCATCGGCGACATCGCCGCCGAGTACCCGGAGACCACCTTCGCCGTCGTCGACTCGTCGGTGGCCGAGATGGGCGCCGAGAACCTGACCGGCCTGCTCTTCGCCGAGGAGGAGGGGTCCTTCCTCGCCGGTGCGGCTGCGGCGCTGAAGACCAACACCGACCACATCGGCTTCGTCGGCGGCGTCGAGAACCCGCTGATCCAGAAGTTCGAGGCCGGCTACGTGGCCGGTGCCCGGGCGGTGAACCCGGACATCGTCATCGACACCCAGTACATCTCCCCGGCCGGTGACTTCTCCGGCTTCGGCGACCCGGCCCGCGGTCAGATCGTCGCCCAGGGCATGTTCGACGCCGGCGCCGACATCGTCTACCACGCCGCGGGCGGCTCCGGCCAGGGCGTCTTCGAGGCCGCTGCCGACTCCGGTGGCCGCGCGATCGGCGTCGACTCCGACCAGTACGAGACGGTCGGTGACCCGGCCCTGCAGGCGGTGATCATGACGTCGATGCTGAAGCGGGTCGACAACGCGGTGGAGTCGTTCATCACCGACTACTCCGAGGGCGCTGTCGAGGGCGGCCAGGACATCGTCAACGACCTGTCGACCGAGGGCGTCGGCCTGTCCACCTCCGGTGGGCAGATCGACGACATCCAGACCCAGATCGAGGACTTCCGGCAGCAGATCATCGACGGCGAGATCGAGGTCCCGACGATCCCGTGACGCGCTCGTCCTGAGCAGCACGGACGCGGCGGGCCCGGGGGCGGTACACGCTCCCGGGCCCGCCGTTTTCCGTGTGTACCGTCTCCGCGTCGGACCGGACGTCGTCCGACGCGCTCACGACCGGAAGACCTCCGGTCACAGCCCCGGTCCAGCGCCCACCATGGAGATCCCGTTGAACGAGTCGGCACCACTGGCGGTCGAGCTGCGCGGCATCACCAAGCGCTTCCCCGGCGTCGTGGCCAACAAGGACATCGAGCTGCGCGTCCGGCGCGGTGAGGTGCACGCCATCGTGGGGGAGAACGGCGCGGGCAAGTCCACGCTGATGAAGACCCTGTACGGCATGCACCGCCCGGACGAGGGCCAGATCCTGCTCGACGGGAAGCCGGCGACCTTCCGGAGCCCGGCGGACGCGATCGACGCGGGGATCGGGATGGTCCACCAGCACTTCATGCTGGCCGACAACTTCACCGTGCTGGAGAACGTCGTCCTCGGCAGCGAGCCGACCAAGGGCGGCCGGCTGGACCGCGGCGCGGCCCGTAGCCGGATCCAGGAGATCTCCGACAGCTACGCACTGGGCCTGGACCCGGACAGCCTGGTCGAGGACCTCGGCGTCGGCGACCGGCAGCGCGTGGAGATCGCGAAGGTCCTCTACCGGGGCGCCACCACGCTGATCCTCGACGAGCCGACCGCCGTCCTGGTCCCGCAGGAGGTGGACGAGCTGTTCGGCAACCTCGCCGAGCTCAAGCGCGAGGGCCTCACCGTCATCTTCATCTCGCACAAGCTCGACGAGGTGCGCAAGGTGGCCGACTCGATCACGGTCATCCGCCGGGGCACCACCGTCGGCACCGCCGACCCGCGGACGACGAGCGCCAAGGAGCTGGCGGAGATGATGGTCGGCGCCGAACTGCCCGTCGCGGCGACGCGCGAGTCCACGGTGCGCGAGGGCCCCGTCCTCCGGATGCGCGGGGTCAGCGTCACCGCCGTCGCCGGTGGCCGGTCGGTCGTCGACGACGTGAGCCTCACGGTGCGCGAGGGGGAGGTCGTCGGCATCGCCGGGGTCGAGGGCAACGGCCAGGCCGAGCTCGTCGACGCGATCATGGGCCTGCGGCCGCTGGCTGCCGGTGAGCTCCGGCTCGGCGACGAGGACATCGCGCAGTGGAGCACCCGCCGACGCCGCGAGGGCGGCATCGGCTTCGTCCCGGAGGACCGGCACCGGCAGGGGATGCTGCTGGACGCGCCGCTGTGGGAGAACCGGATCCTCGGACACCAGACCCGGCCGCCGGCGGTCAAGGGCTTCTTCATCGATCGGCGGGCGGCCCGGGCGGACACCGCCCGGATCATGCGCGAGTACGACGTCCGGGCACCGGGGCCGGACACCGCGGCGGTGGCGCTCTCCGGGGGCAACCAGCAGAAGCTGATCGTCGGTCGGGAGATGAGCGCGCACCCGCGACTGCTGGTCGCCGCCCACCCGACCCGCGGTGTCGACGTCGGCGCCCAGGCCGGCATCTGGGAGCTGCTCAAGGACGCCCGCGCGGAGGGGATGGGGATCCTGTTGGTCTCGGCCGACCTGGACGAGCTGATCAGCCTGTCCGACACGCTGCACGTCATGCTCCGCGGCGCACTGGTCGCGACGCTGGACCCGAGACGGGTCACCCCGGAGGAGCTCGGTGGGCACATGACCGGCGCCGCGCGCGGCGACGACTCGGCGGGTGCGGCGTGACCGGCCTCCGCCGGCTGGGCCTGTCGCTCATGGCCCCGGCCATCGCCGTGGTGGTGGCGCTGGCCCTGTCCGCGGCCGTCATCGCGCTGATCGGCCAGAACCCGGCCACCGCGGTCCGGGTCATGTTCGACTTCGGTGACTCGCCCGCCCAGCAGACCCAGGCGATCGTGGTGGTGCTCAACCGTGCGGTGCCGCTCTTCCTGGCCGGGCTGGCGGTCTCGGTGGCCTTCCGGATGGGCCTGTTCAACATCGGCGTCGAGGGCCAGTACCGGATCGCCACGGTGCTGGCCGCCGGCGCCGGTGCGGCGGTGGCCCTGCCCGGGCCGCTGCACCTGCTGCTCATCATCGTCGTCGCGATGGTGGTCGGGGCCTTCTGGGCGGGCATCGTCGCCGTGCTGAAGGTGACCCGGGGCGTGAGCGAGGTGATCAGCTCGATCATGCTGAACTTCATCGCCCTGGGGTTGGCGTCCTACCTGCTCACCGGGCCGCTGCGCGGGTCGCCCGAGGGCGCCTCGATCATCACCACGAGCCCGATCCCCGAGTCCGGCTGGTTCCCCGGTCTGAACGGCGTGCTCACCGGGCTGGGGCTGGCGGAACCGCGCTCGGAGCTCTACGGCTTCCTGGTCGTCGCCGTGGTGGTCGGCGTCGCCGTGGCCGTGCTGGTCAAGCGCACCCGGTTCGGCTTCGACCTGCGGGCCACCGGGATGTCGCCGTCCGCGGCCACCGCGAGCGGGGTGGACGCCCGCCGGATGGTGCTCAAGGCGATGCTCATCTCCGGCGCCATCGCCGGCCTGATCGGCATGCCCGACCTGCTCGGCGACGCACGGAGCTACAACACCGAGTTCACCGCGGGCCTGGGCTTCCTGGGCATCGCCGTGGCCCTGCTCGGCCGGAACTCCCCGCTGGGGATCGCCTTCGGGGCGCTGCTGTTCGCCTTCCTCGACCGGGCCGCGATCCCGTTGCAGTTCGCCGACATCCCGGCCTCGGTCGTCACGATCATCCAGGGCACGATCGTGCTCGCCGTCGTCATCGCCAACGAGATCGCCCGCCGGGTGACCCGGCAGCAGGCCGAGCGCGGCAGCGCCGTCGCGCCGCCCGCCACCGGTGACGGCAGCACCGGCGGCGAGCAGGGGCCCGGCGACGGGCCGCCACCGGACGTCGGTCCCACGACCGGCACCGGCACCGGCGTCGGGGTCCGAAACGCGAGCGGTGAACCCGGCCGCACCGACAGCCGTCAGGGAGCAGGAGCATGAGCACCGCGACCGCCGTACCCGGAGCCGGCACCAGCCGTGGGCCGGTGACCGAGCTGTTCCTCGGCGGTGGCCGGGCGCGCCGGGTGACCTGGCTGCTGGTCGGGCTGCTGGTGCTGTTCTCCGTCGTGCGGGTGATCTCGGGGCAGCAGGCGCTGACGTCGTCGTCCACCTTCGGTGCGGCACTGCTGCTCGCCGTCCCGCTCCTGCTGGTCGCCCTCGGCGGCCTGTTCGCCGAGCGTGCGGGCGTGGTCAACATCGGCCTCGAGGGCATGATGATCCTGGGCACCTGGGGAGCCGGCTGGGCCGGCTACCAGTGGGGCTGGGTCGGCGCGCTGGTCGGTGGGGCGATCTGCGGTGCGCTCGGCGGTCTGCTGCACGCCGTCGCCACCGTCACCTTCGGCGTCGACCACGTCGTCTCCGGCGTGGCGATCAACATCCTGGCCGCCGGCGTCGTCCGCTTCCTCTCCGAGCTGCTCTACACCGACAACCCCGCCGGGGGCGGCGTCACCCAGTCGCCGTCGCTGTCCAGCCGCCCGCCGAGCTTCTCCCTGCCGGTGCTCTCCTCCGGCCCCGACCTGCTCGGTGACCTGGAGTCCCGGCACTGGTTCCTGATCAGCGACCTCGCCGGCCTGCTCCGCGGGGTGAGCAGTGGGGTCGGCGTGCTGACCGTGCTGGCCGTGCTGATGGTCCCGGCGGCCTACCTGGTGCTCTGGCGGACGGCGTTCGGCCTGCGGCTGCGGTCCTGCGGGGAGAACCCGGCGGCGGCGGACTCCCTGGGCGTCCCGGTCTACCGGCTCAAGTACATCGCGGTGATCATCTCCGGCATGCTGGCCGGCCTGGGCGGGGTCTTCCTGGTCTTCATCGCCAACATCTACCGCGAGGGGCAGACCAACGGCCGCGGGTTCATCGGCCTGGCCGCGCTCATCTTCGGCAACTGGCGCCCCGGCGGCCTGGCCGCCGGTGCGGGCCTGTTCGGCTTCGCCGATGCCCTGCAGCTGCGCAGCCAGACCGCGGTGGTGGCGTTGCTGCTGCTGGTGGCGATCCTGCTCGCCGGGGTCGCCGTGTGGCAGCTCTTCCGTGGCAGGCGGATGCAGGCGGTCATCGCGGCGGCCTTCGCGGCCGCCACGCTCGCCGCCTTCCTGACCATCGAGGAGCTGCCCGACGGCATCGTCTCCTTCACCCCGCACCTGACCACGCTGCTGGTCCTGTCGCTGGCCTCGCAACGGCTGCGGCCGCCGAAGGCCGACGGGCTGGTCTACCGACGAGGAGAGCACTAGTGGACGTCGACTGGGAAGCGCTGCGGACGTCCGCCCGGGAGGCGATGACGCACGCGTACGCCCCCTACTCGCAGTTCCCGGTGGGGGTGGCCGGCCTGGTCGACGACGGCCGGGTGGTCACCGGGTGCAACGTGGAGAACGCCTCCTACGGGCTCGGCCTGTGCGCCGAGTGCGGCATGGTCAGCGACCTGGCCCGCTCCGGCGGTGGGCGGCTGGTCGCGGTCGCCTGCGTGGGGGGCGACGGTCAGCCGCTGATGCCCTGCGGTCGCTGCCGGCAGCTGCTGTGGGAGCACGGGGGAGCCGAGATGCTCATCGAGACGGTCTCGCTGGGGATCGTGCCGATGCGCGACGTGCTGCCGGACGCCTTCGGTCCCGAGGACCTGGTGGCCGCGGCGGGACGGGGGCAGGGGGCATGACGCAGCCGTTCGACGCCATCGACGTCATCCGGGCCAAGCGGGACGGGCGGGTGCTCACCCCGGAGCAGATCCGCTGGGTGGTCGGGGCCTACACCGACCGGGTGGTGCCCGACGAGCAGATGAGCGCCCTGCTCATGGCCGTCTTCTTCCAGGGCATGTCCGCGGACGAGCTGGCGGCCTGGACGCAGGCGATGATCGACTCCGGCGTCCGCAAGGACCTCTCCTCGCTGGGCCGACCGACCGCGGACAAGCACTCCACCGGCGGTGTCGGCGACAAGATCACCCTGCCGCTGGCGCCGTTGGTCGCCGCCTGCGGGGTCGCCGTTCCGCAGCTGTCCGGCCGCGGGCTCGGGCACACCGGCGGCACCCTGGACAAGCTCGAGGCGATCCCCGGGTGGCGGGCCGACGTCGGTGAGGAGGCCTACCTGGCGCAGCTCCGGGACGTCGGCGCGGTCATCTGCGCCGCGGGCTCGGACCTCGCACCGGCGGACAAGGTGCTCTACGCCCTCCGGGACGTCACCGGCACCGTCGAGTCGATCCCGCTGATCGCCAGCTCGATCATGAGCAAGAAGATCGCTGAGGGTGCCGACGCGCTGGTGCTGGACGTGAAGACCGGGTCCGGTGCGTTCATGCGCGACCCGGCCGACGCCCGCACCCTGGCCCGCACCATGGTCGGGCTCGGCGAGGCGGCCGGCGTGCGCACCGTGGCGCTGGTGACGGCGATGGACCGGCCGCTGGGCCGGGCCGCCGGCAACGCCGTCGAGGTGGCCGAGGCGGTCGAGGTGCTGGCCGGGGGTGGCCCGGCCGACGTCGTCGAGCTGACCCTCGCCCTGGCGCGGGAGATGCTCGCCGGCGTGGGACGGGACGACGTCGACCCCGCCGACGCCCTCGCGGACGGCCGGGCGATGGACGTCTGGCGCCGGATGATCGCCGCCCAGGGCGGCGACCCCGACGCCGCGCTGCCGCAGCCGGCCGAGCGGCACGTGGTGACCGCGCCGGCGACCGGCACGCTCACCCGGCTGGACGCCTACGGGCTCGGTGTGGCGGCGTGGCGGCTGGGTGCCGGCCGGGCCCGCAAGGAGGACCCGGTGTCGGCCGCGGCCGGCGTCGTCTGGACCGCCGGGGTGGGGGAGCGGGTGACCGCCGGGCAGCCGCTGCTGGAGCTCCAGACCGACGACGCCGCCCGCATCCCGCGCGCCCTGGAGGCCCTGGAAAGCGCGATCGGCGTCGACACCACCGACGAGCCGCTCCCGCTCGTCCTCGACCGCATCACCGCCTGAGCCCACCGGCTGCGTCCGTGATCATGGAGCTGGCGTGGGGACGCGCCGCCGGGGATCGGCGAGTCGTCCCGCCGGCTCCATGATCGTCGGGGGAGGGGTGGCGCGGCAGCACAGCCCGGGAGAGGACACTGACCGTTCGTGACCCGAACGCCCGCCGCACCCGCGCCCGGAGCGGTCCAGCCCTCCGCCCCACTCGATCCGGATGCCGCGATCAGCATCCGCGGCCTGGTGAAGCGCTACGGCGACCGCAACGCGGTCGACGGCGTCGACCTGGACATCCGGCGGGGCGAGATCTTCGCCCTGCTCGGGCCGAACGGCGCGGGGAAGACCACCACCGTCGAGGTGCTGGAGGGCTACCGCGCGCGGGACGGCGGCGAGGTCCGGGTGCTGGGTGTGGACCCGGCCGACGGCGGGCGGCGCTGGAAGGCCGAGCTCGGCATCGTGCTCCAGTCCGGCGCCGGGGACAGCCAGCTCACCTGCCTGGAGCTGCTGCGCGCCCAGGCCGCCTACTACCCCGAGCCCCGCGACCCGGCCGAGGTGCTGGAGCTGGTCGGGCTGACCGAGAAGGCCGGCTCCCGCGGGCGCACGCTCTCCGGTGGCCAGCGCCGCCGGCTGGACGTCGCGCTGGGCATCGTCGGCCGGCCGCGACTGCTGTTCCTCGACGAGCCCACCACCGGCTTCGACCCGGAGGCCCGCCGGCAGTTCTGGTCGCTCATCCGCTCGCTGCGCGACCTCGGCACCACGATGCTGCTGACCACGCACTACCTCGACGAGGCCGAGGAGCTGGCCGACCGGGTGGGCGTCATCACCCGGGGCCGGCTGGTCGAGGTGGCCGTCCCGTCCGCGCTGGGCGGGCGAGGGCAGGCCCCCGCCGTCGTCAGCTGGACCGAGGACGGCGTCCGGCGCACCGCGGAGACCGCGGCCCCGACGGCCTTCGTCGCAGAGCTGGCCACCCGTTTCCCCGGCGAGGTGCCCGACCTGGCCGTCGCCCGGCCCACGCTCGAGGACGTCTACCTGCGCATGATCGGTGACCCCGCATGACGATGACCGAGGAACGCTCGCTGCCGTCGATCGGCAGCGTTTGCCGGACCCGGGCCGGGGTGGAGCTCAAGGAGTTCTTCCGGCAGCGGGAGTCGGTGGTCTTCACGCTGATGTTCCCGGTGATCCTGCTGCTCGTGTTCGGCGCGGTGCTGGACTACGAGCTGGGCTCCGGGGTGAGCTTCACCCAGTACTTCATGGCCGGGGTGATCGCCGCGGGGATCCTCGGCGCCAGCCTGCAGAACATGGCCATCGGGATCGCGACCGAGCGCAGCGACGGCACCCTCAAGGGCCTGGCCGGCACGCCGATGCCCAAGAGCGCCTACTTCGTCGGGAAGGTCGTCCAGGTCCTGGTCGTCACCGTGGCGATCGTGGCGATCCTGCTGGTCATCGGCGTGGTGTTCTACGGCGTCGACCTCCCGTCGGGGACGGAGTGGCTGACCTTCGCCTGGGTCGCCGCGCTGGGCTCCGCAGCCAGCACGCTGCTGGGCATCGCCGTCTCGAGCCTGGCCCGCAACGGGCGCTCCGCGTCGGCGACGGTCACCCCGGTGGCGCTGGTCCTGCAGTTCATCTCCGGGGTCTTCTTCCAGTTCAGCGAGGTCCCCACTTGGCTGCAGACGGTCGCTGCGGTCTTCCCGCTGAAGTGGATGGCCCAGGGCCTGCGCTCGGTCTTCCTCCCCGACGCGCTGGCCGCCCAGGAGCCGGCCGGCAGCTGGGAGCTCGGCCGGGTCGCCCTGGTGCTGGGCATCTGGTGCGTCGTCGGCCTGGTGCTCTGCGTGCGCACCTTCCGCTGGCAGGACCGCGTCGACCGGTGACCCCACACCCCCTTCATTGAGCGAAGGGGGTCAAGGGCACGAGCGGAGGAGCCGATTCCTCTGGCATGCCAGATTCGCTGACCGCCCTCGCGATCCTCGCTCTCGTTGGCGTCCCCGGTTACGTCTACCTGCAGCTCCGACCTGCCCAGCCAAGCTCGGACGGTGAGACCGCATCGGATGGCCGAGCGAGTGGCTTGAACGAAAACCTGGAGACTGTGTTCTTCGGACTGGCATGTGCGCTCGGAGGTGCGGTTCTGTCGTTGATCGCTCTCGGGCGCTCGTGGTCGTCGGTGTTCAAGTACTCGATCGGCGATGAGTCAGTACAAGCCGACCTCCCCTTGGACATCGTGGGCATCGTCACGACGTCCTTCGCTGGGTCACTGTTAACGGCGATTTTGCTGGCCGGACTCGTGAGGTGGTTGCAGTTCTGGCCCGAGAAGTCGAGTCGATCGATTGGCGCTCCGGCCGCTTCTTCCAAGGGCAGTGCCGACCCGGTGAACCCGTTGCCGTCCGGCGACTTAGTCACGACGTCTGGAGGCCGTCCCGGTCATCGTGCGACAGACATTGCGGGTGAGATGGCTGCGGCCCGGCGACAGGCCGCGATAATGAGCAGCGGGGCCTTGGTCGGTCTGGTCGTCACAGGTCTGGTGGCCTGGGTAGTTTCGCTCGCATAGCCGCCGAGGCCGAGATCGCCGTCTCTCCGCTAGCGTTTGCCCGTGCCTGCGCCCCTGACCACCGAGACCCTCGCCCGCGCGCCGAAGGTGCTGCTGCACGACCACCTGGACGGCGGGCTGCGGCCGCAGACGGTGCTGGAGCTGGCCGAGGAGGTCGGCTACCGCGACCTGCCCGCCGACGAGCCGGAGGCGCTGGGCCGCTGGTTCCGGCAGGCCGCCGACTCCGGTTCGCTGGAGCGCTACCTGCTGACGTTCGCGCACACCGTGGCGGTCATGCAGCGCCCGGAGGCGGTGCAGCGGGTGGCCCGCGAGTGCGCGCTGGACCTGGCCGCCGACGGGGTCGTCTACGCCGAGGTGCGGATGGCGCCGGAGCTGCTGACCGCCGGTGGGATGTCGCTGGACGACGCGGTCGAGGCGATGCTCGACGGCTACGCCCAGGGCAGCCGGGAGGCCGCGGCCGCCGGGCACCCGATCGTCGTCGGCACGCTGCTGTGCGCGATGCGCCAGGCCGACCGCTGGGTGGAGGTCGCCGAGCAGGTCGTGCGGCACCGGGACGCCGGGGTGGTCGGCTTCGACCTGGCCGGGCCGGAGGACGGCTTCCCGCCGGACCGGATCCCCGCGGCGATCGAGCTGCTGGACCGGGCCGGTGCCCACCGCACCGTGCACGCGGGCGAGGCGGCCGGCATCGAGTCGATCCGGGCAGCGCTGGACGGCGCCGGCGCCGAACGGCTCGGCCACGGGGTGCGGATCGCCGACGAGGTGCCGGCCGACGGCCCGCTGGGCGCGCTGGCCGAGCGGGTGCGCGAGGAGCAGGTGCCGCTGGAGGTCGCGCCGTCGTCCAACGTGCAGACCGGCGCGTCCCCGACGCTGGCCGACCACCCGGTCGACCGGTTGCACCGGGCCGGGTTCACGGTGACCCTCAACACCGACAACCGGCTGATGAGCGGGGTGTCGGCCACCAGCGAGCTGGCCGCGGTCGTGGACACCTTCGGCTGGGGGTGGGACGACGTGCAGACGGTGGCCGAGCGGGCGCTGCGCGGCGGCTTCGCCGACGACGCGGTGCGGGCCCGGGTGTTCACCGAGGTGCTCCGCCCGGGCTTCGAGGCCCTCCGCGGCTGACCCGGGCGAGGAGGGTCACCCGGTCTCGGGAATCTTCTGGGCGCCGTCGCTGCTAACCTGGACGTGCCGGTGAACGCCGGTCATCCTCCCGGGCGGTCCTGCCCGGGCACAGCGCATCCGTGCAGATCACGCGTCATAGCAGACGCCCCCGATCATCAGCGTGGACGTCGGACATCCGGCGACCACCATCACCACGGGACGCGCGCCGATCTGTATCGGAGTCCCCGCTTGTCCTCGTTCGACTCTGTCGACGTCCAGAACACCCCCGCACTGCAGGACGCCGCGGCTGACGCCGCCGTCCTCGACACGCCCGCCACCGAGGCCGCTGTGGCCGAGGTGGCACCCGAGCCCACCGGCCCGACCTTCGCCCAGCTGGGCCTGCCCCAGCCGCTGGTCACCGCGCTCGAGCGCAAGGGCATCCGTCACCCCTTCGCCATCCAGACCTCCGCCCTGCCGGACGCCCTCGCCGGGCGCGACGTGCTCGGCAAGGCCGCCACCGGCTCGGGCAAGACGCTGGCCTTCGGCCTCCCGCTGCTGGCCCGGCTCGGTGCCGAGCCCGGTCAGGGTCGCCGCGCGCCGCGTGGCCTGATCCTGGTGCCGACCCGCGAGCTGGCCCAGCAGGTGCACGACAACCTGGCCCCGCTGGGGCAGTCCAACGGCGTCCAGCTGGCCGCCGTCTACGGCGGTGCCTCGATGTACCGCCAGATCCAGCAGCTGCGTCGCGGTGTCGACGTGCTGATCGCCACCCCCGGGCGGCTCCAGGACCTGATCAACCAGGGCGAGGCCACCCTCGCCGAGGTGGTCGTCTCCGTCATCGACGAGGCCGACTTCATGTCCGACCTCGGCTTCCTGCCGGTGGTCAAGGAGCTGCTCGACCAGACCCGCCCCGACGGCCAGCGGCTGCTCTTCTCGGCCACGCTGGACGGCGAGGTCGACACCCTGGTGCGCCGCTACCTCAAGGACCCGGCCCGCCACGAGGTCGCCAAGGCCGAGGACAGCGGCCCGCAGGCCGAGCACCTGGCCTACAGCGTGTCCTTCCCGGACAAGCTGAAGATCGCCGAGGCGATGGCCGCCCGTCCGGGCCGGATCATCATCTTCGTGCGCACCCAGCACGGTGCCGACCGGCTGGCCGGCAACCTGCAGCAGGTCGGCATCGCGGCCGAGCCCATCCACGGTGGGCTCCCGCAGGCGGCCCGCCGCCGTGCGCTGGAGGCGTTCACCGACGCCCGCAGCCCGGTGCTGGTGGCCACGGACGTCGCCGCGCGTGGCATCCACGTCGACGACGTGTCGCTGGTCCTGCACTACGACCCGCCGGCAGACCACAAGACCTACCTGCACCGTTCCGGCCGCACCGCGCGCGCCGGTGCCGCGGGTGTCGTGGTCTCGTTGCTCCTCCCCGACCAGGTGGGCCAGGCCAAGCGCCGCTTCCGCCAGGCCAAGCTCGACCCGCAGGTTTCGCGGATCCGCCCGGGCGATGCCCCGATCACGGACCTCGTCGCCGGTGGCACGTTCGTCGAGCCGATCGTCCGTCCGGTGCGCGAGTCGCGCCGTCCGGCCGGTGGCTCCGGCGGGCGTCGTCCCTCCGGGGAGCGTCCCGGTGGCTACCGCGGCGGCCCCCGCCGTCCCTCCGGCGACCGCGAGCGCACGTACGGAGACCGCCCCTCGGGCGAGCGCTCCTACGGCGATCGGGATCGCAGCGCAGCTGGCCGGCCCTCCGGCGACCGCGACCGCTCGTACGGAGACCGCCCCTCGGGCGAGCGCTCCTACGGTGATCGGGATCGTTCCGGTGGCGGCGAGCGGCGCACCGGTGGCTACCGCGGCTCCAGCGACGGGCAGCGCCCCGGCGCCCGCCCGGCCCGCTCCTACTGAGCAAGGGGCCCCGTCCGCAAGGACGGGGCCCGAACGGCAACGGCCGGCTCCCGCATCGCGGGGGCCGGCCGTTGCCGTCTCGACGTGGTCACTCAGTCGTTGCGGAAGACCAGCACCGTGCCGACGTCGGTGAGGACGTCGCCCCACGCCGACCCCAGCGCTGAGGCGTCCTCCGCGGACAGCGGGGCGGTCGGCTCGGCCTCGCTACGGGCCACGGCCCGGCCGAGCGGTGCACCGGGGGCGAGCAGTTGCTGCACGCGCGCCAGGCCGGCGTACTCGGCGAGGTCGAGGGCGCCCTCGGCCGGCTGCGCCAGGGCCTGGTGGGTCACCAGCCCGCCGGCGCCCTCGGCCACCTCGCGGAGCACCTCGGCCAGCGCCACCAGGTCGTAGCGGTCCTCGTCGGCCGGCAACGGCATGGTGTCGGTGTCGGCCACCTCGGGCCACGAGGCGATCTCGGTGAGGTCGTGCTCTTCGTCGCCGGCGCAGAACCGGGCCAGCTCCACCGGGTTCGAGAAGACGAAGACCTTCCCGTCGCGACCGAGGAAGCGCGCCCGGTCGTCGACGTAGCAGCGGAGGGTGATCCCCGCGCCCTCCGGCACGACCAGCTCCACCGGCAGGATGCCGACCGCCTCCCAGAACTCCTGGGCGGCGGCGACGGCCGCAGGGGTCGCGGTCAGTCCGCTGCCGCTGCGGATGGTCCGGATGCCGGCGGTGGACGCCTGGGCCGGGCTGGCCGCGGTGGAGCCGGCGGCGGGGCGGGCGGCCGGGGCGACGTCGTCCTCGTCGTCCTCGTCGTCGTCGTCACCGGGCTGGGCGGCGCGCGCCTCGGCCTCCTCGGCGGCGGAGGGGTAGTCGTCCACGGCGACGGTGCCGGCGCCGGTCCAGTCCAGGTGCTCGTCGAGCTCCTCGAGGACGTCCTCCCACAGCTCGTCGACGGCGGTGCCCAGCCGCGCCCAGCTCTCCTCGCCGCTCCGGCCGAGGAACGCGCCGACGCCCAGGCCGAGGGCAGCGACCTCGGGACGGGAGACCAGCTCGGCGACGGCCTCGAAGCTGGTCTCGTCGTCGTCCAGGTCCTCGTCGTCCTCGTCGCCGGTGGTGTCGCAGCACTCGGCCAGCCGGCCGACGATGTCGACGTCGGCGGCCAGCTCCTCGACGGCCCAGCGGTCGGGGTTCTCCGCGACGATGTCGTAGACGCCGTCGAGGTCGTAGCGGTGGTCCTCGTCGGGAGTGAGCTCGGCGGCGCCCAGCGTCGACACCGTGGGCCAGACCGGGTGGTCGGCCAGGTCGTGGTCGGTGCTCACCCGGCAGAACGCGGCGAGCGCGGCCGGCGAGGGGAACAGGTGGACGACGGCGGTGGGGCCGGGGGCCTCGGGGTCGTCGTCGTTGATGTCGGCCGGCACGTCGATCGTGCTGCCGAGGAACGCCTGCCACTCCTCGCCGTCCTCTTCCCACGGCGGCGCCCAGAGCGTGTAGCCCGTGCGGTCGTCGAGGGTCAGGGCGATGGGGACGATGCTGGGCCTGGGCACCCGTCCATCCTGCCCGGTGTGCCTGTGCGTTCGCGACGTGGGATCGAGCCCTCGCCCCCGCTGCAGGGTCCCGCCGCGAGCTCGCGAATGGCGGGGGGCAGCGGGGTCCTCTCACACGCCGATCGGGTGCCAGACGCTCTTGGTCTCCAGGAACGGCCGCAGCCGGGAGAGCCCCGGGTCGGCCGACCAGTCCGGTTCCTCGGCCGGGGCTCGGAGCACGCGCTTGATCGTGCCGGCGGCGGAGCGCTCGAGCTCCATCGCCAGCGGCGCCGGGGCGCCGGCCAGGTCGATCGCGTCGACGTCGGCGTGCTCGGCCAGCCAGGGGCCGATCTCCGCGGCGTCCCCGGTGAGCAGGTTGACCACGCCGCCCGGGACGTCGGAGGTGGCCAGCACCTCGCCGAGGGTGATCGCCGGCAGCGGGCGCTCCTTCGAGCTGACCACCACGGCGGTGTTGCCGGCGGCCAGCACCGGGGCCAGCACGCTGACCAGGCCGAGCAGACTCGACCGCTGCGGGGCCAGGACGGCGACGACGCCGGTGGGCTCGGGGACGGAGAAGCCGAAGTACGGCCCGGCGACCGGGTTGGTGCTGCCCAGCACCGCGGCGAGCTTGTCGGTCCACCCGGCGTACCAGACCCACCGGTCGATCGCGGCGTCGACGGCGGCGCGCGCCTTGGCGGCCGAGAGCCCCTCGCCGGCGGCGACCTCCTCGGTGAACTGGGCGGCGCGGCCCTCCATCACCTCGGCGACCCGGTACAGCACCTGGCCGCGGTTGTAGGCGGTGGCGCCCGACCACTTCCCGAACGCGGCGCGGGCGGCGACCACGGCGTCCCGGCCGTCCTTGCGGGAGGCCCAGGCCGCGTTGGCCAGGAAGTGCCCCTTGGCGTCGTGCACCTCGTAGGTGCGGCCGGACTCCGACCGGGGGAAGGCCCCGCCCAGGTAGAGCTTGTAGGTCTTGCGCACGGTGAGCCGGTCGGACATCAGGAGTCGCTCCTCAGGTAGGCGGCGAGGCCCTGCCGGCCGCCCTCGCGGCCGTAGCCGGACTGCTTGTAGCCGCCGAACGGCGAGGTGGGGTCGAGCTCGTTGAAGGTGTTGGCCCACACCACGCCGGCGCGCAGCTGGTCGGTGACCTTCAGGATCCGGGAGCCCTTCTCCGACCAGATGCCGGCCGAGAGCCCGTAGGTGGTGTTGTTCGCCTTCGCGACCGCCTCGTCGGGGGTGCGGAAGGTCATCACCGAGAGCACCGGGCCGAACACCTCGTCGCGGGCGATCCGGTGAGCGGGGGAGACGTCGGTGAAGACGGTGGGCTTGAACCAGAAGCCGCGGTCGGGCAGGTCGCCGTCGGGCTGCCAGCAGGTCGCGCCCTCGGTCTCCCCGAAGGCGGTCAGCTCGCGGATGCGGGCCAACTGCGAGTGCGAGTTGATCGCCCCCATGTCGGTGTTCTTGTCCATCGGGTCACCGACCCGCAGCGTGCCGATCCGCCGCTGCAGGGCGGCGACGACGTCGTCGTGCACCGACTCCTGCACCAGCAGCCGGGAGCCGGCGCAGCAGACGTGGCCCTGGTTGAAGAAGATGCCGCGGACGATGCCCTCGACGGCCTGGTCGATCGGGGCGTCGTCGAAGACGATGTTCGCCGCCTTGCCGCCCAGCTCCAGGGTGAGCCGCTTCTCGGTGCCGGCGACCGTGCGGGCGATGGAGCGGCCGACCTCGGTGGAGCCGGTGAACGCGACCTTGTCGACGTCCGGGTGGCTGATCACCGCGCGGCCGGTCTCCCCGGCGCCGGTCACGATGTTCACCACGCCCGGCGGCAGGTCGGCCTGCTGGCAGACCTCGGCGAACAGCAGCGCGGTCAGTGGGGTCGTCTCGGCTGGCTTGAGGACGACGGTGTTGCCGGTGGCCAGCGCCGGGGCGACCTTCCACGCCAGCATCAGCAGCGGGAAGTTCCACGGGATCACCTGCCCGGCCACACCCAGCGGGCGCGGGGCCGGCCCGAGGCCCGCGTGCTCGAGCTTGTCGGCCCAGCCCGCGTGGTAGAAGAAGTGCGCCGCGGCCAGCGGGACGTCGACGTCCCGGGACTCCCGGATCGGCTTGCCGTTGTCCAGGGTCTCGAGGACGGCGAACTCCCGGGCCCGCTCCTGCAGCAGCCGGGCGATGCGGAACAGGTACTTGCCGCGGTCGGCCGGGCGCATCGGGCCCCAGGTCTTGACGAACGCCCGGCGGGCGGCGCGCACGGCGCGGTCGACGTCGTCCTCGCTGCCGGTCGCGACCTCGCTGAGCACCTCCTCGGTGGCCGGGTTGACCGTCTTCAGCGGCGTGCCGGTGCCGTCGGTGAACTCGCCGTCGACGAACAGCCCGTAGCTGGGCCGGATGTCGACGATCGACCGGGACTCGGGTGCGGGCGCGTACTCGAACAGGCTGGTCATCAGTCCACGCTCACGTGGTCGGGGCCGGAGTAGTGGCCGGTGCGGAGCTTCTGGCGCTGCAGGAGCAGGTCGTTGAGCAGGCTGGAGGCGCCGAAGCGGAACCAGTCGGGGGACAGCCAGTCCGAGCCGACGGTCTCGTTGATCAGCACCAGGTGCTTGACGGCGTCCTTCGTGGTCCGGATGCCCCCGGCGGGCTTGACCCCGACCTGGCGGCCGGTGGCGGCGCGGAAGTCGCGGACGGCCTCCAGCATCACCAGGCAGACCGGCAGGGTGGCGGCGGGGGAGACCTTGCCGGTGGAGGTCTTGATGAAGTCGCCGCCGGCCAGCATTGCCAGCCAGGAGGCGCGGCGGACGGCGTCGAGGGTGACCAGTTCGCCGGTCTCCAGGATCACCTTGAGGTGCGCGGACCCACAGGCCTCCTTGACCGCGACGATCTCCTCGAAGACGTCGAGGTAGCGGCCGGTCAGGAAGGCGCCGCGGTCGATGACCATGTCGATCTCGTCGGCACCGTTCGCGACGGCGTCCCGGACGTCGGCGAGCTTGACCTCCCGGCTGGCCCGGCCGCTGGGGAAGGCGGTGGCCACGGCGGCGACGTTGATGCCGGTGCCGGCCAGCGCCTCCTTGGCGACGCCGGCCAGGTCGCCGTAGACGCAGACCGCGGCGACGGCCGGGCAGCTCGGGTCGGTCGGGTCGGGACGGCGGGCCTTGGCGGCCAGGCTGCGGACCTTGCCCGGGGTGTCCGAGCCCTCCAGCGTGGTCAGGTCGACCATCGAGATCGCCGTGTCGATCGCCCACGCCTTGGCGGTCGTCTTGATCGACCGGGTGCCGAGCACCTTGGCCCGGGCCTCGGCCCCGACCTGGTCGACGCCGGGCAGGCCGTGCAGGAACGCGCGGAAGGCGTCGTTCGAGCGGGTGACGTCGGCGAACGGGTCGGGCAGGGTGCCCGTTCCGCTGCTGGTGTCGGCCAGCGCGTTCGGGTCCAGCACGTGGGTCATGCGCCGCATTCTCCACTGCGGCACCGGGCGAGTGGACAGAGTCCGCAGCCGGGGACTCTCTTCGACGCCCTCCCGGGTGGTGTGTCAAGAGCGTGCGGCGATCTGTGGACAGGCCGCTGAACTGGGCACTCGCGTTGTGAGTGCCCTTCTTCGGCGGTAGTGTTCGTACATACGTTCGAACCGGTCGGGAGGTGTCATGAGCGAGTTGCAGTCGGCTCTGGACGCCCTGGCGGCCGAGGATCTGCACGGGTGGAGCGACGGGGCTGCGTTGGACCGGGTGGCCGTGCTGGTGGCGCTGCAGAATCGGGTCGCGGCGGAGTTGACCCGCACGGTGCGGCACGCAGAGCTGACGCAGGCTGCGGAGTGCGACGGGTTGAAGTCGATCCGGTCGTGGTTGATCGGGCATGCGCGGTTGTCGCAGACGGAGGCGTCGCGGGTCGTGCGGTCGGGGCGGGTGCTGGAGCACTTCCCGGCCTTAACGGCCGGGTTCGCCGACGGGCAGATCACGGCGGCGCAGGTGAACGTGGTGGCGGAGAAGATCGGCCCCCGCGAGGTCGCCCAGGCGGAGGAGCAGGGCATCGACCTGGGTGCCTTCGACCAGGTCTGGGCGCAGGTGGCCACGGAGTCCCCGCACGACTCGCTGGCCGCTGCGGTGCAGGCCTTCGAGAACGCCCTCGATCCCGACGGGCCGGAGCCGGACCCGACCGAGGGCCGGCGGTTCACGATGGTCAAGCACGCCGATGGCACCGTCACCGGCCGGTTGGAGCTCGATGCCGCCGGTGGGGAGAAGGTGCAGGCGGCGCTCGAGTCGATCGTGCAGGCCGACCGCCCGAAGGGTGATGAGCGGACCCGGTCGCAGCAGGACGCCGATGCGTTCGTGCAGCTGTGTGACAACCAGCTGGCGGCCGGCAACCTGCCGGTCCTGCGGACGGTGAAGCCGCACGTGGTCGTGGGCATCGACCTGGAGGACCTGGTCGACCCGGCGACCGGTGCCGGTGCCGGGGAGATGGGGTTCGGGGCGACGATCTCCGCGGCCCGGGCCCGGTACCTGGCCTGTGACGGCAGCATCTCCCGGATCGTGATGGGCCCCGACGGGGTTCCCCTCGATCTCGGCCGGGATCACCGGGTGGTCACCCCGGGCCTGCGCAAGGCGGTGGAACGCCGGGACAAGTCCTGCGTGTTCGCCGGCTGCGGTGCTCCGTCGTGGTGGTGCGATGTCCACCACCTGATCCACTGGCTGCACGGCGGTGAGACCAACCTCGAGAACTCAGCGTTGTTGTGCGAACGGCACCACACCAAGGTCCACCACGGATTCCGGGTCGAGCGAGATCCCGGCGGCCGATGGCGCACCTACCGCCCCGACGACACCGAGATCCTCATCGGACCACTGATCCGCTGAGGCGCACCGTCCGTACGGTCCCGGCCGGTGGTGGTCCGTGGGCGCGCCGGCGCTCCCGTCAGCAGCCGTCGAGCGGGGGCACGATGCCGAGGAGGTGTCGGCCGTCCTCGTGGACCACCTGCCAGGCGAGACAGGTACCGCTGCCGGCTGGGGCGCGCACGACGATGACCTCGCCCCGGGCCGAGTCGCTGACCACGCCCTCCGGTCCGCTGCGGGTGCTGGGGAATCCGGCGAGGAGCTGTTCGGCGTAGTCACCGGGGGCGTCACCCACGAGGAGAGCCTGGAGTGCATCGGCGTCCCGCTGGTCGAGCGCCGACGCTGTCCGGGTGGCCAGCGCGTCCACCGAGGATGCCCCGGGCTCGGGCACGGTGAGGATCTCGATCACTACGAACGCGGCCCACGCAGAGACGGCGGCCAGACCGAGCGCCGCGAGCGCTCGGCCGGTGGGGGTCCGTGGTGCGTGCGCCATGCACCCACCCTGCCGCGCCGCGGGCCGAGCTGTCTCCCCTGGGATCGCCCACCGGGGGCGCCCGGCGATGCCGGGTGTTGGGCGGAGTCCCCGTCAGGTGCGGCTGAGGCGGGCGAGCAGCCGTCGGCCGAGCACCACGTCGTGCGGCAGTCGGCTGAGCTCGGTCGCGTCGACGGCGACTCCCTGGGCTCGGGCGGTGCCCGCCAGTGTCCGCCAGTGGTCGGCGGCCATGTCCTGCTGCGATCGGCCGCCGAACGGCTCGTCCGGCCCGACCACCACGCGCGACGTGTCGACCACCTCGGCCACCGAGCACGTGTCCCATTCTCCCGACTCGCTCCAGCCCCGGTCGTCCAGCAGCATCACCCGGCTCCCGTCGGCGAGCTCGACCTCGAGTCGCGCCGACACCGAGATCTGGTCTCCCGCTCGGTCGTCGACGTCGACGGAGGTCAGCAGCCGGCTCACCGTGTTCATGTGCTCCTCGTTCCGGTCAGGGCGATGAGTTCCGCGCCGGGTGGGAGTCCTCGACACGACCGACGTCCGCCGTCCCCTGTGAGGAACCCGTGCCCGAACCCCGCGTCACCATGCTCCCCGAGGTCGCCGCGCAGCGGCACGCCCTCGCCGACCTGCTCGACACCCTGGACCGCGACGAGTGGTCGGCGCCGTCGCTCTGCCTCGGCTGGACGGTGCACGACGTGCTCGCCCACCTCACCCTCTCCACCCGGCAGTCCACCGCCGGCATGGTGCTGCGCATCCTGCGGGCCCGCGGCGACTTCGACCGGGCCGAGGCCCGCGCCGCCCGGGAACGCGCCGCCGCGCACCCGCCGGCCACGCTCACCGCCCAGCTGCGCGAGACGGCCGCGGTCGACCGCCGGGTCGGGCTGTCCAGCCCCCGGGACCCGCTGGTCGACGTCCTCGTGCACGGCCAGGACATCGCCCGCCCGCTCCGCCGCCGGCTGCCGACACCACCGGAGCTCGCCGTCCCGGCGCTGCGGCACGTCTGGTCCAACGTCTTCTACGGCCGTCCGTCCCGGCGGCTGCACGGGGTGCGGCTGATCGCCACCGACACCGCCTGGTCGGAGGGGGCGGGACCGGAGGTGTGCGGCACCGCCGGGGACCTCCTGCTGCTGGCCACCGGCCGGTCGGTGTCGGCATCCGGGGTCACCGGGGCGGGAGTCGGGGAGGTCGCCGCCCGGCTCCGCTCCTGACCTGCAGTCGGGGGCCGATACGGTGTGCGCCGTGCAGCTGACCGTCGTCGACCACCCGATCGCCCGCGCCCGACTGTCGCGGATGCGCGACGAGCGCACCGACAACGCCGCCTTCCGGGCCGCGTTGCGGGAGCTCACCCAGATCCTCGTCTACGAGGCCAGCCGCGACCTCGCGGTCGCCGAGGAGCCGATCACCACCCCGGTCACCGACACCACCGGCTACCGGCTGGCCGCGCCGCCGCTGATCGTGCCGGTGCTGCGGGCCGGGCTCGGCATGGCCGACACCGCGCACGGGATGCTGCCGGAGTCGCAGATGGGCTTCGTCGGGCTGGCCCGCAACGAGGTCACCTTCCAGCCGGAGGCCTACATGGCCTCGCTGCCCGAGTCGCTCGTCGGCCGCCGGGTGTTCGTGCTCGACCCGATGCTGGCCACCGGCGGCTCGCTGGTGCACTGCTGCTCGCTGCTCACCGACCGCGGCTGCAGCGACATCACGGTGCTCTGCGCCCTCGCCGCCCCGGAGGGGCTGAAGCGGCTGGAGGAGAGCGGCCTGCCGCTGCGCGTCTTCACCGCCAGCATCGACGAGCGGCTCAACGAGAACGCCTACATCGTCCCCGGCCTCGGGGATGCGGGCGACCGCCAGTTCGGCGCGGTCTAGGGCCATGCGTTTCGGGGTGCTCGGCACCGGCTTCTGGGCGACCGAGGTGCACGCCACCTCCCTGGCCGGGCACCCGGACGCCGAACTGGTCGGCGTGTGGGGCCGGGACCTGGCCAAGGCGAAGGCGGCCGGCGCGCAGTTCGACGTCCCGGGGACCGACGACGTCGACGCCCTGCTCGCCGACGTCGACGCGGTCAGCTTCGCGCTGCCGCCGGACGTGCAGGCGCCGCTCGCCGAGCGGGCGGCCGCCGCAGGCAAGCACCTGCTGCTGGAGAAGCCGGTGGCGCTGTCGGTCGCCGCGGCCGACCGGGTGGTCGATGCGGTCGAGGCGGCCGGCGTCGCCTCGGTGGTCTTCTTCACCAGCCGTTTCCAGACGGCGACCTCCACCTGGCTCGAGCAGGCGTCCCGCACCACGCTGGCCGGTGGCGCGGTCACCTGGCTGGGGCGGCTGGCCGGTTCGCCGTTCGAGACCCCGTGGCGGCTGGAGCACGGCGCGCTGTGGGACGTCGCACCACACGCGCTCTCCCTGCTCGTCCCGGCGCTCGGGCCGGTGAGCGCGGTGCAGGCCGGCGCCGGGCTGGGCGACACCGTGCACCTGGTGCTGACCCACCCCGAGGGTCGCGCGAGCACGGTGACCGTCTCGGCGACCGTGGCGGAGCTGGCCACCGGCATCGACATCTGGGTGCACGGGGACGCCGGCCGGCTGGTGCTGCTGCCGGAGTCCGGCACCGCGGTCGAGGCCCACGCGGTCGCCGTCGACGAGCTGCAGGCGGCTGCGCTGACCGGCGGGGCGCACCCGTGCGACGTCAGCTTCGGGCGGGACGTCGTCCGGGTGCTGGACGCTGCGCAGCGGTCGTTGGCTTCCGGCTGCCGCGAGACCGTCGGGGGATGACCGGGAACGACGGCCGCGGGGGGCTGCTCGGCTGGTACGTGCCCACCGGGCGGATCCGGCGCAGTGACTGGTGGCTGCGGTACGTGCTGCTCATCGGCCTGTTCGGGCTGATGGCCTCGGTCGTGGACGCGCAGTGGTTCCCGGACAGCTACCCGCGGTTCGAGGACCGGGAGGGCGTCGTCGACGTGGACGTCCTCTGGTTCTTCCCCGAGGAGGGCGGGCCGGTGACCGCGCTCGTCGCCCTGGTGCTCGCCGTGCCGAACATCGCGGGCACCGTCACCCGGCTGCACGACCGCGACCACTCCGCCTGGTGGCTGCTGTGGAGCCTGCTCCCGGGCATCGGCTGGTTGGTCCTGTTGATCACCTGCGGGTTCCTCGGGACCCAACCCCACCCGAACCGGTACGGGCCACCTCCTCGCTGACGCGCGCGGCGCGAGGCAGACTGGGTGCGTGGACTTCTGGCAGTGGTACGTGCGCCGTGGCCGCATCGACCGGCGCACCTGGTGGTTGCAGTACGCCCTGCCGATCGGGGCGCTGAGCGTGCTGGCCCTGATGGCCGACGTGGCCCTGGGCAACAGCTCGCTGGAGAGCATCGCCATGGGCGAGACGGGCTACGGGCCGATCGTGACCACGATCGGGCTGCTGGCGATGCCGGCGTCGATCTCCAGCGGCGCGACCCGGCTGCACGACCGCGGCATGTCCGCGTGGTGGCTGCTGATCGGGCTGGTGCCGCTGTTCGGTCAGGTGGCGCTGCTGGTGATCACCGGCTTCCTGCCCGGCGACGGCGGCCCCAACCGGTACGGACCGCCGCCGTCCGCGGCCCCACTGGCAGCCCCGCACCCGGAGCCGGCCCCCGAGCCGGAGCGGCCGCCCTACTGGGGCTGACGCCCGGCTACAGCCCGAGAGCGGCGGCCATCTCCGCACGCAGCCGGGCCAGCTCGTCCGCGCCGCGGCTGCGGGCGGCCGGCAGACCGTCGGCCTCGGGCACCGGGACGACGGTCTCCAGGTAGGCCTTGAGCTTCGGCTCGGTCCCGCTGGGGCGGACGATCACCCGCACGCCCTCGCCGGTCAGCCGGACCGCGTCCAGCGGCGGGGTGGCCTGCGCCAGGTCGACCACCTCGACCGACCGGCCCAGCAGCTCGGCGGGGGGCTCGGCGCGCAGCCGGGCCATCGCGCCGGTGATGAGCGTGAGGTCCTCGACCCGAACCGAGTACTGGCCGGTGGCGTACAGGCCGTGCTCGACCGCCAGCTCGTCGAGCCGGTCGGTGAGCGTGCGTCCCTCGACCGCCAGCTCGGCGGCGAGCAGGGCGACCGCCAGGGCCGCAGAGACGCCGTCCTTGTCGTGCGCCACCGACGGGGACACCGCGTAGCCCAGCGCCTCCTCGTAGCCGAAGACCAGAGGTGCTGCCGTCGACCCGGCCCGGATGATCCACTTGAAGCCGGTCGGGGTCTGCTCGAACGGCACGCCGTGCGCGCGGGCGAGCGTGCCCAGCAGCGAACCGCTCACCAGGGAGTTCGCGTAGGTGCCGCGCACCCCGCGGCGGAGCAGCCAGTCGCCCAGCAGCACGCCGACCTCGTCGCCGGTCAGCTGGCGTCCCCCCGCCACCACCGAGCAGCGGTCGGCGTCCGGGTCCTCGGCGATCGCGACGTCGGCGCCCGTGTGGTCGGCCAGCGCGGTCAGCAGGTCGACCGCGCCCGGCTCCTCCGGGTTGGGGAAGGCGACGGTCGGGAACGCCGGGTCGGGCTGGTCCTGCTCCGGGACGCAGTGCAGCGCGGCGAAGCCGGCGGCCTCGAACACCTGCTGGGTGGTCGCCGAGCCGACGCCGTGCATGGCGGTGTAGGCCACCACGAGACGTCGGCGGGCCGCGGTGTCCACCCGGTCGGGCTGCAGGGCGCGCACCACCGCGGCGACGTAGTCGGCCTCGACGTCGTCGCCGAGGGTGGTCCACTCGTCCCCGAGCGGGATGCCGCGGGCCGGGCCGGTGGCCGCGATGGCGGCCTCGATCTCCCGGTCGGCCGGCGGCACGAGCTGCGCACCGTCGGCGAGGTAGACCTTGTAGCCGTTGTCCTGCGGCGGGTTGTGGCTGGCGGTCACCATCACGCCGGCGACCGCGCCCAGGTGCCGGACGGCGTAGGAGAGCACCGGCGTGGGCAGCGGGCGGGGCAGCACGGAGACGGCGAACCCGGCGCCGGAGAGCACCGCGGCGGAGACGTGCGCGAACTCGTCGGAGCGGTGCCGGGCGTCGTAGCCGATGACCACGCCGCGGCCACCCTGGCCCGTGTCGCTGAGGTACCGGGCCAGCCCGGCGGCCGCGCGACTGACCACGGCGGCGTTCATCCCGGCCGGGCCGGCGCGCAGCGGGCCGCGCAGCCCGGCGGTGCCGAAGGTCAGCGGGCCGGTGAACCGGCGGGCCAGCTCGGCCTCGTCCCCCGCGGCGACGAGCCCGTCGATCTCGGCGCGGTCGCCGGCGTGCGGGTCGGCGGCCGCCCAGGCGCGGGCGGTGGTCAGCAGGTCGGTCATCGTGGGCCTCCACTCGGCTGGACCGGGCCCTGCGCCGCCTCGACCACGTCGACGTCCACGCCGGGCAGCGTGTACTCCCCGCCCACCCGAGCGTGCACCGGGTCGGCCGGGTCCGCCTCGCCCTGGGCGGCGATCAGCTCGGCGGCGTACGCCTCGGCGTCGTCGGCCGGTTCGTAGCCCAGCGCACGGGCGGCGGTGAGGTCCCACCAGCCGCGGGTGTTCGCCGAGACGCCCCAGACCACCCGGAAGCCGGGGGAGGGGGTGCGCAGCGCCGCGTCGACCAGGCGCACGGTGTCGCCGGGGGAGAGCCAGGTGGCCAGCTGGCGGACCGTCGTCGGCCGGGGGAAGGCGCTGCCGATCCGCAGGCAGACGACGTCCAGGCCGTACCGGTCGGCGTACAGCGAGCCGAGCGCCTCCATCGTCACCTTGGCCACCCCGTAGTAGGTGTCCGGTCGCGGCGGCGCGTCGGCCTCGGTGAGCAGGCCGGAGGCCGGCCGGGACGTGAAGCCGCTCGCGTGGTTGCTGCTGGCCAGCACCACCCGGGGAACGCCGGCGCGCCGGGCCGCCTCCAGCGCGGTCCGGGTGGTCTCGATGTGCGAGCGCACGATGGCCGGCCAGGTCGCCTCGCCGAGGATGCCGGCCAGGTGGACCACCGCGGCCGCGCCCTGTGCTGCCCCGGTCACCGTGGGCAGGTCGGCGGCGTCGGCCACCAGGTGCTCCTCGCCCGGGCGGGGGTCCTCGATCGGCACCACGTCCAGGCTGCGCAGCGCCCAGCCGCGCTCGGGCAGCCCCCCGCGCAGCGCCGTCCCGAGCCCGCCGGCCGCGCCGGTGACCAGGACGGGTCCGCTCACGGCATGCGCCCGATCAGCTCGACCAGGAAGGCGCCCAGCCGGCCGGCCGCGGCCTTGCCGGCCTCCAGCACCTCCAGGTGGTCCAGCGCCTCGCCGGTGATGCCGGCGGCGGCGTTGGTGACCATCGACAGGCCGAACACCTCCATCCCGGCCGCCCGGGCGGCGATCGCCTCCAGCGCGGTGGACATGCCGACCAGGTCCGCGCCCAGCGTGGTGAGCATCCGGATCTCGGCCGGGGTCTCGAAGTGCGGGCCGGGCAGCGCCGCATAGACGCCCTCGGCCAGCGACGGGTCGATCTCCCGGGCCAGCGTGCGCAGCCGCGCGGAGTACAGGTCGGTCAGGTCGACGAAGGTCGCGCCCACCAGCGGCGAGCGGGCGGTCATGTTCAGGTGGTCGCTGATCAGCACCGCCTGGCCGACCCGGTGCTCGGGGCGCAGCCCGCCGGCGGCGTTGGTGAGGACGACGGTGCGCACCCCGGCCGCCGCGGCGGTGCGGATGCCGTGCACCACCGGCTCCACCCCGCGGCCCTCGTACAGGTGCGTGCGACCGAGGAAGAGCAGCACCTTGTGCGCGCCGACCTGCACCGAGCGGATCTCTCCGCCGTGGCCGGTGACGGTCGGGGCGGCGAAACCGGGGAGGTCGCCGATGGCCACGCTGGCCAGCGTCTCGCTGAAGGCGTCGGCAGCCGGGGCCCACCCCGAGCCCATCACCACCGCGACGTCGTGGCCGCCACCCAGGGCGGCGGTCAGCTGCTCGGCCGCCGAGGCGGCGAGGGCGGCGGGGTCGGCAGGGTGCGCGGAGGTCGGCTGGCTCACCCCGTGAGCATAGGAACGACTTCCGGGCGGTCCATCGCCCGGCGGGTGTCCGCCGCCTTCTCTAGACTCGCGGGGTGCAGATCCCCTTCCACTCGTCCGAGCGCGCCAGCCTGGGAGTGGAGTGGGAGCTGCAGCTCATCGACCCGCAGACCCGCGAGCTGACCTCCGGCGCTGTCGAGATCCTCGCCGAGCTCACCCCCGACGGCCTGGACGAGCACCCCAAGGCCAAGCACGAGCTGCTGCAGTCGACGGTCGAGATCATCACGGGCATCTGCACCACCGTCGCCGAGGCGAAGGCCGACCTGGCCGGCACCCTGGCCGAGGTGGTCGCCGCCGCCGAGCGGCGCGGCCTCGGCGTGATGTGCGCCGGCAGTCACCCCTTCACCCGGTGGGACAGCCAGGAGATCTCGCCGAAGGAGCGCTACGCCGAGCTCGTCGAGCGGATGCAGTGGCCGGCCCGGCGCCTGCAGATCTTCGGGGTGCACGTGCACGTCGGCGTCCGCTCGCCCGACAAGATCATCCCGATCGTGAACGCGCTCACCCAGTACGTGCCGCACTTCCTGGCGCTGTCGGCGTCCTCGCCCTACTGGTCCGGCTGCGACACCGGGCTGGCGTCGGCCCGCACCAAGGTCTTCGAGGCGATGCCGACCGCCGGGCTGCCCTACCAGCTGGCCGACTGGTCGGAGTTCGAGGAGTACATGGGCACGCTGATCGACGCCGGCGCCATCGAGAGCGTCCGCGAGGTCTGGTGGGACATTCGCCCGCACCCGGACTTCGGCACCGTCGAGCTGCGGATCTGCGACGGCCTGCCCACCCTCGACGAGATCGGCGCGGTCGCCGCGCTCGCCCAGTGCCTGGTCGAGCAGTTCGACACCCAGCTCGACCGCGGCTACACCCTGCCCTCACCGACGGACTGGATCGTGCGGGAGAACAAGTGGCGGGCGGTGCGCCACGGGCTGGACGCCGAGATCGTCGTCGACGAGCAGGGCACCGTCCGCCCGGTGCGCGAGGCGATCTCCGACCTGGTCGAGGAGCTGCTGCCGACCGCCCGCAAACTCGGCTGCGAGGGGGAGCTGGTCGACGCCCGGCGGGTCCTGGACGCCGGTGCGTCCTACCAGCGCCAGCGCGCCGTGGCCGCTGCGCACGACGGTGCCCTGGCCCCGGTGGTCGACAGCCTGCTCGCCGAGCTCCGCGACGGGCTGCCGGCGACGGGAGCGGCGTGAGCGGCGGGGAGGCGACCAGCGCGGCAGAGGTCCTCGGGCTGGCCGTCGACGCCTGGTCGGCGGCGCACCAGCCCGAGCTCGTCGCCGTCCGCAGGCACCTGCACGCCCACCCCGAGCTGGGGTTCGCCGAACACGAGACGACCGCCTTCCTGGAGCAGCGGCTCACCGCGGCGGGCCTGGCGCCCCGCCGGCTGAAGTCCGGCACCGGGCTGGTCTGCGACGTCGGGGGCGACCCGGACGCCGGGCCGGTCGTCGTGCTGCGCGCCGACATCGACGCGCTGCCGCTGGCCGACCTCAAGGACGTCCCGTACGCCTCCACCCGCGAGGGGCTCTGCCACGCCTGCGGCCACGACGTGCACACCACGGTGCTGCTCGGTGTCGCGCTGGCGCTGGCCTCGCTGGACGAGCTGCCGGGCACCGTGCGGTGCGTCTTCCAGCCCGCCGAGGAGCAGGTGCCCGGCGGTGGGCTGGAAGTCGTCGACGAGGGCGTGCTTGCCGGTGCCACCCGGGCGTTCGCGCTGCACTGCGACCCCTCTCTGACGGCCGGTTCGGTCGGGCTGCGCACGGGGGCGATCACCGCGGCCTGCGACCGGGTGGAGGTGACGCTCACCGGGCCCGGCGGGCACACCGCCCGCCCGCAGCTGACCGTCGACCTGGTGCACGCGATGGGCCAGGTGGTCACCGAGGTCCCCGGGCTGCTGTCCCGGCTGGTCGACCCGCGCGCCGGTGTCTCGCTGGTGTGGGGCGCGATCAGCGCCGGGGTCGCGGCCAACACCATCCCGGAGACCGGGCAGCTGCGCGGCACGCTGCGGGTGCTCGACCGCGCGGTGTGGAGCGAGGCCGAGGACCTGGTGCGCCGGCTGGTCACCGAGGTCGCCACGGCGTCGGGGGCCCGGGTGGCGATCGACTACGTGCGCGGGGTGCCGCCGGTGGTCAACGACCCGCGCAGCGTGGCACTGCTCCGCTCCGCGGCGCTGGAGACGGTGGGCAGCGAGGGCGTGGCGCTCTCCCCGCAGAGCATGGGCGGGGAGGACTTCGGCTGGTTCGCCGAGGTGCTGCCGATCGCGCTCGCCCGGCTGGGCACGCACGGCAGCGGCGAGACGTTGGACCTGCACCGAGGGACCTTCGACGTCGACGAGCGGGCGATCGGGGTCGGGGTGCGGTTGCTGGCCCGCACGGCGCTGCACGCTCTGGCGGCCGACGCCGTACCCGCTGGTACGCCTGTCGGTCCGGCCCTGTAGACCTCTTCCGACGCACTTCCCTCAGGCACCTGAGAGGCGGGGACCCGACGATGAGCTCCACCGACCAGCGACCTGCGCGGCCCGGTGGCGGGCCGCCGGCCGAGCCGGCGGCGCCGGACGTGCTGACCCTCGCCGGCGACTTCCCCGCGGCGAGCCGGGAGCAGTGGCGCGACCTGGTGGCCGGGGTGCTGCGCAAGGCCGGCCGTGATGAGCTGCCCGACCCGGTGGAGGAGGCGCTGGTCCGCACCGTCGCCACCGGGGTCACCGTCGCCCCGCTGTACACCGCCGAGGACGCCGGGGACCTGCCCGCGCTGGCCGGCGTGCCCGGGCTGCCGCCGTTCGTCCGCGGCTCGCGGGCCGGTGCCGCCGGGGTGGCCGCGGCCGGTGGTGCGGACCCCGACGTCCCGGGGGGCTGGGACGTCCGGCAGCGCCACGCCGACCCCGACGTGGCGCGCACCCGGGAGGCGATCGCCGCGGACCTGGAGAACGGCGTCTCCTCGCTGTGGCTGGTGGTCGGCGACGGCGCGGTGCCGGCGGGCGCGCTGGGTGAGGTGCTCGCCGACGTCCTGCTGGACCTGGCGCCGGTGACCCTGCAGGGCGGTCCGTCTGCCGCGGAGGCCTTCCTGGCGCTGGTCGCGGGGCGCACCGACCTGGCGCCGGGCGGCTGCCTGGGGCTGGACCCGCTGAGCGTGCACGCGGCGACGGGGCAGCCGCAGGACCTCGACGGCCTGGCCGACCTGGCCCGCCGCACCCCGGCGGGCTGGCGCGCCGTCGTCGCCGACGGGACGGTGTTCGCCGACGCCGGTGGCTCGGTGGTGGAGGAGCTCGGTTGCGCGGTCGCCGCCGGGGTGGCCTACCTGCGGGCGCTGACCGAGGGCGGGCTGGACGTCGCCGACGCCTTCGGTCAGCTGGAGTTCCGGCTGTCGGCCGGCGCCGACCAGTTCACGACGATCGCCGCGCTGCGCGCCGCACGGCGGCTGTGGGACCGGGTGGGCGAGGCGAGCGGCGTGCCGCCGGAGGGCCGGGCGATGCGCCAGCACGCGGTCACCTCGGACGTGATGGTCACCCGGCACGACCCGTGGGTGAACATGCTGCGCACCACGGTGGCCTGCTTCGCCGCGGGCGTCGGCGGTGCCGACGTGGTGACGGTGCAGCCCTTCGACGCCGCACTCGGGCTGCCCGACGCCTTCGCCCGGCGGATCGCCCGCAACACCCAGAGCCTGCTGGTGGAGGAGGGGCACCTCGCGCGGGTGCTCGACCCGGCCGGTGGCTCCTGGTACGTCGAGTCGCTGACCGAGTCCCTGGCCCAGGCATCCTGGGCCTGGTTCACCGAGATCGAGCGGGCCGGCGGGCTGGCGGCGGCGCTGACGTCCGGGCTGGTCGCCGACCGGATCGGCGCCGCGTGGGCGGAGCGGCAGGAGCGGATCGCGCACCGCACCGACGCGATCACCGGCGTCACCGAGTTCCCCAACCCGACCGAGGTGCTGCCCCGCCGCCGTCCGGTGGCCGAGGCGCTGCCGCCGACCCCGGGCGGGCTGCCGCGGGTGCGGGCCGCGCAGGCGTTCGAGCAGCTGCGCGACCGGGTCGAGTCCGTCGATCCCCGACCGTGGGTGCACCTCGCCACGATCGGGCCGGTCGCCCGGCACACCGCCCGGGCCACGTTCGCGGCCAACCTGTTCGGTGCCGGCGGGCTCGCGGCGCCGACCGGGGACGCGGTGGACGGCCTCGCCGGCACGACGGTGGCCTGCATCTGCGGCAGCGACCGGGACTACGCCGACTCCGCTGCCCCGCTCGCCGCCGAACTGCGGGCCGCCGGTGCCACCCAGGTCTGGCTGGCCGGGCCGCCGTCCCTGGCGGTGGACGGCGTCGACGGGTACCTGTACGCCGGGTGCGACGCCCTGGACGTCCTGACGACGGTCCTCGCCGACCTCCTCCCCGACCACCAAAATGGCCATTTTGGTGGTCCTGACCAGGAGGTGTCGGCATGAGCGCGATCCCCGACTTCGGTGGCATGGCGCTGGGCCGCCCGCAGCCGACGGCCACACCGGACGACTGGGCGAAGGCCTACGCCGACGCCACCGGCCGGGACGTCGGCGAGGCGACCTGGCAGACGCCGGAGGGGATCGCCGTCCCCCCGCTGTTCACCCAGGACCAGTTGGCCGACGTCGACTTCCTCGACACCCTCCCGGGCATCGCGCCCTACCTGCGCGGGCCCTACCCGACGATGTACACGACCCAGCCGTGGACGGTGCGGCAGTACGCCGGGTTCTCCACGGCGTCGGAGTCCAACGCCTTCTACCGGCGCAACCTGGCCGCCGGGCAGAAGGGCCTGTCGGTCGCCTTCGACCTGCCCACCCACCGCGGCTACGACTCCGACCACCCGCGCGTGGTCGGCGACGTCGGGATGGCCGGGGTGGCGATCGACTCGATCCTGGACATGCGGCAGCTGTTCGACGGCATCCCGCTGGACCGGATGAGCGTCTCGATGACGATGAACGGCGCCGTCCTGCCGGTGCTGGCGCTCTACGTGGTCGCCGCCGAGGAGCAGGGGGTGAAGCCGGACCAGCTCACGGGGACGATCCAGAACGACATCCTCAAGGAGTTCATGGTCCGCAACACCTACATCTACCCGCCGAAGCCCTCGATGCAGATCATCAGCGACATCTTCCGGTTCACCTCCACGCAGATGCCGCGGTACAACTCGATCTCCATCTCCGGTTACCACATCCAGGAAGCCGGGGCGACGGCCGACCTGGAGCTGGCCTACACCCTCGCCGACGGGGTGGAGTACCTGCAGGCGGGCAAGGCGGCGGGCCTGGACGTCGACGTCTTCGCGCCCCGGCTGAGCTTCTTCTGGGGCATCGGCATGAACTTCTTCATGGAGGTCGCCAAGCTGCGGGCCGGCCGGCTCCTGTGGGCGAAGCTGGTGAAGGAGGCGGGGGCGACCAAGGACAAGTCGATGTCGCTGCGCACCCACTGCCAGACGTCGGGCTGGTCGCTGACGGCGCAGGACGTCTACAACAACGTCGTCCGCACCTGCCTGGAGGCGATGGCGGCCACCCAGGGGCACACCCAGTCGCTGCACACCAACGCCCTGGACGAGGCGCTCGCACTGCCGACGGACTTCTCCGCCCGGATCGCCCGCAACACCCAGCTGCTGCTGCAGCAGGAGTCCGGGACGACGCGGGTCATCGACCCGTGGGGCGGGTCGGCGTACGTGGAGAAGCTGACCTACGACCTGGCTCGCCGGGCGTGGGCGCACATCCAGGAGGTCGCCGAGCACGGGGGCATGGCGCAGGCGATCGACGACGGCATCCCGAAGCTGCGGATCGAGGAGGCCGCGGCCCGCACCCAGGCCCGGATCGACTCCGGCCGCCAGCCGGTGATCGGGGTGAACAAGTACCGGGTCGAGGCCGACGAGGCGGTCGACGTCCTCCGGGTCGACAACGCCGACGTGCTCGCCCAGCAGAAGGCGAAGCTGGCCGAGCTGCGAGCCTCCCGGGACGGCGCCGCGGTGACCGAGGCGCTGGGCCGGCTGACCGACGCCGCCCGCGCCGCCGCGGAGGGACGGCGCGGGGACGAGCTGTCGTCGAACCTGCTGGCGCTGGCGGTCGACGCCGCGCGGGCGAAGGCGACGGTGGGGGAGATCTCCGACGCGCTGGAGGCGGTCCACGGCCGGCACTCCGGTCAGGTCCGCACCATCTCCGGTGTGTACCGCGATGAGGCCGGCGCCTCGGGCCCGGTCGAGGAGACCCGGCGGGTGGCTGCTGCGTTCGCCGAGGCAGAGGGCCGCCGTCCGCGGATCCTGGTGGCCAAGATGGGCCAGGACGGGCACGACCGCGGGCAGAAGGTGATCGCCACCGCCTTCGCCGACCTCGGCTTCGACGTCGACGTCGGCCCGCTGTTCCAGACGCCGGAGGAGGTCGCCCGGCAGGCGGTGGAGGCCGACGTGCACGTCGTCGGCGTCTCCTCGCTCGCCGCCGGCCACCTGACCCTGGTGCCGGCGCTGCGGGACGCACTCGCCGACCTCGGGGCCAACGACGTGCTGGTCGTGGTGGGTGGGGTCATCCCACCGGATGACGTCCCGACGCTCAAGGAGATGGGCGCGGCCGCGGTCTTCCCGCCCGGCACGGTCATCGCCGAGGCCGCGCAGGACCTGCTCCGCACCCTGTCCACCCGGCTCGGCCACGCGTGACCGTCTCCACCAAAATGGCCATTTTGGTGGGTCGGGGGCCGGTGTGAGTCGGCCCGTCGACGTCCCCGGGCTGACCGAGGGGGTGCTCGCCGGGGACCGGCGGGCGGTGGCGCGGGCGATCACGCTGGTCGAGTCGCGGCGGGCCGACCACCGGGAGGCGGCCCAGGAGTTGCTGGTGGAGCTGCTGCCGCACGCCGGGGACGCCCGGCGGGTGGGGATCAGCGGGGTCCCCGGGGTCGGGAAGTCGACGTTCATCGACTCCCTCGGCGTCGACCTGACCGCGGCGGGGTCGAAGGTCGCGGTGCTCGCCGTCGACCCGTCGTCGGCCCGGTCCGGCGGCTCGATCCTGGGCGACAAGACCCGGATGGCCCGGTTGGCCGTCGACCCGAACGCGTTCATCCGACCGGCGCCCACCGCCGGCACGCTCGGCGGGGTGGCCCAGGCGACCCGGGAGTCGATGGTCGTGGTCGAGGCGGCCGGGTACGACGTCGTCCTGGTGGAGACCGTCGGCGTCGGGCAGTCGGAGGTGACCGTCGCGGAGATGGTCGACTCCTTCCTGTTCCTCACCCTGGCCCGCACCGGTGACCAGCTGCAGGGGATCAAACGGGGGATCCTGGAGATCGCCGACGTGATCGCGGTGAACAAGGCCGACGGCCCGGGTGAGGTCGACGCCCGCCGGGCCGCCCGCGAGCTGGCGGGGGCGATGCGGATGCTGCGCGGCGAAGCCGTCCCGGTGCTCACCTGCGCCGGGCTCACCGGTGCGGGGCTGGACGAGGTGTGGGCGAAGGTGGTCGAGCACCAGGACCGGATGCGGGCCTCCGGTCAGCTCGACGAGCGGCGCCGAGGACAGCAGGTGCGCTGGACCTGGCAGCTGGTCCGCGACGGGCTGGAGCACCAGCTGCGCGAGCACCCCGCGGTGCGGTCGGCGACGCCGGAGCTGGAGGCGGCCGTGCTGGCGGGGGAGCTGACCCCCGCACTGGCCGCCCGCCGGTTGCTGGACGCCTTCGCATCGTCCCGCTGACAGCTCGGCGGGCCCCGGTGGCTCCTCGGGGTGGCCCGCCCGCGTGGGTGGGCGACGGCGGGCCCGGCAGCAGGGACAATGGCCGGTGCACACATCGGTCCAGCACTGGGAGCAACGACCATGACCCGCATCGTCATCATCGGCGGCGGCCCGGCCGGGTACGAGGCCGCGCTCGTCGCCGCCCAGCTCGGTGCAGACGTCACCGTCGTCGAGCGCGACGGCATCGGCGGCGCCAGCGTGCTGACCGACTGTGTGCCGTCGAAGACCTTCATCGCCTCCGCCGGCGCGATGACCTGGGTGCGCGACTCCGTCGCCCTGGGGGTCACCGGCACCGAGCTGGGGCGGGCGGCGCTGGACCTGGCGACGGTGAACAGCCGGATCAAGGGGCTGGCCGTCGCGCAGTCCTCGGACATCCACCACCGCCTGGAGTCCGAGGGGGTCCGGATCATCCGTGCCTCGGCCCGGCTGGCCGACGAGAAGCTCGGGCTGACCGTGCACCGGGTCGAGGTCGTGGACGCCGACGGGCAGGTCGCCGAGACACTGGAGGGTGACGTCGTCCTCATCGCCACCGGTGCCGATCCCCGCGTGCTGCCCGGGGCCGAGCCGGACGGCGAGCGGATCCTGTCCTGGCGCGACGTCTACGAGCTCCAGGAGATGCCCGAGCACCTGATCGTGATCGGTTCCGGCGTCACCGGTGCGGAGTTCGCCTCCGGCTACCTCGAGGCCGGAGTGCCGGTCACCCTGGTGTCCTCCCGCGACCAGGTGCTGCCCGGAGAGGATGCCGACGCCGCGGCCGTCGTGGAGGAGGTCTTTCAGTCCCGGGGCGGCCGGATCGCCGAGCGCAGCCGCGCGGAGAGAGTCGTGCGCACCGAGAAGGGCGTGCGGGTCGAGCTGACCGACGGCCGCGTCGTCGAGGGGTCGCACGCGCTGATGACCGTGGGCACCGTGCCCAACAGCGGTGGGATGAACCTGGAGGCATGCGGCGTCGAGCTCACGCCGGCCGGGCACGTCGTCGTCGACCGCGTCTCCCGCACCACCGTCGCCGGCGTCTACGCGGCCGGCGACGTCACCGGGGTCTTCCAGCTCGCCTCCGTCGCGGCCATGCAGGGCCGGATCGCCATGTGGCACGCCCTCGGCGAAGCGGTCGCGCCGATCCGGCTGAAGACCGTCTCGGCCAACGTCTTCACCCACCCGGAGATCGCCACGGTCGGCGTGCAGGAGAAGTCGCTGACCGAGGACGGGGACGTGGAGGTCATCCGGCTGCCGCTGGTCACCAATGCGCGGGCGAAGATGGGCGACCTGCACAGCGGGTTCGTGAAGCTCTACGCCCGCCGCTCGACCGACGTCGTCATCGGCGGCGTGGTCGTCGCACCGGGTGCGTCCGAGCTGATCCTGCCGATCGCGCTGGCCGTCACGAAGGGTCTGACCGCCGGGGACCTGGCGCAGACCTTCGCGATCTACCCGTCGCTGTCCGGCTCGATCACCGAGGCCGGCCGCCGGTTGATGGGGATCGAGGACGAGCACAGCTGACCTAGCTCCGGGCCGCCCGGCAGGAGGGGAGCGGTCAGCCGTTCAAGTCCAGCGCGTGCTCCGCCGATGAGAAGAGAAGTCCCTCTCAGCTCTGGAGTCGTGCGTGCGTCCCTCATCTCGTCCGCGGCGCCCTCTGCTGCTGGTCACGGTCGCTGTGGCCGTCCTGTCGTTTGCTGCGACACCGGTGGTGGCGCGAGCGGAAGCCCCCTCCTCGGACGTGCGCGCCGGCGAGGCGGTCGTCGGCGAACTGGTCCAGGCCTACGACGACCCCGGTCCGTCAGCCGAGGTGGAGCACCACGACGAGGACGAACACTCCGCCGGTCTGCTGAGCTGGGTGCAGACGGCTGCGGGGGAGTCCGTGCGGGTCGTCACCGAGGATCTCCCCGACATCGACTCCGGCTCGACCGTCGAGGTGACCGTCGGCGAGGTGGTCGCCGACCGGGCGTCGGAGGACGGGGTCGAGCCGGCCCGGGAGGTGCTCGCGGCTGAGTTGGTCGCCGAGCCGTCCGTCGACGAGTCGGTGACCGCGCCTGCGGTCGCGCCCATCGACCACGTCGTCACCGTCGTGATGATGCGGCCGCCCGGTGCTCCGGCCGACCCGACCACCCTCGCCGACGTGCAGGCCGTCGTCGGGGGTGCGGTCGCCGACTTTTGGTCGCAGCAGACCGGCGGCTCGGTCCGCCTCTCCCTGGCCGGTGGACACGACTGGGCAGACAGCTCGGCCGGCTGCTTCGAGCCCCTCGCACTCTGGGACGAAGCCGCCAAGCGGGCTGGCTGGGCATCGGTGCATCCTGCGGCCGGCCAGCACCTGCTGGTCTACGTCCCCGCCGGGACGCCTGGGTGCTCATACGGCCTGGGCACCGTGGGCTCCGGGCTCGGCAGCGGCGGGTTGGCCTACGTGCAGGCAGCCCGCACCTCGGTCATCGCCCACGAATTCGGGCACAACGTCGGCCTGGGGCACTCTTCGGCGCTGCAGTGCGACGCGGCGGTCGACACCGGCACCTGCCAGGTTGCGGCCTACAACGACTACTACGACGTCATGGGCACCTCCTGGGACCAGGTCGGGTCCCTCAGCGTCACCCAGGCGGCTCGGATCGGCGTGCTCCCCGCCGAGCAGCAGCGGGCCGTCGCCGCGGCCGACGACGGCGGCGACTTCACCCTGGTGCCGGTGTCCTCGGCCAGCGGCACCCGTGCGCTGCGGCTGACCTCGACGCAGGGAGTCGTCTCCTGGCTGGAGCTGCGGACACCGGCGGGCCGGGACGCGTGGCTGGGCACGTCGGCGAACTGGCCTCGCCTGCAGACCGGCGTGCTGCTGCGCCGCAGCGGCAACTCCGACGACACGTCGCTGCTCCTGGACGGCACCCCGTCGACGCGTGACCGTTGGTCCGGCGACAACCTGGTCGCCCTGCCCGTCGGCACCACGGTCGAGGTGGGCAGCGGTGACTTCTCTGTGACGGTGCTCGGCGTCTCGGCGGACGCGGCCACGGTCCGGGTCGACACTGTGCTCCGCACAGCGACCGCTGCCATCGATGCGGCGTACGCCGGGTCAGGTGGTGTCGAGGGCCCGCTGGGTGCGGGAACATCCGAGGTCGTCTGCGGGCTGGCCGGCGGCGCTTGCCGGCGCAGCTACGAGAACGGTGAGGGCTGGTGGACCTGGGCGACCGGGGCCGCGCTGGTGCACGGCGACGTCTTCGCCGCGTGGACGGCGGCCGGGGGTGGGACTAGCCCGTTGGGTTATCCGGTGACCGGGTTGATCTGTGGGATGCGGGATGGTGGTTGTGGTCAGGTGTTCCGGGGTGGGCGGATCTACTCCTCGCCGGCCACGGGGGTGCATGCGGTGTCGGGTGGGATGCATGCGGTGTGGGCGGGGC
>NZ_JAPVBK010000003.1:667001-1083528 GCF_026967885.1 Modestobacter sp. VKM Ac-2983
GGAGGCTGGTCCGTTGGGTTATCCGGTGACCGGGTTGATCTGTGGGATGCGGGATGGTGGTTGTGGTCAGGTGTTCCAGGGTGGGCGGATCTACTCCTCGCCGGCCACGGGGGCGCATGCGATGAGCGGGGCGATCCACACCGCGTGGGTGCAGCAGGGCTATGAGGTGGGCCCGCTGGGCTACCCCTCCTCGGGCGCCGTCCTCGTTCCCGGCGGCACAGCCCAGGGCTTCCAGGGTGGCCGACTGGAACACGACCAGGTCACCGGACGGGTTGTCCGCTCGTGAGAGCGAGACCTGCCCGGGACGAGCCGATCGGGGGAGTTACTCGGCGTCGGCGATTGTGCAGAGGATGGCGCCGCTGGTGACGCTGGCGCCGACCTCGGCCGACAGCCCGGACACCGTGCCGGCCTTGTGCGCCGCGATCGGCTGCTCCATCTTCATCGCCTCGAGCACGACCACCAGGTCACCGGCGGCGACGGTGGCGCCGTCGGTCACCGCCACCTTGACGATCGTGCCCTGCATCGGGGCGGTGAGGGAGTCGCCGGAGGCGGCCGACCCGCCGCCGCTGCGCTTGCGCGGCTTGGCCGCACCGGCGCCCGGCGCCGCGCCGCCGGCGGCCAGCCCGGCGGGCAGCGACACCTCCAGGCGGCGGCCGCCGACCTCCACCACCACGGTCTGCCGCGGCTCGGGCTCGTCGGTCTCCGCGGCGGGGCCGTACGGCTGGACCTGGTTGTCCCACTCGGTCTCGATCCAGCGGGTGTGCACCGTGAACGGCTCGCTGGTGAAGGCGGGGTCGGCCACGACCGCGCGGTGGAACGGGACGACGGTCGGCATCCCCTCGACGACCAGTTCCGCCAGCGCACGACGGGCCCGCTGGAGGGCCTCGTCGCGGGTGGCGCCGGTGACGATGAGCTTGGCCAGCATCGAGTCGAACGCACCGGCCACCTCGCCGCCGGTCTCGACCCCGGAGTCCCAGCGCACACCCGGGCCCTGCGGGATCTCCAGCCGGGTCACCGGGCCGGGGGCGGGCATGAAGTTGCGGCCGGCGTCCTCGGCGTTGATCCGGAACTCGAAGCTGTGCCCGCGCGGGGTGGGGTCCTCGGTGATCTCCAACGGCAGGCCCTCGGCGATCCGGAACTGCTGGCGGACCAGGTCGATGCCCGAGGTCTCCTCGCTGACCGGGTGCTCGACCTGCAGCCGGGTGTTGACCTCCAGGAAGGAGATCGAGCCGTCGGTGCCGACCAGGTACTCCACGGTCCCGGCGCCGACGTAGCCGGCCTCGGCGCAGATGGCCTTGGCCGAGGAGTGGATCCGCTGCCGCTGATCGTCGGTGAGGAACGGCGCGGGGGCCTCCTCGACCAGCTTCTGGTTGCGCCGCTGCAGCGAGCAGTCCCGGGTGCCGACGACGACCACCGCGCCGTGCGTGTCGGCCAGCACCTGGGCCTCCACGTGCCGGGGCTTGTCCAGGAACCGCTCGACGAAGCACTCGCCGCGGCCGAACGCCGAGACGGCCTCGCGCACCGCGGAGTCGAACAGCTCGGGGATCTCCTCGAGGGTGCGGGCGACCTTCAGGCCGCGGCCACCGCCGCCGAAGGCGGCCTTGATGGCCACCGGGAGGCCGTGCTCCTGCGCGAAGGCGACCACCTCGTCGGCGTCCGCCACCGGGTCCTTGGTGCCGGGCACCAGCGGCGCGCCCGCGCGGGTGGCG
This sequence comes from Modestobacter sp. VKM Ac-2983, assembly GCF_026967885.1. NCBI lineage: Bacteria > Bacillati > Actinomycetota > Actinomycetes > Geodermatophilales > Geodermatophilaceae > Modestobacter > Modestobacter sp. VKM Ac-2983. The sequence goes on from NZ_JAPVBK010000003.1 coordinate 668,711, forward strand.
ATGTGCCGGGCGGCGACCTTGTCGCCGAGGTCGATGATCGCCTGCGGTGACGGCCCGATCCAGGTGAGGCCGGCGTCGATCACGGCCTGCGCGAAGTCGGCGTTCTCCGACAGGAACCCGTAGCCGGGGTGCACGGCGTCGGCGCCGGACCGGCGGGCGGCGTCGAGGACCTTGGCGATGACCAGGTACGAGTCACCGGGAGTGCTGCCTCCGAGGGCGAAGGCCTCGTCTGCCGTGCGCACGTGCAGCGCGTCCCGATCCGGGTCGGCGTACACGGCGACGCTGGTGAGCCCGGCGTCCCGGCAGGCGCGCGCCACCCGCACCGCGATCTCACCGCGGTTGGCGATAAGGATCTTCTGCACGCTTGCACCCCTTTGATTGGACCGGCTGGCACTTTAGCCAGTGCGGCTAGGCCGTCCGCCAGCGGTGCGGCCGGGGGCTCATGCGTCGATGAGTTCGTCGTCAGATGGGCTGAGCCCGTGCTCGACCACGCCGATTGGGCGGTCATTCGGGCCGGACGGTGCGGTGACGCCCGACCGCCGGGCACGACGCACCGTCTCGAGGTGTCGGCCCAGGAGCTCGGAGCCGACTTTCAGAGCCGTGGCCCGGAGCCTCAGGATCCCGTGCCGCTCGGTGTCTTCCGCTCTGTCCGTCGCCTGGCTCGTCCTCTCTGGACGGATCAGGTCGCTGGTGAGGGCGAGACCGCAGGGGCTGGGGAGGGGCTCGGGCTGACCAACGTCGACCGGCGTCCGCTCCAGCGTGGCGGACTGGATCGTCGCCTCAGAGGCAGTCGGCAACTCCTCAGCGAGTCGCGGCGGGACCTGGTCTCGGCGCAGGAGTCCGATGAGGGCGTCGAGGGCTGCATCCAGTACCTCGGGCTCCCCGATCGACCTCCGGTCGGGCTCGGGCGCGCACGGGCGGATGCGGAGGTCCTCCAAGTCGCCGACGACCGTGCACCCGAGCGCGGTCACCTTCGCGATCATCTCGTCGGCGTGCACCGAAGCCCAGGCACGGGCGGACTGCGGGAGAACGAGAGGAACCGAGTCGGGCCGCTGGGTCAACTCGGTCACTGCGAGGTCGTGCGTGATGCGTGGGCCGTACAGAGGCCATTCCAGGTGGTAGTCCAGCCGTTCGTTGAGCCGACGCAGCAGCTCGCTCTCTGCACGGCCGAGCGAGGTGTTGCGGTGGGACGTTGGTAGCGTGGCAACCGTCGGGTCGACGCCGAGAACCTGCGCGAAGCGGTGCCACAGCTGGGAGGAGCCGGCCCCGGTTTGCGGGAGCGTCACCACGTGCACCTGTGCGGGCGGCAGACTGGCTCCCCAGCGCCCCAGGACGGCGGCGATGTCCTGACGCCTCCAGAAGGCCTCCCCGTGTCCTTCCTCGCCGCGGGCCCAGGGGCGCATGACGTCCGGGCGCGACGTGTCATGTCGGACCACCTCGAGGAAGTCGGCGAAGGGCAGGTACCAACGGTTCTTGAGGTCCTCCTGCCAGACCGCGGGTAGCTGTCGGATCAGGTCGCGGCAGGTGACCACGACGTGCACCTCAGCGAAGTCCAGGTCGGCGACTGCCTGGGCAGCTGCGTCCTGGGACAGGTCGCCGAACAGTTCGTGAGAGATGACCGTCGTGTCCTCGTGGAGACGTGCCGCTTCGACCAAGCGTCCCCACGCGCCCGATACGGCCGGGTCGCGCCAGCCGTGGAAGTCCCCAGCGCTGAGCTCGACCGCAGCATGGAAGTGGTCGACCATCGACTCGCCGGGGACTGACACGCCGACCTCGGCGAGTTCGGCCCGGGACTGCCAGAGGAGTTCCTGGAGGTAGGTGGTGCCGGACTTCGGTGTCCCGACATGGAGGACCACGCGCCGCTGCGTCACCCGTGGAGGGTGACGGCCGGCCGGCCGTCCGCGTCGTCACGCATGAGGGATCTGCGACGTGTGTGGCTCCCGGCGGTGCGTGAGAAGACTGAGGTGCAGATCCGACTCAGCGTCGCCAGAGGTCGGTGATCGCCAGGCCGAGCTTGGCGAGCTGGGTGCGCAGCAGCGGCATCGAGAGGCCGAGCACCGCGGACGGGTCGCCCTCGATCCGGCGCACGAACGGGGCGCCCAGCCCGTCGAGGGTGAAGGCGCCGGCCACCCCCAGCGGTTCACCGGTGGCGAGGTAGGCCTCCAGCTCCTCCGGCGTCGGCGTGGCGAAGTGGACCACGGTGGAGGAGACGCCGACGTCCCGTTGTGCCACGCCGCCGTCCCGCACGTCGAAGACCGCCTGACCGGTGTGCAGGACGCCGCTGCGCCCGCACATCCGCTGCCAGCGGACCCGCGCGTCGGCGGTGTCGGCCGGCTTGCCGAGCGCCTGGCCGCGGAACTCGAGCACCGAGTCGGCGCCGATCACCAGCGCGTCGGTCTGGTCCGCGGCGACCGCGGCGGCCTTGGCGGCGGCGAGCAGGGCGACCAGTTCGCCGACCCGGGGCGCGGTCACCGCCGTCTCGTCGACGCCGCTGACCACCACCTCCGGGTTCAGCCCCGCCTGGCGCATCAGCTGCAGGCGGGCGGGGGACTGCGAGGCGAGCACGAGACGCCGGGTCATGACGCCCGCCCCGAGGCGCGCCAGCCACCGGGGCCGACCAGCAGCGGCCGGCGCAGCACGTCGGCCCGTTCGGCCCACGCCCCGACCGGGGTGGGACGCCGACGGGGACGGCGCTGGGACAGGGCCGCGACGACGACGGTGAGCGCGGCGAGCTCCTCGGCGCTCGGCTCACCGCGGACCACCTGGAGCAGTGCGGGCTGGGTCTGTTCGGTCATCAGAGTGGGATGTTCCCGTGCTTCTTGGCGGGCAGGGTCTGGCGCTTGTTGGCCAGCAGCCGCAGCGCCCGGACGACGTGGACGCGGGTGTGCGACGGCGGGATCACCGCGTCGACGTACCCGCGGTCGGCGGCGATGTAGGGGTTGGCGAGCGTGTCCTCGTAGTCGGTGACCAGCTCGGCGCGCAGCGACTCCGGGTCCTCGGCCGCGGCGAGCTCCTTGCGGTAGAGGATGCCGACGGCGCCCTGGGCGCCGATCACCGCGATCTGGGCGGTCGGCCAGGCCAGGTTGACGTCGGCACCGAGGTGCTTGGAGCCCATCACGTCGTACGCGCCGCCGTAGGCCTTGCGGGTGATCACGGTGATCTTCGGGACGGTTGCCTCGGCGTACGCGTAGATCAGCTTGGCGCCCCGCCGGATGATCCCGTCCCACTCCTGCGAGGTGCCGGGCAGGAAGCCGGGGACGTCGACGAAGGTGAGCACCGGGATGTTGAAGGCGTCGCAGGTCCTCACGAACCGCGCGGCCTTCTCGCTGGCGTCGATGTCCAGCGTGCCGGCGAGCTGGGTGGGCTGGTTGGCGACCACGCCCACCGGACGGCCCTCGACCCGGCCGAAGCCGATCAGGATGTTCGGCCCCCACAGCGCCTGGACCTCGAGGAACTCCCCGTCGTCGAGCACGTGCTCGATCACGGTGTGCATGTCGTAGGGCGTGTTCGGCGAGTCCGGGACGAACGTGTCCAGCTCGCGGTCGTCGTCCGTGAGCGCCTCGGGGAGGGCGATGTCCACCGGCGCGACCTCGATCGCCGGCAGCGGGTCGAGGTTGTTGCTGGGCAGGTGCGACAGCAGCGCCTTCACGTAGTCCAGCGCGTCGGCCTCGTCCTCGGCCAGGTAGTGCGCGACGCCGGACTTGGTGTTGTGGGTGCGGGCGCCGCCCAGCTCCTCCAGCGTCACGTCCTCCCCGGTCACCGTCTTCACCACGTCGGGCCCGGTGATGAACATCTGGCTGGTCTTGTCGACCATGACGATGAAGTCGGTGAGCGCCGGGGAGTAGACGTGGCCGCCGGCGGCGGCGCCCATCACCAGGGAGATCTGCGGGATGACGCCGGAGGCGTGCACGTTCCGCCGGAAGATCTCGGCGTAGAGGCCGAGGGAGACCACGCCCTCCTGGATCCGGGCGCCACCGCCCTCGTTGATCCCGATGATCGGGCAGCCGTTGCGCATGGCCAAGTCCAGCACCTTGACGATCTTCTCGCCGTAGACCTCGCCCAGGCTGCCGCCGAACACGGTGACGTCCTGGGAGAAGACGCAGACCGGCCGGCCGTCGACCGTGCCGTACCCGGTGACGACGCCGTCCCCGAACGGGCGCTTGGCGTCCATCCCGAAGTTCGTGGACCGGTGCCGGGCGAACTCGTCGAGCTCGGTGAACGAGCCGGGGTCCAGCAGCGCATCGATCCGCTCGCGGGCGGTCATCTTGCCGGCGGCGTGCTGCTTGTCGACCGCGCGCTGCGACCCGGCGTGCGTCGCTTCCTCCACCCGCCGCTCGAAGTCGGCCAGCTTGCCGGCGGTGGTGTGCAGGTCGAGGTCGGCAGGGACGGGTTCTCCCGCGCTCTCCAGTTCGGCGGCACTCACAGCGCCGTAGCGTAGGTGACGTGCCCGACAGTCCCCGCACCGCAGCTCCTCCCACCGATCGGCCGGGCCTCGACGCCGCCGCGCTGACCGCCGCCCTCACCCCCGGCAGCAGCCTGTGGCGGGCGGTCGGGGTGGTCGAGGTGGTCGGGTCGACGAACGCCGAGCTGGTCGCTCGGGCGGCCGAGGGCGCCGCCGAGGGGCTGGTTCTGGTCGCCGAGCACCAGGCGGCCGGGCGCGGACGGCTGGACCGCACCTGGGTCTCGCCGCCGCGGGCGGGGCTGACGGTCTCGGTGCTGCTGCGCCCGGACGTCCCCGCGGCCCGGCGGGCCTGGCTCTCGCTGCTGACCGGGGTGGCGCTGGCCGAGGCGGTCGGGGAGGTCACGGGCGTCCGCACGTCGCTGAAGTGGCCCAACGACCTGCTGGCCGCCGACGGCCGGAAGCTGGCCGGCATCCTGGCCGAGAGCTCGGGCACCGCCGTGGTGGTGGGGGTCGGGCTCAACGTCTCGACCCGCCCCGACGAGCTCCCCGACACCGGCACCTCCCTGGAGCTGGTGCGCCAGGAACCGGTCGACCGGGCCGCTGTGCTGCTGGCCTTCCTGCGGGTGCTGGAACGGCGCTACGCCCGCTGGGCGCAGGTGCTCGGTGACCCGGTCCCCTCCGGCCTCGCCCAGGACTACCTGGCCTGGTGCAGCACGGTCGGTTCCGCCGTGACCGTGACGATGCCCGACGGCTCGGCCCTCGACGGGGTCGCCGAGGCGGTGGACTGGGACGGCCGGCTCGTCGTCCGCACCGACGCGGGGGTCCTGGAGCTCGCCTCCGGCGACGTGCGACACGTGCGGCCGAGCCGGTGACGCGCCGAGCCGGGTAGGTCATCCTGGCGGCGTGGCCTACCCCGACAAGGTGCTCGGTGCCGATGAAGAGGTCGAGCGCCATCTGCACCCGCACTGGCTGACCGTCTTCTGGCCGATCGTGGCGTTCCTGGCGCTGGTCGGACTGGCCTCCTTCGGCGCCGCCATCGTCCCCGCGGGGGATCAGCAGGGGCTGTGGCGGCTGGTCGTCGTCGGGGTCGCCGTCGTGCTCGTGGTGTTCCTGGTCGTCACCCCGCTGCTGCGCTGGCGCACCACGCACTACGTGATCACCACCCACCGGCTGCTGTACCGGGTCGGCATCCTGTCCCGGCACGGCCGGGACATCGGCCTGTCCCGGATCACCGACGTCTCCTACCGGCAGACCCTGTGGGAGCGGCTGGTCAACTCCGGCACCGTCTCGATCGAGACGGCAGGGGAGGGTGGCCCGACCGTGTTCCGTGCCGTCCCCGACAGCGAGGGGGTGCAGCAGCTGCTCAACCAGCTCGTCGAGGAGGACGCCGACCGGCGGGCGCGGGAAAGCGCCGCGTACCTGGGCGAGCACCACCGCGTCGACACGCACCCGACCGAGCAGTTCTGAGCCGCACCAGCTCACCCCGGCTTCCCCACGGGTCCGCCCGGACCGGTCCGTCACGGCGTGCCTGGACGGTTCTGTCGGAGGGGACACCTAACGTCCCGGGCATGCGGCTGCTGCACACCTCGGACTGGCACATCGGCCGCTCCCTGCACGGCACCGACCTGCTCGCCGAACAGGAGCAGGTGCTGGGCGGGCTGGCCGACGTCGTCCGCGCGGAGTCCGTCGACGTGGTCCTGGTCGCCGGTGACGTCTACGACCGCGCCGTCCCCTCGGCCGATGCCACCGGGGTGCTCGACCGGGTGCTGATGCGGCTGCGCGGCGCCGGCGCCCAGGTCGTCCTCACCCCCGGCAACCACGACTCGGCCCGCCGGCTGGGCTTCGGCGCGGGGTTGCTGGCCCGGTCCGGGGTGCACGTCCGGGCAGTGACCCCCACGCTCGACGAGCCGGTGCTGCTGAGCGACGAGCACGGTGACGTCGCGGTGTACGGCCTGCCCTACCTCGAGCCGGAGGTGGCCCGGCACGAGCTGGGGCTGCCCGACGCCCGTGGCCACGAGGCGGTCGTTGGCGCGGCGATGGACCGGGTCCGGGCCGACCTGTTCCTCCGCCCGGGCACCCGGTCGGTCGTGCTCGCGCACGCCTTCGTGGGCGGCGGGCTCCCCAGCGAGAGCGAGCGGGACATCTGCGTCGGTGGGGTGGACCTGGTCTCCGCCGCGATCTTCGACGGCGTCGACTACGTCGCACTGGGGCACCTGCACCGGCCGCAGTCCCTCAGCGACCGGATCCGGTACAGCGGCTCGCCGCTCGCCTACTCCTTCGGCGAGGCCGGTCAGCAGAAGCAGGCCTGGCTCGTCGACCTGGACGCCCGCGGCCTGGCGCAGGTGCAGCCCGTCCCGCTCCCGGCGCCCCGTCAGCTGACCGTGCTGCGCGGCGAGCTCGCAGAGCTGCTCGCCGACCCGGAGCTGGCGGCGGTGACCGAGCACTTCGTGTCCGCCCAGCTGACCGACGCGGTCCGGCCGGCCGACCCGATGCGCCAGCTGCAGGGCCGCTTCCCGCACGCGGTGCACCTGGAGTGGGCCGGCACGGGCACCGCCGTCGACCAGCGCAGCTACACCGAGCGGCTGGCCGGCCGCAGCGACCTGGAGGTCGCCGAGGAGTTCGTCGCCCACGTCCGCGCGGTGCCCGCCACCCCGGCCGAGCTCGAGCTGCTCGGCCGTGCGCTGGCTGCGGCCGCGCACGAGGAGTCGCTGGCATGAGGGTCCACTCCCTCTCCCTGACCGCCTTCGGGCCGTTCGCCGACCGGGTCGAGGTCGATCTCGACGACGTGGGCCGAGACGGGCTCTTCCTGCTCTGGGGCCCGACCGGAGCCGGCAAGACGACGCTGCTCGACGCGGTCGTGTACGCCCTGTACGGCACCGTCCCCGGGGCCCGGGGTGAGGAGAAGCGGCTGCGCAGCGACCACGCCGACGAGCAGGTGCGCACCGAGGTGACCTGCGAGGTCACGCTCGGCGGGGAACGGCTGCTGGTCGTCCGCCGGCCCGAGCAGCAGCGGCCCAAGCGGCGCGGCACCGGCTGGACGACCGAGCAGGCCAAGCTCACCGTCCAGCGGTGGACGGCGGACGGATGGGAGCCGGTCAGCACCCGGATCGACGAGGGCTCCGAGCACCTGCGGAGCCGGCTGGGCCTCTCGGCCGAGCAGTTCTGCCAGGTGGTGTTGCTGCCGCAGGGTGACTTCGCGCGCTTCCTGCGCGCCGAGCCGGAAGACCGTGGCCGGCTGCTGCGCACCCTCTTCGACGTCGGGCGCTTCGCCCGGATCGAGGACTGGCTCGCCGACCAGCGCACCGTCGCGCGCGGGCAGTGGGAAGACGTACGGCTGCGGGCGAGCACGCTGCTCGCCCGGGTGGCGCAGGTCGCCGACGTCGACGTGCCCGAGGAGCTGGCGCCGGAGCTGGTCGGCGCCACGCCGCACGCCTCGGCCGGCGCCTGGGTGCAGCGGGTCCGGGCCGAGGTGGCGGCACGGCTGGCCGAGCAGGAGCGGGAGGCCGAACGGGCGGCCACCGAGGTCCAGCGGGTCGACGCCGTGCTGGCCACCGCCCGGGCCGAGGTCGACCGGCACGACCGGCGCGAACGGGCCCGGGCCGAGCTCGGCCGGCTGGAGGCCGAGGCGGCGGAGCTGCTGCCGTTGCGTGCAGCGCTGGACGCCGGGAGTCGGGCCGAGCCGGTCCGGGACGTGCTGGAGGCGGCCGGCCGTGCGGCACTGGACGCCGAGGGTGCGGCGGACCACCTGGCGTCGGCCCGTGACCGCTGGGCGGCGGTGGCCGCCGGCCGTCCGGCCGACACGGCCCTCTCCCGGGCCCTGCGGGACGAGATCGCCGCACTGCGGGCTCTGCTGCCCGACGTCGACCGTGCTGCCGAGCTGGCTCGCGAGGTCGGCCAGGCCACCAGCCGGGTCGAGGCCCTCCACGCCCGCTGCGCCGGCGACGAGGCCGCTGCGCTGGAGTGGCCGGCCCGGCTGGCAGAGCAGGAGGCCCGGGTCGTCGAGGCTGCGGAGGCGGCATCGAGCCTGCCCGGGCTGACCGCTGTGCTCGAGGGGCGGCGTGCCGCCCTCGCCGCGGCCCGGGCCGCCGGTGAGCTGGCCGGGCGGCGGAAGGAGCAGCGCAGCGCCGTCGACGCCGCCCGGGAGGCGTGGCTGGACGCCCGCGAGACGTGGGGCGACCTGCGCACCCGGCGGCTGGAGGGGATGGCCGCTGAACTCGCCGCCGGTCTGGCCGACGGCCAGGACTGCCCGGTGTGCGGTGCGCTGGAGCATCCACGGCCGGCCCGGCACGGCGGCTCCGTGGTGGCCCAGGCCGATGAGAACGCCGCCCGCGCCGTCGCGGAAGCGGCCGAGAGCCGGCTCGCCGATCTGCGCACCGCGCTGGAGGAGACCGACCGGGAGCTGGCGGTGCTCCGGGCCCAGGCCGGGCCGGAACCGCTGGCCGACAAGGAGCACGCGCTCGCCGAGGCGGCCCAGCAGGAGGCGCAGGCACGCACCACAGCCGGGGTCCTGGACGGGGCACGCCGGGCGCTGGCCACGCTCACCGCCGAGCGGGACGCCGCCCTGGCGGCCGCCGCCGCAGCCCGCGAGGAGCTGGCTCGGCGGACAGCCGAGCGCGCGGCAGCGCAGGAGACGCTCGCGACGGTGCAGCAGCGGCTGCTCGCCGCGCAGGGGGAGGACCGCGGCATCGCCCCCCGGATCACCCGCCTCACCACCGAGGCCGAACGGTGCGAGGCCCTCGTGGAGGCCGAGGGTGCGGAACTCCGCGCCCGCACGGCGGCCGATGCAGCGCGCCGGCTCGCCGAGGAGCGCGTCGCCGACGCCGGGTTCCCCGACCTGCTGGCCGCCGCGGACGCGCTGCTGGACCGGGCCACCGCCGCCTCGACCGGTCGGCGGGTGGCCGAGCACGACCAGCGGTGGTCGGTGGTCACCGCGACGCTCGCCGAGCCGGAGCTGGCCGACCTCGCGCCCCGGCCGGACCTGGACGCGCTCACCGCCACGTGCCGAGAGGCAACGAGCACCCGGGAGGACGCCGTGGGTGCACTGGCTGAGGTGCGCCGCTGCGCCGACGCCCTGGAGTCGCTCACCGCCGACCTCACCGAGATCGAGGTGGAGCTGGACGAGTGCCGGGCCCGGGCCGAACAGGTCACCGCGCTCGCCGACCTGGTGAACGGCCGCGGGGCCAACACGCTCCGGATGCGGCTGCAGTCCTTCGTGCTGGCCGCCCGGCTGGAGCAGGTCGCGGCGGTGGCCAGCCGGCGGCTGCGGGACATGTCCGGCGGCCGGTACACGTTCCTGCACAGCGACGCCCAGGGCCGGCACGGGGCCCGGGGCGGGCTGGGTCTGGACGTGCTCGACGAGCACACCGGCGCTCGGCGGCCGACGAAGACCCTCTCCGGTGGCGAGAGCTTCATGGCCTCCCTGGCTCTGGCCCTCGGACTGGCCGACGTCGTCACGGCCGAGAGCGGCGGGGTCCGGATCGACACCCTCTTCGTCGACGAGGGCTTCGGGACCCTGGACCCGCAGGCGCTGGACGCCGTGATGACCGTGCTCGACGAGCTCCGCCGGGGCGGCCGCACCGTCGGGGTGATCAGCCACGTGGAGGAGCTGCGCACCCGGATCTCCAGTCGCCTGGAGGTCGTCGCCGGCCGGCAGGGCTCGCGCCTCGCCGCCTGACCAGCTGCGCCTCGGCTCTGCGCTATCGCCGGGTCGGGGTGGCTGCTGGGGTGGGAACCGCAGCCGGGTGATCGGGGGCGAGGAACACCCAGCGTCGGTAGGACAGGAACCGGATCACCGTACCGACGGCGATCGAGCCGATGTTGGCCACCTGGAGGACGAGTGGCTCCGTCTGGCCGAGTGGGTAGCGCACGGCCGCCACCACGCCGAGCGACAACAACAGGGTCAGCCCGTTCACCATGGCGAACACGAGGTACTCCCTGCGCACGCCGGTGTGGGCCCGATGGCTGAAGGACCAGTACCGGTGCGCGACGAAGGCCACCGACATCGAGACCAGCGTGGACAGCAGTTTTGCGGTCACCGCACCCGTGCCGAGGTGGGCGTACAGCACCTGGAAGAGGCCGACGTCGAGCACGAAACAGGCGAACCCCACCACGCCGAACGCGCCGAGCTCTTTGACCAGCCGGCGCCGGACCGCGGCCGGACCGCGGCCGGCGACCCCGCTGCTCCGCACGACGCCACTGTACGTAGCGGAGGTCCGGTCCCGCAGACGCACCAGACGGCGGTGGGCTTGGCGCCCGGATTCGGGGATGATGGTCCCGTGCGGGCTAGGGCTGGGGCTGGGGCTGGGGCTGGTGTGGTGGGTCGGCGACGTCAACGGGCAGCCCGGACGGTGTGGGCCTCGCTCGTCACCGTGACCCTGTCAGGTTGCGCCGCCTCGGCGGGTGACGAGGAGGTGGCGGCCCGGGTCAGCAGCTCGGCGCCGGTGTCCTCAGCGGTCGCGGATCCGACCAACGCGACGTCCTCGACCACTCCGGCCGTCCGGAGTCTGACGTTCACGGCGGTCGGTGACTCCATCACCGCCGGCAACGTCCCCGACGGCGTCGCCGTGCCCTACAGCGGGTCCTGGGTGCCGGCGGCCACCGGCGGAGCACTGGAGTTCGTGCCGAGCTGGGCTGTCTCCGGCGCCACGACGCAGGACATGCTGGCTGGTGTCACTCCCATCGTCGCTGACGTGGTGGTGGTCATGGCGGGAACCAACGACCTCACCTCGATCCCCTGGGAGGTCTCAGCCGCCAACATCAGGGGCATCGTCGACTCGGTGGGCGTCGACGACGTCGTGCTGTCGGCCGTTCCGCCCTTCGACCCGGCGCCCGAGGTGGCAGTGGCGTTCAACGGTCGGCTGGAAGCGTTGGCGGCTGACGAGGGCTGGCGCTTCTTCGACCCGTGGGCCGACCTATCCCTGGAGGGCACGTACGCCGCCGGGGCAAGCACGGACGGCGTCCACCCGACGCCGGAGACCGCCAGCCTCGTCGGTACCCGAGTTCGGGGCGAGCTGCTCTCCCGGCCCTAAGGTTCGCGCCCTGGGGGCGAGCGGTCGGTCAGCGCGTTCGCCGCCTGACGGGTCAGCGCACACGTAGCCGTCCGTTCCCCCACACCTCTCGCACTCCGGCCCGAGCCGCTCCGTGCACCTGGTGACCGTCCGTCAGGGGGGGGGGGGGGGGGCCGGGGGGCCCCCGCCCCGCCCCCCCCCCCAGGTCGGCGCCGTCCGCTCACGCCACCGGTCGCGGGCGTCCGGTACCGGACGGGCGTGGGCGGACGGCGGTTCATTAGCATCGTCGCCGAGATGACCACCTCCCTGGACCCCCGTACAGGCCTGCCCGTCGTCGCGATGGTGGGCGGCGGACAGCTCTCCCGGATGACGCATCAGGCGGCGATCGCGCTCGGTCAGTCGTTGCGGGTGCTGGCCGCCGAGTCCGCCGAGTCCGCCGCACTCGTCGCCGCCGATGTCCAGCTCGGCGACCATCGCGAGCTCGCTGACCTGCAGCGCCTCGCCGACGGCGCGACGGTCGTGACCTTCGACCACGAGCACGTGACCACCGAGCACCTGCGCGCACTCGAGGCCGCCGGTCACCGGGTCGCCCCGGGCCCGGCCGCCCTGGTGCACGCCCAGGACAAGCTGGTGCTGCGCCGGGCGCTGGCCGAGGCGGGGGAGCCGCAGCCGGCCTGGGCGGAGGTCACCACGGTGCACGACGTCACGGCCTTCGCCGACGGCGTCGGCTGGCCGGTGGTGCTGAAGACCCCGCGCGGCGGCTACGACGGCAAGGGCGTCTTCGTCGTCTCCGGCCCCGACCAGGTCGCCGACCTCCTCGAGCGGCACGGCACCCTGCTCGCCGAGGAGCGGGTGGCCATGGTCCGCGAGCTGTCGGCGCAGGTGGCCCGCTCCCCGTTCGGCCAGGTCGCGGTGTGGCCCGTGGTCGAGACGATCCAGCGGGACGGCGTCTGCAACGAGGTGCTCGCCCCGGCGCCCGGTCTCGCCGAGGAGCTGGCCACCGCCGCCCAGGAGCTCGCCGTCCGGATCGCCGACCGGCTCGGCGTGGTGGGCATGCTGGCCGTGGAGCTGTTCGAGGCCGCGGAGGGGGTGCTGGTCAACGAGCTGGCCATGCGCCCGCACAACTCCGGGCACTGGACCATCGAGGGCGCCCGGACCAGCCAGTTCGAACAGCACCTGCGCGCCGTCCTGGACTACCCGCTGGGGTCCACGGCGATGACCGCGCCGGTGGTCGTGATGGCCAACGTGCTCGGCGGCGCGACCGCGGACGCAGGCTGGGACGGGCCCGGCCTGGACGAGCGGGTGCACCACCTGATGGCGCACTGGCCCGACGTGAAGCTGCACTGGTACGGCAAGGGGCAGCGGCGCGGCCGCAAGCTCGGGCACGTCACCGCGCTGGGCGAGGACCTGGCCGAGGTGCGCGCCCGCGCGGTGGCCGCGGCCCGCTACCTGGCCGACGGCGTCGTCGACCCGGCGTTCGCCTTCGAAACCGAGCACTGAGGAGTGGCTCTGTGAGCGACCCGATCGTCGGCATCGTCATGGGCAGCGACTCCGACTGGCCGATGATGGAGCCGGCCGCCCAGGCGCTGGCCGAGTTCGACGTCCCGTGGGAGGCGCACGTCGTCTCCGCGCACCGCACCCCGCGGCGGATGCTCGACTACGCCGAGTCCGCCGCGGGCCGGGGCCTGCGGGTGGTGATTGCCGGCGCCGGGGGAGCAGCGCACCTGCCCGGGATGGTCGCCGCCGCGACGCCGCTGCCGGTGATCGGTGTGCCCCGGCCGTTGGACCGGCTGGACGGGCTGGACAGCCTGTTGTCGATCGTGCAGATGCCGGCCGGCGTCCCGGTGGCGACGGTGTCGATCGGCGGCGGGCGCAACGCCGGCCTGCTCGCGGTGCGCATCCTGGCGGCCGGCGACGACCGGTTGCGCGCCGCCGTGGAGCGGTTCCAGGCGGACCTGGCGGCGTCGGTCGTCGCCCGGGACGACGCGCTGCAGCAGCGGATCGCACCCTGACCGATCACCACCCCGCCGTGGGGTGAGTCGCTTCTTCCCTGGGCAGCCCGGCCGGGCTTAGCATCTACTGGTGGGTAACAACGCCGGGCCGTACGCGCTGACCGAGGAGCACGAGGCGATCCGGGAGGCGGTCCGCGAGATCGCCGAACGGGAGATCGCCCCCTTCGCTGCGGAGGTGGACGGCGACTCGCGCTACCCGGTGGAGGCGCAGAAGGCGCTCACTGCGGCGGGCTTCCACGCCACGCACGTGCCGGAGTCCTACGGCGGTGAGGGCGCCGACGCGATCGCCACCTGCATCGTGATCGAGGAGGTCGCCCGGGTCGACGTCAGCGCCTCGCTCATCCCCGCGGTCAACAAGCTCGGCTCGGTGCCGGTGATCTTGTCGGCGTCCGAGGACCTGAAGCAGCGGGTGCTTCCCTCGATCGCCGCCGGTGACGCGATGATCAGCTACGGGCTGTCCGAGCGGGAGGCGGGCTCCGACGCGGCGGCGATGCGGACCCGGGCGCGGCTCGAGGGCGACAGCTGGGTGCTCAACGGCACGAAGGCCTGGATCACCAACGCCAGCGTCTCCGAGTGGTTCACGGTCATGGCCGTCACCGACCCGGAGAAGGGCGCCAGCGGCATCTCCGCGTTCGTCGTGCACCGCGACGACCCCGGTTTCGCCGTGGGGCCCAAGGAGAAGAAGATGGGGATCAAGGGCTCGCCGACGTGCGAGCTCTACCTCACCGACTGCACCATCCCGGCCGACCGGATCGTCGGGGAGCCCGGCACCGGGTTCAAGACGGCGCTGCGGACGCTGGACTTCACCCGGCCGACCATCGGCGCCCAGGCGGTCGGTGTCGCCCAGGGCGCACTGGACGCCGCGATCGCTTACACGAAGGACCGTCGCCAGTTCGGCTCCGCGGTCAGCGACTTCCAGGGCGTCCAGTTCATGCTCGCCGACATGGACATGAAAATCCAGGCCGCCCGGCACCTGGTGTACGTCGCTGCAGCGGCCGGTGAGCAGGGGAGCCCCGACGTCACCCGGGTCTCCGCCGCGGCCAAGGCGTTCGCCTCTGACGTCGCCATGCAGGTGACCACCGACGCCGTCCAGCTGTTCGGCGGCGCTGGCTACACCCAGGACTTCCCGGTCGAGCGGATGATGCGGGACGCGAAGATCACCCAGATCTACGAGGGCACCAATCAGGTGCAGCGCATGGTGATCGCGCGGAGCCTCCTGAGGTAGGACGCTCGACCGGCGGCCCGCAGGTCGAGCGTGCGGTGGGGGCCCGGCGGGCCTGCGGGTCGGTGGTCCGTTCGTCCTCGCCGCGACGGTCCGCTCGCCCGGAGCTCATCGATCGGCGGCGGCCCGCTGCGTCGGCATCCTTCCCGGACGGGCCCTGCCGCGCTGACACGCCCATCGGTCGCGCTTTCGTCGGCCCCCGTTCACTGCGAGGATGTCCCGGTGCTGAGAACCGTGCGCGAGCGACTTCGCGAGAAACTGGGCCGCGCTCTCCAGGAGTACGTGGTCGCAGAGCTGCGGGAGCAGGCCGAGGCGAACAGGGCCGCGGTGCAGGCCGCCGCCGACGGCCTGCGGGTTGAGCTGGACCGGGTGGCTCGTGAGCTCCGCGAGGAGCAGGTCGCGGCGGCCGATCGTCTCGATGCGTCGATGCGTGCGTGGGAACGTCGTCAGCGCCGCGATCTCCTGACGGCCAACGACGCCCACGCCGTCGACGCCTCGGCGCGCTTCGTGCACGCAGAGATGGTCCAGGCCACCCCGTACTTCGCGAAGGACGACACCCTCGCTGCAGCGCTGAAGGCGGCCCCGGCCTCGGGACTCCACCTGGAGTTCGGAGTGGCCAGCGGGGGCACGCTGCGGCAGATCGCCGAGGCGGCACCCCCCGGGACCGTCTTCGGCTTCGACTCCTTCGAAGGCCTCCCGGAACACTGGCGGGCCGGCTTCGATGCCGGTGCCTTCGCCATGGACGCACCCCCGGAGGTGCCCGGCGCCGAGCTGGTGATCGGCTGGTTCGACCAGACCCTGCCCGGCTTCCTGGCCGAGCACCCCGAGCCGGTCGCGTTCCTCCACCTGGACGCCGACCTGTACTCCTCGACGGTGACCGTCCTGGAGGCGCTCGAGGGGCGGCTGCGGGTGGGCACGGTGCTGCTGTTCGACGAGTACTTCAACTTCCCCGGCTGGGAGCAGCACGAGCACCGCGCGTGGACCGAGTTTGTGTCCCGGACCGGTGTGGAGTTCGAGTATCTCGGCTTCACCGCCGACGACGAGCAGATGAGCCTGCGGATCACCGGCGTCCCGGGCCGCGCGGCCGCAGCCGGCTGAGCCTACCGCCCGGAGAACGGCGAGACGACGAAGCGCCCGAGACCACACGGTCCCGGGCGCTTCGTCCGTACAGGTAGGTCAGGAGGCGTCGAACAGGCGTGCCCAGTTCTCCCGGCTGGTCAGCTGTGGCATGGCCGCCCGGTACTCCGCGCGCAGGCTCGCTGCCTGCCGGATCAGCCGATAGCAGGCCTTGGCGCCGCGGATGCCGAGCTCACGGGCAGCCTCGGGGTCCCGCCGCCGGATGCGCACGCCCTCCTGCGAGGAGTCCGTGACGACGGTCGTCTCGAAGCGGGAGACGTGGTACCAGCTCGCACCAGCGGCGGGGATGGCCACCGGGTGCTTGATGGTGCGCCCGAGGGCCTGGCCGACGACCCGCCTGGCCAGCACCAGGCGGGACAGGCTCGGCGGCGGGCCGGGCGGGGTGATCGAGACGTCCGCGGCGCGCAGACCCGGCATCGAGGCCGCCGGGTGCCGCACGGTCTCGCCGTACGCCGCGCGCTCCTTGCGGATCTCTGCGGCAGCGGCGACACCGCCGTCCTGTAGGACGGCGGGGCCCTGGCAGAAGTCCTCGACCGCCTTGATCAGCGTGTGCGCGAGGCCGTACTGCATCGACAGCAGGTAGCGCCCCAGCTGCGCCGCGAGTCCCCGGGCCACCTGCCGGCCGTCGAAGTCGCTGTGAAGTGCTGCGGTGACCATGGCGTTGCGCAGGTTGAAGTACCGGTGCCAGTCGTCCCAGTCCTTCCAGCCGAAGTCGGCGTGCCACACGCCGGCGCCGGGCAGGGTGATGGTCGCGTAGCCGGCCTCGCGGGCGCGTACGCCGTACTCGATGTCGTCCCACTGGAAGAAGAGCGGCAGGGGAAGGCCCACCTCGGCGACGATCTCGGCCGGGATCAGGCAGGACCACCAGCCGTTGTAGCCGGCGTCCACCCGGATGTCCTGCTGGTTCTCGATGGCGTCCGCAGCGGTCAGCGCGTTCGGCGACGCGATCCCGGCTGCCAGCAGCGGGAGGTCGGCGGTCTCGGCGCCGACGTGCAACTGGTCGGGGTGCAGCAGGTACAGCATCTGGGCGCCGATGATCGCCGGCTCGGCGGTGCTGTTGGCCATCGCGTTGAGGCGCACGACGGTCTCCGGCTCGCACAGCACGTCGTCGTCCATGAAGATCACGTTCGCGTGCTCGGTGCCGGGCATGCCGGCCACCTCGAACAGACCGCGGGTGAACCCGCCGGCGCCGCCGAGATTGGGCTGGTTGATGTAGACCAGGCGCGATCCGAGGGTGGCGGCGATCTCGGCGAAGCCGGGACGCGAGTCGACCCGGTCGGTGCCCTGGTCGACCACGTAGACGGCGTCGGCGGTCTGCAGCGAGGCCGGGTCGTCGGCGATGGCCGCCAGCGTGTTCAGGCAGTCGTCGGCCCGGTTGTAGGTGCAGATGACGACAGCGACCGGCCGCAGCCGCTCCGGCGGTGCCACCGTCCACACCAGGTCGGAGACCTCGAGCTCGGCCCCGGCGGTCTCGAACTCCAGCCACAGGGCCCCGCCGTCGAGGAAACGGTCGATCCGGCCGACCAGCTCCAGCGCGTCGGTGCCCTTGACGTCGGCGACGGCGATGGAGCGCTCGTCGCCCTCAATGTCGCTTGCCCGCATCGATACTCGGCCCGCGCCGGAGACCTGGGCGGTGACCCGCACCTCGGTGTGCGTGGTCCAGCGCTGCCAGTAGCTCGCCGGGAACCGACCGAAGTAGGTGTTGGTCGTGACGTGCGAGTTGTCTTCCAGCCGCAGTCGGGTCCGCTCGCGGTGTGCGCGGCCGCTTTTCGCGCGGGAGTACATGTCGTCGGAGACCAGTCGGGAGGGTCCGCCGAACAACCCCCGTTGGGCGACGAGCCGCTCGGGCGGCGCGTGCTCGACCAGCGCCTCCTGTACGGCGTCGGCCGTGGTTGGGATGTTGACCATGTGCGTGAGTCCTCCCGGTGCTGCGAGGGCGTCTCGACCCCTCGTCCTGCGTCGGTGCCCCGACGAGGCGGGAGCGACCCCCCGGGGGTCGGATCCGGCGCCGGGCACCCTTTGTCTGCTCGGATCCGGACGGCTCGGCGCGGGTCCGCGCCCGGCCGGTCGGTCGTCATGGCCAGGCTAGCAAGCCCGCCGGGGAAGAGGTGGCCGATGTGGTGGCCGGGTCAGGTGTCGAGCAGGCGGGAGACTGCGGCCAGTCGGGCGTTCCCGGCCATGGAGGCGAGCCAGGTCGACCAGCCCGGGCGGGCGCGCACCGCCTCCAGCGCGCTGCGGGCTCCGGCCCGGTCCCCGCGCCGGGAGGCGGCCAGGGCCGCGTACAGGTCCCGGGCGCCCTCCGGGGCGAAGACGGCGAGGGTCTCGTAGTCGCGCTCGTCGTAGGCGCGCTGCAGGTTGCGCAGCATCCGCAGCTGGGCGACCGGGTCGCCGGAGTCGTCGACCCGCAGGTCCACCCGGACGCCGTCGTCGTCGTCGCTGGCCGGGACCCCGCTCACCACCTGCAGCGCGGCGGACTGCCGGCCACGCAGGTCGCCGCCGGCGTCCTGCCCCGCGGTCAGCGCGGCGATCAACCGATCGGCCAGCGCCCCGCTGGTCGCGGCGAGGGCCTGCGCCATGGCGGGCAGGACGTCCGGCGACGCCAGCATGTTGCCCTGCACGCTGAACCCCTCGCCCAGCACGTGGCCACTGGTCGGCAGGGACCCCGGGCCGGTGTCGGCGGCCACCCGGCCCGCCGGGTCCAGGACGGCGATCTGCCGGTCGGCGTCCTCGGCGTCGTGCGCGGCCCGGCGCACCAGGTCCTGCGGCGAGGCGCCATCGGCCAGGCCGGCCAGCAGGGAGGTGCCCAGCCCTCGCCGGCTGCGCGCCTGGACCGCGATCACCCCCACCCCGGGCCGGACCGTGGGAACGGCCCGGCCGACCGCCAGGATGCAGGAGGAGACCGCGATGCCCAGGTCGCCCGTCGCGGCGTCCCGGGCGATGACGGAGAAGGTCATCGGCTCTCGTTCCTGGATCGTGCACGGCCTCCCTGTAGGGGCCCGCGCCGAGCGTGCGAGGCGTGGGGGGCAGGGGGGTCCTTGCTCAGACTGTGGCCGGCAAGGCCATGGTGGGCACCTCGCCGCCGACCCGCAGGGGGGCGCCGGTGGCGGCGACGACCTGCTCGACGGTGACGCCCGGTGCGGTCTCGCGGAGCACGAGCCCGGCGTCGGTGACGTCGATGACCGCCAGGTCGGTGATCACGCGGTCGACGCAGGTCTTGCCGGTCAGCGGCAGGGAGCACTCCTCGACGATCTTGGGGGAACCGTCGCGGGCGACGTGCTCCATCATCACGATCACCTCACGGGCACCGTGCACGAGGTCCATCGCCCCGCCCATCCCGTTGACCATCTTGCCGGGGATCAGCCAGTTGGCCAGGTCACCGCGGGTGTTGACCTGCATCGCACCCAGGACGGCGACGTCGATGTGGTGGCCGCGGATCATGCCGAAGGACAGCGAGGAGTCGAAGAAGCTCGCCCCGGGCAGGATCGTGATCGTCTCCTTGCCGGCGTTGATCAGGTCGGCGTCCTCCTCACCCTCGAAGGGGTAGGGGCCGACCCCGAGCACGCCGTTCTCGCTCTGCAGCACCACGTGCACCCCGTCGGGGATGTGGTTGGGCACCAGGGTGGGCATGCCGATGCCGAGGTTGACGTACTGGCCGTCCTGCAGGTCGAGGGCGACCCGGGCGGCGAGTTGGTCGCGGGACAGTGCCATCTCAGGCCTCCGTGGTCTCGGTGCCGGCGGCTGCGGGAGCGGCTGCACCCGGACGGGGACGGGTGGTGCGCCGCTCGATCCGCTTGCCCTCCGGGCCCACGACGACGACGCGCTGGACGAACACCCCGGGCAGGTGCACCGACTCAGGGAGGATCTCCCCGGGCTCGACCAGCTCCTCGACCTCGGCGATGGTGATCGCCGCGGCCATGCCGCACAGCGGGTTGAAGTTGCGCGCCGACTCGTGGAACACCAGGTTGCCGTGCCGGTCGCCGACCGCTGCCCGGACCAGGCCGAAGTCGGCGGTCAGCGCGGTCTCCAGCACGAAGTCCTGGTCGCCGAAGCGACGGACCTCCTTGGGCTCGCTGGTGACCACCACGTTGCCCTCGGCGTCGTAGCGCACCGGGATGCCGCCGTCGGCCACCATCGTGCCCACCCCGGTGGGGGTGTAGAAGGCCGGGATCCCGGTGCCACCCGCACGGAGCCGCTCGGCCAGCGACCCCTGCGGCGTCAGTTCGACCTCCAGCTCGCCGGAGAGGTACAGCCGCGCCAGCTCCTTGTTGCCGCCGACGAAGGAGCTGATCGTCTTGGCGATCCGCCCGGCGTAGAGGAGCACCCCGAGCGCCTGGTCGTCGACCCCGCAGTTGTTCGAGATCGTCGTCAGGTCCGACGCGCCCTGCTCCAGCAGTGCGTCGATCAGGGCGACCGGCACCCCGCACAACCCGAACCCGCCGACCGAGAGGGTCGCTCCGTCGGGCACGTCGGCCACGGCCTCCCGTGCGCTCGCGACGACCTTGTCCATGCGCTGACCACCATCCGTTCGAGGGCTGGGCAGGTGGTGCGTCAGGCGGGGCGGCCCAGCTCGCGGATCCCGTCGAGCTTCAGCCCGAGCGTAGCGGTGACCCGTTCGGTCTCCGCGCGACGGAGCAGGCCGGACGGTGCGGCCGCGCGGCAGAGCACCAGCGAGGCCCCGGCGGCCAGCGGGGCGAGCAGCCACGCCACCGGCCCGGCCTCCGTCGCCGCCTGCTGGTCGACCAGGACCCGGTCACCGGCGACGAGGCCCAGCCGCCCGGCCAGTTCGGTCGCCGTCTCGACCAGGGCGGCCAGGCTCAGCTGGCCTCCGCCGAGCACCAGCCCGACCCCGGCGGGGTCGACCGGCTGCCAGGGGGCGAACACGTCACCGTGCCCCCGCACCTCGAGCGCGAAGTCGCGCGCCGGGCCGGTGTAGCCGGTCATGCCCATGCCCAGTGGGTGCAGGGACAGGCCCAGCAGCTCGTCCAGGCCCAGCTCCTCCAGGGCGGGCAGCCGGTCGGCGTCGGCCAGCACGACGTCGGCGTCGGTGAGCCGGTCATCGTCCTCGGCGGCGGTCTCCCAGACCGCGGCGCCGCAGCTCCACACCCCGAGGAGCACCGCGGCGGTCTGCCAGTGCACCGGCAGGGCCAGGCCGACGGTGCTGCCCGGGCCGACGTCGAACTCCTCCTGGAGCAGGTTGGCGGTCTTGGCCACCCAGTTGGCCAGGGTGGTGGCCGACAGCTCGGTCCGCTCGCCGGAGACGTCGTCGTAGAAGGTAATCAGCGGGGCCGCGGCATCGCGGCGGAGGGCTGCGACCAGCAGGTCCGCGGGTGTGGGCCGCATCAGTTGATGCACCCGGTGTCGGCGGCGGTCCGGGCGTCCTCGCCCTCCGTCACCGGCGCCGGGGGTGCGGCGGTCACGGCCTGCCCCACCCCGTTGAAGTCGGATCCGAGCACCAGCTGGACGGTACCGGTGACCGCGTCGTCGACGACCTTGGTCACCGCACCCGGGATCTGGGCGGCCAGCGCCGCCGCCAGCGCCTCTTCCCCGGCGGCGTACCGGATCTCGGTGACCTCGTAGTCCATCGAGTCGGCGTTCGCCGTCCCGGTGACCGGGAAGCCCGCCGCCGTCAGCTCGTCGCCGGCGCTGCCGGCCAGCCCGGAGATGCCGGAGCCGTTGTAGACCTCGACGTCGACGTCGGCCGGGCTGACGACCTTTGCGGCCTCGGGCGTCGGGGCCTCCGCCGCCGGCTCGGGGTCCGCACTGAGCTCGGCGAAGAAGACGTGCAGCGTGTCCTCGTCCTCCAGACGCAGGATGTAACGGCCGTCCTCGTCAGCGTCGTCGCCGACGTAGGGCACGGTCTGGAAGTCGATGCTGTCGGCGGTCACCGACTGCATCTGCTGCGCCAGCTGCAGCAGGTTCAGGTTCTGGTCGATCGTCAGCGACTCGGACGCCGCCGCGACCAGCTCCCGCTGCTTGCTCAGGTCCAGCAGGACCTCGTCGGACAGCATCTTGCGGAGTACGCCGGCGATGAACACCTGCTGGCGGATGATCCGGTCGAAGTCGCCGCGGGGCAGCCCGTGCCGCTGACGGACGAACTCCAGCGCATCGGCGCCGCTGATGGTCTGCGGGCCGGCGGGGAAGACGGCGCCGGAGTAGTACGAGTCGTCGACGGCCTGACAGAGGTTGACCTCGACGCCGCCCACCGCGCTGCTCAGCTCGAAGAAGCCCAGCAGGTCTACCTCGGCGTAGTGGTCGATGCGCAGCCCGGTCAGCTGGCTGATCGTCTGCACCAGCAGCTGGGAGCCCTGCGCCGACCTGGCTGCTTCCGAGGCGCCGTCCGGGACATTCTGGCGACCGTAGGCGTAGGCGGCGTTGAGCTTCCCCTTGCCGTGGCCGGGGATGTCCACGTAAGAGTCGCGCGGGAAGGAGACGAAGGAGGCCTTGGTGCCGTCCGCGGGCACGTGCACGAGAATCACGGTGTCGGTGTTGATCCCGGAGTCCTCCCCGGCGTTGAGCTGCGCGAGCTGCTCCCCGGTGAGGTTGGCGCGGCTGTCGTTGCCGACCAGCAACAGGTTCATCGCCTCACCGGTCTGGACGGCCTGGTCGTTGCCGGAGTCCGGGATGGCGTCGGTGCGATTCACCGACGCCTCGGCCACCCGGGTCAGGTACCAGCCCCAGCCACTGCTCGCCAGCACGGTGACCGAGAGCAGCGCGGCCACGATGCGCCCGGTCCACGCCAGCCGACGTCCGGCCGGGAAGGCCGCGGCGCCGGCGCCGCGGTGGCGGGGCGGGCGGCCGGCACGAGGGTCCAGCTTCGGGGGGAGCGGGCGGCGCGGTGCCTGCGGATCCTGCCCGTCGTGGTCGTCTCTGCGCATGTCCTGGTCCCTCACGTCGAGGTGCCGACGTCGGTCTGCTGACCGGGTGGTCAGTCGTCCAGCGGCGTGATCGAGGGCGACTCTACGACGCAGGGCTGTGTCGGCTGGTCGATTCCGGACCTCGACGGCTGCCGTGTCCGGCTCCCCGTGACCCAGGAGTCACACCGGACTCAGGAGTGGTCGGCCGTGCCCTTGACGCAGGGTGTGCACGGGCGGTTCGCTCCGAGGAGCGCTTCGGGCCGCAGGTAGCGTGCCGGTCATGACCCCGAGTGTGACCGCAGCCGGTCGTAGCTGGCAGCGTGCCTTCGACGACCTCGGCCAGGGGTGGCGTCAGCGGCAGCTGTGGGGACACCTGGGCTGGCAGGACATCCGGCAGCGCTACCGGCGTTCCGTGCTGGGACCCATCTGGATCTCCATCACGATGGCCGTCACCGCCGTCGCCCTGGGCATCCTCTATGCGGGTCTGTTCGGCAACGACCTGTCGACCCAGCTGCCGTACATCCTCGTCGGCTTCATCATCTGGGGCTTCATCAGCGGCTGCATCGCCGAGGGAGCCGAGGTCTTCATCGCCAACGTCGGCCTGATCACCCACCTGCCGGCGCCGCTGAGCGTCCACGTGTACCGCCTGGTCTGGCGCCAGGTGCTGTTCTTCGTGCACAACCTCGTCGTCTACGCCGTCATGTTGATCGTGTTCCCGCAGTCGCTGGACTGGTCGTCGCTGCTCGCCTTCCCGGCCTTCGCCCTGCTGGTCGCCAACGGCGCCTGGGCGGCCCTGCTGCTGGGCATCGTGACGACCCGGTTCCGCGACCTCACGCCGATCACGCAGTCGTTCGTGCAGTTGGCGTTCTTCATGACGCCGATCGTGTGGATCTACGAGGACCTCATCAACAGCGCCAACGAGTCGATCGCCGAGCGCGCCCGGCTGGCCGAGCTCAACCCCTTCCTGCACTTCGTCGAGATCCTGCGCCGGCCCATGCTGGGTGAGTCGATCGAGTGGCGGAACTGGCTCGTCGTCGCCGTCATCACGGTCGTTGGTTGGGCGCTGACGCTCGTCGCGCTGCGCCGCTACCGTTCCCGAATCGCGTATTGGGTGTGACCATGACCGAGATCGCTGACCGGGTGAGCATCACCACCGAGGGCGCGGCCGTCGACTTCCCCATCTTCGATGCGAAGAGCCGGTCGCTGAAGAAGACGGTGATGGGCGTCGTGGGCGGCAATATCGCCAGCGACCACAAGGTGCCGGTCATCGAGGCCCTGCGGGACGTCACCCTGCACCTCGAACACGGCGCCCGGGTGGGCCTCATCGGGCACAACGGCGCCGGGAAGTCGACCCTGCTGCGGCTGCTGTCGGGCATCTACGAGCCGACCCGGGGCACCGCGCAGATCAACGGCCGGGTCGCGCCGGTCTTCGACCTCGGCGTGGGTATGGACCCCGAGGTGTCCGGCCTGGAGAACATCGTCGTACGCGGTCTCTTCCTCGGCATGACGCGCAAGCAGATGGAGGCGCGGGTCGATGACATCGCCGAGTTCACCGAGCTCGGCGACTTCCTGCGGATGCCACTGCGCACCTATTCCACCGGCATGCGGGTGCGCCTGGCCCTCGGGGTGGTGACCAGCATCGATCCGGAGATCCTGCTGCTCGACGAGGGCATCGGGGCCGTGGACGCAGGCTTCCTGGAGAAGTCGAAGAAGCGCCTCTCGGAGCTCGTCGAGCGGGCCGGGCTGCTGGTGTTCGCCTCGCACTCCGACGAGTTCCTGCGCGAACTGTGCGACACCGCGATCTGGATGGAGCACGGCCGGGTCCGCCAGCAGGGCGACCTGGAGGACGTACTGGCCGCCTACCGGGACTCGCGGCGGTGACCGTCGACGGCGAGCGGGTCGTCGCAGTCATCGTCACCCGGCACCGTCGTGAGCTGCTGGCCGAGAGCCTGGCCGCGATCGCCGGGCAGAGCCGGCCGGTCGACCACGTGGTCGTCGTCGACAACGGGCCTGACCAGTCCGCCGAGGACGTGGTGGCCTGCAGCGGGCTCCCGGCGACCTACCTGCCCAGCCAGCGGAATCTCGGCGGGGCGGGTGGGTTCGCGCTGGGCATGCTGCACGCGCTCGGGCTCGGGGCCGATTGGGTCTGGTGCGCCGACGACGACGGGCGGCCGGCCGACGACACCGTGCTCGCCACCCTGCTCGAGGCCGCTCGCCGGCATGGGCTGGTCGAGGTCTCCCCGCTCGTCGTCGACCTCGCCGATCCCGACCGGCTGGCCTTCCCCCTGCGCCGTGGGTTGCGGTGGCGTCGTCAGCGGAGCGACTTCGCCGGCATCGACGTCCTGCCCGGGTACGCCTCGCTGTTCAACGGCGCCCTGTTCGGCGCCCGTGCCCTCGAGGAGGTCGGCGTCCCCGACTACCGACTGTTCTTCCGTGGGGACGAGACGGAGGTGCACCGTCGGTTGGTCCGCTCGGGGCTCCCGTTCGGCACGGCCACCGCAGCGGCGTACCTGCATCCCGAGGGCACCAGCGAGTTCGAGCCGATCCTCGGTGGCCGGTTGTCCGCCCAGTACCCCGGCAACGAGGTGAAGCGGTACTTCACCTACCGCAACCGCGGGTATCTGATGGCGCAGCCCGGGATGCGCTGGCTGTTGCCCCTGGAGTGGCTGCGCTTCGGCTACTTCTTCCTGGTGCACCGGCGTGACCGCGCCGGCTGGCGCGAGTGGCGCCGGCTGACCCGCTCGGGCCGCCGGGAACGGTTCATCCGGCCCGACTGAGCCGCAGCCGGCACGACCGCGACGACGACGAAGGCCCTGCCCCTCCGGAGAGGGGCAGGGCCTTCGTCGTGGTGGTGTCGGGGTCAGCCCCTCGTCACCGTCCCGGTCGCCTGGTCCAGGACGAGCTTGCCGCCCTGGAAGTCCTGGGCGGTGCCGCCGGGCACCGCGTAGGCCTCGGAGGTGGGGTAGCCCAGCGGACCCGTCTCCCAGCCCTGGCCGATCCAGGCGTCCTGGATGGCACCGGAGATGCTGTGGCCCCCGGTGTCCGCCGTGTGGTAGACCCGGCCACCCTGGAACACCTGCCCGCAGCCGCCGTTCCTGAGGCCGCAGATCAGCCCGCTGGTCGGGTAGCCCAACGGGCTGCCCTCTGCGCCGGCCTCGGTCCAGGCGGTGCCGACCGCCCCCGGGACCACGGGGAAGGTGCCCGAGGCGGGGGACGTGTAGAGCGTGCCGCCCTGGAACTGCTGCCTGCACCCGCCGTCGGCCAGGCCGCACACCTGGTCGCCGGTGGCGTACCCCAGCGGGCCGGTCTCCCAGCCCTGCGCGACCCACGTGGTGTGGATCGGGCCGCTGAGCGCGCGGGCGCCGGTGGCGGGGGTGTCGTAGACCCGGCCGCCCTGGAACACCTGCCCGCAGCCGCCGTTCTTGAGGCCGCAGATCAACCCGGTGGTCGGGTAGCCCAGCGGGCCGCCCTCTCCGCCGGCGGCCTGCCAGGCGGTCGCGATGGCCCCGGACACAGTGTGGTTGCCGGCCGTCAGGTGGGTGTAGAGGGTGCCGCCCTGGAACTGCTGCTCGCAGCCGCCGCCGGCCAGGCCGCAGTCCGCGGCGCCGGTCGGGTAGCCGAGCTTGCCGACCTCGTACCCCTGGGCCATCCACGCGGCGTGCAGGACGCCGGTCATGGCGTGCGCGCCGGTACCCGGGGTCGAGTAGATCCGCCCGCCCTGGAACACCTGGCCGCAGCCGCTCTCCTTCATGCCGCAGATCAGGCCGGTGATGGGATAACCGAGCCCACCGCCCTCGCCGCCGGCGGCCGCCCAGGCGGTGGCGATGACCCCCGAGACGGCGTTGGTGCCGGCCGTCGGGTGGCTGTAGAGGGTGCCGCCCTGGAACTGCTGCTCGCAGCCGCCGCCGGCCAGGCCGCAGACCGCGGCGCCGGTCGGGTAGCCGAGCTTGCCGACTTCGTAGCCCTGGGCCACCCACGCCCGGTGCATCGTGCCGGTTATCGCATGCGCGCCGGTCGCCGGGGTGGAGTAGACCCGGCCGTCCTCGAAGACCTGGCCGCAGCCGCTCTCCTTCATGCCGCAGATGACCCCGGTGACGGGGTACCCGAGCGGGCCGTCCTCGCCGCCGGCCGCTTGCCAGGCCGCGGCGATCGTCCCGGAGGTCGGGAACGCGCCCGCCGTCGGTGAGGAGTAGATGGCCCCGCCCTGGAACTCCTGCCGGCAACCCCCGTCGGCCAGGCCGCACACCTGGTCGCTGCGCGGGTAGCCGAGGGGGCCGTTCTCCCAGCCCTGCGCCGTCCAGGCCGTCTGGATCGGGCCGGAGAGGATCCGGGTGCCGGTGCTCCAGGTGCTGTAGATCCGGCCGCCCTGGAACGCCTGGCCGCAGCCACCCTGCGCCATGCCGCAGGCGTAGCCGCTGATCGGGTAGCCCAGGGGGCCGTTCTCATAGCCCTGCGCGGACCAGACCTGACGCACCTCGCCGCTCAGGGCGTGGGCGCCCGTTCCGGGGCTGGCGTACATGACGCCGCCCTGGAAGGTCTGACCGCAGCCGTCCTCCTTCATGCCGCAGCTGAGGTCGGTGGTCGGGTAGCCCAGCGGGCCGGCCTCCCAGCCCTGGGCGATCCAGGCGGACTCGATCGCCCCGCGGACGGCGTGGGTCCCGGTGCTCCAGGTGCTGTAGATGCGTCCGCCCTGGAAGATCTGGCCGCAGCCGCCGTCCTTGAGGCCACAGATCTCCTCGCTCGTCGGGTAGCCGAGCGGGCCGCCCTCGCGCTGCCTGCCCCAGGCAGACAGGTACGGCTCCTTGACGGCGTGCGCGCCGGAGGCCGGGGACCAGTAGAGGGTCGCGTTCTGGAACACCTGACCGCAACCGCCCCCGGGGAGGCCGCAGATCACCCACGTCACCCAGGGGCCCAGGGGGCCCGAGGCGCCGCCGCGATCGGCGTAGGCGGCGATGATCGCGTCACCGCCGGGGGACTGTGTGGAGCCGAACCAGTCGCTGAAGTACAGGAAGAAGTTGCGGTTTCCGTAGGCCGAGCAGCTGTCACCGATGCCGTAGCCGGCTCGCAGTGCCGCCGAGTTGGGCCGGTAGGGCGTGTAGTTGTACAGGCCTGCCGTCGCCTGGTTGGCGATGTAGACCTGCGACGTCCCGCAGGACGCGGTCGGCGACCAGTAGATGGTGTTGGTCAAGCCTGCCCGGTAGGCGTAGTTCCTCGGGTAGGTCGCGTAGCGCTGGTACTGGCGGGCCGCCGAGTAGACCTGGTTGTAGAAGCCGTAGTACTGCGTGTCGCAGGCTGCGGTGTCCGGGCAGCCCATGCCGGCGGCGATCTGGTAGCGGCGGGCGGTCAGACCCGAACCCGTCGCGGTGACCAGCGCCTGCTCCTTCTGCAGCAGGACGAGCAGTGCCTTTGGGCTCAGGTGGCAGGCCTGGCCGACCTTCCAGATGATCATCCCCGCGGACTCGCCGGCGGCGCCGTGGTACCAGCCGTCGCAGATGCCGTCCGGCGCCCGGGTGAACGTGTTCTCCCGGTAGTCCTTGAGGCAGGGGACCCCCGCGCTGGACGCCCGGCAGTTGGCGCCTTTCGCCGCGATGAAGTCCTGCGTCTGCTGGGCGGTCAGCGCGCTGTGGTCGAAGAACATGGCGTCGCTGATGATGTTGCCGGGGTCGAACTGGTTGGTGTCGGCGGCCGTCTGTAGCTCCGGTGAGGCCGGAGCCGTGCTCGCGGCGACACTGAGCAGTCCGGCCACCGTGCAGAGTGCGATGGCGAGAGCGAGCGTGACTCGCGCCCAGGCCGGTGGACGGGTCATCGGACGGTCACCTTCAGCTCGTCGCTGGTGCCCTCGGCACCGGCGGATGCGTAGCTCAGCACCGCCTCCCATGTGCCGGCGGCGAGGTCGGGGGAGGTCTCGAGCAACCCGCACGACGTCGTCGTCGCGTCGGCGGTGGCGTTCGTGGTGGCAATGACCTCGGTGTCGCCGCGGGTGAGGGTGAGGGAGCACGTGCCGCCCTCCTCGATCACCCCGCGGACGTAGCCGTTGGCCTGCACGACGCCGGTCGACTCGTCCTGACCGGCGTAGGTCAGCACCACGAGGACGTTCCCGTCGGAGTCCTCCACCGGTGCCTCCGTGGCGACCTCGGTCGGCTCGGGCTCGATCGTGTACGGAGCCGACGACGTCTCGGCGGCGGGCTGGGCCGGCACCCCGTCGGTGGTCCCGGCCGTGGCCGTGGCGGCCGCTTCGGCGGACGGCCGGTCGTCGGACAGGCGGGGGTTGAAGAGGAAGGCCGCGACCGCGGCCGCCGCGGCTGCGACGAACAGGGCCAGGACGAGCTTGTTCTTACGACGGGGGGTGGTGGACACGAGACCTCGCAGCTATGTCGTGCGGCCGTCACGACCGACGCGCCTCTGGGGGTGAGCAGTTCGCCGCAGGGGCAGGCGAACGCAGGTGCTGACCGCTACGGGTAGAGGTCCAGCACTTTGAGTAACCGGATGATTTCATACCGCGACCTCGACGGCGGGGAGGCGGGCCCGTCGGCGGTTTCTCGGTGGCTCCGTGGCCGTGCGGCCGGTCAGTCCCGGGCGGAGGCGGGCACCGGCACCCGTGGTTCGGGGCGCCGGTGCCGGGGCCGCTGCGGCGAGGCGGTGGTGTGGAGGACGGCCAGCGGATGGGTGGGCAGCCCCCCCACCGCCCGCGGACGGGCCTGGGTGGCGCGCTCAGGCGCGCGGTCCGCGCCGGTGGCGGTGACGGACTCGAGGTCGGGGCGTGCGGCAGCGGGCGTGGCCCGGTCGGTGCTTCGCTGCAGCATGCGAAGCGTCGCGGCGCGCAGGCGGCCACCGAAGGGCTTCTCCACAGCGTGGTGGAGCAGCGTCGCGACCAGCAGTGCGGCCGCGGTGGCTGCCGCCAGGGCCAGCCATGGCGAGACCTCCCCACGCAGCAGGTGGAGGACGTAGTAGCCGACCTTCTCGTGCACGAGGTAGACCGGGTAGGTCAGCGCGCCGAGGACGGTCATCCACTGCGCGCTGAGGCGGGCGACCGGGCTGAGGACGAATAGTGCGACCAGGCCGAAGCAGGAGAGGGAGATCGCGGCGATCACCGTGGTGGACGTGCCCCAGCCCGTAGCCTGGGCGAGCGCCTCGGGGTAGTGGTCGACGGCGAAGTGCAGTGCCAGCAGGGACTGCAGCCCGACGAGCAGCCAGGTTCCCAGGTCGTGACCGTCGCGGTAGATGACGTACAGCAGCATGCCGCCGGCGAAGTAAGGGGCGTAGTCCGCGATCAGCAGAGTTGACAGCAGTGGGCTCTCGGCGCGGGCGGCCATCAGGCCGGCCACCGGCCAGAGGGTCGCAAACGCCAGCACCCGGGCCCGGTTGATGCCGATTAGGATCAACACGGCTATCAGGAGGTAGAACCGCGCCTCGGTCCACAGCGTCCAGAATGCGCCGACCAGGTCGGGCGTCCCGATGCCACCCTGGAGCATCGTCAGGTTGACGAGCGCGTCGACCCTGGTCGGGGCGTATCCCCCGGCGACGGAGCCGGCGGGCCAGATGACGAAGGCGAACAGCGCGGCGATGGCCACGGCGGCCCAGTAGGCGGGGAACAAACGCCCTGCTCGGGAGGCGACGAAGCTCGGCACGTCCCGTCCCCACGCGGTCATTAGCACGACGAAGCCGCTGATGACGAAGAACAGGGGTACGCCCATGGCGCCGTAGGCGGCCCACCTGCCCAGGACGTCGACCTCGATCGGGGCCTGGCCGTCCCACGCAGGGTTGATGCCGGTGAAGTGGAAGGCCACCACGGCCAGGGCGGCGGCGAAGCGCAATGCGTCGAGGGTGCCGAGGCGGGCGGTGCGAACGCCGGCGGAGGGAGCGGCAGGCACCATGTCGGGTTCTCCTGGGTGGCGTCGGGGACGCACCCTCGGTGGTGGAGCCGGCCGGACCGGTTGACTCACACCTAGGATGCTGGCATCGACGCTAACTGACGCAGCGCAGTCGTCCTATGACAACAAGCGACAATCGAACCAGTCCGTCACGGGCGTCTTCTCGTCCCCGTGTGACCCGTGGTGCGACATCGGCGGGGCGGGACGAGGTGACGGGCCAGGCCGGCAGCGTGGCCACCGGTGCCCTTCATCGCCAGGCGCGCAGCCTCGAGTGCGGCTCGGCCAGGGCGACCAGCTGGGCGTGGCTGTCGGGATCGGCGGTGGCGGTCGCGCGGGCCAGCACCCGGCTGGTGCAGGCGTCGAGGGCCGCGGCGGTGTGTGTCTGGCTGTGGGTGTCGACGCCGAGGACGACCTTGACCAGTCCTGCCAGCATGGACGTGCGTCTTCTTCTCACCATGGGACGCAGCAGGTCCCGGTCCGGTGCGGAGATGGCAGGACTGCGATGAGACGGACAAGTCGCCTCGAAGGGACGAGGACGTTCAGACCTGGAGTCACGCCAACCACCGCTGGCCGCCAGCCCATCACCGATGAACCGAACCGGCCAGCCTCACCGTCAGTCCTCGAGGCGCCCGTCGAGGGTCGTGCCGGCGTCGAAGAACGGCCGGATGCGGTTGTCGAACATGCTCAGGGCCGAGCCGATGGCCATGTGCATGTCCAGGTACTTGTACGTGCCCAGCCGGCCGCCGAAGAGCACGCGCTTGTCCGCGGCCTCCTTCTTCGCCAGCTCTCGGTACGTCTCTAGCTTGGCCCTGTCCTCGGGGGTGTTGATCGGGTAGTACGGCTCGTCGCCGGTCTCGGCGAATCGGGAGTACTCCCGCACGACCACGGTCTTGTCGGCCGGGTAGTCGCGCTCGGGGTGGAAATGCCGGAACTCGTGGATCCGGGTGAACGGGACGTCTTCGTCGGCGTAGTTCATGACCGACGTGCCTTGGAAGTCACCGATCGGGAGGACGTCCTGCTCGAAGTCCAGCGTGCGCCAGCCGAGCTCGCCGGCCTGGTAGTCGAAGTACTTGTCGATCGGCCCGGTGAAGATTGTCGGGACGTCGGCGGGGAGCTCGTCGCGCACGTCGAAGTAGTCGGTGGACAGCCGCACCTCGATGTTCGGGTGGTCGGCCATCCGGGTCAGCCAGGCGGTGTAGCCGTCGACCGGCAGGCCCTCGTGGGTGTCGTTGAAGTACCGGTTGTCGAAGGTGTAGCGCACCGGCAGCCGGGCGATGACCGCGGCGGGCAGCTCGGTGGGGTCGGTCTGCCACTGCTTCTTCGTGTAGCCGCGGATGAACGCCTCGTAGAGCGGGCGGCCGATCAGCGAGATCGCCTTCTCCTCAAGGTTGGCCGCCGACGCCGTGTCGATCTCGCCGGCCTGCTCGGCGACGAGGGCGCGGGCCTCGGTGGGGCTGAAGCTCTTGTCGAAGTACTGGCAGATGGTGGCCAGGTTGATCGGCAGGGAGTATGTCTTGCCCGCGTAGATCGAGTAGACCTTGTGCTGGTACTTCGTGAACGCGGTGAACTGGTTGACGTACTGCCAGACCCGCTCGTTCGACGTGTGGAACAGGTGCGCGCCGTACCGGTGGATCTCGATGCCGGTCTCCGGCTCGGGTTCGGAGTAGGCGTTGCCGCCCAGGTGGTCGCGACGGTCGATGACCAGCACCCGCTTGTCCAGCTGGGTCGCCACCCGCTCTGCGACCGTGAGGCCGAAAAAGCCGGAGCCGACGACTACGAGGTCCACAGCGCCAGAGTTCACGGCTGGGACGCTACCTGGTCCCGGGTCTGCGGGCGCCGACCGGCAGAGGTCGCGCACGAGATCCGCCGGGCTCGTACCCACCCCGACGAGCGGTGCCGCCTGCTCACGCCCGGGCGAGCCGCCACAGCAGCGGGACGGCGCACCCGAGGGCGGCGAGAGGACCGACTAGGGAACCCACGGCGGTGGTGGCCACGACGTCCAGCGGGCTCGCCAGCAACCACACGACGGTGGCCGCCACGGCCAGCGCCCACATCGAGATCATCGCGCGGTGGGCGTCCAGGGCGATGAACGCCGCGGACAGCAGTTGGACCCAGGCGAGGAGGCACGCCGACAGCACGAGCAGCGCGATCGCCGATCCGGCGATCCGGTAGGCGTCGCCGTAGACGAGCCGGACGACCCAGGGGCCGACCACCCACGCCACGACTCCGGCCGCTGCCCCCAGCACGACGAACCCGACCGTGCCGAGGACGAGCCCCCGGCGCAGCCGTGAGGTGCTGTCCGGACCACTGTCGGCCCGCGCGCGGACGACGTAGGGCACGGTCAGGGCCTGGACCGGGGAGACCACCAGCAGGGGCACCCGGGAGACGGTCAGCGCCGCGAACACGGTGCCACCCGCAGCGCCGGGGACCTCGCCGGTCAGGACCGTCACCAGCGACGGGAAGCCGGTGATGACGCTCGCGGTCAGGCCGGCGCCGAGCATGAGCGACCCGGCGCGCACCCCCGCCGACCGCCAGATCGCGGTGGACAGCCGCCGGCGGGGGAGGAACTCCCGCGCCCGCCCGAACCAGGCCAGCCACGCGAACGAGCCAGCGGCGACGGCGATCGCTGCGGTGACCAGGCTCAGCTGGAACAGGGCCAGGAGTGCCAGCAGCACGACCAGTCGCGCCGCCGGTTCCACGACGAGCAGCCAGGAGTAGCTGCCGACCGCGTCCGAGCCGATCAGCACGCCACGGACGGCGAACTGAACGGCGAACCCCAGCGCGGCGACCACGACGACCAGCCCGACCCTGCTGTCGGAACCGCCATAGACCCGGTCCGCCACCGCGGGCACCAACGTCAGGGCCGCCACCAGACCGGCGAGGAGGGCGGCGGCGGTCGTCACCGCCGCCACCGGCGGTCCGGTGCCGTCGTCGGCGCCGCCGGCCGCCCGGCGGGCGGTCTCCTGCTCGATGGTCGACAGCGAGGACCCGAGCCCGAACAGGACGCCCCAGAAGGCGACGAACAGGCCGAACTCCGCGGGGTCGAGCGCCCGTCCCACCAGCGCAAGGAGCACGTAGCCGGCCGCGCTCGAGGCGGCGACCGCGACGCCGATCCGCGCCACGCCGGCGCCGGCCCGCTCTCCGGTGGCGCTCACCCCTGCGGTGCTCCCCGGCCGCGTCGTCCCAGCCGGACGGCGGCGAGGGCGAGACCCCGCAGGACGCCGGCCCCGAAGGTGAGCGAGAAGACGGGGGCCAGGAGCGCGGCGCTGCGGACCTCGTCCCGGGAACCGCCGACGGCCGATACCACGACGGGCGCGGCCACCGAGACGGTGCCGAGTCCAAGGACCGCCACGGCGGGCCGGCGGAGGCTGGCCGCGGCGACCACGCCCCCCGCGCCGAGCGCGGCGAGGAGTGCCCGGCGCACCGGCCCGGGCTGACCGAGGTAACCGTCGACAAAGGTGGTGCCGCGGAAGTAGGACTGCCGCAGGAACCCCCGGGCGCCCTGCTTGCCGTGGTATCGGAAGCGGAAGTCGGGGGACAACCAGATGTTCGTGCGGCCGGCGACGTCGCGCAGCAGTCGGGTGTCGTCGCTGGAGAGGTTCTCGTCGTCGAACAGCGACTCGAAGTCGCGCACAGCCTCGTCGAGGAAGGCGGCGGGGATCAGCAAGCCGGTGGTGCCCTTGGGATAGGCGTCGAACTCCTCGGCCCCGAAGGAGACCAGCCGTGGGTCCGACGTGTAGCGGCGCCATCCGATCTTGACCAGCCCCGACCAGAAGGCGGCGTACGGGTTGCCTTCGGTCTCGACGTCCACGTGGCCGCACCAGACGAGCCGGTCGGGGTGCTCGGCGATCGTGCGGCGGACCCAGGACAGCGCAGTGCGGTCGATGATCACCCGGCTGTCGAGCAGCAGCAGCCACGGCTCGCGGGCAGCGGCGCAGCCCGCGGTCCGGGCGGCGAGCCGACCGGCGTTGGCCTGGGTGACCACGCGGATGTCGTGCTCGGCGGCGAGTTCGCGGAGGACCTCGGGGGTGCGGTCGGTGCTGCCGTCGTCGACCACGACGACGTCCAGCAGCAGGTCTGCCTCCTGACCGGATGCCATGAGGGCGGTGACGCACGTCCGGATCCAGGTCTCCTCGTTGTAGACCGGGATGACGACGCTCAGAGCGTCCAGCGGGGGGAGGGGCGCGCCATGACCACGAGCAGCCTGAGTCACCCGATCAGCCTACTGGTGGGCCTCCCGGCCAGGAGCGCACGTGGGACGGGCGGCTCCGGGGTCCACGTCCGGGCCACCTATCCTCTCCTCACGCCGACGACCTAAGGGGACCTGTTGATCGCGTTCATCGTCGGGACCACTGCTGAGCTGATCAAGATGGCTCCCGTCTTCCACGAGCTCACCGGCCGCGGCCGCAACTGTGAGATCTGGTACACGGCGCAGCACGTCGAGGAGCTCTCCGGCACCTTGATCGACCTGGACCTGCCCGCGCCCGCGGAGTGGCTGGTGCCCGAGGACGGGGCCGGCAACCTGGCCAAGGTCAAGGACGTGCCCGGGTGGGGGCTGCGTCTCCTGCGCACCGTCGCGTCGCGCCGCCGGCACCTCGCGCAGCGGTTGGCGAGTGACGGGCAGCCGCCGCTGGTGCTCGTGCACGGCGACACCTTCACCGCCCCGCTGGGCGCCCTGATCGGCCACCGGCTGGGCGCCCGGGTGGGCCACGTCGAGGCCGGCATGCGCAGCGGCAGCCTTCGCCACCCCTTCCCCGAAGAGCTCAACCGCCGGGTCGCCGGCCGGATCGTCGACGTTCACTTCGCGCCCACCGAGACCGAGGCGCACAACCTGCGCGGCCGCCGGGGTGCCGTGGTCACGACCGGGGCGAACACGGTCGTCGACGCCGTCAAGTACGCGCTGGCCCGACCGGAAGGGCCGTCGGTGGAGCTGCCCGCGGAGTTCGCGGTCGCGACGTTGCACCGCTTCGAGCTCGTGCGCCAGGAGAACCAGTACCGCGAGGTGCTGGAGATCTTGCGGGAGCACTCCGAGCGGCTGCCCATTGTCTACTTCGCCGGGGCGTCGGAGCGGGCGCGGCTGTCGTCCTGCGGTCTGCTCGACCTGTTCGACGGTGAGCGCTTCCGCATCGAGGACAAGCTCAACTACGTCCACTTCCTGCCGGTGCTGGCCAGGGCGCGGTTCGTGGTCACCGACAGCGGGGGTCTGCAGCAGGAGACCGGGCACCTGGGCATCCCGTGCGCCGTGCACCGGGCGCACACGGAGGTGATGGCCGGGGAGGGGGAGCGGTTCGTGCTCACCCGGCTGGACGCCGGCCGTCTCCGCGGCTTCCTGGACGACCCCGAGCGCTACCGGTCTGCGGGGACGCTGGGCACCTACCACCCCAGCCGGGTCATCGCCGACGCGATCGAGACGCTCACCTAACACCCGGCGCGCCGCACTCCGCCTGCCGTCGGGGTGCGGCGCGTCAACGGGTAGGGGCCGCCTGCCCGATCCGGACCGTCGCCCCGGTCCGGGCCGACTCCAGAGCGGCCTCGGCCACCTGAAGGGTGCGCAGCCCCTGGCGCATGGTCACGACGCGGTTCTCCCGGCCGAGGACGGCGTCGCGGAACGTCTCGTGCTCGACCAGGAGCGGCTCCCGCTTGGCCAGTGCATAGCGCACGATGTCGCCCTCGGTCACGCCGCGGAAGGGCGTGAGCGACTCCCACTCGGTGAGGAACGTGCCGTTGGCGTAGAAGCTGAGGTCCGCGCTCGCCGTGTCGGCGACGAGCGCGCCCCGCTCTCCGGTGACGGTCGTGGTCCGGACCTTCATCGGCGACAGCCAGTTCACGAGGTGGCTGGTGATGACGCCGTTCTCCAGGATGCCGGTCGCGGCGACCATGTCCTCGTGCGGGCGACCGCTGCGGTGGGCGGTCTGGGCGGCCACGGACACGTAGTCGCTCTGGGACACCCACGAGGTCAGGTCGATGTCGTGTGAGGCGAGGTCCTTGATCACCCCGACGTCGGCGATGCGGCCGGGGAAGGGGCCCTGTCGCTGTGTGGAGATCTGGTACGTCTCACCCAGCTGGCCGTCCTCGATCCGCCGGCGCATCTCCTGCAGGGCGGGGTTGAAGCGCTCGATGTGGCCGACCGCGCCGACCAGGCCGGCGGACTCGAACGCCTCGGCCAGTCGGAGCCCGGCCGTGCTGTTCTCCGCGATCGGCTTCTCGACCATGACGTGGACGCCGGCCGCGGCCAGCGCCAGCCCGACCCGTTCGTGCAGGGCGGTCGGGACGGCGACCACGGCCATGTCGATGCCGGCGGCGATGAGGTGGTCGATGTCGCGGCCCACGGCGAGGTCGCCGGCGACACCGTGGGAGTCGCCGACCGCGTCCGCCACCGCCACCAGCTCGACACCCTCGAGCTGGCGTAGGACGCGGGCGTGGTGACGCCCCATCGAGCCCAGTCCGATGAGCCCCGCGCGCAGCGCGGCCATCAGGCGCCGGCCTTCGCGACCGCGTTGACGGCCTCGACAACCCGCTCGAGGTCACCGGTCGACAGTGACGGGTGCACCGGCAGCGAGATCACCTGGCGGGCGGCCCGCTCGGTCTCCGGCAAGTCGATGTCGAGGTCGAACGAGGGGAGGCGGTGGTTCGGGATCGGGTAGTAGACGCCGCTGCCGACGCCGTGCTCCTCGCGCAGCGCCTGCACCATGCCGTCGCGGTCACCGTCGACCCGGATCGTGTACTGGTGGTACACGTGCGTGGAGCCCTCGCGGACGGTCGGGACGACGACGTTCTCGAGGTGGGCGTCGAGGAACGCGGCGTTGCCCCTGCGGTCCTCGGTCCAGCCGGCTAGACGCCGGAGCTGGACCCGCCCGATGGCCGCGTGGATGTCGGTCATCCGGTTGTTCAGCCCGACCAGCTCGTTGGCGTACTGCTTCGCCATGCCCTGGTTGCGCAGCAGCCGGACCCGGTGGGCGACGTCGCCGTCGCAGCTGACCATGCCGCCCTCGCCCGAGGTCATGTTTTTCGTCGGGTAGAGGCTGAACGTGCCGAAGGTGCCCAAGGTGCCGACGGGGCGGCCCTCGAAGGTGGCGCCGTGCGCCTGCGCCGCATCCTCGAACAGCGCCAGGCCGTGCTGCTGGGCGATCGAGCCCAGGCCGGCCATGTCTGCCGACTGGCCGTACAGGTGCACCGGCATGATGCCCCGGGTCCGGTCGGTGACGACGGCGGCGACGCTGGCCGGGTCGAGGCAGAAGGAGTCCGGCTCAATGTCGGCGAACACCGGCGTGGCCCCGGTCAGCGCGACCGAGTTCGCGGTGGCGGCGAAGGTGAAGGACGGGACGATCACCTCGTCGCCGGGGCCGATGCCGGCCGCGAGGAGGCCGAGGTGCAGCCCGGAGGTTCCGGAGTTCACGGCCACGCACTCGCGGCCGGCGACCAGCGCCGCGGCGAACTCCTCCTCGAAGGTCGCGACCTCGGGGCCCTGCGCGACCATGCCGGAACGCAGGACGCGGTCGACCTCGGCGCGCTCCTCGTCGCCGATGATCGGCTTGGCCACCGGGATGGTCGGGGGTGTCGTCACGGGGTGACCTCTCTGATCGAGTTCTCGAACTGCTCGTACGTGCGCCCGGTGACCGGGCAGTGGAGGCTGCCGTCCCGTTCCTCCAGGCGGGCGCCGGCATGGCCGACCCAGCCGATCCGCCGCGCCGGGACGCCGGCGACGAGCGCGTGCGGCGCCACGTCGCGGGTCACGACGGCGCCCGCTGCGACGGTTGCCCACGCGCCGATCCGCACGGGAGCGACGCACACGGCACGCGCGCCGATGGCGGCACCGGTGTCGACCGTGACGCCGACGGCGGTCCAGTCAGCAGCGCTCTTTGCCGTCCCGTCGGCGTTCACCGCGCGGGGATACTGGTCGTTGGTGAACACCGCGGCGGGCCCCACGAAGACGCCGTCGGCGAGGGTCGCCGGTTCGTACACCAGCGCGTGGTTCTGCACCTTGCAGCGGTCGCCCATGCGCACGCCAATGCCGATGTAGGCGCCGCGTCCGATGATGCAGTCCTCGCCGAGCACGGCCTGCTCGCGCACTTGGGCGAGGTGCCACACCTGCGATCCCTCGCCGATCTGCGCGTCCGGCGAGACGTCGGCCGAGGCCTGGATCCGTGTGCCCATCGATGCGTCGTCCCCCTGCGATTGTGCCGATCGGGCCACCGGGAGCCTAGCCCAGTCGTCCGCCCGGGGCCCCGGCCGAGCGGTGGTCGGGCCGCCCCGGCGAGGCTCGTGGGGAAGGTGGGACACCCGGTGGGGAAGGGGTCCGGCACGTCGCCGGCACCGGCACCGGGCGCCGTCGCTCGGGTACCGTCCGGACGACCGAGGGCAGGGCCACGCGCCCACGACCCGCCCCGGCCGGTGACGCCTCCGGCTGTCCGTCCTGCCGTCCGCGGGACGGCAGGACCTCCTCCACCGCCCATCGGCGTCCGACCAACGGGAGTTGTGCCATGAGCTGGCTCGGCAGTGTGCTCGTCGTCGCCCTGTGCGTGGTCTGCCTCGTCGTCCCCGGCCTGCCGATCGCCCACCTCCTGGGTCTCCGGGGCCTGGCGGCCGTCGGGCTGGCGCCCGTCGCCGTGGTGGGCGTGGTCGGGGTGACCGCGATCGGCGCATCGCAGGTCGGGGTCGAGTGGTCGCCCCTGCTGCTCCTGGCCGTGTTCGCCGGTCTGACCGCCCTGGTCGCGTGCATCGCACTGCCCCTCCGGCAACGCCTGCCCCGGCCGCTCCCGGCGGACCGCCGATCGGTCCTGGGGGCCGCGTCGGCGGGGTTGGTGGCCGCGATGCTCCTGGGTGCGTTCACCGTGCGGCGGGCGATCGCGAGCCCCGAGGAGCTGATCCAGAGCTCCGACTCGCCGTTCCACTACAACGCCGTCGTCACCATCCTGAACTCCGGCGACGCGTCGAGCTTCGCCCTCGACACGCTCGGCGTCCCCGGCCAGGCGCAGGGCTTCTACCCCGGGGCCTGGCACGGGCTGGCCTCGCTGCTGGTGATGATGTCCGGGGTGTCGGTGCCCGCGGCGGCGAACATCCTGTCGGTGTCGATCGCCCTCGTGGTCTGGCCGCTGGGCTGCCTGCTGCTGATGCGTCAGTTGGCCGGTCCGTCGCCCCTCGCACTGGGGCTCGCAGGGGTGCTGAGCATCGGCTTCGGTGCGTTCCCCTGGGAGCTGCTCGGCTGGGGGGTCCTCTGGCCGAACCTGCTCGGGCTGGCCCTGGTCCCGGCGGGCCTGGCCACCTTGCTGTCGGCGGTCGGCCTTGCGGAGGAGGACGTCATCGGCCGCTGGCGGGCGTGGTGCCTGCTGCCGGTGATGGTGGTGGCCATCGGCCTGGCCCACCCGAACGCGGTCATCAGCCTCAGCGCGATCGCCGTGGCTCCCACGGCCGTGGCGTTGGGCCGGGCTGCGCGACGGCGGTACCGGGCGGGGGACCGCCCATGCGCCGTCTTGCTCGCCGCGCCGCTGTTGCTCGCCGCACCGGCCTACTGGCTGGTGGTCGCGGAGTCCGGCCTGTTCGACCGCACCATGGAGGCGGACTCGCCGCCGTTCGAGTCGCCGTCGCACGCCATCGGCGAGGTGCTCACCGGGGCGACGAACGGGTGGGGCGCCGGCTGGGTGCTGGCCGCGCTCGTCGTGGTCGGAGCGGTGTCGACCTTCGTGCACCGCCGTCGGCGCTGGCTGGTGGCCAGCCACCTGGTTGCCGGGGGCCTGTACGTGCTGGCCGCCGGCGTCCCCGGAGCGGGGCGGCGGATCTTCACGGGCTTCTGGTACACCGACTCACACCGGCTCGCGGCCATCCTGCCCGTCACGGCGGTCCCGCTCGCCGTCACCGGGCTGCTCGCCCTGATCGCCCTCGCCCAGGCCCGGGTCGGGGCACTCGCCGACCGGCGGGCGCTCGGCGGCGCGCCCCGGTGGTCCGCCCTCGTGGTGCCGGCGGCACTGGGCCTGTTGCTGCTGGCGTCGGTCGGCCTGTACTCCACCGACAACCGGGACCGTGTCCTGGCCGCGTACCCCAAGGTGGACCCCCTGGTCGACCAGGCGGAGTACGACCTGTTCACCCGGGCGGCGGAGCACGTCGAGCCGGGCGCGGTCATCGCTCAGATGCCCCTAAACGGCAGCCCGGCCGTGATGGCGCTGTCCCGACGGCAGGTGCTGTTCCCGCAGATCAACACCGGCCGGGTCACCCCCGACCAGATGTACCTGGCCCAGCACCTGGTGGACGCGGCGACGGATCCGGAGGTCTGCCGGATCGCCGACCGCCTCGACGTCCGGTACCTGCTGACCAACGACCGGCCCTGGGGCACGGTCTGGGACGGGCTCACCTATCCGGGAGCCTCGTCGGGCTTCGAGTTGCTCGACGAGGGAGGGACTTTCGACCTGTACCGGCTCACCGCCTGCGACACCGCTCCCGGCGCCGGATCGGGACGCTAGGCCACCCGGCCACGGGCAGCGGGACGACCGGCGCCCGATCGGGCCTCCACACCCCGTCTGCCCCCTCGCCCGCAGTCGTCCCGCTGACCACGTCAGCGCCACGGGACCGACGCCGACCGCCCGTACGCTGGCTCGGCCAGCTGGCGCACCAGACCATCAAGGGAATTCATGTTCGTCGTCGTCCCCGTCCTGTTCTTCGTGCCCGGGCTCGTCGTCGCGGCGGTGCTCGGGCTCCGCGGCTGGCGGCTGGCGGCAGTCGCGCCCGCGTTGACGTTCGGCCTCGTCGCCACCGGCGGACCGGTACTGGAGGCGCTGGGCGTGCGCTGGTCGCTGCTGTCCTTGGGGCTGTGGACGGCGGCGATCGGACTGCTGCTCGCCGGGGTGTCCTGGCTCTGGACGCGCCGGCGTGGCACTCGGGGGGTCGAGGCCCCGAACGACGGTGAGGGGCCGGTCCCCCGCCCGCTCCGCGAGCACCTGCTCGTCGGTGGCGGCGTGGTCCTGGGCATGGCCGTGGGTGCGCTCACCTTCCTGCGGGGCACCGGTGGCCTGGACGTCACGCATCAGGACTGGGACGCGCCCTTCCACGCCAACGCCGTGCGCTGGATCGCCGACCACGGGCAGGCCGTGCCGAGCGCGATCGCGCCGATCGCCAACGTGCCGGCCGGCGACCCGTACTTCTACCCGGTCACCTACCACTCGCTGCTGGCGATCGTCGTGCAGCTGTTCGATGCCGCGCCGTCCTGGGTGCTCAACGCCGCTGCCCTGACCGTCGTCATGATCTGGCCGCTCGGCATCGCCGCCTTGGGCCTGTCCTGGCGGATCCCGGCCCCGGTAGTCGCCGTGGCGGCACTAGTCAGCACCTGGTTCACCGCCTTCCCGTACGACTCCCTGTCGCGGGGGCCGTTGTGGCCGTTCGTCGCCGGGCTGGCGCTGCTGCCGGGGGTGCTGGCGGCCGGGCGGCTGCTGCTGGAGCGGACCCCGGCGGTGAGGTCGGCCCTGGTGGTCGCCCTGGGCGTCACTGGTGTGGTGGCGATGCACCCCAGCCTGGCGTTCGTCCTGCTCGTCTACGTGCTGGCCCTCGCCGTCGCCCTGCTGCTGCGGCTGGAGCCGGTGCGGTGGCGCGCCGCCGCCGTGCCGCTGGCGCTCACCGGCGTCTTCACGGTGCTGGTGCTGCTCCCGGTGGTGCTGCCGGCCCGGACCGCCAGCGGCGGTGTCCAGGCTGCCCGGTGGGACGAGTTCGCGACCCAGGCCGAGGGCTTCGGTCAGGTGCTGCTCTACTCGCCGGTCATCGAGAGCCCCCAGTGGTGGCTCGGGCTCACCGCGATCGTCGGCATGGTGGTCATGGTGCTGCGGCGGCGGCTGCTGTGGGTGCTCGCCGCCTACCTCGTGCTGGGGGCCGCCTACGCGGCCACGGCCTCGATGGACACCGCCTGGGTCAACATCCTCTCCGGCCCCTTTTACAACGACGCCTGGCGGCTGGCCGCCGCGCTGCCGCTCGCCGGTGCTCTCGCGGTCGGGACGGCGGTGGTCGCGTTCGCCGAGTGGCTCGCACCGCGACTCCGGCTGGGCGGCACCTCGGCCGGTCCCGTGGGTGTCACCGCGGCTGCCGTCGTCGTCCTGGCGCTGCTCGCCAATGGGGCGTACGTGGACCGCAACGTCTCCCGGCTGGCGGTGCCCTACGCCGACGGGCCGACCGTCAGCGAGGGGGAGCGGGAGGCCTACGAGTGGCTGGCCGACCACGTGCGGCCCGGTGAGCAGGTGATGAACGATCGGCTCGACGGGTCGGTCTGGATGTACTCCTATGCCGGGGTGGAGCCGATGGTGTTCACCTTCTACGGCCCCCCGGCCGGCTCGGTGGCCGACCGGCTGCAGGAGCGGCTCAACCAGCTGGATACCAGCGCGGCGGTACGGCGCATGGTGGAGGAGGCGAACGTGCGCTATGTCTTCCTGGGTGGCGGGTTCATCCGCGAGGGCATGCAGCGGATCGAGGGGCTCCGCGACCTGGACGCCGTCGACGGCCTCAAGCGGGTGTTCGCCAACGAGTCGGCGATCGTCTACGAAGTCGTGCCATCCGGGGGGGACCCCGAGCCCGCTGCCTAGACTCGCCGGTCATGGGCCCCGACGCAGGAACGGCACCGCTGCGCGTCGTCGTGGTGACGTACTCGCCGGGTGAGGCGCTCGACCGCTGCATCGAGTCGCTGGCCGACGCGACCGTGCGGCCGGTGGAGGTCGTGCTCGCCGACAACGGCTCGACCGACGGCAGCCCGGAGCGGGCGGCCGCCCGCTACCCGTACGTCCGGCTGCTGCCCATCGGTGGCAACGTGGGCTACGGGGCCGCGGCGAACGCCGGGCTGGCCGGGCTGACCTCCGGGTACGCCGTCGTGGCCAACCCGGACCTGCGGTTCGAGTCCGGCTCGCTCGATGCACTTCTCGAGGCCGCCGGCCGCTGGCCGCGGGCCGGCACCGTCGGCCCCGCCATCCGGACGCCGGACGGCGAGCTCTACCCCTCCGCCCGCGACCTGCCCCGGCTGTCCACCGGCATCGGTCACGCCTTGCTGGGCTGGGTATGGCCGGCCAACCCGTGGACGGCCCGCTACCGCCGTGAGCGCGAGGCGCCCCGCGAGCGCCCGGCCGGCTGGCTGTCCGGCTCGTGCCTGCTCGTCGACATGGCGGCGTTCCACTCTGTCGGCGGCTTTGACCCCGGCTACTTCATGTACTTCGAGGACGTCGACCTCGCCGCGCGGATGGGCGCCCGCGGGTGGCTCCACGTCTATGCGCCGGGGGCGGTCGTCGTCCACGAGGGCGGCCACGCCACCCGCCGCGAACCGCATCGGATGCAGCGGGTGCACCACACCAGCGCCCTGCGCTACCTGTCGGGCCAGTACCCCGGTCGCCGCCACGCGCCGCTGCGCGCCGCCCTCCGAGCCGGGCTCGGTGGCCGGATGCTGGTCTCCTACATCAGCGCCCGGGTGGCCGCCGGTGCCCGCTTTCAGCGGCGCGCCGGTGAGCTCGCGGTTGTTCCCACCATGCCGTCCGCCTCCGCCGAGCCGTCCGCGACGCGGACGTCGGCGTGGGTTCGACCGGCCATCGATCGGAGTTCGGCATGCGACACGCGGTGATCATGGCCGGGGGATCGGGCACCCGGCTCTGGCCACTGTCCCGCGCGGACCGGCCCAAGCAGCTGCTCGACGTCGTCGCCGGACCCGCGGGGGCGCGCAGTCTGCTGGCCGAGGCCTTCGACCGGGTCGGGACGGTGGTGTCCCCGGACTGCGTCTGGGTGTGCAC
The DNA here is from genome assembly GCF_026967885.1 of Modestobacter sp. VKM Ac-2983. NCBI lineage: Bacteria > Bacillati > Actinomycetota > Actinomycetes > Geodermatophilales > Geodermatophilaceae > Modestobacter > Modestobacter sp. VKM Ac-2983. The sequence continues at coordinate 712,955 of NZ_JAPVBK010000003.1, forward strand.
TGCCAGCCGTTACGCCGACCAGGTCCGGGCCGCGCTGCCGGGGTTGAGGCCGGACCGGCTGGTGCTCGAGCCGGTTGCCCGGGACACGGCGAACGCCGTCGGGCTGGCTGCGGCCCTCGTCGAGGACGCCGACCCGGGCGCGGAACTGGCCGTCGTGAGCGCCGACCACGTTATCCGGCCGGTCGAGCGGTTCACCGCCGCGCTGGAGACGGCCTTCGACGCGGTGGCGGCTCGGCCGGCGGCGCTGGTCACGCTGGGCATCGTGCCGACCTCGCCGGCCACCGGGTTCGGGTACGTGCAGCGCGGCGGGCCGACCGGAGTGCCGGGGGTCGCCGAGGCCGCCTCCTTCCGGGAGAAGCCGGATCTCGCCACCGCGGAGCGCTATTTGGCCGCCGGTGACCACCTCTGGAACTCCGGGATGTTCGTCTGGCGGGCCCGGACCGTGCTCGACGCCCTCGCCGCACACCTGCCGGTGACCGCCGCTGCCCTCGCCCGCATGATCGCCGTCCCGCCGGGTCCCGGGCGGGACGCCGTCCTGGCCGACGTCTTCCCGGCTCTGCCGGCGATCAGCATCGACTACGCCGTCCTCGAGCCGGCGGCCGCCGAACCGGGGCGGGTGCTGGTGGCCGACCTGGAGGCCGACTGGCTCGATGTCGGCTCCTGGCCGGCGCTGGGAGAGACGCTGGGGCACGACGAGCACGGCAACGCGGTCCGCGGGCGGGCCGTGGTGGTCGACGGCACCGGCAACATCGTCCTCAGTGACGACCCGGACCACCTGGTCGCCCTGGTCGGGGTCCGGGACAGCGTGGTGGTGCACACCCGCGATGTCACGATGGTCTGCCCGGTCGCGGACGCACAGCGGGTCAAGGAACTGCTCGGGGCCGTTGAAGCCCGGTGGGGCGCGCGGTACAGCTGAGGTGGCGACACGGCCGGGTCGGTCCGCGGACGGTCGTCACGTGACGTCTCCGGGCTACGCTGGCTCCTGATGAACGACTTCGAGCTGGGGCAGCGGCACGAGACCGTGGACGCGCCCAACGAGCCCGCGGGGCCGTGGGCCGACACGGTCGTCATCGTCCGTGTCTACAACGAGGCGCCGGTCGTCGGGTCGGTCATCTCCGAACTCGTCAACGCCGGGCTGTCCGTCATCGCCGTCGACGACGCGAGCACCGACACGTCGGCCGACGAGATCGACAAGGCTGGCGCGTTCCGGATCACCCACCCGATCAACCTCGGCGCTGGTGGCGCCCTGCAGACCGGGTTCGAAGCGGCGCTGCGCTTCACCGACGCCCAGTACATCGGCTGCTTCGACGCCGACGGCCAGCATCAGCTGGCCGACCTGCTCGGTATGATCCGGCTGATCCGGCAGGGCTACGACGTCGTGATGGGCTCGCGGTTTCTCGACGAGAAGACCGAGATGAGCCCGGTCCGCAAGGCAATCCTCAAGCTGGCCGCCAAGGTGATGAACCGGGGCGAGGGCGCCAAGCTGACCGACGCGCACAACGGCCTGCGGCTGGTCTCCCGGTCGGTGGTGGCCCGCGTCCGGCTCTCCCATGCCGGCATGGCCTACGCCTCGGAGCTGGAGCACCAGCTCACCCGGCCCGAGTACCGCGTCGTGGAGCACCCGGTGCACATCCTCTACACCGACTACTCACGCTCCAAGGGCCAGCCCCTGCTCAACAGCGTAAACATCCTGGCGGACACCATCGTCCACCGGCTCACCCATGGGAAGCGCCGATGATCATCAAGTGGCTGTTGGTCCCGGCGATCATCGCCGCGGTCTACCTGTCCCTCCGTGCTCGTGCCTCGCTCCGCGGGCAGGCACGGCGCAAGATCGTCGCGATCCTGACCGTGGTGCTCGGCGCCGTCTCGGTCATCTTCCCGAGCACCCTGCAGGTGCTGGCCGAGGCGGTAGGCGTCACCCGCGGCACCGACCTGTTGCTCTACGTCCTGGCCCTGGTGATCATCTACCTGGTCGGGAGCGCGAGCGTGCGGTTCCGGGAGCAGGAGGCCCGCCTGGTCCTGCTCGCCCGGGCGCAGGCGCTGGCCGAAGCCGAGGTGCGTTACCGCACCCAGGGCGTGGGGTCCTCGGGGACCGTCGCGGCGGCCTGAGTGCCCTCGTCGCCGCCCGGTTAGCCTCGGCGGCATGAAGAACCTCGACGTCGCCGCTGTCGTCACCGGAGGAGCCTCCGGCCTCGGTGAGGCCACCGCCCGGGCGCTGACCGCCGCCGGGGTGGCGGTCACCGTCCTCGATCTGCAGGAGGACCGCGGGCAGGCGCTGGCCGCCGAACTGGGTGGCCACACGACCTTCGTGCGCACCGACGTCACCGACGAGGCGTCGGTGCAGGCGGCGATCGAGGACGCGACGGGGAAGGACCGGCCGCTGCGGATCGCGGTCAACTGCGCCGGCATCGGCTGGGCCCAGCGGGTGCTCGGCCGTGACGGGTCCCCGCACGACCTGGCGCCGTTCAGCCGCACCGTGACGGTCAACCTGATCGGCACCTTCAACGTGCTGCGGCTGGCCGCCGCCGCGATGGCCCGCACCGAACCGGACGAGGACGGCGAGCGCGGCGTCGTCGTCAACACCGCCTCGATCGCCGCGTACGACGGCCAGATCGGGCAGATCGCCTACGCCGCGTCCAAGGGCGGCATCGTCGGGCTGACCCTGCCGGCGGCCCGCGACCTCTCCTCCGTCGGCGTGCGGGTCTGCACGATCGCCCCCGGCCTGGTCGACACCCCGCTGCTCGCCTCGCTGCCCGAGGAGGCCCGAACGGCGCTGGCCGCCGGCATTCCGTTCCCGAAGCGGCTGGGCCGCCCCGAGGACTTCGCCGAGCTGGCGCTGGACATCGTGCGGCACGGCTACCTGAACGGTGAGGTCGTCCGGATGGACGGCGCGCTGCGGATGGCACCGCGCTGACGGCAGCACGTACCGGGGGGAACGCGGTGGGGGAGCAGTTGTCGGTCGTCGATGCACCGGCCCACGACCAGGTCTGGACGCCGGACTGGCCGCTGGACGTGCGCCGGACGCTGTCCCGGGACCGCCGGGGCACCGGCGACCCGACGCTGCGCTACGCCGAGGACGGCGTCTGGCGGACGACGACCACCCCCGACGGCCCGGCCACCGTGCGGCTGACCGGAGGGGCATCGGCCATCCGGGTGCAGGCATGGGGACCGGGGGCGGCGTGGGCGGGCCGGCGCGCGCCCCGCTGGCTGGGTGCCGACGACCGGCCGGACGACTTCGACCCGACCCCGCACCCACTCGTGGCCCGGCTGCACCGCGGTGCGCCGTGGCTGCGGCTGGGCAGCACCGGGCGGGTGTGGGACGCACTGGTGCCCGCCGTCCTGGAGCAGAAGGTGACCGGCATCGAGGCGCACCGCACGTGGCGGGAGCTGCTGCGGCTGGCCGGTGAGCCGGCGCCCGGACCGGCGCCGGCGGGGATGCGGGTGGTGCCCTCGGCCGCGCGGGTCCTCGCAGTCACCGACTGGCAGTGGCACGGCTGCGGGCTGGACGGCGCCCGCCGCCGGTCGCTGCGGGCGGTCGCCTCGGTCGCATCCCGGCTGGAGGCCGGCGTCCACGACGACTGCGAGGACCTGCGCCGCCGGTTGCAGTCGGTGCCGGGCATCGGCGTCTGGACCGCGGCCGAGGTGGCCCAGCGCGCCGTGGGCTGCCCGGACTCGGTGAGCGTCGGTGACTACCACCTGAAGAACCTGGTGGGCTGGTCGCTCGCCGGCCGGAAGACCGACGACGCGGGGATGCTGGAGCTGCTGGAGCCCTGGCGCGGGCACCGGCAGCGCGTCGTCCGGTTGCTGGAGGTCGGCGGCAGCATGCCACCCAAGCGGGGTCCCCGGATGGCCCCGACCCAGTACCGCTCGATCTGAGGCGTTCAGCCGTCGAGCAGGCCCAGCAGGTAGGCGCCGTAGCCGCTCTTGCCCAGTGGCTCGGCTGCGGCACGCATGCCGTCGTCGTCCAGCCAGCCGTTGCGCCAGGCGACCTCCTCGATGCAGCCGATCTTCAGCCCCTGCCGCTCCTCGACCACCGAGACGAACTCGGTCGCCTGGCGCAGCGAGGCGAAGGTGCCGGTGTCCAGCCAGGCGGTCCCACGGTCCAGCACGGTGACGGTGAGCCGGCCCTGCCGCAGGTAGTGCTCGTTGACGGCGGTGATCTCCAACTCGCCCCGGGCGCTCGGGGTGATGCCGCGGGCGACCGCGACGACGTCGGGGCCGAAGAAGTACAGCCCCGGGACGGCGTAGGAGCTCTTGGGCCTCGCCGGCTTCTCCTCGATGGAGAGCACCCGGCCGGCCTCGTCGAACTCCACGACGCCGTAGGCCGCCGGCTCGGCGACGTGGTACGCGAAGACGTGCCCGCCGTCGGGCTCGGGCAGCCGGGACAGGGCGGTGCCCAGGCCGGCGCCGTAGAAGATGTTGTCGCCCAGCACCAGGGCCGCCGCCTGGCCGTCGAGGAAGTCCGCGCCGATGAGGAACGCCTGCGCGAGCCCCTCGGGCCGGGGCTGCACCGCGTACTCGATCCGCATGCCCAGCCGGCTGCCGTCGCCGAGCAACCGGGCGAAGGAGTCGTGGTCCTCCGGGGTGGTGATGACCAGGACCTCGCGGATCCCGGCCATCATCAGCGTGGAGAGCGGGTAGTAGATCATCGGTTTGTCGTAGACCGGCATGAGCTGCTTGCTCACGCCGAGGGTGATGGGCCACAGTCGGCTGCCGGTTCCACCGGCGAGGATGATCCCGCGCACCCGGCGACCTTAGGTGTCGGGCGCCGTGTGGTGGGAGTGCCGCTCACCCCGGTGGATGAAGAGCGCCGTGGCACGCCCCACCGTCCGCCGGCGTCGCCTAGCGTCTCGGGCATGCGCGTCTTCGTCACCGGCGGTGCCGGCTTCATCGGTTCGCACTACGTGCGCACCATGCTCTCCGGCGGGTACCCGGGCTTCGAGGACGCCGAGGTGACCGTCTTCGACAAGCTCACCTACGCCGGCAACCTGGCCAACCTGGCCCCGGTCGCCGACAGCCCGCGCTACCGGTTCGTGCAGGGCGACATCTGCGTCGCCGCGGACCTGGACGCCGCCCTGCCCGGGCACGACATGGTGGTCCACTTCGCCGCGGAGTCCCACGTCGACCGCTCGATCACCGGTGCCGCCGGCTTCGTGCTGACCAACGTGCTGGGCGCCCAGCAGGTGTTCGACGCCGCGCTCCGGCACGGCGTCCGCCGGGTCGTGCACGTCTCCACCGACGAGGTCTACGGCTCGATCGACTCCGGCTCGTGGACCGAGGACCACCTGCTCGAGCCCAACTCGCCGTACTCGGCGGCGAAGGCGGGCAGCGACCTGATCGCCCGGGCCTACGCGAAGACCTACGGGCTGGACGTCTCGATCACCCGGTGCAGCAACAACTACGGGCCCTACCACTTCCCGGAGAAGGTCATCCCGCTGTTCGTCACCAACCTGCTGGACGGGCTCACGGTGCCGCTCTACGGGGAGGGCGCCAACGTGCGCGACTGGCTGTTCGTCGACGACCACTGCCGGGGCATCCAGCTGGTGCTGGAGAAGGGCCGGCCGGGGGAGTTCTACAACATCGGCGGTGGGCGGGAGCTGTCCAACAAGGAGCTCACCGAGCAGCTGCTGGCGGCCACCGGCCGCGACTGGAGCCACGTGGAGAACATCGTGGACCCGCGCGGCGGCGGTCACGACCTGCGCTACTCCGTCGACCACTCCAAGACCGCTGCGCTCGGCTACGCCCCGCGCATGAGCTTCGAGGACGGTCTCGCGCTGACCGTCCAGTGGTACCGGGACAACCGCGCGTGGTGGGAGCCGCTCAAGGCCGCTGCGGCCACCGCCCGCTCGTGACCGCCCCGACCTCCTGGCTGGTCACCGGCGCGGGCGGACAGCTCGGCACGGACCTGCAGGCCGTGCTGGCGGCGGACCGTCCGGACGACACCGTGACCGCGCTCGGCCGGGCCGGGCTCGACCTCACCGACGAAGCGCAGGTGCGCGCGCAGGTCCGGGGGTGGCTGGACCGGTCGGGGGCCAGCGGTGCGCGGCCCGTGGTGGTGAACGCGGCCGCCTACACGGCCGTGGACGCGGCCGAGGACGACGAGGCGACCGCGCTGTTGGTGAACGGGGCCGCTCCGGGCTGGCTGGCCGAGGAGCTGGCCGGGCGCGGCCGGCTGGTGCACGTCTCCACCGACTACGTCTTCGCCGGCACGGCCAGCACGCCGTACCGGGTCGACGACGAGCCCGCACCACGCACCGCCTACGGCCGGACGAAGCTGGCCGGGGAGCAGGCGATCGCGGCGGTGGACGACGACGCCGTCGTCGTCCGGACCTCCTGGGTGCACGCCGCGCACGGCAGCAACTTCGTGCGCACCATGCTCCGGCTCGAGCACGAGCGGGACACCGTGTCCGTCGTCGACGACCAGACCGGCAGCCCGACCTGGTCGGCCGACCTCGCCCGCGGGCTGGTCGAGGTGGCGCTGGCGCCGGCCCGCGGTCTGCTGCACGCCACGAACGGCGGCGCGACGACCTGGTTCGGGCTCGCCCGGCTCGTCTTCGAGCTCGCCGGCGCCGATCCGGGGCGGGTGCAGCCCACCACGACCGACGCGTTCCCCAGCCGGGCGGTGCGCCCTGCCTACAGCGTGCTGGATCCCGCCGCCTGGGTGGCGGCCGGCCTGACGCCGTTGCCGCCCTGGGCGGCGTCCGTGCGCGCCTGCGTCGACCGGCTCGGCGCCCTCCACAGCTGACGCGAGGCGGCCGGAGCCTCGCCCCCGCCCCGAGGGGTCAGCTGGCACGCACCTCCGCGTACCGCGCCCGGCACTGGGCCATGGTCGGCAGCAGACCCTGCTCACGGGCTGCGGCGAGGGTGGGCGCGGCGAGGTCCTTGGCCGACAGCTCGAACTCGACGTCGGCCGGCCAGGGCAGGTCCAGCTCGGGGTCCATCGGGTGCACGCCGAACTCCCGGCCGGGGGAGTAACCGGTGGACACCAGGTAGGTGACCGAGCTGGCATCGGCGAGGGAGATGAACGCGTGTCCCAGCCCCTCGGCCAGGTAGACCGCGCGCGGCCGCTCGCCGTCCAGCAGCACCGTGTCGTGCACGCCGAAGGTGGGCGACCCGACCCGCAGGTCGACCACCACGTCGAGCACCGTGCCGGCCGGGCAGTAGACGTACTTCGCCTGGCCGGGGGGCACCGAGGCGAAGTGCACGCCCCGCAGCGCGCCGCGGGCGGAGACGCTGTGGTTGGCCTGGGCGATCCGGAAGCCCGGGCCGATCGCCTCGGCGAGCACGTCGGCGCGGAACCACTCGGTGAACCGGCCGCGGGCGTCGCCGTGCGGGACCAGGTCCAGCGCGTAGGCATCGGGGACGGCGAGTTCACGGATCTGCACGGGTCGACGCTAACGACCGCCGTCGGAGGCGTGCACCGGGTCTCCCCCTCAGGTGGGGGTGCGCCCCAGCCACAGCCGGCCGGCCAGCGACGCACCGCCGAAGGTCGCGGCCGGCTCCCACCGGGTCGCCCAGCCCTCCGCCTGCAGCTGGACCAGCGCCGCGCCGACGACCGCACCCAGGGCCAGCGAGGTGACCGGGGTGATCGGGTCGGCCAGGTGGACGTCGACGACGTCGCCGTCGTCCCCCTCTTCGCTGCCGTACCGGAAGACCACGGGGAACTCCGGCAGCGCCGCCACGGCGGTCCGGAAGGCCTCCGTGACCGCGAGCAGGGCGCCGTCCCGGTGGGCGATCGAGGGGGCGCTGGTGCGGCTGCCGACCAGGTCCCGGGTACCGGTGGGGAAGAGGTCGCCGGCGCCGATCCGGACCAGTGGACGGGTGCCCTGGTCCGGCGCCGGTGGCCGGAAACTGAGGCCGCGCACCACCGCCACCGGGAGGCCGCCGAGCTTGCCCTTGACCAGGTCACCGGCGGCGGCCAGTTCGTCGACCACCGCCACCTGGGTGGTCTCCAGCCGGTTGCCGTGCGTGTCGACGGCGCCGCGGTGGTCGACCAGTGCGGGGAGCCCCGCCGCTCCGATCGCCACGTCGGTGACGCCGTCCCGCCAGGGCCGACCGAAGGTGTCGCTGACCACGACCGCCACGGTCACCCCGAGCAGCTCGTGCAGCCGGTCGCGGAGCTGCCGGGCCGAGGCGTCGGCGTCCTCGGGCAGCAGGACCAGGGTGTCGGAGGCGACGTTGGAGGCGTCGATGCCGGCGGCGGCCACCACCCAGCCGTGCCGGGTCTCGACGATCGACAGCGGCCCGCGGCGGGCGACCACCCGCACCGTCTCGGCGGTGATGGCCTGCTGGCGGGCGGTCTCCCGATCGGTGCCCGGGGGGACCGACACCAGGTTGCCCTCGACCTTGGACACGACCTTCGAGGTCACCACCAGGACGTCGTCGTCGCTCAACCAGGGGGCTGCGGCGGCGACGGCGCCGGCGAGGTCGTCGCCGGGGGAGAACTCGGGCAGCCCGGCCACCGGCAGCACCGAGATGCCCGCCGGCGGTCCGCTCACCGGTGTCCTGCTCCGGCTGCGTCCAGCGCGGCCCGGGCCAGCGCCCGGGTCGCCTCGGGTGAGCTCATCAGCAGCGGGACGGCGCGCACGTCGACGCCGGGCACGGTGGCCCGGTCGCCGGTGTGCACCAGCCAGGCGTCCAGGAGACCGTCGGCGGACCGGGCGCCGTAGTGCCGGCCGACGCCCTCCGCACTGACCTCGACGCCGACCACGGGCAGGCAGCGGTCGGCCATGCCGCGCAGCGCAGCGCCGTCGACGATGGGGGAGATGCCGACCACGCGCCCGGACGCGGCACGGACGGCGTCGCGGATGCCGGGCACTCCCAGCACGGTGCCGATCGAGACGACCGGGTTGGACGGCGCGAACAGCACCGCGTCGGCAGTGGTCAGGGCCTCGACGACGCCGGGGCCGGGCCGGGCGTCGTCCACCCCGACCTGGACGAAGCTGCTGGCCTCCAGGGCCGCCCGGTGCCGGACCCACCACTCCTGGAAGTGGAGGGCCCGGGGACGGCCGGTGTCGGGGTCGGTCACCACGACGTGCGTCTCGACCCGCTGGTCGCTCATCGGCAGCAGCCGCACCCCCGGCTGCCAGCGCGCCGCGAGGGCGGCGGTGACGTCGGAGAGCGGGTAACCGGCGTCGAGCATGCGGGTTCGGACCAGGTGGGTCGCGATGTCCCGGTCGCCGAGGCCGAACCAGGTCGGTTCCGCACCGTAGGCGGCCAGTTCGTCCTTCACCGTCCAGCTCTCGCCCCGGCGGCCCCAGCCACGCTCCTCGTCGATCCCGTCACCCAGCGTGTACATCACGGTGTCCAGGTCGGGGCAGATCCGCAGCCCGTGCAGGGTCACGTCGTCGCCGGTGTTGACCACGGCGGTCACCTCGGCGCCGGGGGCCGCCGCGAGGAGGCCGCGGAGGAAGCGGGCGCCGCCGACGCCGCCGGCGAGTACGACGATGTGCACCCGACCATCGTGCCTGATCGGCAGAACTCCACGGCGGACCCGGGTCCACTGCAGACGATCTACACGAAACCGTTCGGTCTCGATGGCAGATGGTGTGGAAGAACACGGCGTGTCGGGGTGGGCTGTGACCGCTCCCGGACGAGTTGTTACCGGTGGGACGGAGGTGGTGCTGCGTTACACCGGCCCGACTTGACCTCGACTCAACGACACGCGTGTAATTCCGATGTCGTCATCAGGTGCTGGCGACTGGGACCCGCCCAGCAGCACGTACCGGGACGCAGCGAGAGGGGACGCAACGTGATGGCCGAGGTGTCGTGGTTGACCGAGCACGAGAGCTCTGCAGCAGGCCCCACCCCGGCCTCCGGGCGGGACGTGCTGGGGAGGGCGGACGTCTTCGACGCCGTGCTCCCGGGCGTGGACGCCGAGGAGCAGAGCTGGCAGGAGCGAGCGCTGTGCGCCGAGACCGACCCGGAGGCGTTCTTCCCGGAGAAGGGCGGCTCCACCCGCGAGGCCAAGAAGATCTGCACCGGCTGCGAGGTCCGCGCCGAGTGCCTGGAGTACGCCCTGACCATGGACGAGCGCTTCGGCATCTGGGGCGGGCTCTCCGAGCGCGAGCGCCGCCGCCTGCGTCGCCAGGCCGGCTGACGAGGACCCCGCACGTCCCACCTCTCCTCCCGCACGGTCGGCGCGACGACGCGCCGACGATGCTCGTCACCGAGTGCTCCACCCGGCTGCTCGGCAGCCCGGTCCCACGGCCCCTCGCCCGTGTGGTCGACTGGGCCCCGTGCACACCCGGGTCGCCGACGGCCGCACCGCCGTCGTCCGTGAGGTCCGCGCCGCCGCACCCCTGCTGACCGGGGTCGCCGCCCCCCTCCCCGCCCGTCCGCCATGGCTGACCGCCGCGCTGAACGTGCAGGCCGGACACCTGTTCGGCCGGGTTCACCCCCGGGCGGTGCTGGTCGGCCAGGACGCGGACAGTCGTCCCGTCGGGGCGGCCCTGCTGTCCTTCCGGCGTCGCGGCGTCGGCACCGTGGTCACCCTGCTGGGCGCCGAGCCCGGCCCGCTGCCCCCGGGACGACCGCAGTCCAGGCTGCCGGCCCGGGACGACGAGGTCGCCGCGCGGCTCGCCGCCGGGGTGATCGGCCTGCTCGACCGGGTCCGGGGCCCGTGGACCCTCCGGCTGACCGGGCTCCCGCTCGGCGACCCGACGGTGCGGCACCTGGCTGCCGGGCTGCCGGACGCCCAGCTGGCCACCGCGCGCAGCCGGCGCCTGGTCGACGAGCTGGACACCGTCGCCGACGTCGTCCGCAGTCGGGACCCGGTCGAGGTGGAGCGCTGGTTGCCGGCCGTGCTGGCGCAGCTCCCCACCGCACAGCGGGACTTCGTCCGCGCCGCAGCCCGGCTGCACGCCGCGACCGGAGAGCTGGAGGTCGCCGTCGTCCCGGCGGACGAGGGGCCGAGGGCCCTGCTGCTCACCCTGCTCGACCGCAGCACCCCCGGGGAGGAGCGCTGGCCGTGGTGGGGCACGAGTGACGTCGGCGGGCTCCGCCGCGAGCTCGGTGCCCCGGCGGGCACCCTCACGGCCGTGGCCGGCCTCGCCCAGCTGGGCCGACGGGGCTCGCTCAGCCGGGGTGCTGCAGCCGGGTGACCCCGCGGTCGGGTGCGGTGGCTGCGCTGTCCAGCCCGATCCGGACGACGCCGGTCGCCGGGGTCGTGCTCTCACGGCGCGGGCCGTCGGGCGCGATCGAGGCGGTCAGCTGGTAGGCCCTGCCGGTGTAGCTGGGCGCGCTGCCGTTCGGGCGCGTGTAGGTGGGGAAGAGGCCGGTCAGCTCGATGCGGTCGCCGTCGCGGGTGACCTGGAGCTCCGGGCTGGCCAGGTCGGCGTACTCGGTGATGCCCCGGGCGCAGCCGGCGGCCAGCGGGTCGGCGGGGGGCTCGGCGGTGAGGCAGTTGTACGTGGGCAGCCGGACGTGCGCCAAGGCGCGTCGGCCATCGGTGGTGAGGCTGACGCTGGGGTGGGTGACGGTCAGCCCCACGGCCCGCTCCTCCAGCAGCACAGCGCCGAAGGTCGCCGTCGCCGCGACGCCGTCGGTGCCCAGCGGGACGGAGGACAGTGCCAGGGCGCCCGCCTCGGGCTGGGCCGCGGCGTCGGGTGACCCCATCTCGGGGGGTGGCGTGGCGGGCGCGGGACCGGCCGCCGTCGTCCCGATGACGGCGGCGTCCGCCGCGGTTGCGTCCAGGCCGACGTCCCCGGGTCGGCTGGCGGGTGCCCCCACCACCACGGCGGCGAGGACCAGCAGGGACGCTGCCGTGAGGGTGGTGGCGGACAGTGCCGTGCGTGACAGTGCGCCGCCGGGTGCCCGGACCGCGGTCGACGTGGCGCCCGTGCCGGTGGTCCCTGGGTGCGCTGCCGTCGGCCGGGCGCCGGCGGAGCCGGGCGGGCTCTCCAGGAAGCCGGGCAGGTCGTCGAGCGCCGCGGCGTCGCTCCCGCGGTGACCGGCCTCGCGGGCCGCCGGTCCAGCAGCCCGCCTCCCGGTCAGGAGGGCCGACGCCAGCGCGGCGCACAGCCCGGCGGCGAGGGCCAGCAGCACCGAGACCAGCACCCACCGGCCCGCGGCCGGTGAACCGGTGGCGCCGGCCGGCGAGGCCTCCCGGCCCGGGTCGACGTCCACGAGCTCCTCGTCGGTGCCCCGCTCGACGAGCCGGTCGACCACGGCGTCGGCCGCGGCCACCGCCGTGTCCCGGTCGGGCAGCGTCACCCGGATCGCGACGGTGGCCGTGCCGGGAGCGCGCTCGGCAGCGGTGCTCTCCTCGAGCTCGGCCAGCGGCACCCCGGCCAGTGCCGGCTCGTCGTCCTGCACCGCGGCCAGGACCTCGGCCGACCCGGCGAGCGCGGTGTACCGGTCGGCCAGCAGCAGTGCCGCACCGGCGCCGGCCTCGGTGCGGGGGGTCACGGTCAGGGTCGCGGTGGCCGTCGTCGTCCGGGGCTGGAGGGCCAGCAGCACCAGGACGGCGGCGAGGACGACGAGGCCGGCGACGACCCCGGTCACGACGGTCCGCCGGGCACCGTGCCGGCCGGGCCGGCTGTGGTCAGCTGCGCTCATCTCGGCGCCCAGCATGGCAAAGGGGTCGGCCGCGGCCCGTTCAACCGGCGGGGTCGATCTCCTCGGGGTCCCGTCCCAGCAGCACCGCCACCTGGTCGACGACGACGTCCCGCACCAGGTCGGCGAGGTCGTCGCGGTCGGCAGCGCGGATCTCCAGCGGCCGGCGGTAGACCACGATCCGGGCCGGGTGCTCGTGCCCCCCCTCCCGGTGCGCGGGCAGGACCCGGGCGAGCGGGACGCTGCCGTCCTCCAGCACGTCGGCGTCCAGCACCACGTCGTCGGGGCTGGTGTGGTCGACCCAGGGCACGTCCTCGACGGCGAACTCGACACCGGCCAGCTCACGTTCCCAGCGGCGCTCCAGGTCCTCGACCGCGTCCAGGACCAGGTCGTCGAACTGCTCGGCGCGGCTGCGGGACAGCGGCACCGTCGGTGGCACGAGACGACCGCGCAGGCCGCGGCCATGGCGGTCGCGCCGGGCGCGGGAAGGGAGGCGGTCCATCGCGGCAGGAGCCTACGGCCTCAGCGGACCGCAGCGGTGCTGGCGATCAGTCGGGGACGCCGGGCGGGGGACGGCTGGGTCGGGTGGGCCAGGACGGGGAGGAGGGGGTGGACGTGCGTGATCCGGTGTGCCTCCTCCCCAGACGGCGTCGGCCCGGATAGTGTGCCCGGCGTGAGGAACCGGTGGTGAGGCAGTCACGTCGCTGTTCGCGCAGCGGCTGCGCGCAACCGGCGGCGGCCACCCTGACCTACGTGTACGCGGAGTCCACGGCCGTCGTCGGCCCGTTGGCGACCTACTCCGAGCCGCACAGCTACGACCTGTGCGAGTTCCACGCCGAGCGGCTCACGGTGCCCCGGGGCTGGGAGGTCGTCCGGCACGAGATCGACGCCGACGACCTCGGCCCGACCGGTGACGACCTGCTGGCACTGGCCGACGCGGTGCGGGAGGCAGCCCGCCCGGAGCCGCCGCGCGACCCGGCCGACGACGGCAGCGGCACCCGCCGCGGCCACCTGCGCGTCCTCCCCAACCTCCCGTAGCCGCAAGCCCTTATAGGGTCAGCGCCGTGGCAGACCTGACGTCGATCATCAAGGCCTACGACGTGCGCGGAGTCGTCCCCGACCAGTGGGACGAGAGCGTCGCTCGCGCCATCGGGACCGCCTTCGCCGAGTACGTGCACGCCGAGACGGGGGCGACCTCGGTCGTCACCGCCCACGACATGCGCGACTCCTCCGTCCCGCTCTCCCGGGCCTTCGCCGAGGGCGTGCTGTCCCGCGGGGTCGACGTCGTCGAGGCCGGCCTGGGCTCCACCGACATGCTCTACTTCGCCGCCGGCTCGCTGGAGATGCCGGGCGCGATGTTCACCGCCAGCCACAACCCGGCCCAGTACAACGGCATCAAGCTGTGCCGGGCCGGGGCGGCACCGATCGGCCAGGACTCCGGGCTGGTCCAGATCCGGGAGTGGTCCGAGCAGCTCCTGGAGGAAGCCGCGGTGTTCGACCGGGACCCGGGCAGGCCGGGCACGGTCAGCACCCGGGACGTCGCCGTGGAGTACGCCGCCTACCTGCGGGGCCTGGTCGACCTCTCCGGCATCCGGCCGCTGAAGGTCGTCGTCGACGCCGGGAACGGGATGGGTGGGCACACCGTCCCCGTGGTCCTCTCCGGGCTGCCGCTGGAGATCGTGCCGATGTACTTCGAGCTCGACGGGTCCTTCCCCAACCACGAGGCCAACCCGCTGGACCCGGCCAACCTGGTCGACCTGCAGGCGGGGGTGCGCCAGCACGGCGCCGACATCGGCCTCGCCTTCGACGGCGACGCCGACCGCTGCTTCATCATCGACGAGCGCGGCGAGCCGGTGAGCCCCTCGGCGATCACCGGGCTGGTCGCCGTGCGCGAACTCGCCAAGGGCACCGGGACGACGATCATCCACAACCTGATCACCTCCCGTGCGGTGCCGGAGATCGTCCGCGAGCACGGCGGGACACCGGTCCGCACCCGGGTCGGGCACTCCTTCATCAAGGAGGAGATGGCCCGCACCGACGCCGTCTTCGGCGGTGAGCACTCCGCGCACTACTACTTCCGCGACTTCTGGCGGGCCGACACCGGCATGCTCGCCGCGATGCACGTGCTGGCCGCCCTGGGCGAGCAGTCCCGGCCGCTGTCGGAGCTCGCCGCCGCCTACGAGCGGTACGCCGCCTCCGGGGAGGTCAACTCCACCGTCGGGGACCAGGCCGGGCGGGTGGCGGCGGTCCGGGAGACCTACGGTGAGCGGGACGGCGTCGCGATCGACGACCTCGACGGCCTGACCGTCTCCCTGCCGGACGGTTCGTGGTTCAACCTGCGGGCCAGCAACACCGAGCCGCTGCTGCGACTCAACGTGGAAGCACCCGATGCGGCGCGGATGGCCACGCTGCGCGACGAGGTACTGGAGATGGTGCGGGCATGAACCAGGACGCGACCCTGGGGATCGATCCCGAGCTGCTGGAGATCCTCGCCTGTCCGGACACCCACCACACCCCGCTCACCGTCGACCTCCAGGCGAGCGAGTTGGTCTGCCCCACGTGCTCCCGGGCCTTCCCGGTGCGCGACGGCATCCCGGTGCTGCTCCTCGACGAGGCGCGGCAGCGCCGCGCATGACCTCGCCCGAGCTCGCCGAGGAGGTCCTGGACGACCTCAACCTGCTCCGCGCCCGCGACCCGCGGGGGCTGCTGCCGGCGGTCGCCGGTGCCGGTGCCCAGGTCCGGGAGACGACGCAGTTGACCCGCGAGGCAGGGCTCGAGCGGGCGACCTCCGGCGGCCGCCCGCGCGGGCTGGTGATCGTCGGCAGGCGTGAGGGGGCGGTCGCAGCGACGGTGCTGCGGGCGCTGCTCGGCCCGGCCAGCCCGGTCACCGTGGACGTCGTCCCGGGCCCGGACCTGCCGGTCTGGATGGGTCCCTCGGACATCGCCGTGGTGGCCACCCGCACCGGCGCCGGCCGGTACGCCGTTACCCCGGCCTACGAGGCCGCCCGGCGCGGCGTCGTGCTGGTCGGCATCGGCGCCGAGGGCGCCCCGCTGCACGCCGCGTGCGCCAGCGCCCGGGCGCCCTACGTGCCGCTGCCGCCCTCCCGCGTGCAGCACACCGCGCTGTGGTCGCTGCTGACCCCCATGCTGCTGCTGGCTGCCGACCTGGGACTCGTCGCGGAGGACGCCGCCGACACCGAGCTGGTGGCCGCATCGCTGGACGAGGTGGCGGCGGAGTGCGGCCCGGCCCGGGAGTCCTTCGTGAACCCGGCGAAGACCCTGGCGCTGGAGCTGCTGGACGCGCTGCCGGTCATCGCCGCCGAGGGGCCGCTCGCCGGGGCCGCCGCCGGCCGGGTCGCCGATCAGCTGGCCACCCTGGCCGGGCTGCCGGTGACCGGCTTCCGGCTGCCCGACCAGCGGGTCGCCGCGTGCACCGTCCTCGGCGGCCCGCTGGCCCCCGAGGAGGGGCAGGACGACTTCTTCCGGGACCGGACCGACGACGCGGGCCGCCGGCTCCGGCTGATCACCATCCGCGACGCGGACGCCGGCGAGCACGACGCCGGGGAGCGCGACCCGCGGTCGGCCGAGGAAGCGATGCAGGAGGTCCTGCGCGCCGCGGCGGCGCACAACGTCCCGATCAGCGCGCTGGCCGAACACGCCGAGCCGGAACGGCACCCCCGGCTGGCCCGGCTCGCCCGGCAGCTCTCCGTGGCCGACTTCAGCGCCGTCTACCTGGCGCTGGCGCTGGACCACGAGCGGGCTCTGCACCCGTGACCGGTCGCCTCCGGAGGCTGATCGTCCGTGGACCAGCGCTCGACCCGACTGCCTCGCCCGGGTGAGCGCCCTCCCCATCTGCTCCAGTGCGGACCGGCCTGATCCGACGTCTGTCCGGTGACGTCCTCGCCGGTAACCTCAGCGTCGATGTGGCAGCTCAACAGTCCGGTGCGGCACTACCCGTGGGGAAGCCGCACCGTCATCCCGGAGCTCCTCGGGCTCCCCTCGCCCGCCGACCGGCCCTACGCCGAGCTCTGGATGGGTGCGCACCCCGACGCGTCCAGCGTGCTCGCTGATGGCCGAACGCTGAGCGATGCGATCACCGCTGACCCCGCGGGGCTGCTGGGCCAGCCGGTCCGCGAACGGTTCGGCGACCGGCTGCCCTTCCTGATGAAGGTGCTGGCGGCCGACAAGCCGCTGTCGCTGCAGGCGCACCCGACCACCGCACAAGCGGAGACGGGGTTCGCCGCGGAAGAGGCGGCGGGCATCCCGCACGACGACCCGACGCGGACCTTCAAGGACCCCTTCCACAAGCCGGAGATCCTGCTGGCGATCACGCCGGTCGAGGCGCTGTGTGGATTCCGTCCGGTGGAGGAGTCGCTGCACTGCCTGGCGAAGCTCCAGTTGCCGGAGTTGATGCCGACCATCGCCGCGCTGGCCCGCGGTGGGCTGCGCGCCGCCATCCCGCAGTTGCTGGCTCTCTCGAAGCGCCGGCGAGAGTCCCTCGTGCAGGCCGTGGCAGCCCGGGCGGCGTCCTTCGTCACCGCGCACGACCCGGAGTTCATCAACACCTATCGCTGGGCCGCGACGCTCGCCGACACCTACCCGGGGGACCCCGGGGTCGTGATCTCGCTGATGTGCAACCACCTCCGGATCGCCCCCGGCGAAGCCGTCTTCCTGCCGGCCGGCAACTTGCACGCCTACCTGTGCGGTGCCGGGGTCGAGGTGATGGCCAGCTCGGACAACGTGCTGCGCGGCGGGCTGACGAGCAAGCACGTCGACCTGGCGGCGCTGATCGAGGTCCTGGACTTCACCGACGGCAAGGTCCCGGTCATCCACCCGGTGCTCGGCCGCGGTGGCCTGCGCTACCCCGTCCCGGTCGACGACTTCGACCTCACCCGATGCCAGGTCGACGTCGACCCCGGTGTGCTCACCACGGCCGGGCCGCAGGTGCTCCTCTGCGCGGAGGGCGTCGCAGTGCTCACCGGCGCGGACGGCGACCTGACGCTGCGGCAGGGACAGTCGGCCTTCGTGCCGGCCGGGCAGGCGGTCACCGCCCGCGGGCCTGCGGTGCTGTACCGCGCCACTACTGCGCTGCGCTGAAGAAGGGCCCCCCTGCAGGGTGGCCGGTCCAGCACGCGACCGTGCTCGCGGCGGTACCCTGGGCGACGGCACGAGCCCCGCCGAAGCCTCGGCATGCTCGCTCGCCCCGCAGCCGCGGGGACACAGCGACCGACAGAGCCCGCCCGTCCCGGGCAGGGCCGGACACTGGAGCGACATGACCGCCAGCACTGGCACCCGCGTCCTGACCGACGGCGACTTCAAGGTCGCCGACCTCTCCCTGCACGTCTTCGGCCGCAAGGAGATCTCCCTCGCCGAGCACGAGATGCCCGGTCTGATGGCGCTGCGCGCCGAGTACGGCGACGCCCAGCCGCTGGCCGGCGCCCGCATCGCCGGCTCGCTGCACATGACCATCCAGACCGCCGTGCTGATCGAGACGCTGGTCGCCCTCGGCGCCGACGTCCGCTGGGTGAGCTGCAACATCTTCTCCACCCAGGACCACGCGGCCGCCGCGATCGTCGTCGGCGACGGCACCCCCGAGGAGCCCACCGGCGTGCCGGTCTTCGCCTGGAAGGGCGAGACGCTGCCGGAGTACTGGTGGTGCACCCAGCGGCTGTTCGAGTTCGCCGACGCCGACGGCACGCTCATCGGGCCGAACATGCTGCTGGACGACGGTGGCGACGCCACGCTGCTGGTGCACCTCGGCACCCGCTTCGAGGCCGACGGCGTCGTCCCGGACACCACCGAGGCCGACTCCGAGGAGTACGGCGTCATCCTCGACGCGCTGCGCACGAGCCTGACCGAGGACGACCAGCGCTGGACCCGCATCGGTGCGGCCATCAAGGGCGTCACCGAGGAGACCACCACCGGGGTGCTGCGGCTCTACGAGCTCGCCCGTGAGGGCCGGCTGCTCTTCCCGGCGATCAACGTCAACGACTCGGTCACCAAGAGCAAGTTCGACAACCTCTACGGCTGCCGGCACTCGCTGATCGACGGGCTGAACCGCGCCACCGACGTGATGATCGGCGGCAAGGTCGCCGTCGTCTGTGGCTACGGCGACGTCGGCAAGGGCTGCGCGGAGTCGCTGCGCGGCCAGGGTGCCCGGGTCATCGTCACCGAGATCGACCCGATCAACGCCCTGCAGGCGGCGATGCACGGCTACGAGGTGACCACGCTCGACGAGGTCATCGGCAAGGCCGACATCATCATCACCACGACCGGCAACAAGGACATCATCTCCGCCGAGCAGCTGGCCTCGACCAAGCACCAGGCGATCATCGGCAACATCGGTCACTTCGACAACGAGATCGACATCGCCGGCCTGACCCGCACCCCCGGGGTGGTGCGGACGACGATCAAGCCGCAGGTCGACGAGTGGCGGTTCGCCGACGGCCACACGATCATCGTGCTCTCCGAGGGGCGGCTGCTGAACCTGGGCAACGCCACCGGGCACCCCAGCTTCGTGATGAGCGCGTCGTTCGCCAACCAGACGCTGGCGCAGATCGAGCTGTGGGGCAACCGGGCTGCGTACGAGGGCAAGACCCCCGGCGTCACCGTGCTCCCCAAGCGGCTGGACGAGCACGTCGCCCGCCTCCACCTGGACGCCCTCGGGGTGAAGCTCACCACGCTGACCAAGGTGCAGGCCGACTACCTCGGCGTCCCGGTCGAGGGCCCGTACAAGAGCGACCACTACCGCTACTGAGCGGACCCCTCGCCCGGTGCGCACCGCACGGCTCTGAGCTGCACGTTCCGCCCCGTCCGGGGAGTCTTCCGGGCGGGGCGGACCGCTGGGTGGACTTCGTCACGCATTATGGGTCCGTGCCACCTTCAGCTCCCACTGCCGGGACCAGCCGCGGCCGCGTCCTCGTCGTCGACGACGACGCCGCCCTCGCCGAGATGCTGGGCATCGTGCTGCGCCGGGAGGGTTACGACCCGGCGTTCGTCTCCGACGGGGCACGAGCCGTGGCCACCTTCCAGCAGGTCCGCCCGGACCTGGTCCTGCTGGACCTGATGCTGCCCGGCCGCAACGGCCTGCAGATCTGCGCCGACATCCGCACCCAGTCCACCGTGCCGATCGTGATGCTGACCGCCAAGGGCGACACGATCGACGTCGTGCAGGGCCTGGAGGCCGGGGCCGACGACTACGTGACCAAGCCGTTCAAGCCGGTCGAGCTGGTGGCGCGGGTGCGGGCCCAGCTGCGCCGCGGGGAGACCGGTCAGGCGGAGACCCTGGCCATCGGGGACGTGCAGATCGACGTCCCGGCCCACCAGGTCACCCGGGACGGCGAGGCGATCCCACTCACCCCGCTGGAGTTCGACCTGCTGGTGGCCCTCGCCCGCAAGCCGCGCCAGGTCTTCACCCGTGAACTGCTCCTCGAGCAGGTCTGGGGCTACCGACACGCGGCCGACACCCGGCTGGTGAACGTGCACGTCCAGCGGTTGCGCGCGAAGGTGGAGCGCGACCCGGAGAAGCCCGAGGTGGTGCTCACCGTCCGCGGGGTGGGCTACAAGGCCGGTCCGCCGTGACCTGGGCACCCCGCCGGTCGTGAGCACCCCGCCGGTCGTCAGCACCGCCACCGGGGAGCCGGCCGCCGACCAGGCCCGGGTGGCCGCACCGGGCAGCGCCGCCGTGGGCGCGCCCGGGCCCCGGCCTGCCGGTCGTCCGCCGTCGGCACGGGTGCGGCGCCGGATGCGCCGCGCGCGGCGGCGGGCGCTGGTGGTCGGGGGTCGCGCCCTGCGCCGCGCAGTGCGCGCCTGGCGGTCCTCGCTGCAGCTGCGGATCGGTGCCATCACCATGCTGGTCGCCAGCACCGTCGTGGTGATCGTGAGCCTGGTGCTGTTCAGCCAGATCAGCGACCAGCTGCTCCGGGTCAAGCGCGACGCCGCCATCGACCAGGTGCTGAACGGGGTGGCGTACGCCCAGACCGAGGTCAGCGGCATCGCCACCGGTGACTCGGCGAGCGTCCGGTCCACGCTGGCCCGCACCGTCGAGGGGCTGACGTCCCGGGGTGGCTCGGCCGGTGACTTCGAGGTCGTCATGGTCTACGGCTCCGGCGACCAGGAGCGCCCGGCGTGGAGCCGGCTGGACATCTACCCGGCCCTCCCGGCCGACCTGCGCGCCGAGGTGGCCGACGGGTCCCCGGCCTGGCGGTACGCGCCGGTGCCCGGGGAGCAGGGGGAGCCTGTGCCCACCCTGGTGGTGGGGGCCCCCGTGCCCACCGATGCCCGCAGCGGCGACCGGGTGGAGGTCTACTTCGCCTTCCCGCTGGACCAGGAGCAGGAGAGCCTGGGGCTGATCCGCAGCACCGTGGTGATCAGCGGGACCGCGCTCGTGCTCTTCGTCGTGGGGATCGGCGTCCTGGTGACGCGGCTGGTCGTCGGCCCGGTGCGCCGCGCCGCCGGAGGTGCGCAGCGGCTGGCGGCCGGGCACCTGGAGGAGCGGCTGGCCGTGCGCGGCGAGGACGACCTCGCGCGGTTGGCCACCAGCTTCAACGCGATGGCCGAGAGCCTGCAGAAGCAGATCACCCAGCTGGAGGGCCTGTCCCAGCTGCAGCAGCGGTTCACCTCCGACGTCTCCCACGAGCTGCGCACGCCGCTGACCACGGTGCAGATGGCGGCGGACGTGCTGCACGAGGCCCGAGGGGACTTCGACCCGGCCGTCGCCCGCTCCGCGGAGCTGCTGCGAGCGGAGCTGGACCGTTTCGAGGGGCTGCTGACCGACCTGCTCGAGATCAGCCGGTACGACGCCGGCGCGGCGACCCTCGAGGCGGAGGCGCAGGACCTCGGCCCGCTGGTCGAGCGGGTCGCCGCCGGGATGACCGTGCTCGCGGAGCGGCACGGCTGCACGCTGCAGGTCGAGGTCCCGACGTCGGCGGTCATCGCAGAGGTGGACGGGCGACGGGTGGAGCGGGTGCTGCGCAACCTCATCGGCAACGCGATCGAGCACGGGCAGGGGCAGCCCGTCGAGATCACCCTGGCTGCGAACCGTTCGGCGACGGCGATCACGGTGCGCGACCACGGTGTCGGCCTGGACCCGGTGGCGGCCCAGCACGTCTTCGACCGGTTCTGGCGCGCCGATCCCTCTCGGATGCGCACCGTGGGCGGCAGCGGCCTCGGCCTGTCCATCAGCCTGGAGGACGCCCGGCTGCACGGTGGCTGGCTGCAGGTGTGGGGCCAGCCCGGGCAGGGGGCACAGTTCCGGCTCACCCTGCCGCTGACCGCCGGCGCCGACCTGGCCAGTTCACCGCTGCCGCTGCGCCCGGCGCCCACGCGCCTCGTCGGGGGCGGGTCGTGACCGGGCCCCGCTCCGGCCGGCTGGCCCCGCTCGTCGCGCTGCTCGCCGTGTCCGTGCTGGCCGGCTGCAGCACCGTGCCCAGCAGTTCCCCGACGGTGCGGATCACCCAGGCGGCCGCCCCACCGGCCGGTGCCGTCGGCATCGAGCCGCCGGCGCCGGTACCGGGCGCGACCCCGGAGGAGGTCGTCCGCGGGTTCATCGACGCCAACGCCAGCACCGTCCGCAACCACCCGGTGGCCCGCCAGTACCTGACCGAGGAGGCCGCTGCGGCCTGGCGGGACACGGACGGGCTCACCGTCATCAGCGGCGACTACGCACCGGTGCGCACCGCACCCGGCGTCGTCGAGGTCACCGCTGCCCAGGTGGGCACCGTCGACCAACGCGGCAGCTTCACCGTCGGCACCGGGGAGGTCTACAACCACAGCTTCACGCTCACCGAGGAGTCGGGGGAGTGGCGGATCAGCGACCCGCCCGACGGGCTGCTGATGCTCGAGCCGGACTTCGCCCGCACCTACGAACCCGTCGACGCCTACTTCCTTGACCAGTCCGGCACCCGGGTGGTCCCCGACCCCCGCTACCTGGTCGAGGGCGGTGC
Organism: Modestobacter sp. VKM Ac-2983; assembly: GCF_026967885.1. NCBI lineage: Bacteria > Bacillati > Actinomycetota > Actinomycetes > Geodermatophilales > Geodermatophilaceae > Modestobacter > Modestobacter sp. VKM Ac-2983. The sequence goes on from NZ_JAPVBK010000003.1 coordinate 735,454, forward strand.
CCAGCCGAACACGCTCGTCGAGCGCCTGCTCGACGGCCCGTCCCCGCAGATCGCCGCCGGCGTGCTCAACCCGCTGGCCGGCGCGGAGCTGCGCAGCACGGTGAGCACCTCCGGCCGGACGGCGACGGTCGACCTCACCTTCCCCGCCGACGTCGACGACGCGACGCTGCAAGCTGCCTCCGCACAGTTGGTCTGGTCCCTGGACCAGCTGGACGTGACCTCGGTGGTGGTGCTGCGCGACGGGCAGGAGCTCGGCCTGCCAGACGTGCCCGAGGAGCAGCGGGTCGACGACTGGCAGCAGTACGACCCGGACGTCGTCCCGGCCGATGCGGTCGGGCACCACCTCGCCGACGGTGCGCTGCGTCGTACCTCCGACGGCAGCGCCGCACCGGGGCCCGCCGGGGAGGGCGTGTACGGGCTGGAGTCCGCGGCGGTCTCGGTCGACGGCCGGACCGGAGCGCTCGGGCTCATTGCCGGGGTGTCGACCTCGGTGTCGCCGTCGGGGGCGCCGGCCACGCTGTACGCCGGTCAGTACGGCGGGGAGCTGCTGCCCGCGCTGACCGGCGGCAGCTTCACCGAGCCGACGACGGCCGGCACCCGGGCCGAGGTGTGGACCGTGCGGGACGGCGCCGAGGTGATCCGGCTGCCCGAGGGCGGGGCGCCGCAGACGGTCAGCGCACCCACGCTCCCCGGACTCGGCCGGGCGACCGCGTTCCAGCTCTCCCCGGACGGGTTGCGGGCCGCCGTGGTGATCGACGGCCCCGAGGGGGGACAGCTCTACGTCGGTACGGTCGTCCGGGCCGACGACGCGGTCAGTGTCCGGGACCTGCGGTCGGTCGCCCCCGCGATCCGACAGGTGGTGGACGTCGCCTGGCGGAACGCCGGGTCGCTGCTCCTGCTGGCCGGCGACCCGAGCACCGGGCGCACCGTGCCGTACGAGGTGAGCGTCGACGGCTGGGGGCTCACTGAACTGACCACCTCGGGGTTGCCCGCCCAGCCGACCGGCGTCGCCGCCGCGCCGGGCCGTCAGCCCCTGGTCAGCGCCGGCGGCACCCTGTGGCAACTGCCCGGCGGCAACTGGGTCACCGCCGTGCGCGGGGCCGCGCCGCTGCCCGGAAGGGCGCCCTTCTACCCGATGTGACCGGGCAGCGCCGGCCGTCGTCCCCACGCCCACCCCGGGTCCCCAGCGCCGTGCTGCGCCACCGGGGTCCGGCCGCGGACCGGCAGGCTGTCGGCATGGTCAGCGCCGGCGGCATCGACGGGGACGGCGGGCTGGCCGGGGTGCTGCGCGCCGGGAGCTGGGCACTGGCCGACCTGGTGCTGCCCCGCAGCTGCGCCGGCTGCGCGATGCCCGGCGACGCCCTGTGCCCGGCCTGCGGGCGTCGACTCACCCGACCCAGGCTGGCCGAGCCGCGGAGGCACCCGCCCGGCTTCCCGCCGACCGTGGCGGCCGGCGCCTACGCCGGGTCGGTGCGCCCCGCGGTGCTGGCCTTCAAGGAGCACGGCCGGGCCGAGCTGGCCGGGCCGCTGGGCACGGCCCTGGCGCTGGCCGTCGGCGTCGTGCTGGCCGGTGCGGCCGGGCCGGCGACCGCGCACGTCGTCCTCGTCCCGGTGCCGAGCTCGGCGGCGGCGGTGCGCCAGCGGGGCCGGGACCACGTGCGGGAACTGGCCGATCGCGCCGTGGCCGAGCTTCGGGCAGCCGGCGTACCCGCCCGGACGGCGCCGGTGCTGGGCAGGCTGCGGGGGCGGGCCGGGCGCACCCGGGACTCCGCCGGCCTGGACGCCGCCGCCCGGCGGGCCAACCTGGCCGGCCGGTTCCGCGTGCTGCCCGCCGGGCACCGGGCGTGGGCCGGGGTGCCCGCGGGCAGCCGGCTGGTGCTCGTGGACGACGTCGTCACCAGCGGAGCGACCCTGACCGAGGGGGCCCGGGCGCTCGCCGGGGCCGGGGACACGCCGTGGCGGGACACGCCGGTGGTGGCCGCGGTCGTCGCGGCGACTCCACGACGGGTCCACCGGCCGTTCGCCGCGGCGCCACCTGGGTCGTTCACGGTGCGTGGTCGAGGTGGAGCGGAGCTGGACCCTGCTTCCACTGTCGGGACCGGGGTACAGCGTCTAGCGTCGGGTTGATCACACCCCGCTCAACTGGGAGGTCCCATGGAGATCGTGGTCCGTGGTCGTAACGTCGAGGTGCCCGAGCACTTCCGCCAGAAGGTGGAGGACAAGGTCGGCCAGCTGGAGCGGTTCGACGGCAAGGTCATCCGCATCGACGTGGAGCTGCTGCACGAGAAGAACCCTCGGCAGACAGCCAACGCCCAGCGCGTGGAGATCACGCTGCGGGGCAAGGGGCCGGTGGCCCGCGCCGAGGCGTCAGCCCCAGATTTCTACGCCGCGCTGGAACTCGCAGCCGGCAAGCTGGAGAACCACATGCGGCGGGCCAACGACCGTCGCCGCGTGCACCACGGCCGGCGCACACCACCGAGCGTCCGGATCGACGGCGTGCCCACGGTCGAGGAGCCGGTGCTCGACGGGGTGAGCAGCGCCCCTGTGGGAGAGCCGGACGGGGCAGGGTCCGCCGACGTCGAGGCAGCGCTGGCCGACGGCCCCCTGGTGACCGACCTGGACGAGCACCTGCCCGGCCGGATCGTCCGGGAGAAGGTGCACCCGGCCACCCCGATGCACATCGACCAGGCCCTGTACGAGATGGAACTCGTCGGCCACGACTTCTTCCTCTTCCTCTGCGCCGACACCGGCGTGCCCTCGGTCGTCTACCGGCGGCACGCCTTCGACTACGGGCTGATCCGGCTCGGCGCCCCGGCCGACGCCGAGGACAGCGGGGCCCCGGCCGCCGCCGTCGCGGCATCCGCGGCGGCGGGGGACCTCCAGCCCGCGCACGCCTGACCCGCTGCCCCGGCGAGCCGCCCTCCGCACCGCGGAGGGCGGCTCGTCGCCCGTCCGGGGTCAGTCGGTGGGCAGCCGGGAGAAGACCGCGGCGTCGCCCCGGCTGCCGTCCCGGTAGGCCAGGTAGGAGCGCAGCACGCCCTCCTGGGTGAGCCCCGCCCGGCGGGCGACCGCCTGGGAGCCGGCGTTGCGGACGTCGGCGACCAGGTACACCCGGTGGGCGCCGAGCCCCAGCGCCCACTCGGCGAGTGCGTGCGTGGTCTCCGCGGCGTAGCCCCTGCCGCGTGCCGACGGCGCGAGCCAGTAGCCGATCTCCGGCCCCATCGGGTGCTGGCCGATCCGGTGCACACCGGTGGAGCCGACCACGACCCCGTCCACCTCGATGGCCAGGTTGGTGCCCGTGCCCGCCCGGCGTTCGGCCGGGGAGTCCTCGAGCACGTACGCCAGGGCGTCGGCGCGCGTGTACGGCACCGGGATGTTGATCCAGCGCTGGACGTCGGGGTCCTGACAGCCGGCCAGCACCGCCTCGACGTCGTCCTCGCGGAAGGGGCGCAGCGCCAGCCGGTCGGTGCGCACCACCTCGGTGGTCAGGTCGATGCCGCGCAGCTCCATCCCGGTCACTGCGGCTCCTCGGGAGCCCGCCAGCGTTCGGCGTTGCCCAGCACCCGGTCGATCGAGATCTCCAGCACCACCCGGGCCGGGTTGACCCGTGGCTGCTGGTAGCGGACGGCGTACCGGGCCTCGGCGTCGGCGACGGAACCGGCGTCCTCGCGCACCACCGCCGTCCCCTCCAGCGTCGTCCACACCTTGCCGTCGACCTGGCAGACGGCCACCCGGGCCTGCCCGCCCCGCACGTGCCGGACCTTCGCCGAGGTGCCGGAGGTGATCACCCGGGCGGTGCCGGTGGCGGCGTCGAGGGTGACGCCGACCGGCACGACGTGCGGGCTGCCGTCGGCGCGCAGCGTGGTCAGCGTGGCCAGGTGCCGCTCGGTGAAGAAGGCCACGACCCCCGGTCCGAGCAGCGGGCGAGGTGGGGAGTCTGCGGCAGAGGACACGTCGCGGAGGGTACGAGTCCGGCGGTCCGGGCAGGACGCTCGGCCGCGCCGGGACCGCTTCACAGCCGCGCCGCCTACGCTGGGGTCGTGGTGTTCAACAAGATCCTGCGTGCCGGTGAGGGCAAGATCGTCCGACGGCTGACGAAGATCGCCGACGCGGTGGAGGCCCTCGAGCCCGACGTCACCGATCTGACCGACGCCGAGCTGCGCGCGAAGACCGATGAGTTCAAGGAGCGCTACGGCGACGGGGAGACCCTGGACCACCTGCTCCCCGAGGCGTTCGCCGTGGTCCGCGAGGCGGCCACCCGCACGCTGGGCCAGCGGCACTACCGGGTGCAGCTGATGGGCGGTGCCGCGCTGCACCTGGGCAACATCGCCGAGATGAAGACCGGTGAGGGCAAGACCCTGACCGGTGTGCTGCCGGCCTACCTGAACGCGCTCAGCGGCGACGGCGTGCACGTGATCACCACCAACGACTACCTGGCCCAGCGCGACGCCGAGTGGATGGGCCGGGTGCAGCGCTTCCTGGGCCTGTCGGTCGGCACGATCGTCTCCGGCCAGAAGCCCGACGTGCGCCGGCAGCAGTACGCCGCCGACATCACCCACGGCACGAACAACGAGTTCGGCTTCGACTACCTGCGCGACAACATGGCCTGGAGCAAGGGCGACCTGGTGCAGCGCGGCCACGCCTTCGCCATCGTCGACGAGGTCGACTCGATCCTCATCGACGAGGCGCGCACCCCGCTGATCATCAGCGGCCCGGCCGAGACGAGCGCCAAGTGGTACGGCGAGTTCGCCCGCATCGCCCCGCTGATGAGGCGTGACCGGCACTACGAGGTCGAAGAGGCCAAGCGGACGATCTCCATCACCGAGGAGGGCGTGGAGTTCGTCGAGGACCAGCTCGGCATCGAGAACCTCTACGAGGCCGCCAACACCCCGCTGATCAGCTATCTGAACAACGCGCTGAAGGCCAAGGAGCTCTACAAGAAGGACCAGCAGTACATCGTCACCGACGGCGAGGTCCTCATCGTCGACGAGTTCACCGGTCGAGTGCTGTCGGGCCGCCGCTACAACGAGGGCATGCACCAGGCCATCGAGGCCAAGGAGCGGGTGAAGATCAAGGACGAGAACCAGACTCTCGCCACGATCACCCTGCAGAACTACTTCCGGCTCTACGAAAAGCTCTCCGGGATGACCGGCACGGCCCAGACCGAGGCCGCCGAGCTCAACCAGACCTACTCCCTCGGGGTCGTGCCGATCCCGACGAACCGGCCGATGGTCCGTGCCGACCGCGCCGACGTGATCTACAAGACGGAGAAGGCCAAGTTCGACTCCGTCGTCGAGGACATCGCCGAGCGGCACGCCGAAGGCCAGCCGGTGCTGGTCGGGACCGCGAGCGTGGAGAAGTCCGAGCTGCTGAGCAAGTACCTGCTCAAGCGGGGCATCCCGCACGAGGTGCTCAACGCGAAGAACCACGCCCGGGAGGCCTCGATCATCGCGATGGCCGGGCGGCTCGGCGCCGTCACCGTCGCCACCAACATGGCCGGCCGCGGCACCGACATCCAGCTCGGCGGCAACGCCGAGTTCATCGCCGACGAGGAGCTGCGCGTCAAGGGCCTGTCCCCGGCGGAGACCCCGGAGGAGTACGAGGCCGCCTGGGACGACGCCCTCGCGTCGGCCAAGGCGCAGGTCAAGACCGAGCACGACCAGGTGACCGAGGCCGGTGGCCTGTACGTGCTGGGCACCGAGCGGCACGAGAGCCGGCGGATCGACAACCAGCTGCGTGGTCGGTCCGGACGGCAGGGCGACCCGGGGGAGTCGCGGTTCTACCTGTCGCTGGGCGATGACCTGATGCGCCGGTTCAACGGGCCGATGCTCGAGTCGATGATGACCACGCTGCGGGTCCCCGACGACCAGCCGATCGAGTCGAAGATGGTGAGCCGGGCGATCCTGTCCGCGCAGACCCAGGTCGAGCAGCAGAACCACGAGGTCCGCAAGGACGTCCTCAAGTACGACGAGGTGCTCAACCGGCAGCGCACGGTCATCTACGACGAGCGCCGCAAGGTGCTCGACGGCGAGGACCTGCACGTGCAGGTGCAGACGATGGTCGACGACGTCGTCATCGCCTACGTCAGCGGCGCGACCGAGACCGGCTACGCCGAGGACTGGGACCTCGAGCAGCTGTGGGCCGGCCTCAAGGCGCTGTACCCGGTCGGTCTGGACCGGCAGGAGCTGCTCGACCGGGTCGCCGACGGCGACCAGGCGGCGCTGACCGCGGACGTGCTGAAGGAGGAGCTGCTCGCCGACGTGCACACCGCCTACGCCGCCCGCGAGGAGGCGCTCGGCTCCGAGGTGATGCGCGAGCTCGAGCGGCGGGTGCTGCTCACGGTGCTGGACCGCAAGTGGCGCGAGCACCTCTACGAGATGGACTACCTGCGGGCCGGTATCCACCTGCGCGCGATGGCCAACCGCGACCCGGTGGTGGAGTACCAGCGCGAGGGCTACGACATGTTCAACGCGATGCTCGACGGGATCAAGGAGGAGTCGCTCGGGTTCCTCTTCAACCTCGAGGTCAAGACCAAGGAGCAGCAGGCCGCGGAGGCCGCGCAGAAGCAGGCAGCCGCCGAGGCGGAGGCGCTCTCCCGGGCGCAGGCCGGGACCCAGCGGGTGCTGGCCCGGCAGGCCGCGGCCGCAGCCCAGGCGGCAGCCACTGCCCAGGCGGCAGCCACTGCCCAGGCGGCAGCCACTGCCCAGGCGGCAGCCACTGCCCCGGCGGAGGCCGCGGCCCCGGTGGCTCCCGCGGAGCCGGCCGCGCCCACCCCGCCGGCCGAGTCGGCCGCACCGCCCGCCGAGCCGGTCGCCCCGGCAGCGGACGGCAACGGCAGGGCCCCGGCTGTGCCGGCTGCTGCGCCGACGTCCAACGGCGCTGGGACGACGAGCTCCGCTCGGCGCACCCGCAAGGCCGCCCCCGCGGCGGCTGCCGCACCGGCGGAGGCGCCGGCCCCGGCGTCCACGGGCACCGGGCCGGAGCTGGACGTCAAGGGCCTGGAGGCCCCGGACCAGACGGAGCTGAGCTACAGCGCACCCAGCCTGGACGCGTCGCCCAAGGACGGTGGGCGGGCCAAGGCGGCGAAGACCGCGACCGTCACCGGCACCAAGGAGACACCGCGCAACGCGCCCTGCCCGTGTGGTTCGGGCAAGAAGTACAAGCAGTGCCACGGGGTCGCGGGCTGACCCGCTGAGCTCCCCGACGCCCCGCCGACCACCTGGTCGGCGGGGCATCGGCGTGTGGTCCGGACCCGCGCCACCGGGTGGCGAGCCGCTCAGCCGACCTGCAGCGCCGTGCACCGCCAGCGCCCGTCCACCCCCTCCAGCCGGGCGGCGACCGCGTGCGCCCGGCCGCCGCGCCGGGCCACGGCGCTGATCTCGGCCACCCCGTCCACCGGTTCGCAGACCCGTACCGAGCTCAGCAGCAGCGGGGCGGTCCCCTCGGTGCACCAGCGCGGCCGGCGCCGCCCGCTGAGGGCCTGGAACAGCGCGGGGCTCACCAGGGACTGCAGCTGGCTGATCGGCCGACGGCCGGCGAACGCCTCCAGGGTCAGGGTCACCAGTCGCCGTCCGGCGGCCTGCGGGTCGGGCAGCTCGGCCCGGCGCGTCCAGGCCGGCCCGAAGTCCGCCGCATCACCGGCGGGCCGGGCCGGCCGGTCCAACCGGGGTCGCGGGCCGGGCGGAGGTGCCGGCCGTGGTGTGCGCCGGCCTGGGACCAGCAGCCGCACCGGCACGTCCTCCTTCTGCAGGGGAGGTCCGGGGGTGCGGACGACGACGAGCTGCAGCCGCCGGGGGACCGGCGTCGGCGCAGCGGTCAGCGGCCTGGACGGCGGGGGAGCAGGTGGTGCGGGGGAGAGCTGCGGCGCGGCGGTCATCGGTGTCTCCTCGGGACGACGGGAAGGCGGATCGGGGGCGGGTCAGGTGGGGGGCCGCAGCACCTGACCGGGCAGCAGCAGGTCCGGGTCGGGGCCGATGACGGTGGCGTTGGCCGCCCACCACGCCTGCACGGCGGCCGCGACCTCGGCGTCGGTGACCGGCTGCCCGGGGTGGCGGCCGGTGAGCCAGTCGCGGGCCACGTCCCACAGGCAGTCGCCGCGGAGGACGACGTGGTCGCCGGTCGCCGGCCCCGGCCAGTCGGGCGCCCGGGCCGTGTCCTCCGCCGGGGCCGTGTGTTCCGCCGGGGCCGTGTGTTCCACCGCCGTCGCCGGTGCGCCCGGCCAGTCGGGCTGTACGGCGGGTGCCGCAGGCCCCGACGGCCAGTCGGCGGAGGTGGAGCTCGTCTCGGCCGAGGCGACGGTGAGTGGACCCGGACCGCTGGGCAGCGCGATGGGCGCCGCGGTGCTGAGGCCGACCCCGATCGCGATCGCCGCGACCCGCCGGGCGCCGGCCGGGAGGACTCCGCGCAGCAGCACCCCGGCCGTCCGGCCGGCCAGGCCGGGCGCCGCGGTGGCGGCGGTCAGCAGCAGACCGAGCGCACCCCAGGCCCAGCACAGCCACGCCAGGGCGGTCACCGCCACGAGCACGAGGGCGTCCGCCCCGGCGGTGTCGACGAGCCGCTGGGGATCGGCCAGCGCAGCGCGGATCGTCCCCGGCTCCGACCCCAGCCGGCGCAGGCCACCGGCGACCAGGGCGAACGCCGACGCCGTCACCGCCCAGCGCACCGCCGACATGCTCGCTCTGCTCACAAGGAGGACCAAACACCACCAAGCAAAGCAAATGCAACCAAACGCAAGGATCTGTGGACGGGCTAACCTCCGGTCATGCGCTGGGAGCAGTTGTTCGCCGACCTCGAGGGCCAGTTGGCCGAGCAGGAGGCCGCCGCCGAACAGGGCGACGAGGCGTCTCGGGCGCGCGCCGAGCACGGACGGGTCCGGCTGGCCGACCGGCTACGGGGCTCGGCCGGGCAGGATGTCTCGCTGAGCTCCCGCGGTGCCGGTGAGCTCGCCGGCCGGCTCGTCGACGTCGGCGTCGACTGGGTGCTCCTGGTCGATCACCAGCGTCGCGAGGTGCTCGTCGCGCTCGGTGCGGTGAGCGCGGTGTCCGGGCTCACCACCGCGACCGCCGTGACCGACGCGGCCGGTGTCGTCGACCGGGCCCTGGACCTCCGCCGGGCTGCTCGGGCGCTGGCCCGGGACCGGGCCGCACTGCACTGCCTGCTGGTGGACGGCGCCGTCCTGGCGGGGACCGTCGACCGGGTCGGGGCGGACTTCCTGGAGGTGGCCGAGCACCCGATCGACCAGCCCCGGCGCCGTGGAGCGGTCACCGGGGTCCGGGCGGTGCCGCTGGACGCGATCGTCGCGCTCCGGACGTCGGAGCCGGCGGCCGGCTGAGCGGCTCGCTCAGCGCGGGGAGTCCACCTCGGCGTCGTCGGCGGCCGGCTCCTCGGCGACGGCGGACGATCGCGCCTCGGCGTACTTCTGCTGGATGAAGCGCTCCAGCTCGTCCTTCTCGACCCGCCACTGACCCCGCCCGCCGATCTGGATGGCGATCAGCTCCTTGCGGCGCACCAGCGCGTAGGCCTGTGACCAGGAGACGTTGAGGATCTCCGCGACGTCGTCGAGGGTCAGGAAGCGCTGGGTGGCCATGGGGTCGGAGTTCTCCCGTCGAAGGTGCCCGCCAGTGTGGCAGTCGGGTGAATGGCGCCCGGATGGTCCACCCGAAGGTGTGGACAACCGCTGCGCACCGGTTCGTCCCTCGGTCATGATCCCCATCCGCGACCGCGTACGGCGAGGTCAGCCGGGTGACCGGCCCGAGACGGACAGACAGGGCGAGGGATGACCGACCGATGAGCGCGCCCACCGCGGCGCCGTCCACCGTGCGCGCCGACACGGCTCCACCCGGCCCGGCGGCGCGTCGGGTCCGCCCGCCCCGCTGGCTGGACCTGCGGCTGGTGCTCGGGGTGCTGCTCGTGCTGGGCTCGGTCCTGGTCGGCGCCCGGGTGGTGACGGCTGCGGACGCCACCGTGCCCGTCTGGTCGGCTGCCGGCGACCTGGCGGCCGGCACGGTGCTGTCCGAGGCCGACCTGGTCCCGGTCTCCGTCCGGCTGGACGACGTCGCCGAGGCCTACCTGGCCACCAGCACCCGCCCGGCGGGGCGGGTGCTCGCCCGCGCGGTGCGGGGCGGGGAGCTCCTGCCGCGATCGGTGCTCGAGGAGCCGGGTGACCTGGTGCAGCTCGCGCTCCCGGTGCAGGCCGGCTACGTCCCTCCCGGGCTCGACCGCGGGCAGGTGGTCGACGTCTACGCCGTGGCCGACCCGGTGGTGGGCGGGTCCGCGCCGACCGGCGGCGGGGTGGACGTCGTCGTCGCCGCTGCACCGGTGCAGGCGGTCACCGGGCGCGGGGACGGCGTCCTCTCCACGGCCACGTCGACCGTGCAGGTGGTCGTCGCCGTGCCGGCCGAGGACGCCGCCGACGTGCTCGCCTCGATCCGGGGGCGCGGCCTGGTGGTCGTGGTCCGGAACTCCGTCGAGGCTCCACCCGGCACGGGTGGGCCCACGGCCGACCGCAGCGACGCACCGGCCGCGGTCGTCCCGGCCGGGCCGGTGGACTGATGGCCCTGCAGGTCTTCACCGCGGTCACCGGCGCGTCCTGGGAGTCCGAGCTCGTCGGGGCGCTGGACCGCGAGGACCACGGGGTCACCGTCGTCCGGCGTTGCGTCGACGTCGCCGACCTGCTGGCCGCCGCGACGACCGGCACCGGGCAGGCGGCGCTGCTGTCGGCCGAGCTGCGCCGGCTGGACGGCACGGCGGTGGCCCGGCTGACCGCCGCCGGCATCGCGGTCGTCGGTCTGGTGGAACCCGGGGACACCCGGGCGACCGACCGGCTCCGCCAGCTCGGCGTCGTGCGGGTGCTGCCTGCCGACGCCCCGGCCGAGGAGATCGCCCGCGCGCTCCGGGACGCGGTGCGCGGCGGGCCGGTGGGTGGCCACGACGTGGGCGACCCGCGGTCGGCGCTGCCCGTGCTGGGGCTGCCGCCCGAGGAGTCGGCCCGCCCGGCCGGCCGGGGCCGGGTCGTGGCCGTCTGGGGCCCGACGGGCGCGCCCGGTCGCACCACCGTGGCCGTCGGGCTCGCCGACGAGGCGGCCCGTCTCGGGGTCTCCACTCTGCTGGTGGACGGGGACGTGTACGGCGGTGTGGTCGCGCAGGTGCTCGGCCTGCTGGACGAGTCCCCCGGCGTGGCAGCGGCCGCCCGGCAGGCGGCGGCCGGGACGCTCGACGTCGCAGCGCTGGCGAGACTGGCCTGGGCGGTGCACCCGGACCTGCGGGTGCTGACCGGGCTGGCCCGGGCCGACCGGTGGCCCGAGCTGCGGCCGCAGGCGGTCGCGGTGGTGCTCGAGGAGGCTCGGCGGCTGGCCTCGCTGACCGTGGTCGACTGCGGGTTCTGCCTGGAGGAGGACGAGGAGCTCTCCTTCGACACCGCCGCGCCACGGCGGAACGGAGCCACCCTCACCGTGCTCGAGGAGGCCGACGTGGTCCTCTGCATCGGCGGAGCCGACCCGGTCGCCCTCCAGCGCACCGTCCGGGCGCTGGCCGAGCTGCGCGAGGCGCTCCCGGACGTGGAGCCGGTCGTGGTGGTCAACCAACTGCGCCGGGGTCCGGTGCCCGGCGACGCGCGGCAGGAGATCGCCGGTGCGCTGAACCGCTTCGCCGGCCGCGAGGTCCGGGCCTTCCTCCCGGCCGACCGGCGGGCCACCGACGCGGCTCTGGCAGCCGGACGGACCCTGGCGGAGGTCGCCCCCGCCTCCCCGCTCCGCACGGGGCTGCGCACGCTGGCCGCCCAGCTCAGCGGGGTCGCCGAGCCGGCCGGGCGGCGCCGGCGTTCGCACTGAGCCGTGCCGCCACGACCGACGCGCCTGCCGGGACGGGCAGGGGGTGGGCTGACCGGCCGTGATGCCGGGGCCGTAGCGTGGACCCGGCACCAGTGAGGGAGGTCACGTTGGTCGAACGGCTCACCGCGTTGGACGCGTCCTTCCTGTACCTGGAGGAACCGGGCACGCCCATGCACGTCGGTGCGGTGCTGGTCCTGGAGTGCCCCTCCGGGACGCTGGACCACGACGCCCTGATCGAACTGGTGCGCGCCCGGCTCCCACTGGTGCCCCGGTACCGGCAGAAGGTGCTGGAGGTGCCCGGCCACCTGGCGAACCCGGCCTGGGTCGACGACCCCGACTTCGACGTGACGTACCACGTCCGACGCTCCGCGCTGCCCCGGCCCGGCACCGAGGCGCAGTTGCTGGACCTGGTCGCCCGGCTGACCGCCCGGCCGCTGGACCTCAGCCGGCCGCTCTGGGAGATGTACCTCGTCGAGGGGCTGGCCGGTGACCGCACGGCGGTGGTGACCAAGACCCACCCGGCGCTCGTCGACGGTCTCGGGGCGATCGACATCGGGCAGGTGATCCTCGACCCGGACCCGGAGGCAGACCCCGCGCCGGCCGCATCGGACGAGTGGCGCCCGCGCCGCCCGCCGGGGTCGGCCGCCCTGGTCTGGGAGGCGGTGGAGGAGTACCTGCAGCGCCCTTCGGCGGTGCTCGAGACCGCCCGCACGGCGGCGGGCGACCTGCGCGCCACCGCGACGCGGTTGGCCGGGGTGGCCGGTGGGCTGGTGACCGCGGTGGCGCGCACCGCGGTGTCCCCGGCGCCGGTCAGCCCGCTGAACGCGCCCATCGGACGGCAGCGCCGGGTGGCCGTCGCCCGCGCCGACCTGGCCGACCTGCGGCTGGTGCGCAAGGCGCACGGCGGCACGGTCAACGACGTGCTGCTGACCTCGGTGACCGGCGCGCTGCGGGAGTGGCTCCTCTCCCGGGGTGAGCCGGTGGTGGGCAGCTCCTCGGTCCGCGCGCTGGTGCCGGTGTCGGTGCGGGCCGAGGAGGACGGCGGCGCCAACGAAGTCCGGTCCTTCCTGGTCGACCTCCCGGTGGGGGAGCCGAACCCGCGGGTGCGGCTGGCCCGGATCAGCTTCGCCATGCGGGGCCTGGCCCCCAGCGGGCAGTCGGTCGGGGCGGACACGCTCAGCGCCCTCTCGGGGTTCGCCCCACCGACGCTGCACGCCCTCGGTGCCCGCGCCGCCAGCGGGCTCTCCCGTCGGCTCTTCAACCTGGTCGTCACCAACGTGCCCGGCCCTCAGGTGCCGCTCTACGCCGGCCCGGCGCGGATGGTCGAGGTCTACCCGGTGGTGCCCCTGGTCCGGGGGCAGGGGCTGGCGATCGGGCTGACCAGCTACGACGGCACCGTCTACTTCGGGCTGAACGCGGACCGGGACAGCGTCAGCGACGTCGACGACCTGGCCGACCTCATCGAGCAGGAGATCGCCTACCTGGTGGAGGCGTCGCGCTGACGGAGGCCGGTTGATCCCCGGCCCGGGCGTGCGTCCGTGGGCCCGCACAGCGCGCCTGGGAAGATCGTCGGGTCGGCGGCGTTGGTGTCGCTGGGAACTCTCGACCATGAGGAGGCGAACCGGTGCGCGTGTACCTGCCGGCCACGACGACCGTGCTGCAACGGTTGCTCGACGAGGGCCGACTCGAGGGGCCGCACACGGTCTTCACGGTCACCCCGCAGCTGCGGGACTTCTACGAGCTCAGCGATGACGACGAGGAGCTCGAGTACGCCGCACTGCTCGCCGCGGCGCGGGCGAGCCTGCGGTTGATGGACGTCGACCCGCTGGCCGCCCGCCGCCGGGTGGTCCTCGCCGCGGACGTCCCGGAGACCTCGGTGACCCCCATCCAGGACGAGGGCGCCGACGCCGGTGCCGCGCGGACCACGGCTGACCTGGCCACCGGCGACATCGCCAGCGCGCACGTCGACGGAGCCGAGGCCGAGGCGGACGTCCGCGCGGCGGTCGCCGTCGTGCTGGAGGCCGACCTGGGCAGCGAAGAGGCGCAGTTCGTCGTCGACCAGGCGGAGGGGCACGAGCTCGCCTGGTACGCGACCCAGGAGATCGGCCCGGCGCTCGAGTTGCTCTGACCGGTCGGTCACCGCGCGCCCGGTGCGGAGCGGTGCCGGGCGACCTGCACCCGGATGACCTCGTGCGGGGTCACCAGCCAACCCGAACCAGGCCGCGGGGGCAGCGGTGTCCGGGGCACCCGGAGGCCGAGCATCTCGGCGTCGCCGGGTGCCGGCCGCAACAGCACGGCCGTGCGGCTGCGGCGCAGTGCGGCCGCCGGACCACGGAAGGCCCCGGCGACCTCCGCGGCGGTCCCGGCCCCGACGACCGTCACCCGACCGGTCGATGAGCTCAGCGAGGCCAGCAGGTCCCCGACCTCGGCGGAGAGCGAGCTCAGGTCGTCGGCGAGCACGAGCACCCGGGACGCGTCGTGCCCGGCCAGCCAGCTGCGCACCCCCGCCGTGTCCGTCCCGGACAGCGGGACGGGCAGGTGCAACGGTTCGCCGCCGCCCTCACCGGTGACCGGTGCGGGTGCGCTGACCAGCTCGAGCACGGCCACACCGGCCGACCGAGCGTGGCTGCCGAAGGCCCGGAGCGCGCTGGACCGGCCGCTGCCCGGTGGGCCGACCACCAGCAGGCCGCCGGTGCGGGCCAGGTCCACGCCGACCGCCTCCCCGCCGTCACCGCCTGGGCCGACCGGTAACCACCACGTCCCCCGTCCGTTGCCGGCGGGTGCCGGAGCGGGCAGGGGCAGACCAGGGTCGGCGGGCAGCTCGACCACCCGCAGCGGCGGTTCGGTGCACGACGCCCCCGGCAGGTCGGCCGCGGGCACGACAGGTGTACGGGGCAGCGCCAGCTGGCACTCCGCGGCGTCCTCGCCGACCAGGGCGCGCCCCGGCGGCCGGTGGCCCGGCACCGCACGCGCGGCCACACCGGCCACCGCGTAGTCGGCCCGGTCGGGCAACGGCAGCACCAGGCGCTCTCGGACGGAGCCCGCCAGTCGTCCACCGGGGACGGCGCGCTCGGCGGTCAGGGCGACCGTCAGGCCGACGGCAGCACCGTCCCGCGCCAGCCGCAGCAGTGCCGCCGCCCCGGTGGCGGGATCGGCCGCCTCGACCTGCGCGGCCACGCTCTCGTAGCCGTCGACCAGCAGCAGGAGCAGCGGCGCGGGCGCCGCGCCACCGCCGCGGCGCCGGTCCACCTCCTCGGTCAACCGGGCGAGCAGCCGCACGGTGCGGTGTGGGTCGTCCCGGCCGACGGCCGTGCCGGTGTGCGGCAGGCCCGCCGCCAGGGTCACGAGGCCGCCACCCCCGTGGTCGAGCACGTGCACCTGCAGGCCACCGGGCGGCAGGTGGTGGACGGCCTCGCCCAGCACGGTGCGCAGCGCGGTGGTCCGTCCGCTGCGGGGACCGCCCACCACCAGCCACCCGCCACCGGCGTCCAGGTCGAGCTCCAGCGGTGCCTGGAGCTGCGCGTCGGGGGAGTCGCGGAGGCCGAGTCGGAGCCGGGACGCCGGTGCCGCCGGCGCCCAGCGGTCGAGCGCCGTGGCGGGGAGCTGGTCGGGCAGCGGGGGGAGCCAGGGCCGGTGCGGCGGGTCGATGGCGTCCGCCCGTGCCCGTGCCCCGAGCGCCGCGGCCAGACGCTGCAGGTCGCTGGCCCCGCCGACGGGTGGCGCGGACAGCGCCGGCCCCGGCCGCGACGGCCAGTGACGGCGCGCGACGGCCAGCGGCGCACCCACCGGCGCCGAGCGGCCGGAGACCCGCGCCACCTGCAGCAGCACGGCCGGCCCGTTGCCGGTCCGCAGGTACGCCCGGCCCGGGCGGTCGGGGGGCAGGTGTGCGGGCAGGGTGCTGCCGAGCACGTCACGGGCGTCACCCTCGTCTGTGGTGCGCAGGCAGATCCGCAGCGAGCAGTTGGCCCGGATCTCCGGGCTGACCACACCGGCCGGACGCTGGGTGGCCAGCACCAGGTGGACGCCCAGCGACCGGCCGCGCTGGGCGATGCCGACCAGGCCGGTGACGAAGCCCGGGAGCTCCTCGGCCAGGGTGGCGAACTCGTCGACGACGATCACCAGGCGGCTGGCGGCGACCGGTGCCGGCAGGGCCGCGAGGTCGCGCACACCGTGCTCGGCCAGCAGGCGTTCCCGGCGGGTCAGCTCCGCGGACAGGGACCGCAGCGCCCGCGCCGTGGACTGGGTGTCCAGGTCGGTCAGCATCCCCACGGTGTGCGGGAGCGTCGCCGCCTCGCCGAAGGCGGCTCCGCCCTTGTAGTCGATGAGCAGGAAGCTGCACCGGTCCGGTGGGTGGTGCTGGGCCAGGCTGGCGACGAGGGTCTGCAGCAGCTCGGACTTGCCCGAGCCGGTCGTGCCGGCGACGAGCGTGTGCGGACCGTCGGCGACCAGGTCGATCCGGACCGGTCCCTCGCCGGTGGCGCCCAGGGTGGCCAGCAGGCGGCTGCGATCCCGGTCCCAGGTGCCGGACGCCTGGCTGTCCCGCGGGTCCAGCCGGAGCCCGGCGGTCGGCAGGTCGAGCAGCCGGGCCGTGTCGGGCAGTTCGCCGGCGGACGCCGGGACGGCGAGCCGGGCCAGGTCCCGGGCGATCCGGTCGGCGGTCCCCGCGCCGACCGCGTCGAGATCGACGAACCGCTCCTGGTCGGCGCCGGGCAGTCGCAGCCGACCTCCGGTGCCGGTCTCCCCGGCGACCTGCAGCCGGGCCAGCGCCGGCAACGCGAGGGCGGCCTCGGTCCCGGCGAGGTCCAGCCGTACGGCGTGGGCAGCGGAGCCCGCGACCAGGGCGGCGGTCGCCGGGTCGATCGGGCCGTCCAGCACGACCACCGTCCGGGGTGGGGCGCCCTCGCCGGCGGCCGGGGCACCGGACAGCGCGGCCAGCAACCGGTCGGGGACGGGCTCGCCCGGGACGATCACCCCCTGCAGTTGGGGCAGCCAGCGGCACCACCGCCAGTCCGCGAGGTGGTCCCGGCCCGCCACCAGCACCACCCGCAGACCCGAGGGAGGGACCAGGACGGCCAGCTGGCAGACCAGTGCACGGACCACGCCGAGGGCCGCTGCCCGCGGCCCGACGATGCCCAGGCCGGCCCCGTCCTGGAGGGGCAGCGCCACCGGCAGGTGCTCGCCCGGGACGGTGGCACGGTCCCCACCGGGCTCGGCGCTGGTCACCGAGGTGGGGCCCGGGCCGGTGCCCAGCCGCACGCTGAGCGCAGCGGCGGCCGAACCGGTCCGGGACCACAGGGGGCTGCTGCGCCGACGCGCGGCGGCGGCCAGGAGGGCGAGGTCGGGGTGCGCGGCCTCCTGCGCCGCGCGGTGGGCGGCGACCGCCCGGCCGAGCTCGGCGTCGGCCCGGGCGAGCGCCACTGCGTGCGCAGCCACCTCCCGGCGGTGGCCGCGGCGGCCGGACAGCCGGTCCGACGTCCAGCTGGCCACGGCGACGACCGGGCTCAGCAGGGCGAAGAAGAGGAAGTGCGGCGTGGCGAGGAGCCAGGCCATCAGCACCCCGCCGACCGCCGGGAGCGCGACGGCGACCCAGCCCAGCCGTCGCCGTGCCGGCTCCGGCGGGGCCGCCGGCCGGAGCACCGTCGTGCTCGCCGGAGCCGGCGGGGACCAGGGGAGCGGGCGGACGTGCACCCGTCCTGCCGGTGCGGCAGCGGACTGCAGGCCGGCGCCGCGTGGGCCGGTCAGCCGCAGGGCGCTGGCACCCAGCCGGAGCGTCGCGTCCACCGGCCACTCCTGGTCGGCCGTGCCCACTGCGGAGACCGCACCGGTGCGGTCGGTCAGCGCGGTGCCGTTGGAGGACCCGAGGTCGGCGACCGTGACCCGTCCCTCGGCCACCGAGACGACGACGTGACGGCGCGAGACGTCCGGGTCCTCGAGGGTCAGCCCGCACGTCGCGCCGCGGCCGACGACGAGCGCACCCTGGCCGAGCGCGACCGTGCGGCCGGCGTCCGCCCCGGCCACCACGTGCAGCTCGAGCGCACCGCCCTCGGCCGGCTCCCGGGGCCCCGGGCGGCCCCACCCCAGGAGGGCGCCGTGGCGCAGGGCCTCGGACACCAGCGGGGTGCTGGCCGGCAGCGCACTCGACCCGGACCAGAGCTGAGCCGGCGGGAGGTGGAGCTGTTCGGAGAACCCGGCCAGGACGTCGCCGAGCACGGCTCCGTCCGGTGCTCGCACCTCGACGTCGAGAACGCCGTCGGGGGCCTGCAGCGTCCAGCAGCGGACGGTCTGCTCGACGGGCGCCGTCGTCATGCGGGACACCGCACCGGGGAGCTGGACACCCGGTCATGGTGCCGCCGGCCGGCGGCGTCGCGGGGGCCTCGACGAGCATCTGTGGACGGCGCGGCCGGCTGTGGACAGCTGCGGTCCCGCCCGCTCGGGCGGCCCTAGGTTCGGAGCCCGCCGGGAGGTCCCCGGCAGGTGAGGAGCAGCCATGAAGGTCGACATCGCGACGCTGAACACGATGGCAGGACAGTGCCGGGCGGAGGCCGCCGACACCTCGGCCCGGCACGCCACGCTGTCCGCCGGGATCAACAGCTCGGTGCTGGAGGGTTGGACCGACAGCCAGGCCGCGGTCCAGTTCAGCGAGCTGTACGAGAAGTGGCGACTGTCCAGTCAGGGCATGAGCGAGGCGCTCACCGGCATGGGCCAGCTGCTGACCAGCGTCGCCTCCGCGTACCAGCAGCACGAGGCCGAGATGGCCGCCCGGATCGGCGCGATGCTCTGACGTCGGCCGGCCGGCCGGCCGGTCGGACGCCGACGCAGGCGGTGCGCTGCTGACGGGCCCGGCCGTGCCCGTCAGCCTGGGACGGGGCTCCCGGGCACCGCTGGGACGTCGCCCAGGGTGTCCCGGCGCTGGAGCACCGACAGCCGCTCCCACGGCAGGATCGACAGGATCGCGATGCAGTGCGGCAGGAAGATGATCGTGACCCCGGCGTAGACCATCGCGTGGAAGCCGAGCAGGAAGAGCACCAGCGCGATCCGGGCCCGGTCGGTGCGCACCAGCAGGATCAGCGGCGCGGCCAGTTCGAGCACGATCATCACCCACTGCGCCGTCGGCAGCAGCCAGGCGACGTCCAGCGTCCACATCGACAGGTCGGTGCCCCGGCGGACCAGCGCGCGGGTCAGCGTGGCACCGGTCGCCCAGTCCCAGCCGCCGAACCGGATCTTCGCCCAGGCGGCGAGGAAGTAGGTGAGCATCACGGTGACCAGCACGGCCGCCATCGCGAACCCGGCGGCCTCCGAGGAGCGCCGGTCCCGCAGCCGCGCCCGGCCGATCGTCGGCAGCACGGCCAGGGCGATCAGGAAGGCGATCCGGTCGTGGTCGACCTTCCCGTAGCTCATCGCGATGACCATCCACTCCGAGTAGAGGAGGAAGACGGCCAGGCCGAGCAGCCGCGGCGCACGGCCGGTGGCGGCGGCCACCGCGGCGATCACCAGTGCCCACTGGACGACCAGCACGAGGGTGTGCGTCGGGGTGGGCAGGTCCAGCAGCCGGCCGACCAGCAGCGGCGCGTACCAGTCGGTGGGCACGTCGGCGTGGGCACGCACCCACGCCGTGGTGAGGAAGACGTCGACCGGGATGAAGAGGTAGGCGATCGCCCGGAAGACCGCGATCCGGGCCAGCGGCACCGGGCGGAACCACCAGCGGCGGGTGCCGGGGACCGCGGGGGCCTCCTCCGGCCGGACCGGCGCGGCAGCGCGTGAGGCGGTCGAGGCGGTGCTCACTCGCCGTCCTCCAGCTGGTGCTCGATCAGCACCCGGTCGCTGACCTCACCGGTCCGCTGACCGTCCTCGAGGTCGATGCGGCGCTGCACCACCTGCACCTCGACCAGCTCCTCAGCGTCGGGGTTGCGCTCGGCGTAGGAGTCGGCGAGGAGCCCGAGCAGCGAGGGCTCCCGGAAGACGCGGGGCAGCTGGCCCTCGAACTCGGCCCGGCGCAGCCCCACCTCGCCGCCGGAGAGGCGGACCTCCTCACCCGTGGTGGTCAGCCCGACCACCCGGGTGGAGACGACCGGGGTGTCGGGGTTCGCGCGGGTGGAGTACATCCGGAACGGCCCGAAGGGGAAGGTGTCGTCGTCCCCCCACACGGTGCCGGCCAGCAGCAGGGCCAGCACGATCGCGGCGGCAGCCAGCCGGATGCGTCGCCCGCCGGGGGTCAGGCGCTCGACCTCGGCCTCGGCCGGCAGGTCAGGGGCGGACTGCAGGTGCACCGGGCCATCGTAGGATCGGCGCCCGTCCAGACGGGTCATCGTCGCTCCGTGGCGGGCAGCCGGGGCGCACGCGCGCACCCGGGGCCCCGGCAGTCCCACCTGCGTCGTCCGTCGCCCGATGTCGACCAGCGGGAGCAGCCAGATGCAGTTCGGCCGGTACTACGAGGAGTTCGAGGTCGGCGCCACCTACAAGCACTGGCCCGGCAAGACGGTGACCGAGTACGACGACCACCTGTTCTGCCTGCTGACCATGAACCACCACCCGCTGCACCTGGACGCCCACTACGCGGCGGAGAACACCGACTTCGGCAAGAACGTGGTCGTCGGCAACTACGTCTACTCACTGCTGCTCGGCATGAGCGTCCCCGACGTCTCGGGCAAGGCGATCGCCAACCTCGAGGTCTCCTCGCTCAAGCACGTCGCCCCGACCTTCCACGGCGACACCGTCTACGGCGAGACCACCGTGCTGGACAAGACGGAGTCCCGCTCCAAGGACGACCGCGGCATCGTCCACGTCGAGACGATCGGCTACAAGCAGGACAGCACCGTGGTCTGCGTCTTCCGCCGGAAGGTGATGGTGCCCAAGCGCTCCCACGCCGAGGCCCGCGGCGGGGAGCAGCCCGGGCGTCCCGAGCCCGTCCGGCGGTGACCGGCCCGGGGCACCCCGTGTCGGCGGACGGCGCCGGCCACTGCGACGGCACAGCGGGCGGTACGTGATGGACGCGATCTCGATCCTCGTCGGGGTGGGGGCGGTGCTGCTGGGGCAGGCCATCGGCTACGTGCAGGGGCGACGCCACCGGGCTCCCAAGCCGATCCAGGCGATCTGCGGGTGCGGTCACGGCATGTCGATGCACAACGCGGAGACCGGGCGGTGCCACGGGATGATGAACGGTGACCCGCTCGAGTACGACTCCGACAAGGAGCCCACCGCGTACAAGCAGGTCCCCTGCACCTGTCAGCGGTACGTCGGGCCGCTCCCCATCGACCAGGTGTTCTCACCGCCGCTGCTGCCGCCGTCGGACTCCAGGTGAGTGCGGCTCCGGGTGCTCGCGAGCTCAGCGGGGGAGCACGCCCCAGCCGGACAGTGCGGTGAGCACGCCGGGGGCCATGTCCAGCGCGGTCAGCCCGGCGGCGTCCACGAAGGCGGCGTCGTCGGCGTCGTCCCCGGCCACCGGCTGCCGCCCGGGCTCGGTCACCGTGCACCACCAGTCGGTGACGGTGAAGACGACGCCGTCCCCGTCGACCCGGACCCGGCCCAGCACCCGCACCGGGCGCACGGCCACCCCGGTCTCCTCGGCGGTCTCCCGCACGACGGCGTCGGCCTCGGACTCACCGGTCTCCACCCGCCCGCCCGGCACCGACCACAGGCCCGCGCTCGGGGCGTGGCCCCGGCGGATCAGCAGCAGGCGGCCCCGCTCGTCGTGCACCACGGCGCCGACGCACGCCACCTCCGGTCGCGGGTCGTCCACCTCGGGAAGGGTACGGGCGGCCGGGGACCCGGTGCCCGGGACGGCGGGACGCTGAGGCGATGCTTGACGAACCCACGGCAGAACAGGACGGTGAGCGGCGATGAGTGTCTCCCCGGTGTGCCCGCGCTGCGGCGAGGTGCTGGTCGTCCGCCCCGGCTCGGCCGACGAGGGCTGGTGCCACGTGCACGCAGCCGTCACCCCGCTGCACCACACCGCCGTGGTCGCCCACGACGCGATCAGCGCGGTGTGCGCCGATGCCCGGGTGCCGGCGTGGGTCCCGGACCCGATGCCCGGCGGGTGGGCGGTCACCGGGCTGGCCTGGGGCGGTGAGCCGGGGGCCCGGGCGATCGTCGTCGCCTGCGCCGGCCCGGCGCCGCTGGGTGGCTCCGCCGAACTGGTGCTCGTGGCCGAGGAGCCCGGCACGGGCCTCGGCTGCGGTTACGCCGGGCTGCCCGGCGTCGACCCGGGAGAGCTCGTCGGTGCCGGCCCCTCCACCGTCGCGGTCGAGGCCGCCGGGCAGCGGGTGCCGCTGTGGCTCGTGCCGGTGGGCGACGACCGGGCCGCCTACGTCGGGGAGGCGCACGGCGTCTGGCTGTGGCTGGTCACCTGGCCGGCATCGGCGGCCTGGTTGCTGGCCGAGGACCTCGCGCTGCTGGACCTGCGGGAGCGGGTCTACCCCGACCTCCCGCTCGGCCCGATGACCGATCGGCTGCTGCCCGGCCGCTGAACGGGCGGGGCGAACCGGCCGGAGTGGATCCGTTCGACACGCCCTCGGCGTGGCGAGTGGTGTTCCGGGTGGGGCTGCTGTTACCCATGGGTCCGCGGTCCGGACGGCCGTCGAGGTGTACCGCCGTCGGCCCGCTCGCCTGGTCGCTGCCGGGTCCGCCTGGCCACCTGAGGAAGGGAACGGTGCGACCTTGCTGAAGAAGGTGCTCATCTGGCTGGCGATCGCCTTCGTCGTCTTCTACGTGATCCAGCGGCCCGAGGACGCAGCCGGCATCGTGCGCAGTGCCGGTGGCGCGCTCAGTGACGCGGCCGACTCCCTGTCGGCCTTCGTGGAATCACTGGTCTGAGCGCGGCCGTGTCCGGCCCCCGCTCGAGACGCCCCCGCTGGGGCAAGGACGCCGAGAAGTACCTGCTCCCCGATGAGCCACCGGTCATCGCCACCCGCCGCCACCCGGCGGTGCTGGCGCGCCCGGCGCTCCGGGGCGTCCCGGCGTTCGCGGTCGGGGTGTGGTTCCTCCAGCTCGACCCGGACAGCGGGTTCTCCACCGTCCTCGGTCTGGTCGTGGTCCTCGGCTCGCTGCTCTACCTCGGCCTGCACGTCGGGGAGTGGTGGGTCCGGCACTTCCTGATCACCCGGCGGCGGGTGCTGATGACCTCCGGGGTGTTCATCCGGACGGTCGCCGTCATGCCGCTGCGCCGGATCACCGACCTGACCTGGAAGGAGACCGGCTGGGGACAGGTGCTGGGCTACGGCACCTTCCGGTTCGAGTCCGCCGGCCAGGCGCAGGGCCTGGACGAGATCACCTACCTGCCGCACGCCAACGCGCTGTACAAGCGCCTGTCGGAGCTGATGTTCGGCACCGACTTCTCCACCAACCCGGTGAGCTCCGACGAGGAGGCCGACGGGTCGATGAACGCCGACGACCGGGGTGCCGAGGCAGCTCCCGAGCAGCACATGCCGCCCCCTCTGCAGTCGGGGCGCCGGCACGACACCGCCCCGATCCGGCGCACCCGCCCACCGTCCTGACCGGTCCTCGCGACCGCGCCGCGACGCATGGTGCACCGGTGCGGCAGGCTGGGGGCGTGCGCATCGACCTGCACACCCACTCCTCGGTCTCCGACGGCACCGACAGCCCCGCCGCGCTGGTCGCCACCGCGGCCGCGGCCGGTCTCGACGTCGTCGCCCTCACCGACCACGACACCACCGCCGGCTGGGCCCTGGCCGAGCAGGCGCGCCCGTCCGGGCTGACGCTGGTGCCGGGGATGGAGCTGTCCTGCCGGTACTTCCCGGCCGGTGAGACGCCGATCAGCGTGCACCTGCTGGCGTACCTGTTCGACCCGCTGCACCCCGCCTTCGCCGCCGAGCGGGTGCGGCTGCGCGAGGAGCGGCTCAGCCGGGGGGAGCGGATCGTGACCGCGCTCGCCGCCGACGGCTACCCGATCGTCTGGGCGGAGATCGTCGCGCGCAGCGAGGGCGGGGTGGTCGGGCGGCCGCACGTGGCCCGGGCGCTGGTCGACGCCGGCGTCGTCGACTCGGTCGACCACGCCTTCGCCACGCTGCTGCACCACGGCAGCCCCTACTACCTGACCAAGGCCGACACCGACGTGCTCGACGGCATCCGGTTCGTCCGCGCCGCCGGCGGGGTGCCGGTGTTCGCGCACGGCCTGGCGACGTCGCGGGGCCGGGTGGTCGGGGACGACGCGATCGCCGAGATGGCCGCCGCCGGGCTGCTCGGCCTGGAGGTCGAGCACCCCGACCACACGCCCGACCAGCGGGCCTACCTGCGAGCCCTGGCCGCCGGGCTGGGGCTGATCCAGACCGGGTCCAGCGACTACCACGGCACCAACAAGCGCACCCCGATCGGCGCCTGCACCACCGACCCGGCGCAGTTCGAGGCGCTGCTGGCGGCAGGCACCGGCAGCGCCGCGCTCGCCGACTGATCCTGTCGGTGGCCGCGGCTACCGTGGCGGCGTGACGACGGGGGGAACGCGGTGAGCGACCAACTCGAGATGCCGGGCATGCCCAAGCGGCTGTTCTCCTGCACGCCGAGCAAGTTGGCCACCTTCGCCGACTGCCCGCGCCGCTACCGGTTCGGCTACCTCACCCGGCCGAGCCCGCCGAAGGGCCCGCCGTGGGCGCACAACACCGTCGGCTCGGCGGTGCACGCGGCGCTGCGCTCGTGGTGGGAGCTGCCGGTGGAGAAGCGCACCCCGGCCGCGGCCCGGCAGCTGCTGTACAGCGGCTGGTCGCGAGCCGGGTTCCGGGACGACGAGCAGGCCGCGCAGTGGCGGGCCAGGGCGGCGGCCTGGATCACCGACTACGTGGCCGAGCTCGACCCCACCGACGAGCCGGCCGGCACCGAGCGCACGGTCGGCGCCACCACCGAGGCGCTCGCCCTGTCCGGCCGGGTCGACCGGATCGACCGCCGCGGCGACGAGCTGGTGGTCGTGGACTACAAGACCGGCCGCGTGCCCAGCACCGAGGACGAGGCGCGCGGGTCACCGGCGCTGGCGCTCTACGTGCTGGGCGTCCGGCGCACGCTGCGCCGGCCGTGCAACCGGGTCGAGCTGCACCACCTGCCCTCGGGCACCGTGGCCGCCTTCGAGCACACCGACCGGTCGCTGGCCAACCACGTGCGGCGGGCCGAGGACATCGCGGCCGACATCGGCACCGCCACTGAGGCGCTCGCCGCCGGCGCGGACGCCGACGAGGCCTTCCCGCCGGTGCCCGGCCAGCAGTGCAGCTGGTGCGACTTCCGCTCCAGCTGCCCGACCGGCCAGGCGGCCGCCCCGGCCCGGGAGACGTGGAGCTTCCTGCCCACCGAGCCGGTGACGGCGCCGGCCGAGTGAGTCAGCCGGCTGCCGAGCCGGCCGGGACGTCGGTGTAGCGGGCCGTCAGCACCTCCAGCAGGTGGCCGTCCGGGCCGCGGAAGTACAGCCGCCGTCCGCTGCCGTCGGGGTTGACCTCGCCCACCTCGCCAGGACGGCGCCCGGGCGGGTCGGCGGTGTACGGCGTCCCGTCGGCGTCGAAGCGGGCCCGGACCCGGTCGAAGTGGTCCTCGCCGATCAGGAAGGCCAGGTGCAGCGGCTCCGCCGACGGCGCGGGGGCGAAGTTCAGCACGATCGTGTCGTCGAGCTGCACGGACCGGAAGAACCCGTCCGTGTAGGGCTCGCGCAGTTCGAGCAGATCGACGAACCAGTCGACGGCGGCGTCCCGGTCGGTGACCGGGACGATCATGTGGTGCAGGGCAGCAGTGGGCACGGGTGCTCCGAGAGGTGAGGGACCGGCCGCGCGAGGGGCCGGGGAGTGCGCGGGGGGAACCGGCTCAGGCCGGGGCTCAAGACGTGGTGTGACGGGGCGGCACCGGGGTGGACACGGTGCGCGGGAGGGTCCTGGCGGGGGCGGCCCGCGAGGCCGCCCCGGGGTCACGTGCGGGCCGGGTACCCGACTCGCTCACGGCTCGAGGCCGACCCGGCAGTCATGCCGGCGACCGTAGCGCCGGAGCCGCCCGGCGCACAACGCTCAGCCGCCGGTCGCGCCGCGGACCGCGAGGGACGCCGCGAGCGCGACCATGACCACGGCGATCCCCGCGTCGAGGACCTGCCAGGAGCGCGGGCGGGCGAAGACCGGCCGCAGCAGCCGCGCGCCGTAGCCGAGCCCGACGAACCAGACCGCGCTCCCCACGGCCGCCCCGGCGCCGAACCACCAGCGGCGGTCGTCGTAGGTGCTGGCCAGCGAGCCGAGCAGCACGACCGTGTCCAGGTAGACGTGCGGGTTGAGCCAGGTCAGCGCCAGGGCGGTGGAGACGGTCGCCATCAGCCCGGCACGGGCGCCGCTGGAGTCGGGGAGCAGCGCGGCCGGGCGCCACGCCCGCCGGGCGGCCAGCAGCCCGTAGACCAGCAGGAACGCCGCCCCCGCGAAACAGACCACGGTGACCACGCCCGGCGCCCGGGCGACCAGTGCACCGGCGCCACCGACCCCGGCGGTGATCAGCACGACGTCGGAGAGCAGGCAGACGGCGACCACCGCGGCGACGTGCTCACTGCGCAGCCCCTGCCGCAGCACGAGCGCGTTCTGCGCGCCGATCGCCACGATCAGCGACAGCCCGAGCCCCAGTCCGGCGGCAGCGGCGAGAAGAGCGGAGGACATGACCAGCACGCTAGGTCGGCGTCATCCGACAGGCCAGCTCACTTTCCTCACGCACCTGAAGCGTGTCTGATGGTGACATGGACCTCGACCTGGCTCAGTTGCGCGCCCTGGAGGCGACCGTCCGCACGGGCACCTTGGACGCCGCCGCGGGTGCGCTGCACGTCACCCCCTCGGCGATCAGCCAGCGGATCAAGGCCCTGGAGACCACGACCGGCCGGGTGCTGCTCGTGCGGAGCAGGCCGGTGCAGCCCACCGAGTCCGGGCAGGCGCTGCTCCGGCTGGCCCGGCAGATCGACCTGCTCACCGCCGACGCCACCCGCGAGCTGGACGGCACCGGGCACGGCCGGGTCAGCCTGCCGATCGCGGTCAACGCCGACTCGTTGGCCACCTGGGTGCTGCCCGCGCTGGCGCCGCTGGCCGGTGAGCTCGTCCTCGACCTGCACCGGGCCGACCAGGCGCACACCAGTGCGCTGCTGAGGTCCGGGACGGTGATGGCCGCCGTCACCGGCGACGCCGCCCCCGTCCCCGGCTGCAGCGCGACCCGGCTGGGCAGCATGCGGTACCGGCCGCAGGCCGCGCCCGCCTTCGCCCGTCGCTGGTTCTCCGACGGGGGGACGGCCGAGTCCCTGGCCCGGGCGCCGGTCGTCGTCTTCGACCGCAGCGACGACCTGCAGCACGCGCACCTGCGAGCCCGCGGGGTGGATCCCGCGCAGCCGCCGATGCACTTCGTGCCCTCCTCGGCCGACTTCCTGACCGCGGTGCGACTGGGCATGGGCTGGGGGATGGTCCCCGACCTGCAGGACACCGAGGGCGGCCTGGTGGTGCTCGACCCGGCCGGTGCGGTCGACGTCGTCCTGCACTGGCAGCAGTGGCGGCTGCGGTCGCCGTCGCTGGACCGGGTGGCCGACGCCGTCCACACTGCCGCACGCCGGGTGCTGCTGCCCGGCACCAGGTGACCGGCTTGCCCCGGCACCGGCGGATGACCAGACTCGGGTACCTGACGGCGGACGAGCGAGGAGGTCGGGCGGTGCTGCGGTGGTCCGCGCTCGGCCTCGCCGTCGTCATCGCCGGGTGGCTGGGCGCGGAGGTCTGGCGCGACTCGGGCGTCCTCACCGTCGTGCTGCTGGGGTTGCCGGCCCTCGTCTGTCTGATCGCGGTGCTCGCGTCGGGCAGCCGGTACGCCCGGGTGGTCACCTGGGGTGCCGCGGCCGTCGTGCTCGGCTGGTCGCTGGTGCTGGGTCTGGGGGTCGGCCTGTTCTTCCTGCCGGTGGCCTTCCTGCTGGCGGCCGCAGCAGCCCGGCACGACCCGCTGCGGAGCCGCCCGCTCAGGCGCTGAGCGGTTCCAACGCGGCCACCCGGTCCCGGGCGGCTCGCACGATCGGCGACTCGCGCACCCGCGCCGGCACCGCCAGCGTCGTCTGCCGGAAGGCCTTGAGCCCGGCGGTCGCCGCGGTGTCGGTGACCCCGAACCCCGGCAGACCGTAGAGCCGGCGGGCCCAGCCGGGCAGCGTCGCAGCGCCGAGGGAGGCCAGCGTGCTCCACGCGGGACGGGCCGGGGTCAGCAGCTGCACCCAGCCCGGCATCGGCGGCACCAGGATGAAACGGGAGGCGGTGCGCGCCGCGGGCGTGACGGCCAGCTGGGTCCGGGCCCGGTCGAAGTAGGCCTCGAGCTCGGCGACCGTGCGCGGCACGTCGGCCTCCTCGGCTCCCACCAGGACCGCGGCGACCACCTGCTCCTCGACGTACCGGTCGGCGTCGGCGTCGGTCAGTGGCACCCCGGCCCGGCGGGCGGTGGACAGCAGGGAGTCGACCTCGCAGTTGTGCACCCAGAGCAGCAGGTCGGCGTCGTCGACGTTGAAGTGCCGGCCGGTGGTCTCCTCGACGCCGGACTTCCCGCGGTGCAGCCCGCGCACCCGGCGGACCTGGCGGAGCGCGTCCCGCCGGGTGCCGAACGTCAGCGTCGCGACGTACTCGGCCGTGCGGGTCAGCCGTGCCCAGGGGTCCTCGGCGAAGGCCGTGGAGAACTGGTGGACGCCGCCCATCGCCACCGGGTGCAGCGCCTGCAGCAGCAGGGCCCGGATGCCGCCCACCGAGAACGCCGGGTCGCTGTGCACCCGCCAGGTGACGCTGTCCGGCCCGAAGAAGCCGAGCAGGTCCTCCCGCTCGGTGAAGTCCTTGATCGACGGGGTCGGCTTCATCGCAGCGCGCCGGCGGTGTCGTCGGCGGCGGTGGCCAGCGAGCCGCGGGGATCGCTCCAGAAGGAGACCAGCACCTGCAGCGTGCGGGCCGGGTTCTCGATGGCGGGGGAGTGCACCGCCTGCGGGATGACCTCGTGCCGGGCGTGCAGCCGCGCGGCCATCTCGGCCTGCACCGCCGGGCTCCACGCGTCGTCGGCGACGCCGTGGGCCACCAGCACCGGCACCCCGGTCGCGGCCAGCTCGGCCACCCGGTCGGGCTCGGCGAGCATCGCGTCGGCCATCCCCAGCAGCCCCGCGGCGGTGTTGGCCAGGAACCGGCGGGTGAGGAACGCCCGGGTCGGCGCCGGGACCGCCTGGGCCTGCGGGTCGGTCATCGCCAGCTGGTCCAGGGTGTCGCTGACCAGCTGGACGCCACCGGCCTCCAGCAGCGGGGGCAGGTGGTCCAACAGCTCGGCCCGGGGGCCGGTCAGTGCGGCCGGGCCGCTTCCCAGCAGGGTGAGCGAGTCGAACAGCGCCGGCTCGGCGAGCACCGCTGCCCGGGCGACGAGGCCGCCGAAGCTGTGCCCGAGCACGTGCACCGGGCCGCCGGTCTCCTCGTGCAGCTGGCGGGCGACGGTGACCACGTCGGCCGCGAGGTCGGCCACCGAGTACTGCGCCGGGTCGTCCGGGCCGGGCGACTCGTACTGCCCGCGCTGGTCCATCGCCACCGTCCGCACCCCGGCCTCGCCGAGCGGCGACAGCAGCGGTGCGAAGTCCTCCTTGCTGCCGGTGTAGCCGGCCACCAGCAGCACCGTCGGGCCGTCGCAGGCGCCGGTGTCCAGCGCGGCGATCGGGCCGGCCCGGCCGGGGAAGGTCACCCGGGCTGCGTCGTGCACCGCCAGCTGGCGGAGGTCGTCGGGGGCGGTGTGCTCGGAGCCACCAGGCAGGACCATGACCCGAGTGTGCCCCGCCGTCCGGCCCCGCGCCGCCACGGGTGACTACCGGTGTGCGGACACCTGCGCGGGGGTGACGTAGACGACGACCGGACCGACCAGCGACGTGCGCCCCCCGGCGGGGACGGCGTCGGCGGTGGACCAGCGCGCCAGCTCGGTCCCGTCGGCGAGGTCGCGCTGCACGAACGCGCCCTCCTCCGGCACGGTGACGGCCCCGCCGTCCCCGGTCGCGGGCAGCCCGCGCGCGGGCACCTGCCAGCGCGGCAGCCCGGTCGCCTGGTCCAGGGCCAGCAGCTGACCACGTGCCCAGAGCAGGGCCACGTCGTCGACGCCGACCTGCTGCAGCGGCTCGGTCGCGGCCTCGCTCCCGGCCGGCAGGGCGGGGAGCGGGACCTCGCCGAGCGGCGTGCCGTCGACCGGGGACAGGACGTGCACCCGGTCGCCGACCACGACGTCGACCAGCCGGTCGACCCCGGCCAGTCGTGGGGTGGCGTCGCCGACGTCCAGGTCGCGGGTCCAGATGACGTCGCCGGCGAACCCGTCGAGCAACCGCACCTGCACCGCCGCCAGGCCGCTGCACCGCTGCAGCACGACCACCCCGGAACCACCGACGTCGGACCCGACGATCCGGCAGCCTTCCGGCGGCGCGTAGCGCCACCGGGTGTTGTCGCCCGCCGGGTCGATCGTGACGATCCCGGTCGGGCTGCTGGCGAGCAGGATCTGGTCGGTGCTGGCCAGGTCGACGTCGGTGCGGAACCGGACGTTGCGATACCACTCCCGGGCTCCGGTCGAGGCGTCCAGCCCGGTCAGCTCGTTGCAACGCCCCGTGGTGCGGAAGGCCACCACCACGATGCCGTCGACCGCGGTCGCGTCGCAGAGGGTGGCGTTGGCCCGCCGGTAGTGCCAGGCCTCGTCACCGGTCGCGGCATCCAGCATGGCCACCCCGTGCTCGTCGGTGACCAGCACCCGGCCGCTCTCGACCGCCTGCCGCGGTGCCGGGCCGGTGGCCGCCGACCACGCCTGCGCGAGCTCGGCGGCCGGCGTCTCGTCGGGGACGGCGGCCGGCGCGGCCGTCGTCCGGGAGGTCGCTGCGACGTCGGACGTGCGCCACAGCAGGACGGCGACGGCGGCCACCACGAGGGTGACCGCCGTCCATGCCCACACGCGCAGCGGCAGGCGACGTACCAGGGTCATGCGGTGGTGATGGCTCAGGCCGAGGGCTCGGCGCCGCCGCCGCTGCCGCCGCGGCCACCGCGACGGCGGCGACGCCGTGGCCGGCCGTCCTCACCGCCGTCCGTGGACGCGGCCATGGCGGGAGACCCGCTCTCGGCGCCAGGGCCGTCGATCGCCGCCGCGGCCCCGGCGGCGGCGGCGCCGCTGCCCCGGGTGCGCTGCCGCGGGCGGCTCTTGGGCGGCCCGACCGTGGGCTGGTCGTCCTCGGCGGGGGAGCTGCTGCGGCCCGGGCCGGAGGAGGTGCCGCCGGCGCGCTGGCGCTTGCCGGTCTCCCCGAGGTCCTCGAGGGTCTCGGCGCCCAGGCCCTCGCGGGTGCGCTGGCCCCGGGGGAGCCGCCCGGTCGCCGTCGTCGGCACGTCGAGCTCGCTGTAGACCCACGGCGAGGTGGAGTAGGTCTCCGGCGGGTCGGCGAAGTCCAGGTCCAGGGCCTTGTTGATCAGCTGCCAGCGGGGGATGTCGTCCCAGTCCACCAGGGTGACGGCGACGCCGGTGCTGCCGGCCCGGCCGGTGCGGCCGATCCGGTGCACGTAGGTCTTCTCGTCCTCGGGACACTGGTAGTTGACGACGTGGCTGACCCCGGTGACGTCGATGCCGCGGGCGGCGACGTCGGTGGCGACCAGCACGTCGACCTTGCCGGCCCGGAAGGCGCGGAGCGCCTGCTCGCGGGCGCCCTGACCGAGGTCACCGTGCACGGCGGCCGCGGCGAACCCGCGGTCGACGAGCTCGTCGGCGACCTTCTGCGCGGTCCGCTTGGTGCGGCAGAAGACCATCACCAGGCCGCGGTCCCGGGACTGCAGGACCCGGGACAGCAACTCGGGCTTGTCCAGGTTGTGCGCCCGGTAGATGAACTGCGTGGTCTGCGGGACCGTCGAGCCCTCGTCGTTGCCGTGCGCCCGGATGTGCGTGGGCTGGGTCATGAAGGACCGCGAGAGCGTGACGATCGGGCCGGGCATCGTCGCGGAGAAGAGCATCGTCTGCCGCTTGTCCGGGACCATTGCGAGGATGCGCTCGATGTCGGGCAGGAAGCCCAGGTCGAGCATCTCGTCGGCCTCGTCGAGGACCAGGCCGCGGACCTTGCCCAGGATCAGGTCTCCCCGCTGCGCCAGGTCGAGCAGCCGGCCGGGGGTGCCGACGACGACCTCGACGCCGGCCTGCAGCGCGGCGACCTGCGGTTCGAAGGCGCGGCCGCCGTAGATGGCCTGCACCCGGATGCCGCGCTTGGCGCCGGCGGCGGACAGGTCTCGGGAGACCTGGACGCACAGCTCACGGGTGGGGACGACGACGAGGGCCTGCGGCACGCCGTCGCCGCCCTCGGCCGGCGGGACGACGCGCTGCAGCAGCGGGACGCCGAAGCCCAGCGTCTTGCCGGTGCCGGTGCGGGCCTGCCCGATGAGGTCGTTGCCGGCCAGTGCGAGCGGGAGCGTCAGCTCCTGGATGGCGAAGGTGCGGGTGATCCCGACCTCGGCCAGCGCGGCCACGATGTCGGGGTGCACGTCGAAGTCGCTGAACAGCGGGCTGTCGGGGGCGACGGGCGCGCCGCCCAGCTCCTCGACCTGCTGCTCGAGCTCCTCGGGAGCGGGCGCGCCGGTCTCGGCGTGCTCCAGCTCCGGAGCGGCGGTGGTGCTGCTGGCGGTGGGGGTGTTCTCGGTGGAGGTCAGTTCTCTCGCCTCGGTCTGGTGGGGGACCGCGGTGCGTCGTCGGTGCCCGAACTCGGTCTCGAGTTCCAGCGTTGCCCGACTCGCTCGCCGGTCCCGGGGGTCGGTTCCGGGATGTTCGATCCAAGCGCCGACGCGGCCAGCAGACCGGGCGTCGAGTGCAGACTGCCCGGGAGACGGCCCTCGGAGGGCCGGCCTCGAGGAGGTGATCCGGCGGTCATCAGCGCACACGGAGGTTGCGCAGGAACAACGAGCCTGGCGGCCCGCCGATTCCATCCTAGCGTGACCAGCCCGTTAGCCTCGCTGGGCTGCCGTGCGACACGGGCCCGAAGGTGTCGCGACGGCGGCCGACGGCGCACCCGCGCCGGTGGCGCACCAGGAGGGGGAGCCGTGACCAGCGTCGAGGAGAGCCCCGGTCGACCGGCCGCTGAGCCGGCGGTCATCGACCTGCTGGGCGTGCTGGCCTACGCCGAGCTGACCGCGTTCGACCGGCTCGCCGAGGACGCCCGGTTGGCGCCGACGCTCGAGGGCCGCGCCGCCCTCGCCCGGATGGCGGCGGCCGAGATCGGGCACCACGACCGGCTGACCCAGCGACTGCGCGAGCTCGGCGTGGACGTGGCCCGGGCGATGGCCCCGTTCGTCGCCGCGCTGGACGCCTTCCACGACGGCACCCGGGCCAGCACCTGGCTGGAGGGGCTGGTCAAGGCCTACGTCGGTGACGGGCTGGCCACCGACTTCTACCGCGAGGTCGCGGTCTTCCTGCCGCAGCCGGACCGGGCGCTGGTCGAGGAGGTCCTCGCCGACACCGGGCACGCCGACTTCGCGCTCCGGGAGGTCCGGGCCGCCCTCGCCGCCGATCCCACCCTCACCGGCCGGCTGGCGCTGTGGGCACGCCGGCTGGTCGGCGAGGCGCTGACCCAGTCCCAGGCGGTCATCGCCGAGCACGAGCAACTGGCCGACCTGCTCATCGCCGGCACCGGGGACCTGACCGGGGTGGGCCGGCTGCTCCAGCGCCTCACCACCGCCCACTCGGCCCGCATGCAGGCCCTCGGCCTGAACCCGTGACAGGGCGCCGCCGCGGTGCGGCGACGCCCTGTCAGGTCGTACGGGTTCCTGCGGAACGGGTCGGTCAGCTGCTGATGAAACCCACCCGGCGCTGGTCGGCCTCGGCGATCTCGACGTAGGCGATCCGGTCGGTCGGGACGACGATGCGCCGACCGCGCTCGTCCACCAGCGTGAGCAGGCCGTCCTTGGAGCCGGTCATGGCCTTGGACACCTCGGCCGCGATCTCGTCCGGGCTCTTGGGGCTGTCGATGACCAGCTCGCGGGGGGAGTGTTGGACACCGATCTTTACTTCCACGCGGGGATGCCTCCTCAGGTCCGGCTACTGGCCACCCACGCTAGTCCAGCCCGGCGGCAGGCATCGGGTCCAGCCGGTCAGCCGTCAGCGAACGTGGACGGGCCGTCGGGATCCTCACGCAGCGGGAAGCCCGACATGCCGCGCCAGCCCAGGGACGACGCGAGCGCCACGGCCTCGTCCCTGGACACGGTGCCCTTGCGGGCCAGCCACCACCGGGCGCTCGTCTCGGCCAGCCCGGTCATCCCCGCGGACAGCAGCAGCGCCCGCTCGGGGTCCGCGCCGGTCTCCATCGCGATGACCTCGGCGATCGCCTCGATGCACTGCCGGGCGCCGCGGTCGGCGATCCGCCGGACGTCGGGGTCGTTGCGCAGGTCGGACTCGAACACCAGCCGGAACGCCTCGCCGTCGGCGTCCACGAAGTCGAAGTAGGCGCCGACCGCGCCGTCGACCCGCTCCCGGTTGTCCTCGGTGCCGGCCATCGCCTCGCGCACCCGGTCGGTGAGCTCGTCGACCTGCTGTTCCAGCAGCGCCAGGTAGAGCTCCCGCTTGCCGGGGAAGTGCTGGTAGAGCACCGGCTTGCTGACCCCGGCCCGGTCGGCGATGTCGTCCATCGCCGCGGCGTGGAACCCCTGGGCGACGAAGACGTCCTGCGCGGCCCGCAGCAGCTGCAGGCGCCGGGCACCGCGCGGCAGCCGGGCGGTGCGGCGGGCGGCCGGCGGCACGGGTACGGGTCGGCTGGGTCGCATGGCCCGGCGATGTTACCGGCGCGCCGCGCGGACGACGCCCGGCCCCGGTCCGTTCGCCGCGGCGTCACGGCGCGGTGATCTACCGTCGGGTGGGTGACCGACGCCCGGCTGTCCTCGGTGCCGCTGCCGCGGCCCGGTGCCCTCCTCCCGCCCTGGCCCGGTGCGATGGTGCCGATCACCGGCGGCGAGGTCTTCGTCCGGCACACGCCCTGGTGCGGCCCGCTGCCGGGCAGCGACCCGGTCGAGGGGGAGGCGCCGCACGAGCGGGCGCTCTACGTCCACGGGCTGGGTGGCGCCTCGACCAACTGGACCGACCTGGCGGCGTTGCTCGCCGTCCGGTTCGACGGCTGGGCCCTGGACCTGCCCGGGTTCGGCCAGTCGGCGCCGCCGCCCCGCTACTCCATCCACCGGCACGTCCAGGCGGTCGTCGACGTCCTGGAGTGGATCGTCGCCCGGCCCGGCCCCGGGCAGGGCCGCCCCGTGCACCTGGTGGGCAACTCGCTCGGCGGCCTGGTCAGCGTGTGGGTCGCGGCCCGCCGTCCGGACCTCGTCGCGACCCTCACCCTGATCTCCGCCGCCATGCCGGTCTACCGGGTCCCGGCGGCGTTCGACCGGGCGATCGCGCTGGTGCTGCTGCCCGGCGTCCCGGCGCTGGCCGAACGGCGGCTCGCCGGCGCCAGCCCCGAGCAGCGTGTCCGCGGGCTGCTGCAGATGTGCTTCGGCGACCCGAGCCGGGTGCCGCCGGAGCGGGTCGCGGAGGCGGTGGAGGAGACCCGGCGCCGGGACGAGCAGCCCTGGGCAGGCCAGGCGCTCACCCGCAGCCTGCGCGGCCTGATGAGCTCCTACCTGCGGGTGGGTCGGGCCAACGCCTGGCGAATGGCCCGCTCGGTGCGGGCGCCGTCCCTGGTGGTCTGGGGCGACCGGGACAAGCTGGTCGACCCCGAGCTCGCACCGAGACTGGCCGAGGTGCTCCCCGACTCCCGGTTGCAGGTGCAGGCGGGCATCGGGCACCTGGCGATGCTGGAGGCCCCGGAGCCCACGGCGCGGGCGGTGCTCGGCCTGGCCGAGGACGCCGCACGGGAGTGCGAGCGGGACCGCACCGACGGTGCCGACCTCCCCACCGGACAGGTGTGACCGGCCTCCGCTGGACGACGCCGCACCGGGTCTGCGTCTCCCGGGGTGCCGCTGCGTCATGAGATCCTGGCCGCCGTGACGAGCTCGGGACGCCGCCCGTCCGGACGACGGCCGGGAGCCGAACCGCTGGTCGCCCGCCGCGACCCGGCCCGCTCCGTGCGCCCCGTCGTGCTGCCGCGCGGCCGGTTCCGCCGGTTCGTCCGCCGGTACGGCTGGCGGGCCTACGCCGTGCCGTTGCTGGCCATCGCCACCCTGGTGACCCTGGTCGACGTCGTCCGGCCGGGCGGTGGCGCGGGGCCCGCCCCGACGTCGACGGCCGCGGCCGACGTGTCCGCACCGGCCACCCCGATCGCCCCGCAGGTCACCGAGGCCGAGGGGGAGGGGATGCCGGCCGCGGCGTCCAGCACACCGACGTCGGCCCCGGCGGAGGCCGTCGCCGCCGCACCGACCTACGTCGAGCAGGGCGCCGGGAGCGTGAGCGTGGTCGACGGCACGTCCGGGGTGTACGGCACCGGGCCGCTGGAGCGCTTCGTCGTGGAGATCGAGGACGGCATCGGCGTCGACGGCGCCGCGTTCGCCGCCGCCGTCGAGGCCACCCTCGGTGATCCCCGGTCCTGGGGGAACGGCGGCCGGCTGTCCTTCCAGCGGGTGGGTGCCGCCGAGGCCGCAGCCGGCGCCTACGAGTTCCGGGTCAGCCTGGTCAGCCCCGGCAGCATGGAGGTCTACTGCCCCGGCGTCGGCACCGGCGGCTACACGTCCTGCCGCTACGGCGAGCGGGCGGTCATCAACCTGGCCCGCTGGGAGACCGCGGTCCCCGACTACGGCGGGGACATCGCCACCTACCGCCAGTACGTGGTCAACCACGAGGTCGGGCACGCCCTCGGCCAGGGTCACCAGCCCTGCCCCGGCGCCGGGCAGCTGGCCCCGGTGATGCAGCAGCAGACCCTCGGCCTGCAGACCTGCGTGAAGAACGCCTGGCCGTTCCCGTCGTGACCCTCCGGAGCACACCGCGGCCAGCTGCCGTTCTCGAAGGGCTCCCGGCGGACGCGCAGCGGGTCTAGGGTCCCTGCTGGTGCGCCGGGAAGCCTGGTCGGCAGTCGTGTTCCTGACTGCGATCGGAGGGCTCCGATGCCCGTCTCTGCGCCTGCCGGGCCCGCGCTGCGCGCGGAGCACCTGAGCAAGCGGTTCTCCCGGACGGTCGCCGTCGACGACCTCTCCCTGTCGGTCTCCCCGGGGGAGGTGTTCGGCTTCCTGGGCCCGAACGGAGCCGGCAAGTCCACGACGATCCGGATGGTCCTGGGGCTGCTGCGCCCCTCCGGTGGTCGCGTCGAGGTGTTCGGCGTCCCCGCGCACGACGTCGGCCGGGCACACCGCCACCTCGCGTACGTCCCCGCCGACGTCGCGCTCTGGCCGGCGCTGACCGGGCGGGAGTGCCTGGACCTGCTCGCCGGCGTCGGCCCGGGCACCGACCTGGGCTACCGGGCCGAGCTCGTCGAGCGGTTCGCCCTGGACCCGGACCGCCGGTCACGCACCTACTCGACCGGCAACCGGCAGAAGGTCGCCCTGGTCGCCGCGTTCGCCACCCGGGCGCCGCTGCTGGTGCTGGACGAGCCGACCAGTGGGCTGGACCCGCTGATGGAGCGGGAGTTCCGCCGCTGCGTGACCGAGGCCGCGGACCGTGGGCAGACGGTGTTCCTGAGCTCGCACCAGCTCGCCGAGGTCGAGGCGGTCTGCGCCCGGGTGGGCATCCTGCGGCAGGGCCGGCTGGTGGAGGTCGCCGGGCTGCGGGAGCTGCGGCGGCTGCGCCGCTCGGAGATCAGCGTCACCCTGGCCCAGCCGGTCGCCCCGGGAGTCGGGTTGGCCGGGGTCGACGGCGTCGCCGACCTGCAGTGGCGGTCGCCGGTCGAGCTGACGATGACGCTGGCCGGGCCGCCCGCCCCGGTGCTGCGGGCACTGGCCGGTATGGACGTCGTCGCCCTCGACGTGCGCGAGCCCTCCCTGGAGGAGCTCTTCCTCGACTTCTACGGCGACCACCGGTCCTCGCGCGAGGAGCTGCGGGCATGACCGCCGGCACCGCGGCCGCCCCCACGACGTCCGCGGCGGGGAGGGCGCCGGAGCCGGGTGCGGCCGGCCGGGTGGTGACCGCACTGGCCGTGCGGTCGGTTCGTCGGGGCGCCGTCCTGGTCACCGGGGTCGCCGCGGGCATGCCGGCGCTGGTCGCGGTCCAGCACCGGCAGCTGGACCAGGAGCTGGCCGGGGCGTCGCTGGCGGCGCTGGCGCAGAACCCGGCCATCCGCACCCTGTTCGGCCCGCCGGTCGCCCTCGACGACCCGGGCGGTTTCACCGTGTGGCGCACCGGGACGGCGATCGCGGTGCTCGTCGGCGTCTGGGCGGCGCTCGCCGCGACCCGGGTCACCCGGGGCGAGGAGGAGGCCGGCCGCTGGGACCTCCTGCTGGCCGGCCGGCTGCGGTTGCCGGCCGTGCTGCTGCGGCACCTGGCCGTGCTCCTCGGCGCGGCCGCGCTCGTCGGCGCCGGGACGGCCGCCGGCCTGCTGCTGGCCGGCACCGCGACGACCGGCGCCGTGCTGTTCGGTGCGCTCATCGGTGGCACCGGCATGGTGGGCGCGGCGCTGGGTGCGCTCGCCGCGCAGCTGCTGGCCGAGCGCCGGGCCGCCGCCGGTCTGGCGGTGGGGGTGCTGCTGGCCGGGCTGCTGGCCCGGATGGTCGCCGACGGGGTCCCCGCGCTCGGGTGGTTGCACTGGCTGAGCCCGTTCGGCCTGCTCGGCCGGAGCGCCCCGTTCGCCGCCGACCGGGTGCTGCCGCTGGTCGTGCTGGCCGGGACCGTCGCCCTGCTGGTCGCGGCCGCGGCGACGGTCGCCACCCGCCGGGACGTCGGCAGCGGGCCGTGGCGCCGCCCCGGCGCCGTCGCACCCGGCACCCGGGAGCTGCGGTCGCTGCCCGCGCTGGCGGCCCGCCACACCGGCCGCCCGGTCGTGGGCTGGGGGGCCGCCGTGGTCGCCTACTTCCTGCTCATCGGGCTGCTGGCCACGACGATGACCGACTTCCTGACCGAGAACCCGCGCTTCGCCGAGCTGGCCGCCCAGGCCGGCTTCGCCGAGCTCGGCAGCGTGCACGGCTACGTGGCCTCGCTGTTCACCCTGCTGGCCGTGCCGGTCGGTGCGTTCGTCGCCAGCCGGGTCGCCGCCACGGCGGCCGACGAGGTCGTCGGCCGCCTCACGCTGCTCTACTCGCTGCCGGTGGGCCGGGTCCGCTGGCTGGCCACCGAGCTGACCGGCGTGGCCACCGGCGCCGTCCTGCTCGCCGGTGCCGCCGGGCTGGCGACCTGGCTGGGCGCCACCTGGGTGGGCGCGGACCTGTCCGCCGGTGCGGCGCTGGCGGGGGTGCTGAACGTGCTGCCGATCGTGGCGGTGTGCCTGGGTGCGGCGGTCGCGGCGCTGGCGTGGGCACCGGCCGCCGTCCTGCCGCTGGGGGTGCTGCCGGCCGCCGGCGGCTACCTGCTGCTGGTGCTCGCCGACACCCTGGCCTGGCCGGGCTGGGTCCGCGGGCTGTCGCCCTTCGCCCACGTGGCGGCGGTGCCCGCCGAACCGGTGGACGTGCCCGGGCTGGTCGGCCTGCTGGTGGTCGCCGCAGCGCTCGCTGCCGGGGGCCTGGCCGGGTACCGACGGCGGGACCTGCACGGATGACCCCGGGCCGGACGCGGGAAGAGGACCACGTGCCACGCTGTTGGGCAGATCAGGACACCGGCCCCTGGAGCCGGTCAGCCCTGTGACCACAGTCGTGTGAGGAGCGCTCCGTGCAGTTGCCACCCCTGGTGGAGCCCGCCGCTGACCTGTCGATCGACGAGGTCCGCCGCTACAGCCGCCACCTGATCATCCCCGACGTCGGGATGGACGGGCAGAAGCGGCTCAAGAACGCCAAGGTGCTGGCCGTCGGTGCCGGTGGCCTCGGTTCGCCGGTGCTCATGTACCTGGCCGCCGCCGGTGTCGGCACGCTCGGCATCGTCGAGTTCGACACCGTCGACGAGTCGAACCTGCAGCGCCAGATCATCCACGGGCAGTCCGACGTCGGCCGGTCCAAGGCCGAGAGCGCCCGTGACTCGATCAAGGAGATCAACCCCTTGATCGACGTGCGGCTGCACGAGACCCGGCTGGACTCCGAGAACGTCGAGGAGATCTTCAGCCAGTACGACCTGATCGTCGACGGCACCGACAACTTCGCCACCCGCTACCTGGTGAACGACGCCTGCGTGCTGCTCGGCAAGCCCTACGTCTGGGGGTCGATCTACCGGTTCGACGGCCAGGTGTCGGTCTTCTGGAACGAGCACGGGCCGAACTACCGCGACCTCTACCCGGTGCCGCCGCCGCCCGGGATGGTCCCCTCCTGCGCCGAGGGCGGTGTCCTGGGCGTGCTCTGCGCGACCGTCGGCGCCGTCCAGGCCACCGAGGCGGTCAAGCTCATCACCGGCATCGGCGAGACCCTGCTGGGCCGGCTGATGGTCTACGACGCCCTGGAGATGACCTTCCGGGAGATCAAGGTCCGCAAGGACCCGGAGGGCGAGCCGATCACCGGCCTCATCGACTACGAGGCGTTCTGCGGCGTCGTCTCCGAGGAGGCCCAGGAGGCCGCCGCGGGCTCGACGATCACCGTCGACGAGCTCAAGGACATGATGGACGCCGGCAAGGACTTCGCGCTGATCGACGTCCGGGAGCCCAACGAGTACGAGATCGTCTCCATCCCGGGTGCCACGCTGATCCCCAAGGACGAGATCCTGTCCGGCCGGGCGCTGGCGCAGCTGCCCAACGACAAGCCGATCGTGCTGCACTGCAAGACCGGCGTCCGCTCGGCCGAGGCGCTCGCCGCGGTCAAGAACGCCGGCTTCAAGGACGCGGTGCACGTCCAGGGCGGCGTGACCGCGTGGGCCACCCGCATCGACAAGGCACTCCCCACGTACTAGAAGGACCTCGTCTCCCCCCGCGACACGCTCCGCGCGCCACGGGACCCTGAGACGAGGCCGGGCTGGGCCCCGGTACGCCACTGCGCGTGCCGGGGCCCGGCTGCGTTCTACTGAGGGCATGCCCGATCCCCGCCGTGCCGACCTGCTGATGCGGTTCCAGCGTGCTCAGGCGCAGTTCACCGACCGGGTGGACGCCGTCGAGCCGGGTGAGTGGGATGCCCCCGCGCTGCCGGAGTGGAGCGTCGCGGACCTGGTGGCCCACCTGACCGGCGAGCAGCTGTGGGTCCCGCTGCTGCTGGCCGGGGAGTCCCCGGACGCCGTCGGCCCGCAGGTCCCCACCGACCCGGCCGAGCTGCTGGGCGGGGACCCGCTGTCGGCGTGGGAGTCCGCAGCCGACGCCGCGCTGACGGCCTGGGCCGCCGACGACGCGCTGTCCCGGACCGTGCGGCTGCCCGCCGGACCGGCACCGGCCAGGGACCACCTGACCCAGATGACCGTCGACCTGACCGTGCACGCCTGGGACCTCGCGCGGGCGGTCGGCGGGGACACCGTCCTGGACCCCGAGCTCGTGGCGGAGGCGTTCCGCCACGCCGAGGAGCACCTGGGCGGAGACGACGTGCCCGGCGCGTTCGACGCCCCGGTCGCGGTCCCGCCGGGTGCGGACCTGCAGACCCGGATGCTGGCCCGGTTCGGTCGCCGGACCTGACCGGCCCCCGGCCATCGGCAACGCGCCGTCGGCATCCGGACCTCGGGTGACCCGCACGGCCTAGGCTGCCGTCCCGACACAGCCGAGCCGGAGGTCCCACGATGAGCCAGCCACCCCAGGGTCCGCCCCCGCCCGGCGCGGACGGGCCCTCGCCGTCGGGTGGACAGCCGCCGGAGGGCGGTGGCTGGGGCCGGCCGCCGGACCAGCCCGGCGGCTGGGGTCAACCGGCACCGGGGCAGCCCGGGGGTGGCTGGGGTCAGCCACCCGGCCAGCCCGGCGGATGGGGGCACCCGCCCGGTCAGCCCGCGCCCTGGGGGGCGCCCGGTCCCGCTCAGCCGCCGGGCGGGTACGGCGCCCCCGGCCAGTCGCCGTACCCAGGCGCCCCCGACCAGCGCGGGTCGACCGCCTCCGGTGGCGGTGACGACGAGCGCACGAAGCGGGTGACGGTCTTCGCCATCATCGCCGCGATCGTGCTGCTCGTCCTCGTCGCGGTGGTGCTGACCCTGACCCTGACCGGGGACGACGAGGACGACCCCGTGCCGACGGCCGGCGCCGGCAGCTCGTCGACCGCGCCGTCGTCGTCCTCCTCGCCGACCCCTGCCCCGGCGGACCTGCTGGCGCAGCTCCCCAGCGACTTCACCGACTGCCAGGAGGAACAGCTCGAGGGCGACGGGGACCTCGCGGCCGCCGTCTGCGGGCCTGCGCTCACCCAGCCCGGCCCAGCCGGTGCCGTCTACTACGAGTACCCGGACGAGACCACCCTGACCTCGGTGTTCGCCGACGACGCCGCAGAGCTGCGGCTCGGGGAGCTGCCCGAGGGGGGCGACTGCTCGACCACCACCGGCTACGGCGAGTGGACGTACCCCAGCGGCGTCACCGGTGGTCTGGTGGCCTGCGCCCTGCTGCCCGACGGCGACGTGGTGATCGTGTGGACCGACGACGAGCACCTGGTCGAGGGCGCCGTCCACGCACCGGGGACGACGCAGGACGACGTCGCCGCGCTGTACGAGTGGTGGACGGTCAACAGCTACTTCACCGGCTGAGGTCGGCACCGTGCGAGGCACCGGCCCCGAGGCGCACCCGCCGGAGGACGTCGACGAGGCCGTGTACGACGTGGTCGAGTCGATCCCGCCGGGGCGGGTGAGCACCTACGGCGCGATCGGGCGGCTGGTCGGGGTGGGGCCGCGCCGGGTCGCCCGTGCGCTCTCCGCCGGTGGGGCGGCGGTGCCCTGGCACCGGGTCGTGCGCGCGGACGGGACGGCGGCCGAACCGGTCCGGGTGCGGCAGCTGGAGCTGCTGGCCGGGGAGGGCGTGCCGCTGCGCGGTGCCCGGGTCGACCTCGCCGCCGCGGGCTGGCCGGACGACGCCTGAGCCGGACTGTCGTACCCCCGTGGTCTCATCGGGACGTGCGGGGGGAGACGGGGAGCGCAGCGGTGGTCACGGCGGAGCCGTCGGCCGGGTCGGCCGGGTCGGCCGGGCCGTCGTGGGCAGGGTCGTCGTCGGCAGGGCCGGTGTACCGCCTGGTGCAGCCGGAGCCGCAGCCGGTGGTCCGCCCGCAGCTCGACCCGACCCAGCAGGCGGTGGTCGACCACCGGGGTGGGCCGCTGCTGGTCCTGGCCGGCCCCGGCACCGGGAAGACCACCACGATCGTCGAGGCGGTCGCCGCACGGATCGACGCCGGCGCCGACCCCGAGCGGCTGCTGGTGCTCACCTTCAGCCGCAAGGCCGCCGCCGAGCTGCGGACCCGGATCACCGCCCGGGTCGGGCGCACCATCCGCGAGCCCGTGGCCCGCACCTTCCACTCCTACGCCTTCGGGGTGCTGCGCCGGGCCGCGGTGCTCCGCGGTGAGCCCGCGCCGCGGTTGCTGACCTCCGCCGAGCAGGACGCCGTGCTGGCCGAGCTGCTGCGGGGGGACGCCGACGAGGAGGGCGCCGTCCGCTGGCCCGCGGAGCTCGCCGCCGCGCTGGGCACCGACGGCTTCCGGGACGAGCTGCGCGAGCTGCTGCTGCGGGCCACCGAACGCGGCATCGACAGCCGGCGGCTGTCCGCCTGGGGCCGTGAACGCGGGCTGCCGCACTGGGAGGCGGCCGCGGACTTCCTCCG
This sequence comes from Modestobacter sp. VKM Ac-2983, assembly GCF_026967885.1. Lineage (NCBI taxonomy): Bacteria > Bacillati > Actinomycetota > Actinomycetes > Geodermatophilales > Geodermatophilaceae > Modestobacter > Modestobacter sp. VKM Ac-2983. The sequence goes on from NZ_JAPVBK010000003.1 coordinate 778,937, forward strand.
GCAGTACCAGGACGTCTCGTACTTCGCCACGGTCGCGCGCGGCGGGGCCTCCGGGTACGACCCGGCCGAGTTGGTCCGCACTGCCATCGACGAGCTCCACGGCGACCCGGAGCTGCTGCGCACCGAGCGCGAGCGGGCGGGCTGGCTGTTCGTCGACGAGTACCAGGACACCGACCCCGCGCAGGTGGAGCTGGTCGAGCTGCTCGCCGGGGGTGGTGGCGACCTGGTCGTCGTCGGCGACCCCGACCAGGCGATCTACGCGTTCCGTGGGGCCGAGCCCCGCGGGATCATCGACTTCCCGAGCCGCTTCCGGCACCGCGACGGACGGCCGGCCGACCGGCTGTCCCTGGGCGTCTGCCGCCGCTCGGGCACCGAGCTGCTCAGCGTCAGCCGGCGGGTCGCCGAGGGGCTGCCCGGGCCGTGGGAGCACCGCCGGTTGGCGGCCGGCGAGCACACCGACCCCGGCGCCGCGGAGGTGCACGTCTTCGACTCCCCGTCCACGGAGGCCGCCTTCCTCGCCGACACCATGCGCCGCGCGCACCTGCTGGACGGCGTGCCGTGGTCGCAGATGGCGGTGGTGGTCCGGTCGGCCACCGCCGGCCTCGGCCCGGTCCGCCGGGCGCTGAGCCAGGCCGGGGTGCCGGCGGCCGTCTCCGCGGACGACGTCGCGCTCGCCGGGCAGCCAGCCGTCCAGCCGTTCCTGGCCGGGCTGACCGCGCTGCTGCCGGCCCCCGGTGCACCAGCTGCCGAGGGCGAGCCGCCGCCGGAGACGGGACTGGAGGAGCCCGGCGCCGAGGCCCTGCTCGCCTCCCCGCTGGGTGGGGCGACGGTGCTGGACCTCCGGCGGCTGCGCCGCGCCGTCCGCCGGGAGCTCGCCATGCGGGGCGAGGACCTGGCGGTCCGCGGGGCGCCGTTGGCGGCGGTGCTGGCCGACGCCACCCTGCTCGACGCGCTGCCCGAGCACCTGGCCCGGCCGGCGCTGCGGGTGGCCCGGGTGCTGTCGGCCGGCCGGCTCGCGCTGGCGGCCGACGGCAGCGCCGAGGACGTCCTGTGGGCGATGTGGCAGGCCAGCGGCCTGGCCACCCGGTGGGCACGGGCGAGCGCAGCCGGGGGTCCGCCGGGAGCGGTGGCCGACCGTGACCTGGACGCCGTCGTCTCGCTGTTCGACGCCGCCGCCGGCTTCGTCGACCGCCTCCCGCACGCCACCGTGGCCGCGTTCGTCCAGCACCTGGGCGCCCAGCAGCTGCCCGGTGACAGCGGCGCCGCGCGGGCACCGATGGGGGAGACCGTGCGGCTGCTGACCGCGCACGCGGCCAAGGGCCTGGAGTGGGACCTGGTGTGCGTCGCCGGCGTCCAGGAGGGGGTCTGGCCCGACCTGCGCAGTCGGGTGAGCCTGCTCGGCGCCGAGGACCTGGTCGACGCCGCCGGTGGGACCGACCCGGCGACGCTGGACCGGCGCACCCAGGCGATGGCCGAGGAGCGGCGGCTGTTCTACGTGGCCTGCACGCGGGCCCGCCGCCGGCTGCTGGTCACCGCCGTCGACGGCGCACTGGACGGCGGCGACGCCGGCGCGACCGCCTCGCGCTTCCTGGACCTCGTGGTGCCGCCCCCGGCCGACGGGGACGGCGCCCGGCCGCACACCCCGTTGCCGCGGCAGCTGACCCTCCCCGCGCTCGTCGCCGAGCTGCGCCGGCACCTCACCGACCCGCACACGGCGCCGGCCCGCCGCGCCAGCGCGGCTGCGGTGCTCCGCCGGCTGGCCGAGGAACGGGTGCCCGGGGCCGACCCGGCGGGCTGGTGGGGGCTGGCCCCGCTGTCCGACGATGCGCCCCTGGTCGACCCGGCCGAGGTGGTGCCCGTCCGGCCCTCGGCGATCGACACCTTCCAGCGGTGCCCGCTGCGCTGGGTGCTCGGCGCGGTCGGCGCCGAGGCGGCCCCCGAGGCCACCCGCACCGTGGGGTCCGCAGTGCACGACGTCGCCCAGCAGGTGGCCGAGGGGCTGCCGCCCGCAGCGGCGCCCGCTGCACTGGACACGGAGCTGGACGGCCTCGACCTGGGGCCGGGCTGGTTCGACCAGCGCCAGCGGGACCGGGCCCAGGAGATGCTGACCAAGTTCCTGGCCTGGCACGCCCGCGCCGATCGGGAGCTGGTCGCGGCGGAGGAGGACTTCGACGTCACGGTCGGGCGGGCGCGGCTGCGTGGGCAGGTCGACCGCCTCGAGCGGGACGCCGAGGGCCGGCTGGTCGTCGTGGACCTGAAGACCGGCAAGACCGCGCCGCGGGCGGTGGAGGAACACGGGCAGCTGGCGGCCTACCAGCTCGCCGTCACCGAGGGCGCCTTCGCCGAGCACGGCACAGCCACCGGAGGGGCGGCGTTGCTGCAGGTCGGCGGCTCGCAGAAGGCGGCCAAGGAGCACGTGCAGGCGCCGCTGCCCGCCGACGTCGACCCGCGGGTGAGCTGGGCGGGCGAGCTGATCGCCGAGGTCGGCCAGGGGATGGGAGCCGGGGAGTTCGTGGCACGCACCGACACCGACTGCGAGCGGTGCGCCTTCCGCCGCAGCTGCCCGATGCAGGAGTCCGGTCGGCAGGTGACCCGATGACACCGCGGACCGTCGCCTCCGACGGGCAACTGAGCTTCGACCTGCCCGGGATGGTGCCGGTGGTCGCACCAGAGCCCCCGCGCCTGCTGACGCCGGCCGAGACCGCGGTCCGCAGCGGCGTCGGCCACTCGCCGTCCCCGGAGCAGGCGGGCGTGGTCGCGGCTCCGGTCGACCGGCCGCTGGTCGTGGTCGCCGGCGCCGGGTCGGGGAAGACCGAGACGATGGCCGCCCGGGTCGCCTGGCTGGTCGCCAACCAGCTCGTCGCCCCCGAGGCGGTGCTCGGCCTGACGTTCACCCGCAAGGCGGCCAGCGAGCTCAACGCCCGGGTGCGCAAGCGGCTCGGCGCCCTGGCCGAGCACCCGGACACCGACCCGGGGCTGCGGGAACGGCTCGCCGTGGCGGCGCCGACGGTCGCGACCTACCACGGCTACGCGGCCAGCATCGTCGCCGAGCACGGGCTGCGGATCGGGGTCGAGCCCGGCTCGGGCGTGCTCGGGCCGGCCATGTGCTGGGGCCAGGCGGCCACCGCCGTGGCCGCGCACACCGGTGACATGAGCGACGTCGCCCTGGGCCTGGTCACCACCACCGAGGACGTGCTCCAGCTCGCCGCCGAACTGGGGGAGCACGACATCACCCCCGACGCCCTGCGGGCCTGGACGGCGCGGTGGGAGTCCCAACTGCGCGGCTACCCCGACGCCGGCCGGAAGAAGGGGCCGTACGCCGAGGTGCTCAAGCTGCTGGCCCGGCAGCGGGCCCGGGTCGCCCTGCTGCCCATGGTCGAGGCGTTCCAGGCGCGCAAGCGTGCGGCCGGGGCGATCGACTACGCCGACCAGGTCTCCCTGGCCGCCCGCGTCGCGGTCAGCTCGGCGGAGGTGGGCCGGCGGGAGCGCGCCCGCTGGCGGGTCGTGCTGCTCGACGAGTACCAGGACACCAGCGTCGGACAGCTGCGGATGCTGGAGGCGCTCTTCGGCGGGCCCGGCGGGCACCCGGTGCTGGCCGTCGGCGACCCCCGGCAGTCCATCTACGGCTGGCGGGGCGCCTCCGCCGGGACGATCGAGCGGTTCGCCCGCACCTTCCCCGGGACCCCCGAGCGCCCGGCCGAGCGGCTCACCCTGTCCACCAGCTGGCGCAACGACCGGGCGGTGCTGGCCGTGGCCAACACGGTGGCCGCCGCGCTGCCCGAGCCCGAGCAGCCGCTGCCGGACCTGCAGCCCTCGCCGGTCGCCGGCGTCGGCGCGGTGCACTGCGGGCTGTACGACACGGTCGCCGAGGAGACCGCGGCGCTCGCTGACCGGCTCGAGCAGTGCTGGAAGGGCAGTCCGGAGGAGGGCAGTGTGCCGCGCCCGACCATCGCCGTGCTCGCCCGGCGCCGGGCCCAGCTGCCCGGCATCGCCGCCGCGCTGCGCGCCCGGGGCCTGCCGGTGGAGGTGGTCGGGCTGGGCGGGCTGCTCGACGTCCCCGAGGTCTCCGACGTCGTCGCCACGCTGCGGGTGCTGGTCGACCCGAGCGCCGGCGACGCGCTGGGCCGGCTGCTGACCGGCGCCCGCTGGCGGATCGGGCCACGCGACCTGGCGGCGCTGGAGGCGCGGTCCCGGGCGCTGGTCCGGGAGCGCCGCAGCCCGTCACCGGAACCGGTCGAGGACGGCACCCCGCCGCAGGCCGGTGCCCCGGCGAGCCCGGTCCTGCCCCGGGAGCGCGGCAGCATCGTCGAGGCGCTGGACGACCTCGGCCGCCCCGAGGCGTACTCGACGGAGGGGCACCGGCGGCTCCGGCGGCTGGCCAACGAGCTGTCCGGGCTGCGGTCCCGGTTGGGTGAGTCGCTGCCCGACCTGGTCGACGAGGTGGTCCGCAGTCTCGGCCTGGAGACCGAGCTGGCCAGCCACCCGGACGTGACCCCCGGCGGTGCCCGGACCCACCTGGACGCGCTGCACGAGGTCGCCGCCGAGTTCTCCGAGCTCGCCGAGCTGCCCTCGCTGCCGGCGTTCCTCGGCTACCTGGCCGACGCCGAGGTGCGGGAGCGGGGGCTTGAGCCCGGCGAGGTGGCGGTCAACCCGGAGGCGGTCCAGCTGCTCACCGGGCACTCGGCCAAGGGGCTGGAGTGGGACGTCGTCGCGGTGCCCGGGATGACCGTGGGCCAGTTCCCGGCCAAGGGCGACGCCTCGGACTCCTGGATCCGCGACCCGGGCGCCGTCCCGGTCGACCTGCGGGCCACCGACCGCGCCGAGCTGCCGCGGCTGCACCTGCCGGTCCCCGGCTCCGGCGACCAGGCTGCGGTCCGTGACGCCCTGGAGGACTACGTCGAGGAGTGGAAGGACTTCGGCCTGGCCGAGGAGATCCGGCTCGGCTATGTCGCGGTGACCCGGGCCAAGCGCCTGCTGCTGTGCTCGGGCAGCTGGTGGCGCGACGGCAAGACCGTCTGCGGCCCGTCGTCCTTGCTGCTGGCCGTCAAGGGTGCCTGCGAGGACGGCGCCGGCGTCGTCGACTCGTGGGCGGAGCCCCCGGCGGAGGACGCCGAGAACCCGGCTCTGGCCGAGTGGCCGGTGGGCGTCTGGCCGGCCGACCCGCTGTCGGCCGGCCGGCGCCGCTCGCTCACCGCCGCCGCCGACCTGGTCGCCGCGACCCAGCCGCACCCGTTGACCACCGAGGCCCTCGGCGCGACCGACGACCCGCTGGTGGCCGACTGGCTGCGCGATGCCGACCTGCTGCTGCGCGAGCGGGCCGAGCACTCCCGCGGCACGGTCGACGTCCCGCTGCCCACCCACCTGTCGGTCTCCGCGCTGGTCGCGCTGCGCCGTGACCCCGGCGAGCTGGCCCGTCGGCTGCGCCGACCGATGCCGGCGGCTCCGGCGCCGCTGGCCCGGCGGGGCACCGCCTTCCACGCCTGGCTGGAGGAACGGTTCGGGGCCGCCCGGCTGATCGACCTGGACGAGCTGCCCGGCAGCGGGGACGCCGGGGCGGCCCCCGACGCCGCTCTCACCGCGCTGCAGCAGGCGTTCCTGGCCGGGGAGTGGGCCGATCGGCAGCCGGTGGACGTCGAGGCGCCGTTCGAGACACCGCTGGGGCCGCTGACCCTGCGCGGCCGGATCGACGCCGTCTACGCCACCCCGGACGGCGGCTACGAGGTCATCGACTGGAAGACCGGTCCGGTGCCGGGGACCGCCGAGCTCGCCGCGGCCGGGGTCCAGCTGGCCGCCTACCGGCTGGGTTGGTCCCGGCTGACCGGGGTGCCGGTGGAGCGGGTCAGTGCCGGCTTCCACCACGTCGCCGCAGGACTGACCCTGCGCCCGGTCGACCTGCTCGACGAAGCCGGCCTGCTCGCCCTGGTCACCGGAGGCCCGGCCGGGTGAGGTCCGTGGTCGCTCGCGGCTCGAGGCGGTGCCCTCACGTACGGCCGGCCTCGCCCTCCGGGCCGGGGTCGTCCCGCTCGTCGCGGACGGTCAAGGGGGCCAGCGGTGCTCCGGACAGGTGCGCCGCCTCAGCGATCTTGTAGCCCGCGATGGGCACGGTGAACAGCTGCAGCGCGATGGCCACCAGCAGCGTCACCACCGCCGAGACGCCCGGTGCGAGCACGACGACTCCGAGCAGGACGCAGACCAGTCCCAGGCTCGCCGCCTTGGTGGCTGCGTTGGCGCGGTTGTAGACGTCCGGCAGGCGGACCAGGCCGACCCCCGCTGCGCCGATGAGCAGGACGCCGATGATCGCCAGGCCCTGGCCCAGCACGCTCTGCACGGTCATCGGGACCGCTCCGCGATCAGCCGCGCGAACGCCACCGTGGCGAGGAAGCCGACCAGCGTGGCGACCAGGACCAGGTCGAGCAACGCCGGCGTGCGCAGGCGTACGGCCAGCAGGGCGATGCCGGCGACGACGACCACGAAGCCGTAGTCGACGGCCAGTGCCCGGTCGGCGTCGGTGGGGCCGGTCATCAGCCGCCAGGCAGCGACCAGGAGGGACAGGGCCAGGACGGCGAGCGCCACGTCCAGCACGAGCACCGCTCAGCTCCGGCGCTCGTCGTCGGGGACCCGGTCGCCGGGCCGTGGGGTCACCGGCCGCAGAGCAGTGAGCAACTGGTCCTCCAGTTCGCACAGTTCGGTACGGAACGCATCGGGGTCGCCGGCGTGCATCCCGTGCACGGTCAGCAGCCGCCGCTCCCGGTCCAGCTCGACCGGCAGCGTGCCGGGGGTCAGGGCGATCAGGCTCATGAACGTGGCCACCTCGAACGGTGTCCGGCTCTGCACCGCGATGACGACCACGGCCGGCGCCACCTGCAGCCCGGGGGTCAGGACCTCGCGGGCGACCGCGACGTTCGCGCGCAGGAAGCGGACGAGGAACCGCGCGGCGAAGGCCGTGATCCGCCAGACCCGGTGTGCACTGCGCTGTGGCAGCGACGTCGGACCGGACCCGGGGTCGGCGCTCATCGCCCGGTCACCGCTGCCACGTAGCCGGACGGGTCGGCCAGTCCGGCGCCGGCCGCGGTGCTGATCGAGAGCAGCGGCTCGGCCCAGAGTCCGAGGACGACGGCGGCCGCGGCCAGGACCATCGGCGGGGCGAGCACCAGCGGCCGCACCCGGCTCCCGACGGCGCTGCCGACCGCCGGCGCACCGCCGGCCGCGCCCGGTGCCGCGCCGGCCCCGTCCCCTGCGTCCTCGTGCACTGCGTCCTCGTCCCCTGCGTCCTCGGCACGCGGCTCCCAGAAGACGCCGTTCCACAGCTTGACCATCGACAGCAGGGTCAGCAGGCTCACCCCGACGACGAGGGCCACGGCCAGGTGCTGCCCCGCCGAGGCGGCTGCCGAGGCCAACCCCAGCTTGGCGACGAACCCGGACAGCGGTGGGATGCCCGCCAGTGTGAGCGCGGCGACCGCGAAGGTGCCGGCCAGCAGGGGCTCCCGCCGCGCCAGGCCGCCGAGACGGTCGAGCTCCCCGGTCCTGTAGCGGTGTTCCACCACCCCCGCGCACATCAGCAGCGCTGTCTTGACCAGCACGTACTGGACCAGGAAGAAGACCGTGGCGCTCAGCCCGGCAGTTGTGAAGAGGGCCAGCCCCACGAAGACGTAGCCGATCTGGTTCACCATGTGGAAGGTGAGGACCGGCCGCATCGCGTGTTCCCCGACCGCACCCAGCACGCCGATCACCATGGTCAGCAGGGCCGCGGCCATGATCACCCAGAGGTACCGCGGTGCGCCCTCGTAGACGACGGAGTACAGCCGGATGACGGCGTAGACGCCGACCTTGGTGAGCAGCCCGGAGAAGAGCGCGGCGACCGCCGGCCCGGTTCGTGAGTAGGTCTGGGGCAGCCAGCCGTGCAGCGGGACGACCGCCGACTTCACGCTCAGCGCGAGCAGGGCGACCGCCGCCGCCACCCCGACGGCCGGCGACGACTCACCGGCGCCGGCCAGCTCCCCCAGGTTCACCGTGCCCGCGGCGCCGTAGACGAGACCGACCCCGGCGAGCAGGACGGTGGAGGCCATCAGGCTGATGCTCACGTACAGCCGGGCGGCGGCCAGGCGTTCGGCCCCGCCGCCCGCGGCGAACAGCAGGTAGCTCGGCACGAGCATGACCTCGATGAAGACGAACAGGTTGAACAGGTCGGCGGTGAGCAGGGCGCCGGAGACCCCGGCCATCAGGACCAGCACGAGGGGGACGAAGGCCGGGTCCTCGTCCTCGCCGAGGGCTGCCGCGAACGGCAGGCTGACCAGCACCAGGAACGAGGTGACCGCCAGCATCACCGCGCTGAAGGTGTCGGCCGCGAAGACGATCGCGATGCCCGGCTGCCAGCCGCCGAGGTGGAGCACGGGCACCGAACCGTCCGACGTCGCGGCCAGCAGGAAGCCGGCGAAGACCAGCACCCCGCCGGCGGCGGCCGGCCCGACCACCCGGTCGAGGCGGGTGGTGTGCGGCCGGAGGTGGTGCAGGAGCGCCAGCAGCCCGGACAACAGCAGCGGCCCGGCCACGGGCAGGACGAGGAGGCCGCCGGTCATGACGTCCCGCCCTCGGGCACGTCGGTGCGCCGGCCGCGGGTGGCGGCCGCGTCGTCCCGGGCTGGGTCGTCCCGCTCTGGGTCGTCCGCTGGGGACGACGCACCGGAGCGGGCCGGCGGATGGCCGGTCGTCGCACCCGGGTCACCCGCCCGGGCCAGGGCGAACATGTACACGGTGATCCCGAAGGTGATCACGACTGCGGTCAGCACGAACGCCTGGGGCAGCGGGTCGGCGGCCACGTCGGCCTCGGCCTCCCCGAGCAGCGGGGCGCCGCGCCGCTGCATGCCGCCGGCGGAGACCAGCAGGACGTTCACTGCGTGCCCGAGCAGCACGAAGCCCAGGACGATCCGCAGGAGCCCACGCCGCAACAGCAGGAAGACCCCGCCGGCCACCAGGAGGCCCACCACGAGCGCGGCGGTCACGGCGCCCCCTCCGGGACTCCGCTGGTGACCAGCGGACCGGTGACCGGGGGACCGGGCGGCTCGTCCGCAGCCGTGCGGTCGGGCTGTTCGAGGCGCATGACGGCGGCCGCGAGGAGGCCGAGCACCAACAGGTAGACCCCCAGGTCGAACAGGAACGTGGAGCCGATCCCGAGGGCGTGCAGCAGCGGGAGCTCGACCGGGGTCAGGAACGCCTGGCCCTGCACGGTGGGCAGCGCCCCGACGGCCACGACGAACACCAGGCCGGCGCCGGCGAGCCGGTCGGGCTGGGTCAGCCGGCTGAGCCGGGTGTCGGGCCCGTGGGTCAGCCGGCTGAGCGCGATCGCGGCCCCGGCGACCAGGGCGGCGATGAAGCCCCCGCCCGGTTCGTCGTGCCCCCGCCACAGCAGGAAGGCCGAGAGCAGGAACATGCCCGGCACCAGCACCCGGCTGCTGACCTCGAGCACGGCGTCACCCCGTCGGTCGGCCGGCGTCCCCGCAGCGTCCGTGCGGCGCCGCTCGGAGCGGCCGAGGACCAGGGCCGTGCCCAGGGCGGTCGTACCCAGCACGACGGCCTCGCCGAGGGTGTCCAGCCCCCGGTAGTCGACCAGGATGGTGTTGACGACGTTGGTCCCGCCGGTCTGCTCCTCCGCCGAGGTCAGGAAGTGCTCACCGACGGCGGAGAGCCCCCGGCGGCCGGTGAATGCAAGGGTGGCCAGCGCCGCGGCCACGCCGGCCCCCAACGCCAGCGCCGCGGCCGGGACCGCCTCACGCCGCGGGCTGTGCACGAGCCGGCCCGGGACGCCCCGCAGCACCAGGACCGCCACCACGGCGGTCATCACCTCGACGAGCATCAGCGTGAGCGCGACGTCGGGGGCCCCGGCGAGGAGGAACCAGGTCGCCACGAGCAGGCCGGTGATGCCGACCAGCCCCACCGCCGCCAGGGTCGAGCCGGTCAGCACCGCGGCCGGCACCACCACCGCCAGCAGTCCGGCGACCACCCAGTCGAGGGGACGATCGGTGTCCGCGCGCGCGGGCAGCCCGCCCACCACCAGGGTCCCCACCGCGCCGAGCGCGACCACCGCCAGCAGCGGACGGCTCAGGTGTGCGGCGGGGGAGCCGGTGCGCTCGGGGCCCCCCACCACGTGTCCGAACGCGATCACCCCGTCGTGCACCCGGTCGAACAGCCGCCCGGCGTCGGGGAGGCGGAGACGCTGCAGGGACCGGTCGACGGGGGCGCGGAACGCGAACAGGACCAGGCCGAGCACGATCGTCAGCGCCGACATGGCCAGTTCCGGGCTGAGCCCGTGCCAGAAGTACACCTCCGGGGGGTCCCCGGCCGGGGCGACGTCGCGGGCGGCCGAGACGATCATCGGGCTCAGCACGCTGACCGCGGGGCCGAGCACCAGGCCGAGCCCCGCGGCGACGGCCCCGGGCAGCAGGAAGGCGGCCGGGGGTTCGGAGACGTCGGCGTGCTGTTCGGAGCCACCGAAACCGCCGTGCACGATCCGGGCGGCGTAGGCGAACGTCAGCACCGACGCGGTGACGCCGAGGGCCAGGGCCACCGGGCCGGCCCACGGGGCGCCCTCGGCCTCGAGCAGCCCCATGAACAGGTACTCCTTGCTCACGAAGCCGAGCATCGGGATGACCCCGGCCAGCGAGAGGGCGGCCAGCACCGTCGTCGCGGCGGTGACCGGCATGGCCCGCCACATGCCGGAGAGCTCGCGGATGTCACGGGTCCCGGTCTCCTCGTCGACGATCCCGGCGAGCATGAACAGCGTCGCCTTGAACAGCGCGTGGGCGAAGGTGTGCAGGACGGCGGCCGCCAGTGCCTCCGGCGTCCCGACCCCGATGACCGCGACCAGCAGGCCGAGCTGGCTCACCGTCGAGTAGGCGAGGATCCCCTTCAGGTCGTTCTCGCGCAGGGCCAGGAACGCGCCGGTCACCGCTGTCAGCAGGCCGACGCTGATCAGTGCTGTCGACCAGGCGGACTCCTCGGCGAACAGCGGCGAGAAGCGCAGCAGCAGGTAGATGCCGGCCTTGACCATCGTCGCCGAGTGCAGGTAGGCGCTCACCGGCGTCATGGCCACCATCGCGCCGGGCAGCCAGAAGTGGAAGGGCAGCTGGGCGGACTTCGTGCACGCCGCCAGGACGAGGAGCCCACCGATCGGCCAGGCCAGCCCGGACTCCAGCACCCGGTCGGGCTCGGCGAGGATCGTCGCCAGGTCCGTCGTCCCCGCGGCCACGGTGAGCAGGACCACGGCGGCGAGCAGCGCCAGCCCGCCGGCAGCGGTGACCAGCAGGGCCTGCCGTGCCGGGCGGGCGGCCGCGGCGCCGGCGGTGGAGATCAGGAGGAAGGAGCAGACCGTGGTCAGCTCCCAGAAGACGTAGAGCAGGACGACGTCGGCGGCCAGGACGAGGCCGAGCATGCTGGTCGCGAAGAGGGTCAGCAGCAGGTAGACGGTCCCGTGCGGCTCGTCGTCGCCGAGGTAGCCAGGGCAGTAGGCCATGACGAGGGCGCCGACGCCGAGGACGATGAGGCAGAAGACGCCGGCGACCCCGTCCAGGCGCAGCGAGAGCGCGACGCCCAGCGACGGCAGCCACTCCCACGACGCGGTCTCGCTCTCGCCGGCCCACACCCGCGGGGCGGCCGAGGCGAGGAGCGCCGCGACCGCCAGGTAGCCGGCCGCCAGCGGGTACCCGGTGGTGCGGCCGAGGCGCCGGGCCAGCAGCGGCGCGGCCACGGCGAGCGCGAGCATGCCCAGCAGGGCGAGGAGGAGGAGCACCGGTCAGTCGTCACCTGGGCAGGTGCTCGCCGCGGGAGCAGCGCAGCGCGGCGGCACGGTCACGCGGTCGCGTCTACCCGAGCCCGCTCCGCGTCAACCCGGGGTCCGGCACCGGGTCGGCCACAGCCCGCGCGATCCGGTCCAGCACCGCGCGGGCGAGGTCCTCGGGCGCCTGCTCGGGGACCCAGTGGGTGACCCCGGGCAGCTCGACGAACCGGTAGTCGCCGGTGACCTGGTCCGCGCACGCCTCGGCGGCGATCCGGCCCACCGCCACGTCGCCGTCGCTCCACACGTACGTCGTCGGCACCTCCACCGGGTCGACCCGGGTGGCCGAGCTCATCGCCCGGTACCAGTTCAGCGCCGCGGTGAGCGCGCCCGGCGCCGAGAGCTGCTCCACGTAGACGTCGACCGCCTCGGCGGGCACGCCGGGCGCATCCAGCATCCGCCGCAGCCGCCGCGCGCCGTCGGCCAGCAGCACCTCCTCGGCCTTGCCGGCCTGCCAGAAGAGCTTGATGTAGGCGGAGCGCTCCTTCTGCTCCGGGTCGGCGCGGAAGGCCAGCGTGTAGGCCGTCGGGTGCGGCACCGAGACCGCGGTCAGGGTGCGGACCCGGTCGGGGTGCCAGCCGGCCAGGCCCCAGGCGACGTTGGCGCCCCAGTCGTGCCCGACGACGTCGGCCACCGGCACGTCCAGCGCGGTCATCAGGTCCGCGGTCACCTGCACCAGGTTGGTCAGCGCGTAGGCGTCGACCTCGCCGGGCCGGGCGCCGGGGGAGTAGCCCAGCTGGTCGGGGGCGTAGGTGCGCAACCCGGCCTCGGCCAGCAGCGGGGTGACCGCCGACCAGCTCAGCGACGTCTCCGGGAAGCCGTGCAACAGCAACACCGGCGGGCCGTCCTCCGGCCCGTCCGTCCGCACGTCGAAGGTCAGGTCGCCCACGTCCACCTGCAGCATCCCCACGGCCATGCAGGCAACCTAGCCCGGCACCTGGCCGTTCGCGTCGGTGCGGCGGGATACGGTCCACGGCGTGAGCAGCTCCGCCGAACGCGACTTCGTCACCGCCCACCTCGACGACCTGCACGCCGACCTGGACGCCTGGCTGCGGATCCCGTCGATCTCGGCCGACCCGGCGCACGCCGGCGACGTCGCGGCCAGCGCCGAGTGGCTGGCCGAGGCGCTGCGCCGCACCGGCTTCCCGACCGTGGAGGTCTGGCCGACCGCCGGGGCGCCGGCCGTCTTCGCCGAGTGGCCCTCCGCCGACGCCGGGGCACCGGTCGCCCTGGTCTACGGGCACCACGACGTCCAGCCGGTCGACCCGCTCGAGCTGTGGGAGCACCCGCCGTTCGAGCCCACCCGGGTCGAGGGCCCCGACGGGCCGGAGCTGCACGCCCGCGGCGCCATCGACGACAAGGGCAACGTCGCCTTCCACCTGCTCGGCATGCGCGCCCACCTGGCCGCCACCGGCCGGGACACCCCCGCCGTGACGGTGAAGCTGGTGATCGAGGGCGAGGAGGAGTCGGGCTCGCCGTACTTCGCCGACCTGCTGCGCGCCCACGCCGACCGGCTGGCCTGCGACGTCATCGTGGTCAGCGACACCGGCATGGCCGCCCCCGACGTCCCCAGCGCCGTCACCGCCATGCGCGGGCTCGCCGACGCCGAGATCACCCTCCGCGGCCCCGCCGTCGACCTGCACTCCGGCTCCTTCGGTGGCGCGGTGCCCAACCCGCTGCACGCCATGGCCGAGCTGCTGGCCGCGCTGCACGACGAGTCCGGGCGGGTCACCCTGCCCGGCTTCTACGACAAGGTGCGGCCGCTCACCGACCGGGAGCGTGAGCTGATGGGCCGCGTGCCGTTCGACGAGCAGGCGTGGCTGGCCGGCCCGGCCGCCTCCCGGGTGGCCACCGGCGAGGCGGGCTTCAGCACCCTGGAGCGGATCGGCGCCCGCCCGACCGCAGAGGTCAACGGCATGTGGGGTGGTTACACCGGCCCCGGCCACAAGACGATCGTCCCCGCCGAGGCGCACGCCAAGGTGACCTTCCGGCTCGTCGCCGACCAGGTGCCCGCCGACCTGGGCGAGCAGGTGCGCGCCTGGGTGCAGGCGAACACCCCCGCCGGCATCGAGGCCGACGTGCACGTCCCGCCCGGCGGCGTCGCCCCGTGCCGCAGCGACCTCGACCACCCGGCGATGGACGCCCTGCTGCGGTCGATCGGGCAGGCCTTCGACACCGACGCCGACCAGGTGCTGTTCACCCGCGAGGGCGGCAGCGGCCCGGAGGCGGACCTGGCCGGCATCCTCGGGGCGCCGCTGCTGTTCCTCGGTGCCGGGCTGCCCACCGACCGGATCCACTCGCCGAACGAGCGGGTGCTGCTGCCGATGCTGTACCGCGGTGCGGAGGCCGCTGCCCACCTGTGGCGCGAGCTGGCCGCCGTCCCGTTCCCGGCACGCTGAGCACGGACGGGGAGCCCCGAGGATGAGCGGGCCGGGCCCGGGGGTGGCGGGGCGGTTGACCGGTCAGGGCGGCGCACCCGCACCCGGTTGGTACCCCGACCCGGACGGTGCCCCCGGGCTGGTCCGCTGGTGGAACGGCCTCACCTGGTCCGACGTGACCACCCCGGCCGGCCCGGGCGTCTCCGTCGGCCGGGGGTTCGAGGCCCCGCCGGCCGAGCTCCCGCGCCAGGCCCCGGTGTCCTGGGACTCCTGGGGCAGCCCCCAGCCGTCCCGGCCGCGTCGCAGCCCGCGGCTGATCGGCCTCGGCGGGTTCCTGCTGGTGCTCGTGCTGGTGCTGGCCGGGTTGCTGGTCAACGCCGCCGGGGGCACCGATCCCGAGCCGGACGACGAGTCGCCCGCGGCCGCGGCCGCCCCTGCGCCCGGCCAGGAGTTCCCGCCGGGCACGGTGCGCATCATCGACGAGGCCGCCGGCATCTCCTACCCCTTCCTCGGCGACGGCTGGTTCGAGTGGGACCGCGGGGTGCAGCTGGAGACCACCGAGGTCGCCGGGCAGTACTTCGTCACCCAGGAGGAGCTGCCCGGCGAGAACGGCGTCTTCATCGCCCAGTGCACCTCCGGTCCGCTGGTCCCCGCCTACGGTTGGGCCGGCCCGGAGAGCCTCCAGTCGACGGCGACCGCGCTGGCCGACTCGGTGCGGACCCGGTACTACCCGGAGCCCAACGAGCGTGTGGTCCGTCGGGACGAGGCGGTGACCGTCGACGGGGCGGCAGCCTGGGTCGTGGAGTTCGACCTCACCTGGGACGTGCCGGGCTACGACTCCAGCGGCGAACGGGCGGCGCTGCTGCTCATCGACGTCGGCCGGCCTGCGCCGGCACTGCTCTACCTCTCGATCCCCAACACCCACGCCGAGCTGTACGGCGCCATCGACCGCGTCCTCGCCGACGTCCAGGTGCTGTGACCGAATCGCTCACGTTCCCGTACGCCCGAGCCGGGGCCGTCCGACGATGGTCCTGTCCGCTCGGGTCGTGGTGATCAAGCGGACAGCGCGGTGCCGGTGAGGCGACGGAGGTCGTCCGGTCGGGTGGTGGAGACCGGTCCCGGCAGCGGCGTGTCGGGGTGCGCGGTTAGGGTCGTCGGCGTGACAGCAGCTGGGCCAGACCTGACCCTGCGGCACCCGGTGGAGCGGTTCACGCTCGACAACGGGCTGCGGGTCGTGCTCGCGCCGGACCGGAGTGTCCCCGTCGTCGCCGTGAGCGTCTTCTACGACGTCGGCATGCGCTCCGAGCCACCGGGCCGAACCGGTTTCGCGCACCTCTTCGAGCACATGATGTTCCAGGGCTCGGCGAACGTGCCGAAGATGGAGCACGCCCGCCTCGTCCAGGCCGCCGGCGGCACCTTCAACGGGTCGACCCACCAGGACTACACGAACTACTTCCAGGCCCTGCCCGCCGAGGCGCTGGAGCGGGCGGTCTTCCTGGAGGCCGACCGGATGGCCGCCCCGGCGATCACCGAGGAGAACCTCCGCAACCAGATCGACGTGGTGAAGGAGGAGATCCGGGTCAACGTGCTGAACCGGCCCTACGGCGCCTTCCCGTGGCTGCAGCTGCCGGGGATCGCGTTCGAGAGCTTCGCCAACACGCACGACGGCTACGGCTCCTTCGTCGACCTCGAGTCCTCCACCGTCGAGGACGCGACCGACTTCTTCTCCCGGTACTACGCCCCGGCCAACGCGGTGCTGTGCATCGGTGGCGACCTGGACGTCACCGAGACCGAGGCCCTCGTCCGCCGCTGGTTCGACCAGGTGCCCGCCCGGCCGGCCCCGCCGGCGCCGGTCGTCGGTGAGCCCTCGCCGACCACGGTCCGCCGCGGTGTGGTCGAGGACCGGCTGGCGCCGGCACCGGCCGTGGCGATCGGCTGGCGGGTGCCCGACCCGGTCGGCGACCTGGACACCTACCTGGGCACCGTGCTGCTGGCCGAGCTGCTCAGCGAGGGCGACGCCTCCCGGCTGGAGCGCCGGCTGCTGCACACCGACCGGCTGGCGGTGGCGCAGAGCAGCTACCTGGGCCTGTTCGGCGACCCGTTCGACGTCCGCGACGCCACGCTGCTGGTCAGCCAGGTGCACCACCCGGCCGACGTCCCGGTCGAGCGGGTCCTCACTGCGGTGCACGAGGAGATCGACAAGGTCGCCACCGACGGTGTCCCCGCCGAGGAGCTGGCCCGGGTGACCGCACGCACCGAGGCGCAGCTGCTCCAGCAGGCCGACTCGGTGCTCGGCCGCACCCTCGGCTTCGCCTCCGCCGAGCTCATCCACGGCCGGGCCGAGCTGGCCGGCGAGCTCGCCGCCCGGCTGGCCTCGGTCAGCCCCGACCAGGTGCAGGCAGCGGCCCGCGGGCTGTCGCCGGACACCGCCGCCGTCCTGGAACTGCGCGCGACCGGAGGGGCAGCCCGATGAGCGCACCCGTGCTGGACCTCTCGCTGATCCCGCCGCTGGGCGAGCCGCGGCCCGCCGTGGCGCCCGAGGTGCACCAGACCACGCTGCCCAACGGGCTGCGGCTGGTCGTCGTCCCGCGGCCGGGTGTGCCGCTGGTCGAGCTGCGCTTGCGGGTGCCCTTCGCCGCCTCTGCGCCGCGGGCGGCGGCCACCCACGCAGCCCGGACCGCCCTGCTGGCCAGCGCCGTGCTGCTGGGCACCGCCCGGCACGACCAGCTGGAGATCGCCCAGCTGCTGCAGGCGCACGGCGCCGAGCTGTCGGTCTCGGCGGACGCCGACCGGCTGCTGTTCTCCACCACGATGCTCCCCGACGGGCTCGGCGCCGTCCTGGGCGTGCTGGCCGAGCTGCTCGGCGCGCCGACCTACCCGGCGGGCCTGGTCGACGCCGAGCGGGCCAGGGTGGGGGAGCGCATCCTCATCGCCCGGTCCCAGCCCGGCGTCATCGCCCGCTCGGCCCTGGCCGCCCGGCGGTTCGGTGCCCACCCGTACGCCCAGCAGCTGCCCTCGGCGGAGCTCGTCGCCGCGGTCACCCCGGCGGCCCTGCGCAAGCTGCACCGGGAGCGGGTCCTGCCCGCCGGCAGCACGCTCGTGCTGGTCGGTGACGTCGACCCGGCGGCCGCGGTCGACGTCGTCGGCACCGCGCTGGCCGGCTGGGTCGCCGAGGGCAAGGCGGTCGCCGCGGCGCCGGTGCCCACGCTCGTCCCCGGCCCGCTGGAGCTGGTGCACCGGCCCGGTGCCGTGCAGTCCAACGTGCGCCTGGGCGGGCCCGCGCCGGGCCGCACCGATCCGCAGCTGCCCGCGCTCCGGCTGGCCAGCATGGTGTTCGGTGGCTACTTCTCCTCCCGGCTGGTGGAGAACATCCGCGAGCGCCGGGGCTACACCTACAGCCCGCGCAGCTCGGTCGAGCACCTGATGGCCGGTTCGTCGTTCACCGTCGAGGCCGACGTCGCCACCGGCGTCACCGGCCCCGCCCTGCTCGAGACCGTGTACGAGCTGGGCCGGATGGCGTTGACGCCGGTCACCGAGGCCGAGCTCGACTCCGCCCGCCGGTACCTGCTGGGCACGCTGGCCCTCGGGACGGCGACGCACGCGGGGCTGGCCAGCACGCTGTCGGCCCTGTTCGGTGCCGGGCTGCCCGCCGAGTGGCTCGCCGAGCACCAGCAGGCGCTGGCCGCGGTGACCATCGAGGAGGTCGTCGAGGTGTCCCGGCGGTGGCTGTCGCCGGCGGGGCTGACCGCGGTCGTCGTCGGGGACGCCGAGGAGGTCGCGGACCAGCTGCGCGTGCTCGGCCCGATCGAGGTCACTGCCCCGGCCGTCGAGCCGGTGCCCGAGTCGCTCGCGTGAGCGTCCCGCCCGGCGGCAGCACCGCGGCGGACAACCCCCCGCCGCCGGCCCGGGGCGAGTGGCCGGAGGACCGGCATGCCGGCGCTGTCACCGACGTCCCGCTGCTGTCCCGCACCGCGCACGACCGCGGCCACCTGGCCCGCTCACTGACCGATCCGGCGCAGGGTCGGCCGGTCCGCCTGCTGCGTGTGGACGAACGACGCACGGTGCCGGTGCACGAGGGTCCCGACGGTCCCGAGCTGGTCTTCGAGGAGCAGTCGGCCTGGCCTGAGGGCGCCATCTACCTGGGAGAGGCCGAGGGCATCGCCTACGGCGCGCTCCGCGTGGCGCGTTCGCTGAGCGTGGCCGGCCGACCGGTCGACTCCTGGGCCGGCCTGCGCGAGGTCGGGGGCTCCCTCGGCGACCTGGACGCGGGGCTGCTGGTCCAGGCGGTCGGCATCATCGAGTGGCACGAGCGCAACCGGTTCTCCCCGATCACCGGCTCGGCGACCACCATCGAGCGGGCCGGCTGGGTGCAGCGCGACCCGGACAGCGGCCGGGAGATCTTCCCGCGGACCGACCCGGCCGTGATCATGCTCGTCCACGACGGGGGCGACCGCTGCGTGCTGGGCCGTCAGGCGGTCTGGCCGGCGGGCCGGTTCTCGATCCTGGCCGGCTTCGTCGAGCCCGGTGAGTCCGCCGAGGCCGCGGTGGTCCGCGAGGTCGCCGAGGAGGTCGGCATCGCCGTCACCGACGTCCGCTACGTCTCCAGCCAGCCGTGGCCGTTCCCGCAGTCGCTGATGCTCGGCTTCGTCGCCCGCGCGACGAGTGAGGAGCTGCGCATCGACCACGACGAGATCGAGGAGGCCCGGTGGTTCAGCCGGGAGGAGCTGCGCTCGGGCACCGGCCCGCAGGCGCTGCCGCCGACGGTCTCGATCGCCCGGCACATCATCGACCGCTGGGTGGCCGGCGAGTTCAGCTGACCGACCACCGCCCCTGCAGGACCAGGGCCGGCCGGTCGGCGTGGTCGGCGAGGACCACCGCGTCGGCCAGCGCCACCGGGTCCACCTCCTCGTCGTAGCGGTCGAAGGCCGGCAGCTCCCAGACCCGGTCGGCGGGTGCCCGCCGCCGCCGGGCAGCCGGGCTGATCCGCAGGTGGACGACGACGTCGAACGCCAGCCCCAGCCCCTGCAACAGCGAACCGGGCACGAGCAGCACGCCGCCGGCAGGGGCCGGGCGGTACTTCGCCCGCGCGGCCCGGTCCCGCTCGAGGTCCCACAACGCGGGCAGGTGCTCCCCGGTGCCCCGAGGCCCGCACCGGTCCAGCACCTCACGGGCCAGCGCACCCGCGTCCAGCCAGTCGCTGTACCGGGCGTCCGGGTCGGTGCGGCCGTGCTCCAGTCGCAGCGAGGCAGGTCGGTAGAAGCCCTCCGCCGGGACGACGACCGCCGGCCGGCTCAGCGTGGGCAGCCGGGTGGCCACGGCGTCGGCGAGCACCCGTGGACCGGTCGTCCCGGGCGCACCGGGCAGCTCCGGTCCGTCGACGGCCACCCGGAGCGAGGCCGCCCCTGGTTCGGGCAGCAGCTGCGACAGCAGCTCGGCGAGCCGGTCGGCCAGCGCATCGGGGGAGAGCGGGAGTGGAGCGGTCAGCTGGGGGCCCCGGAGACGGCGTCGCGGGTCGGGAGTGCGTCGAGCACCTCCGCGGCGAGCTCGGCGGCGGGCCGGCCCTGGGACCTGGCCCGGCGGCGCAGCTCCTCGAACGCCGCGCGGGGGGTGGTGCCGTGCCGCTCGGCCAGGACGCCGATGGCCCGCTCGATCGAGACGCGGGCGGCCAGCGCGTGCTCGAGCTGGGAGACGGTCCGGCGCAGTGCGGCGATCTCCTCGGCGCGCGGGTCGTCGCCCGCGGCAGCACAGGTCTCGCCCGTGGCCGACGGGCCCGCCGTGCGGGCCGCCCGTCGCGCCTGCCGGTCCGGTTCCGGCGTGGCGCCCAGCTCGCCGGCGACCAGGTCGGCCAGCGTCATCGCCTCGATCAGCGCCAGCCCGTCGACCCGCTCGCCCCAGCCCGCGGCGGAGTCGCCGACCGGGCCCTCCAGCACGTCACCGAAGGAGGGCGGGGGGCTGAGCACCGACCAGCCGCGCCTGGTGCGGACCACGAGGGCCGCCGGGCCACCGGACGGTCCCACCAGGACGTCGGGCGGCAGCGCGATCGGCACCGGCCAGCTGCCGGGCAGGGGTGCTCCGGTCATCGGCGTCATCACGGTCTCCCTCGGTGCCGGGGCCCGGTCGGCGGGAGGCGAGCCGCAGCTCCCGGGGGGACGATCATCGCTCCCCGGGGGCCACGGACCTGGGATCACGCGCCGGGGAGCTGCGCGAGCTGGGCCTTCACCTGGTCGATGCTGGGGTTGGTGAGCGCCGATCCGTCGGCGAACACCAGCGTGGGGACGGTGCGGTTGCCCCCGTTGGCCTGCATGACGAGGTCGGCGGCGCTCTCGTCGACCTCGATGTTGACCTCGGCGTAGTCGATCCCGTCGCGGTCCATCAGCTTCTTCAGGCGCATGCAGTAGCCACACCAGTTCGTGGTGTACATCGTGACCGCGGCCGTCGGAGTGCTCATCGGGTGGATCCTCCCTCGTGTGTCCCCCGGGAGGCCACCCGGGGAGGGTGGCCCGGTACCCGGGGCCTGCCGCTGGCGGAACGCACCGGGCCTGGGGATCCTTCCCCCTGGTCGTCGGACGCGGCTGGGAGGATCGGGTCGTGGCGATGCAGCGGGTCGACGACGAGCGGGTGCGCCAGGGCGTCACCGAGGGGCCGACCGGGCCGGAGGCCGTGCTGGCGGGCCTGGACGAGCAGCAGCGGGCCGCGGCCGAGGCCGTGCGCGGGCCGGTGTGCATCCTCGCCGGCGCCGGGACCGGCAAGACCCGGACCATCACCCACCGGATCGCCTACGGCGTGCACCTGGGTGAGTACGTCCCCGAGCAGGTGCTCGCGGTGACCTTCACGGCCCGCGCGGCCGGCGAGCTGCGGGGTCGACTGTCGGCGTTGGGCGTCGGCGGGGTCCAGGCGCGCACCTTCCACGCCGCGGCGATGCGCCAGCTGCGGTACTTCGCGCCGCGCGTGCTGGGCGGGCCGATGCCCGAGCTGATCGAGAACAAGCTGCGCGTCGTCGCCGGGGCGGCGACCCGGGCCCGGCTGACCACCGACCGGACGAGCCTGCGCGACCTGGCCGGTGAGATCGAGTGGGCCAAGACGACGCTGGCCACCCCGGAGGACTACCCGGCGCGCGCTGCGGCCGCCGCCCGTGACCTGCCCTTCGACGCTGCCGCCGTCGCCGAGGTCTACCGGCAGTACGAGTCGGCCAAGCAGCGCGACGGCGCCCTGGACTTCGAGGACCTGCTGCTCGTCACCGCCTATGCGATCGAGGAGCACCGCGACGTCGCCCGCGAGGTGCGCGCCCAGTACCGGCACTTCGTCGTCGACGAGTACCAGGACGTGAACCCGCTGCAGCAGCGGCTGCTGGACGCCTGGCTGGGTGGCCGGGCGGAGGTCTGCGTCGTCGGCGACCCGAACCAGACGATCTACTCCTTCACCGGCGCCGACCCCGAGTACCTGCTGGGCTTCGCCGACCGCTACGGCGACGCCGAGGTGGTCAAGCTCGAGCGCGACTACCGCTCCACCCCGCAGGTGGTCGGGCTGGCGAACAAGCTGATCGGCCAGGCTGCGCCGCGCAAGGGCCTGCCCGGGCTGCGGTTGCTGGGGCAGCGGGCCGAGGGGCCGGCTCCCCGGTTCGTCGAGCACGCCGACGAACCGGCCGAGGCCGCCGCGGTGGCCCGAGCCTGCCGTGAGCTCGTCGACGGTGGTCTCCCGGCCAGCGAGATCGCGGTGCTCTTCCGGATCAACGCCCAGTCGCAGGTGTACGAGTCCGCACTGGCCGACCTCGGCGTCCCCTACGTGCTCAAGGGCGGGGAGCGGTTCTTCGAGCGGCCGGAGATCCGTGAGGCGGTGCTGCTGCTGCGCGGGGCCGCGGCCGGTGGCAACGACCCCGGCGCGCTGGTGCCCGCCGTCCGCGACGTCCTCGCCTCCACCGGCTGGGTGGAGCACCGGCCACCTCCCGGTGGCACGGCACGGGACCGCTGGCAGTCCCTGGCCGCGCTGGTCGACCTCGCCGTCGACCTGGTGGCCGAGCAGCCCACGCTGGACCTGGCCGGCTTCGTGGCACACCTCGCCGAGCGGGCCAACGCCCAGCACGCCCCCACGGTGCAGGGGGTCACGCTGGCCTCGATGCACGCGGCCAAGGGCCTGGAGTGGGACGCCGTGTTCGTCGTCGGGCTGGTCGACGGCGTCCTCCCGATCGCCCAGTCGCAGTCGCGTCCCGAGGCGGTGGACGAGGAGCGACGGCTGCTGTACGTGGCGGTCACCCGGGCCCGTGAGCAGCTCACGCTCTCCTGGTCACTGGCCCGCAACCCCGGTGGCCGCCGCTCCCGGCCGCGCAGCCGGTTCCTCGACGGCCTGACCCCGGATGCGGGGGCCGCGCCCCGCCGTCCGGCCACGCGACCGAAGGTCGTCCTCGAGGGCGAGGCGGGGGAGCTGTTCGACAGGTTGCGGGCCTGGCGCAGCACCACCGCCGAGGCGGCGTCGGTGCCGGCCTACGTCGTCTTCACCGACGCCACCCTCCAGGCGAT
Organism: Modestobacter sp. VKM Ac-2983; assembly: GCF_026967885.1. Classification (NCBI taxonomy): domain Bacteria; kingdom Bacillati; phylum Actinomycetota; class Actinomycetes; order Geodermatophilales; family Geodermatophilaceae; genus Modestobacter; species Modestobacter sp. VKM Ac-2983. Next base: position 801,654 of record NZ_JAPVBK010000003.1, read on the forward strand.
CGCCGAGACGCGTCCCACCACGGTGCGCGAGCTGTCGGCGCTGCCCGGTGTGGGGGCGCGCAAGCTGGACCTCTACGGCGCTGAGGTCCTCGCGACGATCGACGGCCGACTGGCCCCGGACCAGGGCGAACACGCGCCCTGAGGAATCTCGGTTAATTCGATTGACCCGTCTCCGGCAGCTCCCCTAGCCTTCGTGCCACCACCTGGGAGTGATCCAGGACGCACCATCCCGCAGCAGACCGCAGGGAGACCGGCCGCCAGGCCGGGCTCCGACCCCGGAAGGAGGGGCCCCGTGAACAGCACCGACATCACCACCGCCGGCGTGCGCACCGTGACCTCGCCGGCCGTCGGCCTGCGCTGCTCCACCCCGGACGAGTGGGTCGTCTCGATGGCGACCGCCACCGCTCCGCACCACGGCACCGGTCTGCCCTTCGCAGGGTCGGCCACCGCCGTCCGCCTCCGCGGCCTGACCGCCGCCGCCGGCACGACCGGCCTGTCCACCACCGGCGCACGTCTCGGCACCGATGCCCTGCCGTCCGTCCAGACCACGTCCGTCCAGACCACGTCCGTCCAGACCACGTCCGTCCAGACCATCGCCCTGAAGGGGTACGCCGTCATCGGCGCCCCTGCTCGGCACACCAGCAGCACCCCGGGTGACCTGCCCCCGGAAGACCCACTGGGCTAGCACAGCCCAGCAGGTCCTCCTCGAGGCCGCGGAACCCGGACACCGGGTACCGCGGCCTTCGTCTTGCTCCAGCCTCTCGACGAGCTTCCGCGGACCCCGACCACCGGTCGGCGGGGCCCCGTCGACCGGCCGCACAGACGAAGGAAGAGGAGGAGCGGCCGTGCCGACCACGATCGACCCCGCGACGTCCCATCGCCGACCCGGGCTCGACCGCACGCACGTGTCCACCCAGCGGCCGGTCCGGGAGGGCACCCGTCGGGGGCTGCCCTGCCGGGTGCAGGACCCCGACCTGTGGTTCGCCGAGAGCCCGGCGCAGCTCGAGCAGGCCAAGAGCCTGTGCGGCGAGTGCCCGATCCGGACCACCTGCCTGGCCGGGGCGCTCGACCGCGCCGAACCCTGGGGCGTCTGGGGCGGGGAGATCTTCGACCACGGGGTGGTCATCGCCCGCAAGCGTCCCCGTGGCCGCCCGCCCAAGGTCCGGGCCGAGGCCGCGGCATGAGGCCACAGCACCCGAGCACCCGGATCTCCCCGGTCCGGCGCCCCCACCGGGGCCGACCGGCCACCCGATGCACCTCCACCCGGCCACCGCCCAGCGGTGCCGTCTCACCCTGAGGGACCACGATGTACTCGTTCGACCACGACCTGACCAGATCGCACATGAACCGGCGGATGGCCGAGGCGGAGGCGTCCGCCCGGGCCCGTCGGCTGATCACCGCCCGGCGCTGGGCGCGCAAGGCGGAGCGGGCCTCTCAGCGGGCCGCCCGTGCCAGCTCCGCCGTCTGGTGACGACGGCGGGGCGAGCGAGAGCACCGGGGACCGCCCCCTGTGCGGCGGCAGCCGCTGTCCGTTCCGGCCGCGGGGCCACTGGCTCCCGGTCGGGACGGACCTCGTGGCTCCTCCGGAGCCGGGACGTCACCTGGCCGCGGTGTCGTCCGTGCTCACGACAGGTCACCCGGCGAAGCCGGGCAGCCACTCCTCGCAGACGCCGCGGTAGGGCGCCTCGGCGTCGAGCTGGCACAGCACGGCGATCGACCCCATCGTCACCCGGTGGATCAGCAGGTAGGCCGGCGGCAGGTTGAGCTGGCGGCCCAGCCGGCTGGCGTCACTGCGCGGGTCACCGATCCGGTTGGCCTGCTCCTGTATCCACGCCCGGTTGAACTGGAACGAGGGGGCCGACACCGGGGCCAGGAAGGGCAGCAGGAAGTCCAGCACCCCCTGGGCGTCGACCTGGATGTTCTCGCGGACGAAGCCCTCGGCGCGCAGGTCGGCCAGCACGTCCTCGGCGCGGCCCTCCAAGGCCCAGCGGACGAGCCGGCCGATCGGCTCGGGGTGGCCGCCGGGCAGCCGGGCCGTGGCACCGAAGTCGATGACCCCCAGACGGCCGTCGGGCACCAGCCGGTAGTTGCCCGGGTGCGGGTCGGCGTGCAGCAGTCCGGCGCGCTGCGGCCCGGAGAAGTGCAGCACCGCCATCAGCAGTCCCGCCCGGTCGCGCTCCTCCCGGGTGCCGTTGGTGATGACCTGGGACAGCGGGACCCCCTCGAGCCACTCGGAGACGATCACCTTGGGCGCACTGGCCACCACCCGGGGGACGACGATCTGCTCGTCGTCGGCGTACGCGGCGGCGAACGTCCGCTGGGCGTCGGCCTCCAGCCCGTAGTCAAGTTCCTCCTCCGCACGGGCCTTGAGCTCGGCGATGAGCGGCTTGACCTCCATGCCGGGGAAGAGCACCGCGAACATCCGGGCGAACCGGGCGAGCTGGTTGAGGTCGGCCATCAGGGCGGTGCCCGCACCGGGGTACTGGATCTTCACCGCGACGTCCCGGCCGTCCCGCCACGTGGCCCGGTGCACCTGGCCGATGCTGGCGGCCGCCGCCGGGGTGTCGTCGAAGTCGCGGAACCGCTCCCGCCAGCTGCCCCCCAGTTGCTGGGCCAGCACCGCGTGCACGGTGCGGATCGGCATCGGTGGCGCCGCCTCCTGCAGCTTGACCAGCGCCTCGCGGTAGGGCCCGGCCATCTCCTCGGGCACGGCGGCCTCGAAGATCGACAGCTGCTGCCCCAGCTTCATGGCCCCGCCCTTGAGCTGGCCGAGGACGGCGAAGAGCTGTTCGGCCGTCTGCTGCTGGAGTTCTGCGCTGACCTCCTCGGCGTCACGCCCGGAGAGCCGCTTGCCGATGCCCAGGGTGGCTCGCCCGGCGGCGCCGAGCGGCAGGGCGGCGAGCCTCGCCGTTCGGGACACCGCCCCCCGCGGGATGTCCCGTCCGGTGTCACTCACCACACCAGTGTCCCCTCTACGGCGGCGACGTGCCCCGGCCGCCCCCGTGACAGGCGCATCCCGGGTGCGGCGGCCAGCGGCGGAGGCGGGGGAGGAGGCCGGGCGGGCGCAGCTCCAGGGCCGCCCCCACGGTCACCGGGTCGTCGCCGCCGTCCAGGTGGGCCAGCACCTGCACGGCGGCGGTCAGGGCGGTGAGCAGGCAGGTGACGGTCGCGCCGCTGGCGGCCGGCTCGACGGCGGCGAGCTGGGCGGCCAGCCGGGGCCACGCCGGGTCGTCGTCCCGCCGCCAGGCGTCGGCGCAGCGCAGGCACCCCCCGGCGCCGCCGGGCAGGACCAGCGGGCCGACGACGCCGGTCTCCTCGCGCACCGTGGCCACCAGGTGCGGGGTGCCCGCCTGGTGCAGGGCCGCCGAGAGGGGATCGGCGGCCGCCCAGGGCCGGCACAGGACCACCAGGTCCGGTGCGCGGTCCGGGGGGAGCGGGCGCAGGTCGGTCAGCGGACTGGCCCGCCGGACGGCGTCGGCCGCGGCCAGCGCTCGCGGGCGCCCCTCGTCGGCCGCCGTCACCCCACCGACGACGGCGTCCCCGGCGCGCGTGGGGCCCCGGTCCCGGACGTGCACCGACCCCACCCCGCTGGCGGCCAGCACCGCGGCGAGCGGGACGCCCACCCGGGTGGCGCCGTCGACGACGACCGCGCTCTGCCGGCGGGCGCTCCACCTCCCGCCCGTGCCCGCCCGAGGAACTGCTGCGGGCAGCTCGAGCCCCACTCGGGCGATCGCGGCCGGCCCCGGATCGGCGGCCAGCAGGTCGGCGGCGGCCAGGTCGTGCAGCAGGCCGGTGCCGCGCAGCCCGGCCAGCAGGTCGTCCACCACGTCGCCGGGCACGCCGTCTGCCATCCACTCGGCGCGCACCGCACGGTCGCTGCGGCGGCCGTCCAGCCCGCGCAGCCGGGCGGCGACCTCGTCCCCGGCCGGATGGACGCGCAGCCCGTCACGCCCGTCGACGCCGCCGACCTGCAGCAGGTCCGGGTCGAGCCGGAGCAGCGGCGTCGCGGCGGGCAGCAACGGGTGCGGGCTCTCGGTCATCGCAGGGAGGGTGCCAGCGCGGTGGCCCCGCTCGCAGTCGTCGTCCACAGGCCGGGGGAGTGCGGCCGCCGGCCTCCTCCCACAACCTGTGGACGGTGCTGTGGACGCGATGTTGACCACCAGGCGTGTCGCTGTGCACGACCCGGGGGAGCGGGCGGGGACGATGCCCGTCGATGTCGTCCACCGGTGCGCTCACCTGCGGGAACGCGCGACCGGGCCTGTGGAGGGAGCAGGCCCCGTCCATCGTTCGGGGGACAGCCGCCCGCCCCGTGTCCACTGTCCGTGTGCACCTGTCCACGACCGGGTGTCCTCACCCGGAACGTCCGCCGTCCGGCCCGATACGGTGCGTGGGTGGAGAAGCGACCTGACCGCCGCGCGCCGGCTGCGTCGACGGTGGTCCCCGCCGTCCGCACGGCGCCTCGCCCGGTGCCGGAGGTGGAGGTCCGCCGCAGCGCCCGACGCCGCCGGACGGTCACGGCCTACCGGGAGAACGGGCGCACCGTGGTGCTCATCCCGGCGGCCTTCAGCGCCGCCGAGGAACGGCGCTGGGTCGATCAGATGGTCGCCAAGCTGCAGACCCGCGAGGAGCGGCGTCGCCGCACCCTCGGCTCCGACGACGACCTCATGACCCGGGCGATGGAACTGTCCCGGGCACACCTGGACGGGCGGGCCGTGCCGGCCAGCGTCCGCTGGGTGGACAACCAGAACCGGCGATGGGGATCGTGCACCCCCGCCGACCGCACGATCCGGCTGTCGAGCCGACTGCGGGGCATGCCGGAGTTCGTCGTCGACTACGTGCTCGTTCACGAGCTGGCCCACCTGCTGGAGGCCAGCCACGACCAGCGTTTCTGGGCGCTCGTGCACGCCTACCCGCGCGCCGAGCGCGCGCTGGGCTTCCTCGAGGGCGTCGAACACGGCTCCGCTGGTGACCGGGAAGCCGGCGACGACGACATGGAGCCCGGCGCCGTCGACTGAAGAAGGACCCCGCTGCCCCCCCCCCCACCACTCGCACGCTCGTGGCGGGCCCCTGCAGCGGGGCCGTTCCCCCGCCACGGGCTCGTGGCGGGGGCCGGGCGGTCAGGCGCGGGGCTCGGCTCCGCCGTCTTCGTCGTCCGGTGTGCCCTCGCCCTGCTCCGGCGACGTGCCCTCCGACTGGTCCCGCAGGCCGTCGGTCAGCTCGGCGAACGGGTCGCTCGCTCCCTGGCGGGAGACGAAGTCCAGCGGCTCGTCCAGGTCGTCCGACGTGGGGAGCAGGTCCGGGTGCGACCAGAGCCGGTCACGCTCGGCCGGGCCGTGCTGCTGCGCCATCGCGCCCCAGACCGTGCTGGCGTCGCGCAGTCGCCGCGGGCGCAGCTCGAGCCCGACCAGGGTGGCGAAGGTCTGCTCGGCCGGCCCGCCCGAGGCCCGCCGCCGGCGCATCGTCTCGGCCAGCGCGGAGTGGCCGGGCAGCCGCTCGGCGGCGGCCGCGGACACGACGCTGTCCACCCAGCCCTCGACCAGGGCCAGCAGCGTCTCCAGGCGACGCAGCGCCATCTGCTGCTCGGGGGTCTCCTCCGGCTCGAGCAGCCCGCTGCCCAGCAGCTTCTGGATGCTCTCCGGGTCGCTGGGGTCCAGGCCGCCCTCCATGCCGCTCATCGCGTCGTTCAGGCCCCGTTCGATGGCCTCCCGGTCGACGTGGATGCCCCGCGCGTAGGCGTGCACGGCGTCGGTCAGCTGCTGGCGGAGCCAGGGCACGTGGGCGTACAGCCGCTGGTGGGCGGCCTCGCGCAGCGCCAGGAAGAGGCGGACCTCGTCCTCGGGACGGTCCAGGCCCTCACCGAAGGCGGCGACGTTCTGCGGCACCAGGACGCCGGCGCCCTGCGGTCCCAGCGGCAGGCCCACGTCGGTGCTGGTGGTGACCTCGTCGGCGAGCCGGGCCAACGCCTGACCCACCTGGGCGCCGAACATGACCCCGCCCATCTGGCCCATGATCCCGGCCAGCGGGCCGGCGAAGGACGCCGCCTCGGCCGGCAGCGCACTGGTCATGGCGGCGACCACCCGCTCGGCCAGCGGGTCGATCAGTGCGGTCCAGGCCGGCAGCGTCTGCTCCACCCACTCCACCCGCGACCAGGCCAGGCCCCGGTCGACGCCGGAGGGCAGGTCGGTGACCTGGTCCAGCCAGAGGTCGGCCAGCCGCAGCGACTCGGTCACGGCCGCCTGCTCACCGGCGGACGTCGGCTGGTGGCCAGGGGCCAGCTGGCTGATCGCACCCTGCCGGGCGAGGTCCCAGTTCACCGGCCCCCCGGACCAGTTCATCAGCTTCTGCAGCTCGGCGAACAGCGGCATCTTGCCCAGCAGCTCCGCCGGGTTGCCACCGCCCGCCCCGCCCGCGCCGAAGAGTGCGCCGAGGCCGAAGGGGTCGTTGCCCGGCACGTCGCCGCCCTGGCCGCCGCCGCCCTGCCCGCCGGGCTCGCCCCGGCGCTCGGGGTCGCGGTCAGGGGGCCCGAAGCCGAAGGGGAGATCGCTCATGGTCCCACCGTAACCGCGTGCGACCCCGGCCGACCGCCGTCCGGACCCGCCACCGGACGCACCGCCCCGACGGGGCGCTGACCTGCGTCGGACCGGCGACCTTCGCGGGTCACCTACGCTCGCCGTTCGACGGGCCCGCCCGCCGGGCTGCGGATCCGGCGATGGTGGCGGACCCGCCGAGGGCGGTCGACCGTCAACGAGGAGGGGTCGTGGTCGAGGGCGTGGGGACGGCGACGTCCCGGATGGAGCCGGGCGTCGCCGGTGCGGTGCACCGGTGACCCGGCGGACCACGGTGCTGGGGGCCGGGACGGCGCTGCTGCTGTTCTTCGGCGTCCTGGGGACCCTGCTCCCGGTGCCCTTCGTGGCCCAGGTGCCCGGCCCGACCTACAACACCCTGGGCGACATCGACGGCACGCCGATCATCAGCGTGGAGGGCCGGGAGCCCAACGACGTCTCGGGCAACCTGAACCTGACCACCGTCGGCATCCCGCAGGACCAGCTGACCCTGGTGGGCGCGGTGCAGGGCTGGTGGGACGACGAGGTGGTGGTCGTCCCACGCGAGCAGGTCTACCCGCCGAACCGGTCGGTCGAGGAGACCCAGGCGGAGAACCGGCAGGCCTTCCTCACCTCGGAGCAGGCCGCCCGGGGCGCCGCGCTGGGCGAGCTGGGGTACCCCGAGGCGGTCGTCGTCCAGGAGCTCGCCGAGGACTCGGCGTCGGAGGGCAGCCTGGAGGCCGGCGACGCGATCGACGAGGTGGACGGCACGCCCACCCCGGACCTGGACGCGCTGTCGGCCGTCCTGGCGGAGACCCCGCCCGGCGCCTCGGTGGTCGTCGACTACCGGCGCGGCGGCGAGCCGGGGTCGACGACGGTGACCACGTCCCCGGCAGCCGAGGGTGAGGGCTCGGCGCTCGGCGTGCTGGTGCTGCAGACCCCGTACGCGCCGTTCGACGTCGGGATCGAGGTCGCGGACGTCGGCGGCCCGTCGGCCGGCCTCATGCTCGCCCTGGGGATCATCGACCTCGTGGGCGACACCGACCTCACCGAGGGCGCCGTGATCGCCGGTACCGGGACCATCGACACCGAGGGCGTGGTGGGGCCGATCGGCGGCATCCCGCTCAAGCTCGTCGCCGCCCGGGAGATCGGGGCCGAGCTCTTCCTGGTGCCCGCCGAGAACTGTGCCGAGGCGCTGCAGAACCCCCAGGAGGGTCTGCCGACCGCCCGGGTGGCGACGCTGGACGACGCGCTGACCGCGCTGGAGGACCTGCGGGCCGGGCGGACGCCCACGCCGTGCTGACGTCGACGCGCTTCCGTGCCGACACCCCGCCCTGACCCCGGCTGTCAGCGATCCGTGACCTGCTCGTGACCCCGCTGGGAACCCGGCGTCGCTGACAACAGTTGGGAGGAGCGGACCCCATCGGTCCCGCCCGCCGCCGCTGGCGGTTCCCGGGCCCCTGTGATCGTGTTCCCCGGCCGGGCCCCTGAGCCCGCGCTGCCTCGCAAGTCGCAAGAAGACAGGAGACCGACCGTGGCCATGCGGCCCCCCGTGCCGGTGCCGACGCTGTCCCGGCGCGCCAAGCTGGTCATCGGCGTCGTCGCCGTGCTGCTGGTGCTCTTCACCGTGATCGGCACGCTGACCAACGCCTACGTCGACTACCTCTGGTTCGACGAGACCGGCTTCACCGAGGTGTTCTGGACCGAGGTCCAGACCCGTGCGCTCCTGTTCGCCGTGGCCGCGGTGGCCACCGGAGGGCTGGTCGCCCTCGCGGTCTACCTGGCCTACCGGTTCCGGCCGACGTTCCGGCCGATGTCGCTGGAGCAGCAGAACCTCGAGCGCTACCGCCAGTCGGTCGAGCCGCGGCGCAAGCTGGCGCTGGCCGGCATCGGCGTCGTCCTCGGCCTGTTCGCCGGCATCACCGCCCAGGGCAGCTGGCAGACCTGGCTGACCTACCGCAACTCGACCGACTTCGGGACGGTCGACCCGCAGTTCGGGCTGGACATCTCGTTCTTCGTCTTCGACTACCCGTTCTACCGGCTGCTGCTGGGCTTCGGCTTCGCCATCGTCCTGCTGGCGCTGATCGGGTCGGTGCTGACCCACTACGTGTTCGGCGGCCTGCGGCTGCAGACGCCGGGCCAGAAGCTCACCGGCGCCGCGCGCGTGCAGCTGTCGGTCCTGGTCGGGGCGTTCGTGGCCCTGAAGGCGGTCGCGTACTGGCTGGACCGCTACGAGCTGGTCTACTCCAACCGCGGTGAGGTCTTCAGCGGTGCGTCCTACACCGACCTGAACGCCCTGCTGCCGGCGAAGAACATCCTGGTCGTCGTCGCGGCGATCTGCGCCGTCGCCTTCTTCGCCAACATCCTGGTGCGCAACACGCTGCTGCCGGCCGCGGCGCTGGTGCTGCTGCTGGCCTCCAGCCTGGTGATCGGCGTGGCCTACCCGGCCATCGTGCAGCAGTTCGTCGTCAACCCCAGCGCCAACCAGCGCGAGGCCCCCTACATCGAGAAGGCCATCGCGGCCACGCGCGACGCCTACGGCCTCGACGACGTCGAGTACGTCAACTACGCGCAGGACACCGCAGGCGATCCCAATGTCGGTGCCGTCCTGTCCGAGCTGCGCAACGACGACCAGACCATCCCGAACGCGCGCCTGCTGGACCCCAACGTGCTCAGTGACACGTTCACCGCACGCCAGCAGATCCGGAACGTCTACGGCTTCCCGGAGAAGCTGGACATCGACCGCTACACCATCGACGGCCAGACCCAGGACTACGTGGTCGCCGTCCGTGAGCTGAACAGCGACGGCCTGAGCGAGAACCAGGACAGCTGGATCAACCGGCACACCGTCTACACCCACGGCAACGGCTTCGTGGCCGCCCCGGCCAACCAGGTGACCGCCGGCCGAGAGGGTGGCGAGCCCAACTTCACCACCGGGAACCTGCCCACCACCGGCAACATCCCGGTGGACCAGAGCCGCGTCTACTACGGCGAGCTGATGAGCGACTACTCGGTGGTCGGTGCCCCCGAGGGGGTGGCCCCGCGGGAGTTCGACCAGCCGGAGGGCGGTTCGGACGAGGGGCAGATCAACAACACCTACAACGGTGACGGCGGCATCTCGGCCGGCAGCTTCTTCCGCCAGCTGACCTTCGCCATCTTCTACCGCGAGCGGAACTTCCTGCTCTCCGAGGCGGTCAACGAGGAGTCCAAGGTCCTGCACGTCCGCAATCCGCGGGACCGCGTGCAGAAGGCCGCACCGTTCCTCGAGGTCGACGGCGACCCCTACCCGGCGGTGATCGACGGGCGGATCGTCTGGATCCTCGATGGCTACACCACCTCCGACTCCTACCCGTACGCCGAGCAGATGGAGCTGGGCGAGGCCGCGACCGACGCCCTCACGGGCACCGGGACGACCGCACTGCCGAACGAGACGTTCAACTACATCCGCAACTCGGTGAAGGCCACGGTCGACGCCTACGACGGCACCGTGACGCTGTACGAGTGGGAGTCCGACCCGGTCCTCCAGACCTACATGAAGGCGTTCCCGGGCGTCGTCGAGCCGCGGGACTCGATGGGCGAGGAACTGGAGAGCCACATGCGCTACCCGGAGGACCTGTTCAAGGTGCAACGGGAGATCCTCACCCGCTACCACGTGGACGACCCGGTCGACTTCTACAACCAGAACGACCGGTGGCAGATCCCGGACGACCCGACGCAGGAGACCACGCAGGACCAGCCGCCGTACTACATCCTGGCCCAGCGCCCGGGTGACGAGGAGGCCAGCTTCCAGCTGACCAGCCCGATGAACGCCTTCGAACGGCAGAATCTGTCGGCGTTCATCTCGGCCTCGAGTGCGCCGGAGACCTACGGGGAGATCCAGGTGCTGCAGCTGCCCGGCAACACCCCGTTCCGTGGACCGGGTCAGGTGCAGAACGCCTTCGAGACCAACAACCTGATCCGGCCCGACCTGACGCTGTTCAACAGCGACAGCTCCGAGGCGGTGTTCGGCAACCTGCTCACCCTGCCCATCGGGGACGAGGGGCTGCTCTACGTCGAGCCGTTGTACGTCCGGTCCTCGGGCGAAGGCGGGTTCCCGCTGCTGCAGAAGGTCCTGGTCAACTTCGGGGACCGGATCGGCTACGCGAACACGCTCTCCGAGGCCCTGGACCAGGTCTTCGGCGCGGGGGCGGGGGAGTCGGCCACCGACAGCAACGACATCGCCGACACCGTCGACGAGGACGCCACCCCGGACACGGTGCCCGAGCCGGTCCCGGACCCCGAGGTGCCGGTGGGGGGCCCGGCGACGGGCGACGGGCCGGGCGACGAGGCGGCGACCCCGGAGATGGCCGACGCGGTCACGGACATCAACGCCGCGCTGGACGCGCTCCGGACGGCCCAGCAGGGCGGCGACTTCGCCGGCCAGGGCGCGGCGCTGGAGGACCTGGAGGTCGCGGTCGAGGCATACCAGGCGGCGCAGGCGGCAGCCGAGGCGTCACCGGGCGGCTGAGCTCGACTGCGGGGAGGGGGCCTGAGGGCCCCCTCCCCGCACACCTGGTACAGTTGCTCTTACCGACGCGGGGTGGAGCAGCTCGGTAGCTCGCTGGGCTCATAACCCAGAGGTCGCAGGTTCAAATCCTGCCCCCGCTACCACGACAGAACGGCCCTCACAGTCACTGTGAGGGCCGTTCTCGTGCGTGCCGGGTCCCGTCGTGCCGTGCCGGTGTCCCTGGCCGGGAAGATGGCCGAGCAGATGGCCGTTAGCATGGGTCCAGCACCTGCCTCGGGGGTCTGTCGCTCGTCCGGCGACGACGTCTCCCGTGCGGTGGGTGCCCTGGCCATCGAGTGGTGGCTGCAGGTCCCCACCGTGGGTGGGCTGTCCGGCCCCGATCACGTCGATCTGCTGCAGATCCGTGGGGCCGGGTCGTGATCCGGAGCGACCGTCCTGGTCGCCTCCTCGCGACAGCCGTCACCGCGATCGCGGACCTGTGTGCGGCACCCGCCGCGGCCACCGGGCCGGGCGTTCCAGAGGAGGATTCTTGGCTCGACGAGGCCAGGCCCAGGCGGGCACCCGCCGTGGCGCCCCACGCACCCAGCGACGCACCCGGGACCGGGACGAGGGCGACCTCATCGCGGTGCTCGCCCGCACCGTCCGGGAGGTCGAAGCGGCCGCCCAGCGCGGTCGCGTGACCCCCGCCGTGCGCGCGAAGTTCCAGGTGGTGGCGCTTCTGGTGCGCGAGGAGCACGCCCGGGTCCGGGCGGAGGAGTCCGGCAGCGACAGCCGCCGGACCGAACAGCTCAAGCGGCTCGACGGGATCGGGACGATCCTCGCGAAGACCGCCGTGCGGGACTCGGGCATGCTCGCGCTCCTCGCCGAGGACGCAGTCGTGTCCGAGGCGGCCAGGTCGCTCAAGCGGCAGCTGCTGGAGTCCGTCGGCGTCGAGCCGGTCCCCGACGAGGCACCTGCGCCGGAGCCCGCTGCGGCCTCCGCCGCCCCCGAGCGCCAGGTGGTGCCCCAGTCCGTCGTGTCACGGCAGCTGGCCAACCCGTTCCTCGCCCCGGACTTCTCTGCCGTCCGGCCCGCCGCGCCCCGGCCGCGTCGACTGGGTGGATGGGAGCTGATCGGCCCGCTGCTGAACTCCTTCGAGCGCGCGTCCGGTGGCGCCCCGGCCTGCCTGGACCTGCCGTTCCCGACCAGCCGGTTCACCCCGGCCGGGCTGGACCTGATGCCGCACCAGGGGCAGCTGGTCGCCGCGGCGGCCGCCGGCCACCGGACGTTCCTGCTGGCCGACGAGCCCGGACTCGGGAAGACGGCGCAGGCGCTGCTCGCCGCAGAGGCGGCCGACGCCTGGCCACTGCTCGTCGTCGTCCCGAACGTCGTCAAGACCAACTGGGCACGTGAGGCCGGGCTCTGGACGCCGCACCGCAGGGCGACCGTGATCCACGGCAACGGGGAGACGATCGACGGCTTCGCGGACATCGTCGTGGTCAACTACGAGGTCCTGGACCGCCACGTGGGCTGGCTCGGCGACTTCGGCTTCGGCGGGATGGTCGTCGACGAGGCGCACTTCATCAAGAACAAGACGTCGCAGCGCTCCCAGCACGTGCTCGAGCTCTCCCAGCGGATCCGCACCCGCAACCCCCGGCCCCTGCTCATGGCGCTCACCGGGACGCCGTTGATCAACGACATCGAGGACTTCCGGGCCATCTGGCAGTTCCTCGGCTGGATCGACGACGCCAAGCCGCTCGCGGAGCTGATGGACGCCCTGGAGGAGAGCGGCCTGACGCCCGCGGACGCCGGGTTCTACGGCGCCGCCCGGAGGTGCGTCATCGACCTGGGGATCGTCCGGCGCCGCAAGGTCGACGTGGCCGCCGACATCCCGGCCCGCCGGATCGCCGACCTGCCCGTCGAGCTCGACGGGGCGGCCGGTCGGTCGATCCGCGCGGCCGAGCGCGACCTCTCGCGCCGGCTGGTGAAGCGGTACGAGTCCGCGCTCGCGGCGCGCGAGTCCGCCACCGTCGTCGAGGGCATCGACGTCGGCCTGGTGCGCCAGGTGGCCCGCTGGGAGCTGAAGGACGCGACCTCGACCAAGGCCGGGGAGAACGTCTTCAGCATGATGCGGCGGATCGGCGAGGCGAAGGCCGGCCTCGCCGCCGACTACGCCGCGCAGCTCGCCCGCAGCGCCGGCAAGGTCGTCTTCTTCGCCAAGCACATCGACGTCATGGACACCGCGGAGGAGGTCTTCGCCAAGCAGGGTGTGCGCTTCTCCTCGATCCGCGGTGACCAGACGCCGGGGGCGCGGCAGCGGAACATCGACGCGTTCGTCAACGACCCGGACGTCTCCGTCGCGGTCTGCTCGCTGACCTCGGCCGGCGTCGGGCTCAACCTGCAGGTCGCCTCGAACCTAGTGCTCGCCGAGCTGTCCTGGACCGATGCCGAGCAGACCCAGGCCATCGACCGCGCCCACCGGATCGGCCAGACCGAGCCGGTCACCGCCTGGCGGATCATCGCCGCGCAGACGATCGACGCCCGGATCGCCGAGCTGATCGACAGCAAGGCCGGTCTCGCAGCCCGTGCACTCGATGGGTCGGACGAGGAGGTCGGTTCCTCGACCGACGTGCAGCTCGAGGCGTTGGTCGCCCTGCTGACCGATGCGCTGGAGGCGGCGGCGGCGCCGGTCCCCGCCGCCGAGATCACCCTCTGACCCCCCCGGTGCAGGTGGTCCGCGGCGTGGGGTAACGTTCTCCTTGCGACGCGGGGTGGAGCAGCTCGGTAGCTCGCTGGGCTCATAACCCAGAGGTCACAGGTTCAAATCCTGTCCCCGCTACCAACCGGAGGGCCCGGTCACCGTCATGGTGACCGGGCCCTCCGTCTGTGTGCGCCCGGGCGGTTGTGCAGACTCTGGCTGCTGCAGGAGGACCCGGCAGCGCCGTGCGATGAGGAGGACCTCCAGATGGACGCGGGACCGATCGCCGACCGGGCACGTCGATGGCCGGGGCAGGTCACCGAGCGGACGTTGGCCGACGGGCGGCCGATCCTCTACTTCGACGACGAGGCGACCGACGGCCCGGTGCACGCCACGGCCGACGCCCGTCCCCTGCTGGAGGCGCCGCGGGCGGGAGAGGTCCGCTACGACGTCCTCACCGGTGAGTGGGTGACCATCGCCGGGCACCGGATGAACCGCACGTTCCTGCCCAGCGCAGCAGACTGCCCGCTCGACCCCACCCGCGACCCGGCCCGGCCGACCGAGGTGCCGGACAGCGGGTACGACGTCGCCGTCTTCGCCAACCGCTTCCCGAGCTTCGCGCCGCTGACCGCCGGACCGGCCGAGGGGGCGCCCGCCGTCCCGTTCGGCCCGCCCGACGCGCCCGCCTACGGCCACTGCGACGTGGTGGTCTTCTCCAGCGACCACGACGCCGCGGTGGTGGACCTGCCGGCTGCCCGCATGCGGACGATCGTGGAGGCCTGGGCGCAGCGGACGGCGGTGCACTCGGCCGATCCCGGTGTCGCCGAGGTCTTCGTGTTCGAGAACAGCGGGCAGGAGATCGGGGTCACGCTGACCCACCCGCACGGGCAGGTCTACGCCTATCCCGTCGTCGCACCGCGCACCGGCCAGCTGCTCGAGCAGGCCCGCCGGCACCGGGACGCGACCGGCGGCAACCTGCTGGCCGACGTGCTGGCCGCCGAGCAGGCCGAGGGCACCCGGGTCGTGCTGGCCGGCGAGCACTTCACCGCCTACGTGCCGAGGGCCGCCCGCTGGCCGGTGGAGGTCCACCTCGCACCGCACCGGGACGTCCCCGACCTGGCCGCCCTGGACGACGCCGAGCGCGCCGAGCTGGCCGGGCTCTACCAGGAGCTGCTGCGCCGGGTGAACCGCTTCCACCCCGGTGTCGAGCGGGTGCCCTACATCTCCGGCTGGCACCAGGCACCGACCGGCGAGATGCGCGACCTGGGCCGGCTGCACCTGCAGCTGTTCTCGCTGCTGCGGGCCCCCGGGAAGCTGAAGTACCTGGCCGGCTCGGAGTCCGGGATGGGCGCCTGGATCAACGACACCACGCCCGAGCGGATCGCCGAGCGGCTGCGCGAGGTGGCGTCGTGAGCGGCGGGGGAGCCCAGGCCGAGCTCGCGGTCGCCGAGCTGCGCACCACGTGGGGCAGCGAGCCGGACGGCGTCTGGACCGCACCGGGCCGGGTCAACCTGATCGGCGAGCACGTCGACTACACCGGCGGGCGCTGTCTGCCGATGGCGCTGACCCGGGTGACCGCCGCGGCCGTCCGCCGGCGGGAGGACGACCGGGTCCGGATCAGCAGCACCGACCCCGGCGCAGCACCGTTCGAGGGGACCCTGGCGGACCTGGGCCCCGGCCAGGTCTCCGGCTGGGCGGCCTACGCCGCCGGGACGCTGTGGTCGCTGCAGCAGGCCGGCGTCGAGGTGCCCGGCCTGGACCTCGCGGTGAGCAGCGACGTGCCGCTGGGCGCCGGGTTGTCCAGCTCGGCCTCGCTGGAGGCGGCGGTGGCGCTGTCGGCGGCCGAGCTGGCCGGCCGGGCCGACGACCACGACCTGCGGCACCTGCTGATCCAGGCCGCGATCCGGGCGGAGAACGAGGTCGTCGGCGCCGGCACCGGCGGGATGGACCAGACCGTCGCACTGCTGGCCGAGGAGGGCTCGGCCCTGCTCATCCACACCCGGGACGCCCGCACCGAGCCGGTGCAGCTGGGGCTGGCCGAGGCGGGCCTGGAGCTGATGGTCATCGACACCCGGGTCTCCCACACCCTGGCCGACGGCCAGTACGCCCAGCGCCGCGCCGACTGCGAGGAGGCGGCCCGCCAGCTGGGCCTGGAGTGGCTCAGCGACGCCACCGCGGCCGACGTGGCGCGGCTGGGCGACCCGCGGCTGCAGGCCCGCACCCGGCACGTGGTCACCGAGAACCAGCGGGTCGACGAGGTCGTCGAGCTGGTCCGGGCCGGCCGGGTCGCCGAGATCGGGCCGCTGCTCGACGGCTCGCACACCTCGCTGCGGGACGACTACGAGGTGTCGGCGGTGGAGCTCGACGTGGTCGTGGCGGCGGCCCGGACGGCCGGTGCGCTCGGCGCCCGGATGGTCGGTGGCGGGTTCGGGGGCTCGGCCATCGCCCTGATCCGCTCCACCGACGCCCAGGCGGTCGGGGACGCGGTCACGGCTGCCTGCCGCGAGCGGGACCTGGCCCTGCCCGGCATCCTCACCGTCACCTCCGGCCCGGCGGCCCGCCGGCTGTCCTGACGAAGGGCCGCCGGGGAACACCCCGGCCGCGACGGGGGTTCGGCAGGGCATGGAGCCGACCGTCACCGACGCCCCCGAGGACAGCCGCTACGAGATCCGGGACGGCGACCAGCTGCTCGGCCAGGCCGTCTACCAGCGCCGCGGCGACCAGGTGGTCTTCACCCACACCGAGGTCGACAGCGACGCCGGGCAGTCCGGCCTGGGCAGCACCCTGGTCCGCGCCGCCCTGGACGACGTGCGGAGCAAGGGCGGCACCGTCGTCCCGATGTGCTCGTTCGTGCGCGGCTGGATCGAGCGGCACCCCGAGTACCGGGACCTGGTCGCCGACGAGGCCTGAGGCGACAGGGTCGCTGGGGCCTGAGCCAGCTGCGGGCGCGCGCCGCGCGCCTGAGAAGCTGGGGGCATGCGTGTCCTGGTCACCGGTTGGTTCAGCTTCGACGAGGTGATCGCCACCATCGGCGACGAACTGGGTGCCGATGCGGTGGTCGGCTGGCTCACCGAGGCCGGCATCGACCATGACGTCGCCTGGGCGCCCTACCTCCAGCGGGGCGCGCACTGGCGCGACGTCGACCCGGCCGACTACACCCACCTGGTCTTCGTCAGCGGTCCGCTGTCGGACACCCCGTTGCTGCGGGAGCTGACCGCGGCCTTTGCCGGGGCGCAGCGGTGGGCGGTGAACGTCTCGGTGGTCTCCGAGGCCGGGCGCGGGCTGTTCCACCAGGTCTGGGAGCGGGACGCCCCTGGGATCGCCCGGCCGGACCTGGCGATCGGCACCACCACCCCCGACGTCCCGGTCGTCGCCGTGGCCTTCGCACCCCCGCAGGAGGAGTACGGCGACCGGAGCCGGGCCGCCCAGGTGCGGGGCGCGATCGAGGGCTGGCTGGGTGCCCGGGCGATCCCGTGGTTCGAGCTGACCATGGACCTGTACGAGAAGCCGCACGAGCGGTTCCCGCTGCAGGTGGAGGCGCTGGTCCGCCGCGCCGACGTCGTGGTGAGCATGCGGCTGCACGCCCTGGTGCTCGGGCTGGCGCACGGCGTCCCGGTGGTCGCCTGCGACGCCGTCGTCGGCGGGGCGAAGGTGACCGCCCAGGCCGCGGCGCTCGGCTGGCCGGTCGTGCTGCCCGCCGAGCAGGTCGACGCCAACGCCCTGGACGCGGCGTTGGAGCACGCGCTGTCGGGCACGCTGACCGAGGAGCTGGCCGAGGCGCGACGCCGGGGCGCGGCCGGCAACGCCGCGGCGCGCGAGTGGTTCCTCCGGGAGTTCGCGGCCGGGTGACCGCAGGGGTGTGAGTCACGTCACTGCTGAGCTAGCGTCGGGGAGCTGACCGTCGTCCGCCTGGAGGCCGCCGTGACCGCACCGATGCTGGACCTGGACACCGTCGACCTGTCCGACCGGACGTTCTGGGGGGCTCCGCCCGAGCAGCGACACGCGGTCTACGACCAGCTGCGCCGCGAGCGCCCGTTCGCGTTCTTCGCCGAGCCGGTGATCCCCTACATCGAGCCCGGGCCCGGCTACCACGCGGTCACCCGGTACGCGGACGTCGAGGCGATCAGCTGCCGGCCCGCGCTGTTCTCCTCCGGCGCCGGGGCGGTCTCCATCGCCGACATGCCCCCGGACCTCAACGAGTTCTACGGGTCGCTGATCAGCATGGACGACCCCCGGCACGGCAAGATCCGGCGGATCGTGGCCAAGGCCTTCACGCCGCGGGTGCTGGAGAAGCTGGTGGGCAACGTGCAGGCCGTGGCCGACGACGTGGTCACCCGCGCCCGGCGCACCGCCGAGGACGGCGACGGCACCATCGACGTGGTCGCCGACCTGGCGGCACCGATCCCGCTGCGGGTCATCTGCGACATGATGGGCATCCAGGACGGCGACCGGGCCCTGGTGCTGCGGCAGTCGAACGTCATCCTCTCCGGCGGCGACCCGGAGCTCGTCGAGGACGAGGAGCAGATGGTCACCGCCTTCTTGAAGGCGGGCGAGGAGCTCGCCGGCCTGATGGCCCGGCTGGCCGCGGAACGGCACGCGCACCCGGCCGACGACCTGACGACTGCGCTGGTCGCCACCGAGGTCGACGGTGAGCGGCTGACCAACCAGGAGATCGCCTCGTTCTTCATCCTGCTGCTGGTCGCCGGCAACGAGACGACCCGCAACGCGATCTCCCAGGGAGTGCTGGCGCTCTCGGAGCACCCGGGCGAGCGGGAGCGGTGGGCCGCTGACCCCGGGCTCACCCGCACCGCGGTGGAGGAGATCGTGCGCTGGACCAGCCCGATCAGCTGGATGCGGCGGACGGCGACCCAGGACGTCGAGCTGTCCGGGCAGTCGTTCCCGGCCGGGTCGAAGTTCCTGCTCTTCTACGGGGCGGCCAACCGCGACCCCGCCGTCTTCGCCGACCCACACCGGTTCGACCTGTCCCGGGACCCGAACCCGCACGTCGGGTTCGGCTCCCGCGGCCCGCACTTCTGCCTGGGCGCGCACCTCGCTCGCCGGGAGATCGGGGTCGCCTTCCGGGCGTTCGCCGATCAGCTGCCCGACCTGGAGGTCGTCGGCCCACCCGCCCGGCTGGAGTCCTCGTTCGTCAACGGGCTCAAGCGGCTGCCGGCCCGGCTGACCGGCGCACGATGACCCGGGTGGTGGTCGACCGCGAGGTCTGCATGAGCGCGGGGGTGTGCGAGGTGGAGGCGCCGGAGGTCTTCGAGCTGGACACCGCCGGCCGGCTGCAGGTCGGTGAGCCGACCGACCTCACGGCGGTGGAGACCGCGGTGCGCGCATGCCCGACCGGGGCGCTCTCGCTGGTCGAGGACTGACTGCTCACCCCAGCGGGCGCAGTGCGGTGGCGAACCGCTGTTCCAGCCGGGCCGGCACGGGTCGCCGCTGCCGCAGTGCGGCGGGCAGTCGGCGCAGCACCCCGGCGAGTGCCCGGCGGGCAGCCGCGTCCACCGTCGCCCGCCGGGCCAGCCGGCCGGTCGCGGCCAGCGCCACCGGCAGCGGGCGGCGCAGCCAGTCGACGAGCACGTCGTTGCGGGTCTGCAGCGCCCACCGGGCCGGGCTGGGTGCGTCCGGGCCGGCGGGGTCGTGCCAGGCGACGACGTCCTCGCTGAACACCAGCTGCCACCCGGCGGCCGCCAGGTCCAGGGCCAGCAGGTGCTCCTCGCCGCCGAAGAACAGCAGCGAGGAGAAGCCGCCCACGGCCAGGTGGGCGTCCCGGCGGAGGACGGCGGCGAACGCGGGGAAGCTCAGCACGTCCGAACCGGCAGCGGAGCGACCGAGGACGGCGGCGCGGTGCTTGCGGGTCACGGCGTCCTCGCTGCCGTCCCCGGCCATCCGCACCCGGCCGACCACCACGGCCAGGTCCGGGTGGGCGTCGAGCAGGTCGGCGGCGGCGTCGAGGGCGTCCGGCTCCCACCAGGAGTCGTCGTCGGCGAAGGCCACGTAGCGGGTGCCGGCCCGCTGGACGCCGTGGTCGCGGGCGCCCGCCCCGGCGTTGGCCGGGAGGCGCAGCAGGCCGACCCGGGGGTGTCCGGACCGGACGGCGTCCGCGGTGCCGTCGGACGACGCGTTGTCCACCACGATCACCGGTGGCCCGCCGGGGGAGTCGAGCCGGTCGAGGGATCGCAGCAGCGACTCGCGACGGTCCATGGTGGCGATGACGACGCTGACCCGGGGCTCGCTCACGACGGGCTCCCTACCCGCCCGCCCGGCACCTGCACGGGTGGTCCCGGTGTGGGACCGGCCACCCCGGACCCGCCCCGGCCGCGATCAGGCGGTGAGGGCCGTGCCCTCGGCCGGGGTGTGCAGGGCGGCGACCAGGGAGTCCAGTGGCAGGTCCAGGACGTCGGCCAGCGCGGCGACGGTGAAGAAGGCCGGCGTCGGGACCCGGCCGGACTCGATCTTGCGCAGCGCCTCGAGGCTCACGCCGGAGGCGGCAGCGACCTCGGCGGGGGCGCGGTCACCGCGCGCGGCGCGGAGCAGGGCACCCAGCCGGCGGCCGCGCTCGCGCTCCTCGGGGCTCAGCGGCGGTCGGACCATGGTCGTGATAGTAATACCGGGATACCAATACCGGAAGGGTTGAGATGATCGAGCTGCGCACACCAGGGGAGATCGACGCGATGCGCGCCGCCGGGGCGGTCGTCGCCGACATGCACGCAGCGGTGCGGGCACTGGCCGCTCCCGGGGTGCGGCTGAGCGAGCTGGACGCCGCGGCCCGCCAGGTCCTCGCCGACGCCGGCGCCACCTCGCCGTTCCTCGGCTACGCGCCCACGCCCACGACCCCGCCGTTCCCCGGGGTGGTCTGCCTGTCGGTCAACGACGTGGCGCTGCACGGCATCCCCACCGCCCAGCAGCTCGAGGAGGGCGACCTGCTCAGCGTGGACGCCGGGGCGACGCTCGACGGCTGGGTGGGCGACGCGGCGACCACCTACCCGGTGGGCACCCCGCGCCCCGAGGACCTGCGGCTGGTCGAGGTCACCACCCGGGCGCTGGAGGCCGGGATCGCCGCTGCCGTGGTCGGCAACCGGGTCGGGGACATCTCCGCCGCGATCGCCGCCGTCGGCCGGGCCGGTGGCTGCGGCATCAACACCGACCAGGGCGGCCACGGGGTGGGGCGCACCATGCACGAGGCGCCGCACGTGCCCAACGAGGGCCGGGCCGGGCGCGGGCTGCCGCTGCGCGCGGGTCTGGTGATCGCGATCGAGCCCTGGTTCCTGGCCGGCGGCAGCGACGACTACCGGGTCGACGCCGACGGCTGGACGCTGCGCAGCGCCGACGGCAGCCGCGCCGCCCACGTCGAGCACACCGTGGCGGTCACGGCGGACGGCCCCCGCATCCTCACCCTCCCTGCCTGAGCGCGCCGTTGGTCACCCCGCGCGGCCTCCCGGACCGGGAGACGACGCTGGGTGACCAACGGCGAGGGGCGTCAGGCGAGCGCCCGGTCCAGGTCGGCCAGGAGGTCGTCGACGTCCTCGATGCCGACCGACAGGCGCACCAGGTCGGCCGGGACCTCCAGCGGTGAGCCGGCGGCGCTGGCGTGGGTCATCCGGTGCGGGTGCTCGATCAGCGACTCCACGCCGCCCAGCGACTCGGCCAGGGTGAACAGCGAGGTGCGCTCGCAGACCCGCAGCGCAGCCTCCTCGCCGCCCTTCAGCCGGAAGGAGACCATCCCGCCGAAGCCGGACATCTGCTTCGCCGCGATCTCGTGGTTGCGGTGCTGCGGCAGCCCCGGGTAGAGCACGTCGCCCACGGCCGGGTGAGCCAGCAGCCACTCGGCGATCCGGCCGGCGTTCGCGCTGTGCCGGTCCATCCGGACGCCGAGGGTCTTCAGGCTGCGCAGCACCAGCCAGGCGTCGAAGGGGCCGTTGACCGCGCCCATCGCGTTCTGGTGGTACGCCAGCCGCTCGCCGAGATCGGCATCGGCGACCACCAGCGCCCCGCCGACGACGTCGGAGTGCCCGCCGAGGTACTTCGTCGTGGAGTGCACGACGACGTCGGCGCCCAGCGTCAGCGGCTGCTGCAGGTAGGGGCTGGCGAAGGTGTTGTCGACGACCAGCAGCGTCCCGGAGGCGTGCGCGATCTCGGCCAGCACGGCGATGTCGGAGACGTTGAGCAGCGGGTTGCTCGGGGTCTCGCACCAGATCACCCGGACGTTCTCCGGCGCGACCGCGGCCCGAACGGCGTCGAGGTCGTTGAGGTCGACCGGGGAGTGGGTGACCCCCCACGGCTCGAGCACCCGGGAGATGAGCCGGTAGGTGCCGCCGTAGGCGTCCCCGCCGAGCACCACCGAGTCGCCCGGCCGGCACACGGTGCGCAGCAGGGTGTCCTCCGCGGCCAGCCCGGAGGCGAACGTCATCCCGCGGGTGCCCTGCTCGAGGGAGGCCAGCGCCGTCTGCAGGGTGTCCCGGGTGGGGTTGGCGCTGCGGCTGTACTCGTAGCCGCCGCGCAGCCCGCCGACGCCGTCCTGCTTGTAGGTGGTGGTCAGGTGCAGCGGCGGGATGACCGCGCCGGTGGCGGGGTCTGGCTCCTGCCCGGCGTGGATGGCGCGCGTGTTGAAACCGGTCACGACTGCACCGTAGGCGCCGGGATGCCGACCAGGTGGCCCAGCACGTCCTGCCGGGTGACGACGCCGGCCGGCTTCCCGTCCACGTGCACCAGCAGCGCGTCGGCGTCGCCCAGCGCCCCGACCGCGGCCGAGACCGGCTCACCGGAGCCGATGATCGGCAGCGGGGCGGACATGTGCCGCTCGACCGGGTCGGCCAGCGTGGCCCGGCCGGTGAACAGCGCGTCCAGCAGCGCCTTCTCCGCGACCGAGCCGACCACCTCGCCGGCGGTCACCGGCGGCTCGGCCTTCACGACCGGCAGCTGGCTCACCCCGTACTCGCGCAGGATGTCGATCGCGTCGCGCACCGTCTCGTTCGGGTGGGTGTGCACCAGCGTCGGGGTGCTGCCGGACTTGGCGTCCAGGAGCTCGCCGACGGTCTCGCCGCCGCCGGCGTCCAGGAAGCCGTAGTCGGTCATCCACTCGTCGTTGAAGATCTTGTTCAGGTAGCCGCGGCCGCCGTCGGGCAGCAGCACCACCAGGACGTCGTCCTTCGTCAGCCGCTCGGCCACCCGCAGCGCCGCGACGACGGCCATCCCGCAGGACCCGCCGACCAGCAGGCCCTCCTCGCGGGCCAGCCGCCGGGTCATCGCGAACGAGTCGCCGTCGGAGACCGCCACGATCTCGTCGGCGATCGACTTGTCGTAGGCCTCGGGCCAGAAGTCCTCGCCGACGCCCTCGACCAGGTAGGGGCGGCCGGTGCCGCCGGAGTAGACCGAGCCCTCCGGGTCGGCGCCGATGACCTGGACCCGGCCTCCGCTGGCCTCCTTGAGGTAGCGGCCGACGCCGGAGATGGTGCCGCCGGTGCCCGCCCCGGTGACGAAGTGGGTGACCTTCCCCTCGGTCTGCGTCCAGATCTCCGGCCCGGTGGTCTCGTAGTGCGAGCGCGGGTTGTTCGGGTTGGCGTACTGGTCGGCCTTCCAGCCGTCCGGCGTCTCCTTCGCCAGCCGGTCGGAGACCGAGTAGTAGGAACGCGGGTCGGCCGGGTCGACGGCGGTGGGGCAGACGTGCACCTCGGCGCCGTAGGCCTTGAGCACGTTGATCTTCTCCTGGCCCACCTTGTCCGGGCACACGAAGATGCACCGGTAGCCGCGCGTCTGGGCGACCAGGGCCAGGCCGATGCCGGTGTTGCCGCTGGTCGGCTCGATGATCGTGCCCCCCGGCCGCAGCGCCCCGGAGGCCTCGGCGGCCTCGATCATCCGCAGCGCGATCCGGTCCTTCACCGAGCCGCCCGGGTTGACGTACTCGACCTTGGCCAAGACCAGCGGTGCGTCCGGGCCCAGGTGGGAGGTCACGGAGTTCAGCCGGACCAGCGGGGTGTCGCCGATCAGCTCGACGACGGACTCGGCGTACTGCACGGGGTCTCCTGCTCTGCGGGTGGGCCGGCGGCGGATCCCGCGCACCGGCGTACCCGACCATCCCACCAGACGCCGCCGGGTGCGTCAGTACGGCAGGCACCCACCTGCTCGAGGTCGCCCGGCCGGCAGCCCCGCAGCACGAGCCCGCCGGGGAGGAGCTGCTCCGCTGCCGCCGTCGGGGTCGTCCTCCGGACCCTGGCGGAGTCGGCGGCGCGGGGGCGACCGGGTCCTCCGCCCGGACCTGCCGACCGTCGCTTTACGCCGTATACCCTCGTGCGGCCGGGCGCGTCAGCCCCGGCCAGGCGGACGTCGAACCCACGGTCCATCCGCCGCACTGGAAAGGGACCCTCGAGACGATGACCGAGAGCCTTGGCGCACTGCACCAGGAGCTGGCCGGCGTCGTCCTCGTGGGACGGGAGCTGCCTGAGGTGTTGACCGAGATCGTCCAGATCTCCCACCGTGCGATCCCTGGTGCCGAGGCGACCTCGATCACGCTCATCCGTGACGACCGCCCCTTCACCGCTGCCTTCGACGGGCAGATCGCCATGGACGCCGACGAGCTGCAGTACGAGTACGGGTACGGCCCGTGCGTCGACGCAGGGCGGTCCGGGGAGGTCTTCCTCGTGGACGACATGCGCCACGAGGAGCGCTGGCCCGAGTACGCACGGCAGGTCGCGGGGCTGGGGGTGCTGAGCTCGCTGTCGATCCCGCTGCCCTTCCAAGGCGCGAACATCGGCGCGCTGAACAACTACGCCCGCCATCCCGGGGCCTTCGGCCCCGCCGACCTGACCATCGGCGAGGAGGTGGCGGCCTTCGTCGCGATCGCCGTCGGGAACGCCGAGGCCGCTGCCCGGGCGACCGACGACGTGGCCAACATGCGCCAGGCGATGGCCTCCCGCGCGACGATCGAGCAGGCCAAGGGCATCCTGATGGAGCGGTACAAGATCACGCCAGAGCAGGCGTTCACGCTCCTCACCCACGCCTCGCAGCGCACCAACGTCAAGCTGCGCGACGTCGCCGAGGAGCTCACCGCGACCGGGCTGCTGCGCGGCAGCTGACGGCGGCTGGCGGCCCGCTCGGGGTCGGGGCCAGGATCACCGGCGTGAGGCAGACCCAACGCCGGCCCGCAGCTGTGTCGGGCGTCCGATGACCGTCGTGCTCGGGGCCGACCTGGGCACCAGCGGGCTCAAGCTCGCCGCGCTCGACCTCGACGGTGTGGTCGTCGCGGAGGCCGAGGTCGGCTACCCGGTCGACCGGCCGCGGCCGGGCTGGGCGCAGACGGAGGTCGCCGTCTGGCTGCGGGCGCTGGACGACGCCCTCGCCGCGGTGGCCGGGGCGCTGGGCGACCGGCCGGTGGCCGCCCTCGGGCTCTCCGGCCAGATGCACGGTGCCGTGCTGGTGGACCGGTCCGGTGCCGCGATGGCCCCGGCGCTGCTGTGGCCCGATCAGCGCGCGACCGGGGAGCTGCAGCGCTGGCGGGAGCTCCCCGGACCCGACCGCGCCGCGCTGGCCAACCCCCTGGCCGCCGGGATGACCGGACCGCTGCTGGCCTGGCTCGGTGTCCACCACCCGGAGCTGGTCGCGCGGGCGGCGACGGTGCTGCTGCCCAAGGACGCCGTCCGCGCCGCACTGGTGCCCGACGCCGACCCGGCCGTCACCGACCGCAGCGACGCGTCGGCGACCCTGCTGTGGGACGTGCCCGGCGACCGCTGGTCGGCTGCGGCCACCGTCGCTGCCGGCGCCGACCCGGCCCTGCTCCCGGCCGTCGTGCCGGGGTCGACCGTCGTCGGGGTGACGCCACTGCTCAGCGGGGGAGTGCCGGTGGTGGTCGGTGGCGCCGACACCCCGCTCGCGCTGCTGGCCGCCGGCACCACCACCGGCGTCCAGGTCAACCTCGGCTCGGGCGCCCAGGTCATCCGGCCGCAGGTGTCGCCGCAGCCGGCTGCCGACCCCGCCGTGCACTGCTACGCCGACGTCGAGGCCGGCTGGTACGCCATGGCCGCGCTGCAGAACGCCGGGACCGCATGGGCCTGGGTCCGCGAGGTGCTGGGCCTGGACTGGCCGGCCTTCGCCGCCAGCCTGGCGGGCACCCGGCCGGGGGCGGGCGGCGTGCTGTTCTCCCCGTTCCTGACCGGCGAGCGGGGCGGGGTCGCCGGGCCGGCCGACCGCGGTGGCTGGACGGGGCTGTCGGCCGACACCACCCGGGCCGACCTCGCCCGCGCGGCGCTGGAGGGCGTGGTGTGCGCCGTGGCGGCAGCGCTGGACCTGCTCGGGCCGGAGGCCGGCGGGGCGGTCGTGCTCACCGGCGGGGGCGGGCGGGACGCCGGGGTGCAGCAGCTCCTCGCCGACGTGCTCGACCGACCGGTGCAGCACGTGCAGGTCCGGAGCGCGTCGGCGGCCGGCGCCGCGGTGCTCGCGGCGCGCGGCGTGGGCCTGACCCTGCAGCCCGGTCGGGCGGCCGGGGCGGTCGTCGAACCGCGGCAGGCGGCGGCGTTCGCGGCCGTCCGGGAGCGGTGGGCCGCTGCCCGGCGCTGACCGTGGTCGCCGCGCGGAACGCCGTGGCTGCTGGCACCGTTGTGCTCCACGAGCGGGCCCGGCCGGGAGCCGCAGGAGTGCAAGGGGGTGGGCGCACCATGGCGTCGCTGATGAACAAGGTCATGCAGTTCGCGAACAGCCCGAAGGGCAAGCAGGCGATCCGTCAGGCGACGGAGAAGGCCCAGCAGCTGGCCAACGACCCGAAGACGAAGGCGAAGATCGACGACGTCCGGCGCCGGGTGCAGGGCGGTCGCGGCGGCTCCGGCACGGGGCCGGGCACCACCCACTGACCCGCGGGCACTGACCCGTCCGACCCACGCCGGCGGCGCTCACTCCCCCCGGGGGGCGAGCGCCGTCAGCACGTCGGGGTGCAGGACGCCGTTGCTGGCCACCGCGCTGCCGCCGGCGGGCCCGGCGTTGCCGGCCAGGTCGCTGAACGCGCCCCCGGCCTCGCGCACGATGACGTCCAGGGCGGCGAGGTCCCACAGGGACACCTCGGGCTCGCAGGCGACGTCGACGGCCCCTTCGGCCACCATCATGTAGCTCCAGAAGTCGCCGTACGCGCGGGTCCGCCACACCGCGCGGGTCAGGTCGAGGAACGGCTCGAGCCGGTCCTGCTCCTCCCAGCCGGAGAGGCTGGAGTAGGACAGGCTCGCATCGGCCAGCGCGCCCACCTGCGAGACCGTGCAGCGGGTGGCGTTCTCCAGCCGGCGTCCGGTCCAGGCGCCGGTGCCCGCCGCCGCCCACCACCGCCGGTTCAGTGCCGGTGCCGACACCAGCCCGACCACCGGCACGTCGCCGTCCAGCAGGGCGACCAGGGTCGCCCACACCGGGACGCCGCGGACGAAGTTCTTGGTGCCGTCGATCGGGTCGATCACCCACCGGCGGTCTCCCCGGCCGGTGCTGCCGAACTCCTCGCCGAGCACCGCGTCCCGGGTGCGGGCGCGGGCCAGCGTGCTGCGCAGCTGCTCCTCGACCGCGTGGTCGGCGTCGGTGACCGGGGTGAGGTCGGGCTTGGTGTCCACCCGCAGGTCCTGCGCCCGGAACCGGTCCAGGCTGATCGCATCGGCCTGGTCGGCCAACACGTGCGCCAGGCGCATGTCCTCGTTGTATCCCCGCTGGCCAGCCGTCATGGCCCGAACCTAGCGGGCGGGGTCGGCGCGACCCCGCCCCGAGCTTGGTGACGTGCTGGAGCGGCCCCCTCTCAGGGGCCCGCCCCGAGCCTGCGAGGGGTGGGGGGAGAGGGGGTCCTTCTAGTTGAAGACGGCCTTGCTGACCGCCGCCGGGGTGTCGTACTCCTGGTCGTCGATCCCCTTCAGGGCGTCGAGGACCTCGCCGCTGCCTCCGTGGGACTCCGCGTGCTTCACCACGTCGTCCTTCTTCGCCGGGTAGTCCATGCCGGACAGGGCCTTCTGGATGTCGATCGGGCTCACCATGGCCCACCGGGTACCCGGAGCTCCGCTGGCGATGCACGGATACCGTCGGGGTGTGGAGGCCGGGACGATCGTCGGGCTGTTGGCCGATCCGGTGCGGCTGAAGGTCGTCGCCGCGCTGGCCCTCGGCGCGGGCACGATCGAGGACGTCGCCGAGACGTCCGGGCTGTCCCTGAAGGAGGTCGCGCTGGCCGCGCGGCGGTTGGCCCGGGCCGGCCTGGTGCACCGTGACGGTCACCTCCTCACGCTGCACGCCGAGCGTTTCGGGGAGGCGGCCCGGGCAGCGGCCGCCACCGCCCCGCCGGCGCCGCAGCTGTCCGCCGACCCCGGTGCGGACGCCGTGCTGCGCGCCTTCGTCCAGGACGGCAGGCTGGTCTCCGTCCCTGCGCAGCACAGCAAGCGCCGGATCGTGCTCGAGCACCTCGTGCTCGTCTTCGAGCCGGGTGTCCGCTACCCGGAGCGGGAGGTCAACGCACTGCTGGCCGCCTGGCACCCGGATGTGGCCGCGCTCCGCCGATACCTGGTGGACGAGGCGCTGCTGACCCGGGAGTCGGGGGTCTACTGGCGCAGCGGTGGATACGTGGAGGTGTGACGGTGCGACGACAGGTCTTCGCGTTCTCGGGTGTGATCCAGCCGCGGCCGGGGGAGCGGGGCAACCGGCCGCTCCTGGAGCACGTCCTGGCGCTGGGTGCGGCCCGTCGCACGGACGGCGGGCCGGTGCGGGTCTGCTACCTCCCGACGGCGGTGGGCGACGACCCGGCGGCGGTCTCGGCGTACCAGCGGGTGTTCGGGGGCCGGGACGACGTCGTCCTGAGCGTGCTGCGGCTCTTCCCGCAGCCCAGCGTCCCCGACGTGCGCAGCCACCTGCTGACCCAGGACGTCGTGCTGGTCGAGGGCGGCAGCGTGGTGAACCTGATGGCGGTCTGGCGGGCGCATGGCCTGCACACGGCGCTGCGCGAGTGCTGGGAGGCCGGGGTGGTGCTCGCCGGGCCGAGCGCGGGCAGCCTGTGCTGGCACGTGGGCGGGCCCACCGATTCGTGGTCCGACCGGCTCGACCCGTTCACCGACGGGCTGGGGTTCCTGCCGTACAGCAACGGGGTGCACGACGACCTGACCGACCAGCCGCGCCGGGCGACCTACCGCAGGCTGGTCGCCGCCGGGACCCTGCCCGCCGGCTACGCGACCGAGGACGGCGTGGGGCTGCACTACGTGGGCTCCGAGCTCGCGGAGGCGGTGACGGTGCGGCCCGGGGCCCGGGCGTGGCGGGTCGATCCCGACGACCGCGGCGGCTGGACCGAGCGCGCGATCACCCCCCGCGAGATCTGACGGCGGACCCGGTCAGTGGCCGGGGGTGAGCTGGCCGACGGCGGTGAGCAGTCGGCGGAAGCTGCCCAGCCGCTCCCGCGCGGCGGGTGTGCCCTGGGCGGCCCAGGGGTCCAGGGCGCACTCCGGGTCCGCGGCGGTGTGCCCGCAGGCGGGCGGGCAGTCGACCGCGGCCTCGGCGAGGTCGTCGAAGGCGGCCAGCACGTCCTGCGGGGTCACGTGCGCCAGCCCGAAGGAGCGGATGCCCGGGGTGTCGATCAGGGTGCCGCCCCCAGGCAGGTCCAGCAGGACCGCCGAGGAGGACGTGTGCCTGCCCTTGCCGATCTTGCTCACGTCGCCGATGGCCCGGAAGGCGCCCGGGATCAGCCGGTTGAACAGTGTCGACTTGCCGACCCCGGACTGGCCGACCAGCACGCTCATCTGGTCCCGCAGCCGGGTCACCAGCTCATCGAGCGGCGCCTCGCGGGACATCGGGACCGCGTCGACCTCCAGTCCGGCGTACCGGTCCAGCAGTGGCTGCGGGCTGGCCAGGTCGGACTTGGTCAGCACCAGCAGTGGCGACAGCCCCCCGGCGTAGGCGGCGACCAGGCAGCGGTCCAGGAAGCCGAGCGCCGGCTCGGGGTCGGCGATCGAGGTGACGACGACGAGCTGGTCGGCGTTGGCCACCACGATCCGCTCGGTGGGGTCGGTGTCGTCGGCGGTGCGGCGCAGCGAGGTGACCCGGTCGGCGATGGTCACGATCCGGGCCAGGCTGTCGGTGCGCCCCGTCGTGTCGCCCACCAGCCGCACCCGGTCGCCGACGACGACGCCGTGCTTGCCCAGCTCGCGGGCGCGCATCGCAGTCACGTCGACCGGGGAGCCCCCGGGGCCCTCGACCCGCACCGTCATCCGGCCGCGGTCCACCGCGATCACCAGCCCGGGCACGGCCTCCTCGTGCGTGGGGCGGGTCCGGGTGCGGGGACGGGAGCCGTGCCGCGAGGCCCGGACGCGGACGTCGTCCTCGTCGGACCGGCTGTCCATCTTCCGGCTCACGCGGGCACCCCGGCGTCCTCGCCGAGCAGACCGGCCCAGCGTTCCCGGAAGTCCGGCAGCGTCTTGGTCACCGCGCCCGGGTCGGTGACCTCGATGCCGTCGACCGCCAGGCCCAGCACCGCCGCCGCGTGCACCATCCGGTGGTCGGCGTAGGAGTCCAGGCGGGCCGGGCGGGGCCGCCCCGGGGTGATGACCAGCCCGTCGGGCAGCTGCTCGACCCGGGCGCCGACGGCGCTGAGCACCTCGTCCAGCGCCTGCAGCCGGTCGGTCTCGTGGCCGCGCAGGTGGGCGATGCCGGTGAGCCGGGACGGCCCGTCGGCCAGGGCGCACAGTGCGGCGAGCACCGGGGTCAGCTCGCCCACCTCGCCCAGGTCGGCCTCGAGGGGGGCGATCCGGGCGCCCCCGCTGACCTGGAGCCCGGCGGGGGTGCGGGTCACGGCGGCCCCCATCGCGGTGAACAACGCGTCGAGCTGGGCGCCGGGCTGGGTGGTGACGGTCGGCCAGTCGCGGACGGTGACCCGGCCGCCGGTGACGAGGGCCGCGGCGAGGAACGGTGCGGCGTTGGACAGGTCCGGTTCGACGACGCGGTCCAGCGCCGCGATCGGGCCCGGCGCGACGCGCCACCCACCGTCGGTCCGGCTCACCTGCACGCCGTGCTCGGCGAGCGTCCGCACGGTCATCTCCACGTGCGGCAGGGACGGCAGGCTCCCGGCGAGGGTCAGCTCGATGCCGCTGTCGAAGCAGGCCGCGGCCAGCAACAGCCCGGACACCACCTGGCTGGACTCGCTGGCGTCGACGGTGACCGCACCGCCACGCACCGCGCCGGTGCCGTGCACGGTGAACGGGGCCCGGCCGCGGCCGTCGTCGTCGACCCGGACGCCCAGGTCCCGGAGGCCGGCGATCAGGCCGGCGTTGGGCCGGTCGCGCAGCCGGGCGTCGCCGTCGATCCGGACCGGCCCGGCGGCCAGGGCGGCGACCGGCGGCAGGAAGCGGAGGACCGTGCCGGCCAGCCCGGCGTCCACCTCGGCCGGCCCCCGCAGCGGCCCGGGGGTGACCAGCCAGTCCGCGCCGTCGGCGACGATCGCGACCCCGATCGCCCGCAGCCCGGCGGCCATCAGGTCGGTGTCGCGGGCGCGCAGCGGGCGCACCAGCCGGCTGGGCCCGTCGGCGATCGCGGCCAGCACGAGGGCGCGCGCGGTGATCGACTTGGACCCGGGCAGGGTCACCACGGCGTCCACCGGGGTGCGGCGGGCGGGCGTCGTCCAGACCTCGGTCATGCCGCTCATCCTGCCCTGCCGGCCTCCTCGGCCAGCGCCGCGACGACGGAGGCCACCCGACGTTGCCGGGTCGCCTCCGTCTTCGCGCCCTCGACGGCGAGCACGTGCCGGAGCCGTGCGCTGTAGGAGAGGGACGCGAAGCGCTGTCCGGCCGCCGGCTCGGCCTCGAGTGCTGCGGCCAGGTCCGGCGGGACGTCGACCTCGCGCGGCTCGGTGTCCAGCACGACGTCCACCTCGACCTGGTCGCCGGCGGCGACCCCGGCTGCCGAGCGACGCTCCGCGCTCAGCGGGATGAGGAAGCGCCCGCCCGTGCTGGCGATCGACGTCCGGTAGCCGTGCCCGCCGACGGTGACCGACACCGCCGGCTTCCGCCCACCGCCGAGCGCCTCGACCACCTCCGGCGGCACGGGGATGCCGGTGGCCGTCCGGCCGTGCAGCTCGACCGTGGAGGTGAACCTCATGGGCCAGGAGGATGGCAGCTCCGGGCACTGCCGCGACAGTGCCCGGAGCCGGGGTTCAGCCGCCGACGTGCTGGGCCGGCGCCGCCTGCTTCTTCGGCGGCATCGTGCGCACCAGCCGGCGGTTGGCGAACTCGAACATGCCCAGCTCGGAGAGCTCGCGCCCGTAGCCGGACCGCTTCACCCCGCCGAAGGGCAGCTCGGGGGAGGAGCCCGACGGCTGGTTGATCCAGACCATCCCGGACTCCAGCCGGTCGGCCACCTCGCGGGCCCGCTCGGTGTCGCCGCTGTAGACGGCCGCCGAGAGCCCGAAGTCGCTGTCGTTGGCCAGCGCGACGGCCTCGTCGGCGTCCTTCGCCCGGTAGACGACGGCGGCCGGCCCGAAGAGCTCCTCGTGGTAGGCCCGCATCTCCGGGGTGACGTCGGCCAGCAGCGTGGCCTGGACGAAGGCGCCGTCGTGCTCGGGGCGGCCGCCGCCGGCGAGCACGGTGGCGCCCTTGTCGACGGCGTCCTGGATCTGCGCCGCGAGGTCCTGCGCGGCCCGCTCGGTGGACAGCGGGCCCAGCGTCGTGGCCGGGTCGGCCGGGTCGCCGGGGGAGAAGCTGCCGAAGGCCTGCTGCAGGCCGGCGACCACGTCGTCGTAGACCTCGTCGAGGACGATGATCCGCTTGGCGGCGATGCAGGCCTGGCCGGTGTTGGCCATCCGGGCCATGGTCGCGGCCTTGACGGTGCGGCCCAGGTCAGGGGCGTCCAGCACGATGAACGGGTCGCTGCCGCCCAGCTCCAGCACCGACTTCTTCAGGTGCTTGCCGGCCAGCTGGGCCACGCTGGCCCCGGCCCGCTCGCTCCCGGTCAACGTCACGCCCTGCACCCGCCGGTCGGCGACGACCCGCTCGACGTCGGCGATCCGCAGGAACAGGTTGGTGTAGACGCCCTCCGGCGCCCCGGCGTCCCGGAACAGCTGCTCCAGGGCGACGGCGCACTGCGGGTTGTTCTCCGCGTGCTTGAGCAGGATGGTGTTGCCCAGGGTCAGGTTCGGGCCGGCCACCCGCACCACCTGGTACAGCGGGTAGTTCCACGGCTCGATCGCCAGCAGGACGCCGATCGGCTCGTTCACCACCTCGGCCTCGCCGCCGCCCATCACGTCGATCGGCTTGGGCGCCAGGAACCGCGGGCCGTTGGTGGCGTAGTACTCCAGGATGCTGGCGGCCAGCTGGACCTCACCGGCGGCCTCCTGGATCCGCTTGCCCATCTCCCGGGTGATCAGGGCGGCGAGCTCGTCCTGCCGCTCGCGCATCAGCTCGGCGGCCCGGCCGACGACGGCGGCGCGCTCCTCCACCGACCGGCGGCGCCAGTCGCCGAAGGCGGCGTGGGCCCGCTCGACCACGCCGTCGATGGCGTCGGTCGCCTGGAAGGGGAACTCCTTCTCCGTCTTCCCGGTGTAGGGGTTCACCGTCGCGTACGGGCGTGCGCCTGCGTCGCTGGCGGTCTTCGGCTGCTCGGTCGAGGGAGCCTGGGTGGTCGTCACGTGATGTGCCCTCCGTCGTGCTTCGTCGCGGTGCGTCGGGTCTGTGGTCTCCGTCCTACCCCTCTCCGCACCGGCGACGCGCGGCGGGTCGTCGGTGGGCGCACCTACGCTCGGGGACGTCGTCGTCCGGGAGGAGCCCGTCATGTGTGGTCGGTACGCCGCCAGCCGCCGTCCTGAGGACCTCGCGCTGGAGTTCGAGGCGGTCCCGGCCGAGGGCCAGGCCCCGCTGCCGGCCGACCACAACGTCGCCCCCACCAAGGACGTGTACGTGGTGCGGCACACGAAGGACCGGGACGCCGAGGGCGCGCTCACCGGCGGCGGGCACCGCGAGCTCCGGGTCGTGCGCTGGGGCCTGGTCCCCTCCTGGGCCAAGGACGTCTCGGTCGGCAACCGGATGCTCAACGCCCGGGTCGAGTCGTTGGCCGAGAAGCCCGCGTTCCGCACCGCGGCGGCGAGCCGGCGCTGCCTCGTCCCGGCCGACGGCTGGTACGAGTGGGCGCCCCGGCAGGACCGCCCCGGCAAGCAGCCGTTCTACGTGACCCCGCAGGACGGCTCCGGGCTGGCCTTCGCCGGGCTCTGGGAGGTGTGGGGCCGGGGCGAGGACCGGCTGTACAGCTGCACCGTGGTCACCGCACCCGCCGTCGGCGCCCTCACCGAGGTCCACCCCCGGATGCCGCTGGTGCTGCCGCCCGACCGCTGGGCGGAGTGGCTGGACCCGGCCCGCGAGGACGTCACCGAGCTCGCGGGCCCGACGCCACCGGAGTACGTCGAGCGGCTGGAGATCCGCCCGGTCGACCCGGCCGTGGGCAACGTGGCGCACAACGGGCCGCAGCTCACCGCGCGGGTGGAGTCGGTCAGCGAGCCCGCCGACCAGCCCGCCCTGTTCTGACCGTCCCCCGATCCCCGAGGTGAGCCCGCTGGACCCGCACCCGACCACCGCGTCGACCGACCCGGAGCACGTCCAGGTCTCCGCCCGGGCGCTGCCCGACTGGATCGCCGCGGGCGTGACCTTCCTGTCCTCCGGGGCGGTGCTCGTGATGGAGGTCGTCGGCCTGCGGCTGATCGCCCCCTACGTCGGCATCACGTTGCAGACCAGCACCGCGATCATCGGGTTCGCGCTGGCCGCGATCGCGATCGGCGCCTGGGCCGGTGGAGTCGCCGCCGACCGCACCGACCCACGACGGCTGATCGCGCCGCTGATGATCGCCGGCGGGGCCCTGGTGGTGGCGGTGCTGCCGCTGGTCCGGTTCGCCGGGGAGCTGCTCACCGGCGCCGCGGCCGGCAACGTGCTGCTGCTGGCCGCGGTCGCCGTCGTCGTCCCGGCCGCCTTGCTCTCCGCCGTCCCGCCGATGGTGGTGGCCCTGCAGCTGGGCGACCTCGCCCGGACCGGTTCGGTGGTCGGCCGGCTCTCGGGCATCGGCACGATCGGGGGCATCGTGGCGACGTTCGCCACCGGCTTCCTGCTGGTCGCGGTCCTGCCCAGCAGCGTGATCCTGGTCGGCACCGGGCTGCTGGTCGTCGTGGTCGGGGTGGCGCTGGCCGTGCTGCTGCGCCGCCGGACCCCCGGGGTGGCCGGCCGGCTCCCGGTCGGGCTGCTGGCGCTGGCCGTGGCCGCCCCGGTGCTCGCCGCGGTGGCGCCGACGCCCTGCGAGCGGGAGACCGCCTACCACTGCGCCCGGGTGGTCGCCGACCCGGCGCGCGACACCGGCCGGGTGCTGGTGCTGGACACCCTGCGGCACTCCTACGTCGACCTGGCCGACCCGACGTACCTGGAGTTCGAGTACGTCCAGGCGATCGCCTCGGTCACCGACGCGCTGGCACCGGCGGGTGAACCGCTGTCGGCGCTGCACGTCGGTGGCGGTGGGCTGACCCTGCCCCGCTACCTGGCCGAGGTGCGGCCGGGCACGCAGAGCCTCGTGCTCGAGGTCGATCCCGGCGTCGTCGCGATCGACGAGCAGGAGCTGGGGCTGGAGACCTCCGCGGACCTGGAGGTGCGGGTGGGCGACGCACGGGTCGGGCTCGAGGCGGAGACCGCCGGGGAGCGGGACCTCGTGGTCGGCGACGCCTTCGGCGGGCTGTCGGTGCCGTGGCAGCTCACTACGGCAGAGGCGCTGCGCCTGGTCGACCACGCGCTGGCCGAGGACGGCGTCTACGCGGTCAACCTCATCGACCACCCCCCGCTGTCCTTCGTCCGCGCCGAGCTGGCGACCCTGCAGCAGGTCTTCGACCACGTGCTGCTGCTGGCCCGGGCGCCGGTGCTGGCCGGCGAGGCCGGCGGGAACGTGGTCGCGGTCGCCTCCCAGCGTCCGCTGCCGGCGACGGAGATCGCCGCCGAGATGGAGGAGCGCGGGCTCGCCTGGCAGGTGGCCGAGGGGCCCGAGCTCGACGGCTTCATCGGGGACGCCGGCGTCCTCACCGACGACTTCGCGCCGGTGGACCAGCTGCTGACGCCTTACGGCTGAGCGTCAGCTACGGGTGATCGCGGCGGTCCGGGCCCGGGTCAGCCGCACCAGGTCCGCCGGTGACAGCTCCACCTGCAGCCCGCGCCGCCCCGCGCTGACCAGCACGGTCGGGAAGGCCAGTGCGCTGTCGTCGACCACGGTCGGCAGCGCCTTCCGCTGGCCCAGCGGGCTGATCCCGCCCCGCACGTAGCCGCTGCTCCGCTCGGCGTCGGCCGGGTCGGCCATGGTGGCCTTCCGGCCGCCGGCGGCGGCGGCGAGCGCCTTGAGGTCCAGCTGGCCACTGACCGGCACGACGGCGACGGTGAGGGCACCGTCGACCCGGGTGACCAGGGTCTTGAACACCTGGGCCGGATCGGCGTCCAGGGCGGCCACCGCCACCTCGCCGTAGCCGTGTCCGTCCGCGCCGTCGGCCGGGTCGTACTCGTGCAGGGAGTAGGCGGCCCGCGCCTGGTCCAGGGTCCGCACCGCCGGTGTCGCAGCCACGGCGCAGCAGCCTAGGCCGGACGCGACGGCGCCGGGAGCGGTTTCCCCGACGAACGCCCCGACGGGGAATCGAGCCCGGGTGCGTGCCGTTGCACCGACCGTGAGCAGCACAGTCTCGGGCGCCCCGGCGCGCATCTCGCGCGGTTCTGCGCCCGCCCGCCGTCCCCCCGGCCGCCCCGGCCGCACCCGGCTAGGATCGAGCGACGTGGTCGCCCGTTCCCGGGCGCCGCAGAGAGGACGGTCGGTGCCCGAGGAGCCCGCGAGCGACAACCCCGTCGTCGAGACGGGGAAGCCCGATGAGACGCCGGAGGCGCGCGCCGACGGCAGTCGTGCCGAGCTCGCCGAGACCCGGGCACAGCGCGACGCCCGCTTCGAGCGCGATGCCCTGCCCTACCTGGACCAGCTGTACCCGGCGGCGCTGCGGATGACCCGCAACCCCGCCGACGCCGAGGACCTGGTGCAGGAGACCTTCGTCAAGGCGTACTCCGCCTTCCACCAGTTCGCCGAGGGCACCAACCTCAAGGCGTGGCTGTACCGGATCTTGACGAACACCTACATCAACAGCTACCGCAAGAAGCAGCGCCAGCCGCAGCAGTACCCCACCGAGCAGGTGCAGGACTGGCAGCTGTACGCCGCCGAGGAGCACACCTCCAGCGGTCTGCGCTCCGCCGAGATGGAGGCGCTGGACCACCTGCCCGACACCGACATCAAGGACGCGCTGCAGCAGCTGCCGGAGGACTTCCGGCTCGCGGTGTACCTGGCCGACGTCGAGGGGTTCGCCTACAAGGAGATCGCCGAGATCATGGGCACGCCCATCGGCACGGTGATGTCCCGCCTGCACCGCGGCCGACGCGGTCTGCAGAAGCTGCTGGCCGACTACGCCCGGGAGCGCGGCTTCGTCGCGGCCGGAGCTGCTGAGGAGGCGACCCGCTCATGAGCACCGACGCTCACGACGGCGCCCGGCACGACCTCCACGGTGATGACGTCACCTCGTGCGACGACGTGCTCTCACACGTCTTCGAGTTCCTCGACCACGAGACCGACGACGCCCGCCGGGCGGTCATCGCCGAGCACCTCGAGGACTGTTCCCCGTGTCTGCGGCAGTTCGGCATCGAGCAGGAGTTCAAGGCGCTGGTGCGGCGCCGCTGCGGCGGTGACCCCACGCCGATGGGCCTGCGGGACCGGATCAAGGTGCAGCTGACGACCGTCTCCTTCGAGGAGGACGGCACCCAGGTGCGCGTGGAGAAGGCCAGCTTCGAGTCGACGACCACGCACCTGTACGGCGAACAGTCGCCGGGGGAGCGCCCCACCGCCTAGGGCGGCGCAGCGCTCCCCCCGCCGTCAGGCGTTGGGGCGCTTGCCGTGGTTGGCGCCGCTCTTCTTGCGGGCGCGCCGCTTGCGTCCACGCTTGGACATCGCTGCCCCTCCTCTCTGTGCTCCACCCGGGCAGGACGCCCGGGTGCGGATCGGTCCCGGTGCCGCGGTGCAGGACACCTCGTCACCGGCCAAGCTGACCCTGCAAGGCTCTCACGGGTGGGCCGGGGACCGTGCGCTGGTGCGCGGTCGGGGCCGGTGGTGACACGGGCCACCGGGAGGATCCGGTACGGCAGGTGCGCGGGACGGCGCGGCCGGGAAGAGGAGGACGACGTGGTCCAGGCAGTCGACAGCGTGCTCGTGGCCGGTCGCGGGCCGATGGCCTGCGCGGTGATCCGGGCGTGCGGTCAGCTGGGCGTGAAGGCCGTGGCCGTCCACTCGGAGGCCGAGCGCAACGCGCGGCACGTGCGGATGGCCGACGAGTCCGTGCTGCTGGGTCCGGCCCCGGCGGCCGAGTCCTACCTCGACGTCCGCCGGTTGGTCGAGGCCGCCCGGCGCACCCGGGTCGACGCGGTGCTCCCCGTCCCCCCCGCTCTCGCCGGCAACGCCCGGCTGGCCGCCGCGGTCGCCGACGCCGGACTGGGCTGGGTCGGCCCGGAGGCCGGGGTGCTCGAGCGCCTCGGCGGCGACGGGGTCGAACCGGCCAGCGAACGGGGCTTCCTGGCCTGGGTCAGCGACGAAGGGCTGCACCACGTCACCCCGGTGCTGCGCGACCGCGCCGGGGGCACCCCGCGGGTCTCCTGGACGCCCCCCGACGGGCTGGGGGTACTGCCCGCAGCCGCGCGGCGGCTCCCGGAGCTCGGCTGGCGTGGGCTGGTCACCGTGGGCATCGACCCCGGCGGTGAGCTCGCCGAGGTCGCGGCCGGCTTCTCCCTCGACATCGCCGTGCTGGAGCGGGCACACGGGCTGGACGCCGTCGCCGTGGCGCTGGGCCGTGTGTCCGGTACGCCGGCGGGCGGGCTCCCGGACGACGCCGAGGGGCCGCCGTACGCCGGGCTGGCCGTCCAGCTGCGGTCGACACTGCCGCCGGGGACCGAGGGGCGCGTCACCGGCCGGCTGCCCGACGTCCGGCCCGTCGGCGGGCGGATCGCCGGGGACACCGAGCTGGTCGCGGTGAGCGGCTACGACGAAGGCGACCGGCTCGACGGCTGGTACGACGCACTGCTGGCCACGGTCAGCGCTGCGGGCCCCGATGCGGCGAGTGCGGCACGAGTCGCGACGGAGGTCCTCACCGGGCTCCCGGAGACAGGCGTCCCGCACGACGGTCCGGCAGTGTGCACCGTGCTGCGCCGCATCGCCGGTGCGCTCGTCCC
Source organism: Modestobacter sp. VKM Ac-2983 (assembly GCF_026967885.1). Classification (NCBI taxonomy): domain Bacteria; kingdom Bacillati; phylum Actinomycetota; class Actinomycetes; order Geodermatophilales; family Geodermatophilaceae; genus Modestobacter; species Modestobacter sp. VKM Ac-2983. The sequence continues at coordinate 840,618 of NZ_JAPVBK010000003.1, forward strand.
CGGCTGCAGCTGAGCCGGCGCTCGGCACGCTGCGGCGTCCGGCCCTCCGCGTGCTTTCATGTGCAGACCGTCGGCTGAGGCGGCTCGGTGCAGGTCAGGAAAGAGGAGGCGCCGGTGGCGGTCGAGGAGATCCACGCCGAGATGGTCTCCAGCGTGTGGAAGGTGCTCGTGGCCCCCGGCACGGAGGTCGCTGCCGGCGACACGCTGGTCATCCTCGAGTCGATGAAGATGGAGATCCCGGTGCTCAGTGAGCGCGCCGGCACGGTGGGCGAGCTGCACGTGGTGGAGGGCGAGGTCCTCCAAGAGGGCGACCTGATCGCCACCGTCCTCCCCGGCTGACGGGCCCCTCAGAGGTCCAGCGAGTAGACCCGCAGGTCGACGCCGGGCACCGGTGTCCAGTCCCGCTCGGGCAGCCGGGTGAACCCCAGCTGCCCGTAGAGCCGGTGTGCCGCGGCCATCCGGTCGCCGGTGGACAGCACCATCCGCTGCTTGCCGGCCGCCCGCGCCCGGTCCAGGCAGGCCCGCACCAGCGCTGCCCCGACGCCCTGCCCGCGCGCCGCGGTGTCGACGGCGAGCATCCGGAACGCCGCCTCGTCCGGGGACTCGACGACCTCGCCGAAGTCCCCGGACAGCACGAGCGCCACGCTGCCGACGATGCGCCCGTCCTGGTCGCGAGCCACGAGCAGCTCCGCCCGATCCGCCCGGCCCGCCACGTCGGCCAGCTGGGGCAGGTACTCGGCGGGCGCGAGGTCCTCGGCGGCGTAGACGGCCACGGTCAGCTCGGCGATGCGAGCGAAGTCCGCGGGCCCGGCCGGGCCGACGACGGGTGCGGGAGAGGCCACCGGAGCAGGGTAGACACAGGACCCTGTCCACTCCTCCCTCGCAGGCTCGGGTGAGGCTCCGGACGGGGCCGTAGGCTCCGGCCCACGATGAGCAGCCTGTCCGAACGTCTCACCCGCGGCTCGGCGAGCCCCTCCCAGGTCGACCACGCGCGCCGGTTGGTGGCCGACTGGCAGCTGCTGGCCGACCTGTCCTTCGCCGACCTGACCCTGTGGGTGCCGTTGCAGAGCGGGGCCTGGTGGTGCGTGGCCCAGGTCCGCCCGCTGACGGCGCCCACGAGCCAGCCGGAGGACCTGGTGGGCAGTGAGGCCACCGGGTCCGACGCCGAGCCGCTGCTCCGCGCCCAGCGGGAAGGCCAGCCGATCACCGACGGGGAGCCCGATCCGTCGGGGACGAGCCCCCGCCACCGGGAGGTCATCCCGGTGCGGCACGACGGCGCGGTCGTCGCGGTGCTTGCCAAGGACACCAACCTCGCGGCGACCCGGTCCCCGTCGACCCTCGAGCTGACCTACCTCGACATCGCCGCCGACCTGTCGTTGATGGTGGCTGCCGGCACCTTCCCGCCGCGGATGCTGGACGACGCGGAGATGAGCCCACGCGTGGGGGACGGGCTGGTCCGGCTGGACGGCTCCGGGCACGCGGTCTACGCCAGCCCGAACGCGCTGTCGGCCTACCGCCGGATGGGGCTGACCGGGGACGTGGTCGGCGCCGACCTGGCGGAGGTGACGCGCCGGGTCTCGGCGGACCGGGTGGCCGGTGAGGCGGTGGCGGCGAGCATCGCCGCCGCGGTCGCGGGCCGGTTCCCCGAGCCGATGGACGTGGAGAACGACGCGGCGACCATGCTGGTGCGGGCGCTGCCGCTGCAGGCTCCCGGCGGTGAGGCGGGCGCGCTGGTGCTGGTCCGGGACGTCACAGACGTGCGCCGCCGGGACCGTGCGCTGATGACCAAGGACGCCACCATCCGGGAGATCCACCACCGGGTGAAGAACAACCTGCAGACCGTGGCCGCGCTGCTGCGGCTGCAGGCCCGGCGGATGACCGAGCCGGCGGCCCGGGCGGCGCTGGAGGAGTCGGTGCGCCGGGTCGCCTCGATCGCGCTGGTGCACGAGACGCTGGCCGGCAGCCGCGAGGACGTCGTCGAGGTCGACGACGTCCTGGACCAGGTGCTGCCGATGCTCGGCGACGTGACCTCGGTGGGGCCGGCGGCGCGGATCACCCGCGCCGGTGCGATCGGGGAGCTGCCCGCGGCGTGCGCGACGCCGCTGGTGATGGCGGTGACCGAGCTGCTGCACAACGCCGCCGAGCACGCATTCGAGGACGGCGAGCCGGGGACGATCGTGCTCGCGGCCGAGCGGACGGGTGACGACCTGGTGGTCCGGGTCCGCGACGACGGCCGCGGTCTGCCACCGGGGTTCGACCCGGCGGTCAGCACGGGGCTCGGGCTGCAGATCGTCCGGACGCTGGTGACCAGCGAACTGCACGGGACGCTGGAGATGGGCCCGCCTTCGGACGGTGGCCCGGGGACCGAGGCGGTGCTCAGCCTCCCGGGCGCCGGGCGCCCTCGCCGGTGAACGCAGCAAGGGCCGCTCCGGTACGGAGCGGCCCTTGCTGTACGGCCTCGCTGCAGGTGCCCGAGGTGGGCGTCGGCTGCGCGGGGTCCTTCTTCAGGCGGTGCGGACCCGGGTGCGTGCGGTCCGACGCTTCAGGGCACGGCGCTCGTCCTCGGACAGACCGCCCCAGACCCCGGAGTCTTGACCGGAGGTCAGGGCCCAGTCCAGGCAGGACTCGACGACCGGGCAGCGGCGGCACACGGCCTTGGCCTGCTCGATCTGGACGACTGCCGGGCCCGTCGTCCCGATCGGGAAGAAGAGCTCCGGATCCTCGTCCCGGCAGAGCGCGCGGTGGCGCCAGTCCATGGCGGTGTACTCCTCGATCTCGTCAGGGTGTCCGGTCGTCGGTCCGGAGACCGCCCCCGCAGGTCCGTGCGCTGGTGACAGCACGAAGAACGACGACCGCCTGCTGTGTTACCAGCAGGTTGCTTGCTTGTGATGCTTTCACGAGTGGACGCACTGTCAAGCAGTTCGCCGGGCGTTCGACGGCGCTCGTGAGCAACCTCACCACGACCCGCAGGACCTCGCCACTCCGTCCTACCCCACTCGGCGCGTCCGTGCACCACCCCGGGGGGTCCTGTTGCCGAGCCCTCCGTCACACGACGACGCGCAGCGCCTCGGTCACACGACGACGCGCAGCGCCTCCGGGACCGACCGGACGCGGAGCCCGGTGGCGGTGCCCAGGTGGTCACCGTCCAGCTGCCAGCCCTGGGGGCGGGTGGACGTCAGGGTGAGCTCCCCGAGGTCGTGCCAGCGGTGCACCCCGCGGCCCCGGGCGTCCGGCCGGGCGGCCATGGTCTGGCGCAGGTGGTGCAGCATCCGGACGACGCCGACCCGGCCCATCGCGAAGACGTCCAGGCCGGTGTCGAAGGACGCGTCGGGGCTGGGGTCGATCGGGCGGGCCCCCAGGTAGGTCCACGGGCTGACGTTGGAGACCAGGGCGAGGAACAGCCCGTCCACGGGGGGCTCGCCGGGCAGGTCGAGGGTCATCGGCGGACGACGCCTGTCCCGGCCCAGCAGGAACGCGTTGACCCCGGCCCCGATGTAGAGGCTGCCGGTGGACCGCCGCCCCCGGGCGCGCTGGGCCTCGACCCGGGAGATCACGTCGGCGTCGTAGCCCATCCCGGCGGCGAAGACGAACCAGCGGGGCGTGGTCCAGCCCTCCGTCGTCCCCTCCTCGCCGGTCAGCGCGGAGGCGGTGCCGAGGGAGACCAGCCGGGTGCGGCCGGCCCGCAGCGAGTCGAGGATCTCCCCGGTCGCCTCGACCGGGTCCCGGGAGCGGCCGAGGGCGCGGGCGAAGACGTTGGTCGACCCGCCCGGGACGACGGCGAGCATCGGCACCCGGGGCCCCGGACCGGCCGTCAGCAGCCCGTTGGCGGCCTCGTTGACGGTGCCGTCGCCCCCGAGGGTCACGACGACGTCCACGCCGTCCGCCGCGGCCTGGGCGGCGAGTTCCCGCGCGTGTCCGCGGTGCGCCGTCTCGGCCAGCTCGACCTGCAGTTCGCTGGAGAGCGCCCGGACCAGCACGTCGCGCACCTTGCGGGTGGTGGTCGTGGCCGCCGGGTTCGCCACCAGCAGCGCACGCATGCCGCTCAACATATCGACCGGCCCTGCGGCGACCGCGCGGCACGTCCGGTGCACCGGGAGGCGAGGTGCCCGCGCGTAACCTCGGCGGCGTGTCAGGTCAGGACGGACAGACCCCGGGCCGTCGTCGGTCGCGGGCAGAGGGACTGCTCGGGAGGGCGGCCCAGCCCACCACACCGCACCCGGCCCGGCCCCGCACGGCGGCGCCAACCGCCGTCCGGCGGGCTGCCCTGGTGGTGGCCGTGGAGGCGCTCGCACTGACCGCCCTCGCGCTCACGCTGCTCGTGCTGACGCTCACCGGCTCACCGGACAGCGTCGGCCGGGCGCTGGCCGAGGTGGTCTACGTGGGGCTGGGGGCGGGGCTGCTGGCGGCAGCAGCGGTCGGGTTGTGGCGGGTGTCCGGCTGGTCCCGCGGCCCGGTCATCGTGCTGCAGGTCCTGCTGGGCCTGCTCGCCTACAACGCGGCGTTCGAGGCGCAGCAGCCGCTGATCGGCCTGCCGGTGCTGGCCCTGGTCGCGACCGAGCTGTGGTTGCTGGCCACCCCCGAGGCCCGGCTCGCCTTCTTCGAGCGTTAGGCCCCCTCGCAGGGTCCCGGCGCGAGCCTACGAGTCGTGGGGGTCCTCCCTCAGATCAGCTCGATGACCTCGGCGATGGAGGGCAGCACCCGGCTGGGCCGGAACGGGAACCGGCTGACGTCCTCGGCGCGGGTCGAGCCGGTGAGCACCAGGATCGTGTCCAGCCCCGCTTCGATGCCGGCCACGACGTCGGTGTCCATCCGGTCGCCGATCATCGTGGTGGACTCCGAGTGCGCCTCGATCCGGTTCATCGCGCTGCGGAACATCATCGGGTTGGGCTTGCCGACGAAGTAGGGCTCGGCGCCGGTGGCCTTGGTGATCATCGCCGCCACCGAGCCGGTCGCCGGCAGCGGGCCCTCGGGGGAGGGGCCGGTGACGTCGGGGTTGGTCGCGATGAACCGGGCGCCGGCGCCCACCAGCCGGACCGCCTGGGTGATCGCCTCGAACGAGTACGTGCGGGTCTCCCCGAGGACGACGTAGTCCGGGTCGGTGTCGGTCATCGTGTACCCGGCCTCGTGCAGTGCCGTGGTCAGCCCGGCCTCGCCGATGACGTACGCCGATCCGCCGGGCAGCTGGGAGGCCAGGAAGTCCGCCGTGGCCAGCGCGGAGGTCCAGATCGCCTGTTCGGGGACGTCGAGGCCGCTGCGGGAGAGCCGGGCGGAGAGGTCGCGCGGGGTGAAGATCGAGTTGTTGGTCAGCACCAGGAACCGGCGGTTGCGCTCGACCAGCCGGGCCAGGAAGTCAGCGGCGCCGGGCAGCGCCTTGCCCTCGTGCACCAGGACGCCGTCCATGTCGGTCAGCCAGCACTCGGACTCGCCGCGTTCGGTGGTCACGCCGTTCTCCTGTCGGTCGGGTGGGTCAGCGACGGTCGGCCGCGAACCGGGTCAGGGCGTCACCGGTGAGCCGGAAGACCGTCCACCCGTCCATCGGCACCGCACCGGCAGCTCTGTAGAACTCGATGGACGGGGCGTTCCAGTCCAGGACGGACCACTCCAGCCGGGCGAACCCGCGGGCCACGCACTCGTCGGCCAGCGTGCGCAGCAGCTCCCGGCCCAGCCCGGTCCCCCGGTGCGACGGGGAGACGTAGAGGTCCTCCAGGTACAGCCCGTGGGTGCCGCGCCAGGTGGAGAAGTTGAGGAACCACAGCGCGAAGCCGGCGATCTCGCCGTCGCCGGCCAGCGCCACGTGCCCGAACAGGGCCGGGGACTCCCCGAACAGCGCGGCGTGCAGTTGGTCGGCGGTCATCCGGGCCTCGTGCTCGGACTCCTCATAGGCGGCCAGCTCACGGACCAGTCGGAGCACCGTCGGGACGTCGTCGGGTCGGACCCGGCGCACGCTCACGACAGCGCCTCCTTCACCCGGTCGGGGACCAGCCGGCCCAGCGGGGTCAGCACCGGCATCACCAGCGGGGAGACGAGGTAGCTGTAGGCGACCACCAGGCTGGTCACGGTCGGGACGGTGAGCAGGCCGACGACGACCAGGACGACCGACGTGACCAGACCGTAGGGCTTGCCGCTCTTCGGGCTGACCAGGGACCGGAACGAGCGGTAGCGGATGTTGCTGATCATCAGCAGCCCGGGGACGACGACGACCAGCAGCACCCACAGCCGGTCACGGCCCTGCATCAGGTCGGCGAAGGCGTACACGCTGGCCAGCACGACCCCGGCCGCGCCAGGGCTGGGCAGGCCGGTGAAGAAGCGCTTGTCGGCCGTCGGGTCGATCGTGGTGTTGAAGCGGGCGAGCCGGATGGCGGCGCAGGCGACCCAGAGGAAGCAGGCCACCCAGCCCAGGGCGTCGAGCTCGTCCCGGCCGTCGGAGAAGAGGGCGAAGACCAACAGGGCCGGGGCCAGGCCGAAGGAGACCAGGTCGGCCAGCGAGTCGAACTGCAGGCCGAACGGGGAGACGGCGCCGACCAGCCGGGCCACCGCGCCGTCGGCGATGTCGAACACGACGGACAACGCGATCAGCAGGCAGGCCAGCCGGTACTCCCCCCGGAACGCGACCAGGATGGCGCCGAAGCCGCACATCATGTTGGCGAGGGTGAAGAGGCTGGGCAGCCACGAGCGGGCCCGCCGCCGACCGCCGCGCACGGACCCCCGGACGAACTCGACGGTGGTGGTGCGCCTCCCTGGCATCCGCCCGCTCCTCAGCTGGGGGAGGACCAGCGGGCGATGACGGTCTCGCCGCCCCGCACCCGCTGCCCCTTCGTGACGGTGACGGTGCACTCCGGGGGGACGAAGACGTCCATCCGGGAGCCGAACTTCATCAGCCCGATCCGCTCACCGGTGGCCACCTGCTGTCCCGGCACCACGCGGGTGACGATCCGGCGGGCCAGCACGCCGACGATCTGGCGGAAGACGACCGTGCGGTCGCCGTCGCGCACCCACAGCTCGCTGTGCTCGTTGCGGTGCGCGCTCTCCGCCCGGTAGGCGGCCAGGAAGCTCCCCGGCGTGTAGGTGGAGGAGGTGATCCGGCCGCCGTAGGGAGCCCGGTTCATGTGCACGTCCACGACGGACAGGAAGACGCTCACCTGCTGCCAGTCGCCCTCGGGGGCCACCCCCGGTTGGGGATCGCCGGCGACCATGACGACGCCGTCGGCCGGGGAGAGGACGTCGTCGGCCGCGGGCGGAGTCGAGTCGCACCGCCGGTCGGGGTCGCGGAAGAAGGCGGCCATGTACGCCGACAGGGCGAGGAAGGGCCACGTCAGGGCACGGGCCGCACGGGGACCGCTGCCCCGGCCCAGGGCGGTGGAGACCGCCGCAGAGGCCAGGGGAACGGCGAGGAAGGGCCAGCCGGCCCGGTCGATGCGCATCGCAGACCGAGGTTACCGGGACGGGAGCCGAACGCCTGCGGACGGCGGCGTCACGGCGGGTACGCGCTCCCGTGGGCTCACGGGGAGGCGAGCCGGTCGCTGGCCCCGGTCTGGCTCACGCGGTCGCGGGGTGGGCCGCCGTACCAGTCGAGGCACACGACGGAGGCGTCGTCCCGCAGGACGCCGCCGGTGGCGCGCAACACCGCCTGCCCGAGCTCGTGCACGACCTCGCGGGGGTGCAGCGCGGCCGTGGCGGCCAGCGCGGCCGCGACGTCGAGGGAGGCCGCGTTGCGCTCCTGCATCCCGTCGGTCACGAAGACGACCCGGTCCCCGGGCTCCAGCACGAAGCGCTGGAGCCGGTACTCGGTACCGGCCTCGACGCCGAACGGCAGGTCGATGGCCAGCTCCACCTCCTCGACGCGGCCGTCGCGGAGCCGCAGCGGGAACGGGTGCCCGGCGTTCACGATCTCGGCCTCGAGCGTGTGCAGGTCGACACGCAGGACCTGGCCGGTGACGAACTCGCCGGGCGCCGAGTGCGAGCTGACGGCGTCGTTGGCGTTGCGGGTCTGGTCGCCGAGGCCGAGCCCGCGACGCCGCTCGTTGCGCAGGCTGCCGACCAGCAGGGTGGCCAGCAGCGCCGCGCCGACCTCGTGTCCGACCGCATCGCTGACCGAGACGTGGAGGGAGTCCCGGTCCAGGGCGTAGTCGAAGGTGTCCCCGCCCACGGTGGCGGCCGGCTCCAGCCAGCCGGCCAGGGTGAACTGACCGGCCTCGCAGGTGAAGGCGCTGGGCAGCAGGCGACGCTGGATCTCCGCGGCCAGCGAGAAGGGGGTCGTGCGCTGACCCCACTCGAAGAGGTCGGTGTGCCGCCGGTTGGCGATGATCACGTAGGCGAGGGCGTGGCCGGCCGCGGAGATGTCGGCCAGTTCCTGCTCGTCGGGCGACTCGGGCAGCACCAGTTCCAGGACACCGATGGCGTCGCCGCGGTCGGTGACCGGGACGAGCACGCAGGTGCCCGCGTCGCCGGTCTGCACGACCGCCTGCTGGGTGCGCAGGACCTGCTCGTGCACCGTGCCCGCCAGCCGCAGGGTCTCCGCGTGCTCGGGACCTCGGACACGGGAGCCCTCCGGCGCGCGGCTCGCCGTTCCGAGTCGGACCAGGGCGTGCCCGCTGAAGTCGGCGATCAGGAAGGAGACCTCGGTGGCGCCGGAGAGGGTGGCGAGCTCCGCGGTGACCGCGGTGACGGCGTCGATCGGCGCGGCTGCCTCCACCCGTTCGAGCAACGAGCGCAGGTCGAAACGGGGGCTCACGGGGCTGCTGGTCTCCTGGGTCGGGCGAGCTGCCACCCGACCGGCAGCAGGTACGACACTGCCGGGCCACCCCAGAGGGGATGACCCGGCAGTCCGGCCCCGTCCCGAGGTCCACCCCGAGCGTGCGGGGTGAGGAGGACGGGGTCCTTGATCAGGCGGCGGCCTTGGTCTCCCAGAAGATCTTGTCGATCTCGGCGATGTAGTCGAGCAGCTTCTGACCCTCGGCGGGGTCCATGCTGCCCTTGCCGCCGGCGGCGCCGGCCTGCTTGGTCGCCTTGTTGAACAGCTCGTGCAGCTGCGGGTACTTCTCGAAGTGCGGGGGCTTGAAGTAGTCGGTCCACAGCACCCACAGGTGGTGCTTGACCAGCTCGGCCCGCTGCTCCTTGATCAGGATGGCGCGGGTGCGGAAGACCGGGTCCTCGTTGCCCTGGTACTTCTCCTGGATGCCCTTGACGCTCTCGGCCTCGATGCGGGCCTGGGCCGGGTCGTAGACGCCGCAGGGGAGGTCGCAGTGCGCGGTGGCCTCCACGGCGGAGAACATGCGGAACAGACGCATGGGTGTGCCTCCGGGTTCGCGGGGATGGGTCTTCTGCGACCCTACCCGCGGTGATCAACGAGGACACGTCGAGAAGTGGCAGCCCGGACGACCTGCCCGGGCTGCCGACCCGTTGGGTCTCGGCCCGGGTCACCGGGCCCTCGATGACCCCGACCGTGCGGCACGGCGACCGGCTGCTGGTGCGCCGGGTGGCGGTCGGGGCGACCGTGCCCAGCGGCACCGTCGTGCTCGCCCGCTTCCCGGCGCGGCCGGAGCTGTTGGTGGTCAAGCGGGTGCGCCGTGCGGTGCCCGGCGGGCACTGGGTGGAAGGGGACAACCTGCTGGTCACCGACGACTCCCGGGCGTTCGGGACGGCGGTCGTCGTGGGCCGGGTGGTGGGCCGGCTGTGGCCCCGGCCGGGGAGGCTGCGCCCTGCCCCACCCGGCTGACGGGCCGGCGTCAGCCGAGGCGGTCCAGCAGGGGGGCGACGAGGTCGTGCGCCGCGGTGTTGAGGTACAGCAGGACGACGGTGGCCACCAGGAACAGCGGGACCAGCACCGCCTTCTCCACGATCGCACCGGTGCGCAGGTGCACGGGCGCCAGCCGGCTGCGCCGGACGAGCCAGAAGACCGGGACGGGCACCCCCTCCTTGGTCAGCCAGTCACCGGCGATGTGGGTCAGCGTGCCGAGGACGACGGCCAGGGGGAGCCACCCGGGCGCCGGGCTGTGCTCGAGCAGCAGCCACGCGCCGGCCCAGGAGAGCGCCAGGTTGCCGATCACGGTGTTCTCCGCACGGCCCGGGATGACGAAGTGCAACGCCCGCAGTGCCAGCCCGATCGCGAGCGCCAGCAGCAGCAGGGTGGACCAGCGGTGCCACGTCGCGGCGGTGGCCAGGAGCCCGAACGCCAGGGAGCCGAGAACCGCGTCGTGGGTCCCCCAGCGGTGCCCTCGGGCGACCGTGTTGACGAGCCCGGACGGGACGTCGGTCAACGGGCCCCACATCCCGGAGATCGTGGAACCCCGCTGGTCCAGGTCCGGGAGCATGGCGAACCCGCCGACGGCGGAGACCCAGGCGACCTGGGCGACCGTGCCGTGCACCGGGACCCAGGGGAGCGTCGCGGCGCCGGCGGCCAGGCCGGAGAGGGCGTGGGAGTGACCGAGCACCTACGCAGCGTGCCGCCAGGGCGGCCCGCTGCCCAGGAGGCGCGCGAGGAGAGGCGAGAACGGCCACCCACCCGGAACCCGCGTCGGGCTCGGGAGGGGCGTTCCTCAGTCCTCGTCGACGTCGTCCGTGCCGCCCCGGGCCAGCCAGGTGGCCAGCCGCTCGACCGGCACCTCGAAGTCGGGGTGCTGGTCGACGAAGGCCTGGAGCTGGTCGGCCAGCCAGGAGAGCGAGACCTGCTCCTCGCCCCGCCGGCCGGCCAGCTCCTCGATGCCGCGATCGGTGAAGTACATGGTCGAGCCCGTCAGTCGGCGAAGGCCCGCGCGACCAGCTGACGCTGCTCGACCTCGTGCACCTTGGCCGAGCCCACGGCCGGGCTGGCCGAGGCCTTCCGGGACACCCCGCGCAGCGTGCGCCCGCCCGGCAGGTGTTCGGGCAGGTTCACGGCCATGAACTGGGCGGCGCCCATGTTGGCCGGCTCCTCCTGCACCCACACGACGTCGGTCGCGTTCGGGTAGGCAGCCAGCGCCTCGGCGATCTCCTCGGCCGGCAGCGGGTAGAGCTGCTCGACCCGCAGGATCGCGATGTCGGCGGTCCCCTCGTTCTCCCGCTGGGCGAGCAGCTCGTAGCTGATCTTGCCGCTGCACAGCAGGACGCGGCGCACCGCCGAGCCGTCCAGGGGCTGCCCACCCACACCCGGGTCCGGGAGCACCGGGCGGAAGTGCTGCTCGGTGAAGTCGCTCACCGAGCTGACCGCGGCCTTGGCGCGCAGCAGCGACTTGGGTGTGAACACCACCAACGGGCGGTGCACCTCCGACAGCGCCTGACGGCGCAGCAGGTGGAAGTAGTTCGCCGGCGTCGAGCAGTTGGCGACCGTCATGTTGTTCTCGGCCGACAGCTGCAGGAAGCGCTCGATCCGGCCGCTGGAGTGGTCGGGCCCCTGGCCCTCCAGCCCGTGCGGGAGCAGCAGGACGACGCCGGAGCGCTGCCCCCACTTCGCCTCGCCGGAGCTGATGAACTCGTCGATGACCATCTGTGCGCCGTCGACGAAGTCGCCGAACTGGGCCTCCCAGAGCACCAGGGCCTTGGGGTTGGCCACCGAGTACCCGTACTCGAACCCGAGCGCGGCGTACTCCGACAGCAGGGAGTCGTAGACGAAGAACTTCGCCTGGTCCTCGGTGAGGTTCAGCAGCGGGGTGTGCTCGCTGGCGGTCTCCCGGTCGATGAGCACCGAGTGCCGCTGCACGAACGTGCCCCGGCGGGAGTCCTGCCCGGCCAGCCGCACCGGCACGCCCTCCATGAGCAGCGAGCCGAAGGCCAGCAGCTCGCCCATCGCCCAGTCGACGCCGCCCTCGCTGGCCATCGCCGCCCGGCGCTCCAGCATCCGCTGCAGCTTCGGGTGCACGGTGAAGTCGGTGGGCAGCGAGACGTGCGCGTCGCCGATGGTCTTGAGCACCTCCGGCGTGATCGCCGTGTCGACCGTCGCCTCCTGCGGGGACCGCGGGTCCATCACCGGCTCGGGCGCGGAGGAGTCACGGGCGTCGTGGGTCTCGGCGAAGGCCCGCTCGAGCTGCCCGCGGTAGTCCTTCAGCGCCTCCTCGGCATCGGCCAGGGTGATGTCACCGCGGCCGACGAGCGCCTCGGTGTAGAGCTTCCGGACCGAGCGCTTGCGGTCGATGATGTCGTACATCAGCGGCTGGGTCATCGACGGGTCGTCGCCCTCGTTGTGCCCGCGGCGGCGGTAACAGACGAGGTCGATGACGACGTCCTTCTTGAACTCCTGCCGGTAGTCGACCGCCAGCTTGGCCACCCGGACGCAGGCCTCGGGGTCGTCACCGTTCACGTGGAAGACCGGGGCACCGATCATCCGCGCCACGTCGGTGGAGTAGAGGGTCGAGCGGGACTGGGCCGGGCTGGTGGTGAAGCCGACCTGGTTGTTGATGACCACGTGCACCGTGCCGCCGGTGCGGTAGCCGCGCAGCTGGGAGAGGTTCAGGGTCTCCTGGACGACGCCCTGACCGGCGAACGCCGCGTCGCCGTGCAGCAGCAGCGGCAACACGGTGAAGCCGCCCTCGCCCTTGTCGATCATGTCCTGCTTGGCCCGCACGATGCCCTCGAGCACCGGGTTGACCGTCTCCAGGTGGCTGGGATTGCTGGCCAGCGACACCGCGACCGAACGGCCCTCGTGCTCGAAGCTCCCCTCGGCCCCGAGGTGGTACTTCACGTCACCGGAGCCCTGCACGGTGCCCGGGTCGATGTTGCCCTCGAACTCGCCGAAGATCTTGGCGTAGCTCTTGCCCAGCACGTTGGCCAGCACGTTCAGCCGGCCGCGGTGGGCCATGCCGATCGCGACCTCCTCGATGCCGTGCTGGGAGGAGCTGACCAGCACCTCGTCCAGCAGCGGGATGACCGACTCGCCGCCCTCGAGGCTGAACCGCTTCTGGCCGACGTACTTCGTCTGCAGGAAGGTCTCGAAGGCCTCGGCGGCGTTGAGCCGCCCGAGGACGCGCTTCTGCTTGTCCCGGCTGGGCTGGTCGTGCTTGACCTCGACGCGCTCCTGGAGCCAGCGGCGCTCCTCGGGGTCGGTGATGTGCATGTACTCGATGCCGACGGTGCGGCAGTAGGAGTTGCGCAGCACGCCGAGGATGTCGCGCAGCAGCATCGTGCGCTCGCCGGCGAAGCCCCCGACCGGGAAGGGCCGGTCCAGGTCCCACAGGGTCAGCCCGTGCTGGACGATGTCCAGGTCGGGGTGGGTGCGGACCTTGAACTCCAGCGGGTCGGTGTCGGCCATGAGGTGGCCGTTGCGCCGGTAGGCCTCGATGACCTCGATGACCCGGGCTTCCTTGTCGATCTGGCCCTCGTGGCTGATCCGCTTGTCCGGCACCCAGCGGACCGGCTCGTACGGGATGCGCAGCGAGCGGAAGACGTCGTCGTAGAAGCCGTCCTGGCCCAGCAGCAGCCCGTGCATCCGGCGCAGGAAGTCGCCGGACTCAGCACCCTGGATGACCCGGTGGTCGTAGGTCGAGGTCAGCGTGATGATCTTGGAGACGGCCATCTCGGCGAGGGCCTCCGGGCTCATCCCCTGGAACTCGGCCGGGTAGTCCATCGCGCCGACGCCGACGATCGTGCCCTGGTTGGTGGTCAGCCGCGGCACCGAGTGGTTGGTGCCGATGGTGCCGGGGTTGGTGAGGCTGATCGTCGTGCCGGAGAAGTCCTCCATCGTCAGCTTGCCCGCCCGGGCGCGCCGGATGATCTCCTCGTAGGCGCCCCAGAAGGCGGCGAAGTCCATCCCCTCGGCGGCCTTGATGGAGGCGACCACCAGCGAGCGGGTGCCGTCGGGCTTGGGCAGGTCGATGGCCAGGCCGAAGTTGACGTGCTCGGGCTGGACGTGCACCGGCTTGCCGTCGACCTCGGCGAAGGCGCTGTTCATGTTCGGGAAGTCGTCCAGCGCCCGGACCAGCGCGTAGCCGATCAGGTGGGTGAAGGAGATCTTCCCGCCCCGGGCGCGGGCCAGGTGGTTGTTGATGACGATGCGGTTGTCGACCATCAGCTTGGCCGGCACCGCTCGCACGCTGGTGGCCGTCGGCACGGTCAACGAGGCGTTCATGTTCTTCACGACGCTCGCGGCGGCCCCGCGCAGGGGGGTGCGCTTGGGGCCGGCGTCGTCGCCCTCGGCGCGGCCGGGACCCGGCTTGACGACCGGCTTGGCCGGCGTCGCGGGCTGTTGCTGGGAGGCGCGCTCGGCGGCACGGGCCACGACGGTGCCCTCGGACCGGGTGTCGCTCGCGGCGGTGCGGGAGGCCGGGGCGGCAGCCCCCTTGTCGGAGGAGCCCTTGTCGGAGGAGTTCTCGGCCGAGGCGCCCGTGGCGCCCTCGTCGGAAGAGCTCGTGCTGGCGGGTGCCGGCTTCGATGTGGCGGGGCCCGACTGGGTCATCTGCGGTGCGACCTCTCGGCTGGGCGCGGGGGAGGCGTAGGTGGTGGCCGACGGCGTCGACGCCGCCTGGGCGCTCCGGGGCTCGGACGTTTCCGGCGACGGGGCCGGTTCGGCCGGCTCGGTCGTGCGGTCCTGTCCGTCGGCGACCGGGCTGCCGGGCCGGTAGTCGGCGAAGAAGTCGTGCCAGGCCTGGTCCACGCTCCGTGGATCGGCGAGGTACTGCTGGTACATCTCCTCGACCAGCCACTCGTTGGTACCGAAGCCCGCGACCGGGTTGGCGGAGTGGGCAGGGGACGGCTGGGATGAGCTCACGCTTGACACGGGGTCGAGTGCCTTCTTCGTCGAGGGACGTCGTTGGACCGGGTGCCGACTTTACGCCCCGGCTCCGGCGGTGCAGTGATGCTCCGTGAGTTGCCGCACGTGTCCCGGGTCACCGGCCCCTCGCGACCCACGAGAACCGGCACCGCGCGGTCCGTTGCGCCCGCGCCGGGATCATCCGGTGGCGCCGGCGGTGGTCAGCATCTCGACGAGCGAGTCGGCCTCCGGCGCCTCCCCGCTGGCCGTGGCGCGCTGCCGTGCGGCCGCCACCCGGGCGATGTCCAGCGCGGAGGCGCCGTCGTGGGTGGTGGCGTCCACGTCGGCCCCGCTCTCGATCAGCAGCCGGACCACCGCCGGGGTGTCGTTCCCGACGCCGGAGCCGGCGACGGCGGCGTGCAGGGCGGTGCGGCCGGTGGCCGGGTCACGGCGGTCGACGTCCGCGCCGGCGTCGAGCAGTGCCTGCACGACCGCCGGTGCGCCGGCGGCGGCTGCGGCGTGCAGCGCGGGGCCGGGTGCCGCACCGCGCCGCAGCAGGAGCGCGACGGCGTCCAGGCGGGCGCCGGCCGCGGCCCAGCTCAGCAGGTCGACCTCGGTGTCCGGGTCGTTGAGCGGGGTGCCGTCGTCCACTGCCCGGGACAGCGTCTGCAGCTCGCCCAGGAACGCCGCCGAGGCTGCGTCGACGGGTGCACCGAGCTCACGGAGCACCTCGACGAGGTGCGGGGTGTGCGCCATGGCCAGGTGCAGTGGGGTGCGGCCGTCCTCGGTGCGGGCGCTGGTGTCGGCCCCGGCCTCCACCAGCGCGGTCACCATCGGCGCGTGCCCGGCGGCCACGGCCAGGTGCAGCGGGGTCCAGCCGTCGGCGCCGTCCCGCTCGATGCCGGCCGACAACAGCTGCGGCTGGTCCTGCACCGCCGTCCGGACGGCGGCCAGGTCGCCGTCGGTGACCAGCCGGCCCAGTCGCTGGGCGGTCATCCGGCTGGTCACGCAGCGGCCCCCGGCATGGTCGGGCACCGGTACGTGCGCACTCAGACCACGTCCCGGCGGACGGCCAGCAGCGTGCCGAGCAGGGCGGCGGCCAGCCCGTAGCCCAGCAGCAGGAGCACGCCCTGCCACTGCTCCAGGAGGTCCGGACCCTGGAAGGTGGCGGTCATCGCCTCCAGGGCGCCGCCGGGCAGCCACTTGTAGGCCCCCGAGGTCGCCGGGATGCTGCGCAGCAGCGGCTCGACGACGTAGAGGTAGACCAGGGCGGCGACGATGGCCCCCACCTGGTTCTTCAGGAGGGCACCGAGCCCGACGCCGATCACCGTGTAGACGACCAGTGCCAGACCGGCGAAGGCGAGCACCTCCAGGTTCTCCCCGGTCAGCTCGGGTGCGTTGCCGCGGGCGTTGCCGTAGACCAGCACGACCGCCACGGTGACCGCGCAGACGAGCACCGCGTAGGGGACGGCCACGAGGGCGTAGGCCAGCAGCTTGGCGATCACCACCCGGCCACGCTGCGGGGTCGCCAGGAAGGTGGGCGTCGCGGTGCGGTGCCGGTACTCCTGGGTGATCCCGATGATCCCGAGGACGACGGAGATGACCGTCGCGTTCGTGGCGATGGAGAAGGCCAGCCGCGCGTACTCGGGCGAGTCCAGCGGCGGCAGCCCGCTGTCCTGGTTGCCGGCGAAGGCGGTGAACAGCGCCGCGAACGCACCGGAGAGCACGCAGGCGCCGAGCAGCAGCCCGATCCAGACCCGGGTGGTGAACAGCTTCGTCCACTCCGCACGGACCAGCCGTGCGACGACCGTGCCCATCACGCGGCTCCCTGCTCGGCGTGGGCGGCGGCGTACTGCTCCTGGCCGGCGGTGAGCTGGAAGTAGATCTCTTCCAGTCCGCTGGTGTGCGACCGCAGCTCGTGCAGCTCGATCCCGCCGGCGAAGGCCCGCCGACCCACCTCGTCCGTGCTCAGCCCGGTGACGGTCAGGCCGTCGGGGATGGCATCGGTCGGGGCCACCGTCGTCCCGGTGGTGCGCAGCAGGTCGGCCAGGGCGGTGCTGTGCGGGCTGCGCACCAGCACGCTGCCGGCGTTCCCCGAGCGCAGCTCGGCCAGCGTCCCCTCGCGGACGAGCTTCCCGGCGCCGACGATCACCACCCGGTCGGCGGTCTGCTCGACCTCGGCCAGCAGGTGGCTGGAGACCAGCACGGTGCGGCCCTGGGCGTGGGCCAGGTGGCGGAGGAAGCCGCGCAGCCACTGGATGCCCTCCGGGTCCAGGCCGTTGGCCGGCTCGTCGAGCACCAGCACGGCCGGGTCGCCCAGCAGTGCCGTGGCCAGGCCGAGGCGCTGGCGCATGCCCAGGGAGTAGCCCCCGGCCCGGCGCCGGCCGGCGGTGCCGAGCCCGACCTGGTCGAGCACCTCGTCGGCGCGGCGGACCGGCAGGCCGGTCGCGCGGCAGTAGACCCGCAGGTGGTCGCGGCCGCTCCGAGCAGGGTGGAACGCCGTCTCCAGCACCGCGCCGACCTGGCGCATCGGCTCGGGCAGCCCGGCGTAGCGGACGCCGTTGAAGGTGGTCGTGCCGGTGTCCGGGGTGATGAGGCCCAGGGCCATCCGCAGCGTGGTCGTCTTCCCTGCGCCGTTGGGGCCCAGGAAGCCGGTCACCTGTCCCGGCTCGACGGTGAAGCTGAGGTCGTCGACCGCGCGCACCTTGCCGAACGTCTTCGTGAGGCCGTTCACCTCGACCCGGACGGGGTCGACGGCGGCCGATCTGACGCTGCTGATCTCGCCCTCCTCGTTCCGCCGGCCGGTCCGGCACCGCGGCCATCCAAGCGCACCGACCCCGTCCGGCGCGAGGACTCCGCAGGCGGAGAGTGACCGGTGGCACGTCCTCGGCCGCGAGTTCGGTAGGTTCCGCGCGGATGGGTGAACCCGCACACCGACGGATGTCCCAGCAGCGCCGTGGACGCCCGACGAACGTCCTCCGAGGAGGTCCGGTGAACGTCTCTCGCAGCCTCGTCGGCCCATCGGCCGGTACGCACAGCGCGGGCTGAGCGCTGCCGACGTCCGAACCGGGTGCCGCCGGCGGCCCCGACCCCCGCGAGTCCCTGGAGCGGTTGCTCCTCGAGGGGCCCCGCCGGTACACCCGCCGACAGGTGGCCGAGCTGGCCGGCATGCCACCCGAGCGCACCCAGCGGCTGTGGCGGGCCCTGGGCTTCGCCGACGTCCCCGAGGGCGACCCCGCGTTCACCGACGCCGACGTCACCGCCCTGGCCCGGCTGTCGGCGCTGATCGACTCGGGCTTCGTCGAGCCCGGTGCCGAGGCGTCCATCGCCCGCGCCATGGGGCAGTCGCTGTCCCGGCTGGCCGACTGGCAGACCGACATGCTGGCCACGCTCCTGACCCCTCCCGAGGCTGCGCCGGCGGACCGTGCGGCGGTCGAGGCCGAGGCCGTCCGGTCCACCGAGCGGCTGCTGCCGCTCATGCGCGAGCTGCAGGACTACGTCTGGCGGCGGCACCTGGCCGCCAACGCCGGCCGGCTGTTCCTCGCCGCCCCGGGTGGCGGTGACCGGCGGGAGCTGGCGGTTGGCTTCGCCGACCTCGTCGGCTACACCTCGCGCAGCCGCGGCATGGGCGGCCGGGAGCTGGGCGTGATGGTCGAGGACTTCGAGGGGCTGGCCGCCGACGTCATCGCCCGGTTCCGCGGTCGGGTGGTGAAGACGGTCGGGGACGGCGTGCTGTTCACCTGCGCCGACCCGGTGGACGCGGTGGAGATCGCGTTGCTGCTGCCCGAGGAGTGGACCGCCGCGGACCGTCCACCGCTGCGGGTGGGCGCCGCCCACGGCCCGGTGCTGACCCGGCTCGGGGACGTCTACTCGCCGGTGGTCAACCTGGCCAGCCGGCTCACCTCGATCGCCCGGCCCTCGACCGTGCTGGTCGACCAGCAGCTGGCGCGGGAGCTGCGCGGCGTCCGGGAGTACCGGGTGCGGCCGCTGCGCCGGGTGTCGGTGCGCGGCTACGACAACCTGCGCCCGTGGCTGGTCCGCCGCAGCGCCACGGGTGGCGAGGCGCCGGGGGTGGCCGCGTTCGAGGAGCTGCTCGACGAGATCGCCGACGACGTGCTGGCGGCGCCCGAGGAGGAGGAGCTGCCCGGCGGCGCCGGTCCCTTCGCCGACTGAGTCGGTCCCCGCCGGGGCCACTCGCCGGTCGTCCGGCCGCCGGGCGGCACCATGGGCGCGTGTCCGCCACGCTGCTCGCCCGTGGACTGGCCGCCGGTCACGGCGCCCGGGTCCTGTTCGCCGACCTCGACCTGGTGGTCGCCCCTGGTGACGTCGTCGGCCTGGTCGGGGTGAACGGCGCCGGCAAGTCCACCCTGTTGCAGACCCTCGCCGGGGTGCTGCCGGCCGAGTCCGGGGAGATCGCGCTCAGCCCGCCGTCGGCGACGGTCGGGTACCTCCCGCAGGAGACCGACCGGCGGCCGGGTGAGTCCGTGCTGGAGCTGCTGGCCCGCCGCACCGGGGTCGCCGCCGCCGAACGGGTGATGGAGGAGGCCACGGAGGCGCTCACCGCCGGTGCCCCCGGCGCCGACGACCGGTACGGCGACGCCCTGGAGCGCTGGCTGGCCCTCGGTGGCGCCGACCTGGCCGAGCGCGCCGAGGCGGTGGTCGACTCGGTGGCCCCCGGTGTCGCGCTGGACGCGGCGACCATCGGGCTCTCCGGCGGGCAGGCCGCCCGGGTCGGGCTGGCGTCGCTGCTGCTGAGCCGGTACGACGTCCTGCTCCTCGACGAGCCCACCAACGACCTCGACCTGGCCGGGCTGGAGCAGCTGGAGCGCTTCGTCGCCGGTCTCCGCACCGGGGTGGTGCTGGTCAGCCACGACCGGGAGTTCCTCGCCCGGACCGTCACCCGGGTGGTCGAGCTGGACCTGGCCCAGCAGCTGGTCCGGGTGCACGACGGCGGCTACGACGCCTACCTGGTCGAGCGGGAGGTGGCCCGCCGGCACGCCCGCGAGGAGTTCGAGGAGTTCGCCGACACCAAGGCGTCGCTGGAGTCGCGGGCCCGGATGCAGCGCAACTGGATGGCCAAGGGCGTCCGCGACTCGATCAAGAAGTCCAAGGACGGCGACAAGCACATCAAGGCCGCCAACCGGTCCTCGTCGGAGAAGCAGGCGGCGAAGGCGAAGCAGACCGAGCGGCGGATCGAGCGGCTGGAGGTGGTCGAGGAGCCGCGCAAGGAGTGGGAGCTGCGGATGGAGATCGCCGCGGCACCGCGGGCCGGGGCGGTGGTCGCCACGCTGCGCGGCGCCGTCGTCCGCCGAGGCGGGTTCACCCTCGGGCCGGTGGACCTGCAGGTGGACTGGGGTGACCGGGTGGCGATCACCGGGGCGAACGGCTCGGGGAAGAGCACGCTGCTCGCCGCGCTGCTGGGCCGGTTGCCGCTGGACGAGGGGACGGCGGCGCTCGGCTCGGGTGTGCGGCTGGGCGAGGTGGACCAGGTTCGGGGCAGCTTCCTGGGGGACGAGCCGCTGGCTGCGGCGTTCGGGGCCGAGGTGCCCGACCTGCCCGATGCCGAGGTGCGCACGCTGCTGGCCAAGTTCGGGCTGCGCGCCGACCACGTGGTGCGGCCGGCCGGCACCCTGTCACCGGGGGAGCGGACCCGGGCGGCGCTGGCGCTGCTGCAGGCCCGCGGGGTCAACGTGCTGGTGCTCGACGAGCCGACGAACCACCTGGACCTGCCGGCGATCGAGCAGCTGGAGCAGGCGCTGGCCGACTACACCGGCACCCTGCTGCTGGTCACGCACGACCGCCGGATGCTCGAGGTCGTGCGCACCACCCGGCGGTTCGCGGTGGCCGGCGGCCGGGTCCAGCAGGGCTGACGGCGCCCGGAGACGACGCCGCCCGCCCGGACGCGATGTCCTGGGCGGGCGGGGGGTCGTGGTGCGAGCTGGGCTGGTGTGCCCCCGGCAGGATTCGAACCTGCGCCCCTGCCTCCGGAGGGCAGTGCTCTATCCCCTGAGCTACGGGGGCTCGTCCACGTTTCCTGCTGTCCTGCTGTCCTGCGATCGTGCTGCGCTCCGCTCCCGCTCGGCGCCCGTGGCACGTTACCAGCCCGCGGGTACGGCACCGGCAGGGGCCCCGGCGACCCCGCGACCGGGTCAGGGCGCCGGCAGGGGCTCCCCGCCCCGGGCCCGGAGCATCGCCGCCATGGTGGTGCTCTCGGCGTCCTGGGTCTCCGCGATCGAGCGGGCCAGGCGCTCCACGACGTCCACGTCGGAGTGCTCCCGCCCGTACTCGGCCATCGCCAGCCCGCCCTGGTGGTGCCGGATCATCAGCTGCAGGAACATCCGGTCGAACGCCGTCCCGGAGAGCGAGCGCAGCTCAGCGAGCTCCGCCTCGGTCGCCATCCCCGGCATCAGCGCCGCGCCGGCAGTCCCGTGGCCGGCCATGTCGTGTCCGGCCATCTCCCCGTCCGACATCCAGGCCATGGTCTCCCCGCCGGTGAACGGCAGGTCCCACAGCGCCAGCCAGCCCTGCATCCGGCCCAGCTGGTTGGTCTGCGTGGCCGAGATGTCGAAGGCGAGCTGAAGGATCTCGGGGTCGGTGGTCTCGGTGAGGGCCAGGTTCGCCATCTCGACCGCCTGCAGGTGGTGCCGCGACATGTCCCGGGAGAACCCGGCCGCCACCGAGTCCGTGGTGGGCTGCTCCTCCCGGCCGACGCCCAGCGCCACGGCCAGCCCGCCACCGGCCAGCAGCAGTCCCACGGCGATCACCGCCACCAGGACGCCGGTCAGCCAGCCGCGGGGCCGGCCGGAGCTCGTCGCTCCACGGTCGTCCTCGGTCGCGGGGTCGGTCATCGGGTCCTCTCAGGTGGTGTGCCGGGGGTGGAGGTGGATCAGGGGGCCGAGGTGGTCTCCGGCGCCGGCGTCGACGTCGTCGGCGCGTCGGTGACCATCGCGTCGGTGCCCCGGCTGCTGCCGTCCTCCACGACCGGGTCGGTGATGAACAGCGGGTTCTCGCAGCTGGCCCCGACCTCGGGGTAGAAGTCGGCGTTGTAGGTCATGAAGTCGGCGTACTGCTGCACCCGGAGGTCGTCGGCGGAGTCGACGGTCAGCTGGTGGTTCCACGACTGCAGGCTGATCGGCGAGCCGAGCCCGGCGTAGGGCGAGAGCATGAGCCCCGACGTCCCCTCGACCAGCTCCTCCAGCGTGGCCAGGTCGCCGTCGGTGATCAGCTCGGGGTCGTAGGTGATCCAGGTCGCGCCGTGCTCCATGGAGTGGACGGCGTTCTCGTGCCGGATGTCCACGTCGTAGACGGTGCCGGTGCAGTCGGCCCACTCGCCGTCGTGCGGCCCGCCGACCGGCGGGCTCTCGGTGTAGCTGACCGGCGTGGTGACGTGTTCCTGGCCGGCGGCGTACTCGAAGGTCTCCAGGCCGGCGATCTGGCTGGCCTCGGTGACCTGGTTCGCGTTCGACTCGTTCACCTGGACGACGGCGTAGCTGATGACGGCCGCGGCGAAGACCACCACCGCGACAGCCGCGGCGATCAGGCCCCAGGGCTTCTGCTTGGTGACCACGTTGGCCGGCGGTCGGGTCCGCCCCCGGCCGCCCGAGCCCTTGCCGGGCACCCGCTGGCTACCGGCACCGGACCCTCCACGGGAAGCGCCGCCGGTCGCGCGGCTGTTCTCGGGCTTGGGGTCCTTGGCCACTGCCGCTCCTCGTTCGCTGTGCGTCGTGAGCCGCGCCCTCCCGTGGGAGCCGCACGCTCGCGTCCGTCCCGGGCTGCTCCCGTCCGGCGGCTGCGAGTCTAGGTCGCGGACCTGTGTGGTCCCCGACCGTCGGCGGTCACTGCGGAGGTGTCCCGGCACACAGTCGGCGGGCAGGTCGGAACGGGGATGCCCCGCTCCGTACGATCGAACGGTGACACCCGAGCAGCTCAGCGACGTCGTCCGGTCCGCAGTTGCGGCGGCCGTGGAGCGCGGCGTGCTCTCGGCCGCCGTCCCCGACGACGTCGTGATCGAGCGCCCGAAGAACCCCGAGCACGGTGACTACGCCACCAACGTGGCCCTCCGGCTGGCCAAGGCCGCCGGTCGCCCGCCGCGGGAGGTCGCCGAGGTGCTCGCCGGTGAGCTGCGTGGCGTCGAGGGCGTCTCCGCGGTCGACGTCGCCGGGCCCGGCTTCCTCAACGTCACCCTGGCCAAGGACGCGCTGGGGCAGATCGCCGTCCGGGTGGTCGCCGCGGGGGAGGCCTACGGGCGCACCGAGGTGCTGGCCGGGCAGCGGCTGAACCTGGAGTTCGTGTCGGCGAACCCGACGGGGCCGGTGCACATCGGCGGCACCCGGTGGGCGGCCGTGGGTGACGCCCTCGGCCGGTTGCTGACGGCCAGCGGCGCGCAGGTGACCCGGGAGTACTACTTCAACGACGCCGGCGCGCAGATCGACCGGTTCGCGCTGAGCCTGCTGGCCGCGGCACACGGGCGGCCGGTGCCGGAGGACGGGTACGCCGGCGACTACATCGGTGAGATCGCCGCCCAGGTGGTGGCCGTTGAGCCCGGCGTGCTCGAGCTGCCCGAGGCCGACCAGCAGGAGCGGTTCCGGGTGCTCGGCGTCGACCTGATGTTCGCCGAGATCAAGCGGACACTGGCCGACTTCGGCGTCGTCTTCGACGTCTACTTCAGCGAGCGCACGCTGCACGAGACCGGTGCCCTGGAGAAGGCGGTGGCCCGGCTGCGGGAGCAGGGGCACGTCTACGAGGCCGACGGCGCCGTCTGGCTGCGGACGACGACCTTCGGCGACGACAAGGACCGGGTGCTGGTCAAGAGCGACGGCGAGACGACCTACTTCGCCGCCGACTGCGCCTACTACCTGGACAAGCGGGAGCGCGGCTTCGACAAGGTCGTGATCATGCTCGGCGCCGACCACCACGGCTACATCGGCCGGTACAAGGCGCTGGTCGCCGCCCTCGGCGACGACCCGGACGTCAACCTGGAGATCCTGATCGGCCAGCTGGTGAACCTGGTCCGGGACGGGGAGCCGCTGCGGATGAGCAAGCGGGCCGGCACGGTGGTGCTGCTGGAGGACCTGGTGGCCGCCGTCGGGGCCGACGCGGCCCGGTACGCGCTGGCCCGGGCCTCGGTCGACCAGCAGATCGACCTGGACCTGGACCTGTGGAGCCGGCAGACCAACGACAACCCGGTCTTCTACGTCCAGTACGCCCACGCCCGGATCTCCTCGCTGTTGCGCGGCGCCGCCGACCTCGGCCTGCCGCTGGGCGAGGCCGGCGACGTGGACACCGCGGCGCTGGCGCACCAGCGGGAGGGCGACCTGCTGCGGGCGCTGGGGGAGTTCCCCCGGGTGATCGCCTCGGCCGCGGAGCTGCGGGCCCCGCACCGGGTGGCCCGCTACCTGGAGGAGCTGGCCGGCACCTACCACCGGTTCTACGACTCCTGCCGGGTGCTGCCGCGCGGTGACGAGGAGGCCACGCCGGTGACCACGGCCCGGTTGTGGCTGTGCGCGGCAACCGCGACGGTGCTGCGCAACGGCCTGACCGTCCTCGGCGTCTCCGCCCCGGAGCGGATGTGAGGGCGCACCCGGCCGGTCCGCTGCACGGGAACATCGCGCCGCCTCCCGCGGCCGGCCCGGCACCGGCCGACCTGGGCGTGCTGGACCCGCAGGTCTGGCCGCGGTCGGCCCGGCGGGTCGACGGCGAGCTGGAGCTGGGGGGACGCCGGGTGACCGACCTCGCCCGGCAGCACGGCACCCCGCTGTTCGTGCTGGACGAGGGTGACTTCCGCGGCCGGGCCGCCGACTTCGCCGACGCGTTCGTCGACGCCGACGTGCACTACGCCTCCAAGGCGTTCCTCTGCGGGCAGGTGGCCCGCTGGATCGCCGACGACGGGCTCCACCTGGACGCCTGCAGCGGCAACGAGCTCGCGGTCGCGCTGGCGGCCGGCTTCCCGGCCGAGCGGATCGCGCTGCACGGCAACAACAAGTCGCTGGTCGAGCTGCAGCTCGCGGTGGACGCCGGGATCGGCCACGTGGTGCTCGACTCCTTCGACGAGATCGACCGGCTGGTGCCGCTCGGGGAAGCCCGGGTGGCCGCCGGTGGCGCGCCGGTGTCGGTGCTCATCCGGTCGACGGTGGGCATCGAGGCGCACACCCACGAGTTCATCGCCACCGCCCACGAGGACCAGAAGTTCGGCTTCTCGCTGGCGACCGGCGACGCGCTCACCGCGGCCGTCCGGGTGATCCGGGAGCCGGGGTTGCACCTGGCCGGCCTGCACAGTCACATCGGCTCGCAGATCTTCGACACGGCCGGGTTCGAGGCCGCCGCGCACCGGGTCGTCGGCCTGCTCGGCCAGGTCCACCAGGCCACCGGCGAGGTGCTCGGCGAGCTCAACCTCGGCGGCGGCTTCGGCATCGCCTACCTCGCCGAGGACGACCCGGTCAGCCCCGAGGACGTCGCGGTGAAGCTGCGGTCGGTCATCGCCGCCGAGTGCGCGGCCCTCGGGCTGCCGGTGCCCCGGCTGGCGGTCGAGCCGGGCCGCGCGATCGCCGGGCCGGGCACCGTGACGCTGTACGAGATCGGCACGATCAAGCCCGTGCGACTCGGGGCCAGCGGCGCACCGGGCACCCCCCTGGTGCGCAACTACGTGTCGGTCGACGGTGGGATGAGCGACAACATCCGCACCGCCCTCTACGACGCCAGCTACACCTGCGTGCTGGCCAACCGCAGCTCCGACGCCCCGCCGGCGCTCTGCCGGGTGGTCGGCAAGCACTGCGAGAGCGGCGACGTGCTGGTCCGTGACCTGTGGCTGCCCTCCGACGTGCAGCCCGGTGACCTGCTGGCGGTCGCCGCCACCGGCGCCTACTGCTGGTCGATGGCGAGCAACTACAACTACCTGCTGAAGCCGCCGGTGGTCGCCGTGCGGGACGGGGTGGCGACCGAGATCCTGCGGCGTCAGACACTGTCCGACGTGTTCGCCCTCGATGCCGTCCTCGCCGACGTGCCCGCCCCCAGCCCGGCGATCGACCAGCCGGCGCCCGAGCACGCCGCAGGAGCCCAGTCGTGAGCGATTCGTTGAAGGTCGCCCTGCTGGGCTGCGGCACCGTGGGCGGTGCCGTCCTGCGGCTGCTGTCCGAGCAGTCCGACGACCTGACCGCCCGGATCGGCCGCCGGGTCGAGGTCGCCGGGGTCGCCGTCCGCCGCCCCGACCGGCACCCCGAGGTGCCCGCCGAGCTGCTGACCACGGACGCCGAGGGGCTGGTCACCCGGCCCGACGTCGACCTGGTGGTCGAGGTGATCGGCGGCATCGAACCCGCGCGCACCCTGCTGCTGGCGGCCATCGGCGCCGGGAAGTCGGTGGTCAGCGCCAACAAGGCGCTGCTGGCCGAGGACGGCGTCGCGCTGCACGCCGCCGCCGCCGAGGCCGGGGTCGACCTGTACTACGAGGCCGCGGTCGCCGGGGCGATCCCGCTGCTGCGCCCGCTGCGCGAGTCACTGGCCGGTGACCAGCTCCGGCGGGTGGTCGGCATCGTCAACGGGACGACGAACTACATCCTGTCCCGGATGGTCGAGACCGGGGCCGGCTTCGCGGAGGCGCTGGCCGAGGCGACCGAGGCAGGGTTCGCCGAGGCGGACCCGACCGCCGACGTCGACGGGTTCGACGCCGCCGCCAAGGCCGCGATCCTGGCCTCGCTGGCCTTCCACACCCCCGTCACCGCCGCCGACGTGTACCGCGAGGGCATCTCCGCGGTCTCCGCAGCCGACGTCGCCCGGGCCACCGAGATCGGCTGCACGGTCAAGCTGCTGGCGATCTGCGAACGGGTCGCGGGCAGCGACGGCGCGGACGACTCCGTCGCCGTCCGGGTGCACCCGGCCATGATCCCGACAACCCACCCGCTGGCGGCGGTGGGCGGCGCGTTCAACGCCGTGTTCGTCGAGGCGGAGGCGGCCGGTGAGCTGATGTTCTACGGCCAGGGCGCCGGTGGTCAGCCCACTGCCAGTGCGGTGCTGGGCGACCTGGTCGCGGTGGCCCGCAACCGGGTCGCCGGCGTCGCCGGGCCGGGGACGACGGGCTACGCCGGGCTCACCGTGCGGCCGATGGCGGACACCCCCACCCGCTACCACGTCAGCCTCGACGTCGCGGACAAGCCCGGCGTGCTGGCGACCGTCGCGCACGAGTTCGCGGCGCAGGGCGTGAGCATCGCCACCGTCCGCCAGGACGGGCACGGCGACGCCGCCACGCTGGTGATCGTGACCCATCGCGCCCCGGACGCGGCGCTGGCCACGACGGTCGCCCGGCTGCGGGAGATGTCGGCCGTCCGGGGCGTGACCAGCGTGCTGCGGGTGGAGGGGCTGTGACCGGGGTGTGCTGCGGAGACGAACAGGTGATGTGGTCATGAGCGCTGGGCTCCCGACGGGGCTGCGCGCCCCGGTCTCGCCGTACTGGCCCGGGCTGATCGAGGCCTACCGGCACCGGCTGCCGGTGAGCGCCGCGACCCCGGTGGTGACGCTGCAGGAGGGCGCCACCCCGCTGCTGCCGGCGCCGGAGCTGTCCCGCCGCACCGGGTGCGACGTCTGGTTGAAGGTCGAGGGGGCGAACCCCACCGGGTCGTTCAAGGACCGCGGTATGACCATGGCCATCTCGAAGGCGGTGGAGGAGGGCGCGCAGGCGGTGATCTGTGCCTCCACCGGCAACACCAGCGCCAGCGCGGCGGCCTATGCGGCCCGGGCCGGTCTGGTCTGCGCGGTGCTGGTGCCGCAGGGCAAGATCGCCACCGGCAAGCTGGCCCAGGCGCTGGTGCACGGGGCGAAGCTGCTGCAGGTCGAGGGCAACTTCGACGACTGCCTGACCCTGGCCAGCAAGCTGGCGATCGACTACCCGGTGAGCCTGGTCAACAGCGTCAACCAGTACCGCATCGAGGGTCAGAAGACGGCGTCCTTCGAGATCGTCGACGTGCTCGGCGACGCCCCCGACGTGCACTGCCTGCCGGTCGGCAACGCCGGCAACATCACCGCCTACTGGCAGGGCTACCGCGAGTACGCCGCCGACGGCCCGGCCACCCGCACCCCGAAGATGTGGGGCTTCCAGGCCGCCGGCGCCGCGCCCATCGTCACCGGCCGGGTCGTCGAGCAGCCGAGCACCATCGCCACCGCCATCCGGATCGGCAACCCGGCGTCCTGGACCAAGGCGCTGGACGCCCGGGACGCCTCCGGTGGCCGGATCGACGCGGTCACCGACCGGGCGATCCTGGCCGCCTACCGGCTGCTGGCCCGCAGTGAGGCCGTCTTCGTCGAGCCGGCGTCGGCCGCATCGGTGGCCGGGCTGCTGCAGGTCGCCGAGGCCGGCGGGCTGGAGCCGGGCCAGCGGGTCGTCTGCACGGTCACCGGCAACGGCCTGAAGGACCCGGAGTGGGCGATCTCCGGTGCCCCCGTCCCGGTCACCGTCCCGGTCGACGCCGCCGCCGCGGCGGCGCAGCTGGGGCTCTGAGTGGCACAGCTCCCAGCGGTCCGCGTCCGGGTCCCGGCGACGAGCGCGAACCTCGGGCCGGCCTTCGACTGCGCCGGGCTGGCACTGTCGTGCTGGGACTCCGTCGACGTCGCCGTCACCGACCGTGGGCTGACCGTCGAGGTGTCGGGCGCCGGGGCCGGTGACCTGCCCACCGACGAGTCGCACCTGGTGGTGCGGGCGTTCCGCGCCGCCTCGGCCGAGCTGGGCTGGACGCCGCCCGGACTGCGGCTGTCCGCGCACAACACCATCCCCCAGGGGCGGGGGATGGGCTCCTCCGCGGCGGCGGTGACCGCCGGGGTGCTGGCGGCGTGGGCGCTGTGCCCCGACGTCGCCGAGGTCGACGAGCACGCCGTGCTCCGGCTGTGCTCGGAGCTCGAGGGCCACCCGGACAACGTGGCCCCGTGCCTGCTGGGTGGGGCGACGCTGTCCTGGACGACGGACTCGGGGGCGCGCGCCGCGCGACTGGCCGTCGACCCGCGGATCGTCCCGGTCCTCTTCGTGCCGGCCACCACGTTGTCCACCCACCTGGCCCGGGGGCTGCTGCCGGAGTCCGTGCCGCACGCCGACGCCGTCCACGCCGCCGGCCGCTCCGCCCTCCTGGTGCACGCGCTCACCCGCGACCCCGCACTGCTCCTGGCGGGGACCGAGGACCGGCTCCACCAGGCGCAGCGGGCACCCGCCATGCCGGAGAGCGCCGCGCTGCTGGCCCGGCTGCGGGCCGACGGGCACCCGGCCGTCGTCTCCGGTGCCGGCCCGTGCGTGCTGGCGCTGGCGGTGCTGGGTCCGGGCGAGGACGCCGCGGCACCGGCTGCCGCGGCGCAGGTCAGAGCGCTGCAGGAGCTGACGCCGGGGGGCTGGGAATGTCGCCCCATGGCCGTCGACCCCACCGGCGCGGTCGTCACCTCGCCGCCCGGTGATCACGATGCGGTATCGTCCTGGGCGCCTGGAACACACCCGTGACGGACTGTGTTGTGAGCATTGTCGGCCTGTGTCTAGGCTGATGCCGTAGCCGCCTCCGGGCGAGCCTCACGCGAGGCGTTGCAGACGGTCGATCCGTCACCGCTGAACCCCTCGCATCCACAGACCCGAGCACTCCCGATCGATCCGACGAGTCCTCCACCGGGCTCTCGCGTTCCGGGGCCGGGTCACCTCCTGCGCTGGTAGGCGCAGGTCACCGCAGGGAAGGACCTGTACGTGAGCGAGAGCACCGACCTCATCGACGGCGCGCACGACGCCGCCCCGTCCGACGAGGCAGCTGCCGGAAGCGCGACGGCTCCCCGTTCGCGCCGCCGTGGCAGCGGACTGTCCGGCATGCTGCTGCCCGAGCTGCAGCGCCTGGCCGGCGAACTCGGCATCCCCGGGACCGGCAAGATGCGCAAGAGCGACCTCGTCGCCGCGATCTCCGAGCGCCAGGTCGGCGGCGCTCCCGCCGCCGAGGCGCCCGCCGCTGGGCCGGCCGGCGCTGAGCCGGCCACCGCCCCGGACGTGTCGGCCCCCCGGGCCGACGAGGCCGTCACCGGTGGTGCCGCTGCGTCTGCCGCCCCCCTGGAGGCCCCCGTCAGCGGCGGCGCCAACAGCGGCCCGGTGACCGGCACCGAGGCCACCCCCACCGACGTTGCCCCCACCGACGCCGCCCCGACCGGCCGTCGCCGTCGCGCGGCCAGCCGTCCGGCGGGTGCGCCCACCGTCGACTCCACGGCCAGCACCCCCGACGCGCCGGCGAGCCCGGCCGCTGCGGACGAGATCGCCCAGCCGACCGCGGCCGAGGGGACTGCCGAGGACACCGACCAGGCTCCGCCGGTCGACGCCCGTACCGGCGGCGACCGGCCGCAGCGCAGTCGCAACCGGGACCGGGCCGAGCGTGCCCCCCGGGAGGGTGGCGAGCGCGAGGAGCGCACCCCCCGCGAGGACCGCAACCGGGACGCCGGCAACCGAGATGAGCGGCCCACCCGCGACTCCGGCAACCGCGACTCCGGCAACCGCGAGGACCGGAACCGCGACGCCGACAACCGTGACGAGCGGGGCAACCGCGACTCCGGCAACCGCGACGCCGACAACCGTGACGAGCGGGGCAACCGCGACTCCGGCAACCGCGAGGACCGCAGCCGGGACGCCAGCCGGGATGAGCGGGGCAACCGGGACGGCACCGACCGTGACGGCGAGCAGCGCGGCGGGCGCAACCGCACCGACGGCGAGTCCGGACGCCCGGGTCGCAACAACCGGGACGGCAACCGCACCGACGGCGCCGGCAACCGCGGCGACGCGGGCGCCAACCGCAACGACACGCGTGCCGACACCCGTGGCGAGGCCCGGACCGACGAGGACGACGACGACTTCGAGGGCGGCCGCGGTCGCCGCGGTCGCCGGTACCGCGACCGGAACCGGCGCGGTGGCAGCGCCGGTGGCCGTGAGCGCTTCGACCAGGGCGAGCCCACCGTCAGCGAGGACGACGTCCTGCTGCCGGTGGCGGGCATCCTGGACGTGCTGGACAGCTACGCGTTCGTCCGCACGTCGGGGTACCTGACCGGCCCCAACGACGTCTACGTCTCGCTGTCCCAGGTGCGTCGCTACGGCCTGCGCCGCGGCGACGCCATCACCGGGGCCGTCCGTCAGCCCCGTGAGGGCGAGAAGAAGGACAAGTACAACGCGCTCGTCCGACTGGACTCGGTCAACGGGCTGGACCCGGAGCAGGCACGCAACCGCCCCGAGTTCACCAAGCTGACCCCGCTCTACCCGCAGGACCGCCTGCGGCTGGAGACCGAGTCGCACCTGATGACCACCCGGCTCATCGACCTCGTCATGCCGATCGGCAAGGGCCAGCGGGCGCTGATCGTCAGCCCGCCGAAGGCCGGCAAGACGATGGTCCTGCAGTCGATCGCCAACGCGATCACGACCAACAACCCCGAGGTCCACCTCATGGTGGTGCTGGTCGACGAGCGGCCCGAAGAGGTCACCGACATGCAGCGCTCGGTGAAGGGCGAGGTCATCGCCTCGACCTTCGACCGGCCGCCGGCAGACCACACCACGGTCGCGGAGCTGTCGATCGAGCGGGCCAAGCGCCTGGTCGAGATGGGCCACGACGTCGTCGTCCTGCTCGACTCGATCACCCGGCTGGGTCGCGCCTACAACCTGGCGGCCCCCGCCAGCGGGCGGATCCTCTCCGGTGGTGTCGACTCCACGGCGCTCTACCCGCCGAAGCGCTTCCTCGGTGCGGCCCGCAACATCGAGAACGGCGGCTCGCTGACGATCATCGCCTCGGCGCTGGTCGAGACCGGTTCGACGATGGACACGGTCATCTTCGAGGAGTTCAAGGGCACCGGGAACGCCGAGATCAAGCTGGACCGGCGACTGGCCGACAAGCGGGTCTTCCCGGCGGTCGACGTGAACGCCTCGGGCACCCGCAAGGAGGAGATCCTCCTCTCGCCCGACGAGCTGGCGATCATCATCAAACTGCGCCGGGTGCTCTCCGCCCTGGAGCCCCAGCAGGCCCTGGAGCTGCTGCTCGACCGGATGCGCAAGACGCGCAACAACATCGAGTTCCTGATGCAGGTGCAGAAGACGACGCTGGGCGTGAACGAGAAGGACTGACGAAGGCCCCCTGCTCCCCGCCGCGTGCCAGGTCGCGACGGGGCTCGGCAGGGGGGCCGTACACTGGGCGATCGAGCCTCCGCCGTCAGGGGTCGCCCAGTTCCCCGACGGTGCATGACCAGCAGACTGACCAGCAGACCACGAGACCAGAGAGAGGGTGTACCGGCATGAAGGCCGACATCCACCCGCAGTACAACGTCACCGAGGTGACCTGTGGTTGCGGTAACACGTTCACCACCCGCAGCACCTCGCCGTCCGGTCAGCTGACCGTCGAGGTCTGCTCGGCGTGCCACCCCTTCTACACCGGCAAGCAGAAGATCCTGGACACCGGTGGCCGCGTCGCCCGCTTCGAGAAGCGGTTCGGCAAGCGCGCTGCCGGCACCCCGGCCGACAAGTAGCACCCCCGACGGCGCCTGCGCCGCCCTCCACCAGGGCGGCGCAGGCGCCGTCGTCGTGTCCGCACCCCGGCCGGGGCCCGCGAGATCGAGCAGCAGCGGGATCGAGCAGCAGGAGGAGTGCCCGTGAGCAGCAGCACCGGAGCCGGCAGCGACCGGCTCGCCGGCCTGCTCGCCGAGCACCGTGAGCTCGAGGCCGAGCTCGCCGACCCGGCGGTGCACGCCGACGCCGCGCGGGCCCGCCGGCTGGGGCGGCGGTACGCCCAGCTCGCGCCGGTCGTGGAGACCGCACGGGCCCTGGACGCGGCGGCCGACGACCTCGCCGCCGCCCGCGAGCTCGCCGGCGAGGACGCCTCCTTCGCCGCCGAGGCGGAGGAGCTGGCCGGCAGCGTCGGTGAGCTGACCGGTCGGCTCACCGAGCTGCTGCTGCCCAAGGACCCCGACGACGAGAAGGACGTCATCCTCGAGATCAAGGCGGGGGAGGGCGGGGCGGAGTCGGCGTTGTTCGCCGGCGACCTGCTGCGGATGTACCTGCGTTACGCCGAGCGGCGCGGCTGGGCGACCGAGGTCCTCGACGCCGTCCCGGCCGAGCTGGGCGGGTACAAGGACGTCGCCGTGGCGATCAAGTCACGCACCGACGAGGGGATCTTCGCCCGGCTGAAGTTCGAGGCCGGGGTGCACCGCGTGCAGCGGGTCCCGGTGACGGAGTCCCAGGGCCGGATCCACACCTCGGCGGCCGGGGTGCTCGTGCTCCCCGAGGCCGAGGAGGTCGACGTCAGCGTCGACCCGAACGACCTGCGCATCGACGTCTTCCGCTCCTCCGGCCCCGGCGGGCAGAGCGTCAACACGACCGACTCCGCGGTGCGGATCACCCACCTGCCCTCGGGGATCGTGGTCAGCTCGCAGAACGAGAAGAGCCAGCTGCAGAACCGCGAGTCCGCGCTGCGGGTGCTGCGTTCCCGGCTGCTCGCCGCCGCGCGGGAGGAGGCCGCCGCCACCGCGTCGGACCAGCGGCGCAGCCAGGTGCGCACGGTCGACCGCAGCGAGCGGGTGCGCACCTACAACTTCGCGGAGAACCGCATCGCCGACCACCGGGTCGGCTTCAAGGCGCACAACCTCGACCAGGTGCTGGACGGCGACCTGGACCCGGTGCTCGACGCGCTCACCGCGGCCGCGACGGCCGAGCTGCTGGCGGCCGGCTCCTGACCGCCGCCCGCACCCTGCTCGCCGAGGCCGCCCGGCGGCTCGCCGCGGCCGGGGTGGACTCGCCGCGGGTGGACGCCGAGCTGCTGCTCGCCGCCGTCCTGGGCACCTCCCGCGCTGCCCTGCTCACCGCCGGCGACGTGCCCTCGGCCGAC
Organism: Modestobacter sp. VKM Ac-2983; assembly: GCF_026967885.1. NCBI lineage: Bacteria > Bacillati > Actinomycetota > Actinomycetes > Geodermatophilales > Geodermatophilaceae > Modestobacter > Modestobacter sp. VKM Ac-2983. Next base: position 874,119 of record NZ_JAPVBK010000003.1, read on the forward strand.
GCCGAGCGGTTCACCAGGTGGATCGAGCTGCGCGCCGACCGGGTGCCGCTGCAGCACCTCACCGGCACCGCCCCCTTCCGGCACCTCGAGCTCGCCGTCGGGCCCGGGGTGTTCGTGCCCCGCCCGGAGACCGAGCTCATCGCCGGCTGGGTGCTCGAGCGCATCGCCGGGCAGGACGCGCCGCTCGTCGTCGACCTGGGCAGCGGGTCCGGGGCGATCGCGCTGTCGGTGGCCCACGAGCACCCCGGCGCCCGGGTGGTCGCCGTGGAGCGGGACGCCGGGGCCATCGAGTGGACCCGGCACAACGCCCGCACCCGGGCCGCGGCCGGAGACACCCCGGTCGACGTGCGCGCCGGGGACATGACCGACCCGCTGCTGCTGGTCGAGCTCGACTGCACCGTTGACGTCGTCGTCTCCAACCCGCCCTACGTGCCCGACGGCGCCGGGCTGCCCCGGGAGGTCACCGAGCACGACCCGCCGCTGGCGCTGTGGGGCGGGCCGGACGGGCTGGACGTCGTCCGCGGCCTGCTGGGCACCGCCGCCCGGCTGCTGCGGCCCGGCGGGTGGCTGGGCATCGAGCACGCCGATCAGCAGGGGGCCTCGCTGCCGGCGCTGGTGCGGGCTCACGGCGGCTGGGCCGGGGTGGCCGACCACGCCGACCTCGCCGGCCGGCCGCGCTACACCACGGCTCAGCTGGCCGGGCACCACTCCGCCACGTAGGCAGGGTCGCCCGGTACCGAGACCGCCAGGTCGCGGCGCTGCACGCTCAGGCCCGCGACACCGCAGGCCGCGGCGAACCCCTCGTCGGTGTACTCGACGTCGAGCACCACGTCGTAGGCGTCGGTGAAGGTCGTGCACTCGTCGTAGGCGCCACAGTCCTCGACCACGGCGAAGTCGAACCCCAGGCCCGTGCCGGCCAGCTCGGGGGCGTTCTTCTGCGCGACCGCAAGACCGGCGGCGTGCGCCCGGTCGACCAGCAGCCGCGCCATCGCCGCCGCGTCGGCCCGGTCCAGCCGACCCCCGGACCGGGTCCAGCTGTCCAGGTTGTCCAGCTCGACGGCGGCGAACCCGTCGGCGGCGCAGCCGGTGAGCCAGCCGCCCACCCGCTCGGCGAGACGCTCGCGCCGAGCGGCGGTGGAGACGTCCAGCAGGTGCTCCCCGGGCCAGTCCGGGTCCTCGACCAGGGCGCCGTCATCGCGCAGCAGCAGGTCGGCGGGGAGTTCCGTGGCGCCCGGCTGGGTCTGGAACGCGTTGACGTAGCAGACCGGGTACCCGTCGTGCGCCGGCTCGGCGGTGCGGTCACGGACCACCACCTGCACGCCGTCCGCCGGCAGATGGGCCCCGCCCAGCTGGTAGTCGAAGCGGGCCCCGGTGGCCGGTGTGGTGACCTGCCCTGCGCGGGCACCGGCCTCCCCGCAGCCGGCCAGCAGCAGGACCAGGGACGTCGCCATCGCCCACCTGTGCACGAGGGCGCAGCCTAGGTGGAGCAGACTGCGCACTCGTGCCCGATGTCTACGACTGCAGCGACCCCGACCAGCGCGAGGCCGGGCTGACCGAGGCCGCCATGGCGCTGTCCCGCGGGGAGCTGGTCCTGCTCCCGACCGACACCGTCTACGGCGTGGCCGCCGACGCCTTCACCCCGGCCGCGGTGACCCGGCTGCTGGCGGCCAAGAACCGGGGCCGGAACATGCCGGTCCCCGTGCTGGTGGGGGAGGCCTCGACGCTGGCCGGGCTGGTCGTCGTCGTCCCCCCGGTCGCCCACCAGTTGGCCGAGGCCTTCTGGCCCGGGGGGCTGACCCTGGTGGTCGAGCACGCGCCGTCGCTGGCGTGGGACCTCGGGGACGCCGAGGGGACCGTCGCCGTCCGGCTGCCGGACGACGACGTCACCCGGGACCTGCTGCGCCGGACCGGCCCGCTGGCGGTCTCCAGTGCCAACCGGTCCGGCCGGCCGGCCGGCACGACCGCGGCGGAGGCGGCCTACCAGCTGGGCGAGCATGCGGCGGTGGTCCTGGACGGTGGGCCGCGCACCGGGTCGGCGCCCAGCACCATCGTCGACTGCACGGCCCCGACCCCCCGGGTGCTGCGCCTGGGCGCGATCAGCCTGGAGCAGCTCCGCGAGGTCGTCCCGGACATCACCGACTGAACTGCGACCCTCCGGGCCGCTGCTGTGACATGGCGGCCCTGCCGGGCCGCGGTGCGATCCGGAGGATCGCGAGGTCATAGCGATACCGTGGTGCGACAGCCGCGCGCCTCTCACGACGAGTGCACGCGGGCACCGGCACCGAGCAGCAGGAGTGCACCCGCGATGAGCACCCCGGCCACCACCCCCTACTGGGGCCCCGACTTCGACGCCCTGGCCGACTTCGACCCGGAGATCTCCGGAGTCGTCCTCGACGAGCTCGACCGGCTGCGGGGTGGGCTGCAGCTGATCGCCAGCGAGAACTTCACCAGCCCCGCCGTCCTGGCCGCGCTGGGCAGCACGCTGTCGAACAAGTACGCCGAGGGCTACCCGGGGCGGCGGTACTACGGCGGCTGCGAGGTCGTCGACCGCGCCGAGGAGATCGGCATCGCCCGGGGCAAGGAGCTGTTCGGCGCCGAGCACGTCAACCTGCAGCCGCACTCCGGTGCCAGCGCGAACCTGGCGGCCTACGGCGCCTTCCTGCAGCCCGGTGACACCCTGCTGGGCATGGCGCTGCCGCACGGCGGGCACCTGACCCACGGCACCAAGGTCTCCTTCTCCGGCAAGTGGTTCAACGCCGTGCAGTACGGCGTCGACGAGAAGACCGAGCACATCGACTACGACCAGGTCCGCGACCTGGCCCGCGAGCACCGGCCCAAGCTCATCGTCGCCGGTGGCTCGGCGATCCCGCGGCTGATCGACTTCGCCGCCTTCCGGGAGATCGCCGACGAGGTCGGCGCGATCTTCATGGTCGACGCGGCCCACTTCATCGGCCTGGTGGCCGGCAAGGCGATCCCCTCGCCGGTGCCCTACGCCGACGTCGTCACCTTCACCACGCACAAGGTGCTGCGCGGCCCCCGCGGTGGGGCGATCGTCTGCAAGGCCGAGCACGCCAAGGCCATCGACAAGTCGGCCTTCCCGATGATGCAGGGCGGCCCGCTCATGCACGCCATCGCGGCGAAGGCGGTGAACCTGAAGGAGTGCCTCGCGCCCGAGTACCAGACCTACGCCCGCCAGGTGATCACCAACGCCCAGGCGCTGACCGAGGGCCTGGCCGCCGAGGGCCTGCGCCCCGTCGCCGGTGGCACCGACACCCACCTGGCGCTGCTGGACCTGCGCAAGGTGACCGACACCGCCGGCGAGCCGGTCACCGGCAAGGTGGCCGAGGCCCGCTGCGACGCGGCCGGCATCGTGCTCAACAAGAACGCCATCCCGTTCGACCCGCAGCCGGCCTCGGTCGCCTCCGGCGTCCGGGTCGGCAGCCCCTCGGTCACCACCCAGGGCATGGTGGAGAGCGACATGAAGTCGATCGCCTCGCTCATCGGCACCGCCATCCGGGACGCCGACGGCTCCCGGACGACCGAGGTCGCGGCCGGGGTGCGCGAGCTGGTCGGCGCCCACCCTGCCTACCCCGTGCCCACGCGCGTCGGCTGAGCCGTGCGCGAGTACGCCGTCGTCCTCCTCGCCGCCGCGCTGGTCACCTTCCTGGCCACGCCGGTGGTGCGGGTGGCGGCGGTCCGGTTCCGGGTGATGGCGGCGGTCCGTGACCGCGACGTGCACGTCATCCCGACCCCGCGGGGCGGGGGAGTGGCGATGTACCTCGGCGTGGCGGCCGGCGTCCTGGTCGCCTCGCAGCTGCCCTCGCTGCAGCGGAGCTTCGAGTTCAGCACCCAGACGATCGCCGTCCTGGTGGCCGGCGGGCTGATCTGCGCCCTCGGGGTCCTCGACGACCGGTTCGGTCTCGACGCGCTCACCAAGCTCACCGGCCAGATCGCCGCGGCCGGGGTGATGGTGCTGCTCGGCGTGCAGCTGGCGTACGTGTTCCTGCCGGTCGCCGACATCGGCACGCTGTCCCTGGGCCCGGACGTCGGGGTGCCGGCGACGATCCTGCTGACCGTCCTCACGGTCAACGCGCTCAACTTCATCGACGGGCTGGACGGGCTGGCCGCCGGGGTGTCGGCGATCGCGGCGCTGGCCTTCTTCGCCTACAGCTACAACCTCGGCCTGGTCGGTTTCGACGACGTGGCCAGCGCGCCCGCCCTGATCACCGCGGTGCTCGCGGGCGCCTGCCTGGGCTTCCTGCCGCACAACTTCAGCCCGGCCCGGATCTTCATGGGCGACTCAGGCTCGATGCTGGTCGGGCTCATGCTGTCGGCCGCGGCGGTCTCGGCCACCGGGCAGACCGACTCGCAGACCCTCGGCTCGGCGGCCAGCCTGCTCCCGCTGACCCTGCCGCTGCTCGTGCCGATCGCGGTGCTCTTCATCCCGTTCATCGACCTGCTCATGGCCGTGGTGCGCCGCACCCGGCGCGGTCGGTCACCGTTCAGCCCGGACAAGATGCACCTGCACCACCGGTTGCTGTCGATCGGGCACTCGCACCGCCGGGCGGTGCTCATCATGTACTTCTGGGCGGCGCTGCTCAGCTTCGGCGCCGTCGCCCTGTCCATCACCGGTGGCACCGCCGAGGTCCTGGTCATCGTCGGAGCCCTGCTCGTGGTGGGCGTCGTCGTGGTGCTGAGCCCCCGTGCCCGCCGCGCGGCGATCGCCGCCCGCGAGGCCGAGCTCGCGGCGATGCGGGACCGCAGCCGTGCCGCACATCCGGCAAGCCGGGCGGTCCGGCACGGTGCCGGGGCGCCGCGTCCGCCGTCTCCTGCCGCACCGTCCACCCCGGCGGGGGTGCGCCGGTGAGCGGTGTCCGGACGACCGGGGACGCACCTTGGGACCTGTCGTTCCTCCGGGTCGGCCTGCTCGTCACCGCCGCGGTGACCGGGGGGGCCGCTGTCGTCGTCGGGGTGGCGCTGAGCTGGGCGGACGCGCTCACCGTGCTCATCGGCGCGGCCGTCGTCACGGCGTTCTTCTGCGTCTCGGGGCTGGTCGTGGCCTGGGCCGGCAAGGTGGACGACACCTGGACGATGCCGGCGGCGCTGGGCACGTTCGGGCTCAAGGCGCTGGTGCTGTTCCCGCTGCTGACCGGCCTGCCCGCCGAGGGGTGGCCGGACCGTCAGGTGCTGGCCTGGACCGTCGTCGTCGGGGCGCTGCTGTGGAGCGGCGTGCAGCTGCGCTGGGTCTGGACGCGGCAGCTGTTCTACGTCCCGCCGCCCACCCCACCGGGGGGTCGGCGGCATTCCCCGGAAAACCCGGCCCCACCCGGCTGATAGTGTCCGAACCGATGGCCGAGGACACCCCCGAACCTGGGGGCGCACGACCACGACCTGCGCGTGCAGCTCGTCAGCCCAGCGGGGCTGACATGGGCTGGGCGGTCACCGGGACGCTCCTGTCCGGGATGGCGGTGTGGGGCGGGGTCGGGTGGCTGATCGACCAGTGGCTGGACACGCGAGTGTTCTTCCCGGTCGGGATCATCCTCGGCGTGGCAGTGGCCATCTACGTGGTGGTCAAGACCTATGGCGAACCCGACCCGGCCCCCGGGCGGAGTGCCGGACACCCCCCGGGCGGACGACGGAGCCGGCCCAGGACGCAGAAGGGACAACGGTGACCTCCAGCGCCCACGCGCTCGGCGACGTGCTCGCTGTGGAGAGCGACCCCGGCGGCGGCTTCACGCCCCCGGGCATCGGTGAGTTCTACCCCGAGGTTCTGACCAGCTTCTCCGTGCTCGGTGTCGGTTTCGAGATCACCCGGATCACGATCATCGCCTGGGTGGCCACGCTGGCCATGATCGCCTTCCTGGTGGCCACGGTCCGCAAGCCGCAGATCGTCCCCGGCAAGATGCAGTTCATCGGCGAGACCGGCTACTCGTTCATCCGCGACGGGATCGCCCGCGACGTGGTCGGCCCCAAGGGCCTGCCGTTCGCCCCGTTCCTCGCCTCGCTGTTCTTCTTCATCCTGGCGAACAACCTGATGGCGATCATCCCGTTCGCCCAGATCTCGCCGATGTCGAAGTTCGCCTTCCCGCTGGTGCTGGCGCTGATCTGCTGGGTCGTCTACATCGTGGTCGGCATCAAGAACCAGGGGCTGTGGCCGTACTTCCGGGACATCATGTTCCTGCCGGGCGTGCCCAAGCCGATGTACCTGCTGATCACGCCGCTGGAGCTGCTGCAGAACTTCATCGTCCGGCCGTTCACGCTGGCGATCCGGCTCTTCGCGAACATGTTCGCCGGCCACATGCTGCTGGTGACGTTCGCGCTGGGCGCCACCTACCTGCTCTCGGTCGGCAACTTCTCGGCCGTCTTCGGGCCCATCTCCGCGCTGATGGCGATCGTGATGACGTTCTTCGAACTGCTGGTCATCTTCCTGCAGGCCTACGTCTTCACGATGCTGATGGGGACCTACCTCAACGGCTCCGTCGAAGCGGCCCACTGACCCGCACCACGGTGGCCCGTACGCCGGGCCGCCCCCATGGACTGCACCACCCGTACGACCCCGCCAGCCGCCCGGTGACCACCGGGCGACGACACAGGAGGAACACCCCGCAATGATCGAGGTACTCGCAGAGCTCGAGGGCAGCATCGGTTCGGTCGGCTACGGCATCGCCACGATCGGCCCCGGCATCGGTGTGGGCCTCGTCTGGGCCGCCTACATCCAGGCCACCGCTCGTCAGCCCGAATCGGCTGGCCTGACCCGTACCTACGCCTTCCTGGGCTTCGCCCTGGCCGAGGCGCTGGCACTGATCGGCTTCGTCGCTCCCCTCGTCTACGGCACCTGATCCGAACTCGTCGGACGAGTTCGGTCACTGACACCCAGACGAGGACGTTGAGAGCATGAGCATCCTGGCTGCGGAGAGCGCGAACCCGCTCCTCCCGCCCGTCGGCGAGATCATCGTCGGACTGATCGCCTTCGCGGTCCTGCTCTTCGTGGTGGTCAAGTTCGTCGCCCCGCGGTTCGAGCAGGTCTTCCAGGCGCGCCGTTCGGCCATCGAGGGCGGCATCGAGCGGGCCGAGGCCATGCAGGCCGAGGCTGAGGCAGCGCTGCAGCAGTACCGGGCCCAGCTCGCCGAGGCCCGCAACGAAGCCGCGCAGATCCGGGACTCCGCCCGGGCCGAGGGGCAGCAGATCATCGAGCAGCTGCGCGCCCAGGCCCAGGAGGAGTCGGCCCGGATCGTGGCCCGCGGCGAGGAGCAGCTCGCTGCCTCCCGTCAGCAGGTCGTGGCCGAGCTGCGCGGCCAGATCGGCAGCCTGGCCGTCGAGCTGGCCGGCCGGGTGGTCGGCGAGTCGCTGGCCGACGATGCCCGCCGCAGCGGGACGGTCGACCGGTTCCTCGACGAGCTGGACGAGATGGCCGCGAGCAACCCCGCCGGGAACGGTGGGGTGCAGCCGGCCTCGGGCGCCACGACCGGCAGCACGGTCTACGTCCCCGAGGGCAACCGCTGATGGACGCGTCCAGTCGGGCTGCGATGGAGGAGTCGCGGGCGAGCCTGCAGGAGAAGTCCCAGGGGGCTCGCAGCCGCAACCACGGTGACGTCCTGCTCACCCTGGCCGACGAGCTCTTCGCCGTGGCTCAGCTCCTGCAGAGCCAGCCGTCGCTCCGCCGGGCGCTGTCGGACGCCTCCGTGCGACCCGACGACCGCGCCGGGCTGGCTCGGCGGCTGCTCTCCGGCCAGCTCGGTGCCGACACCATGTCGGTGGTCGAGACGGTCGTGCGGCAGCGCTGGTCGCGACCGCGGGACCTGGTGGAGGCCACCGAGACCCTCGCCACCGAAGCCGCACTGGACGCGGCCGACGCGCGTGGCGAGCTGGAAGGCGTCGAGGACGAGCTGTTCCGGTTCGGCCGCATCGTGGCCGGGGACGACGACCTCGCCCGCATCCTGGGTGACCGGTCCGCACCGCGGGAGGGCAAGACCGCCCTCCTCGACCGGCTGCTGGCGGGCCGGGTCAGCCCGGTGACCGAGCGGCTGGTGCGGAACGCGCTGACCAGCCCGCACGTCCACAACCCGGAGAACGAGGTCGAGCGGCTCTCCACGATGGCCGCCCGGCGCCGGGGGCGCTCGGTCGCCCACGTGACCTCCGCCGTCCCGTTGACGGCCGCCCAGGAGCAGCGGCTGACCGACGTGCTCGGCCGGCTCTACGGGCGGACGATGGGCCTGCAGGTCCAGGTCGACCCCGACGTGCTCGGTGGCCTGGTCGTCCGGGTGGACGACGAGATCATCAACGGCAGCATCGCTGCGCGACTCGAGGCCAGCGGCCGGCGACTCGCCGGCTGAACCAGCTCGACCGCGACCGCGGCACCGCACCACCACAGACACCAGCAGGAAGAGGACGCAGAGCCATGGCCGAGCTGACGATCTCCGCGGACGAGATCCGCAGTGCCATCCAGAACTACGTGACCGACTACACCCCGGACGTCTCCCGGGAAGAGGTCGGGGTCGTCACCGAGTCCGGCGACGGCATCGCCCGGGTCGAGGGTCTGCCCTCGGTCATGACCAACGAGCTGCTCGAGTTCGAGGGCGGCGTGCGGGGACTGGCGCTGAACCTCGACGTGCGCGAGGTCGGCGTCGTCATCCTCGGTGACTTCTCCGGGATCGAAGAGGGCCAGACGGTCCGCCGGACCGGCGAGGTCCTCTCGGCGCCGGTCGGCGACGGCTTCCTCGGCCGGGTCGTCGACCCGCTGGGCAACGCCATCGACGGTGGCAGCCCGATCGAGAGCACCACCCGGCGCGCCCTCGAGCTGCAGGCGCCCAGCGTGGTCCAGCGGCAGTCGGTGCACGAGCCGATGCAGACCGGCATCAAGGCCATCGACGCCATGACGCCGATCGGCCGTGGCCAGCGTCAGCTGATCATCGGTGACCGGCAGACCGGCAAGTCGGCGATCGCGCTGGACACGATCATCAACCAGAAGCAGGCCTGGGCGACCGGTGACCCGGCGCAGCAGGTTCGCTGCATCTACGTGGCGGTCGGTCAGAAGGGCTCGACCATCGCGGCGACCAAGGCCGCGCTCGAGGACGCCGGCGCGATGGAGTACACGACCATCGTCGCCGCCCCTGCCTCGGAGGCCGCCGGCTTCAAGTACATCGCGCCGTACACCGGCTCGGCCATCGGCCAGCACTGGATGTACGAGGGCAAGCACGTCCTGATCGTCTTCGACGACCTGTCCAAGCAGGCCGAGGCCTACCGCGCGGTCTCGCTTCTGCTGCGCCGTCCGCCGGGTCGCGAGGCCTACCCCGGCGACGTCTTCTACTTGCACTCCCGGCTGCTCGAGCGTTGCGCCAAGCTCAACGACGAGCTGGGCGCGGGCTCGATGACCGGGCTGCCGCTGATCGAGACCAAGGGCAACGACGTCTCGGCGTACATCCCGACCAACGTCATCTCGATCACCGACGGTCAGATCTTCCTGGAGACCGGGCTCTTCAACTCCGGTGTGCGCCCGGCGATCAACGTCGGCGTCTCGGTGTCCCGGGTCGGTGGCTCGGCGCAGATCAAGGCGATGAAGTCGGTCGCCGGCCGGTTGCGGCTGGACCTGGCCCAGTTCCGTGAGCTCGAGGCGTTCGCTTCGTTCTCCTCGGACCTGGACGCCTCCAGCCGGGCGACCCTGGAGCGCGGTCAGCGTCTGGTGGAGCTGCTCAAGCAGGGCCAGTACTCGCCGTACCCGGTGGAGCGCGAGGTCGTCTCGCTGTGGCTGGGCACCACCGGCAAGCTGGACCGGGTGCCGGTGCCCGACGTGCGTCGCTTCGAGGCCGAGTTCCTGGACTTCCTGGACCGGGGCGACAGCATCGCCTTCGACTCGATCCGGACGTCGAAGAAGCTCGAGGACGACACCGTCTCCAGCCTGGAGTCCTCGGTCGAGCAGTTCTACGGCCAGTTCACCACCTCCGAGGGTGAGTCCTTGCAGGGCAACGAGCCCGAGGTCGAAGCCATGGACGCTCGTGAGCGGGGCCAGGAGACCGTCCAGGTCAAGCGGGCCGGCTGACGATGGCTGGTTCCCTCCGCGCGCTGCGCCGCCGGATCCGCTCCACCCAGTCGACGAAGAAGATCTTCTCGGCTCAGGAGCTGATCGCGGCCGCGCGCATCGTGCGTGCCCAGGCCCGGGTCGAGGCCTCCAAGCCCTACGCCCGGGAGATCACCCGCGTGCTGTCGGCCCTGGCGGGCTCGGCGAGCCTGGACCACCCGCTGCTGACCGACCGGGAGAACCCCCGGCGGGTCGCCGTGCTGGTGGTCACCTCCGACCGCGGGTTCGCCGGCTCCTACAACGTCAACGTGCTGCGGCGGACCGAGGAGCTGCTCGCCCTGCTCCGCGACGAGGGCAAGGAGCCGCTGCTCTACGTCGTCGGCCGCAAGGGCGAGACGTACTACCGGTTCCGTGACCGGGACGTCGAGGAGACCTGGACCGGGTTCTCCGAGCAGCCGGGGTACGAGGACGCCCAGGAGATCGGTCGGACTCTCATCACCGCCTTCACCGCCGGTGAGGACGACGACGAGACCGGCGGGGGTGCCGACGACGTGCTCGGCGTGGACGAACTGCACATCGTCTACACCGAGTTCCGTTCCCTGCTCTCCCAGGTGCCGGTGGCCAACCGGATGGCGCCGCTGGTCGTGGAGGAGGTCGACGAACTGCGCGACGATCGCGACGTCCAGGCCGAGGAGTCCCGCAGCAGCGACATCACCCCGGCCTACGAGTTCGAACCGTCGGCCGAGCAGCTGCTGGACGCGTTGTTGCCGAAGTACGTGACGACCCGGATCTACGCGGCGCTGCTCGAGGCAGCTGCCTCGGAGTCGGCGTCGCGCCGCCGGGCCATGAAGTCGGCGTCGGACAACGCCGAGGAGCTGGCCAAGAACCTCTCCCGGCAGGCCAACGCGGCCCGTCAGGCAGAGATCACCCAGGAGATCAGCGAGATCGTCGGCGGCGCCGACGCGCTCGTGTCGGCCAACGCCGACGACTGAGCCACCCGCCCCGTCCGCGGCGTCAGCCGCCGCGGACGGGGACACTCAACACGCGAGACCACCGAGCCCCAGGGCAGGAGAGCAGCACAGATGACCGTCACCGAGGAACGTCCGTCCAGCCAGGAGACCGTCGGCGCAGGCCGCGTCGTCCGGGTCACGGGCCCGGTCGTCGACGTCGAGTTCCCCCGCGACGCGATGCCCGAGCTCTTCAACGCCCTCAAGGTCGAGGTCACCCTCGCCGACCTGGGCAAGACGCTGACCCTCGAGGTCGCCCAGCACCTGGGCGACAACGTGGTCCGCACCATCTCGATGGCCCCGACCGACGGCCTGGTCCGCGGCGCCCCGGTGAGCGACACCGGCTCCCCGATCATGGTGCCCGTCGGCGACGTGGTGACCGGGCACGTGTTCAACGCCCTGGGGGAGTGCCTGGACACGCCGGGCTACGCCGAGGACGCCCTGCACTGGTCGATCCACCGCAACGCACCCAAGTTCGACCAGCTCGAGGGCCGCACCGAGCTGCTCGAGACGGGGATCAAGGTCATCGACCTGCTGACCCCCTACGTCCGCGGCGGGAAGATCGGCCTGTTCGGCGGTGCCGGCGTGGGCAAGACGGTGCTCATCCAGGAGATGATCCGCCGCGTCGCCCAGGAGTTCGGTGGCGTGTCGGTGTTCGCCGGCGTCGGCGAGCGCACCCGTGAGGGCAACGACCTCATCACCGAGATGACCGAGTCCGGCGTCATCAACTCGACCGCCCTGGTGTTCGGCCAGATGGACGAGCCGCCGGGCACCCGGCTCCGGGTGGCCCTCTCGGCCCTGACGATGGCGGAGTACTTCCGCGACGAGCAGGACCAGGACGTGCTGCTCTTCATCGACAACATCTTCCGGTTCACCCAGGCCGGCTCCGAGGTCTCCACGCTGCTGGGGCGCATGCCCTCCGCGGTCGGCTACCAGCCGACCCTGGCCGACGAGATGGGCACCCTGCAGGAGCGGATCACCTCCACGCGGGGCCGGTCCATCACCTCGCTGCAGGCCATCTACGTGCCCGCCGACGACATCACCGACCCGGCGCCGCACACCACCTTCGCCCACCTGGACGCGACGACCGTGCTCTCCCGGCCGATCTCGGAGAAGGGCATCTACCCGGCCGTCGACCCGCTGGACTCGACCAGCCGGATCCTCGACGCGCAGTACATCGGGCAGGAGCACTACGACATCGCCCGCGAGGTCCAGCGGATCCTGCAGCGCTACCAGGAGCTGCAGGACATCATCGCGATCCTCGGCATCGACGAGCTCGGCGAAGAGGACAAGCTCACCGTCAACCGGGCCCGTCGCATCGAGCGGTTCCTCTCGCAGAACATGTTCGTCGCCGAGGCGTTCACCGGGCAGCCGGGGTCCTACGTCCCGCTCACCGAGACCCTGCAGGCCTTCAAGGCGCTGACCGTCGGCGACTACGACCACGTCCCCGAGCAGGCCTTCTTCATGTGCGGTGGCCTCGAGGACCTCGAGCGGAACTACGACAAGCTCAAGAAGAGCTGATCGAGGACCCCTCGCCCCCGCCGCTCGCGACGGGCCCGGCGAGGGGGCCGTCCCAGCACCGCGCCACGGCCGGGCATCCCCACGGGGGTGCCCGGCCGTGGCGTTCTCCGGCGTCCTGCGCCGGTCCAGGGCGCGGAACCGGTGACGGTCCGGGTGCGGGCGGCGCCGCTGTGCTGGTGGCGCGCCACCCGATCGGATGGGCCGCACTCGGGAGCCTCAAGTTCGGGGGGCCGGGTGACGAACATGTCCACCGGAACGTCCGAGCGGCGGGCGTCATGCACAGGAGTACGACACGTGCACACCTGGCACCTGGCAGCGGCCCTGCGCAGCGGGACGTCGATGACGGCGACCTCGCTGAGCGGGACCACCCGCCACGATGCGTCACCGGACGACGCGATGGAGTGGAGCTGGCCGCCGTACGCGCCGCTGGCAGTGGGCGGTGAACCGTTCGACACGACCGAGTGGGCGCCGTCGTCGGTGGTCTGGCACCCGCAGCTGCGGCTCGGGCGCTGGACCGTGGTCTACCGCCGCACCGAGTACTGACCGCCGCCTGCCCGCACCGCTGACCGGCTTCCGGCGGCGCGCGCGGCGGGAGCCCTCTCTCCCCATCCGGGGTGTGCCCGCGGGGCCGGTGACAGCCTGTGGCGGAGGCGGGGCCACACCGCCGGTACAGTGGAGGAGACCCGCTGCCGCTCCGACCGGACCGGCGGCCCGCATCACCGGCCTGGCTCGGGCGGTCGATGACCCTGGAGGACATACGTGGCGACCCTGCAGGTCGAGCTCGTGGCCGTGGAGAAGATGCTCTGGTCCGGTGAGGCCAGCATGGTCATCGCCCGTACCACCGAGGGTGAGCTCGGTGTCCTGCCCGGCCACTCGCCCCTCCTGGGAGAGCTCGCCCCCGGGGGCGTCGTGCGCATCCGCACGGAGTCCGGCGAGGACCTGGTCGTCGCCGCGCACGGGGGCTTCCTGTCGGTGACCGAGCGCGGGGTCTCGATCCTCGCCGAGACGGCGGAGATCTCCGCCGACATCGACGTGGAGCGGGCCCGTGAGGCGCTCCGCCGCGCAGAGCAGGCCGGGGACGACCCGGAGGCGCTCGCCGCGGCCCGGCGAGCCCAGTCCCGGATCCGCGCCGCCGGCCAGGACGCCTGACCGCCGACCGAGTCCGTACCTGACCCGCCTCGGCTGACGAGCCCCGCCCGGTGACCACCGTCGTCCTGGTCCTCGTCGGGCTCTTGCTGGTCGCCCTGGTCGCCGCGTTCCTGCTGCGCCGGCGGTTCCTGCTCTCCGGGCTGGGGGCGGTCACCATGTGGCTGCGAGCTCCCGGCACCTCGCGCTGGGCCGTCGGCGTCGCCTGGTACTCCGGCGACACGTTGCTCTGGTACCGCGCGCTCTCCCTGTCGGTCCGCCCGAACCGGCGGCTGTGCCGCGCCCAGTTCCAGGTCGACGCCCGGCGTCGTCCGACCGCGGCGGACCTGTCGCTGCCCGACGACAGCGTGATCCTCACCGTGCGCACCCGAGCCGGGCCCCAGGAGCTCGCGATGGACTCCTCGACGGTGACCGGGTTCCTGTCCTGGATCGAGTCCGCTCCGCCGGTCGACCGCTGAAGAAGGGCCCTCCTGCCCCCACCGCTCGCGAGCTCGCGGCGGGCCCCTGCAGGAGGGCCGAGCACGTGCCGCCGTTGGGCTCGGGCCGGTCTCAGCTCTCGCGGGCGGCCCGCTGGGCGTGCACGCCGCTGTGCGCGCCGGGCTCCCAGAGCACGTCGCCGTCCGGGTTGGCGCTGCGGGCGAGGATGAAGAGCAGGTCCGACAGCCGGTTGAGGTACCGGGCGGTCTCGGTGTTGGTCCGCTCCACGTCGTCGGCCAGCAGTGCCCAGACGCTGCGCTCGGCCCGCCGGGCGACCGTGCGTGCCGTGTGGAGCAGCGCGGCCAGCGGGGTGCCTCCCGGGAGGACGAACGAGGTCAGCGCGGGGAGCTCGGCGTTGGCCGCGTCACAGGCTGCCTCGAGTCGCTCCGTGTACGCCGCGGTGATTCGCAGCGGCGGGTGCTCCGGCGCCTCCTGGATTGGGGTGGAGAGGTCGGCGCCCACGTCGAACAGGTCGTTCTGCACGCTGCGGAGCAGCTCGGTGACCTCGGTCGACGGCCCGCCCAGGGCGATGGCGACCCCGATGGCGCTGTTGGTCTCGTCGACGTCGGCGTAGGCGATCAGCCGCGCATCCGTCTTGGCCACCCGGGACATGTCCCCGAGGTGGGTCTGCCCGGCGTCACCGGTGCGCGTGTAGATGCGGGTCAGCCGGACGGTCATGGTCCCGAGACTAGGCCGGACCAGGCGGTGCGTCGCCACCCCCGCGCCCGGTCGGGCTCCGTCCGCACGCGCCTCTAGGCTGGGCGGGTGGACTGCTTCGAGGTGACCGGCGGGTCGTCCCTGCGCGGACGCGTCCGGGTCACCGGCGCCAAGAACAGCGCGCTGAAGCTCATGGCGGCAGCGCTGCTCGCCCCGGGCCGGACGACGCTGGACGAGGTGCCCGACATCCTCGACGTCACGATCATGAGCGAGGTGCTGCGGCGCCTGGGCTGTGGCGTGACCTTCGAGCGCTACCCGCTGGAGCCCGGCGACAGCCCGAGCGGCGGCGGGCGGGTCCTGATCGATGTCCCCGAGCGGCCCTCCAGCGAGACCGACTACGACCTGGTCCGCCGGATGCGCGCGTCGATCAGCGTGCTCGGCCCGCTGGTGGCCAGGCTGGGTACCGCCAAGGTGGCCCTGCCCGGTGGCGACGCCATCGGTTCCCGCGGGCTGGACATGCACATCGCCGGGCTGGAGCGGCTCGGCGCGACCGTGGTGAACGAGCACGGCTTCCTGATCGCGACCGCCCCCAAGCTCGTCGGCACCTCGATCTGGCTGGACTTCCCCTCCGTGGGGGCCACCGAGAACCTGGTGATGGCCGCCGCCCTCGCCCAGGGGACGACGATCGTGGACAACGCGGCCCGCGAGCCGGAGATCGTCGACCTGTGCCGGATGCTGGTCGCGATGGGCGCCGAGATCGAGGGCGCCGGCACCTCCACCATCACCGTGGAGGGCGTCCGGGAGCTGCGGCCGGTGGCCTACTCGACCGTCCCGGACCGCATCGTCGCGGGCACCTGGGCGATCGGTGCGGTGATGACCCGGGGCGACCTGGTGATCGAGCGGGCGGTGGCCGAGCACCTGAGCGTGCCGCTGGAGAAGCTCGTCAACGCCGGGGCGACCGTGGAGTCCCTGGACGACGGCATCCGGGTGGCGATGGCGGACCGGCCGCGGGGCATGGACATCGTCACGCTCCCGTTCCCCGGGTTCCCGACCGACCTGCAGCCGATGGCCGTGGCGCTGGCCGCGGTCTCCAGCGGCACTGCGCTGATCACCGAGAACGTCTTCGAGGGCCGGTTCATGTTCGTCAACGAGCTCGTCCGGCTCGGGGCCGACGTGCGCATCGACGGCCACCACGCGGTCGTGCGGGGCCGGGAACGGCTCTCCAGCGCGCCGGTGCTGGCCACCGACATCCGCGCCGGTGCCGGGCTGGTGCTCGCCGGGCTGCTGACCGACGGCGTCACCGAAGTCCAGGACGTGCACCACGTCGACCGCGGCTACCCGGACTTCACCGAGCAGCTCCGTGGCGTGGGCGTGCAGATCGAACGGACCCAGCGCCCCAGCTGACGGATCGGCCCCCTCGCAGGGGCCCGGGCCGAGCGGAGCGAGGTCTGGGGGGCGAGGGGGTCCTTCTTCAGCGCCCTCCGAAGGACAGCGCGAGCGCGCGGGCGCGCTGGAGGTCCTCGGGGAAGACCAGCACGTCGGCCCGGTGCGCGGCCGGCTCGCGGATCGTGGACCGGATGCCGGCGTCGCTCAGCACGGCCCGCAGCGCCAGCGCTGACTCCCGGCGGGTGAGCGTGGCCACCGGGGTCAGCAGCTCCTCGCGCTGCACCGGGGTGCCCGACGTGCTGTCCGAGGCGAAGGCCCAGCGGAGGAACAGCCCGATCAGCACCAGCATCAGGAAGGCGATGGCCGGCCCCACGGCGTAGTGCAGGCTCCCGGCGTCGATCGGCACGCTGACCCCCTCCGGAGGGGCGCGGCCGGCCGGCCACGAGCCCGGCCCCGAGTGTGCCACCGCGGGGGGAGGCCCGTGGCTACTGGCGAGTAACCGCCCTACACTCCGCTGGCATGCCGTTCCCTTCAGCGCCGAAGGACCGCGACCGTCCCTGGGTCATGCGCACCTATGCCGGCCACTCCTCGCCCGCGGAGTCCAACGCCCTCTACCGGCGGAACCTCGCCAAGGGTCAGACCGGCCTGTCGGTCGCCTTCGACCTCCCCACCCAGACCGGCTACGACCCCGACGACGAACTGGCCGTCGGGGAGGTCGGCAAGGTCGGGGTGCCGGTGGCGCACATCGGTGACATGCGGGCGTTGTTCGACGGCATCCCGCTGGACGAGATGAACACGTCGATGACGATCAACGCGACCGCGATGTGGCAGCTCGCGCTCTACCAGGCGGTCGCGGAGGAGCACGGTCACGACGTCGCGCAACTGGCCGGGACGACGCAGAACGACATCATCAAGGAGTACCTGTCGCGGGGGACGTACGTCTTCCCGCCGGCGCAGAGCATGCGGCTGATCACCGACATGGTCGCCTACACGGTGACGGCGATGCCGCGGTGGAACCCGATCAACATCTGCAGCTACCACCTGCAGGAGGCCGGGGCCACGCCGGTGCAGGAGATCGCCTACGCGATGAGCACCGCGATCGCCGTCCTGGACTCGGTGCGCGACTCCGGGCAGGTGCCGCCGGAGCGCTTCGGTGACGTCGTCGCCCGGATCTCCTTCTTCGTCAACGCAGGGGTCCGGTTCGTCGAGGAGATGTGCAAGATGCGCGCCTTCGGCCAGCTCTGGGACGAGCTGACCGCGGAGCGCTACGGAGTCACCGACCCGAAGCAGCGGCGCTTCCGGTACGGGGTGCAGGTCAACTCCCTGGGCCTGACCGAGGCGCAGCCGGAGAACAACGTCCAGCGGATCGTGCTGGAGATGCTCGCGGTCACGCTGTCCCGGGACGCCCGGGCGCGGGCGGTGCAGCTGCCGGCCTGGAACGAGGCGCTCGGCCTGCCGCGGCCCTGGGACCAGCAGTGGTCGCTGCGGCTGCAGCAGGTCCTGGCGTTCGAGACCGACCTGCTGGAGTACGAGGACCTGTTCACCGGCTCGGTGGTGGTCGAGCGCAAGGTCGCCGAGCTGGTCGAGGGCGCCCGGGTGGAGATCGCCCGAGTGCAGGAGCTGGGCGGCGCGGTGGCCGCGGTCGAGTCCGGCTACATGAAGAGCGAGCTGGTGGCCTCGCTGGCCCAGCGCCGGCGGCGGATGGAGAGCGGCGAGGACGTCGTCGTCGGGGTGAACCGCTACACGACCAGCGAGCCCAACCCCCTGCTGGCCGACCTCGAGACCGCGATCCAGACCGTCGACCCGGCGGTCGAGGCGGCGGCGCAGGCGGCGGTGCAGCGGTGGCGCGAGGAGCGGGCGCCCGGGGCGGTGGCCGCGGCGCTCGACGAGCTGCGCGCGGCCGCGGCCACCGAGCAGAACCTGATGGCCGCCACGCTGCGCTGCGCGCGGGCCGGCGTGACCACGGGGGAGTGGGCCGGCGCGCTGCGTGTGGTGTTCGGTGAGTACCGGGCCCCGACCGGCGTCGGTGGGGCCAGCGCCGGTGCGGCCGACGCGAGCCTGACCGAGGTGCGGGAGCTGGTCCGGCGCACCGGCGCGGAACTCGGGGGGCGGCTCCGCTTCCTGGTCGGCAAGCCCGGGCTGGACGGGCACTCCAACGGTGCCGAGCAGATCGCCGTGCGGGCCCGGGACGCCGGCTTCGAGGTGGTCTACCAGGGGATCCGGCTCACCCCGGCGCAGATCGTCTCCGCGGCCGTCGAGGAGGACGTGCACGTGGTCGGCTTGTCGGTGCTCTCCGGGTCGCACCTGCAGGTCGTCCCGGCGGTGCTGGCCGGCCTGCGGGCGGCCGGCCTGGACGACGTCCCGGTGGTCGTCGGCGGGATCGTCCCCGACGGCGACGCCCGGCGGTTGCGGGACCTCGGGGTGGCCCGGGTCTTCACGCCCAAGGACTTCGGGATCACCGACATCATGGCCGAGGTGGTCGCCGTCGTCCGGGAGGCGAACGGCCTCGCCGAGGACGCCCCGGTGCCCGTCTGAGGGACGGTGGTCGGCCCGACGGCTCGCACCTGTTGACTTTCGATCTACAGCGAGCGAATGTCGATCCATGCCGCATGTGCACCCGCTGGTGCTCCCGATCCGGTTCCTGCTCGCGGTGCTGTTCGCCGCCCTGGTCGCCGCTCAGATCTGGGTGGTGCCCGGGACGCTGCCGGACCTGGCCGACCCGTCGCTGGAGCAGTCGCTCGTGCGGGGGACGATGTTCGTGGCCTCGATCGTGGGGCTGGCGTGCGTGCAGGTCGTCGTCGTCTGCACCTGGAAGCTCCTGACCATGGTCCGGCGGGACTGCATCTTCAGCACCAGCGCGCTGCCGTGGGTCGACGCGATCGTCGTGGCGATGGTCGTCGGCTGGCTGATGCTGCTCGGCGCCTTCGTCAGCTCGTACTACTTCGTCATCGATGAGGTCAGTGACGACCCGGGGCCGCCGGCCCTCCTGCTGGTGCTGCTGCTGGTCGGCGCCGTGGTGGGGCTGCTGATGGCGGTCATGCGCGCGCTGCTGTTGCAGGCCACGACGCTGCGCAGCGACATGGAGGCGGTCATCTGATGCCGATCGTCGTGCGCATCGACGTGGAGCTGGCCAAGCGGAAGATGAGCGTCGGCGAGTTCGCCGAACGGGTCGGGCTCACCCCGGCCAACGTGGCGGTGCTGAAGAACGGCCGGGCCAAGGCCGTCCGCTTCAGCACGCTGGAGGCGATGTGCCGGGTGCTGGGCTGCCAGCCCGGTGACCTGCTCGAGTGGGTCGAGGACGAGCACGCCGAGCCGCTCGCGGTGCAGGCGGCCCACCGGTGACCGACCGATGGTCCGCCCCGGCCGTCACCCGAGCCGGACGACGACGCCCTCGGTCGCGCTGCGGCGGGCGGCGTCGAGCACGGTGAGCGAGGCGACGGCGTCCTGCGGCTCGACCGGGACCGCGCCCAGGCCGCGGACCGCGGCGGCGAACGCCGGGTAGAACGTGTCCCAGGCGCCGGGCAGGGTCGGCACCCGGTACTCGTGGTCGCCCCGCCGGACGCGGCCCCAGCGGGCCTCCGGCTCGGCGCCCCACTCCGGACCGCGGGTGGCCGGTGTCTCCCCGGCGATCAGCGCCTCCTCCTGGCCGTCCATCGGCCCGCCGACGACGTAGCTGCCGGCCGTGCCGGTGACCCGGAACCGGTTGCCCGGTGCGCCCTCGCTCCAGCTGCCGGCCAGGTGCGAACGCGCGCCGCCGGCGTGCGTGAGGGCGACGAAGACGTCGTCGTCCAGCCCGCTGTCGCGCACCCGCCACTCGGCGTAGACGGAGGACACCGGGCCGAGCAGCACCAGCGCCTGGTCGACCAGGTGGCTGCCGAAGTCCAGCAGCGTGCCACCCCCGGACGGCGCCGGGCCGGGCTCGGGGGTGAACCGCTCGAAGCGGGACTCGAACCGGGTGATCGCGCCCAGCGTCCCGGCCTCGGCCAGCGCCTGGACGGTGCGGAAGTCGGAGTCCCAGCGGCGGTTCTGGTACGGCGCCAGGGGCAGGCCGAGCCGGCGGGCCCGCTCGGCGGTGGCCCGTGCGGCCGGGGCGTCCAGCGCGAAGGGCTTGTCGCAGACGACGGCCAGGCCGAGGTCGAGCGCCTGGTCGGTGAGCGCGGTGTGGGTGTCGGCGGGGGTCGAGATCGCCACCGCCTCGACGCCGGCCGCGGCCAGCTCGGGCAGGGACCCGACGGCGGTCGCGCCCGGGTGCTCCTGGCGGAGCAGCTCGCGCCGCTCGGTCGAGGAGGTCGCCACTGCGACGAGGTCGCACTCCACCGCGGCGGCGAGCAGCGGGGCGTGGAAGTACCGGCCGCCGAAGCCGTACCCCACCAGTCCGAACCGAACGGGCTCCACCACGGTGCTCCCCACCTCGACGACGCGTGACCGGATCATCCCCTGTCCGCTGTCGCCGGCATCGAGGGGTCCGGCGCCGGGGACGGACCGGAACAGCGCCTCAGCGCAGCGCCCTCAGAGCAGGGGCGCCGGACGGCCGAACAGGTACCCCTGGCCCTGGCACACGCCCAGGGACCGGAGCGTGCGGACCTCGGCGGGGTCCTCGATCCCCTCAGCCACCAGTCGGGCACCCGTCGCGGCGGCGAAGCTGACCATCGCGGTGACCATCGCCTGCTTGGCCGGGTCGGCGTGCACGCCGCTGACGAGTGCGAGGTCCAGCTTGATCGCGTCGGGGTGCAGCCGCAGCACGTGCCGGAAGCTGGCGTACCCCGCACCGGCGTCGTCGACGGTCAGGCCGATGCCGGCGTCGCGGAGACGGGTCAGGGCTCGTCCCAGGGCGTCGTAGTCGTCCACCGGGCTGTGCTCGGTGATCTCGACCGCGACGTCCAGGTGCCGGTGGTCCAGCAGCAGGTCCGTGACCGACGGGCACAGCAGCGCCGGCGGGGAGAGGTTGATCCCGAGTGGGCGCCCTGCGGGGAGCCGTGGTGCCACGGCGAGCGCGGCGCGCGCGGCCAGCTCCTCCAGTTGGGTGCCGAGCCCTGCGGCCGCAGCCGCACTGAACAGCCGCTCCGGCCCGTCGGCGATGCCGGGGAACCGGGCCAGCGCCTCGTAGGCCACGACCTCCTCGGTGGCCAGGTCGACGATCGGCTGGACATGGGTGACGACCGCGCCCTCGCTCAGCACGTCGCGCACCCGGCCGGCGGGGTCGGCCGGCGGTGCGGGCAGCGGCTCGGCCAACCGGTCGGCGATGAGGTCGGCCAGGAGCTCCAGGGTGCGGGCGGCCGCGCCGTCCAGGTGCGCGCCGTCGTCCCGGCTCACGCAGCACAGCATCCCGACCGGGCGGCCGTCCGGCGCCCGGACCGGGGCGCCCACGTACGAGCCGATGCCGAGGTCGGCGGTGACGGCCAGGTCGCGGGTGCCGGGGTGCCGGCGGGCGCCGGTGACCACCGGGGGCAGTTGCCCGCTGAGCACCCGGACGCAGAAGGAGCCCTCCAGGGAGGGCTCCATCCCCGGACGCACGTGCATGGCGTCCAGTGCGCCGGTGGCGGCGCAGATCTGCTGGCTGCTCTCGGTGAACGTGGACATCCAGGCGACGTCCATGCCCAGCCGGGTGCGCGCCGCGTCCAGCACCCGGTGCAGCCAGGCGGGGGAGAGAGCCACGGACGGCGGGGGCAGCGACGTCGGGCTCCCGTTCACCCCGGCAGTGTGGCCCAGGACGTGCTCCGGTGGAACCATCTCGTCTCGATTCGCCGGCGGGTCGCCCGATCGGTCCGGCTCACGACAGTCGCGGGCCGAACCGGACGTCGACGCCGGGGGAGAAGAGCACGCTGTCCGGGGCGCCGCCGACCGCGGGCAGACCGGCGGCGGCGACCAGGTCGTCCTCCAGCTCCAGCAGCTCGGCGGCGTGCAGCGGCCACTCCGGGTGCTCGTTCGGCCAGTAGGCGAGCCGGCCCAGGGTGGTCTGGTGCAGGCCCCAGCGGCTGGTGAGGAACCGCGGCAGCGGGCCGGGGTCGGCCAGCCGGGCCCCCACCCGGACGGTGATGCGGCCGCCGGCGCCCCGGGGACCGGGCCAGCGGCGAGCCGCCTGGTAGGTGATCCGGTCGCCGTCGCGGGCGATGCGCATCCGGGACCAGAGGTAGGGCAGGTGCGCGATCCAGCGGGCGGCCAGGACCGGCAGCAGCCGGTCGGCCTCCAGCGACCGGAAGACCACGCCGCGCCGCCCCTCGTCGTCGACCGAGTAGAGCCGCACGTTGGTCTCGGCGAACGAGCCGAGGTACGGCAGCCCCGGTGCCCCCAGCAAGCCGATCCGGCGCATCCGGAAGGGGATGAGGCCGACGTACGTGACGCCGTCCAGCACGTCCGGTCGGGCGCCGGCCGGCAGCAGCGGGGCGACCAGGGCCGGGTCGACCGCCCAGTGCAGGAACGTGACGTCCCGCCAGCCCTGGGTGAAGACGGTCCGGCGCACCGGTCGCGGGGAGGTGGGGGTGACGTCCTCGACGGTGCTCACCCGGTCAGCCTGCCCCCACCTCGGCCGGCGTGCGCTCGGCCACCGCCTCGACGGGGGGCCGGCGGCGGTGGACGAGGAGGCGGACGCCCTCGCCGACTGCGGCCAGGACCAGGGCCAGGCCGAGGCCCAGCAGCAGGCCGCGCAGCGGGTCCCGCTCGAAGGCCAGCCCGCCGATGTACCCGATCCCGGCGGACCAGCCGGCCCAGGTGAGGGCGGCCAGCGCGGCGAAGGGGGTGAACCGGCGCAGTGGCCAGCCCACCGCCCCGGCGGTCAGTGTCACCGCCGTCCGCAGGCCCGGCACGTACCGGGCGGTGACCAGCAGGACGCCGCCGCGCGCGGCCAGCAACCGGGCCGCCCGGTCGAGCGCCGCCCGGCGCCGGCCGCCGGGCCGGGCCCAGGCCTGCAGCCGGGGGCCCGCCCGGTGCCCGATCAGGTAGGAGGCGTGGTCACCGGCGAAGGCCCCCACAGCGGCCACGGCGACGACCGCCACCAGGTCGGGCTGCCCGGTCGCGGCGAAGACGCCGGCGGTGATCACCACGCTCTCGCCGGGCACGACGGGCAGGAAGCCGTCGAGGGCGGCCAGCGAGAACAGGACCAGGTACACCCACGGGGAGGCCATCAGCTCCTGCACCCAGCCGAGCACGGCGTCGGTCACGGTCGGCTCCCCGGGAACGGCATGCCCCGAGCCTGCTCGGCCGGGGAGCGGGGCACATCCCCCTCAGGTCCCCCCCGGCATCCCCCGAGAGGATGACGGCACGACGACGGTCGACCGCCCGGTGATGACCTCGCTCACGCGGCGGAATGGCGGACGGCGATGGCGGCCTTGACCTGCACGTGATCGACCTCTGGTGGCTGACGCGGCGTCGCTTCATCGACCACGGGCGGATGACCACCTCGCGCTGAGCGCACCCGGTCCCGACCCGTCCGCCACCCCGCACCGCCCCAGAGAGGCACCCCTCCCGTGCTCGCACGTCTCCGCCGCGTCCCCTTCGCGGTCCAGGTCCTGCTCGGCCTCGTCGTCGGCATCGCCCTCGGCCTGGTGGCCCGCGCGATGGGCCCGGTCGACGGCTCCTTCGTCGACGGCGTCCTGGTCCCCGGCACCGACGCCAACTGGCTGACCAGCACCCTCACCACCATCGGCAACACCTTCGTGGGGCTGCTGCGGGCGATCGTCGTCCCGCTGATCGTCACCGCGATCATCGTCAGCATCGCCAACCTCAAGCAGGTGTCCAACGCCGCCCGGCTGGCCGGCCAGACGCTGCTGTGGTTCGCGATCACCTCGCTCATCGCCGTCTCCGTCGGCATCGGGCTCGGCCTGCTCACCCAGCCCGGCAACCGGAGCTCGGTCGACGCCGGACTCGCCCAGGCGCCGGCGACCACCGGTTCCTGGTGGGACTTCCTGACCGGGCTGGTCCCGGCGAACTTCCTCGGACTGGAGGGGAACGGCGACGGCGGGGTCAGCTTCAACGTCCTGCAGTTGATCGTCGTCTCGGTCGCGATCGGGGTCGCGGCGCTGAAGGTCGGCGCCGCCGCGGACCCGTTCCTGTCGGTCACCCGCTCGGTGCTGGCGATCGTGCAGAAGGTCCTCTGGTGGGTCATCCTGCTCGCGCCGCTGGGCACGGTCGGGCTGATCGGCAAGGCGGTGGCCAGCTACGGCTGGGATTCCCTCGGCTCGCTGGGGGTCTTCGTCGGCGCGGTGTACGCCGGCCTGGCGATCGTGCTGCTGGTCGTCTACCCGGTGCTGCTCAAGCTGCACGGGCTGTCGCCGGTGCGCTTCTACGCCGGTGCCTGGCCGGCGATCCAGCTGGCCTTCGTGTCCCGCAGCTCCATCGGCACCCTGCCGGTGACCCAGCGGGTCACCGAGACCGAGCTGGGGGTCCCGCGCAGCTACGCGTCCTTCGCGGTGCCGCTCGGTGCCACGACGAAGATGGACGGCTGCGCGGCGATCTACCCGGCGCTGGCCGCGATCTTCGTGGCGGAGTTCTTCGACGTGGACCTCTCGATCACCGACTACCTGCTGATCGCGCTGGTGTCCGTGGTGGGCTCCGCGGCGACCGCGGGCGTGACCGGTGCGGTCGTGATGCTGACGCTCACGCTGTCCACGCTGGGCCTGCCGCTGGCCGGCGTCGGCCTGCTGCTGGCGGTCGACCCGATCCTCGACATGGGCCGGACCGCCACCAACGTGACCGGCCAGGCGCTGGTGCCCACCATCGTCGCCAAGCGCGAGGGGTTGCTGGACCTGGAGCGGTTCCGGTCGACCCGGCCGGCGGAGCCGCTGGCCGCCGTCGCAGAGCGGGACGGCGTGGACGGCGACCTGCGCTCGCCGCAGCCGGTCTGAGCCAGGGTGCTCCCCGGGCCGCTCGGTCCGGGGAGCACGACGGTCCTCAGTCGGTCAGGTCCGCGCAGCCGGACTCGTGCGGCAGCAGTGGGCGGAAGGTGATCGACCAGCGGGCGCCGTCCGCACCGACCCAGGGGGTCAGGGCGTTGGCGTCCCGGGCCGCGGCGGCGACGGCCTGCGCCTCCTCGCCCGTCGCCGTCACGCAGCTCACGCCCGGGGCGATCGGCTCGCCCGGCAGGGCCGGCCCCGGCCAGGGCACCTCCGCGTGGGTCAGGTCGTCGTTGGGCTCGGTCCACGGCCGGGCCAGCGCCGCGACCGTCTCCGGGCTGTACTGCTCCGGCGTCTGACCCTCGCTGTAGAGCGTCTGCGAGAGGTCGGTCAGGTCGTCGAGCAGGTCCTGCAGCTGTGCCCGCCCCTCCTCCTGCTCCTCGGTGAGCCCACCGGCGCCCGGATCCCCGGGGAGCCCGCCGGTGCTCTCCCGGAGTGCGTAGACCTCTCGCTGCACGGTGCGCTCCGCGGTGTTCAGGGTGAACCGGGTGGAGGTGGCATCGGCCAGTGGCGGGGAGCCCAGGTCGGTCGTCTCGGCGATGCCGGCGTCCAGCGCCCGTTCGGCGAGCTCCTGCACGGTGGCCTGGTCGACCTGCTGCACCAGGACGTTGGGCCAGGCCGGCCCGGGGTACATCTCCGGCACCGGCCCCTGGGTGATCACCCGGCCGTCGGCGTAGACGCTCACGATCGGCAGCCGCGCGGCCAGCATCTCCGGCGTGGTGAAGCCGCCGACGTCGGCGACCTGGAGCACCAGCGCCTCCTCGCCCTCCGGCAACGAGACGGTCTCGGACTCCGTCGGCGTCTCGCTGGACGGGCCGGGTGGCGCGGCTCCGGTGCCGCCCCGTTGGGCGCAGGCGGTCAGCAGCAGGGTCGCCAGCGCGAGACCGACGGCGGGACGGAGGGCAGGTGAGTTCCGCACAGGGAGTACACGGCTCGGCGGCCCAGGGGGTTCCACGGTGTCCTGCGCGGTCCCGCCGGTGCGGAGGGCGGGTCGGACAGCCGGTAGCGTCGTCGTCCGTGCGCCTGGTCATTGCCCGCTGCTCCGTGGACTACATCGGGCGGCTCACCGCCCACCTCCCGCCCGCCACCCGGCTGCTGCTGGTCAAGGCCGACGGTTCGGTGTCCATCCACGCCGACGACCGGGCCTACAAGCCGCTGAACTGGATGAGCCCGCCGTGCTCGGTCAAGGAGGAGCTGACGGACTCTCCGGACGGCGGCACAGCGGGCACCTGGACGGTCACCAACAAGGCCGGCGAGCAGCTGATCATCACCATCGAGTCGGTCGAGCACGACTCCCGGCACGACCTCGGCGTCGACCCCGGCCTGCAGAAGGACGGCGTGGAGGCCGACCTGCAGCGACTGCTCGCGCTGCACGTGGAGACCTTCGGCGAGGGGTGGTCGCTGGTGCGCCGGGAGTACCCCACCGCGATCGGCCCGGTCGACCTGCTCTGCCGGGACGCCGGCGGCGCGACCGTGGCCGTGGAGATCAAGCGCCGCGGCGAGATCGACGGGGTCGAGCAGCTGACCCGCTACCTGGAGCTGCTCAACCGCGACTCGCGGCTGGCCCCGGTCAAGGGCGTGTTCGCCGCCCAGGAGATCAAGCCGCAGGCCCGGGTGCTCGCCGCCGACCGTGGCATCGAGTGCCTGACCGTCGACTACGCCGTCCTCAAGGGCACCGACGACCCATCCCAGCGCCTCTTCTAGAAGGAACCCGTCGCCCCCCACCACCCGCTCCGCGCGCGGCGGGCCCCCGCGACGGGGCCGAACTACCGGCCGGTAGCGCCCGGGTCGGAAAGTGGTGCGAAACTGCTCGGGATCACCGACGGTGAAGGGATGGCAGCGTGGCCAGAGAACTGACCGAGGTCGGCGTGGTGGGGCTCGGCACGATGGGTGCCGGCATCGCCGAGGTGCTCGCCCGGGCCGGGTTGTCGGTGACGGCGGTCGAGGTGACCGACGAGGCACTGGAGCGCGGCCGGGCGCACGTCGAGCAGTCGACCGGCAAGGCCGTCGCCCGCGGGAAGCTCGAGGCCGGCGACCGCGACGTCATCCTGTCCCGGATCCGGTTCACCACGGCGATGGAGGACCTCGCCGTCGCCGAGCTGGTCGTGGAGGCCATCCCGGAGCGGATGGAGCTCAAGGCCCAGCTGTTCTCCAAGCTGGACGCCATCTGCCCGCCGGACACCATCCTGGCGACCAACACCTCCAGCCTGTCGGTCACCGAGCTGTCGGTCACCACCGGCCGCCCCGGCAAGGTCATCGGGATGCACTTCTTCAACCCCGCACCGGTGATGAAGCTGGTCGAGATCGTGCGCACCGTGGTCACCGAGCCCTCGGTGGTCTCCGACGTCGAGGCGCTGGCCGCGCGGCTGGGCAAGACCGACGTGACGATCGGGGACAAGGCGGGGTTCATCGCCAACGCCCTGCTGTTCGGCTACCTCAACCACGCGGTCTCGATGTTCGAGAACCGCTACGCCAGCCGCGAGGACATCGACGCCGCGATGCGCCTGGGCTGCGGCCTGCCGATGGGCCCGCTCGCGCTGATGGACCTGATCGGGATCGACACCGCCTACGAGATCCTCGTGACGATGTACCAGCAGTCGCGCAACCGGCTGCACGCCCCCGCGCCGATCATCAAGCAGATGATGACGGCCGGGCTGCTGGGCCGGAAGAGCGGCCGCGGCTTCTACACCTACGCCGGCCGCGACTCCGCCGAGGTCGTCCCGGATGCCGCGACGCCGGCCACCGGCGGCGCCGCCGAGGGGGCCCGCCCGATCCGCAGCGTCGGCGTCGTGGGCTCCGGGACGATGGCCGTCGGCATCGTCGAGGTGGTGGCCAAGGGCGGCTACGACGTCACCTTCGTCGCCCGCACCCTGGACAAGGTCGAGGCCGTGCAGCACGCGCTGACCCGGTCGCTGGACAAGCAGGTCGCCCGCGGCCGGCTGGACGAGGCGGAGCGGGACGCCACCCTCGCCCGGGTCACCGGCTCCGCCCAGCTCGACGACCTCGCCGGGGCCGATCTGGTCATCGAGGCCGTGGTCGAGCACCTGGGCGTCAAGCAGGCGCTGTTCGCCGCGCTCGGGGAGATCGCCAAGCCCGGCGCGGTGCTGGCGACCACGACGTCCAGCCTGCCGGTCATCGAGTGCGCCAAGGCGAGCGAGCGCCCCGGTGACGTCGTCGGCCTGCACTTCTTCAACCCCGCACCGGTGATGAAGCTGGTCGAGGTCGTCTCGACGATCGCCACCGAGCCCGACGTCGCCGCCACCGCACACGCGCTGTGCGCGCAGATCGGCAAGCACGCGGTCTCCTGCACCGACCGGGCCGGGTTCGTCGTCAACGCACTGCTGTTCCCCTACCTGAACGACGCGGTCAAGATGCTGGAGGCGCACTACGCGACCGCCGACGACATCGACGCGGCGATGAAGGTCGGCTGCGGTTACCCGATGGGCCCCTTCGAGCTGCTGGACGTCGTCGGCCTGGACGTCGCCCTGGCGATCGAGCGCGAGCTGTACACCGAGTTCCGCGAGCCCGGTTTCGCCCCGGCACCGCTGCTCGAGCACCTGGTGACCGCCGGCTACCTCGGCCGCAAGGCCGGGCGCGGCTTCCGCGACCACGCGAACCGGTAGCTGGTGCCCCGCCGAGGTGGCTCGCGGCGTGGTCCGGGGCGCGCCCGGTCCGCGCAGCCGGGGCGTGGTCCGGTGGCGGCCCGGCAGCCGGTCGAGGAGGCCGCGGACGGCGACTGGGTGGTGCGGCCGCTCACCGGGGCGGGCAGCGACAAGAGCTACCGCTGCCCGGGCTGTGACCAGCTGATCCCGCCGCGGACCCCGCACGTGGTCAGCTGGCCGGCCTACGCCCGGGACTCCGACCTGGACCCGTGGGACACCGACTCCGCCGCCGACTGGCGGCGGCACTGGCACACCGCCTGCTGGCGGGCCCGCGACCGTCGCCGCTGAAGGACGCCACTGCCTCGCCGCCAGTCGCACGCTCGCAGCGGGGCCGTTCCGTCATCCTGCGGATGCGTGGACGACGACGTTGTCGGTGTAGCTGCGGCGTGAGCGGTCGAAGGTGCCGCCGCAGGTGATCAGCCGGAGCTCGGCGCCGGTGGTCGGCCCGTAGACCTCCTCGGTCGGGAAGTCGCCCTTGGGGTGGGCGGACACCCGGGTCACCGTGAACGTCACCGGCCGGCCGTCGCTGCCGGTGACGACCACCTGGTCTCCGGCGGTGAGCTCCTCCAGCCGGGAGAACACCCCGGGGCCGGTGTGGTCGTCGACGTGCCCGGCCAGCACCGCTGGCCCCACCGCACCGGGCACCGGGCCGGCGGTGAACCAGCCCGCCTGCTGGACGTCCGCCGGGGGCACGAGGGCGCCTGCGCCGTCCACTCCGATCGGCACCAGGTGGGCGTCGACGCCGATCGCGGCGATGCGCAGCCCGACCGGGGGCGCCACGGTCGGCTGCGCCGGCACCGCCGCAGCGGGGCCGAGGAGCGCCGGGGCGGGCGGAGACGCCACCGCGGTGCTGCGGACGGCGTCGGCGGGGCGGTCCACCAGCGCCATGCCACCGGCGAGGACGGCCACCGCGAGCAGCCCCGCCCGCAGCGCCGTCAGCCGGTGGCGGCCCGGTCGGGAGGGCCGACCGGGACCGGTCGAGGTCGTCATCGCCGGCGGGTCAGGACGTCGGGGACCCGGGACGGGGCCGGCGCAGAACGACGGCCAGCACCAGTGCGGTGAGGGACAGGGCGGCGAGAGCGGCGCGGTCGACCGGCGGGTCTTCGTCCGTGGCGGTACCGCCGGCACCGGCCTCCACCCCACCGACCGGCACGACGGCGGGGGCTGCGGCGTCCAGGGTGGTGGTCACGGTCAGCCCACCGTCCGCGCGGTCCAGCACCAGCACGGTGTGGACCGACCCGGCAGCGAGGTCGACCGGCAACTCGACCGGGGTGCCGCCGGAGTCGGTGACGAGGAGCGTCCCTGCGCCGCCGGGCACGTCGACGGGCTCGGTCGAGTCGGCGAACGCCAGGTCCGCGGCCAGCACGGTGCCTCCGCCCAGCGCGACGTCCAGCGGGGAGCCAGCCGCCGCGGCGTTGACCACCCGGACCCGGGCAGTCTCGGCCGGCGGGAGCGTGAGGTCGTCGGTGCGGACGGCGAGGCCCAGGTCGGCGAACCGCCCCACCGCGGCGACCGTGGTCGCTGCCCCGGGGGCCACGGTGACGCGGGTGGCGAGCACCGGGGGAGTGGTCGGGTCGGCGCCGGCCGCCCGCACGCTCACCGTGTAGCTGCCGGCGGGGACCCGCTGGTAGCGGGAGACGTCGCCGTAGCCGACCGCGGGCAGCAGGACCTGGGCGTCCGGGGCGGAGACCGAGTCGGTGGAGGCGTGGTCAACCGAGGCATGGTCGATGAACGCGTCGACCGACGGGGTGTCGGGGGAGAGGTGCATCATCCGCACCAGGCCGGTGTCCTCCGCCGGTGCGGCCGCCGCCGCGGGGGCCACCAGCAGACCGAGCGAGCACAGGACGGCGCTGAGCACGGCGATCAGCGTGGTCCGAGACGGCCCGGGCACGGAGTTCCTCTCCGGTGGTGGTCGATCACCCTCACCCGACCCGGTGCACCGGACGGGCCCGTCGAGGAGCAGGGCGGCGGTCAGCCCCGGTTCGCCGGGGGCGGACCGCCCTGTCCGGCCGGCACGGCCGGGGTCGGCTGGACCCGGGTCGCCGGACCGCGGGCAGGCACCGGCGGCGTCTGCCGCACGCCGGGCTGGGGCCGCTGCTGAGGTGCCTGCTCGGCCGCCGGCTGCTCAGCCGTCGTCCGGTCCTCGACCGGAGCCTGCTGGGCCGGCGTGTTCTGGGTCGGGTGCGCCGGCGCCGGGGTCCGGACCGGCTGCTGTGCGGCCGCGGGTGCCGACTGGGCCGGTACCGACTCGGTCCGGACCGCCTGGACCGGGACCGCCTGGGTCTGCGCGGCCGCCGGCTCCGGGGCGGGCTGCGTGGCCCCCGCCGCCGGGCGCTGCTCCGCACCCGGCTGCTCCCCAGCGGTCGCCTGCTCCTGCTCCGCGGACTCCACCGGGGTGGGCTGCTGCGGCCGGGCTGCCTCACGCTGCTCGGCCGGAGCCGCCGGGTGGGCGTCCTCGGCCGGCTGCGGCTGGTCGGACAGGTCCGGCAGCCGGCCGAGCAGGGTCCGGACGTCGGCCAGCCGACGGGTCAGGTCGTCCCGGATCTTCCCGATCGCGGCCGCGGCGGCCTCGGCCTCGGCGACCGTGCGGTGGGCCCGATCGTCGGCCTCGGCGACCCGCTGCTGGGCGGCGGCGATCGAGGCCTGCTCGCGCTCCTGCTCCAGCCGGGCGGCCTCGCTCCGGCGGGCGCGCTGGGCGATCTCGAAGTCCTGCTCGGCCTTGGCGCGGCGGGCCTGGGAGTCGTTGTCGAGCCGGGTCACCCGCTCCTGGGCCTTGGTGACCAGGTCGTCGGCGCGGGCCTGGGCGACCGCGGCGATCTGCTCGGCGTGCTGCCGCGCCTCGGCGACCAGGCGCTCGGCCTCCGCCCGGCTGGCGGCCGAGCGCTCCCCGAGCGCGCGCTCCTCACCGGCGATCCGCTCGCGGATCGCCTCCGCCTCGGCGGCCACGGCCGCCTGCAGCTGGGCGGCCTGCTCCTCGGCCGATCGCCGGATCTCCGCCGCCTCGTCCTGGGCGAGCTGCAGCATGTTGGAGATGCGCTCGCCCATGTTCTCGAACGTGGGGGCGCTCGCGCTGGCGGCCCGGCGCCGCAGCGACTCGACCTCGCCGTGCAGCGCCTGCAGCTGACGGGCGAGGTCGGCCGACCGGGACACGGCGGCGTCCCGGTCGGCCAGCGCCACGTGCAGGTCGGCGTCGAGACCGGCCAGCGTCTCGGCGACCTGGTCGCGGTCGTACCCCTTGCGGACCACGTCGAAGGTGGGGCCGCCGTCGCGGTAACCGAACTCGTCGTCGCGGGGGTCGCTCATGGCCTCATCCTCGCATTGATCGATGGCGTGGTCAGCGTGTCGAGGGCCGCACCCAGGGAACTCCCGGCAAGCCCCCCGCTAGACGTCGCGGAAGCGGTTGATCGCGGCGAGGTGCCGCTCCCGCTTGGCGTGGTCCTTGACGCCCAGCCCCTCCTCCGGGGCGAGGGTCAGCACACCGACCTTCCCCTGGTGCAGGTTGCGGTGGACGTCGTAGGCGGCCTGGCCCACGTCGTCCATGGCGTAGGTCTTGGACAGCGTCGGGTGGATCAGCCCGCGGTCGATCAGCCGGTTGGCCTCCCAGGCCTCGCGGTAGTTGGCGAAGTGCGAGCCGACGATCCGCTTGAGGTTCATCCAGAGGTAGCGGTTGTCGTACTGGTGCAGGAAGCCGCTGGTCGAGGCGCAGGTGACGATGGTGCCGCCCTTCTTGGCGACGTAGACGCTGGCCCCGAAGGTCTCCCGCCCGGGGTGCTCGAAGACGATGTCGGAGTCGTCCCCGCCGGTCAGCTCGCGGATCTTCGCGCCGAGCCGCTGCCACTCCTTCGGGTCCTGGGTCTCCTCGTCCTTCCAGAACCGGTAGCCCTCCGCGGAGCGGTCGATGACCAGCTCGGCGCCCATCCGGCGGACGATCTCGGCCTTCTCCGGGCTGCTCACCACGCACACCGGGATGGCCCCGCCGTTGAGCGCCATCTGGGTGGCGTAGGAGCCGAGGCCCCCGGAGGCGCCCCAGATGAGGACGACGTCGCCCTGCTTCATGTCCGCGCCGTTGTGGCTCACCAGCTGCCGGTAGGCGGTGGAGTTGACCAGCCCCGGGCAGGCCGCCTCCTCCCACGTGAGGTGCGCCGGCTTGGGCATGAGCTGGTTGCTCTTGACCAGGGACAGCTCGGCCAGCCCGCCGAAGTTGGTCTCGAAGCCCCAGATCCGCTGCTGCGGGTCCATCATCGTGTCGTCGTGACCGGCCGGGTCCTCGAGCTCGACGGACAGGCAGTGGGCGACGACCTCGTCGCCGGGCTTCCACCTGTTGACGCCGGGGCCGACCCGGACCACGACGCCGGAGAGGTCCGAGCCCACCACGTGGTAGGGCAGGTCGTGCTTCTTGGTCAGCTCGTTGAGCCGGCCGTACCGGGCGAGGAACCCGAAGGTTGAGACCGGCTCGAAGATCGACGTCCAGACGGTGTTGTAGTTCACCGAGGAGGCCATCACCGCGATCAGCGCCTCGCCCGGACCGATCTCCGGGGTCGGCACCTCCTCGACGTGCAGTGCCTTGCGGGGGTCCTTGTCCTTGGTGGGCAGGCCCTCGAACATGTCCTGCTCGTCCCGGCGGACCAGCACGGCGCGGTAGGACTCCGGTGTCGGGAGCCCTCCGATCGCGTCGAGCTGGTCGGCGAGGACGGCGTCCCTGATCTGGTCCATGCGTGCGCTCCCGGGTCGTCATTGGCTCGGAGGGTGCAGGTGTGGCGCGGAGGTTACTGACCAGTAGCTCCGGTTGACCAGGTCATGTGACCCAGGCAACTCATCCGTGGGCGGCGGGCTCGACCAGCTCGATGAGCACCCCGCCGGCGTCCTTCGGGTGCACGAAGTTGACCCGGCTGCCCGACGTGCCGCGCCGGGGCTCGTCGTAGAGCAGCCGCATGCCGCGCTCGCGCAGCGTCGCGCTCGCCGCCTCGACGTCGGCGACCCGGAATGCCAGCTGCTGCAGGCCCGGGCCGGAGCGGCCGATGAACTTCGCGATCGTCGACTCGGGGGTCAGCGGGGCGAGCAGCTGGACGCGGGTCTCGCCGTCGCCGACCGCGAGCATCGCCTCGCGCACGCCCTGCTCGGTGTTCGTCTCCTCGTGCACCGAGTGGATCCCGAAGGTCGCCGCGTAGAAGGCGATCGCCTCGTCCAGGTCGGGGACGGCGATGCCGACGTGGTCGATCGTGCTGAACAGGCCGGTGTGCGCGTCGTCGGGCACGGCGGAGGTCATGCGCGCATCCTGCCGCTGCCGATCGCCGACGGGGAGCCCGTTGTGACGGGCTTCACGTCCTGCCGGTGGCCTCCGTCACCGGCAGGGACCCGGCGGACGGCGCGAGTCCTATCCTGACGACAACCCGTGGTGTCCCGACGGTCTGCCCCGAGGGACCACGCGGTGTCCTGCCGAGACGGTCGCCAACGGCGGTGACCGGGAGTCACTGGAGCCTCGATGAGCCAGCCCGCATCCACCCGTTCCGTCATCGTCGGGGGTGCCCGCACCCCGATGGGCCGCCTGCTCGGCTCGCTGAAGGACTTCTCCGCCGCCGACCTGGGCGGCGTGGCGATCAAGGCGGCGCTCGAGCGCGCCGGCATCACCGGCGACCAGGTCGACTACGTGATCATGGGCCACGTCATCCAGGCCGGGGCCGGCCAGAACCCCGCCCGGCCCGCCGCCGTCGCCGGTGGCATCCCGATGTCGGTGCCCTCGTTCACGCTGAACAAGGTGTGCCTCTCCGGCCTCGACGCGATCGCCCTGGCCGACCAGCTGATCCGGGCCGGTGAGTTCGAGGTGGTGGTCGCCGGCGGCATGGAGTCGATGACCCAGGCCCCGCACCTGCTGCCCACCTCGCGCACCGGCACCAAGTACGGCGACGCCACGCTGGTCGACGCGATGGCGCACGACGGCCTGACCGACACCTTCGACCAGGTCGCCATGGGCGCGCTGACCGAGCAGGCCAACAGCCGGTACGGGCTGACCCGCGAGGAGCAGGACGCATTCGCCGCCGCCAGCCACCAGAAGGCCGCCGCCGCGCAGAAGAACGGCCTGTTCGACGACGAGATCACCCCGGTGCTCATCCCGCAGCGCAAGGGCGACCCGATCGAGTTCCGTGAGGACGAGGGCATCCGCCCGGACACCACCGCGGAGAGCCTGGGCCGGCTGAAGCCCGCGTTCTCGAAGGACGGCACGATCACCGCCGCCACCTCCTCGCAGATCTCCGACGGCGCCTGCGCGGTCGTGGTCATGTCCAGGGCCAAGGCCGAGGAGCTGGGGCTGACGGTGCTCGCCGAGATCGGTGCGCACGGCGTGGTCGCCGGGCCGGACGCGACGCTGCAGAGCCAGCCGGCGCGGGCGATCGCCAAGGCCTGCGCCCGGGAGGGGATCGACCCCGCCGACCTGGACCTGGTCGAGCTCAACGAGGCGTTCGCCGCCGTCGGCATCGTCTCCACCCGCGAGCTGGCGGTCGACGAGGAGAAGGTGAACCCCAACGGGGGCGCCATCGCGCTGGGCCACCCGGTCGGGATGAGCGGTGCACGGATCGTGCTGCACCTGGTGCTGGAGCTGGGCCGCCGCGGCGGCGGGGTCGGTGCCGCGGCGCTGTGCGGCGGCGGTGGCCAGGGCGACGCGCTCGTCCTGCACGTACCCGCCCGGGCGTGACCTCCCAGCCCGAGGGCACCGCCGTCCAGACGCCGCCCGCCGTGGTCCCGTCCGGGCGGCGGGGCCGCCGGGCGGCCGACGTCGGCACCCTGGTCTCCCGTGCCCGCGAGGGGGACGCCCGCTCGGTGGCGCGGCTGATCTCGCTCGTCGAGGACGCCAGCCCGCTGCTGCGCGAGGTCGCCGCCGCGCTGGCGCCGCACACCGGCCGGGCCCGGGTCCTGGGGCTCACCGGCCCGCCCGGGGTGGGGAAGTCGACGACGACGACCGCCCTCGTGCGGGCCTTCCGCGAGGCCGGCCAGCGGGTCGGCGTCCTGGCGGTCGACCCGTCGTCCCCGTTCTCCGGCGGCGCGCTGCTGGGCGACCGGGTGCGGATGCAGGACCACGCCGGGGACGGCGGCGTCTTCATCCGCTCGATGGCCTCCCGCGGCCACCTCGGCGGACTGGCCTGGGCGACCCCCCAGGCGCTGCGGGTGCTCGACGCGGCGGGCTGCGACGTCGTCCTGGTGGAGACCGTGGGGGTCGGGCAGTCGGAGCTGGAGGTCGCCTCGCTCGCGGACACGACGCTGGTGCTGCTGGCACCGGGGATGGGCGACGGGATCCAGGCGGCGAAGGCCGGGATCCTCGAGGTCGCCGACGTCTTCGTCGTCAACAAGGCCGACCGGGACGGCGCGGACACCACCGTGCGCGACCTGCGGGCGATGCTCTCCCTCGGTGGCCGGCACACCGAGTCCGGGGCCTGGCGCCCGCCGATCGTGAAGACGGTCGCCTCCCGCGACACCGACAACGGGGTCGCCGACGTCCTGGCCCGGCTCGAGGAGCACGGCGACTGGCTGGCCTCCTCGGGCGAGGGGCGCCGGCGCCGGGTCGAGCGCGCCGCCCGGGAGGTCGAGGCGATCGCGGTGGCCGGGCTGCGGGAGCGGATGGGCGACGTCTCGGGGTCGGCGGCGCTCGGTGCACTGGCCGAGCAGGTGGTGGCGGGGGAGACCGACCCCTACCGGGCGGCCGACGAGCTCATCGCGCACCTGTAGGAGGCGGCGGGCAGGATGGCGGCGTGAACGGGACCCCGGATGCCGTCGTCGTCGGAGCCGGACCCAACGGGCTGGCG
Source organism: Modestobacter sp. VKM Ac-2983 (assembly GCF_026967885.1). NCBI lineage: Bacteria > Bacillati > Actinomycetota > Actinomycetes > Geodermatophilales > Geodermatophilaceae > Modestobacter > Modestobacter sp. VKM Ac-2983. Next base: position 910,671 of record NZ_JAPVBK010000003.1, read on the forward strand.
GGTGCGCTGCGGCTGGCCGCGGCCGGGCTCTCGGTGCGGGTGGTCGAGCGCGGTGAGCGGGCCGGTGGGGGCCTGCGCACCGAGGAGGTGACGCTGCCCGGGTACCGGCACGACATCTGCGCCTCGGTGCACCCGATGGCCGCGACCGCGCCGTTCTTCCGCGAGTTCGACCTCGCCTCCCGGGGGGTCCGGCTGCTCCAGCCGGAGATCAACTTCGCCCACCCGCTGGACGGCGGCCGCGCTGCCCTCTCCCACCACTCGCTGGAGCAGACCGCGGCCGGGCTGGGCCGGGACGAGCGCGGCTACCGCCGGCTGTTCGGGCCGCTGCTGCGCCAGGCGGACGAGATCACCGACTTCTTCCTGACGTCGGCGTTCCGGCGGCTGCCGCCGGTCAAGGGCTTCGCCGGGATCGCCGGCTTCGGGCTGCAGGGGCTGCCCAGCGTCGGGTGGCTGGCCCGCCGGTACTTCGACGACGACGAGGCCCGGGCGCTGATCGCCGGCGCCGCCGCCCACGGGATGCTCGACCTCAGCCGCCCGCTCACCGCGGCGCTGGGCATGTTCCTGGGGATGATGAGCCACCACCACGGCTGGCCGCTGATCGAGGGTGGCTCGCAGCAGCTGGCCGACGCGATGGTCACCGCGCTGGAGCAGCAGGGCGGTGAGGTCGTCACCGGCCACGAGGTCACCGACCTGCGCGAGTTCGACGGTGTCCCGGCCGTGCTGCTGGACACCTCGCCGAGCGCGTTCGTCGCGATGGCCGGCAACCAGGTCACCGACGGCTACCGGCGCTGGGTGAAGCGGTACAAGCACGGGCCCGGGGTCTTCAAGGTTGACTGGGCGCTGTCCGAGCCGGTGCCGTGGGCCGATCCCGACGTCCGCCGGGCCGGCACCGTGCACGTCGCCGGGACGATGGAGGAGACGATCGCCGGGGAAGCTGCGCCGGCCGCGGGGCGGATCACCGACAAGCCCTACGTGCTCGCCGTCCAGCCCACGGTCGTCGACCCCTCCCGTACGCCCGACGGCGGGCACGTCTTCTGGGCCTACGTGCACGTGCCGCACGGCTCGACCGTCGACATGACCGAGGCGATCGAGGCGCAGGTCGAGCGGTTCGCCCCGGGCTTCCGGGACACGATCCTGGCCCGGCACACCATGCACGCCGGGGAGATGGAGCGCTGGAACCCCAACGACATCGGCGGGGACATCTCCAACGGCGAGGCGTCGCTGCGGCAGATGCTCGCCCGGCCGGTGCCGCGGTGGAACACCTACAAGACTCCGGTCCGCGGCACCTACCTGGCGTCCTCGGCGACCCCGCCCGGGCCCGCGGTGCACGGCCACTGCGGCGACAACGCCGCCCGGGTGGCGCTGCGCGAGGTCTTCGGCATCCGGGACGCCCCGACGCTCCGCCCCGCCCCGCGCCCCTGACCCCGGCGCTGCCCTCGCCGAGTGTCGAGTCGTCGACCTGTCGCCCCCGCGGGAGGGGTTGACGAGTCGACACTCAGCGGGCCAGTTCGGCCGCGATCCGGGTGATCAGCTGATCGGGTCGGTGCAGGTCGGCCGCGGTCACGAAGAGGACCCGCCAGCCGGCGGCGAGCAGTCGGTTGAGCCGGCGGCGGTCGGCGGCGAACTGGCCGGGCTCGGCGTGCCAGAGCCCGTCGTACTCCAGCGCCAGCCGCTGCTCGGGCCAGGCGAAGTCGACCCGGGCGACGAACACCCGCCCGTCGTGCACGGAGTGCTGGGCGACCGGCGTCGGCAGCCCGGCGCGGTGCAGCAGCAGCCGCAGCCGGGTCTCCTGGGGCGAGCCGGCCAGCCCGTCCGCCAGTCCGGCGGCGGCCCGGGCCCGCCGGCACCCTCGGCCGGTGGTCGCCGCGGCCATGGCCCGGACGTCGCCGAGGTCGAGCAGGCCGGCGGCGGCGAGCTGGTCGATGAGCACCACGGCCTCGTCGAGCGGGCTGTCGGCGCCGAGCGACACCGCCGTCCGCTCGGGTGTGGTGACCGGGACACCGCGCCGGGGGGTGACGTCCGCAGGGAGGAGCTCTGCGCGGCGGACCCGTACGCCGCTGACCACGCTGGTCCGCGTCGCGGGCGGCACGGTCAGCTCCACGTCGTCCTCCGGGCCGGCTGCGGCCAAGCCCCACAGGACGGCGGCGCTGGCCCCGGTGACGACCGAGCCAGGGAGCAGCACCGACGCGGCGGCCACGGCCCGCAGCTGGTGCGTGACGGTCAGGTCGGCACACGCGTAGACGTCGCGGAAGAGCCGGTGCCAGGCGCTGCTGTCCAGTTGCCGCCGGGTGAGCAGCCCCGCCCCGACGGCTGCGGTGCCGCGGAAGACGCGTCCACGTAGCGCCGGTGGACGGTGCGCGGGTACGACCACCGGGCGAGCCTGGCCGACACGGGGCGGTGACCGTGCCCGCCGTCCACAGGCCTGCCGCGGCCGAGCCGCCGAGTGTCGACTCGTCGACGTGTCCCTGCATCGACAGAGGTCGACAGCTCGACACTCGACGGCGGCGCCCGCGGAGGCGGGGGCCCGGCGGAGGCGAGGGGGCGTCGGCGGAGAACTAGCCTCCCGGTCATGGTGCGACCGCTGGGCCTGCCGTTCGACCCGATCGAGCGCGCCGCCGAGAGCTGGGCGCAGCACTTCGGCCCGGCCGCCTCGATGCGGGCGGCGACGAGCGTGTTCCGGGTGCAGCAGATCCTGCTGGCCCGCTTCGACGAGGCGCTCAAGCCGCACGGGCTCACCTTCGCCCGGTACGAGGTGCTGGTGCTGCTGACGTTCTCCCGCACCGGGCAGCTGCCGCTGAAGGTGATCGGCAGCCGGCTGATGGTGCACCCGACCAGCGTCACCAACGCGATCGAGCGGCTGGTGGCGGCCGGGTACGTCGAGCGGCGGCCCAACCCCGCCGACGGCCGCGGGGTGCTGGCCGCGATCACCGACGCCGGACGGGACGTCGTCCCGGCAGCGACCGAGGCGCTGACCAGCCAGGACTTCGGGCTGGCCGACCTGCCCGAGGCGGAGCTGGACGTGCTGTTCGACGTGCTCAAGAAGGTCCGGCTCGGCGCGGGGGACGTCGCCGTCGAATGAGCCGCGCAGGGGTGGCCACAAAGTAGTTGGACGTCCTAGCATCTGGGCATGACCCAACCCTCGGGCAACGAGGCCCGCAGCCGGTGGCAGCAGCGCTACGACGCGGCGCTGGCCGCCGGGCGGGTGCGGGACGCCGACTTCAGCACCCTTTCCGGGATGGAGGTGCAGCCCGCCTACGGGCCGGCCGACGAGTCCGCCGTCCCCGGGTTCGACCGGATCGGCTGGCCCGGTGAGTTCCCGTTCACCCGCGGGCTGCACGCCACCGGCTACCGCGGGCGGGCCTGGACGATCCGCCAGTTCGCCGGCTTCGGCAACGCCCGGCAGACCAACGAGCGGTTCCGGTCACTGCTGGCCGAGGGCGGGGGCGGGCTCTCGGTCGCCTTCGACATGCCGACCCTCATGGGCCGGGACTCCGACGACCCGCTGGCGCTGGGCGAGGTCGGGCACTGCGGGGTGGCGATCGACTCCGCGGCGGACATGGACGTGCTCTTCGAGGGCATCCCGCTGGACCGGACCACGACGTCGATGACGATCAGCGGCCCCGCCGTCCCGGTGTTCTGCATGTACCTGGTCGCGGCCGAGCGCCAGGGTGCCGACCTCGCGAAGCTCGACGGCACGCTGCAGACCGACATCTTCAAGGAGTACATCGCGCAGAAGGAGTGGCTGTTCGCCCCCGAGCCGCACCTGCGGCTGATCGGCGACCTGATGGAGTACTGCGCCGCGGAGATCCCGGCCTACAAGCCGATCTCGGTGTCCGGTTACCACATCCGGGAGGCCGGCTCGACCGCCGCGCAGGAGCTGGCCTACACGCTGGCCGACGGCTTCGCCTACGTCGAGCTGGGCCTCTCCCGCGGGCTGGACGTCGACGTCTTCGCCCCGGGGTTGTCGTTCTTCTTCGACGCGCACATCGACTTCTTCGAGGAGATCGCCAAGTTCCGGGCCGCCCGGCGGATCTGGGCCCGCTGGCTGCGCGACGTCTACGGTGCCCGCACCGACAAGGCCCAGCAGCTGCGCTTCCACACCCAGACCGCCGGCGTCTCGCTCACCGCCCAGCAGCCGGACAACAACATCGTGCGGACGGCGGTCGAGGCGCTGGCCGCGGTGCTCGGCGGCACGAACTCGCTGCACACCAACGCCCTGGACGAGGTGCTCGCGCTGCCCAGCGCCAAGGCCGCGCAGATCGCGCTGCGCACCCAGCAGGTGATCGCCGAGGAGACCGGGGTGCTCAACGTGGCCGATCCTCTCGGTGGCTCCTGGTACGTCGAGGCGCTCACCGACGAGCTGGAACGGCAGGCGGAGGAGGTGTTCACCCGGGTCCGGGAGATGGGCGGTGACGACACGATGACCGCCGGGATCCTGCGCGGCATCGAGGACGGCTGGTTCACCGGCGAGATCGCCGAGGCGGCGTTCGTCTACCAACGCGCGCTGGAGAAGGGCGAGAAGAAGGTCGTCGGCGTGAACACGCTGACCGGTGCCGGCAGCGCCGCCGACGACCTGGAGATCCTCCGGGTGAGCCACCAGGTGGAGACCGACCAGCGGGGCGAGCTGGCCGGCCGGCGGCAGAGCCGGGACGACGCCGCAGCGCGCGCCGCCGTCGCCCGGATGGTCGAGGTGGCCCGGACCGAGGAGAACATGGTCCCGGCGATGCTGGAGGCAGCCCGGGCGGAGGCGACGCTGGGCGAGATCTGCGACGCCCTGCGCGCCGAGTGGGGCACCTACACCGAGACCGCCCGGTTCTGAGCGGGAGGCGGGCAGCGGCGGGCCGGGCCGCTGCCCGGAGCCTGGCCCGCGGGGGCGACAATGAGGGCATGCAGCCGAACCGTCCCGCTCGACCCGACCCGCGCGCCGACCCGCGAGCCGCTGCCCAGCAGGCGCAGATGGCCGCCTCGCTGGCCGGTGCGGTCGACCTCGCCGCTGTCCAGGCGCGCAACGAGGCGGCAGCCCGCGCCGCGGCCGCCCCGCCGCCGAGCGCCGCCGCACCGGCCGGTGCCCCCGGCAGCGCCGTCGTCGACGTCACCGAGGCGACCTTCCAGAGCGAGGTCCTCGACCGCTCCTTCCAGGTGCCCGTCGTCCTGGACCTGTGGGCCGAGTGGTGCGGGCCGTGCAAGCAGCTGTCCCCGGTGCTCGAGCGGCTGGCCGCCGAGGGCGCCGGTTCCTGGGTGCTGGCCAAGGTCGACGTCGACGCCAACCCGGCGCTCGCCCAGGGCCTGCGGGTGCAGGGCATCCCGGCGGTCAAGGCCGTCTGGCAGGGCCAGCTGGTCGCCGAGTTCACCGGCGCCATCCCCGAGCAGGAGGCCCGGCAGTTCGTGACCGAGCTGGTGGCCGCCACCAGCGGCGGTGCGGTGCCCGGCGCCGCCGAGGACGAGGGCGAGGCGCAGGAGCCGGAGGACCCGCGGCTGGACGCGGCCGAAGCCGCCCTGGACCGGGGTGACCTGGCCGCCGCCGAGGCGGCCTACCAGTCGATCCTGGACACCGAGCCGGAGCACCCGGTGGCCGGGCTGGCGCTGCGTCAGGTCCAGCTTTTCCGCCGGGCCGAGGAGGCCGGGCCGAACGCACTGGCCGAGGCCGAGGCCGCGCCCGACGACATCGCCGCGCAGACCCGGGCGGCGGACTTCCTGCTCGGCACCGGTGACGTCGACGCCGCCTTCTCCTGGCTGCTCGACGTCGTCCGGCGGACGGCGGGCGAGGAGCGCGACGCGGCCCGGCAGCACCTGGTGGAGCTGTTCGGGATCGTGGGCGACGAGGACCCGCGCGTCGGCCCGGCCCGCCGCGCCCTCATGACCGCCCTCTTCTGAGCCCTCCTCCGGCCGGGCTCCTCGTCGAGGGGCCCGGCCGGAGCGCTTCACACGCCGATGTCGCAGGCGGCCAGGCCCTCGACGACCCCGCTGCGGAAGACGTCGACCAGCTGGAACCCGGTCAGTTCGACGCCGGGCAGCACCGCCGGGTCGGTGGCGTGCTCGAGCAGGAACGAGACGCTCTCGTCGGCGTCGCCGGGGGAGATGCTCAGCACGGTGCTCTCCTCACCGAGCACCGCCGCGGTGAACGCGCCGGACAGGCAGACGGCGGACCGCAGCGCGTCCTCGCCGTCCACGGACAGGCCCAGCTGGTCGCGGGCGGCGAGCGCGTAGGGGATCGCCACCGCGGTCAGCACGGCGTAGTCCCCGCCCTCGTCGGCGGCGTACAGCGGCAGGGTGAGGTCGACCTCGTCGTACCGCACGGTGGCGTCGGCGGGGCAGTAGAGCAGGTCGACCTCGTCGTCCTCGCCGGCGCAGTCGGGGGCCACCCCGGAGAACGGCTCGATGTCCGGCGGCGTGAAGTCCTCGCCCAGCTGGTCGAAGGCCCGCTGCCAGAACTCACCCAGCCCCTCGGGCAGGAAGGCGCCGACCGTCTGGTCGTAGGGAGCGTCCCCGCCCGTGGCGAACTCCAGGTCGCTCTGGAAGGCGCCCTGGGTGTACGGCCGGTCGGCGCCGAACGAGTCGCGGCACACCTCCGGCCCGTCGTCGAACCCCTGCTGGAAGGCCGACACCCGGTCGAAGTAGGACCCGTGCGCCTCGCCCTCGTCGAGGCCGGTGCCCACCGGGTCGCGCAGCAGCAGGTAGCCGCGCAGCACGTCGTCCAGCTCGGCCGGCCGGATGGAGTTGTGCGCGGCGTTGCCCGCGGCGACCCAGGCCGTCCAGGCGCCGGCGAAGCAGTCGGCCTGGGTCTCGATCGCGATCGACGCCGGCAGCGGGTAGCCCACCCGGCCCTGGACGGCGTGCCCGAACTCGTGGGCCATCACCAGCGCGGGGATGAACCGGCCGTACCCCTCGCTGCCGACGGTGCCGAAGGCCAGGGCGCCCAGGAACGCGCGGTCGTACTGGATCGCGTCACCGTTGGCGTACTCGGTCCCCGGCGGGCAGTAGAAGGCGTTGTCCAGGACGGAGTCCGGCGTCTCGCCGCAGCCGACCTGCCCGTTCGGGTACTGCGCGGGATCCAGATCGCCCGGGTCGACGGAGTAGTAGCCGCCGGTCAGCGGGGTGAAGGCCTGGCCGAACGTCGGGGTGAACTGCGCGGTCCAGTAGGTGGTGAGGTCGGCGAGCGCGTTCCGGGCGAGGCGGTCGACCTCGTCGTCGGTCGCGCCGATGATCGGGAACTCCTCGGGCGTCACATCGCCCAGCGGGCCGGCCTCAGGGCTGGCCCGCCCCTCGATCACGGTCACCGCGCAGCCGGAGAGCAGGGCCGACCCGAGGAGCACGCTCGCGACGGCACCGGCGAGGAGCCGGCGGGGCGAGGAGGACATGTGTTCCGATCCGGTCAGGCCGCCCGCGGCGGCAGCACCCCTCCATCCTGCCGGACCGTGCCGGGTCCGGCAGGCAGGGCAGCCCGGTGGCGACCGCCGTCGAGCCGCCGGGACGGCGACGGGGCGGGGACCCTCGCAGGTCCCCGCCCCGTCCCGTTCGGCTCGAGCCGATCAGCCCTGCCGATCAGCTCTGCCGATCAGCGCTCGATCGGCTCCAGCCCACTGCCCGGACCCTCGGCCGCGCCGGAGGCCTCGGCCGCGGCGATCTCCGCCTGGTCGGCCGGGGTGCCCTCGTCCGGGCGCTCCGGCTCCGGGCCCTCGTGCACGAACCACACGGTGCCCAGCGGCGGTGCGGTCAGCGTCGCCGACCACGGCTGCCCGTGCCAGGACTGCGCGACCGCGTCGATGCCGCCGAGGTTGCCGACCCCGGAACCGCCGTAGCCCTCGAAGTCGGTGTTGATCACCTCGCGCCAGCGCCCGCCGCGGGGCAGCCCGATCCGGTACTGCGCGTGCGGCTGGCCGGAGAAGTTCGCCACGCAGGCCAGCAGCTGCCCGCCCTTGCCCACGCGCAGGAAGGTGAGCGTGTTGCCACCGGCGTCGTTGGCGTCGATCCACTGGAAGCCGGCGGGGTCGACGTCCTGGCTCCAGAGCGCCTCGCTGTCCCGGTAGACCGTGTTGAGGTCGGTCACCAGCTCCAGCACGCCCCGGTGCGCCGGGTCGTCGAGGTGCCACCAGTCCAGCGACCGGCTCTCCGCCCACTCCGACAGCTGCCCGAACTCCGACCCCATGAACAGCAGCTGCTTGCCGGGGTGGGCCCACATGTAGCCCAGGTAGGCGCGCAGGTTGGCCAGCTGCTGCCAGCGGTCGCCGGGCATCTTCCCGAGCATGGAGCCCTTGCCGTACACGACCTCGTCGTGGCTGATCGGCAGCACGTAGTTCTCCGAGTACGCGTAGACCATGGAGAACGTCAGCTGGCCGTGGTGGTAGCTGCGGTACACCGGCTCGTTGGCCATGTAGCCCAGCGAGTCGTGCATCCAGCCCATGTTCCACTTGAAGCCGAAGCCCAGCCCGCCGAGGTACGTGGGCCGGGTGACGCCCGGCCACGCGGTCGACTCCTCGGCGATCGAGATGATGCCGGGCACCTCGCGGTAGAGGGTGGCGTTCATCTCCTGCAGGAAGGCCACGGCGTCGAGGTTCTCCCGGCCGCCGTACTGGTTGGGCGTCCACTCGCCGTCGTTGCGCGAGTAGTCCAGGTAGAGCATCGAGGCGACCGCGTCGACGCGGATGCCGTCGATGTGGAACTCCTGCGCCCAGAACAGCGCGTTGGCGACCAGGAAGTTGCGCACCTCGGGGCGACCGAAGTCGAACACGTAGGTGCCCCAGTCGGGCTGCTCGCCGCGCTTGGGGTCCGCGTGCTCGTACAGCGGCGTGCCGTCGAAGCGGGCCAGCGCCCACTCGTCCTTCGGGAAGTGCGCGGGCACCCAGTCGACGATCACGCCGATGCCGGCCTGGTGGGCGGCGTCGATGAGGTACCGCAGGTCATCGGGGGAGCCGAAGCGCGACGTGGGGGCGTAGTAGGAGGTCACCTGGTAACCCCACGAGCCGCCGAAGGGGTGCTCGGCCAGCGGCATGAACTCCAGGTGGGTGAACCCGGCGTCCTTCACGTAGGCGACCAGCTCGTCGGCCATCTCGCGGTAGGAGAGCCCCTGCCGCCAGGAGGCCGCGTGCACCTCGTAGACGCTCATCGGCTGCTCGTGCCACTTGGCCTCGGCGCGCTGGGCCAACCACTCGGCGTCGTTCCACTCGTGGGTGGAGGTCGTCACCACCGATGCGTTGGCCGGCGGCACCTCGGTGGCGAAGGCCATCGGGTCGCTCTTGACCTGCCACTGCCCGTCGGCGCCGAGGACGTGGAACCGGTACCGGGTCCCGACCTGGGCGCCGGGCACGAAGATCTCCCAGACACCGGAGGAGCCCAGCGACCGCATCGGGTAGGCCCGGGCCTGCCAGTAGTCGAAGTCGCCGGTGACCTTCACGCCCCGGGCGTTGGGCGCCCATACGGCGAAGGAGACGCCGTCCACGCGGCCGCCGGGGGTGTCGTAGCCGATCACGTGCGCACCGAGGACGGTCCACAGCTTCTCGTGCCGGCCCTCGCGGATGAGGTGCTGGTCCAGCTGGCCCAGCGTGGGCAGCCAGCGGTACGGGTCGTCGACGGTGAAGGTGTCGGTGCCGCCCTGCCCGTCGGGGTAGACGACCTCGATCCGGTAGTCGCCGGGCTGCTGGGGGAGCCGGGCCTCGTAGACGCCGCCGCGGAAGACCTGGCGGGCCTCGTGGCGGTTGCCGTCCTGGTCGATGACGGCGACGGCCTCGGCGTCCGGGCGCAGCGTGCGCACGGCCCAGCCCTCGGGCAGGCGGTGCGCGCCGAGCACGCCGTGCGGGTCGAAGGACCAGCCGTCGACGACCGCGGCCAGCTCCTCCTGGCTCACCTCACGAGCGGGCGGGGTGGCCTCGGCGGGCACCGAGGTGCTGACCGGGACCTCCCCCTGGGGGAGCGCCTCCACGAGGCCGGCGGCAGCCGGCTCGGGTGCCTCGTCCGGCGCCGGGGGCAGGTCGGCGACCTCGCTGGTGGCCAGGTCCGCGGTGGTGGTGGCCGCCTCGCCCGGCTCGGAGGCGGTCTGCGCCGGGGAGCTGCCCCCGGTGCCACCCTGCTCGCCACCCTCGGGGGCCTGCGGGGTGCTGGGCTCGGCCGGGTCGGGGCTCGGCGGCTCCGGCTGAGGAGCGGAGGGACCCGACGGGTCGCCCGGCTCGGCGATCGGCGCCGGTGCGATCACCGGCGCAGCGGTGACCTTCTTGGTCGCCTTCCGCGGTGCCCGCTTGGCAGGGGCCTCCCCGGCCTCGGCCGGCGCGGCCTTCTTCGCTGCCCGCTTGGCGGTCGTGCGAGCCGCGGGAGCGGTCTGCGCCCCGTCGTCGGTGATGCTCGTCTGGTCACCGGCGGGCGCCTCGGCGGCGACCGCGGTCGTCGCCGGCGCCTTACGGGCCGTCGTCTTCTTCGCCGGTGCGTCGGCGGCGGCCTTCTTCGCCGGCGCCTTCTTCGCAGCGGCCTTGCGGGTGGCCTTCTTGGCCGGGGCGGGCGCGTCGTCGGTCGCGCTCGCCTCGCGGACCTCCTCGGTCTTCTCCTCGACCCGGCGCATGAGCTCCGCCTTGTCGGCGGGCTCGCGGGTGGTGTCCGTGCCCTGCGGAGTGGCGTCGTCGGTGCTCATCGGTTGTCCTTCCAGGTCCGAGTCGGTGTCGTGCTGGTCGTCCGGCCGGGGGTCGTCATCGGCCGGCCGTCAGCCGGGACAGCGAGCTGAGCGGGATCATCAGCCAGTGCGGTCGGTTGCGCGCCTCGTACACACACTCGTACACCGCCTTGTCGGCCTCGAAGGCCCGCAGCAGCGCGGAGTCGCTGGAGAGGGTGAGGCCGCCGGCGGCGGAGTAGCCCTCGCAGAAGGCGCGCCGGTTGCGCTCGGCCCACTCGTGCGCCCGGTAGACCCGCTGCGGGTCGTCGGGCTGCTCGACCAGCATGTGCCGGGCGGCGTAGTCGAAGGAACGCAGCATCCCCGCGACGTCGCGCAGCGGGGTGTCCAGTTCCCGCCGCTCGGCCAGCGGGCGGGCCGGCTCACCCTCGAAGTCCAGCACGATCCAGCCCGTGGTGGTCCGCAGCACCTGGCCCAGGTGGAGATCGCCGTGCACCCGCTGGCGCACCACCTGCTCGGTCGTCCCGGCGACCGCGGCGTACAGGCTGCGCAGTGCGTCGGCGTGCTCGGCGAGGTCGGGGACGATGGCCAGGGCCGCCTCCAGCCGGGCGGACATCTGCCCGGCGACGGCGGCGTACCAGTCTCGGTCGGCCGGTTCGGTGGGGAGCACGCTGGCCAGGTCGGCGTGCACCGAGGCGGTTGCCTCGCCCAGCCGCTCGCTCTCCCCGGCGAAGTCGCCGCCGACCTCGTCGGCGTGCAGGTCGGCCTCGGCGTACAGGTCGCGGACGCTGGAGGTGGCCAGCCGCCACCCGTCGCTGGCGTTGGGCAGGAAGGTCTGGAGCATGGCGACGGTGGCCGGCTCCAGCCCGTTCGGGTCGTCGATCTCGATGTACCCGAGCAGCCCGGCGATGTGCTGGTTCTCCGCCTGCCGCAGCGCGTCGTGGATCTCCACGTCGGGGTTGAGCCCCGGCTCGAGCCGGCGGAACAGCTTGAGGATCGCGCTCTCGCCGTAGACCAGCGAGGTGTTGCTCTGCTCGGTGGAGATCACGTCCCCGGGCAGCCCCTCGGGGATGTAGGCGACGCCGGCCGGGTGGAAGCGCATGGGCCCGACGGTGGAGGCCGCGACCAGGTGGGTCAGCCACGGCACGGTCGCGTCCCGGTCCCGCATGGCGTCGTAGGCGTAGTTCTCGCCCTGGGAACCGGAGACCGCGCCGACGAAGGCGCCGGCGAGCTCCTCGGCCGGCGCGCTGCGCCAGGACAGCGGCACCAGGTAGGTGTCACTGGCCCCGTCGGTGTACTCGACCCGGACGCGGTGCACCGAGAGCGCCGGGTCGGACTGGTCCAGGAAGAAGCCCTCCTCGGTCACCCCCGCCCACTCGCGGCCCTTGCCGCCGAACCAGCGCTGACCGGGCATCCAGTCGGCCAGCATGTCGGTCAGAGCGCTCATCAGGACTCTCCGTGGGTCGGGTTCGTGGGGGCCTCGGCGCCGAGGCCGCCGCTGCCGGAGGAGCTGTCGGCGGGGCCGACCACCCCGGCCTCGAGCAGCGACTGCGCCACGCTGCTGCTGGCGGTGGTCTCCCAGTCCTCCTCCTCCTCCTCGACCGCCGGGGCGGCGGGCTTGGAGAGCTCGAACCAGTAGAAGCCGTGCCCGCCGAGCGTGAGCATGTAGGGCAGGACGCCGATCTGCGGGAACTGCACCCGCCCGGTCAGCTCGACCGGGGTGTAGCCCTCGAAACGGCGGAGGTCGAGCTCCACCGGCTGCGGGAACCGGGACAGGTTGTTGACGCAGAGCACCACGTCGTCCCCGAACTCGCGCACGAAGGACAGGACCGTCGGGTTCCGCGAGCCGATCTCGGTGTAGCCGCCGACGCCGAAGGTCGGGTGCTGCTTGCGCACCGCGATCATCGTGCGGATCCAGTTCAGCATCGAGTTCGAGTTGCGCAGCTGGGCCTCGACGTTGGTGACCTGGAAGCCGTACTCCGGGTCGGCCACCAGCGGCAGGTGCATCCGCTGCGGGTCGGCGGTGGAGAACCCGCCGTTGCGGTCCGGGGTCCACTGCATCGGGGTCCGGACGCCGTCCCGGTCACCGAGCCAGATGTTGTCGCCCATGCCGATCTCGTCGCCGTAGTACATGACCGGCGAGCCCGGCAGGGACAGCAGCAGGGCGGTGAAGAGCTCGAGGGTGTCGATGTCGTTGTCGAGCAGGGGCGCCAGCCGCCGACGGATGCCGATGTTGGCCTTCATCCGGGGGTCCTTGGCGTACTCCCCCCACATGTAGTCGCGCTCCTCGTCGGTGACCATCTCCAGGGTCAGCTCGTCGTGGTTGCGCAGGAAGACGCCCCACTGGCAGTTGTCCGGGATGTCCGGCGTCTGCGCCATGATCTCCGAGATCGGGAAGCGCTGCTCCCGGCGGACGGCCATGAACAGGCGTGGCATGACCGGGAAGTGGAAGGCCATCTGGCACTCGTCGCCGTTCTCGCCGAAGTACTCGACGACGTCGGCCGGCCACTGGTTCGCCTCGCACAGCAGCACCCGGTCGGGGTACTCGGCGTCGACGATCTTCCGCACCTTCTTGAGGAACTCGTGGGTGCGAGGGAGGTTCTCGCAGTTGGTCCCCTCCTCCTCGAACAGGTAGGGGACGGCGTCGAGCCGGAAGCCGTCGATGCCCAGGTCCAGCCAGAAGCGCAGGGCGTCGATGATCGCCTCCTGCACCTTCGGGTTCTCGAAGTTCAGGTCGGGCTGGTGGCTGAAGAACCGGTGCCAGAAGTACTGCTTGCGGACCGGGTCGAAGGTCCAGTTCGAGCTCTCGGTGTCCACGAAGATGATCCGGGCGTCGGCGTAGCCGGTGTCGTCGTCGGCCCAGACGTAGAAGTCGCCGTAGGGCCCGTCGGGGTCGCTGCGACTGGCCTGGAACCAGGGGTGCTGGTCCGAGGTGTGGTTCATGACGAAGTCGATGATCATCCGCATCCCCCTCGAGTGGGAGGCGCCGATCAGCTCCTTGAAGTCCTCGATGTCACCGAACTCGGGGAGCACCGCGGTGTAGTCGCTGACGTCGTAACCGCCGTCGCGCAGCGGAGAGGCGAAGAACGGGGGCAGCCAGAGGCAGTCGACGCCGAGCCACTGCAGGTAGTCGAGCTTGCCCAGCATGCCGCGCAGGTCGCCGATGCCGTCGGCGTTGCTGTCGGCGAAGCCGCGGACGAGCACCTCGTAGAACACGGCGCGCTTGAACCACTCGGGGTCGCTCCCCGGGGGCGGCAGCGCTGACTGGTTGGCCGACTGCTCGCCCGTTCCGGGGGTCGACTGTGCGGGGACGGGGAGGGTCATGAGGGGGAGTCCTAGAGGTTGAGCTGCGCTGGCGGGGTGCGGCCTGCCTGCAGGGGCCCGCCGCGAAGTGGCGAGCGGTGGGGGGCAGGCAGGCCCTTCTTCACTGCGGCGACGGTGCGGTGGACAGGCTGCGGTGGACGGTGAAGACGTGCGCGGGCTCCCGGTAGGGGTCCAGCTCGACGTAGTTGGCCTGGCCCCAGTCGTAGTGCGCCCCGGTGATGTCGTCGGTGACCGAGAAGCGGTCCGACCAGTCCAGGCCCAGCGCCGGCATGTCCAGCGCGGTCGTGCCGATCTGGGTGTAGGTGCTGTTGAGCGACACCACCACGAGCACGCAGTCGTCGGACCCTGGGTCGGTCTTGGAGAAGCACAGCACGTTCGGGTTGTCGATCGCGTGGAACCGCAGGGTGCGGAGCTGCTGGAGGGCCGGGTGTGCGCGCCGGATCTCGTTCAGCTGGCGCAGGTAGGGCGCCAGGGATCGTCCGGAGGAGTCCGCGGCGGCCCAGTCGCGCGGTCGCAGCTGGAACTTCTCGGTGTCCAGGTACTCCTCGCTGCCCGGACGCAGGCCGACGTGCTCGAACAGCTCGTACCCGGAGTAGACGCCCCAGGTCGGGCTCATCATCGAGGCCAGCACCGCGCGGATCTTGAACATCGGCGGGCCGCCCACCTGCAGGCTCTCGTGCAGGATGTCCGGGGTGTTCACGAAGAAGTTCGGCCGCATGTAGTGCGCGTTCTCGGCCAGCTCCCGGCCGTACTCCTCCAGCTCCCAGCGCTCGGTGCGCCAGGTGAAGTACGTGTAGCTCTGGGTGAAGCCGATCCGCGCCAGCTGGTGCATCATCGCCGGCCGGGTGAACGCCTCGGCGAGGAAGAGCACGTCCGGATCGGTCCGCTTGACCTCCCAGATCAGCCAGTGCCAGAAGTTCAGCGGCTTGGTGTGCGGGTTGTCCACCCGGAACACCCTGACCCCGGCGTCCATCCAGTGCCGCACGACCCGCAGCACCTCGGCGTAGATGCCCTCGGGGTCGTTGTCGAAGTTGATCGGGTAGATGTCCTGGTACTTCTTCGGCGGGTTCTCCGCGTAGGCGATCGTGCCGTCGGGCTTGGTGGTGAACCACTCGGGGTGCGACGTCACCCAGGGGTGGTCCGGCGCCGCCTGCAGCGCGAGGTCCAGGGCGACCTCCATGCCCAGCTCGCGGGTGCGGCCGACGAAGGCCTTGAAGTCGTCGAGGGTGCCCAGCTGCGGGTGGACGGCGTCGTGGCCGCCCTCGTCACTGCCGATGGCCCACGGTGAGCCGACGTCGTCGGGCTGCGCCACCAGGGTGTTGTTCTTGCCCTTGCGGTTGACCTTGCCGATCGGGTGGATCGGCGGCAGGTAGACCACGTCGAAGCCCATCTCGGCGATCGCCGGCAGCCGCTCGGCGGCCTGGGCGAACGTGCCGTGCGTCGGGCTGCCACCGACGACCGGGCCCTCCGAACGGGGGAAGAGCTCGTACCAGGAGCCGTAGAGGGCCCGGGAGCGGTCGACCCACAGCTCGTACCGCTGCGACCCGGTGACCAGCCGGCGCACCGGGTGGTCGTGCAGCACCTGCTGCAGGGCGGGGGAGAAGGCGGGGGCGATCCGGGCGGTCAGCTCCAGCGACTCGTCGCGCAGCGCGGCGGCGGCGCCGGTGAGCGCCTCGCGGTGCTCCTCGGGTGCGGTGCCGGCCACCTCCTCGAGCAGCCGGGCGCCGGACTCCAGGTCGTTGGCGAGCTCCTCGGGGCCCTGGCCGGCCTCGACCTTGACCTCGACGTCGTGGTGCCAGGTGCTCAGCGGGTCGTCCCAGGCCTCGACCTGGTACGTCCACAGCCCCTCGCGGTCGGGGACGACCGTGGCGGTCCAGCGGTCGGGTTCGGGGCCGAACTTCGTCATCCGGAGCAGCGACGCCGCCGACGGCTCCTCGCCCGGGGGCGTGAAGACGACGTCGGCGGCCACGGCGTCGTGGCCCTCGCGGAAGACGGTGGCAGTGATCGGCAGGTGTTCACCGACCACGGCGCGGGTCGAGAACGACCCGCAGGACACGACGGGGGCGACATCAGAGATGCCGAGGCGGAGGTCAGCGCGGCCAGTCATCGGGGCAACGCTATCCAGATCATCAGCTGCGCACACGTCGGCGGGGGACGGGCTCAACCGGGAGGGGGAGTGGAGGGTGGGGTCGGAGTGGTCCCGGGCGGGTCTGGGTCCGGCGCCGTCGCCCACTGTGCGTGAGCGTCGTCACGCTAGGGTCATGAGGGTGCGAGCCCTCCGCAGACTCACCGTCCGCGCCTCCCTCCCCGAGGCACTGATGCCGCTGTCCCAGCTGGTCACCAACCTGCGCTGGTCCTGGCACCCGGAGACCCGCGACCTCTTCGAGGCGCTGGACCCCGACCTCTGGGCCAGCTGTGGTGGCGACCCGGTCAGGGTCCTCGGGGAGGTCAGCGCCGAGCGGTTGGCCGCACTCGCCGACGACCCGGGCTTCCTGGAGCAGCTGACGACCGTCGCCGCCGACCTCCGCGAGTACCTCGACGCCCCGCACTGGTACCAGTCCCTGGGCGCCGAGGCGCCGGCGACGATCGCCTACTTCTCCGCCGAGTTCGGCATCACCGAGGTGCTGCCGCAGTACTCCGGCGGGCTGGGCATCCTGGCCGGGGACCACCTCAAGGCCGCCTCCGACCTCGGCGTCCCGCTGATCGGCGTCGGCCTGCTGTACCGGTCGGGCTACTTCTCCCAGGGCCTGTCCGCCGACGGCTGGCAGCTGGAGCACTACCCGGCGCTGGACCCGCACGGTCTGCCGCTGAAGCTCGTGCGCGACGCCGACCGCAACGCCGTGGTGATCGCCGTGCCGCTGCCCGAAGGGCGCACGCTGTACGCCCACGTCTACCGGGCCCAGGTCGGCCGGGTGTCGTTGCTGCTGCTCGACAGCGACATCGAGGAGAACAGCCCGGCCGAGCGCGGGGTCACCGACCGGCTCTACGGCGGCGGTGAGGACCACCGGCTCCGCCAGGAGATGCTGCTGGGCATCGGTGGGGTGCGTGCCCTGCGGGCCTTCTGCTCGCTGACCGGCACCCCGCCGCCGGAGGTCTTCCACGCCAACGAGGGACACGCCGGCTTCCAGGGCGTCGAGCGGATCCGCGAG
This sequence comes from Modestobacter sp. VKM Ac-2983, assembly GCF_026967885.1. Classification (NCBI taxonomy): domain Bacteria; kingdom Bacillati; phylum Actinomycetota; class Actinomycetes; order Geodermatophilales; family Geodermatophilaceae; genus Modestobacter; species Modestobacter sp. VKM Ac-2983. The sequence goes on from NZ_JAPVBK010000003.1 coordinate 927,735, forward strand.
CTCACCGAGTCCCACGGCCTGTCCTTCACCGAGGCGCTGCAGGCCGTCCGCGGGGGCACGGTCTTCACCACCCACACCCCGGTCCCCGCGGGCATCGACCGGTTCCCCAAGTCGCTGATCGAGCGCTACTTCGCCGGCTTCGGCGTCCCGGTCGACCAGCTGCTGACGCTGGGTCAGGAACCGGACCCAGGCACCTTCAACATGGCGCACATGGGGCTGCGGCTGGGCCAGCGGGCCAACGGGGTCAGCCAGCTGCACGGGCACGTCAGCCGGGACATGTTCGGTCCGCTGTGGCCGGGCTTCGACCCCGACGACGTCCCGATCGGGTCGATCACCAACGGGGTGCACGCCCCGACCTGGACCGCGCGCGAGCTGGTGGAGCTCGGCACCCAGACCACCAGCCAGGGCGATCCGCTCGAGGTGGACGGCGAGGTGCACTTCGACGGCGTCGACCGGATCCCCGCCGCGGAGCTGTGGCGCACCCGCCGGCTGCTGCGGGGCCGGCTGGTCGAGGAGGTGCGCCGGCGGGTGCGGGCCACGGCGCTGTCCCGCGGGGCGGCCGAGGCCGAGCTCGACTGGACCGAGACCGCGTTCGACCCCGACGTGCTGACCATCGGCTTCGCCCGGCGGGTGCCCTCCTACAAGCGGCTCACGCTGATGCTCCGCGACCCCGATCGGCTCAAGGCGCTCCTGCTGGACGAGGAGCGGCCGGTCCAGCTGGTCATCGCCGGCAAGAGCCACCCGGCCGACGACGGCGGCAAGCAGCTGATCCAGCAGATGGTGAAGTTCGCCGACGACCCGGAGATCCGGCACCGGATCGCCTTCCTGCCCAACTACGACATCGGCATGGCCCGCTACCTCTACTGGGGGTGCGACGTCTGGCTGAACAACCCGCTGCGGCCGCTGGAGGCCTGCGGTACCTCGGGGATGAAGTCGGCGCTCAACGGCGGGCTCAACCTCTCCATCCGCGACGGGTGGTGGGACGAGTGGTTCGACGGCCAGAACGGCTGGGCGATCCCGACCGCCGACGGCGTCGAGGACCCGGAGCGGCGGGACGACGTCGAGGCGCAGGCCATCTACGACCTCCTCCACCGGCAGGTGGTGCCGCGCTTCTACGAGGTCGACGGCGACGGCCTGCCCACCCGCTGGGTGGAGATGGTGCGGGACACGCTGCGGGAGACCGGACCGAAGGTGCTGGCCACCCGGATGGTGCGGGACTACGTGCAGCGGCTCTACGTGCCGGCCGCCGGCGCGGCCCGCTCGATGGCCGCCGGCGGGTACGAGGCGGCCCGTGCCGAGGCGGCCTGGCGGGCGAAGCTGCTGGAGCACTGGTCCGGTGTCCGGGTGGCCCACGTGGAGGCCACCGGGGTGGGCGAGACCCCGGAGATCGGTGGGGGCATCGACCTGCGGGCCGAGGTCGAGCTGCCCGGGCTCGCGCCGTCCGACGTCCTGGTCGAGGCGGCCTACGGCCGGGTCGACGACGCCGACGGACTGCACGAGGTGACCACGCTGGCGCTGCGGCACGAGAGCGCGGACGGCTCGCGGCACTGGTTCACCGGCACCGTGCCGCTGGAGCGCACCGGCGCCTTCGGGTACACCGTGCGGGTGCTCCCGCACTCGGCGCACCTGGTGGTGCCGGCGGAGCTCGGCGTCGTCGTCAACGCCTGAGCGCGCTGGTCATCTGCCCCCGGTCGGTGTCCATCCGGGTGGGACGGTCGGGGCCACTGGGGCGCGTCGGGCGCGATGGACCGAGCTGGCGGCGTGCCACGCGCCCGTGGGTCACGGGATCCCGGTCCGGTCATTAGGCTGGCCGTCATGCCCGACCGCTGTGAGGTCCTCCCCGGAGACTCTGTCGTAGCCCGCCGTGGCGGTGGCCTGCTGTGGGTCGACGCCCCCGGGTCGCCGGCGCTGGTGGCGGCCCTGCACGCCTGTCTGGGGGTCGCCGGCCCCGGGGTCGAACGCGTGCTCGGCGCGGTCGCCGCCCAGGTGTCCCGGCTCGCCGACGGGCCGGCGTCCTTCGCCCTCGTGCTCGCCGACACCTCCGGGGGCACCGGGGCCGGCGTCGCGCTCTGGTCGGGCAAGGGCCAGCCGGCCGTGGACGGCGTCCCGGTCTCCGGTTCCGCGGTCGACGGCTGCACGCTCGCCTCCGGGTTCGCGCTCGGGCAGACCCTCTACGTCGGCCCCGGCCAGCCCGCCGCGGCGATGCCCCCGGGGGTCGCGCTGGACCTCGTCGAGGGCACGGTGCCCGGTTCCGGCGCGCTGCTGCAGCTCGCGGCGGCCGCGTCGCCGTCCGTCGCCGTCCCGCCGGCCACCTCGCTGCCCACCGGGGAGTCCTTCACCGCGGCCTCCGACGCCGGCTTCGGCAGCTCCGGCCGGATCGCCAGTGCCCCGGTCGGCCAGGGCGGGGAGCAGACGGCCTTCTGGCGGCCCGAGCCGCCGGCCGCGCCGGTGCTGCGCTTCGACGACGGCCTGGTCGTCACCGTCGACGAGGACCTGGTGCTCGGTCGCCGTCCGGACGGCCACGACCTGGTGACCACCGGCAACGCCCGGCCGGTCCCGATCGCCGACACCCAGAACGTCCTCTCCTCGGCCCACGCCGCCATCCAGCGCGCCGGCCGGGAGGTCTCCCTGACCGACCTCGGTTCGCTCAACGGCACCCACGTCGCCGGACCTGAGGCCACCGAGTGGACGCAGCTGGAGCCCGGTGTGCCGCACCCGCTCGCCGACGGCGACCGGCTGCTGCTCGGCTGGACCGTCATCACCTTCGAGCAGGCCGCCGAGTGACCTGCGGCCCCCGCGGGGGCCGCAGGGAGGCCGGCTCGTCGCCGGTCAGCGGACGTCGGACCCCGGGTTGGCGGCGTCCCACTCCGCCCGTGAGCGGGTGATCGCCTCCCGATTGGTCGCCGACCAGTCCGCGAGCACCCGCACCAGGCCGCTGAGCTCGCGGCCGCGCCCGGTCAGCTCGTAGGTGACCGTGGCGGGCACGGTCGGGTAGACGGTGCGGGCCACCAGCCCGTCGCGCTCCAGCCGCCGCACCGTCAGCGTGAGCATCCGCTGGGAGATGCCCACGACCGCCCGCTGCAGCTCGGTGAAGCGCCGGGTGCCGGCGGAGAGCTCGGCGACGACCAGCACCGACCAGGTGTCGCCGACCCGGTCCAGGACGTCGCGGATCCCGCAGTCCGGGTGGGTGGGAGAACCACAGGGGTCGAGCAGGTCGGTTCCCCCGGTGTGCCCTGCTGACATGGGAGTGCCTCCTTGTCCGGCCCCGGTGGGCCGTCGACGATCACGTCGGTCGTGATCGTCCCCCTCGAGGAAGAAGTCCCCATGCTGCTCGTCACCGGCGCGTCCGGTCAGCTCGGCTCCCGCGTCCACGCCGGGCTGGTCGCCGCGGGGCTCCCGGCGCTCGCCGGCAGCCGCACCCCTGGCGCGTTCGGCGCCGCCGGCCGGCTCCTCGACCTGGACGACCCGGCGACGCTGGACCTCACCGGCGTCGGGGTCCTGGTGCTGGTGTCGGCCGGGTACGCCGAGGACGACGTCGTCCTCGCCCGGCACGACCGGGTGCTCACCGCCGCCGAGCGCCAGGGCGTCGGGCACGTCGTCTACACCAGCCTGACCGGGGCGGGGGACCATCTGGGGTTCGCCCTGGCCCACCGCTGGACCGAACGGCGGCTGGCACGCAGCGGGCTGCGCTGGACGGTGCTGCGCAACGGCCTCTACGCCGAGCTGTTCGGGCAGCTGGCCGCCCCGCAGGACGGCGTGGTCACCGCCCCGTTCGGCACCGGTGCACTCGCCGCGGTCGCCCGGCAGGACCTGGCCGACGTCGCCGTCCGGGTCGCGGCCGACGTCGCGACCGACCCCGACGCCCACGTCGGCCGCGTCTACGAGCTGGCCGGCACCACGGCGTTCACCGCAGCCCAGCTGGCTCGGGCCTGGGGCGCAGAGCACCGGCCGATCACGCTGGGGGCGCAGCGCTCGGCGCTGGCAGGGCTGCCCCTGCTGCCGTTCCAGCCGGCGATGCTGATGTCGATCTACTCCACGGTGGCCGCCGGTCTGCTCGCCGGTACCGGCAGCGACCTGCCCGACCTGCTGGCACACCCGCCCCGGGACGCGCTGGCCACCGCCGTGGCGGCCGGGGCGCCCGGACCGGTCTGAGCCTGGCTCAGGCGGGCGTGTGCGCCGACGGTGACGCGGTCCGGACCACCCGCATCGCCCAGACGGAGTGGCCCGGCAGCTGCGCCGGGCCCGGAGGCAGCGCGGTCGGCTGCGAGGGAGTGCCGGTCGGGTACTCGGTGGCCAGCACGAGCTCGTAGCCGTCCCCCCACGGCGGACCGGGGAGGACGACGTCGACCGGGTCGGCGCCGGCGTGGAACCAGATCAGCCACGAGTCGTCGATGACCGGGCGCCCCCGCTGGTCGCGGTGCCGCATGCCGCGGCCGTCGAGGTACATCCCGAGGGTCTGCAGACCCGTGTCGAACCAGTCGCTGCTGGTGAGCTGGTGCCCGCCCGGGGCGAACCAGGCCAGGTCCCGGGTGCCGCCGGTCCCGGCGATCTCGGTGCCCTCGAAGAACGCCTCCTGCCGGAGCACCGGGGACTGGCGGCGCAGCCCGACCAGGGTGGCCACGAAGCTCCACAGGTCCGGGTCGATCGCGCCCCAGTCGAGCCAGGACACCTCGTTGTCCTGGCAGTAGGCGTTGTTGTTCCCGCCCTGGGTGCGCCCCAGCTCGTCGCCGGCGGTCAGCATCGGCACGCCGGTGGACAGCAGCAGGGTGGCCAGGTGGTTGCGCACCTGCCGAGCCCGCAGCTCGCGCACCGCCGGGTCGTCGGTCGGGCCCTCGACGCCGCAGTTCCAGTTCCGGTTGTGGCTCTCGCCGTCCCGGTTCTCCTCGCCGTTGGCCTCGTTCTGCTTGTGCTCGTAGCTGACCAGGTCGGCCAGGGTGAAGCCGTCGTGGGCGGTCACGAAGTTGACCGAGGCGAACGGGCGGCGGCCGTCGGAGCGGTAGAGGTCGGACGACCCGGTGAGCCGGTACGCCAGGTCGCGCACCCCCACGCGCGCGCCGGACCAGACGTCCCGCACGGTGTCCCGGTACTTGCCGTTCCACTCCGTCCACGGCGGCGGGAAGTTGCCCACCTGGTAGCCGCCCTCGCCGACGTCCCACGGCTCGGCGATCAGCTTCACCGTGCTCACCACCGGGTCCTGGTGCACCACGTCGAAGAACGCCGACAGCCGGTCGACGTCGTGCATCGAGCGCGCCAGGGCGGAGGCCAGGTCGAAGCGGAAGCCGTCGACGTGCATCTCGGTGACCCAGTAGCGCAGCGAGTCCATCAGCAGGCCCAGCACGGCCGGCCGGCGCACGTCCAGGGTGTTCCCGCAGCCGGTGTAGTCGGTGTAGCGGGAGCGGTCCTCGCCGTCGAGCCGGTAGTAGCCGCCGTTGTCGATGCCCTTGAGGGACAGCGTCGGGCCGATGTGGTCGCCCTCGGCGGTGTGGTTGTAGACGACGTCGAGGATCACCTCGATGCCCGCGGCGTGCATCGCCTTGACCATCGCCTTGAACTCGGTGACCTGCTCACCGCCGGTGCCGGCCGAGCTGTACGCCGCGTGCGGGGCGAAGTAGCCCAGCGTGTTGTAGCCCCAGTGGTTGGTCAGCCCGCGGCGGAGCAGGTGCGGCTCGCTGACGAAGTGGTGCACCGGCAGCAGTTCGACCGCGGTCACACCCAGGGACACCAGGTGCTCGACGAACGCCGGGTGGGCCAGGCCGGCGTAGGTGCCACGCAGGGCCGGGGGGACGTCGGGGTGGGTCATCGTGGCGCTCTTGACGTGCACCTCGTAGATGACCGTGTCGGTCCACGGGGTGCGCAGCACCCGGTCGCCGTCCCACGGGAACGAGTCGTGGATAACCACCCCGCGGGGCACGAACGGCGCCGAGTCGGTGGGGTCGGCGGTGGAGGGGTCGTGCGCCGACCAGCCGAAGAGCGCGTCGTCGAGCACGAGCTCGCCGTCCACGGCGCGGGCGTAGGGGTCCAGCAGCAGCTTCGCCGGGTTGTACCGGGCCCCGGAGGAGGGGTCGTGCGGGCCGTGCACCCGGTACCCGTAGCGCTGCCCGGGGCCCACGCCCGGCAGCCGGCCGTGCCACACCTGGTGGGTGGTCTCCCGCAGCCGTTGCCGGTGCTCGGTGCCGTCGGGGTCGAAGAGGCACAGGTCGACCGCCGACGCGCCGGCCGACCACAGGGCGAAGTTGGTCCCCGTGCCGTCCCAGTGGGCGCCCAGCGGCGCCGGCGAGCCGGGCCACACCTCCACCGGTCGGTCACTCGTCCACGCGGTCACCCCGGCATCGTGCCCGACGACGGCCCCGAGCCCGGTGACCGCGACGCGCGGCGGGTTGGTTGGATGGCAGGTGTGTGGACTGAGCCGGTCGTCGAGATCCGCGGAGTGGACGTCGTCCGGGGCCAGGCGCACCTGCTGCGCGCGGTCGACTGGACGGTCCGACCCGACGAGCGCTGGGTGCTCCTGGGCCCCAACGGGGCGGGGAAGACGACGCTGCTGCAGCTGGCCGGCGCACAGCTGCACCCCACCCGTGGGGAGGTGGGGATCCTCGGCGAGACCCTCGGCGCGGTCGACGTCTTCGAGCTGCGCACCCGGATCGGGCTGACCAGCGCGGCGCTGGCGCAGCGGATCGAACCGGGCGAGCGGGTCGGTGACGTGGTGGTCAGCGCCGGGTACGCCGTCGTCGGCCGGTGGCGGGAGCGCTACGGCGTGCACGACCTGACCCGGGCGGCGCTGCTCATGCAGCAGTGGGGCGTGGCCCGGATGGCGCACCGGCCCTTCGGCACGCTGTCGGAGGGTGAGCGCAAGCGCACCCAGATCGCCCGTGCGCTGATGACCGACCCGGAGCTGCTGCTGCTCGACGAGCCCGGCGCCGGGCTGGACCTGGGCGGCCGGGAGGACCTGGTCACCCGGCTGTCGGACCTGGCCCGCGACGAGCACGCGCCGGCGCAGGTGCTGGTGACCCACCACGTCGAGGAGATCCCGCCGGGCTACACCCACGCGCTGCTGCTGCGCGGCGGTGAGGTCGTCGGCTCCGGCCCGGTCGAGGACGTGCTGACCGCACCGCTGCTGTCGGAGGCGTTCGGCCTGCCGCTGGACGTGCAGCGCGAGAACGGGCGGTTCAGCGCCCGCCGCGCCACCTAGGGTCTGACCCAGCACCGATCACGGACACCGACGTCCCGCCGCACACGGAGGCCCGCATGGCAGCGCCCGAGTTCGTCACCCTCCAGGTCGAGGACGGCGTCGGCACCATCCGGCTCGACCGGCCGAAGATGAACGCGATCGACGAGCAGCTGCACCGGGAGGTGCGGGCTGCGGCGCTGGAGGCCGGTGAGCGCGCCGACGTGCGGGCCGTCGTCCTCTACGGCGGCGAGCGGGTGTTCGCCGCCGGGGCCGACATCAAGGCCATGTCGCAGCTGACCGGCGCGAGCATGGTGGCGTGGGGCCGGGAGCTGACCTCCTCGTTCGCCACGGTCGCCCGCATCCCGAAGCCGGTGATCGCCGCCATCACCGGTTACGCCCTCGGCGGCGGCTACGAGCTGGCGCTGTGCGCGGACTTCCGGATCATGGGCCGGGGCGCGAAGGTGGGGCAGCCGGAGATCCAGCTGGGCGTCATCCCCGGTGCCGGTGGCACCCAGCGGCTGGCCCGGCTGGTCGGCCCGGCCAAGGCCAAGGACCTGGTGTTCACCGGCCGGCACGTGGGCGCCGAGGAGGCCCTGGAGATGGGGCTGGCCGACGCCGTCGTCCCCGACGACGAGGTCCACGCGACCGCAGTGGCGATGGCCCGCAAGTTCGCCGAGGGACCGCCGCTGGCGCTCGCCGCCGCGAAGCGGGCCATCGACGAGGGGCTGGACGGCACCCTGGCCGCCGGGCTGGAGCTGGAGAGCCGGCTGTTCGCCGAGCTGTTCGACACCGAGGACCAGGCGACCGGGATGCGCTCGTTCCTGGAGCACGGTCCCGGCAAGGCCACCTTCACCGGTCGCTGACCACCTCGGGGTGCCGGCGTCGTCGGTGCGGGAGCATGCCCGGGTGACCGCCGTGCGCCCCACCGACCTCGACCGCTCCGACCCCGGCGGGCGGGCCTGGGTCGACCGGGCCGTCGCGCTGGTCGACGCCGACGCGCACCGGTCCGCCGACACCCACCTGCTGGTCTACCCGCTGCCGCCCGAGTGGGGCGTCGACCTGTACCTGAAGGACGAGTCGACCCATCCCACCGGCAGCCTCAAGCACCGGCTGGCGCGCTCGCTGTTCCTCTACGCGCTGTGCTCGGGGCAGCTGCACGAGGGCAGCACCGTGGTGGAGGCCTCCAGCGGGTCGACGGCGGTCAGCGAGGCGTACTTCGCCCGGATGCTCGGCCTGCCCTTCGTGGCGGTGATGCCGGCGACGACGAGCGAGGAGAAGATCGCCCTGATCGAGTTCCACGGCGGCCGCTGCCACCTGGTGGCCGATGCGGGCACCGTCTACGACGAGGCGCGCCGGATCGCCGCCGAGACGGGCGGGCACTACCTCGACCAGTTCACCAACGCCGAGCGGGCCACCGACTGGCGCGGGAACAACAACATCGCCGAGTCGGTCTTCGATCAGCTGAGCCGGGAACGGCACCCGGTGCCGGAGTGGGTCGTCGTCGGCGCCGGTACCGGCGGCACCAGTGCCACGATCGGCCGGTACGTCCGGTACCGCCGGCTGCCCACCCGGCTGGCCGTCGTCGACCCGGAGGGCTCGGCGTTCTTCCCCGGCTGGCGGGACGCCGACCCGGCCACCGTCGGTCGTGGTTCGCGGATCGAGGGCATCGGCCGCCCGCGGGTCGAGCCCTCCTTCGTCCCGACCATCGTCGACCGGATGGTCTGCGTGCCCGACGCCGCCTCGCTGGCCGCCATGCGGCACCTGAGGCAGGTGACCGGGCGCCGGGCCGGTGGGTCCACCGGCACCAACCTGTGGGGGGCCTTCGGGCTCATCGCCGAGATGCTCGCCGCCGGCCGCACCGGCAGCGTCGTCACGCTGCTGTGCGACGGCGGGGAGCGCTACGCCTGCACGTACTACGACGACGCCTGGGTGGCGGCCCAGGGGCTCGACCTGGTCCCGCACACCGCCGTCCTCGAGCACTTCGCCCGCACGGGGGAGTGGACCGCCGCGGAGTGAGCCAGGTCGCCCGGCCCCTCCCTGCGCGCCGGGTGTTACCCGCAAGTAGCCTCGATGATCGGCACGAGGCGGGCTTCGCCCGCGCCCACCCGAACCACCGCGGAGGTTGGTCTGACGATGAACATCGTCGTTCTGGTCAAGCAGGTCCCCGACTCCGGCAGCGAGCGGAAGCTGGACCCGTCGGACAACACCGTCGCGCGGGCCACCGCCGACAACGTGATCAACGAGATGGACGAGTACGCCATCGAGGAGGCGCTCACCGTCAAGGAGGCGCAGGGCGGTGAGGTCACCGTCCTGACCGTCGGCCCCGACACCGCCACCGATGCCATCCGCAAGGCCCTGTCGATGGGCGCGGACAGGGCCGTGCACGTCAGCGACCCGGCGATCCACGGCTCCTGCGCCGTGCAGACCAGCGCCGTCATCGCCGCTGCGCTGTCGCAGCTGGAGTACGACCTGGTGCTGTGCGGCGCCGAGTCCACCGACGGGCAGGTCTCGGTGATGCCGGCGCTGCTGTCGGAGCGGCTGGGCATCCCGCAGCTGTCCGGCGCCCGCAAGCTGACGATCGAGGGCTCGATGGCCAAGATCGAGCGGCAGACCGACGGCGGCTACTGGGAGGTCGAGGCGCCGCTGCCGGCGATCGTCTCCACCTGGGACACGATCAACGAGCCGCGCTACCCCTCCTTCAAGGGGATCATGGCCGCCAAGAAGAAGCCGGTCGAGACGAAGACCCTCGCCGACCTGGGCATCGACGCGTCGACCGTGGGCCTGGCGACCGCCACCAGCAAGGTCGTCGACTTCGCCGGCCGCCCGCCCAAGGGCGAGGGCGTGAAGGTCGCCGACGAGGGCGACGGTGCCGACAAGCTGGTCGGCTACCTGGCCGCCCAGAAGATCGTCTGACCGGCGCGCGACTCAGAGCTGAGGAGAGAACAGACATGGCAGAGGTCCTGGTCCTTGCCGAGCTGAACCCCGCCGACGGTGGGCCCCGCAAGTCGACGCTGGAGGCGCTGACCGCCGCGCGTGTGCTCGGTGAGCCCGCCGCCGTCGTCATCGGCGCCCCCGGCACCGCCGCGGGCCTCAAGGACGTGCTGGCCGAGTACGGCGCGGCGAAGGTCTACGTCGCCGAGTCCGACGACGTCGACGCCTACCTGGTGGCCCCCAAGGCCGAGGTGCTGGCGCAGCTGGTCGCCGAGAAGTCGCCGGCCGCGGTCGTCATCCCCTCCTCCCCGGAGGGCAAGGAGATCGCCGGCCGGCTGGCCATCAAGACCGGCAGCGGCTTCCTGACCGACGTCACCGAGATCGCCGCCGACGGCACCGCCACCCAGGTGGCGTTCGCCGGGGCGACGATCGTGCACTCACAGGTCACCGTCGGCACGCCGATCTACACCCTGCGCGGCAACTCGGTCACCCCCGAGCCGGCCCCGGCCGCCGGCACCGAGGAGACCGTGCAGGTCGCGGTCTCCGAGGCTGCCAAGCAGACCCGGGTGCTCGACCGGGTCGTGGAGCAGAAGTCCAACCGGCCGGAGCTCACCGAGGCCGCGATCGTCGTCTCCGGCGGTCGCGGGGTGGCCAGTGCCGAGAACTTCTCCGTGATCGAGGGGCTCGCCGACTCCCTCGGTGGCGCCGTCGGTGCCTCCCGCGCCGCCGTCGACTCCGGCTTCTACCCGCACTCGTTCCAGGTCGGGCAGACCGGGAAGACCGTCTCGCCGCAGCTGTACATCGCGGTGGGCATCTCCGGGGCGATCCAGCACCGGGCCGGGATGCAGACCTCGAAGACGATCGTCGCGGTCAACAAGGACCCCGAGGCACCGATCTTCGAGCTGGCCGACTTCGGCGTGGTGGGCGACCTGTTCACCGTCGTCCCGGCGGCCACCGAGCAGATCAGCGCCCGCAAGTAGCACCGAGTGCCCTCCCGCGCTCCCTCGGTGGGGCTGCGGGAGGGTGGAAGACCACGTCGCGTCGGGCGCCGGCCTCCGGGTCGGCGCTCGACGCACGTCGCGGCCACAGGGACGAGGAGGCGGGCAGGCGGTGTGGACTTCCACCTGTCGGACACGATCGGGTTGCCCCCGGCGGGCAAGGCATACCCTGGCTCTGCCATGACCTACCTCGACCACGCGGCGACGACACCGATGCTGCCGGTCGCGCTCGCGGCGATGACCGAACAGCTGGCCCGGGTCGGCAACGCCTCGTCCCTGCACGCCAGTGGCCGGGAGGCCCGGCGGGTCGCCGAGGAGTCGCGAGAGCGACTGGCCGCCGCCCTGGGGGCGCGACCGTCGGAGGTGCTGTTCACCGGCGGTGGCACGGAGGGCGACAACCTCGCCGTCAAGGGGCTGTACTGGGCCCGCCGCACGGCTGACCAGGGCCGGCGGCGGATCGTGGCCAGCCCGGCGGAGCACCACGCCGTCCTGGACAGCGTCGAGTGGCTGGAGAAGCACGAGGGGGCCGAGGTCACCTGGCTGCGCGTCGAGCCGACCGGCCGGGTCACCGCCGGCGCGCTGGCCGAGGCCCTCGGCGACGGGCGGGACGTCGCCCTGGCCACGGTCATGTGGGCCAACAACGAGATCGGCGCCGTCAGTGACCTGACCGCGCTCGCCGCGCTGGCCCACGAGGTCGGGGTTCCCCTGCACACCGACGCGGTGCAGGCGATCGGCCAGCTGCCCCTGGACTTCGCCGCCAGCGGGGTCGACGCGCTGACCATGACGGGACACAAGGTGGGCGGTCCGATGGGAGCCGGCGCGCTGTTGCTGCGCCGGGACGCCGAGTGCACCCCGCTGCTGCACGGCGGCGGGCAGGAGCGCGACGTCCGGTCCGGCACCCTGGACGTCGCCGCGATCGTCGGGCTGGCCGCGGCCACGCACGCCACCGTCGCCGACCGGGCCGAGCGCACCGCCCGGGTGGCCGCCCTGCGCGACCGGTTGGTCGCCGGCGTGGTCGCCGAGGTGCCCGACGCCCAGCTCAACGGCCCGCCGCCGGGCGACGTGGTCGCCGGTGGTCCGGGGCGGCTCCCGGGGAACGCCCACCTGTCGTTCCCCGGCGCGGAGGGCGACGCGCTGCTCATGCTGCTGGACGCACGGGGGATCGAGTGCTCCACCGGGTCGGCGTGCAGTGCGGGCGTCGCCCGGCCCAGCCACGTGCTGCTGGCCGCCGGCGCCGACCCCGCCCGGGCCCGCAGCTCGTTGCGGTTCAGCCTGGGCCACACCTCGACCGACGCCGACGTCGACGCGTTGCTCGAGGTGATCGGCCCGGTCGTGGAGCGGGCCCGTCGCGCCGGGACCGGGCGGCACTGAGATGCGACTGATCGCCGCCATGAGCGGGGGAGTGGACTCCGCGGTCGCCGCTGCGCTGGCCGTCGAGGCGGGGCACGACGTCACCGGGGTGCACCTGGCGCTCTCCCCGGACCGGCAGACGCTGCGCAGCGGTGCCCGGGGCTGCTGCAGCGTCGAGGACTCACACGACGCCCGGCGGGTCGCCGACTCCCTCGGCATCCCCTTCTATGTCTGGGACCTGGCCGACCGGTTCCGCGAGGACGTGATCGACGACTTCGTCGCCGAGTACGCCGCCGGCCGGACGCCGAACCCGTGCCTGCGTTGCAACGAGAAGATCAAGTTCTCCGCGGTCCTCGACCGGGCCCGGGCACTGGGCTTCGACGCCGTCGTCACCGGTCACCACGCGCGGCTGGCCGGCGGGGAGCTGCGCCGCTCGGTCGACCCGGCGAAGGACCAGTCCTACGTGCTCGGCGTGCTCACCGCCGAGCAGCTGGCCGGCGCGGTCTTCCCGCTCGGTTCGATGACGAAGGACCGGGTGCGGGAGCTGGCCGCCGAGCGCGGCTACGCGGTGGCCACCAAGCCGGACTCGCACGACATCTGCTTCATCTCCGACGGCGACACCCGCGGCTTCCTCGCCCGCCGGCTGGGCGAGCAGCCCGGTCCGGTCGTCGACGCCGCCACCGGCCAGACCGTCGGGACGCACGCCGGTGCGCACGGCTTCACCATCGGCCAGCGTCGCGGGCTGGGGGTGACCGCCGGTGACCAGCGCCCGCGGTACGTGCTGGGGATCGAGCCGGTCAGCCGCACCGTGACCATCGGCACCGCGGAGCAGGCGGAGGTCGACGAGGTGCGCACCGGCGCCCCCACGTGGACCGGGCCGGTGCCCGACCTGCCGTTCCGGGCGCAGGTCCAGCTGCGCGCCCACGCCGTGCCGGTCGCTTGCGAGGTCTCCCTGGCCGAGGACGGCGGGCTGTGCCTGGTGCTCGGCGAACGGCAGCGTGGGGTCGCGCCTGGGCAGTCGGCGGTGCTCTACGCCCCCGACGCCGAGCGGGGTGACCTGGTGTTGGGCCAGGGCACGGTGCTGGGCGCCCGTGAACGACCGGAGCCCGTGCTGAGCTGACCGTCCCCGGCGCCGGCGGGACGGCGGGCTACGGTCGGCACGTGACCTCGGCGACGGATCTCCCGGACGACAGCACCGGGCCGGGCCGCGAGCCCGGCACCGGCCACGACGTACGACCGGCGCCGCCCGTCTGGGGGCCGGCCACCGGCATCGGGTCGCTGCCCGGCAGCGACCCGGTCGAGGCGATGCGGCTGGTCGTCGGTGAGCTGCCGGACCTCCCGCACCTCCCCGAGCTGCCCGGCCGCGGCCCCGGCTCGGACCTGATCGGGCGCGCTGCCGCCCTGCTGGTCGACCTCTACGTCGACCTCACCCCGGCGGGCTGGCGGCTGGTGGCCCGCCCCGGTGCCGACCTGCGCCGGGCCAAGGAGGCGATGGCCCGCGACCTGGACGCCCTCTACGAGGTGGCCGAGCGGTACGTGGGGCCGTTCAAGGTCCAGGTGGCCGGGCCGTGGACCCTGGCCGCCGGGCTGGAGCGCACCCGCGGCGACCGCGCCGTGGTGGACCCGGGGGCGCGCCGGGACCTGGCCCAGTCCCTCGCCGAGGGCATCGCTGCCCACGTCGCCGCCGTCTCCGCACGGGTGCCAGGTGCCTCGGTCCTCGTCCAGTTCGACGAGCCGTCGGTGCCCGCCGTGCTGCAGGGCGGACTGCCCACCGTCAGCGGGTTCGGGAAGCTGTCGGCGGTGGAGTCCCACGTCGTGGAGGAGCAGCTGACCGGGCTCGTCCAGCGGGTGCCGGCGCCGGTCGTCCTGCACTGCTGTGCCCAGCGTGCTCCGCTCGACCTGTTCCGGGCCGCCGGGGCGCAAGGGCTGTCCTTCGACCTGGGGCTGGTGCAGGACCTCGACGCCGTGGGCACCGCCATCGAGGCAGGCACCCACCTGTTCATCGGCGTCGTCCCCGGCACCGACACCGACCTGGGCCGGCCGAAGGCGACCGCCAGCCGCGTGCAGGCCTGGTGGCGGGAGCTGGGGTTCCCGGCCGAGGAGTTGGCCGGCTCGGTGACGCTCACGCCGTCCTGCGGCCTGGCCGGGGCGAGCGAGGCCTACGCCCGGACGGCGACGGCGCACGTCCGCGAGGCTGCGAAGTACCTCTTGCCCGAGTGACGGCCTGGCTCAGCGGAGGCGCCCGACCTCGCTGACCGGCACGTCGTCACGCGGGCACGTCCACCAGGCGGCGGCGACCCGCACCCGCGCCTCGAGGGGGTGGGTGTCGGGGTGCAGCGGGCAGCGCGGCCAGTTGGTCGGAGCGCACCCCCACAGCTCCTCGACGACCCAGTCCTGCACGCCGTCGGCCACCTGGGCGACCTGGTGGGGCAGCGGGAGGCGGAGCTCCACGAAGACGCCCTGACCGCCGGCGCGGCCCCACAGCATCGCTCGGGCCGTTGGCGGCCCGTCGTCCTCCTGGCTGTCACCGGGCCAGCCGGCATCGACCCGGCGGGGGAGCGGCCCCGACGTGGCGCGGAGGTCGTCGAGGACCGGCCGGAGAGCGCGCTCGAGGTCGGGGTGCACGGGGCCATGGTGTCGTCTCGGCGAGGGCTGTCAAGGAGTTTCAGACGACTGTGGACAGACGTCTGAGCTGGGGATTCGCGTTGTGAGAGTGCGCTTGCGGCGGTAGCATTAGTACAGACGTTCGAACCGGTCGGGAGGTGTTTGTGAGCGAGTTGCAGTCGGCTCTGGACGCCCTTGCGGCCGAGGACCTGCATGGGTTGACGGATGGCGCTGTGTTGGAGCGGACGACGTTGCTGGTGCAGCTGGTCAACCGTGCGTCGGCGGAGTTGACCCGCACGGTGCGGCACGCGGAGACGACTCAGGCTGCGGAGTACGACGGGCTCAAGAGCATGCGGTCGTGGCTGCTCGGGCACGCGCGGTCGTCGCAGACGGAGGCGTCGCGGGTCGTGCGGTCCGGGCGGGTGTTGGAGCACTTCCCGGCGCTGGCGGCCGGGTTCGCCGAGGGTGTGGTGACCGCCGGGCAGGTGAACGTGGTGGCGGAGAAGATCGGCCCCCGCGAGGTCGCCCAGGCGGCGGAGCAGGCATCGACCTGGCCGCGTTCGACGAGATGTGGGCGCTGGTGGCCACAGAGTCACCGCACGAGTCGTTGGTCGCCGCGGTGCAGGCCTTCGAGAACGCCCTGGACCCCGACGGGCCAGAGCCGGACCCGACCGAGGGTCGTCGGTTCACGATGGTCAAGCACGCCGATGGCAGTGTGACCGGCCGGTTGGAGCTGGATGCCGTCGGTGGGGAAAAGGTGCAGGCGGCGATCGAGTCGATCGTGCAGGCCGACCGCCCGAAGGGTGATGAGCGGACCCGCGCGCAGCAGAACGGCGATGCCTTCGTGCAGTTGTGTGACAACCAGCTGGCGGCCGGCAACCTGCCGGTCCTGCGGACGGTGAAGCCGCACGTGGTCGTGGGCATCGACCTGGAGGACTTGGTCGACCCTGCGACCGGTGCCGGTGCGGGGGAGATGGGCTTCGGGGCGACGATCTCTGCGGCGCGGGCCCGTTACCTGGCCTGCGACGGCAGCATCTCCCGGATCGTGATGGGCCCCGACGGGGTTCCCCTCGACCTCGGGAGGGACCACCGGGTGGTCACCCCGGGGTTGCGCAAGGCGGTGGAACGCCGCGACAAGTCCTGCGTGTTCGCCGGCTGCGGTGCCCCGTCCTGGTGGTGCGACGTCCACCACCTGATCCACTGGCTGCACGGCGGCGAGACCTCGCTGCAGAACTCAGCGCTTCTCTGCGAACGGCACCACACCAAGGTCCACCACGGCTTCCGGGTCCAGCGAGATCCCGGCGGCCGATGGCGCACCTACCGCCCCGACGACACCGAGATCCTCGTCGGCCCACCGCTGTAGGGCTGCCGCGGCGCGTCGGGCTGCCTGGGCCGCCGTTTCCCGTCCGACCCGCCGGATAACGTCTTCTTCGTGACCAGCGAGGCAGGGGTGGAGCAGGACACGGTGGACGCGGCTGACCAGCCCGCGGTCGAGGCACCCGTCGACCGGCAGGACGTCACCGAGGTCCCCGACGAGGCGCGCACCCGGCACCGCGACCTGTCCGAGGAGCTCGACCGGTACGCCTTCGCCTACTACGTGCAGGACGCCCCGCTGGTCAGTGACGGCCAGTACGACGAGCTGATGGGCGAGCTGAAGGCGCTGGAGGCGGCCCATCCGGCTCTGGTCACGCCGGATTCGCCCAGCCAGAAGGTCAACGGCGGCTTCGGCGCCACCTTCGCCCCGGTCACCCACCCGGAGCGCATGCAGAGCCTGGACAACGCCTTCTCCTCCGACGAGCTCTCTGCCTGGGCCGCCCGCGCGGAGCGCGACGGTGCCGCCGGCGCCGGCTACCTGTGCGAGCTGAAGGTCGACGGGCTGGCCATCGACCTGGTCTACGAGCGCGGCCGGCTGGTCCGGGCGGCCACCCGCGGCGATGGCACGACGGGGGAGGACGTCACCGCCAACGTGCGCACGCTGGCCGTCGTCCCGCAGCAGTTGACCGGGGACGACGTGCCGGAGTTCCTCGAGGTCCGCGGCGAGGTCTACTTCCCGGTCGCCGCGTTCGCCGAGGTCAACGCCGGTCTGGTGGAGGCGGGCAAGCCGCCGTTCGCCAACCCGCGCAACGCCGCGGCCGGCTCGCTGCGGCAGAAGGACGCCCGCGAGACGGCGAAGCGCCCGCTCAGCATGGTGGTGCACGGCATCGGCGCCCGCCGCGGCTTCGAGCCCGCCCGCCAGTCCGACGCCTACGAGCAGCTGCGCGCCTGGGGGCTGCCGGTCAGCGCCCGGTACGAGGTGGTCGAGGACCTCACCGGCGTCTGGGCCTACATCGAGCGCTACCGGGAGCAGCGGCACGCCGTCGAGCACGAGATCGACGGCGTCGTCGTCAAGGTCGACCAGGTCTCCCTGCAGCGCCGGCTGGGGTCGACCAGTCGGGCGCCCCGCTGGGCCATCGCCTTCAAGTACCCCCCGGAGGAGGCGACGACGAAGCTCCACGACATCCGGGTCAACGTCGGCCGCACCGGGCGGGTCACCCCGTTCGCCTACATGGAGCCGGTGAAGGTCGCCGGGTCCACCGTGCAGCTGGCCACGCTGCACAACGCCAGCGAGGTAGCGCGCAAGGGCGTGCTGATCGGCGACACCGTCGTGATCCGCAAGGCCGGCGACGTGATCCCAGAGGTGCTCGGCCCGGTCGTCGCGGCCCGTGACGGCTCCGAGCGCGAGTTCGTCATGCCCACCCACTGCCCCGAGTGCGGCACCGAGCTGCGGCCGGAGAAGGAGGGCGACGCCGACATCCGCTGCCCGAACGCCCGGTCCTGCCCGGCGCAGCTCCGGGAGCGGGTCTTCCACGTCGCCGGCCGCGGCGCCTTCGACATCGAGGTGCTCGGCTACGAGGCGGCGACCGCACTGCTGGAGAGCCGGCTGCTCACCGACGAGGGCGACGTCTTCACCCTCGACGAGGAGGCGCTGTGCCGCACCGACTTCTTCACCAGGAAGGACGGCGCCCTCTCCGCCAACGGGAAGCGGCTGCTGACCAACCTGCAGACCCGCAAGGACGTCCCGCTGTGGCGGGTGCTCGTGGCGCTGTCGATCCGGCACGTCGGCCCCACGGCAGCGCAGGCGCTCGCCCGGGAGTTCCGCTCGATCGACCGGCTGATGGCCGCGACGGAGGAGGAGCTCGCTGCCGCCGAGGGCGTCGGGCCGACCATCGCCACTGCGGTGCGCGACTGGTTCACCGTCGACTGGCACCGCGACGTGGTGGAGAAGTGGCGGGCCGCCGGTGTCCGGATGGCCGACCCCGAGTCCGACTCCGGGCCCGGCCCGCTCACCGGGATCACCGTCGTCGTCACCGGCTCGCTGCGTGACCACAGCCGGGACCAGGCGATCGCCGCCATCCAGGAGCGCGGGGGCAAGGTCACCGGCTCGGTGTCGAAGAAGACCGGCTTCGTCGTCGTCGGCGCCGACCCCGGCAGCAAGTACGACAAGGCGATCGCGGTGAAGGCGCCGGTCCTGGACGACGACGGCTTCACGGTCCTGCTCGAGCAGGGGCCGGACGCCGCCCGCGAGGTGGCCACCATCGGCGACGGCACGGCGCCCGCCGATCCCGCCGATCCCGCCGATCCCGCCGGAGCCTGACGGCCCCGCTGCAGCGGGGCAGCGGGGCACTCCGTCAGTCGGCCGGTGGGAGCCGGGCGACCGTCGCGGCGAGCCCGGTCAGGTGGGCCAGCCGCAGCAGCTCCGAGCGGCGGAACACCGGCCCGCCGGACCGGCCGAGCAGCACCGCGGTGCCGGGGTCCAGCGGTGCGGCCATCATCTCCACCGCCATCTCCTGCCAGCGGCGCGGCACCCAGTCGCCCTCGCTGGGCAGCAGCAGGGGCGTGGTCAGCGGCAGCCACGGGGGGCGGATGCCGTCCAGCGACGGTGCGGCGTCGGATGCGGCCAGCACGGTGAGCTGGTCGGCAGGACCGGCGAGCACCACCGCCCAGCCGCTGCGGAACACCCGGGGGAGCTCGGTGGCGAGCACCTTGGCGGTCCCGTCCCCGGCCGGGGCCAGCGCCTCCAGCAGCTCCAGCTCCCGATGGGTGTCCATCGGACCGGCGAACGGGCGCAGGGACTCGACCTGCACGCCGGGCACGGCGGTCGCCGCGGTGATCAGGCTGTCGGCGACCCGGTCGGCGGGGAGCTCCACCACGATGTCGTCGACGGCGACGCCGTTCCCACGTTCGAGGACGTCGACGGAGATGATGTCGATGCCGGCCCGGCCGAGCGCCGTCGCAACGGCGCCGAGCGTGCCGGGCCGGTCGGGGACGACCAGTCGCAAGAGATAGGACACGAGTTCCCCCGGACGGCGTGCTGGAGCTGGTCGATCGCCGTCGATCGCGGACAGGGGCAGCCTCCCCCATGGAGGGCCCCTGGACCAACCCCGGCTCGCGGTCGGGCGGCCACGGCGTCCCACGTACAGTGGCTGGGTCGTGGAGCGAGTCGAGGCCGGGCCCGTCCGGCCGCCGAAGTGGGGTCCCAGCGCAGCATGAGCAGCATCTCCCGTGAGGACGTCGCACACCTGGCGCGTCTGTCGCGCCTGGCCGTCACCGATGAGGAGCTGGACCGGTTCGCCGGGCAGCTCGACCAGGTGCTCGCCGCCGTCGCCCGGGTGGGCGAGGCCGCGGTGGCCGACGTGCCGCCGATGACCCACGCCGTCCCGCTGACCAACGTCCTCCGCCCCGATGAGGTGACCCCGAGCCTGTCCCGCGACGTCGTGCTGGCCGGTGCGCCCGCCGCCGAGGACGGCCGCATCCGCGTGCCGCGCATCCTGGGGGACGCCGAGTGACCGGCACCAGCAGTGACCTGACCCGCGTCGACGTCGCCGGGCTCTCCCGGCTGCTGAGCTCCGGGGAGGTGAGCGCCGTCGAGGTGACCCGCGCGCACCTGGACCGGATCGCCGCCGACGACGGCCGGCTCGGCGCCTACCTGCACGTCGAGGACGACGCCGCGCTCGCCGCGGCCGCCGCGGTCGACCAGGCCCGGGCCACCGGCGCCGAGCTCGGCCCGCTGGCCGGGGTCCCGGTGGCCCTCAAGGACCTGGTGGTCACCGAGGGCGTGCCGACCACGAGCGGCTCGAAGATCCTCGAGGGCTGGCTCCCGCCCTACAGCGCCACGGTCGCCACCCGGCTCGCCGAGGCCGGCACCGTGCTGCTGGGCAAGACCAACATGGACGAGTTCGCGATGGGCTCCTCCACCGAGAACTCCGCCTACCAGGTGACCCGCAACCCCTGGGACACCGACCGCATCCCCGGCGGCTCCTCCGGTGGCTCCAGCGCCGCGGTCGCCGGGCACCTCGCGCCCTGGTCGATCGGCACCGACACCGGCGGCTCCATCCGGCAGCCGGCCGCCGTGACCGGGATCGTCGGGCACAAGCCGACCTACGGCTCGGTCTCCCGCTACGGCCTGATCGCCTTCTCCTCCAGCCTGGACCAGGCCGGGCCGATGGCCCGCACGGTGCTGGACGCGGCGGTGATGCACGAGGTCATCGGCGGCCACGACCCGCGCGACTCCACCAGCATCGACACCCCGCTGGCCCGGCTGGCCGACGCCGCCCGGGAAGGTGCGGCCGGCGACCTGCGCGGTGTGCGGGTCGGTGTCGTGCGCGAGCTCGGCGGCGAGGGCCACACCGACGGCTACGAGCCCGGCGTGCTGGCCCGCACCCGCGAGGCGATCGAGGTCCTGGCCGGGCTGGGCGCCGAGGTCACCGAGGTCTCCTGCCCCTCCTTCGACCTGGCGCTGCCGGCCTACTACCTGATCGCACCGAGCGAGGCCTCCAGCAACCTGGCCCGCTACGAGGGCGTCCGGTTCGGCCTGCGGGCCGGTGACGACGGCAGCCGCGACCTCGACGAGGTCATGGCGCTGACCCGGGAGCAGGGCTTCGGCCCGGAGGTCAAGCGGCGGATCATCCTGGGCACGTACGCGCTCTCCAGCGGGTACTACGACGCCTACTACGGCCAGGCGCAGAAGGTGCGCACGCTGATCACCCGGGACTTCGGCGCAGCCTTCGCCGAGGTCGACGTGCTGGTCAGCCCGACCATGCCGACGGTCGCCTTCCCGATCGGCGCCCGGGTCGACGACCCGATCGCGATGTACGCCGCCGACCTGTGCACGCTGCCGGCCAGCCTGGCCGGGCTCCCGGCGATCTCGGTGCCCAGCGGGCTGTCCGACGGGCTGCCCGTGGGGCTGCAGGTCATGGCGCCGGCGCTGGCCGACGAGCGGTGCTACCGCATCGCCGCCGCCCTGGAGGCCGCGCAGGACGCCGCCCGTGGGCACCGGCTGCTCGACGAGCTGGGTGCCCCGGCGGGTGCCGCGTGAACGGGCCCATGAAGGCAGCCTGGGGGCTGACGGTCTTCGTGATCGTCGCCGGCGTGGTGCTGTGGGCCGTGACCGGCCAGGCGATCTTCGCCGTCTTCATCGTCCTCGGCGTGCTGACCGCCATCGGGGCCTGGTTCACCACCCGCAGCGCCACCACCGGCCGCAGCACGACGTCCGGCCCGATCGACCACCCGGAGGAGAAGCCATGACCAGCACCGCCGACCGGCTGGTCGAGTTCGACGAGGTCCTGACCCGCTACGAGCCGGTCATCGGGCTGGAGACCCACGTCGAGCTGGGCACCGCCTCCAAGATGTTCTGCGGCTGCGCCACCACCTTCGGTGCCGAGCCGAACACCCACACCTGCCCGGTGTGCCTGGGCATGCCCGGCTCGCTGCCGGTGGCCAACGCCGCTGCCATCGAGGCGACCATCAAGATCGGCCTGGCGCTGGGCTGTCGGATCGCGAACTGGTCGCGGTTCGCCCGGAAGAACTACTTCTACCCCGACATCCCCAAGGGGTTCCAGACCAGCCAGTACGACGAGCCGCTGTGCGTCGCCGGCCACCTGGACGTCGAGGTCGACGGGACGACGCACCGCGTGGAGATCGAGCGGGTGCACCTGGAGGAGGACACCGGCAAGAACCTGCACGTCGGTGGGGCCACCGGGCGCATCCACGGCGCCGACCACTCGCTGATCGACTTCAACCGGGCCGGCATCCCGCTGGTGGAGATCGTCACCCGCCCGGTGCCCGGCGCCGGCCGGCTGGCCCCCGAGGTCGCCCGCGCCTACGTCACCGAGCTGCGCGAGATCGTCCAGGCCCTCGGCGTCTCCGACGTCCGGATGGAGCAGGGCAGCCTGCGCTGCGACGTGAACATCTCGCTCAACCCGGTCGGCGACCTGGAGTGGGGCACCCGCACCGAGACCAAGAACGTGAACTCGCTGCGGTCGGTCGAGCGCGCCGTCCGCTTCGAGATGCGCCGGCAGGCCGCCGTCCTCGACTCCGGCGGCCGGATCGTGCAGGAGACCCGGCACTTCCACGAGGACACCGGCACCACCTCCTCCGGGCGCAGCAAGGAGGAGGCGACCGACTACCGGTACTTCCCCGAGCCCGACCTGGTGCCGCTGGCGCCCGACGCGGACTGGATCGAGAAGCTGCGCGCCGAGCTCCCCGAGCTGCCGGCCGCTCGGCGCACCCGGCTCCAGCAGGAGTGGGGCATCTCCGGCACGGAGATGACCTGGCTGGCCAATGCCGGCGCCCTGGGCCTGGTCGAGCAGACCGTCGCCGCCGGCGCCACCCCCGGTGACGCCCGGAAGTGGTGGCTGGGTGACCTGGCCCGCCGGGCCAACGAGGCCGGCACCGAGCTCGGCGAGCTGGCGGTCACCCCGGCGCAGGTCGCCGAGCTGGTCCGGCTGCTCAACGAGGGCACCATCAACGACGGGCTGGCCCGCCAGGTGCTCGACGGCGTGCTGGCCGGCCAGGGCGACCCGGCGCAGGTCGTCGAGGCGCAGGGGCTGGCCGTGATGGGGGAGTCCGACGAGCTGGTCGCCGCCGTCGAAGCCGCGATCGCCGGCGCCCCCGACGTCATCGCCAAGGTCAAGGCCGGCAAGGTGCAGGCGCTGGGTGCGCTCGTCGGGGCGGTCATGAAGACCACCCGCGGCAAGGCCGATGCCCCCACCGTGAAGCGGATGCTGGAGGAGCGGGTGCTGGGCTCCTAGCCTGGGGCGGTGGGGGTGCCCGCCGTCGAGCTGTGCCCGCTGCGGCGGGCGGACCTCCCGCTGCTCAGCCGCCCGCTGGTGGCAGGGGGACCCTCCTGCGCCGCACCGCTCGCAAGCTCGCGGCGGGCCGCTGCAGGAGGGCCACAGCGGTCTTCCTCGGCGTGCACGAGGGCGAGCCGTTCGGGCTGGTGCAGGTGTACGCGTTCGCCGACGAACCGGAGTCGCTCGCCGAGCTGTCGGCGATCTGCGAGGTGCCGGCGGGGGCGCTGAGCATCGACTACCTGGTCGGCGAGCCGGGGGCCCGCGGCCGGGGGCTGGGCGCGGCGATGATCGCCGCTGCGGTGGCCCGGGGCTTCGCCGACCACCCCGAGGCGCAGGACGTCCTGGTGCCGGTGGCCCGCGGCAACGTGGCCTCGTGGCGGGCCCTGCGCCGCACGGGCGCGACCTGGTACGCCGAGGGTGAGCTGGTGCCGGACGACCCCGTCGACCCGCCCGACCACGTCGTCCACCGCTTCACCCGGTAGCCCGGGCGGCCTCGCGTCAGAGCGGAGAGCCCGCCGAGGACGTCGGCGGGAGCACCCGCAGCACCTTGTCGTCGTCCTCGGTCGGCGTGCCCACCCCGTCGCGGTTGGAGGTGGTGATCCACAGCGCGCCCTCGGCGTCCACGGCCACCGCGCGCAGCCGCCCGTAGTCCTCGTCCAGGAACGCGGTCGGCTCCTCGACCAGGACCCGCCCGCCGTCGAGCTCGGCGACGTGCACCTGCTGCCCGTCGAGCGCCCCCAGGAAGACGTAGGGGCCGGTGACCGCGCAGCCGCCCAGCCCGCCCTCCTCCGCGGGCACCTCGAGCACCGGTGGGATGCCGCCGGGGCCGAAGTCGCCGCCGCCGACGAGGGCGTTGAACTCGTCGGTCCCCTGCAGCGCGTCGTCGGTGGCGTAGAGCTGCTCGTCCCCGCCCTGGCACAGCGCGGTGACGTCCCGGTGCCCGCGGGTGACGAGCGGGCCGGCGCCGGCCGGCTGACCGAACACGTCGATGGCCAGCACCTTGCCGGCCGGCGATGCCGGGTCGGCTGCCAGCGCCGGGTCCCCGACGTCGCCGGTGCCCACGTACAGCACGCCGTCCGGTCCGAACAGCAGCCCGCCGCCGTTGTGCACCTCGCCGCGGGGGATGCCGGTCAGCACCGGGTTGGGGGTGCCGCCGATCGGGAAGCGCACCACCCGGTTGTCGGTCGCGGTGGAGAGGTAGGCGTAGAACAGCCCGTCCTCGAGGAACGTCGGCGACAGGGCCAGCCCGAGCAGCCCGCCGTCCCCGCCGGTGTCGACGTCGGGCACGGTCATCAGCTCCCGGGGCTCGGCACCGTCGGGGAAGACCTGCAGCAGACGGCCGGTGTCCCGCTCACCGACCACCGCCGTCCCGTCGGGCAGCAGCACCAGGCCGGTGGGCACGGCCAGGTCGGTGGCGACCACGTTCGGGTCACCGGCCTGGTCGTCGTCGGCGCCGGGGGTGGACGGCTGGCCGGGAGCCGGGATCGCGGGGCTCGTCGGCGGCGGGGCGACCTGCGGTGGCTGACCCTGCGGCACCTCGCGGAACGGGCCGGCCGGCTCGTAGCCGCCGCCGCAGCCGGCCAGCAGCAGCCCGCCCAGGAGCAGTGCCGTCCGTCGCCGGGCACCGGGTGCCGTCGTCCGCCGTCCCACCCCGGCAACAGTACGGCGGCTGGCCGCCGCGCCGCCGCAGACCGACGCCCCTAGGGTCGGGACCCGTGCCCGACGTCACCGGTCCCGACACCGCTCCCACGCTGCCCCTGGGCCCGGAGGAGGCGCTGCACGTGCTCGTCCCCTCCCGGGCCCTCGCCGAGGCGGTCGCGGCCGTCTCACCCCGCATCCGTGCCCACCGGCTCCCCGACGAGGGGCTGCCCACCGGGGAGGCGACGAAGGCGCAGGTGCTCGTGCCGCGCGGTGGCGGGGAGATCCCCAGCGAGGTGCTGGACGCCCTGCCGCAGCTGCGGCTCGTCCAGCTGATGAGCGCCGGGGCGGAGAAGTTCGTCGGCCGGCTGCCCGAGCGGGTCACGCTCTGCAACGCCCGTGGCGCACACACCCCCTCGACCGCGGAGTGGACGGTCGCCGCGACGCTGGCCGCGCAGCGGGGCATCCCGCACTTCACCCGCGCGCAGGACGCCGGCCGCTGGGACTTCCGGACCGAGCACTCGCTGATCGGCGCGAAGGTGCTGATGGTGGGCGCCGGCGACATCGGCCGCACGATCGGCCGGATGATGGCCGGCTTCGACGTCGACCTCACCTACGTCGCGCGCAGCGCCCGCGACGGCGTGCGCGGCATCGAGGAGCTGCCCCAGCTGCTGCCCGAGGCCGATGTCGTGGTGCTCATCGTGCCGGTGACCCCGCAGACCACCGGCCTCGTCGACGCCGCCTTCCTCGCCGCGATGAAGGACGACGCCCTGCTGGTGAACGCCGCCCGCGGGGTGGTCGTGGACACCGACGCACTGCTGGCCGAGCTGACCTCGGGGCGGCTGCGCGCCGCGCTGGACGTGACCGACCCCGAGCCGCTGCCCGCCGGGCACCCGCTGTGGTCGGCGCCCAACCTGCTGCTCACCCCGCACGTGGCCGGGGCGGTGCCGGACACCAACGCCCGCGCCACCGCCGCCGTCACCGAGCAGCTCACCCGGGTGCTGGCCGGCGAGCCGCTGCGCAACGTCGTCGCGGACTACTGAAAGGACCCCCCCCGACCCTCGCGAGCTCGGGCCGGGCCCCTGCGCGGGGGCCGACTACAGGGCGGGGATGCGGCCGCCGGAGAGGGCGGCGAGGCGGGGCAGGTCGCGGGCGCGCAGCACCGGCAGCTGCACCTGGGTGCCGGCGGTCGTGACCAGCCACAGGTCGGCGCGCTCGCCGACCCGGACGCCGGCCAGGTCGTCCCAGGCGATGGTGCGGCGGGCGACCGGCGACCGCACGGTGATCCCGCCGTCCCCGACGTCGACGCCGACCCGGAGGACCCAGACGGCCAACGCCAGCGGCACCAGCAGCAGCAGGAACGCCCACGGGCTGGCGACGGTCACGGGCAGCACGCAGATGGTCAGGAAGAGGACGGGGACGAGGGAGATCCTGCTCATCCGCATCCGGGCGACAGCCACCCCCCGATGCTCCCAGATCGGGCACCCCGGCCGGCCGGGGACGCCTCAGCCGCGGCTCAGTCGGGCCAGCCGCGCGGCGCTGTCGGTGCCCGCGGCCGCCGTGTAGACGACCAGGTGCAGGTCGGGGGAGTCGGCCAGGGTGAGCTGGTGGTGCTCCAGCAGCAGGCTGCCCACCCGGGGGTGCTCGAAGCGGCGCTCGCTGGAGCTGAACGACTCGACGTCGTGGCTCGCCCAGCCGGCCCGGAAGTGCTCGCTCGCCTCCTGCAGCCGGGTGACCAGGTCGACGACGGCCGGGTCGTGCACCCGGCTGCCGACCTCGGCCCGGAACTGGGTGAGGAAGCGCCGGCTGTCGGTGGCCCAGTCGCCGAGCAGGCTCCGCACGGCGGGGTCGGTGAACACGACCCACAGCAGGTTCCGCTCGTCCTCCGGCGCCGTGGCCACCCCGGGGTACAGCCGCTCGTAGGCGGTGTTCCACCCGAGGATCGACCAGCTGTGGGTGAGGACGAAGGCGGGGGAGGGGCCCAGCGCGTCCAGCAGCCGCACGGCGTGCGCCGGCAGCTCCGCCGGACCGGGCTCGGCCGGCGCCGTCGCAGCGTGCCCGCTCAGCCGCAGCACGTACTGGTGCTCGGCCGGCGAGAGCTGCAGCGTCCGGGCGACGGCGTCCACCACCTGCCGGGACGGCGAGATGTCCCGGCCCTGCTCCAGCCACGTGTACCAGGTGTGGCTGACCCCGGACAGCAGGGCGACCTCCTCCCGGCGCAGCCCGGGGGCGCGCCGGGCGCCGTGCCCGGGCAGCCCGACCGAGGCCGGCGTCACCTGCCGCCGCCGGGACCGCAGGAAGGCCGCCAACTCGGTGCGCGGTGAGCCGGTCATGCGGTGCCTCCTCGGGACGGGCGTGGGTGGTGGTGCCAGTACCAGCATCGACGCTCTCCTTGTGCCCCCGTCGACCGGCCCGCACCCTGGGCCGGCGCACCGCTGCGCGCGAGGGGGGATCAGCGTGGACCGGGTCAAGGTCGTCAGTGCGTTCGTCGGGCGCTGGTTCGCCGTCATCGTCGTGCTCGCGGGTGCGCTGGCGCTGGCGGTCCCCGGGGCGTTCGCCGGCGGGACGGCGGCGGTTCCGTGGCTGCTCGCGGTGATCATGCTCGGGATGGGCATGACCCTGCGCCCGGTCGACTTCGCGATCGTGGCCCGCCGGCCCTGGGCGCTGCTGGCCGGGGTGACCACCCAGTTCGTCGTCATGCCGGGGCTGGCGTTCGGGATCGCCCAGGTGCTCGACCTGTCGCCGGCGCTGTCGGCCGGCATGGTGCTCGTCGGCTCGGCGCCGGGCGGCACCGCGTCGAACGTGATCGTCTACCTGGCCCGCGGTGACACGGCCCTGTCGGTGGCGATGACGTCGGTCTCCACCCTGCTGGCGCCGCTGCTCACGCCGCTGCTGGTGCTGTGGCTGGCCGGCCAGTACCTCCCGGTCGACGGCGCCGGGCTGTTCACCTCGATCCTGCAGATCGTGCTGGTGCCGGTCCTGCTCGGGCTGCTGCTGCGCCGGCTCGTCCCGCGGCTGATCGAGCGGCTGCTGGACCTCCTCCCGCTGATCTCGGTCGCCGGGATCGCCGCGGTGGTGGCGATCGTGGTCGCGGCGAGCGCGGACACCCTGCTGTCGGTGGGCCTGCTCGTCGTGGTGGCGGTCATCGTGCACAACCTGCTGGGCCTGGGGCTGGGGTACGCGGTGGCCCGCGCCTGCGGCTTCGACGAGCAGGGCCGGCGGGCGGTCAGCATCGAGGTCGGCATGCAGAACTCCGGCCTGGCCGCGGCGCTGGCCACCGCACACTTCTCCGCCGCGGCGGCGCTGCCCGCGGCGCTCTTCTCGGTCTGGCACAACGTCTCGGGCTCGCTGCTGGCCGGCCACTGGGCGCGCCGCAGCGCCGCAGCGGAGTCCGAACCCACCCTCCCGGCCGGTGCCCCCGGCCCCCGTCCCTGATCAGGAGCACGCCATGACGACCACCCAGCCCGCCGCCGGGTCCGCGGCCACCGGCCTACCATCGCCGGTCGTGACGACCGTCGAGGACCGCCCCACCACCAACGACCGCACCGTCGACGTCAAGCCGCGCAGCCGCGAGGTCACCGACGGGGACGCCAAGGCCCCGGCCCGGGCCATGCTCCGTGCAGTGGGCATGGGCGACGACGACTTCGCCAAGCCGCAGATCGGCGTCGCCTCGTCCTGGAACGAGATCACCCCCTGCAACCTGTCGCTGGACCGGCTGGCCAAGCGGGCCAAGGAGGGCGTGTTCGCCGCCGGCGGCTACCCGCTGGAGTTCGGCACGATCTCCGTCTCCGACGGCATCTCGATGGGCCACGAGGGGATGCGCGCCTCGCTGGTCTCCCGCGAGGTCATCGCCGACTCGGTCGAGACCGTGATGTTCGCCGAGCGCCTCGACGGGTCGGTGCTCCTGGCCGGCTGCGACAAGTCGCTGCCCGGCATGCTGATGGCCGCCGCCCGGCTCGACCTGGCCAGCGTGTTCGTCTACTCCGGCTCCACCCTGCCGGGGAAGCTCGGGGACAAGGACCTCACCCTGATCGACGTCTTCGAGGGCGTCGGCGCCTGCGCCGCCGGGAAGATCACCCGCGACGAGCTGACCGCCATCGAGAAGGCCGCCTGCCCGGGCATGGGCTCCTGCGGCGGCATGTACACCGCGAACACGATGGCCAGCGTGGCCGAGGCGCTGGGCATGGCCCTGCCCGGCAGCGCGGCGCCGCCCGCGCCCGACGCCCGCCGCGACGCCATCGCGATCGCCTCCGGCGAGGCCGTGGTGAACCTGCTCCGCAAGGGCATCACCGCCCGGCAGATCATGACCAAGGAGGCGTTCGAGAACGCCATCACCGTGGCCATGGCGCTGGGTGGCTCGACCAACGCCGTCCTGCACCTGATGGCGATCGCCCACGAGGCCGACGTCGACCTCACCCTCGACGACTTCAACCGCATCGGTGACCGCACGCCGCACCTGGCCGACGTGAAGCCCTTCGGCCGGTTCGTGATGACCGACGTCGACCGGATCGGCGGCGTCCCGGTGGTCATGCGTGCGCTGTTGGACGCCGGCCTGCTGCACGGCGACGTGCTGACCGTGACCGGCCGGACGCTGGCCGAGAACCTGGCCGAGCTCAGCCCGCCGGACCCCGACGGCGCGATCATCCGCGCGATGTCCGACCCGATCCACAAGACCGGCGGCCTCACCGTGCTGCGCGGATCGCTGGCACCGGAGGGCGCGGTGGTGAAGTCCGCCGGATTCGACGCCGACGTCTTCGAGGGCACCGCCCGGGTCTTCGACGGCGAGCAGGGTGCGATGGACGCCGTCACCGAGGGCACCCTGGCCAAGGACGACGTCGTGGTGATCCGCTACGAGGGCCCGCGCGGTGGCCCCGGCATGCGCGAGATGCTCGCCGTCACCGGTGCCATCAAGGGCGCCGGGCTGGGCAAGGACGTGCTGCTGCTCACCGACGGCCGCTTCTCCGGCGGCACCACCGGCCTGTGCGTCGGGCACATCGCGCCGGAGGCGGCCGACGGCGGCCCGATCGCCTTCGTCCGCGAGGGTGACCGGATCCGGCTGGACCTGGCCGCCCGCACGCTGGAGCTGCTGGTGGACGACGCCGAGCTGGCGCGCCGCCGGGAGGGCTGGGCGCCGCCGGCGCCGCGCTACACCCGCGGGGTGCTCGCCAAGTACGCGAAGCTGGTCGGCTCCGCGGCCCAGGGCGCGGTCTGCGGCTGACGTCCGCACCGGCCCGGCCCCGCCCGAACGGGTGAGGCCGGGCCGTCCGCACTGTTGCCGGCGCACTCCTGCGTCGACAGTCCTGAGGTGCAGCAGACGCGCCGGTGGCGGACCCGTGGGTGGCTGCTCGCCGTCCCGGTGCTCACCGGGGCCGCGGGCGGTGCCGCCCCGCTGGCTGCCGACCTCGTGCTGCTCGTCGCTGCGCTGGTCGCCGCCGGGCTGCTGTGGCGCGCGGGGGGCCGGAGGTCCGGCGGCCTGCGCGGCTGGCGCCTGCTCTCCCTGGCCGTGCTCCTCGGGCTGGGCACCAGCCTGCTCGACGGGCTGCTGACCGACCCACCGCCCGAGGGCCTGTTCGACGCCACCGGGCAGCTGGTCCAGCTTCCGGCGGCGCTGCTCGCGCTGGTCGCCGTGCTCACCCTGCTGTCCCCGGGGCGGCTGCGCCGCGGCGGTGCCCGGCTGGCCACCGAGACCGCCCTCTTCTTCTGCGCCTCCCTCGTGCTGGCCCAGGTGCTCGTGGTCGGACCGGCGATGCGGACCCAGCCCCTGGAGGGTGCGGACCGGGTCGTCCTGGAGGTCGCCTGCCTGGTGACCGCCTCGGTGCTGTCCGCCGTCCTCCTGCTCATCGCTGCGTCCCCCGGACCCCGGCGGGGCGCCGGCGCGCTGCTGCTGCTCGCCGCGGCGACCTGGGCCACCACACACGGCCTGGCGATCGCCGGGGAGGACCTGCACCTCGCCGCCCTGGGCGGCGCCGCACCCGCCGGTGAGCTCGTCAGCCTGCTGCTGCTGTGCCTGGCGGCGCTGCGCGACCCGGGCGCCCACGACGAGGCACCGCCGACCCGGGCCAGCGCCCGGCTCAACGTGGTCGGCCAGCTGCTCCCGCACCTGGTGACCGTGGCCGCCGGCGTGGCCTACCTGGGTGCGCCGCTGCTCGGTGCCGACCCGTCCCCGGCCGCCGCGGTCGCCCTGCTCAGCTGCCTGTCCCTCACCGCCGTCCACCGCGCCGCCGCCGCCCGGGACGAGCACCGGGTCGCCGCGCGGCTCCGGCGCAGCGAGGCCTACTTCCGCTCCCTGGTCCGCTCCAGCAGCGACGCGGTGCTCATCCTCGACGGTGACCTGCGGATCAGCTGGGTGGCTCCTGCGGTGGAGCCGGCCGGGGGCCCGGGCCTGCGGGGCCGGTTCCTGCCGGAGGTGGTGCACCCGGACGACGCGGTCGAGGTGGCCGCGTGGCTCGGGGAGGGGCCCGGTGGGGACGTCATCGGCCTGCGCAGCTTCCGCCTGGCCGACCGCACCGGCGCCTGGCGGGTCTTCGAGGCCGGGGTCACCGACCTGCGCGGGGACGCCGACGTCGCAGGACTCGTGCTGCACTGCCGCGACGTGACCGCCCGGCTCGACCGGGAGCTCGAGCTGCGCTCGCTGGCCTTCGTCGACCCGCTCACCGGCCTGCCGAACCGGGCGGCCCAGCGCCTGGCCCTGGCCGAGCTGCTGGCCGGCGAGGACGACGGACCGACCGACGCCGCGCTGCTGCTGGTCGAGCTGCACGGGCTGCGTGCGGCCCTGGAGAACGCCGGCAGCGAGGTCGCCGAGACGACGCTGACCGAGGTCGCCCGCCGGCTGCGCGCCACCGTGCGCGGCGAGGACCAGGTGGCCCGGATCGGCACCGAGCTGTTCAGCGTGCTGGCGCACGGGACCGGGGACGAGCTCGATCGGCTCGCCGCCCGCTGCCTGGCGGCGATCGAGGCGCCGATCGTGACCGATGCCGGGATCGTGGACCTGTCCGGTGCAGTCGGGCTGGTCCCGCTGGACCCGGGGCTGTCCGAGGGCCAGGCGGTCGACCGGGCCGAGCTCGCCGTCGTGGCCGCCCGGGCCGCCGGCAGCGGCTCGGTGCGCCGGTACCGGTCCGAGCTGTCCGCGGCCCGCGACCGCCGGGAGCAGCTGCGCGAGGACCTGGTGGGCGCCCGGGAGCGTGGCGAGCTGGCGCTCGCCTGGCAGCCGATCGTCGCCCTGGACGACCAGCGGGTCACCGGCGTCGAGGCGCTGCTGCGCTGGCAGCACCCGCTGTACGGGGAGGTGCCGCCGGAGGAGTTCCTGCCGGTCGCCGAGCGGGCCGGCCTGGTGGTCGACCTGCAGCGCTGGGTGCTCCGCGAGGCGACCGCCGCCGCGCTGACGCTGCCCCAGGGCGACGTGGCGCTGAAGCTGGCGGTCAACGTCTCGGCCGCCCACCTCGCGGCCGGCACGCTGGTCGGTGACGTGACGGCTGCCCTGCGGGACAGCGGCCTGCCGCCGGAGCGACTGGTCGTGGAGATCGCCGAGTCCAGCCTCGAGGTCGGTGCGCTCGCCGACGACGTGGCGGCGCTGCGGCTGATGGGCGTGCGCCTGGCCCTGGACGACTTCGGCAGCGGACGTTCCTCGCTCCCCGCCCTCGGCCGACTGCCGATCGACGTCATCAAGCTGGACCGCAGCCTGCTGTCCCGGGTCGACCGGGACCCGTACAGCCGGGCCGTCTGCCAGGCCGTGGTCTCGCTGGCCGAGACCCTGGGCATCGACGTCGTCGCCGAGGGCGTGGAGACGACCAGTCAGCTGGCGGCGTTGCGCACCCTCGGCTGCGGGTACGCCCAGGGCTTCCTGCTCGCCCGCCCGATCGGGCTGGCCGGGCTGGTGCAGCTGCTGGAGTCCGACACCGGGCGGCTGTGGCCCGGGGTGGCCGGCCGGGTGGGTGCACCGTGACCGCGCTGCCCGCTCCGTCGTCCGCCGTCCCGGCGCTGCCCGGCGTGCCGGTGGTGGCGCACTGGCCGCGGGCCACGGTGCTGTCCCTGCTCGGTGCGGTCGCCGGCGGCCTCGCCGTTGTGGAGACGCTCTGGCCCGCGGCCTCGGCGCACTCGGCGCCGGCGGTGCTCAGCGCAGCGTCGCTGGCCATCGGCGTGCTCGTGGTGCGGCACGCGAAGCGGCTGGACCGGGAGTCGGCGGCGCCCTGGCGGGCGTTCGCCGTGCTCGCGGCGCTGCTGACCCTGGGCGAGGCGATCGCCGCCGTCCGCGGGGCCGGGGTGAACGCGGTGACCGCCGGGCCGCAGGACGTCGCGCTGGTCGCCGCGGTCCCCTTCGCGCTGCTCGGTTGCGCCCGGCTGATCCGGTCGGCCGCCGTCGGGATCGGTGCGCGGGTGGCGCTGGACGCCGCCGTCGCCCTGATCGCCCTGTCCGCGCTGGCCGAGATGGTGATCGGCACGGCGCTGGGGCGCACGGCCGACTCCGTCGACGACCTCATGACGCGGGGCTACCCCGCCGCCGGCGTGGTGCTGTGCACCGTCGGGCTGGTCACCTTCGCCGGGGTGGGCCAGGCCCGCCGGGCCGCCGCCGGGTGGCTGCTGGCCTGCTTCGCCTCGGTGGCCGTGGTGACCGTGAGCGGGGCCATCGCCGTGGCCGGCCCCTCCATCGTCACCGACGTGGTCAGCGGCACGGCCTGGCTGGCCATGCTGGCCTTCGGCACCCTCGCCATCGCCGCCGACCCGGGGCGGTCCACCGACCCGGACGAGCTCCCCGAGGTGCCCCTGCTGGGCGTCGTCATCGGCTACTGCGCCGCCTTCGGCGTGGTCCTCCTCCTGCTGGTCGGCCGGATCGCCGGCCGGTCGATCCTGCCGGTGGAGGCAGCTGCCGCGGCCCTGCTGCTGCTGCTCACCTTCGCCCGCACCCTGGTGTGGGCGGCGGACGGTGCCCGGCTGACCAGGCAGGTGCTGCGCACCGAGGCCTACTTCCGGACGCTGGTGCACAGCGCCGCCGACATCGCCATCGTCCTGGACCACCGCGGTCGGATCACCTGGGACTCCACCGCGGGTCACCACCCGCACGGCTGGACGGCGCGGGACCTCGAGGGCCGGCAGTTGGTGGAGTTCGTCCACGCCGACGACCGGGCGGACCTGGTGGCGGCGCTCGCCGCGGGCGGCGACCCGGGGCAGGGCCGCGGGCGGGTCTTCCGGCTGCGGGGCAAGGACGGCACCTGGCGGCCGTACGAGACCGTGCGGGTGGTGCCCTCGAGGACGCTGGACGCGCTGCCGAGCGCGGCGCCGGGTGCCCTCGACGCCGCCGGCCTGGTGCTGCACCTGCGCGACGTCGACTCGCGCCGGCACAGCGAGCGCGAGCTGGAGCGGATGGCCTACACCGACTACCTCACCGGGCTGCCCAACCGCGCCCGGCTGATGGCCGCCCTGGCCGGCGCCCGGAGCCGGGCCGCAGAGGGCGAGGTCTCCTGCGTGCTGCTGCTGGACCTCGACGGCTTCAAGGCGGTCAACGACATCGCCGGGCACGAGGCCGGCGACCTGCTGCTGACCGAGGTCGCCGACCGGCTGCGCACGTCGGTCCGGGACCGCGACCTGGTCGGCCGGCTGGGCGGCGACGAGTTCGCCGTGCTCGTGCGGGCCGACCTGGACGAGGCCACGGCGCTGGCCGAGCGGATCATCGTCGAGTTGGCCGGCGTCCACCGCTCGGTGCCCACCCCGGGCGCCGACCCGGACCTGGTCTTCGACGTCTCCTGCAGCATCGGGGTGACCGAGCTGAACCCGGCCGACGAGGTCGCGGTGGCGATCCGGAACGCCGACCTGGCGCTGCGCGCGGCGAAGGCGGCCGGCAAGGGGCGCGTCCGCCGGCACGGCGAGACCGCCGACAGCGTGACCGTCCGGCGCACCCGGCTGGCCCGCGATCTGCCCGACGCGCTGTCCCGGGGGGAGCTGCGGCTGGTCTACCAACCGGTCGTCGGTGTCGCCGAGCGCCGGGTCCTGGGCCTGGAGGCGCTGGTCCGCTGGGACCACCCGGTGCTCGGCGAGGTGTCGCCGGAGGAGTTCGTGCCGCTGGCCGAGGACGACGGCCTGATCGTCCCGCTGCAGCGGTGGGTGCTGGAACAGGCCACCGCCGAGCTCGCCGGGCTGGTGCGCCAGGGGCGCGACCTGCGCATGGGGGTCAACATCAGCGTCCGGCACCTGCAGTCGGGCAGCCTCGTGCCCGACGTCGCCGCCGCCCTGGCCCGCGCCGGGCTGCCGGCGCAGCGGCTCATGCTGGAGGTGACC
The DNA here is from genome assembly GCF_026967885.1 of Modestobacter sp. VKM Ac-2983. Taxonomy (NCBI): domain Bacteria; kingdom Bacillati; phylum Actinomycetota; class Actinomycetes; order Geodermatophilales; family Geodermatophilaceae; genus Modestobacter; species Modestobacter sp. VKM Ac-2983. The sequence continues at coordinate 962,801 of NZ_JAPVBK010000003.1, forward strand.
GAGTCGCTGTTCATCGGGCAGCCGGACCGGGCCGACGGTGACCTGCAGACGTTGCACGACATGGGCTGCGTCATCTCCCTCGACGACTTCGGCCGGGGGTACTCGACCTTCGCCTACCTGGCGCGGCTGCCGGTCGACGTGCTGAAGATGGACCGCGAGTTCCTCGCCGGCATCGCCGACGACGCACGCAGCGCCGCCCTGGTGCACAGCGTGATCGAGCTCGGGAAGCGGCTGTCCATCGACGTCGTAGCCGAGGGCGTGGAGACCCCGGGGCAGCTGGCGGCGCTGCGGGACCTCGGCTGCCAGTACCTGCAGGGCTTCCTGCTGGGCCGCCCGACCAGCCCGGCGGAGCTGCCGGCGGTCATCGACTCGTTCGACCCGGACCTGCTCGACGTCGACTCCCGGCAGGCGCCGTCGGCGGTCGGTGTCCCAGGAACCGCGTAGTCGTTTCCCACGAAGTGGGACGGTGTGGTTGACGGCGCGCTCCTGCGGGGCGCACAGTGTCCTCGTGCCACGCACTCGTCTGCTCGTAGCGATCCGCTAGCGCGCCGGTCCCTCCCGACCGACGCGCCGCCCCTCCGTGCCATCCGGCACGAGGGGTTTTTTGTTGGCCGGGCAACGCCTGGCCGACTCCCCGCCCACCGACAGGCGTCCGCCGCAGCACCCCACCCCGCGCCCAGGGAGACCGTCGAGATGAGCACCACCAGCACCGGCCGCACCGCCGCGGCCCACCCCTCGTCCGCAGCCGGTCCCGCGGCCGGCCCGGCTCCGGGCGCCGGCCCCGCCCCGGCCACGGCCGTCGTCCCCAGCGAGGCCGCCGCCCAGGCGACCCTCGGGGTGGAGACGACCGCCCGGTCGATGGCCGAGGCGGCCGCCGAGCCGGTCTCCGGCATCAGCGGGGCGCAGAGCCTGGTCCGGTCGCTGGAGGCGGTCGGTGTCGAGGTGGTCTTCGGCATCCCGGGCGGGGCGATCCTGCCGGCCTACGACCCGCTGTTCGACTCCGCGCTGCGGCACGTGCTGGTCCGGCACGAGCAGGGCGCCGGGCACGCCGCCACCGGGTACGCCCAGGCGACCGGCCGAGTGGGGGTCTGCATGGCCACCTCCGGGCCGGGTGCCACGAACCTGGTCACCCCGCTGGCGGACGCCTACATGGACTCGGTGCCGATGGTCGCGATCACCGGGCAGGTGCCGACCGCCGCCATCGGCACGGACGCCTTCCAGGAGGCCGACATCCGAGGCATCACCATGCCGGTGACCAAGCACAACTTCCTGGTCACCGACGCCGCGGAGATCCCGCAGAGGATCGCCGAGGCCTTCCACCTGGCGAGCACCGGGCGCCCCGGGCCGGTGCTGGTCGACATCCCCAAGGACGTCCTGCAGGCCACCACCGACTTCAGCTGGCCGCCGCGGATCGACCTGCCCGGCTACAAGCCGACCACCCGTCCGCACGGCAAGCAGGTGCGCGAGGCCGCGGCGCTCATCGCCGCCGCCCGCCAGCCGGTGCTCTACGTCGGGGGCGGCGTCCTGAAGGCCGGCGCCGCCGAGGAGCTGGCCGAGCTGGCCGAGCTGACCGGCGCCCCGGTGGTCACCACGCTCATGGCCCGGGGCGCCTTCCCGGACAGCCACCGGCAGAACCTGGGCATGCCGGGCATGCACGGGAACGTCACCGCGGTCACCGCGCTGCAGAAGGCCGACCTGCTGGTCGCGCTGGGCGCGCGCTTCGACGACCGGGTGACCGGCGAGCTGTCGAGCTTCGCGCCGAACGCCGCCGTCATCCACGCCGACATCGACCCGGCCGAGATCGGCAAGAACCGCAAGGCCGACGTGCCGATCGTGGGGGACGCCAAGGCCACGATCGTCGAGCTGGTCTCCGCCCTGCGCGCCGAGCACGAGGCGGGCCGGACCCCGGACCTGGACGCCTGGTGGGAGCAGTTGGAGGACTGGCGCACCCGTTACCCGCTGGGCTACGACTGGCCCGAGGACGGGATGCTCTCCCCGCAGTACGTGATCGAGCGGCTGGGTGCGATCGCCGGCCCGGACGCCATCTACGCCTCCGGGGTCGGGCAGCACCAGATGTGGGCCGCCCAGTTCATCTCCTACGAGAAGCCGGGCACCTGGCTCAACAGCGGTGGGCTGGGCACGATGGGCTACGCCGTGCCGGCCGCCATGGGCGCCAAGTACGGCATGCCCGGCACCACGGTGTGGGCGATCGACGGCGACGGCTGCTTCCAGATGACCAACCAGGAGCTGGCCACCTGCGCGATCGAGGGCATCCCGATCAAGGTCGCCGTCATCAACAACGGCAACCTGGGCATGGTCCGGCAGTGGCAGACCCTGTTCTACGAGGGCCGCTACTCCAACACCCACCTGAACACCCACGGCGGCAAGGAGGGGACGGCCCGGCAGGTCCGCATCCCCGACTTCGTGACCCTCGCCGAGGCGCTGGGCTGCGTGGGTCTGCGCTGCGAGTCCAAGGACGACGTCGACGCGGTGATCGAGAAGGCCATGGCGATCAACGATGCCCCGGTCGTCATCGACTTCATCGTCGGCTCCGACGCCCAGGTGTGGCCGATGGTCGCGGCCGGGGCCAGCAACGACGAGATCCTGGCCGCGCGCGACGTGCGCCCGGTCTTCGGAGAGGGACAGGTGTAGGGATGACGCGTCACACGCTCTCGGTCCTGGTGGAGAACAAGTCCGGCGTCCTGGCCCGGGTCTCGGCGCTCTTCAGCCGGCGCGGGTTCAACATCGAGTCCCTCGCCGTGGGGCCGACGGAGAACCCGGACCTGTCCCGGATGACGATCGTGGCCGACGCCGAGGCGCAGCCGCTGGAGCAGATCACCAAGCAGCTGAACAAGCTGATCGAGGTGATCAAGATCGTCGAGCTGGACACCGCCGCGGTGCAGCGCGAGCTGCTGCTGGTCAAGGTGCGTGCACCGCTGGCCGACCGTGCCCAGGTGCTGCAGACCGCCGAGCTCTTCCGGGCCCGGGTGATCGACGTCAACACCGACACCGTCACCCTCGAGGCGACCGGCACGCCAGACAAGCTGCAGGCGCTGCTGGCCGTCCTCGCACCGCTCGGCATCAAGGAGATGGCCCAGTCCGGCACCGTCGCCCTGGGCCGCGGACCGCGGTCGATGAGCGGCGCCGGTACCTTGCGCCCGGTCGAGCGCTCCGCTTAGCAGCCCACGCACTCCCCGCCAAAATGGCCATTTTGGCGGTCCACCACCCGAAGGGAAACCCACACCGCATGGCCGCCGAGATCTTCTACGACGACGACGCCGACCTCTCGATCATCCAGGGGCGCACCGTCGCCGTCCTGGGCTACGGCAGCCAGGGTCACGCCCACGCGCTGTCGCTGCGCGACTCCGGCGTCGACGTCCGGGTCGGCCTGCCCGAGGGCTCCAAGAGCCGGGCCAAGGCCGAGGCCGAGGGCCTGCGCGTGGTCACCCCCGCCGAGGCGTCCGCCGAGGCCGACCTGATCATGATCCTCGCCCCGGACCACGTGCAGCGGACGCTGTACGCCGAGTCGGTCGAGCCCAACCTGCAGGACGGCGACGCGCTGTTCTTCGGCCACGGCTTCAACATCCGCTTCGGCTACATCAAGCCCCCGGCCGGCGTCGACGTCGCCATGGTCGCCCCCAAGGGCCCCGGGCACCTGGTCCGCCGCGAGTTCAGCGACGGCAAGGGCGTGCCCTGCCTCATCGCCGTCGAGCAGGACGCCAGCGGCAGCGCCCAGGCCCTCGCGCTCTCCTACGCCAAGGGGATCGGCGGCACCCGCGCCGGCGTCATCAAGACGACGTTCGCCGAGGAGACCGAGACCGACCTGTTCGGCGAGCAGGCCGTGCTCTGCGGCGGCATGTCCGCGCTGGTTGCGGCCGGGTTCGAGACCCTCACCGAGGCCGGCTACCAGCCTGAGATCGCCTACTTCGAGTGCCTGCACGAGCTCAAGCTGATCGTCGACCTCATGTACGAGGGCGGCATCGCCAAGCAGCGCTGGTCGGTCAGCGACACCGCCGAGTACGGCGACTACACCTCCGGCCCGAAGGTGGTCGACGCTCGCGTCAAGGAGTCGATGAAGGAGGTCCTCGCCGCGATCAAGGACGGCTCATGGGCGGCTGCCTTCATCGCCGACCAGGACGCCGGGGCGCCGGACTTCACGGCCAAGCGCGCCGCGGCCGAGGCGCACCCGATCGAGGAGACCGGTCGCAAGCTCCGTGGCCTGATGAGCTGGGTCAGCGCCAGCGACGACTACACCGGCACCGCCGCCCGCTGAGGCAACACCCCGCTCCGGCGGGGTGAGACGACACGGCCCCCGCAGCGTCTGCTGCGGGGGCCGTGTCGCACTGCGGGGGAGGGGTCAGCGGCTGGCTGCGCGCTGGGCCCGGCGGGCGGCGAAGTAGCGGCTGGCCGGCTTGAGGCAGACCAGCAGGACCGTCGACACGGCGGCGGCGACCAGCAACAGGGAGAACAGGATGCCGCCCGGGGCGCCGTCGCCGAGGCTGCCGAGCAGCGTCAGGCCGGTGAACGCGATGGCGATCGACCCGCCGATGATCAGGAGCACCCGGCTGCGGCCGGTCAGCGCCCACACCGAGCCCCAGATCATCAGCACCGTCCACAGGACCGTGATCAGCCCGAAGGCCAGCGCGATCCCGCCCACGGCGCCGAGCCCGCCGCCGACGCCGGGGACGAGCTCCTCCTCGAAGCCCTCGAAGCCCTCGGCGCCGGCGAGGGCCGCCGCACCGAAGACGATCAGGAAGAAGCCGACCAGGACACCGAAGGCGGCCAGCACGAAGCCCAGGACGGCCGCGGTGATCACCCCGCCGGGGCGGGCGGTCGCCGGGGACTCCCCGTAGCCGTACTGCCCGTAGGACTGTCCCTGCTGGCCGTACGGGTCGGGCTGGCCGTACTGCTGCTGGCCGTAGGGGCCGTACTGGCCGTACGCCTGCTGGCCGTACTGGCCCTGCGCGTGCGTGCCCTGGTCGTAGCCCGCCTGCCCGTACTGGCCCTGCCCGTACTGGCCCTGCCCGTACTGAGGCTGGCCGTAGGGGTCCTGGCCGTACTGGGGCTGGCCGTACTGGGGCCGGCCGTACGGGCCCTGCCCGTACTGGGGCTGGCCGTAGGGGTCCTGGCCGTACTGGGGCTGGCCGTAGGGGTCCTGGCCGTACTGGGGCTGGCCGTAGTGAGGCTGGTCGTAGTGAGGCTGGCCGTGCTGTCCCTGCCCGTACTGCCCCTGCCCGTGCTGCGGTCCTCCGTACTCGGGCTGGCCGGACGGGTCCTGGCCGTGCTGGGGCTGGCCGTAGGCCTCGTGCCCGTACTGGGGCTGGCCCGGCTGCTCCCCGGTCTCGGAGCTCTGACCGAAGGCGGTGGAGCCGGTGGACCCGGGAGCCGGGGGCTGCGCTCCGTCCTCCGGCTGCTGGCCCAACGGGGCCGTCTCGTGACGGCCCTGGGCGTCGTCCCGGTCGCTGCTCATGATCTCCTCCGACGAGGCCGGTGGCACCGGCGCTTCGCCGCCAGCTTGGCGGTGCCGGCAGGGTCGGGCAAGCACGGGGGTCCACCCGCCGTGTCCACCCAGTGGGACCGGTGGACACCGGCGCGTGACGGGGTCGGCGGCGTCCCTACGCTGTGGAGCCGTGACCACGACCACGCCCGTCGTCCTGATCGCCGAAGAGCTCGCCCCCAGCGTGTTGGAGGTGCTCGGAGGTGACGTCGAGATCCGGCACGTCGACGGCGCCGACCGGGGCGCTCTGCTGCCCGCGCTGGCCGATGCGTCGGCCGTGCTGATCCGGTCGGCCACCCAGATCGACGCCGAGGCGCTCGCAGCGGCGCCGCAGCTCAAGGTCGTGGCGCGGGCCGGGATCGGCCTGGACAACGTCGACGTCGCCGCGGCCACCGAACGCGGTGTGCTGGTCGTCAACGCGCCCACCTCCAACATCGTCAGCGCCGCCGAGCACGCCGTCGCTCTGCTGCTGGCCGCTGCCCGGCACATCCCGGCCGCCGACGCCTCGTTGCGCGAGGGGAAGTGGGCCCGGTCGAAGTTCACCGGCGTGGAGGTCACCGAGAAGACCGTCGGCGTCGTCGGGCTGGGCCGGATCGGGGTGCTGGTCGCCCAGCGGCTGGCCGCCTTCGGCGTCACCTTGATCGCCTACGACCCCTACATCCAGCCCGGCCGGGCCGCCCAGCTCGGCGTCCGCCTGGTGTCCCTGGACGAGCTGCTGCGTGAGTCGGACTTCATCACCGTCCACCTGCCCAAGACCCCCGAGACCCTCGGCCTCATCGGTGCCGACCAGCTCGCCGCCACCAAGCGGGGCGTGATCATCGTCAACGCCGCCCGCGGGGGGCTGGTCGACGAGGCCGCCCTGGCCGAGGCGCTGCAGTCCGGCCAGGTGGGTGCCGCCGGCATCGACGTCTACGCCAAGGAGCCCTGCACCGACAGCCCACTGTTCGGGCTGCCGAACGTGGTCGTGACCCCGCACCTGGGCGCCTCCACCACCGAGGCGCAGGACAAGGCCGGCACCGCCGTCGCGCGCAGCGTGCGCCTGGCGCTGCAGGGCGACTTCGTGCCCGACGCGGTGAACGTCCAGGCCGGCGGCATCGTCGCCGAGGACGTCCGCCCCGGCCTGCCGCTGGCCGAGAAGCTCGGCCGGGTGTTCACCGCGGTCGCCGGTGGGCTCGCCCAGTCGGTGAACGTCGAGGTGCAGGGCAAGATCGCCGAGTTCGACGTCTCCGTGGTGCAGCTCGCGGTGCTCCGCGGGGTCTTCTCCGACGTCGTCGAGGAGCCGGTCACCTACGTCAACGCCCCGCTCCTCGCCGACCAGCGGGGCCTGGACGTCACGCTGTCCAGCAGCACGGAGAGCCCGCACTACCGCAACCTGATCACCGTGCGGGGGGCGATGGCCGACGGCGCCGAGGTGACCGTCTCCGGCACCCTCTACGGCAAGAACCAGGTGCCCAAGCTGACCGAGGTCGGTGGCTTCGAGATCGACCTCGCCGCCGACGGCTACCTGCTGTTCTTCGTCTACGCCGACCGGCCCGGGGTCGTCGGCACGGTGGGAGCCGCCCTCGGGGAGGCCGGGGTCAACATCGCCGGAGCGCAGGTCAGCCGCACCACCCAGGGCGGTGAGGCGCTGATGGCCGTGACCGTCGACAGCCCGGTCAGCGGGGAGCTGCTGGCCGACATCGGCCAGCGGATCGGCGCCCGACAGGTCCGGGCCGCCGACCTCAACCCGAGCTGACCCACCCCGCACCCAGCGCGACCACCGGCTGCGCCGTCCCACGAGGACGGCGCGGCCTCGTGGTCCCCGGTGCGATCCGGCGATCCGGCGGGTGCAGGTGGCGGGTGTGAGGCCGGGGCCGGGCGCCCACTAACCTCTGGCCTCATGCGCCTGGCAGTGGTACCCGGAGACGGCATCGGTCCCGAGGTGGTGGCCGAGGGCCTCAAGGTCCTGGGCGCGGTCGCCCCGGACATCGAGAGCACCCCCTACGACCTGGGGGCCGCCCGCTGGCACCGCACCGGTGAGCTGCTGCCGGACTCGGTGCTGGAGGAGCTGCGCCAGCACGACGCGATCCTGCTCGGTGCCGTCGGTGACCCGGGTGTGCCCAGCGGCATCCTGGAGCGCGGGCTGCTGCTCAAGCTGCGCTTCGAGCTCGACCACCACGTCAACCTCCGCCCGGCCCGGCTGTTCGACGGCGTGCGCAGCCCGCTCGCCGAGCCCGGCGAGATCGACATGCTCTGCGTGCGCGAGGGCACCGAGGGGCCCTACGTCGGCAACGGCGGCGTGCTTCGGCGGGACACCCCGCACGAGGTCGCCACCGAGGTGAGCCTGAACACCGCCTTCGGCGTGGAGCGCGTCGTCCGGTACGCCTTCGAGCGGGCGGTCGCGCGGCCGCGCAAGCACCTCACGCTGATCCACAAGACCAACGTGCTCACCCACGCCGGCTCGCTGTGGTCCCGCACCGTCGAGGAGCTCTCCGCCGAGTTCCCCGAGGTCAGCGTGGCCTACCAGCACGTCGACGCCGCGGCGATGTTCTTCATCACCGACCCCGGCCGCTACGACGTCATCGTCACCGACAACCTCTTCGGCGACATCGTCACCGACGTGGCCGCCGCCGTCACCGGGGGGATCGGGCTGGCCGCCAGTGGCAACCTGGACGTCTCGGGGACCAACCCGAGCATGTTCGAGCCGGTGCACGGCTCCGCGCCGGACATCGCCGGGCAGGGCATCGCCGACCCGACGGCGACCGTGCTGTCGGTCGGGCTGCTGCTGGAGCACCTGGGCCGGCCCGAGCTGGCGAAGAAGGTCAACGCGGCGGTCGCCTTCGACCTCTCCACCCGGGACCCCAAGGCGCCGATCCGCACCACCGAGATCGGCGACCGACTGGCCGCACTGTCCGGCTGACGACCCGGCGGGGCGCGGCCTGCTCGCTGCGCCCCGCCGGACGTCCGTCCCGCACAGTGGACGGCCCGTTCCGAGATCCGAGTTCGGCGTGCTCTACTGGTGGTGATGGACGCCACCCGCACGATCATCATCAGCTAGCGCGCAGTCACCTCCCCGGACTGCGCGCAACCTCCCGTACCCCGGGAGGTTTTTTCGTGTCTGGGCCCAGTACCGAACCGACCCGGGAGACACCGTGGCCACGCACCCCGCCACCGAGCTCGACCTCGACCCGACCGACTTCCACGTCTTCGACACGACCCTGCGCGACGGCGCCCAGCGCGAGGGCGTGAGCTGGTCCGTCGCGGACAAGCTCGCCGTCGCGCGGCTGCTCGACGAGATCGGGGTCGGCTTCATCGAGGGCGGCTGGCCGGGCGCGCTGCCCAAGGACACCGAGTTCTTCGCCCGTGCCCGCACCGAGCTGGACCTCCGGCACGCGCAGCTGGTGGCCTTCGGCGCCACCCGCAAGGTCGGCGTCCGGGTCGAGGACGACCCCCAGGTACGCGCGCTGCTGGACGCGCAGACCCCGGTGGTGTGCCTGGTGGCCAAGTCCGACGTGCGGCACGTGCGCGAGGCGCTGCGCACCACGCCCGAGGAGAACCTGGCGATGGTCGCGGACACCGTCGCCTTCCTGGTCACGCACGGACGGCGGGTGTTCGTCGACTGCGAGCACTTCTTCGACGGCTACGCCGCCGACCCGGACCACGGCGTCGCCGTGCTGCAGGCCGCCTTCGCCGCCGGCGCCGAGGTGGGCGTGCTGTGCGACACCAACGGCGGGATGCTGCCGATGGGCGTGGGCCGGGTGGTCGCCGACGTCCGTGCGCGGACCACCGGGAAGCTCGGCATCCACTGCCAGGACGACACCGGGTGCGCGGTCGCCAACAGCCTGGCCGCCGTCGAGGCCGGCGTGACCCACGTCCAGGGCACCGCCAACGGCTACGGCGAGCGGGCCGGCAACGCCGACACGTTCGCCCTCATCGGCAACCTGGTCACCAAGATGGGGCTGCCGGTGGTGCCGGCCGAGTGCCTGCCCGAGCTGAAGCGGGTCAGCCACGCCATCGCGGAGCTGGCCAACATCGCCCCGGACGACCACCAGCCGTTCGTCGGCGCCTCGGCGTTCGCGCACAAGGCCGGCCTGCACGCCAGCGCCATCAAGGTCCGCCCGGAGCTGTACAACCACCTGGACCCGGCCGTCGTCGGCAACGACATGCGCATCCTGGTCACCGAGATGGCCGGGCGGGCCTCGATCGAGCTCAAGGGGCGCGAGCTGGGGGTGGACCTGGCCGGCCAGGCCGACGCCATCGGCCGGGTGGTCGACCAGGTCAAGGTGCTGGAGGCCGACGGGTGGTCCTTCGAGGCCGCCGACGCCTCCTTCGAGCTGCTGCTGCGCGCCGAGCTGCCCGGGGCCCCGGCGCCGCTGTTCGAGCTGGAGAGCTACCGGACCTCCGTCGAGCACTGGGGGAACGGGGTGGTCGTCAGCGAGGCCACCGTCAAGGTGCACGTTCCGAAGGAGGACGGGACGACGGAGCGGGTGATCAGCACCGGCGAGGGCAACGGCCCGGTCAACGCGCTGGACAACGCGCTGCGGCAGGCCCTGGTCAGCCGGTACCCGCACCTCGCCGACGTCTCGCTGGCCGACTACAAGGTGCGCATCCTGGGCTGGAACGGCGGCACGAGCGCCACCACCCGGGTGCTCGTCGACAGCACCGACGGGGTGGGGGAGTGGACCACCGTCGGGGTGCACGACAACATCGTCGAGGCCTCCTGGCACGCCCTGGTCGACGCCTTCACCTACGCGGTGCGGCGCCGCTGAGGGAAGCGGTCAGCCGGGGCTGCGGCGCAGGTCCAGCTCGATCTCCCGGGCGGCGGCCTGCAGCGCGGGCAACAGGTCGTCGCGGACCGCGTCCGGGGTGCTGTGCCGCGCGGAGGCGGAGATGTTCATCGCCGCGAGCACGGCGCCGTCGCCGTCCCGCACCGGCACCGCGATCGAGCGCAGCCCCTCCTCGAGCTCCTGGTCCACCAGCGCCCAGCCCTGGTCACGGGCCTCGGCCAGCGCTCGGCGCAGCCGGTCGGGGTCGGTGACGGTGAACCGGGTCAGCGCGGTCAGCTGTGCGGTCTGCAGGTAGCGCTGGCGGTCGGCCTCCGGCTGGGCGGCCAGCAGAACCCGGCCCATCGACGTCGCGTGAGCCGGGAACCGGGTGCCCACGTTGATGGCGACGGTCATGATCCGCTTGGTCGGCACCCGGGCGACGTAGACGATCTCGTCGCCGTCCAGCACCGACAGCGAGCACGACTCGTGCACCTCGGCGGCCAGCTGCTCCATGTGCGGGCGGGCGACCTCGGGCAGGGACAGCCCGGACAGGTAGGCGTAGCCCAGCTCCAGCACCCGCGGACGCAGCTCGAACAGTCGGCCGGCGGAGCGGACGTACCCCAGCTCGACCAGGGTGAGCAGGAACCGGCGGGCAGCCGCCCGGGTGAGCCCGGTCTCCCGGGCGACCTCGCTGAGGGTCAGCTGGGTGTGCTCGGCGTCGAACGCCCGGATGACGGCGAGTCCGCGCGCCAGGGACTGGACGAAGGCCTCCGGTCGCTCGCTGCCGCCCTCGTCGCCGGCGGGTGCCATCGCGTCCATCGAACTCCTCCCGGGCGGCTGCCTCGGCGCCCGATCACGGTTCCAGCACGAGCGTTGACGTGACTGGCCTCACGACCTACGTTCTCGTCGTGAACGCACGTTCGGATGCCGCACACCGTAGCGGGATCCGCGTGGACTGCCACCCTTCGGCGGACAGGTTCGACCACTCGCCCTCACCGTGGAGGACAGGGACCTGATGCACCTGCTCACCCGGGCAACGCCATGAGCACGACGGAGGTGCGCCCCGCCCGCGCGGGTGCCGAGCCGGTCCGCCGGCGCCGTCCCGAGCTCCCGTCCGCGGTCCTCGGCCTGGGCGGGCTGGTCGCGTTCGCCGCGCTGCTCGAGCTGCTGCCCCGCACCGGCATCGTGTCGGCGGACTACTTCCCGCCGTTCAGCGAGATGGTGGGAGCGCTGGTGGAGGCGGCCGGCACCGACCGCTTCTGGGCCGCGACCGCGGAGACGGTCCAGGCGTGGGGGATCGGGCTGGGGATCGCACTGGTGGCCGGCATCGGGCTGGGGCTGCTGATCGGCAGCGTCGAGCTGCTGCGCCGGTTCACCGCCTCGACGATCGAGTTCCTGCGGCCGGTGCCGTCGGTGGCGCTGATCCCGCTGGCGGTGCTGCTCCTGGGCCTGGGCCTGCAGTCGACGCTGCTGCTGGTGGTGTACGCCTCGTTCTGGCAGATCCTGATCCAGGTCGTCTACGGGGTGCAGGACGTCGACCCGGTGGCCCGGGAGACGGCGCGGTCCTACCACCTGGGCCGCTGGGCCCGGGTGCGGTACCTGATCTGGCCGACCGCGCTGCCCTACGTGATGACCGGCGTGCGGCTGGGTGCGGCGGTCGCCCTGATCCTGGCCGTGACCGCCGGCCTGGTGGGCATCGGCACCGGGCTCGGCGCCGAGATCGCGCTGGCCCAGTCGTCCAACGCCGTCCCGCTGGTGTACGGCCTGGTCATCTTCACCGGTCTGCTCGGCGTGGTGGTCAACCTGGCCGCCCGCGCGCTGGAGCGCCGGACGCTGGCGTGGCACTCGTCGGTGCGCGCGGACGTGGGGGGCTGACGTGAACCCGGTACTGCGCTGGGGCAGGACGCTGGGCTTCGCGCTCACCCTGCCCGTCATCCTGATCACGCTCTGGTGGGTGTGGTCGGCGGACAGCACGAACTACTACGCGCCGCCGCTGCAGACCATCCTCACCACGTTCGGTGACGTCTGGTTCTCCGAGCGCCTGCGCGCCGACGTGCTGCCCAGCGTCACCCGGCTGGCGATCGGCTACACCGGGGCGGTCGTCGTCGGGGTCGGGCTGGGGGTGCTGCTGGGGGCCAACCGCACCTTGCGGCGGGTCACCGAGCCGGTGCTGGAGTTCTTCCGGGCCATCCCACCGCCGGCGCTGATCCCGATCCTGTTCCTGTTCGCCGGGATCGGGGACACCGCCAAGGTCATCGTGATCGTCTCCGGTGCGGTCTGGCCGGTGCTGCTCAACACCGTGGAGGGCGTGCGCGCGGTCGACGACGTCCTGTCCGACACCTCGCGGTCCTACGGCGTCACCGGCCTGGCCCGGCTCCGCCACCTGGTGCTGCCGGCGGCCAGCCCGCAGATCGTCGCCGGCATGCGCCAGGCGCTCTCGATCTCGATCATCCTCATGGTCATCAGCGAGATGTTCGCCTCCACCAACGGGCTGGGGTTCAGCGTCATCCAGTTCCAGCGCAGCTTCGCCATCCCGGAGATGTGGAGCGGCATCCTGCTGCTCGGCCTGCTCGGGTTCGTCCTGTCCCTGCTGTTCCAGTTCTTCGAACGGCGCAGCCTGCGCTGGTACCACGGCCTGCGCCGATCTCAGCGAGGAGAGAACTGATGACCCAGCCGCTGCTCGACGTCGCCGGCGTGCAGAAGACCTACACCGGCTCCGGCCGGACCGTGGAGGCCGTCCGCGACCTGACCTTCTCCGTCGGTGACGGCGAGCTGGTCTGCATCGTGGGCCCCTCCGGTGCGGGCAAGACCACGTTGCTCAAGTGCATCGCCGGGCTGCTGGAGCCCACCGCCGGCACGGTCACCCTCGCCGGCGCCCGCGTCGACGGACCGCCGGAGGCGATGGCGGTGGTCTTCCAGGAGTACGGCCGCAGCCTGTACCCGTGGATGACCGTCGAGGGCAACGTCGAGCTGCCGCTGAAGCAGAAGAAGCTGGACAAGGCCCGCCGACGGGAGCTGGTGCGCGACGCGCTGGAGGCCGTCGGCCTGGCCGACGTGCACAGCGCCTACCCGTGGCAGCTGTCCGGCGGCATGCAGCAGCGCGTGGCGATCGCCCGGGCCGTGGCCTACGAGCCCAAGGTCCTGCTGATGGACGAGCCGTTCGCCGCCGTCGACGCCCAGACCCGGGCCGACCTCGAGGACCTGATCCGCTCGCTCTGGCACAAGCTCGGGGTGACCATCCTCTTCGTCACCCACGACATCGACGAGTCGGTCTACCTGGGGCAGCGGGTGCTCGTGCTGTCCTCCTCCCCGACGGTGATCATGGAGGACCTCACCATCGACCTGCCCGACGAGCGCACCCAGCTGGAGACCCGGTCCTCGCCGCGGTTCGCCGAGCTGCGCGGGCACGTCTACGAGCAGATCCAGCTGGCCAAGCACCGCAAGGGCGACCAGCACCAGCGCGACGAGGTCGCCACCGGCAGCCACCGGGCCGGGCAGCCCACCGTAGCCGCGGACCCCGGTCACTAGTCCAGGCTCCACCCCCTCTCCACCTCGCACGTCCGGCAAAGGAGCCCCCATGCGTCGCCTGCTCGCCCCGATCACCGCCCTCGCGCTGCTGACCACCGCCACCGCCTGCGGCGGTTCTGCCGACGAGCCGACCACCGAGACCGAGGGCGGCCTGGCTCAGGTGACCGTCGGCATCATCCCGATCATCGACGTCGCGCCCATCTACCTCGGGCAGGAGCAGGGCTTCTTCGAGGAGCGGGGGATCGAGCTGGAGCTGGTGCCCGGGTCCGGTGGCGCCGCGGCCGTGCCCGGCGTGGTCGCCGGGGACTTCGACTTCGCGTTCGGCAACGTGACCTCCCTGCTGCTGGCCCAGACCCAGGGGCTGCCGCTGCAGATCGTCTCCAACGGGACCGCCTCGACCGGTGACCCGGCGACCGACTTCTCCGCCGTCGTCGTGCCCGCCGACAGCCCGGTGCAGACCGCCGCCGACCTGGCCGGCAAGACCGTGGCGGTGAACAACTTCAAGAACATCGGCGAGGTCACGATCCGCAAGGCGGTCGAGGACGCCGGCGGTGACTCCTCGACGGTCAACTTCGTCGAGCTGCCCTTCCCGGACATGCCGGCCGCGATCGCCAACGGCAACGTGGACGCCGCCTGGGTGGTCGAGCCGTTCGTCACCGTCGCCACCGGCCAGGGCGCCCGGGCGGTGGTGCGCAACTTCGCCGAGCCGGTGGAGGACCTCACCGTGGCGACCTACTTCACCACCGAGCAGATGCTGGCGGAGAACCCTGACCTGGTCGACGACTTCCAGGCCGCGATGACCGAGTCGCTGCAGTACGCCCAGGAGAACCCGGACGAGCTGCGCCGGATCATCACCACCTACACCAGCATCACACCGGAGACCGCCGAGCAGATCGCCCTCCCGTCCTTCCCCGAGGAGATCAACGTGGAGTCGATGGAGACGGTCGCCGAGCTGATGGCGGAGTACGGGATCACCGAGGAGACCGCCGACGTCGACGCGCTGCTCGCGACCGACTGACCGTGCCCGACCCCACGACCCCTCCTGCGGCGCCCACCGTCCGGGACGTCACCTTCGACGTGCTGCGCCGGCTCGGCCTGACCACGATGTTCGCCAATCCGGGCTCGACCGAGGTGCCCTTCCTCGCCGGGCTGCCCGACGACATCGAGTTCGTGCTCGCGCTTCACGAGGGGTCGGTGGTGGGGATCGCCACCGGGTGGGCCATCGCCCACGACCGACCGGCCCTGGTCAACCTGCACACGACGGCGGGGCTGGGCAACGCCGTCGGCGCGCTGGCCACCGCCCGGGTCAACCGGGCGCCGCTGGTGGTCGTGGTCGGCCAGCAGGACCGGCGGCACCTGGCCCTGGAGCCCTTCCTCGCCGGGAGGCTCGCCGGCCTGGCCGGTGACTACCCGGTCTGGGTCGACCAGCCGGTGCGCGCCCAGGACGTGCCCGGGTCGATCGCCCGGGCCCACCACGAGGCGGTCACCGGGCGCGGCCCGGCGATCGTGGTCGTCCCGATGGACGACTGGGCGCAGCCGATGTCCGACGCCGAGCCGCTGGCCGCTGCGACCGTGGTGCGGCGCCCGGTGGGGGTCGACGAGGCGACGGTCACCGAGGTCGCCGAACTGCTCGACGGCGCGACGTCGCCGGTGCTGGTGGTCGGTGCCGGGGCGGACACCGCCGTCACCCGGGCCGCGCTGGTGCAGCTGGCCGAGCGGCTGGCCGCCCCGGTGCGGCAGGAGGCCTTCGGCGCCCGGGCCGGCTTCCCCCAGGACCACCCGCAGTACCAGGGGCTGCTCCCCGCCGGCCGGGAGCGGCTGCGCGGGGTGCTGGCCGGCCACGACCTCGTGCTGGTCGTCGGCGGCCCGGCCTTCCGGCAGTACCCCTACCAGCCCGGGCCGTTCGTCGACCCCGGCGCCCGGATCGTGCAGGTCAGCCAGGACCCGGCCGAGGTCCACCGGAGCCCCGCCGACCTGGCCGTGCTCACCGACCCGGGCGTGTTCTGCGCCGCACTCGCCGAGCGGGTGACCGACCGCGGGCTGCCGCCCGGCCCGCCGCGGACGCCGGTCACCGTGCCGCCGCCGGCGCCGGGGGAGCCGCTGCGGGCCCCGCACGTCTACGCCCAGCTCGCTCAGCGCCTCGACCCGGACACGGTGGTGGTGGAGGAGTCGCCGTCCACCCGCCAGGTGCTGGAGGAGATGGTCCCGTCCCGGCAGCCGCTGGGGTACCTGGGCGTGGCGATGGGCGGCCTGGGGTTCGGCATGCCGGCGGCCATCGGTGTCCGGATGGCCCGCCCCGACCGGCCGGTGGTCGCGGTCCTCGGCGACGGCTCGTCGATGTACGCCGTCCAGTCGCTGTGGACGGCGGCCCGCTACGGCGTCGGCGTCCTCTTCGTCGTCTTCGCCAACGGCGGCTACGCGATCATGGACAAGCTGGTCGAGCGGCAGGGGGCCGGGAAGGCGCCGTGGCCGAGCTTCCCGGAGGTCCGGCTCTCCGCCCTGGCCAGCGCGCTGGGCTGCCCGGCCCGCCGGATCAGCAGCCACGAGGAGCTGCTCGAGGTGTTGGACGACGTGCTGCCCCGGCTGCGGGAGCTCGACGCCCCGCTGCTGCTGGACGTCGACGTCGCACCGGAGGCCGAGTTCAACCCCTGAGCGTTCAACCCCTGAGCGTTCGACCGCCGAGCGGCGTGACCGTGCTGGCCAGCAGGCAGAACTCGTTGCCCTCCGGGTCGGCCAGCACGTGCCAGGTCATGTCGTCGGTGAGCGGGCCCTGGCCCACGTCGACCGGGGTGGCGCCCAGGGTGAGCAGCCGGTCCAGCTCCTCGGCCTGCGACCGGTCTGTGGCGTTGAGGTCCAGGTGCAGCCGGCGCTTGCCCGGCGTCGGGTCGGGCACCGGGACGAAGTCCAGCACGGGCTGTGGGCCCTTGGGCTCCTGCCCCGGTGGGCCGATCGTCACCACGCCGTCATCGTCGGTGTCCTGCACCTCGTAGCCGAGCACCTCGGCCCACCACTGGGCGAGCGCGGCAGGGTCGGTGGAGTTGACGGCGACTGCGGTGATCCGGGCGGCCATGACGCACGGTAGCGACCTGGGGATGCCGCACGGTGGCCGGACAGGGAGCCCCGACTAGCCTGAGGACGTGCGCATCGTCCGCTTCGCCCACCCAGCCGGCATGTCCTTCGGGGTCCTCGACGGGGACGGCCAGGTCGCCCAGATCGAAGGCCACCCGTTCGGTCAGATCTCCTTCACCGGTCAGCGGTACGCCGCGGCCGACGTCCGGCTGCTCTCGCCGATCCTCCCCAGCAAGGTGGTCGGCATCGGCAAGAACTACGCCGACCACGTGCAGGAGATGGCGACCGGGGACGCGCCGAAGGAGCCGCTGGTCTTCCTCAAGCCCTCCACCACGGTGATCGGCCCGGGTGACGCCATCCGCATCCCGGCCGGCAGCACGAACGTGCACCACGAGGTCGAGCTCGCCGTCGTCATCGGCGCGCGCGGCGCCCGCCAGGTCAGCCCGGAGCAGGCGCTGTCCAGCGTCTTCGGCTACACGATCGGCAACGACGTGACCGAGCGGGACATGCAGCGCAACGACGGGCAGTGGACCCGGGCGAAGGGCTTCGACTCCTTCTGCCCGCTCGGCCCGTGGATCGAGACCGACCTGGCCGGCCTCGGCAAGGACCCGGCGGACCTGGAGATCACCTGCAGCGTGGACGGCGAGCTGCGCCAGTCCGGCCGGACCAGCCAGCTGCTGTTCGGCGTGCCGACGCTGATCTCGCACATCTCGCAGGTGATGACCCTGCTCCCCGGGGACGTGGTGCTGACCGGCACCCCGGCCGGCGTCGGCCCGATCGCGCCGGGGCAGCGCGTCGAGTGCACGATCGAGGGCCTGGGCACGCTGACCAGCACGGTCGCCGGCGCGGACCCGACCTCCACGGCCGGCCTCCGATGACCGCCCCGGCCGGTCCCGTCCGCACCCGGTTCTGCCCGTCCCCGACCGGCACGGTCCACGTGGGCGTGATGCGGGCGGCGCTCTACAACTGGGCCTACGCCCGGCACACCGGTGGCCAGTTCGTCGTCCGGATCGAGGACACCGACCCGGCCCGCAACACCCTGGAGTCCGAGCGGCACCTGCTGGACTGCCTGCGGTGGCTCGGACTGGACTGGGACGAGGGCCCGGGGGTGGGCGGTCCGCACGGCCCCTACCGGCAGTCCGAGCGGTCGGAGCTGTACCAGGACGTGGCAGCGAAGCTGCTCGCCGCCGGGCACGCGTACGAGTCGTTCTCCACCAACGAGGAGGTCGACGCCCGTCGCCGGGCTGCCGGTCAGGACCCCAAGCTCGGCTACGACAACGCCGACCGGTTCCTGACCGATGCGCAGAAGTCCGCGTTCCGGGCCGAGGGCCGCGAGCCGGTGCTCCGGCTGCGGATGCCGGACGAGGACCTCGCCTGGACCGACCACGTGCGCGGAGAGGTCCGGTTCGCCGCCGGTGCCGTCCCCGACTTCGTGCTCGTCCGCGGCAACGGCACCCCGCTGTACACGCTGGTGAACCCGGTCGACGACGCCCTGATGGGCATCACCGACGTGCTGCGGGGAGAGGACCTGCTGCCCTCGACCCCGCGGCAGATCGCGCTGTACCGGGCGCTCACCGACATCGGTGTGGCCACCGGCACCCCGCGCTTCGGGCACCTGCCCCTGGTGATGGGGGAGGGCAACAAGAAGCTGTCCAAGCGGGACCCGCAGTCGAACTTCGACGTCTACCGGGACCGCGGCTTCCTGCCCGCCGGACTGGTCAACTACCTGGCCCTGCTCGGCTGGTCGATCGCCGAGGACCGGGACATCTTCTCGCCGGCAGAGCTGGCAGAGGCCTTCGACGTCGACAGCGTCAGCGCCAACCCCGCCCGCTTCGACCTGAAGAAGGCCGAGGCGATCAACGCCACCCACCTGCGGGCGCTGCCGGTGGAGGAGTTCCTCGCCGCGGTGACGCCGTACCTGGCGGGCGCCGGGCTGGTGGCCGACCCGCCCACCGCCGAGCAGGCCGCCACGCTCGAGGCGATCGCCCCGCTGGCCCAGGAGCGGATGATCGTGCTCTCTGACGCCGTCGGGCTGCTCGGCTTCCTGTTCACCGAAGACGTCGAGATCGAGCCCGCGGCCGCGGAGAAGCAGCTGGCCGCCGGTGCCGGTGAGGTGCTGGACGCCGCGACCGCGGCGCTGCAGGCGCTCCCGGAGTGGACGACCGCCGCGATCGAGACGGCGCTCAAGGAGGCCCTCGTCGAGGGCCTCGGCCGCAAACCGCGGCAGGCGTTCGGTCCGGTACGGGTGGCCGTCAGCGGCCGCACGGTCTCCCCGCCGCTGTACGAGTCGATGGAGCTGCTGGGCCGCGAGCGCACCCTCGCCCGGCTCGCCGCAGCCCGCGGGACAGCGACCGGATGACCGGCGGGGGCTGGGGCGCCGAGGGCCAGGCCGAGCCGCCCTACACCGGCCCGCCGCCGACCGGCCGGTACGGCGCCCCGCCCCGGGTGCCCCTCGGCCCTCCGCCGGGCGGCCCCGCCGGCTGGCCGGCCGCCCCCGGGTGGACCCCACCCGGGGTGCCGCCCTACCCGCCCCCGGCGCAGCACCCCCACCCGCCTCCGGCGCAGCGTTCCTACCCGCCTCCTGCGCAGCCGCCGTCGGGACCGCCCCGGCCGACCGCCCCGCCCGGGGCGCCCCCGCACGACGTCCCCCAGCCCTACTTCCTGCTGATGCGGACGCGGGACTGGGCGTGGTGGCGGCCGGTGCTGGGCCTGCTGCTGTTCACCGTGCTCTACGGGGTGGCGGCCGTGGTGCTGGTGCTGGTCGTCCTGCTGACCGGGGTGGTGCCGGACCTCGCCATGCAGGACCTCACGGACATCAGGGTGCTGCTGGTCACCAACGCCTCGCTGATCGTGGCCATCCCGATCGTGTGGGTGTGCTGGCTGGTGCCGCACGGGCTGCGGATCGGCTGGTCGTCCTCGGTGCTGGGCCGGCTGCGCTGGCAGATGCTGCTGCCCTGGACCTGGCGTGCCCTGGCGACCCTCGGGCTCGCGGTCGCCGTCGGCCTGCTGCTCACCATCGCGGCCACCGACCTGTCGATCACGGGGCCGACCTCCTCCTTCGGCTG
Organism: Modestobacter sp. VKM Ac-2983; assembly: GCF_026967885.1. Lineage (NCBI taxonomy): Bacteria > Bacillati > Actinomycetota > Actinomycetes > Geodermatophilales > Geodermatophilaceae > Modestobacter > Modestobacter sp. VKM Ac-2983. The sequence goes on from NZ_JAPVBK010000003.1 coordinate 982,705, forward strand.
GCTCCTCCTGGTCGTCCTGCTGACGACGCCGCTGCAGTGCGCGGCCGAGGAGTACTTCTTCCGCGGGTACCTGAGCCAGGCGATCGCCGGCTGGGTCGGCCGTCCGCAGGCCGGTGCGGTGGTCGCGGGGGTGCTGACGGCGGCGCTGTTCTCCGCAGCGCACGCGCCACCGGACGTCGAGTCCTTCCTCTACCGGTTCGTCATCGGCCTGGTGCTGTCGGCAGCGGTCTGGCTGACCGGCGGGCTGGAGGCAGCCATCGCACTGCACGCGGTCAACAACGTGGTGATCTTCATCATGGCCGGGGCCCTGGGGGAGGAGCTCGCCACGGCCGACCCCGGCGGCGCGCTGAGCCTGGCGACGACCCTGCTCGGGATGACGGGCATGGTCGCCTTCGTCGTCTGGGTGGCCGTCGCCAGCCGGCGGCTGCGCCCGGAGCTGCTCAGCCCCGCGCTGCAGCTGACGGCGTCGGCCACGGCAGGACCAGCTCAGCCGCGGTGGGGCGGGCCGCCCGCTCCGCCGCCGTGGGCTGCGTCGTCGGCTCCGCCGCCGTGGGCTGGGTCGGCTCCGTCGCCGTGGGGCGACCCGCCGGCACCGAGGCCCTGGGCGGCGGGCCCGCCGACGGGCGGGTGGGGTCGGCCGAAGGGGGGCTGACCCGCCGAGGGAGGGGGTGCCTGCGCCCCCTCCGTCCGGATCGGGTATCGTCTCTTCCCGGCGCCGCAAGGTGCTGAACGGCCATTGGGGTATGGGGTAATTGGCAGCCCGACGGTTTCTGGTTCCGTTAGTCTAGGTTCGAGTCCTGGTACCCCAGCGAGGAGCACAGCTCTTCAGTACGACCGCACCACATCAGCACCTGGCCCCGTCGTCTAGCGGCCCAGGACGCCGCCCTCTCACGGCGGTAGCGAGGGTTCGAATCCCTTCGGGGCTACACCTGGCAGAGCCCCCGACCCACCCGGGTCGGGGGCTCTCGTCGTCTGTGTGGACCCTCCGGGCGAGGGTCCCGCGCCCGGCCGCGCCGTCCGGAGGGGTCACGCGAAGGCGGCTGGACCGTCTGGCAGAATCGCTGCCGAAGCACCTGGCCCCGTCGTCTAGCGGCCCAGGACGCCGCCCTCTCACGGCGGTAGCGAGGGTTCGAATCCCTTCGGGGCTACACCTGGCAGAGCCCCCGACCCACCTGGGTCGGGGGCTCTCGTCGTCTCCGGGTGTCCTGTCCCCTCAGGCGGACAGCAGCTCCCCGTCGGCCGGCACGCCGTCACGCCCGTCGGCGATCCCGGCCCGGAAGGCCATCGGCAGGCCGGCGGCCCCGGCCAGCCCCGCGGAGTCGCAGAGCTGGACGTGCAGGTGCGGTTCGCTGCTGTTCCCCGAGTTGCCGCACTCGGCGAGTTGTTGGCCGGCGGTGACCCGGTCGCCGGGGCGCACCCGGACCGAGCCGCGCCGCAGGTGGACCAGCGCCGCGTGCGCGCCGTCGTCGGCGCGGACGACGACGTGGTTGCCGGCCAGCCATCGGGTGCCGCCGACCTGCCGGACGAAGCCCTCGACGACCAGCAGGTACAGGAGCGACAGCCAGCCGCTGCGGGCGCGGTGGTCGCGCCGCCCCTGGTGCACGCGCACCACCACGCCCGCGACCGGGCTCGACACCGGCTGCCCGAACGCCGGGTACTCCTCGGGTCGGCGCCACTGCCCACCGGACCCGAGCTCCGGGCGGCCGCCGCCGGGCGGGTCCAGCACCAGGTCGACGGCGTAGGTCTGGCCGAGGCTGTTGACCCCGTGCGAGGGGACCTTCGTGGCAGGGGAGTTCAGCGCCCGCCAGGGGCCGCGCACCGGCGGCTCGACCACCCGGACCGGGGCCGCGGGCGGCGCCACCCGGTCGAGCAGGCCGGACCCGACCAGGACGACGACGCCGGCCAGTGCACTCCAGGCCAGGAGGCCGGCGAGGTCGGCCAGGATCAGCAGCACGCCGAGCGCGGGCAGCGGCGGGCGGGACCGGGCCGCCAGCCGTCGGGCGGTCGCGCCGGTCACGGGGTCACCGCCGCCAGGACGACGTGCAGCGGGACGACCCGATCCGCAGGCACGCCGTAGCTGCCCCGGCCGCCCGTGCGCAGCCAGCCGGCGGCGGTCAGCTGGCGCAGGTGGTGGTGCAGCTGACCGGTGGTGCCCAGCCCAGGGAGCGCCGCCAGCGCGGCGGTGGTGGTGTGCCCACCGAGCACCTCCCGGAGCAGCCGGAGCCGGACCGGGTGGGCGAGCGCCGACAGGGCGGCGGCGAGGGCGTCGTCGTCCGCCCCGGCGGTGCGCAGCTCCTCGGCCCCGTGCGTCCGCTGCCAGGCGTACTCCTCGCCGCCGGGCAGCCGCACCTGGCCGCCGTAGGCGACCGCGCCACCGGGCAGCTCGGCCGCCTCGGCGGCCAGCGCCTGCAGCAGCCAGAACCGCTCCGGCGTCGGCAGGCCGGCCGGCGCGTCGGTCGGTGCGGTGCACGGCCGCGCCTCCAGCGCCGCCAGCCGCTCCTCGATCCGGGTCAGTCGCGCGTCGTCCACGCGTCGAAGCCTACGTAACTACGTAGGAACGAGCAAGCGTCTCAGCGAGCGGCGCGGGAGACCGCCACGGCGGCGTCCAGGACGGCGCTGACCACCTCGGGGCTGGGGCGGCGGCCCAGTCGTTCGATCGGCCCGGAGATCGACACGGCACCCAGCACCCCGCCGGCGCCGTCCCGCACCGGCGCGGACAGCGAGGCGACCCCGGCCTCGCGCTCGGCGACGCTGTGCGCCCACCCGCGCCGGCGGACGTCGAGCAGGGTGCGGGCGGTGAAGCTGGCCGCCGGCAGCAGGGCGGTGACCTCCTCGGCGGGGGAGAAGGCCAGCAGCACGTGCGCGGCCGACCCGGCGGTCAGGGGGAGCCGCGCCCCCAGCGGCACCGTGTCGCGGAGCCCGCTGGCGCGCTCGGCGACGGCGATGCACACCCGGCTGCCGCCGTCGCGCACGTAGAACTGGGCGCTCTCGCCGGTGGCATCCCGCAGCACCGCCAGGTGGCGGCCGGCCAGGTCGCCGAGGTCGACGCCACCCCGCCCGAGCTCGGCCAGCGCCGGGCCGGGGGCCCAGGTACCCGTGTCGGTGCGCCGCAGCAGCCGGTGCGCCTCCAGGGCCGTGGCCAGTCGGTGTGCGGTCGCCCGTGGCAGGTCGGTGCGCGCGACCAGCTCGGCGAGGCTGGCCGGCTCGGCCGAGACGGCGCGGAGGATGGCCACGGCTTTGTCCAGGACCGCGACGGGGTTAGGCTGTCCCACGCAGCAATACTCGCATCCCAACATGTGAGATGGCAACGAGGAGGACCCCGTGGGCAGGACCCTGGCGCAGAAGGTGTACGAGCAGCACGTCGTCCGGCGGACGGCGGGAGAGCCCGACCTGCTCTACATCGACCTCCACCTCGTGCACGAGGTGACCAGCCCGCAGGCCTTCGACGGGCTGCGGGCCGCCGGGCGCACCGTGCGCCGGCCGGACCTCACCATGGCCACCGAGGACCACAACGTCCCGACCCTGGACATCCTGTCGCCGATCGCGGACCCGATCAGCCGGGCCCAGGTGGACGCGCTGCGGCGCAACGCCGCCGAGTTCGGCATCCGGCTGGCCCCGATGGGCGACCGCGACCAGGGCATCGTGCACGTCATCGGCCCGCAGCTGGGGCTCACCCAGCCGGGCATGACCATCGTCTGCGGCGACAGTCACACCTCCACCCACGGCGCCTTCGGCGCGCTGGCCTTCGGCATCGGCACCAGCGAGGTCGAGCACGTGCTGGCCACCCAGACGCTGCCGCAGCTGCCGGCCAAGCAGATGGCGGTCACCGTCGACGGGGAGCTGCCCCCGGGCGTCTCGGCCAAGGACGTCATCCTCGCCGTCATCGCCCAGATCGGCACCGGCGGCGGCCAGGGGCACGTCATCGAGTACCGGGGCAGCGCGATCCGGGGGCTGTCCATGGAGGCCCGGATGACGATCTGCAACATGTCGATCGAGGCCGGCGCCCGCGCCGGGCTCATCGCCCCCGACCAGACGACGTTCGACTTCCTGGCCGGCCGCCCGCACGCCCCGCAGGGCGCCGACTGGGACGCCGCGGTCGCGCACTGGTCGACGCTCACCACCGACGACGACGCCGTCTTCGACCACGAGGTGCACATCGACGCCGCCTCGCTGACCCCCTACGTCACCTGGGGCACGAACCCGGGCCAGGGGCTGCCGATCGACGCCACGGTGCCCGACCCGGCCACGATCGCCGACGAGAACGAGCGCCGGGCCGCCGAGTCGGCGCTGGCCTACATGGGGCTGACCGCCGGCACCCCGCTGCGCGAGATCGACGTCGACACCGTCTTCCTCGGGTCGTGCACCAACGGCCGGATCGAGGACCTCCGGGTCGCCGCCGCCCTGCTCAAGGGCAAGCACGTGGACGCCAGCACCCGGATGCTCGTCGTCCCCGGCTCGGTGCAGGTCAAGCTGCAGGCCGAGGCCGAGGGGCTGGACCAGGTCTTCCTCGATGCCGGCGCGGAGTGGCGGGGGGCTGGCTGCTCGATGTGCCTGGGCATGAACCCCGACCAGCTGAAGCCGGGCGAGCGCTCGGCGTCCACCAGCAACCGCAACTTCCAGGGCCGGCAGGGCAAGGGCGGGCGCACCCACCTGGTCTCCCCGGCCGTCGCCGCGGCGACCGCGCTCACCGGCCGGCTCACCGCCCCCGCCGACCTGCCCGACGCCTCGATCCCCGCTGGAGTCTGACCGACATGGACGCCTTCACCACGCACACCGGCACCGCCGCCCCGCTGCGCCGCAGCAACGTCGACACCGACCAGATCATCCCGGCCGAGTACCTCAAGCGGATCACCCGCACGGGTTTCGAGGACGGGCTGTTCGTCGCCTGGCGCACCAACGAGCCGGACTTCGTGCTCAACCAGCCGCAGTACGCCGACGCCTCGATCCTGGTCGCCGGGCCGGACTTCGGCACCGGCTCCTCGCGGGAGCACGCGGTCTGGGCGCTGCTGGACGGTGGCTTCCGGGTGGTGATCAGCTCCCGTTTCGCCGACATCTTCAAGAACAACTCGACCAAGTCGGGGCTGCTCACCGTGCTGATGGGCGAGCCGGACGTCGAGGCGCTGTGGGCTGCGATCGAGGCGGACCCGGCCACCCCGGTGACCGTGGACCTGCGCGCGAAGCAGGTCACCTACGGCTCGGTCACGGTGCCGTTCGAGACCGACGACTACACCCGGTGGCGGCTGCTGGAGGGGCTCGACGACGTCGGCCTCACCGAGCGGCACCTCGACGACATCACCGCGTTCGAGGCCCAGCGCCCGTCCTGGCTGCCCCGCTCCCTGCCGGCGCTCCCCGCCTGAGGAAGGCGCCCTCGCCTGCTCGGGGAGGGGCCGGCCTCAGCTCCGGCCGGCGGTGCTCGGCGTCAGCGTGCCGGCCGGGGCCGCAGGGTCGGTGCTGAAGTCGCGGTAGTAGTCGGCGAAGAGAGCACCGGGCCGGCCGCCCAGCGCCCACACGCTGCCCTTGGCCGACGGCGGCCACAGCGCCCCGGCGGTGCCGTGCCACCGCACCCCCAGGGCGAGCAGCACCGCGGGGATGGCGCCGCCCTGGCTGCAGAGGACCACCGGGCCGACGGCGTCGGCGTCGGCCAGCAGCCCCGTGACCAGCTCGACGCCGGCCTGCGGATCGGCGTCGAACCCCTCCTCGCCCAGCTCGGGCACCGCGCCGACGGTCATCCCCAGCTCGCGGGCCAGCGGGTCGAGGGTCTGCTCGCAGCGCACCGGCGGGGCGGACAGCAGCCGGGCCGGCCCGAAGACCGGCAGGACGGCGGCCAGCGTCGCGGCCTGCGCGCGGCCCCGCCGGTCCAGCGGGCGCTGGTCGTCCGGGCCGTCCCAGTCCGACCGGTCGCCGGCCGAGGCGTGCCGCACCAGCAGCACTCGGGGTGTCCGGGGCACGTCGGTGCGGGCGAGGTCCTCGAGCACCGCCCGGTCGTGGCTGTGGGTGACCAGCTCGACGGCCTCGGGCACCGGCAGCCAGCGCAGCTCGTCGACCTCGTCGTTGGGGGCGAACGCCCCGCCGACGGCCTCCATGACCCAGTAGTCGACCCGTTTGGGGCCCAGCCGGTGGGCGTAGCGGGTCTGCACGCTCCGCCGGCCGACCGCCACCTCCAGGGCCGTCTCCTCGCCGACCTCCCGGACGGCGGCGACCAGCGGGTGCTCACCGGCGTCCAGCTTGCCCTTGGGCAGGGACCAGTCGTCGTACTTGGGCCGGTGCACCACTGCGGTCTCGACCGCGCCACCGTCCCCGGTGCGCCACACCACGCCGCCGGCGGCAGGGATCAACCGGTCGTCGTCAGCCAGCGTTCTCACCCCGCATCGCCAGCAGCTCCTTCTGGTTGTCCCGCTCGCCGGTGCGGGTCCAGCTCGCGTCGCCGGCCAGCTGCCAGCTGCGGACGTCGGGGGCCATCGCCTCGTCGAACACCCGCTTCAGCTGGCGGGCAGCCACCGGGTCGTTGACCCGGAGCAGCACCTCGACCCGCCGGTCCAGGTTGCGGTGCATGAGGTCCGAGCTGCCCAGCCACCACTCCGGGGAACCGTCGTTGAGGAAGTTGACGACCCGGGAGTGCTCCAGGAACCGGCCGACGATCGAGCGGACCCGGATGTTCTCGCTCAGCCCGGGGACGCCCGGCCGGAGCGCGCAGATGCCGCGGATGACCAGCTCCACCGGGACGCCGGCCAGCGACGCCTCGTACAGGGCGTCGATGATCTGCTCGTCGACCAGCGAGTTCACCTTGATCCGGATGCCTGCGGCCTTGCCCTCGGCGGCGTGCCGGGCCTCGCGGCGGATCTTCTCGACCAGGCCGGTGCGGATCCCGTGCGGGGCCACCATCAGTGAGCGGTAGGTGGTCTGCCGGGAGTAGCCGGTGAGGGTGTTGAACAGGTCGGTGAGGTCCGCGCCCACCCGGGGGTCCGCGGTGAGGACGCCGAGGTCCTCGTAGATGCGGGCGGTCTTGGGGTTGTAGTTGCCGGTGCCGATGTGGCAGTACCGGCGGATCACCCCGTGCTCCATCCGGACGACCAGCGCGGTCTTGCAGTGGGTCTTCAGGCCGACGAGCCCGTAGACGACGTGGCAGCCGGCGCGCTCCAGCGAGCGGGCCCAGCTGATGTTGGCCTCCTCGTCGAAGCGGGCCTTGATCTCCACCAGGACGACGACCTGCTTGCCGGCCTGGGCCGCCTCGATCAGCGCCTGGACGATCGGGGAGTCACCGGACGTGCGGTAGAGGGTCTGCTTGATCGCCAGCACGTCCGGGTCGGCGGCGGCCTGCTCGATGAAGCGCTGCACGCTGGTGGCGAAGGAGTCGTAGGGGTGGTGCAGCAGCACGTCGCCCTCCCGCAGCGTGGCGAACACGCTCTTGGGGGTCTCGCCCTCGCTGAGCCGGGGGTGGGTGGCCGGCACGAACGGCTCGTCCTTCAGCTCCGGCCGGTCCAGGTCGTAGAGCGCCATCAGCGACCCGAGGTCGAGCAGCCCGGGCACCGAGACGACGTCGGCCGGGCTGATCTCCAGCTCGTGCACCAGGACGTCGAGGATCTGCGGGTCCATCGTCTCGGTGACCTCCAGCCGCACGGCCGGGCCGAACCGGCGCCGGGCCAGCTCCCGCTCGAGGGCCTGCAGCAGGTCCTCGTCGCGGTCCTCCTCGACCTCCAGGTCGGCGTTGCGGGTGACCCGGAACAGGTGGTGGTCGATGACGTCCAGGCCGGGGAACAGCGCGGTGAGGTGGGCCGCGATCAGGTCCTCCAGCGGGAGGAACACCGCCTCGGCGTCCGTGCTGTGCGTGCTCGCCCCGATCGGGATGAAGCGCGGCACGTTGTTGGGCACCTTGATCCGGGCGAAGCGGGGGGCGCCGGTGTCCGGGTCGCGCACCGAGACGGCGAGGTTCAGCGAGAGCCCGCTGATGTAGGGGAAGGGGTGCGCCGGGTCGACCGCCAGGGGTGTGAGCACGGGGAAGACCTGGTCCCGGAAGTACTCCCGCAGCCGCATCGCGTCGGCCTCGGCCAGGTCCGACCAGTGGATGATCCGGATGCCCTGCTCGGCCAGCCGCGGGGCGACGTCCTTGTCGAAGACGCTGGCGTGCCGGTGCACCAGGTCCTGGGTGCGCTCGGTGACCCGGGCCAGCTGCTCCCGGACGGTCAGGCCGTCGGGGGAGCGCACGGTCAGCCCGGTGCTCTGCCGCCGCTTCATCCCGGCGATGCGGACCATGTAGAACTCGTCCAGGTTGCTGGCGAAGATCGACAGGAACTTGACCCGCTCCAGCAGCGGCAGCGCGTCGTCCTCGGCCAGCTCGAGGACCCGGGAGTTGAAGTCCAGCCACGAGAGCTCGCGATTGAGGAAGCGGTCGGCGGGCAGCGGTGGAGAGGCAGCGGGCACGGGTCGATCCTGCCTCACCTGGCGGTGGAGGAGAGGAACCCCGTCGTCCGGGGCCCGACCCCGAGGTGGCGGGCGGCCGCCAGGTCGGCGGGGGTGTCGACGTCCTGGCGGAGCCCGGGCCAGTCCCCGGTCAGGGCGACCGCCCCGCTCCCGGTGTGGGCGGCGGCGGACCCGGGGCCGAAGCGCGGGTCGAGCTCCCCGGTGGACACGGCCAGCAGCGTCGTCCCGGTGCCCGCGGTGTCGGCGACGAAGCTGCGCGGCCGGCCGGCTGCCGCGGTGAGCGCGCCGGACAGCTCGTCGGTCCGCAGGGCGGGCAGGTCGGAGTGCAGGGCGGCCAGCGGGCCGGCGCCGGCGGCCCGGGCGACGCGGGCGCCGTGCTCCAGGGCGGCGTTGAGGCCGCGGCCGGGTCGGTCCGCGACCGCACGGGCGCCCAGGTCGGTGACCACGGCGGCGGCCTGCCGGTCGTCGGTGACCACGAGCACCAGGCCGACGGCGGGGCTGGCCAACGCCGCCGCCACGGTGTCGCCCAGCAGGGCCAGCACCAGCTCCGCGTGCACGGCCGGGGTGCCGGCGGTCATCGGCGCCAGCCGGGTCTTGGCCGCGGCGAGCCGCTTGGCCGGGACGACGACCGACCACCGCTGCACCGGCCAAGCTCAGCACACCGGGTCCTGGGTGGGTGCACGGCCCGGGCGGGGGGCCGCTGCGCCGGTCGCCGGAGGAGGTGATCTGCTGCCCCCACCACAGTCCTCCGGCCCCGAGGAGCCAGCCCGCGATGAGCACCACCCCCGACCGCACCGCCGAGGTCGCCGCCGCCGCGGCGGGCCACCTGGAGTCGTGGCTGGAGCACCAGCGTCGCCGGCTGCGGGTGCCGGGCGTGCAGGCCGCCGTCCGGGTCGGTGGCGAGCTGGTGCTGGACACCGCGCTCGGGGCGGCCGACCTGGACAGCGGCGCGCCGCTGACCCCCGGCCACCTGTTCCGGATCGCCTCGCACTCCAAGACCTTCACCGCGACCGCGGTGCTGCAGCTGGTCGAGGCCGGGCGGATGCGGCTCGACGACCCGATCGGGCAGTGGGTGCCGGCGCTCGAGGGGTCGGCGCTGGCCGCGGTCACCGTGCGGGAGCTGCTCGGTCACCAGGGCGGCGTCGTCCGGGACGGCCGGGACAACGACCACTGGCAGCTGGGCCGGCCCTTCCCGGACGCGGACCTGCTGCTGCGCATCGCGGTCGAGGAGGGCGCGGTGTTCGGGCGCAACGAGCACTTCAAGTACTCCAACATCGGCTACTCGCTGCTCGGGTCGGCGATCGAGGCGGTGACCGGCACCTCCTACGCCGAGCACGTGCAGCGCGCGGTGATCGACCCCCTGGGCCTGGCCGACACCGGCCCGGAGTGGGACCCGGCCCGGGCCGGCGAGCACGCCACCGGGCACACCGGCCTGCTGGACGGCGAGGACAGCCGGCTGACCATCCCGGCCGTGGACACCCGGGCGATGGCCGCCGCGACCGGCTTCTGGTCGACCGCCCGCGACCTCACCGCCTTCGGCGCCGCCCTGACCACCGGCGACACCCGGCTGCTGCGGGAGGACACCAAGCGGCTCATGCGCCGGCCGGAGTCCGAGATCCGCGCGCACGGCGCCCCGCCCCGGCACTACGGGCTGGGGCTGGACCTGCGGACCGTCGGCGAGCGCCGGCTGGTCGGGCACAGCGGCGGCTTCCCGGGCCACATCACCCGCACCTGGATCGACCCGGAGGCCCAGGTCGTCGTCACCGTGCTGACCAACGCCGTGGACGGGCCGGCCGACGTGCTGGCCCGGGGCCTGTTCGGCCTCCTCGACCTGGCGCTGGCCGCCCCCGCCGGGGAGCCGCAGCCACCGGCGGCGGAGCTGGACCGCTACACCGGCCGCTTCGTGAACCTGTGGGGAGCCACGGACGTCGCGCTGCTGGGCGGCCGGCTGGTGCTGCTGCACCCCAGCGCCCCCGAGCCGGCCGAGGAGCACCTGGAGCTCACGGTCGAGGGCCCGGACACCCTGCGCCAGGAGGCGGTCGCCGGGTTCGGGGCGGCTGGGGAGACGGTCGAGTACACCTGGGCCGAGGACGGCACCGCCGCCGCGGTGCGGCTCGGTGGCATCTCGGCCTGGCCGGCCGAGGTCTTCCGGGCGCAGCGGGCCGCCCAGGTCCGCGCCGGGCACGCCGGCGGGGCCGGCCGATGACCGCGCTGCTGCTGCGGTCGGCCCGGCTGGGCGGTCGGACCCGCGACGTCCTGGTCGACGGCGGGCGGGTGGTGGCGATCGCCGACGACCTGTCCTCCGGGGGCCCGGGCCTCGACCGGCTCCCCGTCCCGCTGGAGGTCGTGGACCTGGCCGGCGCCGTGCTGTTGCCCGGTCTGCAGGACGCGCACACCCACCTGGAGCAGTGGGCCGCGACCCAGCGGCGGGTCGACGTCTCCGCGGCGCAGTCGGCGCAGGAGGCCGCGGCCCTGATGGCCGCCGCGATGCAGGCCACGCCGCCCGCGCCGGCAGCGGTGGTGCTGGGCCACGGCTTCCGGGACGCGCTCTGGACCGAGCCGGCCACCGCCGCCGTCCTGGACGACGCCCTGGCCGGGGTGGTCCCGCCGGACACCAGCGTCGTCCTGGTCAGCGGCGACCTGCACACCACCTGGGCGAACACCGCCGCCACCCGGCGCTTCGGCCTGAGCACCCCGACCGGGGTGGTGCTGGAGCAGGAGGCGATGGACGTCGTGGCCCGGGCCGCCCGGGTCGACCCGGCCGTCCTGGACGACTGGGTGCTGGACGCCATGGTCGCGGCGGCGGCGCGCGGCCTCACCTCCGTCGTCGACCTGGAGTACGGGGACCTGGTCACGTCCTGGGCCCGGCGGGCCGGGCTGCGGGAGGGCGGTCCCGCAGTGCGCGTGCGGGCCGGGGTCTGGGTCGACCGGCTGGAGGAGGCGATCGCCGCCGGGCTGCGCAGCGGCGACCCGCTGCCCGGGGTGGGCGACCCGGTCGCCGCCGACCGGGTGCGGATGGGCCCGCTGAAGGTGTTCGTCGACGGCTCGCTCGGCACCCGCACCGCCTTCTGCCACGACCCCTACCCGGGGGCGGCGGGGGAGGACGCGCACGGGGTGCTGCGGACCCCGCCGGCCGAGCTGGAGCGGCTGCTGCGCCGGGGGAGCGCGGCCGGGCTGGACCTCGCCGTGCACGCCATCGGCGACCGGGCGGCCGCGGTCGCGCTGGACGGGTTCGCCGCCGCCGGCTGCACCGGCCGGATCGAGCACGCCCAGCAGGTGCACGAGGCGGACCTGCCCCGCTTCGCCGAGCTCGGCGTGGTCGCCAGCGTGCAGCCCCGGCACGCCCTCGACGACCGGGACGCCGCCGACCAGCACTGGGCCGAGGGGACGGCGCGGGCCTTCCCGTACCGGGCGCTGGTCGACGCCGGCGCCGAGATCGTGCTGGGCTCCGACGCGCCGGTGGCCCCGCTGGACCCCTGGGACGGCATCGCCAGCGCCGTCCACCGGTCCCTGGACGACCGCCCGGCCTGGCACCCCGAGCAGCACCTGGACCTGGACACCGCACTGGCCGCGGCCAGTGGTGGACGCCGCGTCGTCCGGGTCGGTGACGTGGCCGACCTGGTGGTCGTGGCGGAGCCGCCCGCGACGGTCCTCGCCCGGGACGGAGCCGACGGGCTGCGGGCGACGCAGGTGCTGGCCACCCTGGTCGGCGGCCGGTTCACCCACCGCGCACCCGGGCTCGGCTGACCGACGCGGACCAGGTCGCTGCCCGACACCCGGGGGCGCGTGCCGGCCGATCCGGGCCGGGGGGCACGATCATGGGCTGGGTCGTCGGTGCAGCGCCGGCGGGCCACGAGACGGAAGGGGGCCCGGTGTCCGAGCACCTGTCACCGAGCGTGCCCGCCGCAGGCACCGGGGCCGCCGCATGACCCGCGCCGCCGTGCTGGGCGCCGGCTCGTGGGGCACCACCTTCGCCAAGGTGCTCGCCGACGCCGGGTGCTCGGTGACCCTGCACGCCCGCCGTCCCGAGCTGGTCGCGGCGATCACCGCGACCCGGGAGAACGCCGACTACCTGCCGGGCGTGCGGCTGCCCGACGCGGTGCGAGCCACCGGCGACGCGGCCGAGGCGCTCGACGGTGCCGACGTCGTCGTGCTGGCCGTCCCCAGCCAGACGCTGCGGGCCAACCTCACCGGCTGGGCGCCGCTGCTGCCCGCCGACTCCTCGCTGCTGTCGCTGATGAAGGGCGTGGAGCTCGGCACGACCAAGCGGATGAGCGAGGTCATCTGCGAGGTCACCGGCGCCGGCGCCGACCGGGTGGCGGCGCTGTCCGGGCCCAACCTGGCCAGGGAGATCGCCGAGGAGCAGCCCTCGGCCACGGTGATCGCCTGTGCGGACGCCGACCGGGCCGCAGCGCTGCAGGTGGCCTGCCACACCCGCTACTTCCGGCCGTACACCAACCCGGACCTGGTCGGCTGCGAGCTGGGCGGTGCGGTCAAGAACGTGATCGCGCTGGCCTGCGGGGTCGCCGCCGGCCTCGGCTTCGGTGACAACACGCGGGCCTCGCTGATCACCCGTGGTCTGGCCGAGACGGCCCGGCTGGGCATCGCCCTGGGCGCCGACGTCACCACCTTCGCCGGGCTCGCCGGGCTGGGCGACCTGGTGGCCACCTGCTCCTCGCCGCTGTCGCGCAACCGCACCTTCGGTGAGCACCTCGGCCAGGGGATGTCGGTCGCCGAGGTCGAGCAGATCACCCGGCAGACCGCCGAGGGCGTGAAGAGCTGCCGCTCGGTGCTGGACCTGGCCCGCGCGCACGGGGTCGACGTGCCGATCACCGAGGCGGTGGTCCGGGTCTGCCACGAGGGCGAGTCCGCCGCGCAGATGGTGCGGGAGATGATGTCCCGCGAAGCCAAGCCGGAGTAGACCCCCGGGTCGCCGTCGCACACCCGTGGAGGACCGTCCGTGACCGCTCCTGACCTGCCCCCTGAGCTCGGCGACGGCACCCGGCTGGTGCACGCCGGGGACGACCCGGCGGTGCCGGGCACCCCGCTCCGTCCCTCGCCGGTCTTCGCCGCGCCGTACCACCTCGGGGACGAGGCGCCCGGCTGGCAGGGCGCCGACGGCTACGCCCGCCCGGACAACCCGACGCTGCGGGTGTTCGAGCGCGCGGTCGGCGAGCTGGACGGTGGTGACTGCCTGTCCTTCGCGACCGGGATGGCGGCGATCAGCTCGGCCGTCCTGGCGGTCGTCGCCCCCGGCGACCGGGTCGTCCTGCCCGCCGACGGCTACTACGCGACCCGGGTGCTCGCCCGCGACGAGCTGGCCCGCTTCGGCGTGCAGGTGCAGCTCGTGCCCACCCTGGAGATCGAGGACGTCGCCGCCCGCGGGGACCTCGACGGGGCCCGGCTGGTGCTCCTGGAGACCCCCAGCAACCCGCAGCTGGACGTCTGCGACATCGCCGCCGTCGCCCGGGCCACGCAGGCCTCCGGCGCGCTGCTGGTGGTGGACAACACCACGGCGAGCCCGATCGGGCAGCGCCCACTCGCCCTGGGTGCCGACGTCACCGTGGGCTCGGACACCAAGGCCCTGACCGGGCACAGCGACGTGCTGCTCGGGCACGTCAGCACGGCCCGCACCGAGCGCGGCCGCGAGCTGCACACCCGGATCGCCGCCTGGCGCAAGACCACCGGCAACACCCCCGGGGCGTTCGAGGCGTGGCTGGCCCACCGGTCGATGGGCACCCTGGACCTGCGGCTGGCCCGGCAGGCCACCAACGCGGCCGCGCTGTCGGAGCTGCTGGCCGGGCACCCGGCGGTCAGTGGCGTCCGGTGGCCCTGGCGGCCGCAGGACCCGTCGTACGCGCTGGCGACCCGGCAGATGCTGCGCCCCAACGGCGTGGTCTCCGCCGAGCTCGCCGACTCCGACGCCGTGGCCCGCCTGGTGCGCGGCAGCCGACTGATCGCGGCGGCGACCAGCTTCGGCGGCATCCACACCACCGTCGACCGGCGGGCCCAGTGGGGCGGGGACGCCGTCCCGGCCGGGTTCGTGCGGTTCTCCTGCGGCATCGAGGACACCGCCGACCTGGTGGCCGACCTGACTTCCGCGCTCGGGACCCTCGGCTAGGGTCGGCGGCGATGACCGGGAAGGCGCGCAAGACCAGGGTCGCTGTCGTCTTCGGCGGGCGGAGCGCGGAGCACGCGATCTCCTGCGTGTCGGCCGGGAGCGTGCTGGCCGCGCTGGACCCGGCGCGGTACGAGGTGGTGCCCGTCGGCATCACCCGGGACGGCCGCTGGCTGCTGCACGACGGCAAGGCCCTGGCCATCGACGACGGGCAGCTGCCCGAGGTCGTCGACGGCATGGCGGTGTCGCTCGTCGGCGACCCGGCCGGCCGGGGGCTGGCGGTGCTGGAGGCCGGGCAGGCGATCGGCCGGCTCACCGAGGTCGACGTCGTCTTCCCGGTGCTGCACGGCGCCTACGGCGAGGACGGCACCATCCAGGGCCTGCTGGAGATGTCCGGGCTGCCCTATGTCGGCTCCGGTGTCTTCGCCAGCGCCGCGTCGATGGACAAGGAGTTCACCAAGAAGCTGCTCACCGCGGCGGGCATCCCGCAGGGTGACCACGTGGTGCTGCGCGACGCCTCCGGTGCGCTCTGCGCCGACCCGACGCTGCTGGACGAGGCGGCCCGGGCCCGGCTCGGGCTGCCGGTCTTCGTCAAGCCCTCCCGCGCCGGCTCCAGCATCGGCATCACCAAGGTCACCGACTGGGCGCAGTTCCCGGCCGCCGTCGCGACGGCGGCCGCGGTGGACCCGAAGGTCGTGGTCGAGGCCGCGGTGCCCGGCCGGGAGATCGAGTGCGGGGTGCTCGCCGCGCCCGGCGGAGGGCTGCCCGACGTCAGCCTGCCGGCGGAGATCCGGCTGCGGCCGGGCACCGACTGGTACGACTTCGACGCCAAGTACCTCGAGGACGCCGTCGAGTTCGACGTGCCCGCCGACCTCACCCCCGAGCAGGTCCGGGCGGTGCAGGAGACGTCCCGCCGGGCCTACCTGGCCCTGGACTGTGCCGGTCTGGCCCGGGTGGACTTCTTCCTGACCACCGACCCGGTGACCGGTGCCGACCGGTGGGTCGTCAACGAGGTCAACACGATGCCCGGCTTCACCCCGATCTCGATGTTCCCGCGGATGTGGGCCGCCTCCGGGGTCGGCTACCCGGAGCTGGTCGACCGGCTGGTGGCCAGCGCCCTGGCCGGCCGGGTCCCGGACGACAGCCCGCGGGACGGCGCCGTGCTGGGCGCCGGATGACCTCGCGGCTGCTGCGGGGTGCCGCGGCCGCAGTGCTGCTCGTCGCCCCGGTGTGCACCGGCTGCACCTCCTCCGACGCCGACCCGGTACCGGAGGCGGCGGCGTCGGTGGCGACCCCGACCAGCCCGGCCGAGCTGGAGGCCCTGCTGGTCGAGGAGGTGCCCTCCGGGCTCCCGCGGGTGCCCGACGACGAGCTGGCCCCGCCGGCGGGGGAGAAGACGATCGACGACGTGGCCCGCTACGGGGAGGACGCGCAGCGCCAGCAGGAGGTGCTCGCCGACTACGGGTACACCCGCGGCTGGGAACGCTTCTGGCGCTCGGGTGCGGAGCTGACCAGCGTCTTCATCGACCAGTTCGCCGACCCGGCCGGCGCGGTCACCTACGCCGACGACCTGGCCCGCAACGACGCCGAGCACTACGGCGGTGACCTGGACCGCTCACCCGGGGGGCTGCCGGACGACTGCGTGCTGCTCGCCCAGGACGACCCGGCGCCCGAGACCCGGATGTCCGGGCCGGCGGTCTTCGCCTGGTGCTCGGTCGGGGTCTTCACCGTCGCCGTCGCGGCCGTTGCCGACACCCCCGAGGCGGCGCGCCGCGAGCTGGAGGCGGTCACCACCGCTCAGCTCGACCGGCTCCCGGCCGGCTGACGGAGGACCCCCGTGCCCCCCACCACTCGCGAGCTCGCGGCGGGACCCTGCACGGGGGCCGTTCAGTCGGGCAGCGGGGCCGGGGTCGGCTCGACGTAGGGGATCGCGCCGGCGATGAGCGGGCTCAGCGCGGTCGGAGCGGCGCTGTCGGAGCTGGCCGGCACCCGCACCTGCACCGGGACGTTGCGGTCGACCGTCGTCCACACGTAGACGTCGGGGTCGGTGGTGTCGACGAACCACTCCACGCCGGAGACCAGCAGTGTCGGCGGGCCGCCGACGGCGTAGCCGGCCGGCGGTTCCGCGCCGCAGATGAGCACGGTCGCGGGGTCGCCCCAGGCGTAGGCGAACGGGCTGTCGGAGTCGACCCGGCGCGAGGTCTCCTCGGCCAGTTCCAGCGGCAGCTGGCTCATCAACGCGGGGCAGGCCAGATCGGCCTCCGGGGTGATGTCCGGGGTGTCGACGGGCAGTGCCGGCAGCTCGGCGCGGGGCGCGGAGCTGGTGCCGGAGATCTCCGCGACCGCGTCGGGCTCCTCCTCGGCCTCGGTGCCGCGGCCGACCACGTTGACCAGCACGAGCAGGACGACGACCAGCGGCACCAGGACGGCGGTGGCGATCAGCGCCGCCCGCCGCAACGGGTCCGGGGGCGGCGGGGCGGCCTGGTCGGGGGCGGGGGTGCTCAAGCGGCTCAGAGGTTGACGACGGGGCAGGTCAGCGTGCGGGTGATCCCGTCGACGGACTGCACCCGGGCCACCACCAGCCGGCCGAGCTCGTCGACGGTGTTCGCCTCGGCGCGCACGATGACGTCGTAGGGGCCGGTGACGTCCTCGGCCTTGGTCACGCCGGCGATCTCGCTGATGCTCGCGGCGACCGCGGCTGCCTTGCCGACTTCGGTCTGGATCAGGATGTAGGCGTGGACCACGGGTTGACCTTCCTCGGGCAGTGCCTCGACGCCGGCTGCCACGTCGGCAGCGGCGGGGGGTGCGACCGGCCTGCCGAGCAGCGGGCCGATCGGCAACGTACCCCAGTCGGGGGGAGTGACCGATGACTCGGCCCCGCCCCCTGGGCCTCCAGCCGGACCCGGACGACAGCGTCGGCGCGGTCGGGGAGTTCGCCGTCATCGACCGGGTCGTGGCCCGCTCCGGTGCCGCCGCGGTGGCCGACGTGGGCCCCGGCGACGACGCCGCGGTGCTCCGCACCCCCGACGGCCGGGTGGTGGCCTGCACCGACGTCCTGGTGGAGGGGCGGCACTTCCGCCGCGACTGGTCCTCCGCCGAGGACGTCGGCCACAAGGCGGCGGCCGCGAACCTGGCCGACATCGCGGCCATGGGCGCCGTGCCGACCGCGCTGCTGGTGGGGCTGGCCTGCCCGGCGGGCACCCCGACCGCCTGGCTGGAGGACGTCGCCGTCGGGATGGCCGCCGAGTGCGCCCCCTTCGGCGCGGCCGTGGTCGGCGGGGACACCTCGGCCAGCGCCCCCGACTCGCAGGCGGTCGTGCTGTCGGTGACGGCGCTGGGGGACCTGGGTGGTCGCGCGCCGGTGCTGCGCAGCGGCGCCCGTCCGGGGGACGTCGTCGCCGTCGCCGGGCGGCTGGGCTGGTCGGCCTGCGGGCTGGCCGTGCTGCGCCGGGGCTTCTCCTCGCCGATCGCCGCCGTGCGCGCGCACCGCCGGCCCACCCCGCCCTACGCGGCCGGCCCCGCCGCCGCGGACGCCGGGGCGACGGCGATGTGCGACACCAGCGACGGGCTGCTCGCCGACGCCGGTCACCTGGCCGCCGACAGCGGGGTGCTGATCGACCTGGACCGGGCCGCGCTCCAGGCGGCGTTCGTCGACCCCGCCGGGCCGCTGCCGCAGGTCGCGGCGGCGCTGGGCGGGGACCCGATGGCCTGGGTGCTGACCGGCGGTGAGGACCATGCGCTGGTGGCGACCTTCCCGGCCGGCGCCGACCTGCCGGCCGGCTGGACGGTCGTCGGCGCGGTGCACGCGAGCGGCGCTGACGGGCCCGGCGTGCAGGTGGACGGGGTGCCCGCGGGTCGGGTGGCCGAGGAGCTGGGGGAGGGGGCAGGGCATGTCCACTTCGGCTGAGGCCCCGGGGGCCGGGTCCGGGCGGGCGCAGCTGCGCGTCGTCGGGTACGCCGACCCGGTGGCGCAGCACCTGGTCGAGCGGGTGCAGCAGGAGTACGTCGTCCGGTACGGCGGCCGGGACGACGCGGTGGTCGACCCAGCGGAGTTCTCCCCGCCGCTGGGGCTGTTCCTGGTCGCCGAGGTCGACGGGGTGCCGGCCGGCTGCGGTGGCTGGCGGGCGCACGGGCAGGGGGTGGCCGAGCTGAAGCGGATGTACGTGGAGCCCGGCTTCCGGCGCCGGGGGCTGGCCGCGCAGGTGCTGGCCGAGCTGGAGCGCACCGCGGCCGCGGCCGGGGCCGTGCGGCTGTTGCTGAACTCCGGTGACCGGCAGCCCGAGGCCCTGGCGCTCTACGCGCGGGCGGGCTACACCCCGGTGGCCGGCTACGGCATCTACGCGGACTCGCCGGAGGCGGTCTTCCTCGGCAAGGAGCTCGTCGCCGGTCGGCCCGTGGCGGAGGAGGACGCATGGGCGTCGTGACCTTCTCGGCGTCCTTCGGCGCCGGTGGCGCGGAGATCGCCCCCGCCGTCGCCGAACGGCTCGGCCTGCCCTTCCACGACCGGGTCATCCCGGCGCAGGTGGCCGGTCGGCTCGGGGTCCCGGTGGCCGAGGCCGAGGCCAACGACGAGACCATCGCCCGCGGGCTGTGGCGGCTGGTCAGCTCGCTCGGCACGATGCCCGACCCGGTGGGCGGGGTGCTGCCCACCGGGTCGCTGCCCGACGAGCGGGCCTACCGGCAGCAGACCGAGTGGGTGGTGACCGAGATCGCGGCCGGGCCCGGGGGCGTCGTGCTCGGGCGCGCGGGAGCGATGGTGCTGCGCGACCGGCCCGACGTCCTGCACGTGCGGCTGGACGGCCCGCCGGAGCGCCGGCTGGCGGCCGCGGTGGAGCACCTGGACCGACCCGTCGAGGAGGTGCGCCGGGAGCAGGAGGCCGCCGACGCCGCGCGGACGGCCTACGTGCGGCACTTCTACCGGTGCGATCCGGCCGAGGCCCGGCACTACCACCTCGTCGTGGACAGCACTGCCCTGCCGCACGCCACCGTGGTCGACGTGGTGGTCGCCGCGGCCCGCGCGCGGGGGATCGGCCACTGAGCCGGCCGGGAACGCCGAAGACCCCGGGGGTCCACAGGACCTCCGGGGTCTTCTCAGCTCGAGGGCCCCCTGTCGGGGGCCTGCATCACGCCCGAGCGACCTTGCCCGCGCGGATGCACGAGGTGCAGACGTTCATGCGCTGGCGGCCGCCGCCGGTCAGCGCGGCGCGGACGGACTGGATGTTCGGGTTCCAACGGCGCGGCGTGCGGCGGTGCGAGTGCGACACCGACATGCCGAAACCGGGGCCCTTGCCACACACATCGCACACGGCAGCCACGGTCGATCACTCCCAGAGAATTGGTCCAGCTGAAGTCAGGTCCTGAAGTCAGTCGCAGTGCTCGGCGGAGACCCGGGCAGAAGCCCAGGGCATGGTCCTGCCACGCACAACTGGAGACCACTGTAGCCGGTGCTCACCAGCCGTGTCGGACCGCCCCGTCCCCCGGGGCCGCGCGGCGGCGGGAGGGTCGTGGGCACCCGGTCGTGTCGGTGCACCCCGGTACCCTGCCGCACGTGCTGGAGGCGCTGGACGAGGCCGCGGTCGGCCGATGGAGCTCCGCCGTCGTCGACACGCTGACGCAGGCGCGTGGCCGGCTCGACGAGCTGAACGTCTTCCCGGTCCCCGACGGGGACACCGGCACCAACCTGCTCATGACCGCCCAGGCCGCGCACGCGGCGCTGACCAGCGCCGACGGCACCGAGTCCGTCTGGGACGTGCTGGCCCGCGGCGCCGTGCTGGGCGCGCGGGGCAACTCCGGGGCGATCCTGGCCCAGCTGCTGCGCGGGCTCGCGGACGGGCTGGCCGACGTGGAGCACGTCCACGGGCCGGTGCTCGCCGATGCACTGGCCTCGGCCGCCGGCACCGCCTACGCCGCGGTCGCCGATCCGGCGGAGGGCACGTTCCTCACCGTGGCCCGGGCCGGCGCCGATGCGGCGACGACCGCCGTCGCCGCCGGGCAGGCCGGGCTGGCCGACGTCGTCCGGGCCGCCGCCGAGGGTGCGCTCACCGCCCTGCGGGCGACCACCGGCCAGCTGGCCGCGCTGCGCGACGCCGGTGTGGTCGACGCCGGGGGCGCCGGCTGGTGCCTGGTGCTCGATGCGCTGGTCGGCACGGTCACCGGCACGACGCCGGCTCGGGCGCCGCTGGACGGGCGGCCCGCCCGGCCCCGCCGGTCACCGTGGCCGGTGCCGGCCGCGCCCGCGCCCGGGCCGGGCAGCGAGGTGCAGTTCCTGCTCGCCGACTCCGACGAGGCCGCCGTCTCCCGGCTGCAGGCGCGGCTGGCCGAGCTGGGCGACTGCCTGGTCGTCGTCGGCGTCGACACCCCGGGCGGCCGGGAGTGGAACGTCCACGTCCACGTCAGCGACGTCGGCGCCGCGGTGGAGGCGGGGATCGAGGCGGGGCGGCCGCACCGGATCTCGGTCACCCCGCTGGCCCCGGTGCGGGCGCCGGCCGCCGCGGCGGGGCTGCGCGCCGTCCTCGCGCTGGCCTGCTCCGCCGGGCTCGCCGAGCTCTTCGGAGCCGAAGGGGTCACCGTGCTGACCGCGCCGGTCGATGCGGTGGACGAGGACGCCGTCCTGCAGGCGGTGCTGGACACCGGGGCCGAGCAGGTCGTCGTGCTGCCCAACCACTGGGAGGTCACCGCGGTCACCGCCCGCGCCGCAGACCGGGCCCGCGAGGAGGGTCGCGACGTCGTGGTGGTCCCGACCCGGTCGGCCGTGCAGGGCCTGGCAGCGCTCGCCGTCGCCGACCCGGCCCGCCGCTTCGGGGACGACGTCATCGCCATGGCCGAGGCCGCGGCCGCGACCCGGTGGGCGGAGGTGACCGTCGCCGAGCAGGAGGCGCTCACCTCGGCCGGCCGCTGCGCCCCCGGAGACGTGCTGGGCAGCGCGGAGGGCGACGTCGTGGTCATCGGCGCCGACCAGGTCGCCGTCGCCCGCGACCTGCTGGACCGGCTGCTGTCGGCGGGCGGGGAGATGGCCACCGTCGTCGTGGGGGAGGAGCCCGCCCTCGGCGACGCGGTCTGTGCCCACCTCTCCGCGGTGCACCCGACGGTCGAGGTGGTCCGCTACGCCGGCGGCGCCGGGGCCGTGCCCCTGCTGATCGGGGTCGAGTAGTGGCGATCTCCATGGACACGCCGCTGACCCGCGTGCTCGGACCGAAGACGGCGAAGGTGATGGCCGAGCAGCTGGCGCTGCACACCGTGCGCGACCTGCTGCGGCACTACCCCCGCCGCTACGCCCGGCGGGGGGAGATGACCCGGCTCGACGGCCTGGAGGTCGGTGACCGGGTGACCGTGCTGGCCCAGGTGAAGAGCGTCAGCACCCGGCGGATGCAGCAGCGCCGCGGGACGCTCACCGAGGTGACCGTCGGCGACGGCGCGGGGAGCATGCGGCTGGTCTTCTTCAACAACCGGCACGCGCACCTCGACGTGGGCGAGTGGGGGCTGTTCGCCGGCACCGTGGGTCTGTGGCGGGGGGACAAGCAGTTCAGCCACCCCGACTGCCACATCATCACCGGGGACGACGACGACTGGGCGCGGGCGATGGTGCCCCTCTACCCGGCGAGCAAGGACGTCTCCAGCTGGGTGGTCCAGAAGTCGGTCAAGCTGCTGATGGACGACGCCCACTCCCTGGAGCAGCTCCTCGACGACCCGATCCCGGCATCCGTCCGCGAGCGTCACGGTCTGGTCGACCTGGCCACGGCGTTGCGGCAGAAGCACCGGCCGGAGAGCCAGGAGCAGGTGGACGAGGCCGACGAGCGGCTCAAGTGGGACGAGGCGCTCGTCCTGCAGGCGACCCTGGCCGCCCGCCGCCGGGCCGCCGCGCTGGAGCCCGGCATCGCCCGGCCGCGGCGCAGCGGCGGGCTGCTCGACGCGGTCGACGCGGCCCTGCCGTTCTCCCTGACCGACGGCCAGCGCGAGGTCGGCGAGGAGCTGGCCGCCGAGCTGGCCCGCGAACAGCCGATGAACCGGCTGCTGCAGGGCGAGGTCGGGTCGGGCAAGACGGTCGTCGCCCTGCGGGCGATGGCCCAGGTCGTCGACGCCGGCGGGCAGGCCGCGCTGCTCGCGCCCACCGAGGTCCTCGCCGCCCAGCACGCCCGCAGCCTGGCCGCGATCCTGGGTCCGCTGGGGCGCGCGGGTGAGCTCGACGGCGACCCGGAGGGCACCCGGGTGACACTGCTCACCGGCTCGCAGAAGGCCGCCGTCCGGCGTGAGGCACGGGCTGCGGTCGCCGACGGCAGCGCGGGCATCGTGGTGGGCACCCATGCGCTGCTGCAGGAGGGCGTGGAGTTCGCCGACCTGGGGCTGGTCGTCGTCGACGAGCAGCACCGGTTCGGGGTGGAGCAGCGGGACGCGCTGCGCGCCAAGGGCACCCGGCCGCCGCACGTGCTGGTCATGACGGCCACCCCGATCCCGCGGACCGTGGCGATGACCGTCTACGGCGACCTGGAGATCTCCACGCTGCGCCAGCTGCCGGCCGGCCGCGGCGGGGTGTCCAGCTCGGTCGTGCCGGTGGGGGAGAAGCCGGCCTGGCTGGACCGCGCGTGGGTGCGGGTGCGTGAGGAGGTGGCGGCCGGCCGGCAGGTCTACGTCGTCTGCCCCCGGATCGGCGACCTCGAGGACGGCGGCAAGGGCGACGACGGGCCGGACGACGCGGACGGCGCACCGCCGCCGGAGGAGAAGGGCGGCACCAGCGACAAGCGCCCGCCGCTCGCGGTGCTCGACGTCGCCGAGGGGCTGCGTGCCGGTCCGCTGTCGGCGCTGCGGGTGGAGGTGCTGCACGGCCGGATGCCGCCGGAGGAGAAGGAGGCCCGGATGCGGGCCTTCGCCGCTGCGGAGGTCGACGTCCTGGTCGCCACCACCGTCGTCGAGGTCGGGGTCGACGTGCCCAACGCCACGGTCATGGTGGTGATGGACGCCGACCGGTTCGGCGTCAGCCAGCTGCACCAGCTGCGCGGCCGGGTGGCCCGCGGGAAGCACGCGGGTCTGTGCCTGCTGGTCACCGAGGCGCCCAGCACCTCCCCGACCGGGCAGCGACTGGCCGCGGTCGCCGCGACCACCGACGGCTTCGCCCTCGCCCGGCTCGACCTGGAGACCCGCCGGGAGGGCGACGTGCTGGGCGCGGCGCAGTCCGGCCGCCGGTCGAACGTGAAGCTGCTGTCCCTGCTGGACGACGAGGCGCTGATCGCCGAGGCCCGGGTCGAGGCCACGACGCTGGTCGAGCAGGGCCGCGGGCTCGCCGACCACCCCGAGCTGGCCGCCGCCGTCGCCGCCCTGGCGCTGGACGAGCGCGCCACCTACCTGGAGAAGGCATGAAGCAGCAGTCCTGGCCCAGCCAGTCCGGGGCCGGCCCCGGGACGGAGCCGACCGGCGTGACCCCCCGATGACCCGGCTGATCGCCGGGGTGGCCGGCGGCCGTCGGCTCAAGGTGCCCCGGGCCGGGGTGCGCCCCACGGGTGACCGGGCCAGGGAGGGGTTGTTCAACTCCCTCGGCTCGCTGCTGGACCTCGACGGCGCCCGCGTGCTGGACCTCTACGCCGGTTCCGGGGCGCTCGGGCTGGAGGCGCTGTCCCGCGGCGCGGCCGAGGCGGTCTTCGTGGAGTCCGGTGCCGGCGTGCTGCCGGTGCTGCGCGGCAACATCGAGACCGTGGGCCTGCGCGGAGCGCGCGTCGTGCAGGGCAGCGTGCAAGCCGTGGTGGCCGCGCCGGCGCCGGCGGCGTTCGACCTGGTGTTCGCCGACCCGCCCTATGCCGCCCCGGTCGAGGAGGTGCTCGGCGTGCTCGAGGCGCTGGCCGGGAACGGCTGGCTGGCGCCGGACGCGGTCGTGGTGGTGGAGCGGTCCAGCCGCGAGAAGAGCTTCCCGTGGCCGACACCCTTCGACGGACTGCGTGATCGGCGGTACGGAGAGGCAGTGCTCCGGTACGGTCGCTTGTCGTGAGGCGAGCGGTCTGTCCCGGTTCGTTCGACCCGGTCACCAACGGCCATGTCGATGTGATCGCGCGCGCCGCCGGCCTGTACGACGAGCTGGTCGTCGCGGTGCTGGTCAACCCCGGCAAGGCCGGGCTGTTCGACGTCCACGAGCGGATGGCGCTGCTGCGTGAGGCGGTCGTCGACCTGCCCAACGTCACGGTCGACAGCTTCGAGGGGCTGCTCGTCGACTACTGCCTGGCCCAGCAGATCCCGGTCATCGTCAAGGGCCTGCGGGCGGTCGGCGACTTCGAGTACGAGCTGCAGATGGCCCAGATGAACCGGGAGCTCGCCGCCGTCGAGACCCTGTTCGTGCCCACCGCACCCCAGGTGGGGCACCTCTCCTCCAGCCTGGTCAAGCAGATCGCCCGCTTCGGCGGCGACGTGTCGTCCCTGGTGCCCAAGGCGGTCAACGACCGGCTGGTGGCCCAGTCGAAGGGCAGGCAGTCGTGACCGAGGTCGTGTACCGGCTCTACGAGACCGTCGACGAGCTGACGACGGTGATCGAGAACGCCCGCAGCGTGCCGATGTCCAGCTCCTGCATGGTGCCGCGTGACCACCTGCTCGACCTGCTCGACGACCTCCGGGAGAACCTCCCCGAGGAGGTCCAGCAGGCCGGGGCGATCGTCGAGCAGCGCGCCGAGATCCTGCAGCAGGCCCAGGCCGAGGCCGAACGGCTCACCGGCCGCACCCGCAGCGAGAGCGAGCAGGTGGTCGTCGCCGCCCGCCGGCAGCGGGAGGAGCTGGTCGGCACGGCCCGCCGCCAGCGGGACGAGATCCTCACCGAGGCGCAGGCCCAGGCCGACGAGCTGATCGCCGGTGCGGAGGAGGAGGCCGAGGAGCTGCTCGCCGAGGCCCGCCGGCTGCGCGACCAGCTCGTGCGGGACGGGCAGGAGCAGCGCGCCGAGCTGATCGCCGTAGGCCAGGCCGAGCACGAGCGGCTGCTCACCGAGACCGAGGTGTACCGGACCGCCGTCGACCGGGCCGACGAGCTCGGTGCCCAGACGGCGGCCGAGGTGGCTCGGATGCGGGCCGAGGTCGACGACTACGTCGACAGCCGGCTGGCCGACTTCGGGAACACCCTGGCGCACATGGCGCGTTCGGTGGAGAAGGCCCGGGGCAACCTCCGCAGCCCGTGACCGGTCCGCTCCACCCCTGACCGGGAGGTGCGGACGGAGGGATCGGGTAGGCTGGACGTCTGTCCGGCTGCTGCCGTCCCGCGTGCCCGTCCGGCGCGGGCCTCGCGCCGGGCACCCCCCTTCTCCGACGACGACGAGTACCGACATGTCTGCTTCCTCCGCGCGCTCCACGGGGCCGTCCTCCGGCGCTGCGTCCACCGACGCCCGGCGCCCGGCCGGCGACCCCGTCGACAAGCCGCTCCCCACGCCGGCCGAGAAGGCCGCCGAGAAGGCCTGGAAGATCGACCTCCGGGAACTCGGCCGCCGCGCCGGCTCGATGCGTGAGTGGGAGAAGACGCTCCCGGCCCTGCCCGGCTGGGGCGTGGAGATGATCGGCGTCCCCGAGGGTGCTCCGGTCCAGCTCCACCTCCGCCTGGAGTCGGTGATGGAGGGCGTCCTGGTCACCGGCCAGGTCGAGCTCCCGGTCACCGGCCAGTGCGCCCGCTGCCTCGAGCCGGTCGAGGACACCGTGGAGCTCGACGTCCAGGAGCTCTACGCCTACGCGGGCAGCACCACCGAGGCCACCAGCGGCGAGGACGAGGTGCGCCGCATCGACGGCGACCGGCTCGACCTCGCGCCGCTGGTCCGTGACACCGTCGTCCTGACCTTCCCGCTGTCGCCCACCTGCCAGCCGGACTGCGCCGGCCTGTGCGTCGACTGCGGCGAGCGGCTCGACGACCTCCCTGCCGACCACTCCCACGAGGTGCTCGACCCTCGGTGGGCCGGGCTCGCCGCCCGGTTCACCGAGACGGCCGACAGTGCCGATCCGACCGACAGCGCGGCCGGACCCCAGCCGGGGTCCACCAACCGCACCAACCCAGAGGAGAACTGACCGTGGCCGTTCCGAAGCGGAAGATGTCCCGGAGCAACACCCGCGCCCGCCGGTCGCAGTGGAAGGCCACGGCCCCCACCCTGGCGCCCTGCCCCAACGCGGCCTGCCGTGAGCTCAAGCCCCCGCACCAGGCGTGCCCCACCTGTGGCCAGCACGACGGCCGCCAGGTCCTCGCGGTCTGACCTGCGCAGCTCGAGCGTGGCGAAGCCGCCCAGCACACCGGCGTCCTCGGTGCTGAGCTCCCTCCCCGGGGAGCCCAGGGCCGAGGGCGCCGGTCGTCGTGTGCCCGCCGGCGGTGCCGCACACGCCGAGCGGGCGGCCCGCTGGCTGCTCGCGGCGCTGGACCTCGAGCTGCCCGGCGACCTGCTCGGGCTGGCGCTGACCCACCGGTCATACGCCTACGAGAACGGTGGGCTGCCCACCAACGAGCGCCTGGAGTTCCTCGGCGACTCGGTGCTCGGGCTGGTGGTCACCGACGAGCTCTACCGCAGCCACCCGGACCTGCCCGAGGGCCAGCTGGCGAAGCTGCGCGCCTCGGTGGTCAACATGACCTCGCTGGCCCGCGTCTCCCGGTCCCTGGGCGAGGGGGGCATCGGCCCGCACCTGCTGCTGGGCCGGGGGGAGCAGTCCACCGGCGGCCGGGAGAAGGACTCGATCCTCGCCGACGCGCTCGAGGCGCTGATCGGGGCGGTCCACCTCGGGCTGGGGCTGGACACCGCCTCGGCGGTCGTGCACCGGCTGTTCGACCCGTTGCTGGCCGAGTCGGCCACCCGCGGCGCCGGCCTGGACTGGAAGACCAGCCTCCAGGAGCTCGGGGCCTCCCTGGGCCTGGGGGCACCGGTCTACGAGGTCGAGGACGAGGGTCCCGACCACGCCAAGAGCTTCACCGCCGCCGTGCTGCTGGCCGGCGAGGTGCGCGGTTCGGGCGCCGGTCGGACGAAGAAGGCCGCCGAGCAGGAGGCCGCCGAGACGGCCTGGCACGCCCTGTCGGCCGACAGCGGACCGACACAGGACTGAGTCGTGCCGGAGCTGCCTGAGGTCGAGGTCGTCCGCCGTGGGCTGGAGCGCTGGGTCGCCGGCCGGACGATCCAGCAGGTCGAGGTGCACCACCCCCGCGCGGTGCGCCGGCACCTGGAGGGGGCCGACCACTTCGGCGCCGCGCTCACCGGACGGACGCTCACCGCCGCCCACCGCCGCGGCAAGTACCTCTGGCTGCCGCTGGCCGAGCCCGACGGTGCGCCGTGCGGGCAGGCCCTCGTCGCCCACCTGGGCATGAGCGGGCAGCTACTGGTGGAGAAGCCCGACGAGCCCGACGAGGTGCACCTGCGGGCCCGGTTCCGGTTCACCGACGGCGGTCGCGAGCTGCGCTTCGTCGACCAGCGGACCTTCGGCGGGCTCGCGGTCGAGGAGGCCCCGGGCGACGGTCTCCCGGCGCGGCTGGCGCACATCGCCACCGATCCGCTGGACCCCGGGTTCGACGTCGACACCTTCAGCGCGGCCCTCCGCCGCCGGCACACCGAGGTCAAGCGGGCGCTGCTGGACCAGACGCTGATCGGCGGGGTCGGCAACATTTACGCCGACGAGTCGCTGTGGCGGGCCCGCCTGCACGGGGCCCGGCCGACGGACAAGCTCACCCGCGCCCAGGTCAGCGACCTGCTGGAGGGGATCCGGGACGTGCTCGGCGAGAGCCTGGCGCAGGGCGGCACCTCCTTCGACTCCCTCTACGTCGACGTCAACGGGCAGAGCGGGTACTTCTCCCGGCACCTGGCCGTGTACGGGCAGGCCGACCGCCCGTGCCCCCGTTGTGGCACCTCGATCCGCCGGGAGTCGTTCATGAACCGCTCCAGCTACAGCTGCCCGCAGTGCCAGCCCCGTCCGCGTCCCCGCCCGGCCCGATGAGCGCACCCCGGCGGGTGGTCGCCCTGGTCGACGGGCAGGTGCAGGGCGTCGGCTACCGCTGGTTCGTGCGGCAGGCGGCGACCGGGCGTGGCCTGACCGGGTCGGCGACGAACCTGACCGACGGCCGGGTCGAGGTGGTCCTCGAGGGCCCGGACGACGACGTGGCGGCCGTGCTCGCCGAGCTCTCCGGGCCGCGGGCCCCGGGTTCGGTCACCTCCGTGGACCACCGGGACGGCGAGGTGCAGGCGGTGTCGGACTTCACCGTGGGGTGACGAAGACGACATCACCCCGACACGGTGGCGTCGCCGCACTGCCGTTGACCCACGTCGAGGCTGGTGTCACCCTGGGGACACCAGCCCGCGCAGACCGCCCTCCGGCGGTGCGACGGGACCTCCTCCTGCAGTGAAAGGCCGCTGAGCCATGGCCAAGGCCCTGTTCGGTTCCGTCGTCGCTCCCCACGAGCTGCGAGCAGCCGAGGAGAACGCCGCCCTGCGGGCGAAGGTGCGCCGGCTCGAGGCGCAGCTCGCCGTCCTCCGCGAGGAGCGCGACGCGGCGATCGCCCGCGAGCTGCTCACCATGGCCCACGAGTCGGCCGACCCCGTCCTCGCTTAGACCACCTCCGTCCCACCCACCTCTCCCGTGCACAGCGGGAGGGGCGATCGGCGTGTCGTGGGTGAGGATGGGGCCGCCCTGCGCTGAGCAGGACTGTCGTACCTCCCCGGGAGTCTCTCCACCGTGCACCTGTCCAGCCTGACGCTCAAGGGCTTCAAGTCCTTCGCGTCGCCGACGACGCTGCGCCTGGAACCGGGGATCACCGCCGTCGTCGGCCCCAACGGCTCGGGGAAGTCGAACGTCGTCGACGCCATCGCCTGGGTGCTCGGCGAGCAGGGCGCCAAGAGCCTGCGCGGCGGCAAGATGGAGGACGTCATCTTCGCCGGCACCGCCGGCCGCCCGGCGCTGGGCCGGGCCGAGGTCACCCTCACGATCGACAACGCCGACGGCGCTCTGCCGATCGACTACACCGAGGTCTCGATCACCCGCCGCATGTACCGCTCCGGCGAGAGCGAGTACGAGATCAACGGCGACAAGGTGCGGCTGCTCGACGTCCAGGAGCTGCTCAGCGACTCCGGCATCGGCCGGGAGATGCACGTGATCGTCGGCCAGGGGCAGCTGGACGCCGTGCTGTCCGGCCGCCCGGAGGACCGGCGGGCCTTCGTCGAGGAGGCCGCGGGCGTCCTGAAGCACCGCAAGCGCAAGGAGAAGGCGCTCCGCAAGCTCGACGCGATGCAGGCCAACCTCGACCGGCTCGGCGACCTGACCGCCGAGCTTCGCCGCCAGCTGAAGCCGCTGGGCCGCCAGGCCGAGGTCGCCCGCCGCGCCGCCGGGGTCCAGGCCGACCTGCGCGACGCCCGGCTCCGGCTGCTCGCCGACGACCTGGTCGACCTGCGGGACGCACTGGACGCCGACATCGCCGACGAGACCGCGGCCCGCGCCCGGCGAGCCACCGTCGAGGCGGCGCTGGGCGGGGCCGCCGGCAACGAGTCGGTCCTGGAGCGGCAGCTCGCCGCCGACGCCCCGGTGCTGGCCGCCGCCCAGGACAGCTGGTTCCGGCTGTCCACCCTCGCCGAGCGGTTCCGCAGCGTCGCCCAGCTCGCCGCCGAGCGGCACCGCCACCTCGCTGCCGTCCCCGCCGCCGCGCCCGGTGGCCGGGACCCCGACCAGCTGGACGCCGAGGCCGACCGGGTCGACGCCACCGAGCGCGAGCTGGCCTCCTCCCTGGAGGCCGAACGGGCCCGGCTGGACACCGCCGTCGCCGTCCGCGGGGAGGTCGAGACGGCGCTGGCCGAGGCGGAGCGTGCGCTGGTCGCCGCCGCCCGGGCGCTGGCCGACCGGCGTGAGCAGCTGGCCCGGCTCTCCGGGCAGGTGGCCGCGGGCCGGTCGCGGGCAGCGGCCGGCGAGGCCGAGATCGAGCGGCTGGCCGCGGCCGCCACCGAGGCCGCCGACCGTGCCCAGGTGGCCGCCGACCGGCTGGCCGCCCGGCGCGACGAGCTGAGCGCGGACGCCGGCGGCGACGAGGGGCTGGCCGCCGAGCACGGCGCCGCCGTCACCGCACACGCCGCGGCGGCCCGGGCGGTCACCGAGCTCACCGCGGCCGAACGCGCCGCGGAACGGGACCGGGCCGGCTGGCGGGCCCGCCGTGACGCCCTGGCCCTGGGCCTGGCCCCGGCCGACGGTGCCGCCGCGGTGCTCGCCGCGGGGCTGCCCGGGGTGCTCGGCCCGGTGCCCGACCGGCTGGCCGTGCAGCCCGGGGCCGAGGTCGCGCTGGCCGCTGCCCTCGGTGGGCTGGCCGACGCCGTCGTGGTCGACGGGGTCGAGCAGGCGGCCGCCGTGCTCACCCACCTGGCGAGCACCGACGGTGGCCGGGCCGGCCTGCTGGTGACCGGTGGGCTCCCGGCCGTCTCGCGGGACGGCTGGCCCGAGCTGCCCGACGGCGCCCGCTGGGCCCTCGACCTGGTGGCGGCCCCCGCCGAGCTCGCCCCCGCGCTGGCCCGGGCGCTGGAGCGGGTCGCGGTCGTCCCCGACCTGCCGGCCGCCGTCGCGCTCGTGCGCACCCACCCCCGCGTCCGGGCGGTCACCGACACCGGTGACCTGCTCGGCGCCGACTGGTCGGTGGGGGGCCAGGCGAACGCACCGTCGGGGCTGGAGGTGCGGGCACGGGTCGACGAGGCCGCCGCCGAGCTCGACCGGGCGACCGCGCACGCCGCCGGCCTGGCCGAGGAGCTGGCCCGGGCCCGCGAGGACGCCGCAGCACGCTCGGCCGACGTCGACGCTGCGCTCACCGCGCGGCAGGCCGGCGACCGGGCGCGCTCCGCGGCCGCCGCGGAGCTGGCCGAGCTCGGTGCGGCGGCGCGCTCTGCCGTCGCCGAGGCCGAGCGGCTGGACGCCGCGCGGGTGCGGGCCGAGCAGGCGCGCGAGCAGGCCGAGGCCGGGCTGGTCGAGCTGGAGGAGCGGCTGGCGGCAGCCGAGGCCGCGCCGATGGAGGAGGAGCCCTCGACCGACGAGCGCGACCGGCTGCGCGCCGAGGCGAGCGCCGCCCGGCAGGCCGAGA
The DNA here is from genome assembly GCF_026967885.1 of Modestobacter sp. VKM Ac-2983. NCBI lineage: Bacteria > Bacillati > Actinomycetota > Actinomycetes > Geodermatophilales > Geodermatophilaceae > Modestobacter > Modestobacter sp. VKM Ac-2983. Next base: position 1,014,261 of record NZ_JAPVBK010000003.1, read on the forward strand.
CCGAGGCCCGGCTGGCGGTGCGCACCGCCGAGGAGCGGGCCCGGTCGCTGGCCGGCCGCGCCGAGTCGCTGCGTCGGCAGGCCCGGCAGGAGCGGGCGGCGCGCGAGCGGGCCGCCGCCGCCCGGATCGCGCGGGAGCGTGGCGCGCGGGTGGCTGCGGAGGTGCGGGGCGGTGCGGAGGAGGCGCTGACCCACCTGTCGACCTCCCTCGCCCGTGCGGCCGCCGAACGGGAGGCCCTGGCCGAGGCGCGCACCGGTCGGGAGGCCGAGCTGCTGGTGGTCCGGGCCCGCGTGCGGGAGCACACCGCGGAGCTCGACCGGCTCACCGACGAGGTGCACCGGGACGAGGTGGCCCGTGCCGAGCAGCGGCTGCGGATCGAGGCGCTGGAGTCCCGGGCGGCCGAGGAGTACGGCGTCGACCTGCCGACCCTGCTCGCCGAGTACGGGCCGGCCGCGCCGGTCGCCCCCACCCAGGCGCAGCTGGCCGCGGCGGAGGCGGCGGGGGAGCCGGAGCCGCAGCCGGTGCCCTACGACCGCGGCACCCAGGAGCGCCGGGCCGCCCGGGCCGAGCGGGACCTGGCCGCGCTGGGCAAGGTCAACCCGCTGGCGCTGGAGGAGTTCGCGGCCCTGGAGGAGCGGCACACCTTCCTGGCCACCCAGCTCGAGGACCTCAAGGCCACCCGCCGCGACCTGCTCACCGTGGTCCGCGAGGTCGACGCGCGCATCCACCAGGTCTTCGCCGAGGCCTTCGCCGACACGCAGCGGGAGTTCGAGCAGGTCTTCGCCACCCTCTTCCCCGGCGGGGAGGGGCGGATCTTCCTCACCGACCCGGAGAACCTGCTGACCACCGGCGTGGAGGTGGAGGCCCGGCCTCCCGGCAAGAAGGTCAAGCGGCTGTCCCTGCTGTCCGGTGGCGAGCGGTCGCTGACCGCCGTGGCGCTGCTGGTCGCCATCTTCCGCGCCCGGCCCTCGCCGTTCTACGTCCTCGACGAGGTCGAGGCGGCGCTGGACGACGTCAACCTGGGCCGGCTGCTCACCCTGATCGAGCAGCTCCGCGACACCTCGCAGCTGATCGTGATCACCCACCAGAAGCGGACGATGGAGATCGCCGACGCCCTCTACGGAGTGAGCATGCGCGGCGACGGCATCACCGGCGTGATCAGCCAGCGGCTGCGCGAGCTCGAGCCGGCGTAGCCGGCGAGCTGGGCTGGTCGGCGAGCCGGCCTGGTCAGCCGGTCGCCGGCACGTCGAGGTCGACCAGCAGGGGGTGGTGGTCCGAGGCTCCCGCGCTGTCCAGCACCCGGGAGCCGCGCACCGTCACGCCGGGGGACACCCACACCTGGTCGATCCGCACCCGCGGGTGGCGGGCCGGGTGGGTCATCCCCTGGTGGGCGTGCACGGAGAAGCGTCCGGCCTGGTCGCTGCGGTCGGCCGCCAGCTCCCAGGCGTCGCTGAGGTGCTCGCGCAGCGCCGCCAGCTCCGGGGCGGTGGCGTCGGCGTTCAGGTCGCCCACCAGCACGGCCGCCGTCCTCGGGTCGGTGTGCAGCGCGGCGACCGCGGCGGCCTGTGCGGCCCGGTCGTCGGCCGACCGGCTGGACAGGTGCGTCGTCGTCACCGCCAGCACCCCGCCGGCCAGCTGCACCTGCGCGCGCAGCGCAGTTCGTGGCTCCCCCTGTCCGGGCAGCCGGTGCAGTTCCGAGCCCAGCACCGGCAGCCGGGACAGCACCGCGTTGCCGTACTGGCGGCGTCCGCTGCTGGTGCCCGGTTCGTCGATCGAGGGCCCCCACGCCAGCTCCATGCCCAGCCCACGGGACAGCAGCAGCGCCTGGTCGACGTGCTCGCTGCGGTCGCCGAAGTGCCGGTCGAGCTCCTGCAGGCAGATGACGTCCGCGTCCGCGTCCGCGAGCACCCGGGCGAGCCGGGGCAGGTCGTGCCGGCCGTCGGCGCCCACGCCGTGGTGGACGTTGAAGCTCACCAGCCGCACTCGTGCGGAGGGGGCCACGGCGGGCGTCGTCATGACAACCGGGTGTCCAGCACCTGGGTGAAGTGCTCCGTGCCGTCCTCGTCCCGGCTGGTCGCCCAGAGCAGGAACCGGGCGTCCCGGCCCTGCAGCACCAGCTCGCCCAGCTCGTTGCCGAAGAAGGGCCCGGCCTGCTTCCGCCACTGCAGCGGGCTGGACTCCACCCGGGCCAGCGCGCGCAGCCCACCGGTCAGCACCCGGGCCCATCGGCTCCAGCCCACCTTGAAGCCGATCTCGATGGCGTGCGGCGCCTGGTTGTGCAGCGGCGACACGGTCAGCTGGTGCACCCGGGTGTCCAGGTCGCCGGGGTTGACCAGCTCGGCCGCGTAGGCGTGGTGGACGTCGCCGGACAGCACCAGTGCGGTGGCCGGCGGGGGCCCCAGCTCGCCGCGCGCCGTGGCCACCAGGGTCCGGCCCAGCCGCTCGAAGGACTGCCCGAACGCCGCCCAGTGCTCCAGGTCCGCGGCCTGCCGCAGCTTCTCCATCAACCGGCCCAGCGGGTTGCCGTGGTGACGGACCGACAGCGTCTCGTTCCACCGCTCGATGTCGTGCACCGAGTGCGGCAGCAGCCAGGGCAGCGAGGTGCCGATGAGCAGGTGCTCGACGCCGTCCTCGACCGACCGGCGCACCGCGGCATCGACCCAGTCGAACTCGAAGTCGTCGACGATCTTGCGGTCGTGCTCCTCCAGCCCGCGGCCCGCGCGGGTGTCGACCATGATCAGCCGGGTCGACCCCCAGTGCCGCACGTAGCTCCAGCGGACCGTCTCCGGCTCCGTGTCGGCGGCCCGGGCCATCTCGTCCAGCATCGGCCCGGCGTCGTCGGACTCGTCGGCGTTCTTCTGGATCGCCTGCCAGGTCTCGTTCTCCGCCAGCTCCTGCGGCGAGAGGTTGCCCAGGTGCTGGTAGACCCAGTAGCTGACCAGCCCGCCGCAGATCCGCTTCCGCCACCAGTCGGTCGGGGTGACCTCTGCACGCCAGGCCGCCGAGGTGTTCCAGTCGTCGATCATCTCGTGGTCGTCGAAGACCATCGAGGACGGGATCGTCGACAGCAGCCACCGGACCTGCGGGTCGCCCCAGGACTCGGCGTAGAGCCGGCTGTACTCCTCGAAGTCCGCGGCCTGCGCACCCGGCGGCTGGGACAGGTCCCGGCGGGAGGCCATCCACTCCTTCGTCGCCGGGGTCACCTCGTCGGCGTAGACCTGGTCGCCCAGCAGGACCAGGGCGTCGGGCCACTGGTCCTCGGGCAGGTCCAGCAGCCGGCGGGCGTAGCTGTCCAGCGCGTCCGGCGGGATGGCGTCACGGACGTCGACGGAGGTGGGCGTGGCGTAGCGGCACGAGCCGAAGGCCAGCCGGAAGGGACCCGGGCGCCCGGCCGTCCGGATCCGGCTCGGCGGGGCGCTGGAGTGCGGTGCGGGCCAGACCTGCTGCCCGTCCAGGTGCACCTCGTAGGGGATCGTGCTCCCCGGCTCCAGACCCTCGACGACGACGAGGGCGTAGTGGTGGCCGTTGACGCAGAAGGTGCGGGCCCGCTGGCCCAGCACCGTCACGTCGCACGGGCGGTCGGTCTCCACCCAGATGGTGGCCGACACCGGGTCGACGTGGCGCAGGAGCGGCCCGAGCAGCAGGAGCGGTCGGGTGCCGGCGGTCTCGGGCATGCGGCACAGCCTGCCCCATGATCCTGGGAGACTGTCGGCATGGAGTTCGTGCTGATCGCGATCGCGATCCTCGTCGTCGCCCTGATCGCCGGGATCGGTCTGCTCGTCGGCCGCGGCCGGCGCACCACCCGGCTGGACTCCGACGCCGCGCGGGGCACCACGCTCACCCGCCCGCCGATCGCCCCGGACCCGACGTCGGGCGCCACCGCAGCCGACCAGTACACCGGGCCACCGGCCGCCCCTGCGCCGATCGAGGCCGAGCCGTCGCTCGTCGACCTGCCGCCGGCGGAGCCGGAGCCCGGCCTGGTCTTCGAGACCCCACCGCCCTCGGCCGGTCGGCTGGTCCGGCTCCGCTCACGGCTGGCCCGCTCGCAGTCCTCGCTGGGCCGGGGACTGCTCACCGTGCTGGCCCGGGAGAAGCTCACCGAGGACGACTGGGAGGAGGTCGAGGAGACGCTCCTGGCCGCCGACGTCGGCGTCGCCGCCACCACCGAGATCGTGTCCCGGCTGCGCACCCAGAGCCTCGTGCTGGCCACCGCCTCCGGCACCCAGCTGCGCGACCTGGTCGTGCAGGAGCTCACCACCGTCCTGCGCCCGGACATGGACCGCACCCTGCGGACCTCCCGGCACGAGGGGCGCCCCGCCGTGGTCCTGGTCGTCGGCGTGAACGGCGCCGGGAAGACGACGACGGTCGGCAAGATCGCCCGGGTGCTGGTGGGCGACGGCAAGAGCGTCGTCCTCGGTGCCGCTGACACCTTCCGCGCCGCCGCGGCCGACCAGCTGGAGACCTGGGGCGAGCGGGTCGGGGTGCTCACCGTCCGCGGTCGCGAGGGCGGTGACCCGGCGTCGGTGGCCTTCGAGGCGGTCCGCACCGGCACCGAGGCGGAGGTGGACGCCGTCCTGGTCGACACCGCCGGGCGGCTGCACACCAAGTCCGGCCTGATGGACGAGCTCGGCAAGGTCAAGCGGGTGGTGGAGAAGCACGGGCCGGTCGACGAGGTGCTGCTGGTGCTCGACGCCACCACCGGTCAGAACGGGGTGGTGCAGGCCCGGGTGTTCACCGAGGCGGTCGAGGTCACCGGCGTCGTCCTCACCAAGCTCGACGGCACCGCCAAGGGCGGCATCGTCGTCGCCGTCCAGCGCGAGCTGGGCATCCCGGTCAAGTTGATCGGACTGGGGGAGGGGCCCGACGACCTGGCGCCGTTCGAGCCGGAGGCCTTCGCCGAGGCGCTCGTCGGGAACGCCTGACGCCGGGGGAGCATCGCAGGGAGCGCCAGCGACCGAGGAGCGGACCGCGGCGGCAGGCCCGACCCATGTGGTCGTCGGGAACGCCTGACGCCGGTCAGCCCACCGCGCGGGGGTCGAAGCCGAAGGGCAGCTCGAGCCGGTGGCTGGCCAGCAGCTCCGGGTCGGCCAGCAGCTCCCGGGTCGGGCCGTCGGCGACCACCACGCCGCCGTCCAGCACGACCGACCGTGGGCAGAGCTGCAGGGCGTAGGGCAGGTCGTGGGTGACCATCAGCAGCGTGATCGACAGCGCCTGGAGCACCTCGGCCAGTTCACGCCGGCCGGCCGGGTCGAGGTTGCTGCTGGGCTCGTCGAGCACCAGGACCTCCGGCTGCATCGACAGCACCGTGGCGACGGCGACCCGCCGGCGCTGGCCGAAGGAGAGGTGGTGCGGCGGGCGGTCGACGGCATCGGCCATGTCGACCGCGGCCAGCGCGTCGGCCACCCGTCGGGCGACCTCGGCCTCGGGCAGGCCGAGGTTGCGGGGGCCGAAGGCGACGTCCTCGCCGACCGTGGGCATGAACAGCTGGTCGTCGGGGTCCTGGAAGACGATCCCCACCCGGCGGCGGATCTCCGGCAGGTTCCGGTCCTCGACCGGCAGCCCGGCGACCTCCACCCGGCCGCGGCCGCCGCGCAGGATGCCGTTGAGGTGCAGCACCAGCGTGGTCTTGCCCGCCCCGTTGGGCCCGAGCAGCGCGACCCGCTCGCCGGGCTCCAGTCGCAGGTCGACGCCGTAGAGCGCCTGGTGCCCGTCGGGGTAGGCGAACGCCAGGTCGTCGACGAGCAGCGAGGGGAGGGGGGTGCTCACCCGAGCAGTGAACCCCCGGCCAGCACGGCGACCGCGGCCAGGGGGAGGCTGAGCGCGGTCGCCCACGCGCGCCCGCCGGCCACCGCGACCGGTCCGCTGGGCAGTCGCCCGGTGTACCCCCGGGACAGCATCGCCAGGTGCACCCGCTCACCGCGCTCGTAGGAGCGGATGAACAGCGAGCCGGCCGCCGGGCCGAGCACCTTGAGCGCACCGAGGTGGCGGCCGCGGAACCCCCGGGACTCCCGGGCCACCTGCATCCGGCGCAGTTCGCCGCCGACGACGTCGGTGTACCGGATCATGAAGCTGAGGATCTGCACCAGCACGGTGGGCAGCCGCAGCCGCTCCAACCCGCGCAGCAGGGCCCGGGCCTCGGTCGTCGCGGCCAGCAGCGTCGCGGCCAGCACCGACAGGGTCGCCTTGGCCAGGATGCTGCCGCCGGCGGCCAGCCCGCTCTCCGACAAGGACAGGCCCAGCACATCGGTGCGCGGGCCACGGGAGACGAACGGCAGCAGCACGGCGAACAGGACGAACGGCACCTCCACCACCAGGCCACGCAGCAGCCGCCCCGGCCCCACCCCGGCCACCGCCGCCACGGTCAGCAGCAGGAGCAGGAAACCGGCGTAGGCCAGCGGCGCCCAGCCGGCGTGCACCGGGGTCGCCACGACCACCAGGGCGAAGGTGAGGACGGCGACCAGCTTGGTGTGCGGCTCCAGCCGGTGCACCGGGCTGTCACCGGGCACGTAGGCCGCGGCCAGGCCACCGCCGTGTCCTGCGCCCACCTCAGTGCTGGCGGGCGTCGGCCCGAGGGGCCGAGTCGTCGGGGACCGAGTCGTCCGCGGCCGGGTCGTCCGCGGCTGGGCGCCGGCGCACCAGCAGGACCAGGACGCTGGTCAGCGCCAGCACCAGCAGCACCCCGATCACCCCGGCCAGGCCGCCGGAGAGCCGGTCGTCCCCGACCCAGGAAGCGGTGTAGTCGGCCAGCGGCGAGTCGGCGGCCGCGCTGTCCCGGGCGGTGGAACCGAAGCCCTGCTCCTCGGCGGTGGCCTCGAGCCCGTCGGGTGCGGAGCTGGCGTACCAGCTGCCCACTCCGGCGATGAGCAGCGCGAGGACCGTCCCGATCAGCACGAACGTGCGGGTGCGGGTCATCGGGCGTCCACCGCGGTCGCGCCGGCCAGGCCCGGGCGGGGGGCCAGTTCCCTGGCCCGCAGGAGGTGACGGCCGCCGCGGACCAGGTCCGGGCGGACGGTGAGCACAGCGCCGAGGACGGCGACGGTGATGACCGCCTCGCCCAGACCGATCAGCAGGTGCACACCGACCATGGCCGCGGTGACCGGCCCGAGCGCGACGTCAGCGACGCCGCCGAGGCCGAACAGGCCGACGAACACCAGGGCGGCCGCCGGCACGGACAGGAAGGCGCCCACTCCGGCGGAGGCCAGCAGCCCGGTGCGGGTGGCCGGCAGCACGGCCCGCAGCCCGCGGAAGACGCCGTAACCCACGCCGATCGCCACCAGGCCGAGCAGGGTGACGTTCGTGCCGAGCGCGGTGAGGCCGCCATCGGCGAAGACCAGGGCCTGCACCAGCAGGACGACGGTCAGGCACAGCACCGCCGTCCACGGGCCGACCAGGACCGCGGCCAGCGCACCGCCCATCAGGTGGCCGCTGGTGCCGAAGGCGACCGGGAAGTTCATCATCTGGACCGCGAAGACGAAGACCGCGGTGAGCCCGGCCATCGGGGCGGTGCGCTCGTCGAGCTCGTGGCGCGAGCCACGGAGCGCCAGGGCGACGCCGGCGGCGGCGACCGCGGCGGTACCGGCGCTGGTCGTGGCGTCGAGAAAGCCATCGGGGACGTGCACACGGACCTCCGGGACCTCGGGTTGCTGAGCTGTGCGGCCGGTGACGGGTGCCGCGGTCGGGCGCCCGGCGAGCTTATTGCACCTCGTTGGCACCTGCACACTCCTCGCAAGAAGCCCACGTGAACGGCCGGTGACGTGACCCAGCGCACTCCCGCCGACACATCTCCGGGGCGGGCGGTGCGTCGGCAACACGTCCGGAACACAACGGGGAGACACGCGCTGGGGAGTTCACCGCGGCGAAACACGTCCACGCCGTCGGCGGAAACACGGTGTCGGCACCGTCTTCTCCGCACCGCCTCCTCCGGCGGTGGCTCGCCCGAGGCCCCTCGGGGCCCCCGCTTGCGGCCGATGGCCGACGACACCCTCAGGAGGTTGCCGTGGTCAACACCGGCGACACCGCCTGGATCCTCACCAGCGCCGCACTCGTGCTGCTGATGACGCCAGGTCTCGCGCTCTTCTACGGCGGCATGGTCCGCGCCAAGAGCGTGCTGAACATGATGATGATGAGCTTCGGCGCGCTCGCCCTGATCAGCGTGCTGTGGGTCCTCTACGGCTACTCGTTCGCCTTCGGCGACGACGTCGGGTTCGGCCTGCTCGGCGACCCGGCCGAGTTCTTCGGCCTCGCCGGCCTGATGGAGGACCTCACCACCGAGGAGGGTGGCCTGCCCACCATGGCGTTCGTCGGCTTCCAGGCCGTCTTCGCCATCATCACCGTCGCACTGATCTCCGGTGCCATCGCCGACCGGGCCAAGTTCGGCTCCTGGATGGTCTTCGCCGGTATCTGGGCCACCGTCGTCTACTTCCCGGTCGCGCACTGGGTCTTCGACTTCACCCTGACCGACGACGACGGCGTGGTCACCCACACCGGTGGCTGGATCGCGAACAACCTGGCCGCGATCGACTTCGCCGGCGGCACCGCGGTGCACATCAACGCCGGCGCGGCCGGCCTGGCGCTGGCCCTGGTCCTCGGCAAGCGTCGCGGCTTCGGCCGGGACGCGATGCGGCCGCACAACCTGCCGCTGGTGATGATCGGCGCCGGGCTGCTGTGGTTCGGCTGGTTCGGCTTCAACGCCGGCTCCGCCCTCGCCGCCAACAACACCGCCGCCGTCGCCTGGGTGAACACCCTGGTCGCCACCGGCGCCGCGACGCTGGCCTGGCTGCTGGTGGAGAAGGCCCGTGACGGGCACTCGACCTCGCTGGGCGGCGCCTCCGGTGTCGTGGCCGGCCTGGTCGCGATCACCCCGGCCTGCTCGGCGGTCTCGCCGCTCGGCGCGATCGCCGTCGGCGCCGTCGCCGGTGCGTTGTGCGCCCTGGCCGTCGGGCTGAAGTTCCGGTTCGGCTACGACGACTCGCTCGACGTCGTCGGCGTCCACCTCGTGGGTGGTCTGGTCGGCACCATCCTGGTCGGCTTCGTCGGCACGGCGGCCGCTCCGGCCGGCGTGGACGGCCTCTTCTACGGTGGCGGCGTCGACCAGCTCTGGCGCCAGGTCGTCGGTGCCCTGGCGGTGCTCGCGTACTCCTTCGTCCTCACCCTGGTCATCGGCTTCCTCATCCAGAAGACGATCGGCTTCCGGCTCACCGAGGAGGACGAGGTCACCGGCATCGACACGGTGGTGCACGCTGAGTCCGGGTACGACTTCGCCTCCCTGGGCGGCGGTGGCAGCACTGCGCCCCTGGGTGGCCAGGCACGCGCCGAGGCGCGCAACACGGAAGGGAGCCAGGCATGAAGCTCGTCACGGCCATCGTCAAGCCGTTCAAGCTCGACGACGTCAAGAACGCCCTGGAGCTGATCGGCATCGCCGGTCTGACCGTCAGCGAGGTGCAGGGCTTCGGCCGCCAGCGCGGCCACACCGAGGTCTACCGCGGCGCGGAGTACCAGGTGGACTTCGTGCCGAAGGTGCGGATCGAGGTCGTCGTCAGCGAGCACGACGCGGCCCGGGTCGTCGACGCGGTCGTCGAGTCGGCCTCCACCGGCCAGATCGGTGACGGCAAGGTGTGGGTGACCACGATCGACGAGATCGTCCGGGTCCGTACGGGTGAGCGCGGGGCCGACGCGCTCTGAGGCCGGCTTGGTGACCTGACGTCGGCCGGGGTGGTGGGGTGACCTGCCGCCCCGGCCGACGCCGTCCCTCCCGCAGGACGACCGAGAGGTGCCCGTGCTCGACCTCGCCACCCTGACCGCACTGCCCCGCGCAGAGCGGGTGCAGGCGTTCGACGACTGGCTGGCCGGCCTGCTGGCCGAGGCGCTCGCCGGAACGCCACGAACCACCCGGCGCCGGGGCGGCCCGCCGGCCGACCCGGCGGAGGCCGGCGTCGCGCTGGTGGCCGTGGGCAGCCTCGGCCGCCGGGAGCTGCCGCCGCACGGCGACCTGGACCTGGTGCTCGTGCACGACGGCCGGGCGGAGGTCGCGGCGCTCGCCGACGCCCTCTGGTACCCGATCTGGGACGCCGGGGTGCGGCTCGACCACTCCGTGCGGACGGTCTCCGAGGCCGTCTCCGTCGCCGCCGAGGACGTCAAGGCGGGCCTCGGCCTGCTCGACGCCCGGCACGTCGCCGGCGACCCGGAGGTCACCGCGGGCCTGCGGACGGCGACGCTCGGTTCCTGGCGTCAGCACGCCGGCCGGCTGCTGCCCCAGCTGCGCGACCTGCGCCGGGAGCGGGCCCGGCTGGTCGGCGAGCTGGGATTCCTCCTGGAGCCCGACCTGAAGGAGGCCTACGGCGGGCTGCGCGAGGGTCAGGTGCTGCGGGCCCTGGCCGCAGCCCAGCTGGCCGACGAGCCCCCGGCCGACGCCGGAGAGGCCTACGACTTCCTGCTCGACGTGCGGGACGCCCTGCGCCGCAGCACCGGGCGGGCCGGCGACGCCCTGGTCCGCCAGGAGCAGGCCGCGGTGGCCGAGGCGCTCGGGCTGCCCGACGACGACGTGCTGCTGCGCCGGGTCAGCCTGGCCGGGCGCCGGCTCGCCTTCGTCGCGGACGAAACCTGGCGACGGGTGGACGCCTCCCTGGTGCGGCGTCCGCGGGCCCGGTACCGACGGGTCCGGCGCGAACCGCTGGCCGAGGGGCTGGTCCGGCAGGGTGACGAGGTGGTGCTGGCCCGGGACGCCCGGCCGGCCGTGGACCCGGGGCTGGTGCTGCGCGGTGCCGCCGCGGCCGCCCGTGCGGACCTGCTGCTGTCGCCCTACACGCTCAAGGTGCTGGCGGTGCACGCGCCGGCGCTGCCGGAGCCCTGGCCCGCGGAGGTCCGCTGGTCCTTCCTCCGGCTGCTGGCCAGCGGTCGCAGCGCCGTCCCGGTCCTCGAACAGCTGGACCAGGAGGGCCTGCTGGCCCGGATGCTGCCGGAGTGGGACCGGGTGCGGTCGCTGCCGCAGCGCCATCCGTGGCACCGGTTCACCGTCGACCGGCACCTGGTGGAGGCAGCCGCTGCGGCGTCCGAGCTGACCCGGGACGTCGACCGGCCGGACCTGCTGCTGGTCGGCGCCCTGCTGCACGACATCGGCAAGGGGTGGCCCGGTGACCACAGCGTCGTCGGGGAGCCGATCGCCGCGGCGGTGGCGACCCGGATGGGCTTCTCGCCGCCGGACGTCGCCACGCTGGCCGCGATGGTGCGCCACCACCTGCTGCTGCCGGCGACCGCCACCCGGCGGGACATCGACGATCACGCCACCATCGACCGGGTCGCCGAGACGATCGGTCGGGACACCGCGCTCCTGGAGCTGCTGCACGCGCTGGCGCAGGCCGACGGCGCGGCGACCAGCAGCTCGGCCTGGTCGCCGTGGAAGGCGCACCTGGTCGCCGCGCTGGTGGCCCGGGTCCGGGCGCACCTGGTGGCCGCCCCGGCCCCCGGGCCGGTGCTGGTGCCGACCGTCCCGCAGGTGAGCTCCGCGGGCACGGGGGCGGCGGGGGAGGGCGAGCGCATCTCGGTCGGCGTGCAGGACGTGGCCGACGGCCAGCAGGTGACGTTCCTGGGGCCGGACCGGCCCGGCGTGTTCAGCCGGTGCGCCGGTGTGCTGGCGCTGAACCAGCTCGACGTCCGGGCGGCCAGCATCTCGGTCGAGGGCGGCCGGGCGACCTCGGTGTTCGCCGTGCGGCCGCGGTTCGGCCGGGCACCGGTGCCGGAGATCCTGGCCGACGGCGTCCGCGCCGCCCTGGAGGGGACGCTCCCGCTGGACGACCGGCTGCGGCAGCGGGAGATCGACTACCGCCAGCACGGCGACCGCGCCGCGGGGCCGCGGATCTCCTGGTACGACAACGAGGTGGACGGCGCTGCCTCGAGCATCGTGGAGGTCCGCGCCGGTGACCGGGCCGGCCTGCTCTACCGGCTGACCTCCGCGCTGGCCGAGCAGGGGCTGGACGTGACCTCGGCGCGGATCGAGACCCTGGGGGCCGACGCCCTCGACTCGTTCTACGTCTGCGACCCCGGCGGCGCGACGATGGACGCCGACCGGCGCCGGCAGGTCGAGGAGGCGCTGGTGTCCGCCGCCCGCGGCCTCGCGCCGGAGGAGACGGCCGCCGCCCCGACGGTCGGTGGGCCGGGCGTCAAGCGGGACACGCCGTCGGGCTGAGGTCCGCAGATCTGTCGTACCCCCGTGAGACGTTCGACGTGCCGGACGGGAGCCCCCTCCCGACGACCGGCGCCGAGACGAGAGGGGACGCGACCGTGACCGATCTCCAGCAGTGGCCCTGCCCCACGTGCGAGCACGTCACCGACTTCGAACAGCCCGAGTGCATCGACGGGCACACCGCGGACGGCGGTGCGTGCCCGGAGTGGGCCTGCACCGACTGTGGCACCGCCCTGGTCAGCGGGGACGTGCACCGTCCGGCGGCCGCGACCTGGCGCCACGCCGCCTGAAGCAGGAGCCCACTGCCCACCGCCGACGAGTTCCTGGCGGGCAGCTGCCGATGGGCCATTACGCTGGGAACGGTGGCGTGACGGCCCCGGGGTGGCCCCGGGAGCCCGAGCCGTGCCGGTCGGCCCGCTGAACTCCCTGGTGGGCCGTCCGGTGGCTGCACGCCAGACTGCCTGAGGACGTGTTGTGTTCGAGACCCTCTCCGACCGCCTGGACAAGGTCTTCACCGGTCTGCGCGGCAAGGGCCGGCTCTCCGACGAGGACATCGACGCGACCGCGCGGGAGATCCGCATCGCGTTGCTCGAGGCCGACGTCGCGCTGCCCGTCGTCCGTTCGTTCATCGCCGCGGTCAAGGAACGGGCCCGCGGCTCGGAGGTCTCCTCCGCGCTGAACCCGGCGCAGCAGATCATCAAGATCGTCAACGAGGAGCTGGTCGGCATCCTCGGCGGGGAGACCCGCCGGATCCGCTACGCCAAGCAGTCGCCCACGGTGATCATGCTGGCGGGCCTGCAGGGCGCCGGTAAGACCACCCTGGCCGGCAAGCTCGGCCGCTGGCTCAAGGCGCAGGGGCACACCCCGCTGCTCGTGGCGTGTGACCTGCAGCGGCCCAACGCGGTGCAGCAGCTGTCGGTGGTGGCCGGGCAGGCCGGCGTCGACGTCTACGCCCCCGAGCCCGGCAACGGCGTGGGCGACCCGATCGCCGTCGCGCGGGACTCCATCGACCACGCCCGCCGCACCCAGCACGACGTCGTCGTCGTCGACACCGCCGGCCGGCTGGGCATCGACGCGGAGCTGATGGCCCAGGCCGCCGGCATCCGGGACGCCGTGCAGCCCGACGAGACGCTGTTCGTCGTCGACGCGATGATCGGGCAGGACGCCGTCACCACGGCGACGGCGTTCCAGGAGGGTGTCGGCTTCTCCGGCGTCGTCCTCACCAAGCTCGACGGTGACGCCCGCGGTGGTGCCGCGCTGTCGGTCCGGCACGTGACCGGGCAGCCGATCATGTTCGCCTCGACCGGCGAGAAGCTGGCCGACTTCGACGTCTTCCACCCCGAACGGATGGCCTCGCGCATCCTCGGCATGGGCGACGTGCTGACCCTGATCGAGCAGGCCGAGCAGGCCTTCGACGCCGACCAGGCCGAGAAGATGGCCGGCAAGCTCGCCAGCCGGGAGGGCTTCACCCTCGAGGACTTCCTCGAGCAGATGATGGCCATCCGCAAGATGGGCCCGATCGCGAACCTGCTCGGCATGCTGCCCGGCGCCGGGCAGATGAAGGAGCAGCTCGCGCAGGTCGACGAGCGGGACCTGGACCGCACCGCGGCGATCATCCGGTCGATGACCCCGGCCGAGCGGGCCACCCCGAAGATCATCAACGCCTCGCGCCGGGTGCGCATCGCCAACGGCTCGGGGATGAGCGTCACCGACGTCAACCACCTGCTCGAGCGCTTCGCCCAGGCCCAGAAGATGATGGGCCAGATGGCCGGCAGCATGGGCCTGCCCGGCATGGGCCCGATGTCGAAGAAGCAGCGCGGCCGGCAGAACCAGGTGCAGGCGCGCGGTAAGGGCAAGAAGGGCAAGGGCGGCAAGAAGGGCGGCCCGGCGCGCCGTCCGATCGGCGCCCCCGGCGGGATGGGCGGCGCCGGCGGGATGGGCGGGGCCCCCGGCCAGCTGCCCGGTGGAATGCCGGGCGGGGTGCCGGGTCTGCCGCCCGGTCAGGCGCTGCCCGACCTGAGCAAGCTGGACTTCAGTCAGTTCAAGGACGGGCAGGGCCGCTGAGCCGGTGACCACCGCAGCTGCCCCGGCCCTGCACCTGTCCGGGGTCGTCCTCCCCGCCGGCGAGCACCGGGAGCTCTGGGTCCGCGAGGGGCGGATCACCTTCGACCCGGTCCCCGGCGCGGAGACGGTCAGCCGCGGTGGCTTCCTGCTGCCCGGCCTCGTCGACGCGCACTGCCACGTCGGCATCGGCGGAGGTGGGGTGCACGCGACCGGGGTCGAGGACCTGCGCGAGCAGGCGCTCCAGGAGCGGGCCGCCGGGGTCCTGGCGCTGCGCGACTGTGGGTCCCCGGTCGACACCCGGGTGCTCGACGAGCACCCGGACCTGCCCCGCGTCATCCGCGCCGGCCGGCACATCGCCGCCCCCCGCCGCTACATCCCCGGGCTGGCGATCGAGCTGGAGCCGCCCGACCTGGTGGCCGAGGTGCGGGTGCAGGCCCGGCGCGGTGACGGCTGGGTGAAGCTGGTGGGTGACTGGATCGACCGCGGCGTCGGCGACCTGGCGCCGGAGTGGCCGGACGACGTCCTGGCCGCGGCGATCGCCGCCGCGCACGAGGAGGGCGCCCGGGTCACCGCGCACACCTTCGGCACCGACGCCCTGCCCGGGCTGATCGGGGCGGGGATCGACTGCATCGAGCACGGCACCGGGCTGACCGAGGAGCTGGTGGGGGAGATGGCCCGCCGGGGCACGGCCGTCGTCCCCACGCTGGTCAACGTGGAGAACTTCCCGGGCTTCGCGGCGGCGGGAGAGGCCAAGTTCCCCTCCTATTCCTCCACCATGCGGCGGCTGTACGCGAACTCCGGAGCCGTGGTGCGCGCGGCGTTCGAGGCCGGCGTCCCCGTGTTCGCCGGCACCGACGCCGGTGGGGGGATCGACCACGGCGTCATCGCCGACGAGATCCGGGCGCTGCACGCAGCCGGGCTGCCCGCCGAGGCCGCGCTGGCCGCCGGTTCCTGGGGTGCGCGCGAGTGGCTGGGCCTGCCGGGCATCACCGAGGGCGCCCCGGCCGACCTGGTGGTCTACGAGACCGACCCCCGGGCCGACCTCGACACGTTGCAGCGACCGCAGCGGATGGTCCTCCGCGGCGTCGTCGTCGCCTGAGCCAAACCGATGGACGGCGTCCCGCGGACGCCTGGGACACTCCTCCCGTGCTCCTTCGGATGTCCTCCCTGTTCCTGCGCACCCTGCGTGACGACCCCGCCGACGCCGAGGTCCCCAGCCACCGGCTGCTCGCCCGGGGCGGCTACATCCGGCGGGCCGCGCCGGGTGGGTTCACCTGGCTGCCGCTGGGCTGGCGGGTGTTCCGGAACGTCGAGCGCGTCGTCCGCGAGGAGATGGACGCGATGGGCGCGCAGGAGGTGCACTTCCCGGCCCTGCTGCCGCGTGAGCCCTATGAGGCGACCGGCCGCTGGACCGAGTACGGGCCCAACCTCTTCCGGCTGAAGGACCGGCGGGGCAACGACTTCCTCCTCGGCCCCACCCACGAGGAGATGTTCACGCTCCTGGTGAAGGACCTCTACGGGTCCTACAAGGACCTGCCGGTCTCCCTCTACCAGATCCAGACCAAGTACCGGGACGAGGCGCGGCCCCGGGCCGGGTTGTTCCGTGGCCGCGAGTTCACCATGAAGGACAGCTACTCCTTCGACGTGGACGACGCCGGGCTGGACGCCTCCTACGCCGCGCACCGCGCCGCCTACATCAGGATCTTCGACCGGCTGGGCCTGGACTACGTGATCGTCTCGGCGATGTCCGGTGCGATGGGCGGGTCCAAGAGCGAGGAGTTCCTGCACCCGACGTCGATCGGCGAGGACACCTTCGTCCGCTCACCCGGCGGGTACACGGCGAACGTCGAGGCCGTCTCGACCGTCGTCCCCGAGTCGATCCCGTTCGACGGGCTGCCCGAGGCGCACGTCGAGGACACCCCCGACACCCCGACCATCGAGACGCTGGTCGCGGCGGCGAACGAGCTGTTCCCCGCGGCCGGGTACACCGGCGCCTCGACGCTGAAGAACGTCGTCGTCACCCTGGTGCACCCCGACGGCACCCGCGAGCCGCTGGTGATCGGCCTGCCCGGCGACCGGGACGTCGACACCAAGCGGCTGGAGGCGCAGCTCGCTCCGGCCGAGGTCGAGCCGTTCACCGACTTCGCCGCCCACCCCGACCTGGTCAAGGGCTACATCGGGCCGCAGGTGCTCGGTGCCGAGGGGAAGTCGGGCATCCGGTACCTCGTCGACCCCCGCGTCGTCCCCGGCTCCCGGTGGATCACCGGGGCCAACGAGCCCGGCAAGCACGTGTTCGACCTCGTCGCCGGCCGGGACTTCAGCTGGGACGGCGTGATCGAGGCCGCCGAGGTGCTCCCCGGCGACCCCGCCCCCGACGGCTCCGGCCCGCTGGAACTGGCCAGGGGCGTGGAGATGGGCCACATCTTCCAGCTCGGCCGCAAGTACGCCGAGGCGCTCGACCTCAAGGTGCTCGACGAGAACGGCAAGCTGGTCACCGTCACCATGGGCTCCTACGGCGTCGGGGTCTCCCGCGCCGTGGCTGCGATCGCCGAGTCCACGCACGACGAGCTCGGCCTCGTGTGGCCCCGGGAGATCGCCCCGGCCGACGTGCACCTGGTCGCCACCGGCAAGGACGCCGCGGTGTTCGAGGCGGCGCAGTCGCTGGCCGAGGAGCTGGTCGCCGCCGGGCTGACCGTGCTCTACGACGACCGGCCCAAGGTCTCGCCCGGCGTGAAGTTCAAGGACGCCGAGCTGCTGGGGATGCCGACGATCGTGACGGTCGGGCGCGGCCTGGCCGAGGGCGTCATCGAGGTGCGGGACCGGGCCACCGGTGAGCGCACCGAGGTGCCGGTCGCCGAGGCCGCCGGCGCCGTGCTCGCTGCCGTCCGCGGCTGAGCCCGGTCGTGCGCAGCGACCTGGGCTCCCAGCTCCGGCGCACGACCGAGACGGTCGAGGCCAACCTCGGCCACGGCGACCAGGTCCACGCCCCCCGACCGATCGACCACCTGGCCGCCTTCCGTTGCCGGTCGGCGGCCACGGCGGCCGGGCAGGAGCTCACCGCCGCCGGCTACCGGGTCGACGGGCTGTACCGCCGGCTCCTCACCGTCTGGCTCGAGTTCAGCGCGATGACCGCGGTCGACCACGGGACGGCGGCCGCCTTCACCCGGGAGATCGTGGGCATCGTCGAGCGGCACGGGGGTCGCTACGACGGCTGGGGCGGGTTCCTGGTGGCCGCGCAGTCCGGCGACGAGGGCACCAGCTCGACCTCGTAGCCGTCGGCGTCCTCCAGGTAGGCGGCGCGGTGGTCCGGGCCGCCGGCGAACGGGTGCCGGTCGCGGAACAGCAGTCGCCAGCCGTGCGCGGGTGCCTCGGCGACCAGGGCGTCGAGGTCGCCGTCCACCCAGAACGCCAGGTGGTTGAGCCCGGGCGCCCGTCGCTCGTGCCGGTCGCCGGTGAGCGCCGGTGACTGCTCCACCACCACGTAGGTGCCGTCCCCGCCCCAGCGCCAGGACCGCCCCCGCTCCCACTCCTGGAACGGCACGGCGCCCAGTGCGGTGAGCAGCCACCCCCAGGAGGCCTCTGCGCGGCCCAGGTCGGGCACCCACAGCTCCACGTGGTGCAGCGGTCCGGTGCTGGGCATCGCGTTCCTCCTGGCGTCTGGCATCATGGTCTGTCGAACACGGCGGTGGGCGGCCCTCTCACCATCCCCGCCCGTGTCCATCGCTCCGCCGCGGCGTACCCCCACGCGTCTTCTCCGGCGAGCAACCACACACGTTCGAGGAGCACACCACACTCGTGGCCACCAAGATCAAGCTCATGCGCCTGGGCAAGATGCGCGCGCCGTACTACCGCATCGTCGTCGCCGACGCCCGCACCAAGCGGGACGGCCGCTCGATCGAGACGATCGGCAAGTACCACCCGAAGGAGGACCCGTCCTTCATCGAGGTCGACGGCGAGCGCGCCGCCTACTGGCTCGGCGTCGGCGCCCAGCCGACCGAGGCCGTGCGGGCCATCCTCCGGGTGACCGGCGACTGGCAGAAGTTCAAGGGCGAGCCGGCTCCGGCCCCGATGAAGGTCGCGGCCCCCAAGGCCGACAAGAAGGCCATCTACGAGGAGGCCGCGCGGGCCGCCATGAACGAGCCGTCCGCCGAGGCCACCACGCCGAAGAAGAAGGCCGCCCCCAAGGCCGCTGACGCCCCCCAGTCAGCTGCCGCTGACGCTCCCCAGGCTGCTGCCGCTGACGCAGCGCCCGCCGCCGAGCCGGCTGCCACGGCCGAGGCACCGGCCGCCGAGCCGGCTGCGGCTGAGCCCGCCGCGGCCGAGAAGACCGCCGAGTAAGACGTGCTCGAAGAGGCGCTCGAGCACCTGGTCAAGGGCATCGTCGACAACCCCGACGACGTCGTGGTCGACCTCGTCAACGGCCGGCGCGGCAAGACCCTCGAGGTCCGGGTGCACCCCGACGACCTCGGCAAGGTCATCGGCCGCGGCGGGCGCACCGCCAAGGCGCTGCGCCAGGTGATGACCGGTGTCGGAGGGCGCGGCCTGCGGGTCGACGTCGTCGACACCGACGGGCGCTGAGCACTCCCGGCGCCTCCGGCGCCACCCCGCAGAACACCGACACCGTGGTGGTCGGCCGCATCGGCCGACCCCACGGTGTCCGTGGTCAGGTGACCGTCGAGGTGCGCACCGACGACCCCGACCTGCGGTTCACCCCGGGTGCCACGTTGCTCACCGAGCCCGGCGCACGGGGGCCGCTGACCATCGAGGCAGCCCGCTGGCACAGTGGCACGCTGCTGCTGACCCTGGTGCAGCCCGACGGCACCGTGGTCGCCGACCGCGAGGCGGCCGACGCGCTGCGGAACACGATGCTCCTGGTGCCCGTCACGGCCCTGCCGGAGCTGGAGGACCCCGACTCCTTCTACGACCACCAGCTGGTCGGGTTGGCCGCCGAGCTGCCCGACGGCTCCCCGGTCGGTGAGGTGACCGGCGTGCGGCACGAGGGCACCGAGCTGCTGGTGCTGCGCCGTCCCGAGGGCGGGGAGCTGCTGGTGCCGTTCGTGACCGCGATGGTCCCCACCGTCGACCTCGCGGCCGGCCGGCTGGTCATCGACCCGCCCGAGGGGCTGCTCGACCTGTGACGTTCCGGATCGACGTCCTGACGATCTTCCCGGAGTACCTCGCCCCGCTGGGCCAGTCGCTGCTGGGCAAGGCAGCGGACAAGGGACTGGTCTCCGTCGGCGTCCACGACCTGCGGCAGTGGACCGACGACGTCCACCGCACGGTCGACGACTCGCCCTACGGCGGGGGGCCGGGCATGGTCATGCGCCCGGAGCCCTGGGGGAGGGCGCTGGAGGCCGTGCGCCCTCCCGGCACCCGGCTCGTCGTCCCCACGCCGGCCGGCCGGCCGTTCACCCAGGCGGTCGCCGCCCAGTGGGCCACCGAGCCCGGGCTGGTCTTCGCCTGCGGCCGCTACGAGGGGATCGACCAGCGGGTCGCCGGCTGGGCCGCCGAGGGTGGCCCGGTCTCCGAGGTCTCGATCGGCGACTACGTGCTCGCCGGCGGGGAGTCTGCGGTGCTGGTGATGGTGGAGGCGGTCACCCGGCTGCTCCCGGGGGTCGTGGGCAACGCCGAGTCGGTCGAGTTCGACTCGCACGCCGACGGGCTGCTGGAGGGCCCCTCCTACACCCGCCCGGCGAGCTGGCGCGGGCATGAGGTGCCGCCGGTGCTGCTCTCCGGTGACCACGCGGCGATCGCTCGCTGGCGGCGCGCCGAGTCGCTGCGCCGCACCGCCGACCGCCGTCCTGACCTGCTCGCCGGGTTGCCGGACGGGGCGCTGACCGCCGCGGACCGGGCGGCGCTGGACGCGGACCCCCAGACGTGACCCCCGGCGTCTGGGTCCGCCCGTCGGCCCGCGTCCTGGTGCTCGACCGCCGGCAGCGGGTGCTGCTCTTCGGTGGGCGCGGGCTGCAGCCGCGCACCGAACCCGGCGACGTGGAGTACTGGTTCACCCCCGGCGGTGGCGTCGAGGACGGCGAGGACCTGCGGGCGGCGGCCGTGCGGGAGCTGGCCGAGGAGACCGCCCTGCTGGTCGAGCCGGCCGTGCTGGAGGGCCCGGTGTGGCTCCGCCGCTGGCAGGGCCGGTGGGGCGACACCCTGCTGGACTCCCGGGAGACCTTCTTCGTGCTGCGCGACGTGGTCCACGACGTCGACGTGAGCGGGCGCACCGAGCTCGAGCGGCAGCTGGACGAGCCGCACCGGTGGTGGTCGCTGGACGAGATCGCCGACAGTCCGGAGACGTTCGCCCCACGGGACCTCGCGGCGGCTCTGCCGGGAGTGCTCAGCGGCCCGTGGACAGGGCCGCCACGCATCATCGACTGAAGGTGTGGCACAGTAGTGAGCTGCTGCAAGCTGTCGGCTCATCCCGACGGTGGCTCTGCACCCGGACCGGGTCGTGGAGCGCAGCCACCCGGTACGGATGCACCGGGACACCGCTGCCCGTACCACGACGACTTTCCCGCTAGGACTGAGGACTGCTGCGATGAACACCCTGGACGCCCTCGACGCCGCGTCGCTGCGCGACGACATCCCCACCTTCCGGCCCGGGGACACCGTGAAGGTGCACGTGCGTGTCATCGAGGGCACCCGTGCCCGTGTCCAGGTCTTCCAGGGCGTCATCATCCGTCGCCAGGGTGGCGGGATCCGCGAGACCTTCACCGTCCGCAAGGTCAGCTTCGGCGTCGGCGTGGAGCGCACCTTCCCGGTGCACACCCCGGTGGTGGAGAAGATCGAGGTGCTCACCCGCGGTGACGTCCGCCGGGCGAAGCTGTACTACCTCCGCGAGCTGCGCGGCAAGGCCGCCAAGATCAAGGAGAAGCGCGAGGTCGTCAGCCGCTGACCTCCAGCGATTCCACGACCGGGCCGGCTGCACTCGCAGCCGGCCCGGTCGCGTTCGTGGGGCAGTGCGCCCCGCCCCGGCTGCTGGGCGGTTCCCCGGACGTGCCGGACGGCGGACCGTACGCTGGTGCCGATGAGCACGCACGGGCCCGCTGAAGCCGCCGACGCCGGGGCTGCCGGGCGTCCCCCCGCCGACCAGAACACCGCCGCCGACGCGACGGCCCCGACCGGGTCCGCGGCTGCCGGCCGGCGCCGTGGGCGCGAGCAGGCCAAGAAGGGGTCCCTGCTGCGTGAGCTTCCGGTGCTGCTGGTCATCGCCTTCGTGCTCGCCCTGCTGGTGAAGACCTTCCTGGTGCAGGCGTTCTTCATCCCGTCGGGCTCGATGGAGCAGACGCTGCACGGCTGCACCGGCTGCACCGGCGATCGGGTGCTGGTCAACAAGGTCCCCTACTGGTTCGGCGAGCCCGAGCCCGGCGACATCGTGGTGTTCAAGGGTCCGGACAGCTGGTCCCCGGAGATCGCCGTGGAGGAGCCCACCAACTGGTTCACCGGCGCTGCCCTGACCCTGGGCCGGGCGATCGGGGTGGCCCCGCCCAGCGAGGACGACTACGTCAAGCGGGTCATCGCCACCGAGGGCCAGACCGTCGAGTGCTGCGACCCGCAGGGGCGGGTCGTGGTCGACGGCGAGCCGCTCGACGAGCCCTACATCCACCAGGACTCCCCGCTGAACACCGGTGGATCAGGTGGGCGGGAGTTCCGGCCGGTGACCGTGCCCGAGGGGCGGCTCTGGGTGATGGGCGACCACCGCTCGGCCTCTGCCGACTCCAAGCAGCACATGGACGACCAGTACTCCGGCACCATCGCCGTCGACGACGTCATCGGCAAGGCGGCCCTGATCGTCTGGCCGCTCGACCGCTTCACCCTGCTGGACAGCCCTGACATCCAGCCGAGCCAGGTCGAGGCAGCGGGCGCCGTCGGGCCGGAGCCGGCACCGGTCCAGGACACCGCGGCCCTGGCGGCCCCCTACCTGCTGGGCTTGGGGGGCGCGCTGCCGCTCACCGCCTGGCGCCGGCGGCGCCGTTCCCGCGGCGCCCGGCTGACCGGGCCGTCCCGTCGTCCGCCACGCACCGGCTGGCGTCGGGTACGGCGGCCGGCCCAGACGCGGCCCGGCCGGGAGTCGCACACCGACTGAACCGAGGCGGCCGGGGGTGGCCGTCGAGTCGCCGCGCCGTGGGCCCACCGCCGGCTGTCCTGCTGGTTTCGGCATGATCTGTGCGCGTTTCGGCACTCTTCCCGAGAAGTTGTTCAAGCTCTCCGTTCACTCGTCCGATGGACAAGCAGAGAGTCACCGAACTTCGGACGGAGAGTCACCCGTGTCTACCCCCATGGCCAGCACGCCCCGCGGCGTCACCCGCGTCCTGATCCTCGCCGACGCCCCGGTCCTGCGCCGTGGGCTGGTCGGCATGATCAACGAGACCGCCGGCATGCAGGCGGTGGGCAGCCCGGGGGAGCCGCGCCGTGCGCTGACCCTGGCCGAGGCCGCCCGCCCTGACGCCGTGGTGGTGGAGCTGGGCACCGGGCGGGCGGCGACGCTGAACGCGGTGCGGGACCTGCGTCGCCGGTTCCCGCAGCTGGCGGTGGTGGCCCTGGCCACCTCGGAGGACCCGGGTGTGGTGAACGAGGCGCTGGCGGCCGGGGTGCGCAGCTATCTGCTGATGAACACCTCTCCGACGCTGCTGGGTTGGGCGGTGCTGGCCGCGCGGGCGGGGCGGACGGTGGTGGACCCGCAGATCCGTCGTGGGGAGGGGGCGGAGGTGCCGGTGTCGCGGGAGCTGACCCCGGAGGTGCCGTTGACCCGCCGGGAGTCCGATGTGCTGGATGAGTTGATCCAGGGGCAGTCGAACCGGGCGATCGGGAAGAACCTGTTCATCTCCGAGGACACGGTGAAGTCCCATGTGAAGGCGATCTTGCGGAAGCTGGGTGCCCGGGACCGGGCGCACGCGGTGTCCCTGGTGCTGTCGGCGCGCAACCCGGGCTGCTCCTGCGGGGCGCACCGGCTCACCGAGGCCACCGCCGAGGTCTGACCCGCAGGTACTGCCACGGTCCGCGCCTCAGGGGCGCGGTCCGCGATGGACCGCCGGAGCGGGCTCCGCTCCGGCCGGCCGGTCGGACCGGCGTCCGCGCCGCTGACCAGCCGCCCCGAGCCGGTCCCTGTTCCCCCAGGGATCGGCTCGTGGTGCGTTGTCAGGGTCCGACCAGCCCGGACTCGCCCGGGTGGTCTCCGGGGGCCAGGGGAGCGACGTAGGGTCGGCAGGCGATGGCCGTTCGACCTGGTGCTGCAGACCCCGCCGACGACCTCTGGGCGATGGAGCGATCCCTCCGCCGCCGGGGGTTCGCCGCCATCGCTGGGGCGGACGAGGCCGGGCGCGGTGCCTGCGCCGGTCCGCTGGTGGCCGCCGCGTGCGTGCTCCCCGCCGGACGCCGCGGGCGGGTGCCCGGGCTGGCCGACTCCAAGCTGCTCAACGCGGCCACCCGGGACGAGGTCTACGCCGAGGTCGTGGAGCGGGCCGTCTGCTGGTCGGTGGTCGCCATCCCGGTCGGTGAGCTGGACGCGCGCGGCATGCACGTGACCAACATCGAGGCGTTGCGTCGCGCCGTCCGGGTGCTGGAGCCGTGCCCCGACTACGTGCTCACCGACGGCTTCCCGGTCAGCGGCCTGTCCCAGCCGTCGCTCGCAGTGTGGAAGGGGGACCGGGTGGCGGCCTGCGTGGCAGCCGCCTCCGTGCTGGCCAAGGTGACCCGGGACCGGATGATGCTGGAGCTGGACGGGCGCTTCCCGCAGTACGGCTTCGCCGAGCACAAGGGCTACATCACCGAGGCGCACAGCGCCGCCCTCGACGCCCACGGGCCCTGCCCGGAACACCGGATGCGCTTCGTCAACGTCGCACGGGCCCGGGCTGCACACGCCGCGCGGACGCCACCCCTGCCGGTGGTGGGGGCCATGCACGATGATGGACCGGTGCCGCCCGGAGCCCCGGCCGTGGCACTGACGTCCCCGGCACCTATGGAGCACGCGCGATGAGCACCGAGGACCTCGAGAAGTACGAGACCGAGATGGAGCTGCAGCTCTATCGCGAGTACAAGGACATCGTCCGCCAGTTCTCCTACGTCGTGGAGACCGAGCGGCGCTTCTACCTGGCCAACAGCGTCGACCTCCAGGTGCGTGACGCCGGGGGAGAGGTGTTCTTCGAGCTCACCCTCTCCGACGCCTGGGTGTGGGACATGTACCGCCCGGCCCGGTTCGTGAAGAACGTCCGGGTGGTGACGTTCAAGGACGTCAACGTCGAGGAGCTGGACAAGCCGGACCTGGAGCTCCCGGACAACCCGCGCCTGCCCTGATCCACCTGCCCGTCCCCGGGCGCGCCGGCCGTCCTGGGGGAGGTGCGCCGGCCGCCGTCCACAGCGGTGTCCTCCGTCCACAGACCGGTGCACGGTCTGGTCCGGCCGGGCCGCGACGGCGACGGTCGACGGGTGCCGAATCCGCAGAAGTCCCCGCCCGGCCATCGCGCCGCCCTCGGCGCCTACGGCGAACGGGTCGCCGTGCGTGCGCTCACCGACGCCGGTCTCCAGGTCCTCGACCGCAACTGGCGCTGCCGCGACGGTGAGCTCGACGTCGTCGCCCGGGACGGTCAGGCGCTGGTCTTCTGCGAGGTGAAGACCCGCACCGGCACCGGCTTCGGGCACCCGGCCGAGGCGGTGACCGCAGGCAAGCGCCGCCGGCTGCGGGTGCTGGCCCGCGCCTGGCTGGCGGCCCACGACCAGCACGCCCCGGACCTGCGCTTCGACGTCGTCGGGGTGCACGTCCCGTCGTCCGGGCCGGCCCGGGTGACACACCTGCGGAACGCGTTCTGATGGCGCTCGCGCAGACCTGGTCGGTGGGGTTGGCCGGTGTCCAGGGGGCGATGGTCGAGGTGGAGGTCGACCTGGCGCCGGGGGTGCCGACCGTGGCGCTGGTCGGGCTGCCGGACGCCGTCGTGCGCCAGTCGGTGGACCGGGTGCGGGCCGCGCTGCTCAACAGCGGGCACGAGTTCCCGCTGCGCCGGGTGACCATCGGGCTGTCGCCGGCGGCGATGCCCAAGCAGGGCAGCGGGTTCGACCTCGCCCTGGCCGTCGCCGTCCTGGCCGGTGCGCGGGTGGTCCCCGCGGCCGCCGTCCGGCAGCTGGTGCTGCTGGGCGAGCTCGGGCTCGACGGGTCGTTGCGCGCGGTCCGCGGGGTGCTGCCGGCCGTGCTGGCTGCCGCGCGCGCCGGCCACCGGGAGGTGGTGGTCCCGCAGGAGAACGCCGACGAGGCAGGCCTGGTCGAGGGCATCGCCGTGCTGGCGGCCGGGAGCCTGCGCCAGGTGGTCGCCCACCTCGCCGGGAAGGCGCCCCTCCTCCCGCACGTCCGGGCAGCGGCCTCCCCGGCGCCGCCGGGGCCCGATCTGGCCGACGTCGTGGGACAGGCTGCGGGACGACGGGCGGTCGAGGTGGCCGCCGCCGGTGGCCACCACCTGTTCCTCAGCGGTCCGCCGGGCGCCGGCAAGACCATGCTCGCCGAACGGCTGCCCGGGCTGCTGCCCCCGCTGGACGAGCAGGCCGCTCTCGAGGTGACCGCGATCGCCTCCATCGCCGGCACCCTCCCGCCCGGCGCCCCGCTGGTGACCCGGCCGACGTTCGAGGCGCCACACCACTCGGCGACGATGGCCGCGCTGGTCGGCGGCGGCTCGGGCCAGATCCGCCCGGGGGCCCTGTGCCGTGCCCATCGGGGCGTGCTCTTCCTGGACGAGGCGCCGGAGTTCCCCCGGTCGGTGCTGGACACGCTGCGCCAGCCGCTGGAAGGCGGGGCGGTGACCATCCACCGGGCCAACGGCTCGGCCACGTTCCCCTGCCGGGCACAACTGGTCCTGGCCGCCAACCCCTGCCCCTGTGCGAGCGCGGCCGGCGACACGGCCTGCACCTGCAGTGCCCTGGAACGGCGGCGCTACCAGTCGCGGCTGTCCGGGCCGCTGCTGGACCGGATCGACCTGCGCGTCACCCTGCCGCCGGTGACCCGGGCCGCCTGGCTGGACGGCCTGGGCACCCCGGAGTCGACCGCCGCCGTCGCCGCGCGGGTGCAGGGCGCACGGGCGGTGGCGGCCGAGCGGCTGGCCGGCAGTGGCCTGGCGCTCAACAGCCAGGTCCCGGGGCGACTGCTCCGGGAGCGCTGGCCGGTGCCGCGCGCGGCGCTCGCGCTGGCGGAGCGGGCGCTGGAGCGCGGGTCCATCTCGGTGCGCGGCTTCGACCGGGTCGTGCGCGTCGCGTGGACGCTGGCCGACCTCGCCGGTCTGGCCGTGCCCGGCGCCGACCAGGTGGCCGAGGCGCTGGGCATGCGGCTGCAGCGAGCAGCGGCATGAGCGGCACCGTCGAGCCTGAGGTCCGCAGGGCGCGTGCGTGGCTGTCCCGGGCGGTGGAGCCGGGCTCGGTGGCGGCCTGGCGGTTCGTCGAGCAGTCGGGCCCGGTCGCGGCCGCTGCCGCGCTACGGGCCGGTGCGGCCCCGGCCGAGGTCCAGGCGGTGGCCGGTGCCCGGGCGGGAGAGGACACCAGCCTCGACGACCTGCGCCGGGCGGACCGGTGCGGGGGCCGGCTGGTCGTGCCCGAGGACCCGGAGTGGCCGGCGCTGCCGCTGCACTGCCTGACGCTGGCCACCGAGGACGGGCGTGGGCTGGTGGACGGCCGACAGCCCAACCGCACGCTGACGCTGGTGCCGCCGCTGGCGTTGTGGGTGCGCGGCGTGGCGTCGCTGACCGGGCTGGTCGACCGGTCGGTCGCGCTGGTGGGATCGCGCGCCTCGACGGCCTACGGGGAGCACGTGGCCGGTGAGCTGGCGCACGGGCTGGGGGAGCGGGGCTGGACGACCGTCTCCGGTGGCGCGTTCGGCATCGACGCCGCCGCCCACCGGGGAGCGCTGGCCGCCGATGCGCCGACCATCGCCGTCCTGGCCTGTGGGGTCGACCGGGTGTACCCCGGTGCGCACTCGGCGCTGTTCGCCCGCGTCCTCGACGAGGGGCTGCTGGTCAGCGAGTGGCCGCCGGGCTGCGCCCCGCTTCGGCACCGGTTCCTGGTGCGCAACCGGCTGATCGCCGCCCTCACCCGGGGCACCGTGGTGGTCGAGGCGGCCGCCCGCTCCGGCGCCCAGGCCACCGCCAACCGGGCGAGGGAGCTCGGCAAGGCGGTGATGGCCGTCCCCGGCCCGGTGACCAGCGCGATGTCGGTCGGGTGTCACCAGCTCCTGCGGGAGACCGAGCGGCCCGTGGCGCTGGTGACCTCGGCGGCCGAGGTGCTGGAGGCGGTGGGCCGGGTGGGCGAGGACCTGGCGCCGCCGGTAGAGCGGGTGGACGCACCGGGTGACTCGCTGTCCGACGTCGCGCGGCGGGTGCTGGACGCCTGCCCGGTCCGGCTGGGCGTCCCGCCCGAACGGCTGGCCGCGGTGGCCGGGTGCTCGGTGGTCGACGTGCTGCGGGTGCTGCCGGCCCTGGAGCTGGCCGACCTCGTCGAGTGGACCGGCACCGGCTGGCGGGTGCGCCGGCAGCCGAGGAGGGGGTGAGCCGGCCGGGTGACGTCGTCCGCCGGGAGATCACGGTCCCCGGTCTGCGGCGCGCCCGGTTGACCGGCCCGCTCCGCCGACGGACCCTGCGCCCATGGCCACCGGGACTGCGCAGCTGCGCGCAGCGCTGCCACCGGCGCTCGAGGAGTCCCTGGCGGGCTGGGAGGAACACCTGCGCCTCGAGCGGGACCTGTCCGAGCACACCGTCCGCGCCTACGTCGGCGACGTCGTCTCGCTGCTGGACCACCTGGTCCGGCGCAGCGGCAGGACGGTCGCCGACCTGGACCTGGCGACCCTGCGCAGCTGGCTGGCCCACGGGCGGACCCGGGGGGACAGCCGGTCCACCACGGCCCGCCGAGCCGCGTCGTCGCGGTCGTTCACCGCCCATCTGCGCCGCAGCGGTCAGGTCGCCGAGGACGTCGGGCTACGACTGGCCAGCCCGCGCGCCCACCGCACGTTGCCCGGGGTGCTCGGCGCGGGCCAGGCACGTGCAGTGCTCGAGGAGGTGGCGCGCCCGTCGGCCGAGGAGGAGACCCCGGCCGAGGCGGCGCTGCGGTTGCGCAACGTCCTCGTCGTCGAGCTGCTCTACGCCACCGGGGTGCGGGTCGGCGAGCTCGTCGGGCTGGACGTCGACGACGTCGACCGCGGCCGCCGCCTGCTGCGGGTGCTGGGGAAGGGCCGCAAGGAGCGGAGCGTGCCCTTCGGCGCTCCCGCGTCCGACGCCTTGGAGACGTGGCTGACCCGCGGTCGCCCGGTGCTGGCGACGAGCAGCAGTGGCCCGGCGCTCCTGCTCGGCGTGCGCGGCGGCCGGCTGGACCCGCGGGAGGCGCGCCGGGTGGTGCACGCGGCCGTCGCGGCCACGCCGGGGACCCCGGACATCGGCCCGCACGGGCTTCGCCACTCGGCGGCCACGCACGTGCTGGAGGGCGGCGCCGACCTGCGGAGCGTCCAGGAGCTGCTGGGCCACGCTAGCCTCGCGACGACGCAGGTCTACACGCACGTGACCGTCGAGCGGCTCCGGGCGGTCCACGCCCGCGCCCATCCCCGGGCATGAGGACGGCGTCGGTGCATGGACAACAGAGTTCGAGCGGGGGAGTGCAGGTGTCTGAGGCGACGGTCCGGCAGGTCGGTGCGAGTGAGGACCCTGACGCCCACGTGATCGAGCTGTGGTCGCGGTACGTGCAGGGCCGGGACACCGGGCTGCGCGACCGGCTGATCCTGCACTACGCACCGCTGGTCAAGTACGTGGCCGGCCGCGTGGGCAGCGGGCTGCCGGCGCACGTCGAGCAGGCGGACCTGGTCTCCTACGGGACGTTCGGGCTGATCGACGCGATCACCCGGTTCGAGCCCGAACGGGAGATCAAGTTCGAGAGCTATGCGATGGCCCGGATCCGTGGCGCGATCATCGACGAGCTCCGGTCCACCGACTGGATCCCCCGCTCGGTCCGGATGAAGGCCCGGCAGTACGAGCGCACGGTCGCGGCCCTGGAGGCCAAGCTCCAGCGGAGCCCGACCGACGAAGAGGTCGCCGACGAGATGGACATGGACGTCGAGGAGATCCGCAAGTTCCTCGGCCAGCTGTCGCTGGTCAACGTCGTCGCCCTCGACGAGCTGCTCGTGGACGACGACGGCTCCGCCCCGCGCCTGGGTGACACGCTCAAGGACACCAGTGCGTTGGACCCGCAGGCGATGGCCGAGCACGGCGAGGCCCGGCAGCTGCTGGCCCGCGCCGTCGAGCAGCTCCCCGAGCGGGAGAAGGTCGTCGTCAGCCTGTACTACTTCGAGGGCCTGACCCTCGCTGACATCGGCCGGGTCCTTGGGGTGACCGAGAGCCGGATCTGCCAGCTGCACACCAAGGCCGTGCTCCACCTGCGCACCAAGCTCGCCGACATCGCCTGACGGCGGACATCGCCTGACCTGGTTCGGGTCCCGCGCGCGGGACCCTCCTGCCGGTCCCCGGACCGTGCGCTCGTCCAGGGCGCGGTCCGGGGACGGCGGGGGAGAGCCGGCTCAGTCGCCGGTCGGCTCCTCACCCGGCAGCGGCCCCAGCAGCGGCTGGGCCTCCGGCGGGTTCCGGTGGCCCTCCTGCCAGGGCAGTCGGCCGGTGGAGTCCGGCCAGACCAGCTGGAGCACCGCGATGGAGCCGTAGAACTGCTCGGCGACCGCGAGCCGTGCGGTGTCCTCGACCGCCAGGAAGACCACCGGGGAGTCCGCGTCGGTCAGCCCGGTCGTGGCCGCGCCCGGGCCGAAGCGGGCGCCGGCGCGCACTGCCTCGCCCACCAGGTTCAGGTACTTCTCCGCGGCCGGGAACGGCAGGCCCACGACGATCACCTCCGGGTGACCCAGCGCGGTCAGCCCCACGGTGTGCGACCACCGCGGGTCACCGGGGCTGCCCCCACCGCCGTGCAGCACCGCCCAGCCGAACCGGTCGACCACCCGCTGCAGGTCCTCCAGCACCTGGCCGGCGTCCTGGTCCGGGGCCTCCTGGTCCGGGGCCGGCTGCTCGATGGGCTGTTCGGGGGCCTTCTTCCGTCGCCAACGCACGCCCGGACGGTAGCGCCGTCCCGGCGGTCGTGGGGTCACTGCCACGGGAGCAGCCGCACCCGTGGCGGGCGGAGGAGCAGGAGCGGGTCCAGGTAGGTCTCCCCGCGACGCAGGCCCCAGTGCAGGCAGGCGTCCACCGGGCAGCCGGCGTGCCCGGCCACCAGCACGCCCAGCGGTGAGCCGCGGGCCACCGGCTGACCGGCGGCCACCCCCGGGGTCACCGGCTCGTACGTCGTCCGCAGCCCGTCGGTGTGGTCGACGCTGACCACCGGCCGGCCGGCGACCATCCCGGCGAAGGCCACCACCCCGTCGCCGGCAGCGAGCACCTGCCCGTCCACCCTGCCCGCCAGGTCCACGCCCCGGTGCCCGGCCGCGTACGGCGTCGCCGGGGCGTCGAAGGGCCGGCTGACCGTGGGCGCACCGGGCAACGGCCAGGTCCAGAGTGCGGCCGGTGGCCCCGACCCGGTGGGGGAGGGGACCGGAGCAGCTGCCGCTGTGGGGAGGCCGGTCAGCAGGCCGGCGACGACCAGTACGGCGAGGAGGGCGCGGGGGGCGGGCACCCCCAGGAGGGTGGCGCCAGACGGCGCCCTGGACCGGTGGGAGCCGGCGCCTGTGGAAGCCGAGGGCCGCTGGGGACGACCCGGTCGGACGACGGTTGCCCAGGGCGTATGCTGATCGATGCGGTCCGCCTCCGGCGGATCGACTTCGCGTGTCCTCTTCCCGCTGCTCGTGCACCTGGCGAGCTCAGCGGGGCAGTCGTCACCTCGGTCCCGCCTCTCCGGCGGGTTCGGTGGCGCGGCTGGACACCAGGGCGGCGCACCTCCCGGTGCGTCCGCGACAACCGAGCAGCGCGGCGTGGCCCCTGGCCGCCCGCGCACGAGAAGGAAGGCGGCGCCACGTGGCAGTCGTCAGCATGAAGAACCTGCTCGACAGCGGCGTCCACTTCGGGCACCAGACCCGTCGCTGGAACCCGAAGATGAAGCGCTTCATCTTCACCGAGCGCAACGGCATCTACATCATCGACATCCAGCAGACGCTGGGTTACATCGACCAGGCCTACGAGTTCGTGAAGCAGACCGTCGCCCACGGCGGTTCGATCATGTTCATCGGGACCAAGCGCCAGGCGCAGGAGGTCATCGCCGAGCAGGCGACCCGCGTCGGCATGCCCTACGTGAACCAGCGCTGGCTGGGCGGCATGCTCACCAACTTCCAGACCGTCTACAAGCGGCTGGAGCGCCTCAAGGAGCTCGAGGACCTCGAGCAGACCGGCGCGCTGGTCAGCCTCTCCAAGAAGGAGCAGCTGGTCCTCTCCCGTGAGAAGGCCAAGCTCGAGCGCTCCCTCGGCGGCATCCGCGACATGAAGAAGGTGCCCAGCGCCGTCTGGATCGTGGACACCAAGAAGGAGCACATCGCCGTCGGCGAGGCTCGCAAGCTGAAGATCCCGGTCGTCGCGATCCTCGACACCAACTGTGACCCCGACGAGGTCGACTACAAGATCCCGGGCAACGACGACGCCATCCGCAGCACCGCGCTGCTGACCCGCGTGATCGCCGACGCGGTCGCCGAGGGCCTGATGGCCCGCTCGGCGGCGCAGGCCAACGCCGGTCGTGGCGAGGACGGCGCCGAGGCACCGGCCGGCGCCGAGCCGCTGGCCGACTGGGAGCGCGAGCTGCTGACCGGTGGCGCCGCTGACGCCGCCGCCCCGGCTGCCGAGGCCGTCCCGGCCGTCGCCACCGAGGCCGAGGCCGCCCCGGCTGCCGCCACCGAGGCCGAGGCCGCCCCGGCTGCCGCCACCGAGCTGCCCGAGGCCCCGGCCGATCCCCCGACCGTCACGGCCAACGAGGTCGCCCCGGTCGAGGGCGTCCCCGCCACCGGTGACCAGTCCACCGGTACCCAGGGCGCCGAGAACGGCTGACCGGTCGGCGCCGCTGCTCCCCGCCTGAGTGCGGGGAGCGGCGGCGCCGCCGTCTGTCCGGCCTCCGGCCGGCACCTCCACTCGCGGGGTCCGCGCCCCGCACCACCACCGATCAGAGGAAGTGACATGCCTGCTTTCACCGCAGCCGACGTGAAGCGTCTCCGTGACGCCACCGGCGCCGGCATGATGGACTCCAAGAAGGCCCTGACCGAGGCCGATGGCGACTACGACAAGGCCATCGAGGTCCTGCGCGTCAAGGGCGCCAAGGACGTCGGCAAGCGCCTGGAGCGCTCGACCACCAACGGCGTGGTCGTCAGCCGGGACGGCGCCCTGCTCGAGCTCGACTGCGAGACCGACTTCGTCGCCAAGAACGCCGACTTCGTCAAGCTCGCCGAGCGCCTGCTCGACCTGGTCGTGGCCGAGAAGCCGGCCGACGTCGACGCGCTGATGGCCACCCAGGTCGACGGCCAGTCGGTCGCCCAGCTCATCGAGTCCGAGTCGGCCCGCATCGGCGAGAAGCTGGTGCTGTCCCGGTTCGCCGTCTTCGAGGGCACCACGGCGGTCTACCTGCACAAGCGGGCCACCGACCTGCCCCCGGCCATCGGCGTCGCCGTGCAGTACTCCGGTGGCGACGCGGACGCGGCGCGTTCGCTGGCGATGCACATCGCCGCCGCGCGTCCGCGCTACCTGACCCGCGAGGAGGTCCCCGCGGAGGCCGTGGAGACCGAGCGTCGGGTCGCCGAGCAGACCGCGAAGGAGGAGGGCAAGCCCGAGCAGGCGATCACCAAGATCGTCGAGGGGCGGGTCAACGCCTACTTCAAGGACTTCGTCCTGCTCGAGCAGCCCTCGATCACCGAGCCGAAGCGCACCGTCAAGCAGGTCATCGCCGACGCCGGCCTGACCGTCGACCGGTTCGCCCGGTTCGAGGTCGGCCAGGCCTGAGCTCGACCTCCGAGGCCTGAGAGCTCTCAGCCACGGAACACCCACCGGCCCCGTTCTCTCCAGGACGGGGCCGGTGGCCTGTCCGGACCCGCCGCCGGGACACCTGTGCGCACCGGATGCGGCAGGATCGACACACCCGACACCGAACCGAGGAACGCCCGTGACCGTGCTGAAGTCCGCGCCCACCGCCTTCGCCCCGCTGGACGGCTCCGGCTACGACCGGGTGCTCCTGAAGCTCTCCGGTGAGGCATTCGGGGGCGGCAAGGTCGGGGTCGACCCGGTGATCATCCGGGCGATCGCCGAGCAGCTGGCCGCCGTCGTCGGCTCGGGGACCCAGGTCGCCGTCGTCGTCGGTGGTGGCAACTTCTTCCGCGGTGCCGAGCTCTCGCAGGCCGGCATGGACCGCGGCCACGCCGACTACATGGGCATGCTCGGCACGGTGATGAACTGCCTGGCCCTGCAGGACTTCTGCGAGAAGGCCGGGCTCGAGACCCGGGTGCAGACCGCGATCACCATGGGCCAGGTCGCCGAGCCCTACATCCCGCGCAAGGCGATCCGGCACATGGAGAAGGGCCGCCTGGTCATCTTCGGAGCCGGCGCCGGGATGCCGTACTTCTCGACCGACACGGTCGCCGCGCAGCGCGCCCTGGAGATCGAGTGCCAGGTGCTGTTGATGGCCAAGAACGGCGTCGACGGTGTCTACGACGACGACCCGCGCACCAACTCCGCGGCCACGATGTACACCGATCTGGACTACGGCACGGTGCTGGCCAAACAGCTCAAGGTCGCCGACGCCACGGCCATCAGCCTCTGCATGGACAACCAGATGCCGATCGTCGTGTTCAACCTGTTGCGCGACGGCAACATCGCCCGCGCGGTGGCAGGTGAGAGGATCGGCACGCTGATCAGCGCCCAGGCCTGACCGGCCGGACGTCGACCGGGGCGGCGCACGCCGGGTGCCGCCCCACCCGCTCACCGCACAGACCCGACAGCTGCCGCAGGAGGAGAAGACCCGTGATCGACGACACCCTGCTCGATGCCGAGGAGCGGATGGACAAGGCCCTGTCGGTCGCTCGCGAGGACCTCGGTTCCGTTCGCACCGGCCGCGCCGCGCCGTCCATGTTCAACAAGATCTTCGTCGACTACTACGGCGCGATGACCCCGGTCCCGCAGATGGCCTCGATCACCGTGCCCGAGGCGCGGATGGCGGTCATCAAGCCCTACGACGCCACCCAGCTGCAGGCCATCGAGAAGGCGATCCGCAACTCCGACCTCGGTGTGAACCCCACCAACGACGGGTCGCTGATCCGGGTGGTCTTCCCCCAGCTGACCGAGGAGCGCCGCCGTGACCTGGTGAAGATGGCCCGGTCCAAGGGCGAGGACGCCAAGGTCTCGATCCGCAACGTGCGCCGTCGGGCCAAGGAGGAGCTGGACCGGATCAACAAGGACGGCGAGGCCGGCGAGGACGACGTGCGCCGCGCGGAGAAGGAGCTCGACGACCTCACCGCCGCGCACGTCGCCAGCATCGACGAGGCGATGAAGAACAAGGAGACCGAGCTCCTGGACGTCTGAGTCCACCGCCTCACGCCGCCGTGACCCGCGACCCGCACCGCCCCGAGCCCCTCGGCTCGGGGCGCCAGCCTGCCCGCGCCCGGACCGGGAGCGCCGACGGGTCGGGCGGCGGCACAGGGGGCGGCCCGGCCGGTCGGCACGACCCTGAGACCGGGCCGCTGGTCAGGATCGGCCAGCCACCGGTGCCGTCGCGGCCTGCGGCCCGACCGCCCGGGCCCCGGCCCGGACCGGTCTCGGGGCCGCCGACCGAGGGCCTGCGCTGGGACGACGAGCGCCCCGACCCCGTTGCCCCGGTGCCGGTCGACCCGGCGGCCGAGGAGGCGGGGCGGGAGCCCGCGGACGCCCCGCTCACCGCGGTGCCCGATGCCCTGGGGACCGAGGTCACCGGAGAGGCGCCGCAGGACACCCCGAGTGGCGCACCGCGGGCCGTCGGCCGGGCCGGCCGGGACATGGCCGCCGCGGTCGGTGTCGGGTTGGCGATGGGTGCGGTCGTCTTCGCGACGCTGCTGCTCTGGCGGCCCTCGTTCCTCGTCATCGTCACCGCCGCCGTCCTGATCAGCGTCGTCGAGCTGAGCGGGGCGCTGGAGAAGGGCGGTCATCGGCCGCCGCGGACCCCCGTGCTGGTGGGGGCGGTGGTGATGGCAGCCCTGGCCTGGACCCGCGGTCCCACGGGCCTGGTCATCGCCTTCCTGCTGACCGTCTTCGCCGTGCTGCTCTGGCGGCTGGGCGACGGGCCGGTCGGGTACCTGCGCGATGCGTCGGCCGCGGTCTTCGTCGCCCTCTACGTGCCGCTGCTGGCCGGGTTCGCCGTCCTGCTGCTCGTGCCCGACGACGGCGCGGCCCGGGTGCTGACGTTCATCGGCACGGTGGTCTGCAGCGACGTGGGCGGCTTCGCTGCAGGCGTGCTCTTCGGGAAGCACCCGCTGGCCCGCACGGTCAGTCCGAAGAAGTCCTGGGAGGGGCTGGCCGGGTCGGTCGCGGCCTGCGTGCTCATCGGCACGCTGCTGATCACGCTGGTGTTCGACGGGCCGTGGTGGGGGGGCGTGCTCTTCGGCGTCGCCATCGCCGTGACCGCCACCCTGGGCGACCTGGGGGAGTCCCTGATCAAGCGGGACCTGGGCATCAAGGACATGGGCGACTTGCTGCCCGGCCACGGCGGTCTGATGGACCGGATGGACTCCCTGCTGCCGTCGGCTGCGGTGGCCTGGCTGATCCTGTCGGTGGTCGCGCCGGTCTGACCCGGCGGTGGTCCGGGCCGGCCGATCGGTACGGCCGGTCGGGACGGCGTGGCAGCATCCCGGCGGTGATCGAGGCGACGGACGGGCAGGGGGCGGACGGGGAGGTGCCCGGTCCGACCGAATGGGGTGGGTCGGTCGGCGTCGGCCCCTGGGCCGGTCCCTGGCCGACCGATCCGCGGTACGACCGCGAACTCCTGGCCGAAGGTGATCGACGGAACGTGGTGGACCGCTACCGGTACTGGCGCCTGGAGGCGGTGGTCGCCGACCTGGACGCACGGCGGCACCCGTTCCACGTCGCCATCGAGAACTTCGAGCACGACCTGAACATCGGCACGGTGGTGCGTACGGCCAACGCCTTCCTGGCGGCGGAGGTGCACGTGGTCGGCCGCCGGCGGTGGAACCGGCGGGGGGCCATGGTCACCGACCGCTACCAGCACCTGCGCCACCACTCGGACGTCGGCGGGCTGCTCGAGCACGCGGCGGCCGAGGAGCTGACCGTGGTGGCGGTGGACAACGGCCCCGGGGCTGTCCCGCTGGAGACGGTCTCGTTGCCACGACAGTGCGTCCTGTTGTTCGGCCAGGAGGGCCCCGGTCTCACGCCGGCGGCCCGGGACGGCGCAGCGCTCACCGTGTCGATCGCCCAGTTCGGCTCGACGCGGTCGCTGAACGCCGGTGTGGCGGCGGGGATCACGATGCACGCCTGGATCCGGCAGCACGCCGACCTCGGTGCGGTGGCTCAGCCCGACTGATCGCCCGGCCCAGCCGCGCGGGTCGACCGCCGGGCCCGCTTCCCCGGCGAGGCAGAGCGTAATGTGACCGGTCGATCACGTCGCGCCTACCGGATGGGCAGACTCCGCTCCGGCAGCATGGCCGGTCGGGTCTGGTGTCCGGGCTCGGCCACGACCGGTGGCCGAGACGGTGACCGGCCGGGGAGGGGTGGCCGTGGCGTCGGGCCGACTGCGGGGTGACGAGTCGCCTCAGGACCAGACGCCGTCCCCGGTGGACGGCCAGGAACAGCCCGTTTCGGCGAGCCCGGGACCCGGTGCGTCCACGACCGGTGATGACGCGACCGATGCCCCGGAGCCGGTGGTACCGGCGCCCATCGCTCCCGAGGCCGCGGTGCCCGAGGCCGAGGCGGCGGACGTCGCGAGTCCGGTGGCCGAGGTGCCGGACCTGGCCCGCCCGGCCGCCGACGAGCCCGTGGGCCATCCAGCCACCGGCCATGCGGCGACCGGGCAGGGGACGGCCGACGACGCCCCGTGGGATGAGGCATGGCTGCCGCAGTGGGTCCACGCCGGGCCGGTGACGAACGGCGTGGTGCCGACCGAGGACTCCGACGTGCCCTCTGGGCCGACCCCCGAGCCCCTGCTGCCCCTCGACCGGGAGGACCTGACCCCGTGGGCGCCCGCCGAACCGGGCACGGACCTGCACGAGGCCGCCTCCACCGCCGACGACGACCATGCGCAGGTCGCTGCCTGGGCCGCTGACATCGCGGCCGCGGAGGCACTGGCCGCCGCCGCCGCTCCCGGCACCCGCGTCGCTGCGGCCGAGGCACCTCCGGCGGTCCGGACCCCACCGAGCCCCTCTCGTCGGCGGCGGTACCGCGTGCTGCTCCCGGCGGCGGTGCTCGTCCTGGCGGGGGTCGTGGCCGGCTTCACCCTGCCCGGCGGGTCGGACGGTGCGGGGCCCTCGGTCGCGGCCGTGCAGCGGGACACCGACCAGCGGGCTGCGCCGACGACGTCGAGCCGACCGCCGACGGTGCGGCCGGGCGGGGTCCCTGCACCGGACGTCGGCGCCGGCGTCGTGGAGCCGCCCGTCGCCACGGCCCCGACCGGGTCGCCGAGCGCCGCGGCGGCACCCCGCCCGCGGACCGCCTCGACCCTGTCGACCTCGGCGGTCCGGGACCGGGTGCGGCAGGTGGTGGCGGCGCCGCGGTCCCGCGTGCAGCCACGCGTTCCTGCGGGCTCCGCCGTGCAGCCGCGGCCGGCACCCTCGATGCAGCCTGCCCCGAACGCGACGGCGCCGGACGGCCCCGCTCCGATCGTCACCGGCCCCGCCCCGACCGCGACCGACCCGGTCGGCGAACCGACGCTGCCGGACGGCGACTGCCCGGTGACTGCACCAGAGGACAGCGAGACCCCGGACGAGACCCCGGACGAGGGCACCGACGACCCGGCCGCCGACGTGCCTGTCGACGTCCTGACCGCGGCGTGTGCGCCGGTGGGCCCCGACCCGCAGGCGCCCGATCCGGACGCGACCGACCCGCAGGCCCCAG
The DNA here is from genome assembly GCF_026967885.1 of Modestobacter sp. VKM Ac-2983. Taxonomy (NCBI): domain Bacteria; kingdom Bacillati; phylum Actinomycetota; class Actinomycetes; order Geodermatophilales; family Geodermatophilaceae; genus Modestobacter; species Modestobacter sp. VKM Ac-2983. The sequence continues at coordinate 1,052,505 of NZ_JAPVBK010000003.1, forward strand.
GTCCTGGGGGCACCGACCCGCAGGTCCCGGATCCGGAGGGCACCGACCCTGGTGATCCCCAGGTGCCCGGTGGACCCGGGGACGGGGCGTCCGGCGGGGGCGGGGTCGTGCCGCCGACGGCCGCCCCCGACCCGACCTCCACCCCGACGGCGACCCCGACCCCGACCCCGACCCCGACCGTGAGCTCGGCGCCGCCGCCGACGGTGACGACATCCCCGACGTCCGGAGCACCTGACCCGACGGCGGCGCTGGCCGAGGCCCTCGGCCGGAGCTGACGGGCGCGGCGTCCCACGGTTGCTCCCGGGGAGCGATGTCACCCTCCACCGAGCCACCTCCAACGGCCCGGTGGTGGGAGCATGGGTCTCGTTATGACTGCCCTGCCCCTGGTCTTCGATGCCCCCCGCCGCACCAAGCCGCCTCGGCACCTCGCCGACCTGACCCGTGCGGAGGCCCGCGCGGCGATCGTCGAGCTGGGTCAGCCGGCGTTCCGTGCCGACCAGCTGGCCCGGCACTTCTACGCCGGGGTCACCGACCCGGAGCAGATGACCGACCTGCCGGCCGCCTCCCGTGCGGAGCTGACCGCTGCGCTGCTGCCGGGGCTGTTGACCCCGGTGCGCCACCAGTCCGCCGACGGCGGCCGCACCCGCAAGACGCTGTGGCGTCTGCACGACGGGGCCCTGGTCGAGAGCGTCCTCATGCGCTACCCCGACCGCGCCACCGTCTGCATCTCCAGCCAGGCCGGCTGCGGGATGGCCTGCCCGTTCTGCGCGACCGGCCAGAGCGGCCTGACCCGCAACCTCTCCGCGGCCGAGATCATCGGCCAGGCGGTGGCCGCGGCCGCGGCCATGGCCAACGGTGAGATCCCCGGTGGCCCCGGCCGGCTGTCCAACGTCGTCTTCATGGGCATGGGCGAGCCGCTGGCCAACTACGCCCGGGTGCGCAAGACGCTCGACGCGCTGCTGACCCCGGCACCGCACGGGCTGGGGCTGTCCCAGCGCGCGGTGACCGTCTCGACGGTCGGTGTCGTCCCGGCCATCCGGAAGCTGACCGAGGAGGGGCTCAACGTGACCCTCGCGGTCAGCCTGCACGCCCCCGACGACGAACTGCGTGACGAACTGGTGCCGATCAACACCCGCTGGAAGGTCGACGAGGTGCTGGGCGCCGCCGACGACTTCGCCCGCCGCACCGGTCGCCGGTACTCGATCGAGTACGCGCTGATCCGGGACATCAACGACCAGCCGTTCCGGGCCGACCTGCTCGGGAAGCTGCTGGGGAAGCGGCTGGCGCACGTGAACCTGATCCCGCTCAACCCGACACCGGGCAGCAAGTGGGACGCCAGTCCGCTGCCCGCCCAGCGGGAGTTCGTCGCCCGGCTGCGCGCCGCGGGGGTGCCGACCACGGTCCGCGACACCCGCGGCTCGGACATCGACGGGGCGTGCGGGCAGCTGGCCGCCGCCGACCAGGTCGACGGCGTGCCGAGCATCGCCGTCCCGGTGCCGGGCATCGAGGAGGGCGTGCCCCTCGGGGCCGAGTCGGACCAGGGCTGACCGTGCTCCCGGAGGCGGAGGCGCACGAGCACAGCCACGCCGACGTCTCCGGTGGCTGGTTGCGGGCCGCCGTCTTCGGGGCGATGGACGGCTTGGTGACCAACACCGCCCTCGTGGCCGGGGTCGGTGCCGGGGGGGCCGCGGCGCAGACGGTGCTGCTCTCCGGGGTCGCCAGCCTCGTCGCCGGGGCGATCTCGATGGCGCTGGGCGAGTACACGTCGGTGACCACCCAGAACGAGCAGCTCGAGCTGGAGGTCGCCAAGGAGCGCGGGGAGCTCGAACGCAACCCCGAGGGGGAGCGGCACGAGCTGGTCGCCCTGCTGCTCGCCGGTGGCGTCGACGACGACCTCGCCGAGCGGGTGTCGGTGCAGCTGTCCCGCGACCCGGAGACGGCGCTGCGGCTGCACGTCGTCGCGGAGATGGGGCTGAGCCCGGAGGACACGCCGTCGCCGAAGGTGGCTGCGCTCTCCTCGTTCGTGACCTTCTCGGTCGGCGCCGCGGTGCCGCTGCTGCCCTACCTGTTCGGGCTGGACCTGCTGTGGGTGGCGCTGGTGTGCGGCGGGGTCGGTCTGGCGGTGGCCGGTGCGCTGTCCTCGCGCTTCACCCCCCGGCCCTGGTGGTGGTCGGCGCTGCGCCAACTCCTGTTCGGGGCGTTGGCCGCCGGCACCACCTACCTGATCGGCAGTGCGATCGGCGTCGCCGTCAGCTGAGGCTCGACGAGGGGCCGCTCAGCCGGTGACCGGACCTCGCGATCGGCCCAGCGAACCACCTATCGGGAGCGCCAGGCGTTCTTCCGCCGGCGGACGTCCCACAGCAGCATGCCCACGAGTGTGAAGGCGAAGCCGAGGATCCAGAGGTTCTCGACACTGCCGTCGTGGTTGCCGAACAGCAGGGCCAGCAGGGCCAGCACCATCAGCCAGCCGGTGATCCGCCCGACCCGGCCGGTCTCGGCGTGCCAGCCCCAGTCCGCGGGGTGCTCGTCGTGGATGGGCGACTCGCCCGGACGGACGATGCCCTCCTCCCGTCGGGACTGCTCGACCACCCCGGCGTTCGTCTGGTGACCTTGTCCCCGGCCGCTGTGCTCACTCACTTGGCATCCTCGCTGGCGCTCGTCGCCGCGGTCGCGGCACTGCTCTGTTCGGTGTGAGGGCACTCGCCGCTCATTCCCCATGATGCCAGGCGCGCCGGCCGGGCACCTGGCGGGCGCGCGGGTCGGACCCGGCGCCGGTCTGCCGCACGCTCCGGCCGGTCCCGACCGGCCGAGCGCGGCGGGCTTGGCAGGATCACGGGCATGAGCGAGCCACGCAGCACCGAACCCCGCACGGTCACCGTGCTGGGGTCCACCGGGTCGATCGGGCGCCAGGCGATCGCGGTCGCCCGGCAGAACCCGGGCCGGTTGCGGGTCACCGGGCTCGCCGCCGGTGGGGGTGACGTCGCACTGCTGGCCGAGCAGGCCCTCTCGCTGGGCGTGCGCACCGTGGCCATCGCCCGCGCCACCGCCGCCCAGGACCTGCAGCTCGCCTTCTACGCCGCGGCGCAGCAGCGCGGCTGGGCCCAGGGCCAGTACGCGCTCCCGGAGATCCTGGCCGGCCCGCGCGCCGCCGAGGAGCTGGCCACGCGTCCGGCCGACGTCGTCCTCAACGGGATCACCGGGTCGATCGGGTTGCGTCCGACGCTCTCGGCGCTCGCCGCCGGTCGCACGGTGGCCCTGGCCAACAAGGAGTCGCTGGTCGCCGGTGGTGCACTGGTGACGGCGGCGGCGGCCCCGGGTCAGCTGGTGCCGGTCGACTCCGAGCACTCCGCGCTGGCCCAGTGCCTGCGCGGGGGCGCGCGGGGCGAGGTGGCCCGGCTGGTGCTCACGGCCAGCGGGGGGCCGTTCCGCGGCCGCAGCGCCGCGGAGCTGGCCGACGTCACCCGGGAGCAGGCGCTGGCCCACCCCACCTGGGACATGGGCCCGGTGGTGACCATCAACTCCGCGACCCTGGTCAACAAGGGGCTGGAGCTGATCGAGGCGCACCTGCTCTTCGGCGTCCCGTACGCCGACATCGACGTCGTGGTGCACCCGCAGTCGATCGTCCACTCGATGGTGACGTTCACCGACGGCGCGACGATCGCCCAGGCCAGCCCACCGGACATGCGGCTGCCGATCGCGCTGGCACTGGCCTGGCCGGACCGGTTGCCGGACGTGCAGCCGGCCCTGGACTGGTCGGCCGCCAGCACCTGGGAGTTCCTCCCCCTGGACGGCGAGGTCTTCCCGGCGGTCCGGCTCGCCCGGCAGGCGGGGGAGGCCGGCGGCGTCGTCCCGGCGCTCTACAACGCGGCCAACGAGGAGGCGGTCGCCGCATTCACAGCCGGACACCTCTCGTTCCCAGGGATCGTGCAGGTCATCGCGCGTACCCTCGACGCCGCGCCGGACCTCGGCGCACCCACCTGCGTCGAGGACGTGCTGGCCGCTGAGAAGTGGGCCCGGGAGCACGCCCGCGGCGCCATCGCCGGAGGCTGAGCTGAGCGGGTTCCTGCTGACGGTCCTCGGGATCGTCGCCTTCGCCGTCGGGCTGTTGTTCAGCATCGGCTTCCACGAGTTCGGGCACTTCTACTGGGCCCGGAAGTTCGGCATGCGGGTGCCGCAGTTCTTCGTCGGCTTCGGGCCGACGGTCTGGTCCCGCCGCCGCGGGGAGACCGAGTTCGGCATCAAGGCGATCCCGCTCGGCGGCTACATCCGCATCGTCGGCATGATCCCGCCGGCCGAGGAGGGCGAGAGCAAGCGCGCCACCCGGATGCGGAGCTTCATCGCCGAGGTGCGCGGGGCGGCCCTCAACGACGTCCGGCCCACCGACCGCGGGCGGGTGTTCTACGCCAAGCCGTGGTGGCAGCGGGTGATCGTGATGTTCGCCGGCCCCTTCCACAACCTGGTGCTGGCGGTGCTGCTCTTCCTGGTCCTGCTGGTGGGCATCGGCCTGCCGACGACCACCACCACGATCGCGGACGTGCCCGACTGCGTGCTGCCGGCCGGCGCGGCCAGCGCCACCGCGGGCGACCCCTGCGACGTGCCGATCACCCCGGCCGGCGAGCTGTGCGCCGCCGGCTCGGTGGACTGCGCCCTGCCGCCGGCCGGCCCGGCCGCGCAGGCCGGGCTGCAGGCCGGCGACACCATCCTGGCCATCGACGGTGAGCCGGTCACCCAGGAACCGGGCGACGGCTGGGAGGCGCTGGTCGAGACGGTGCAGGCCAGCGCCAGCACCCCACTGACCCTGACCGTCGCCCGCGAGGGCACCGAGGGCGCCACCGAGCGGTTCGACCTCACGGTCACCCCGATCGAGAACACCGTCTACACCGACCGCGACGAGGACGGGGAGCCCGACGGCACGCAGGAGGTCGGGTACCTCGGTGTCCAGTCCGCGACGGAGTACGTCGGCCAGCCACTGAGCTCGCTGCCGGGCTACTTCGGCACCGTGGTCGTCGAGTCGGTCCAGCGGCTGGTGCAGATCCCCGAGCGGATCCCACAGCTGTTCCGGGCCACCTTCATGGGCGAGGAGCGCGACCGCGAGGGGCCGATCGGCCTGGTCGGGGTCAGCCGGCTCTCCGGGGAGGCGTTCGCCCTGGAGCAGTTCAGCAACGTGGACAAGCTCAGCTTCTTCGTGTCCCTGCTGGCCAGCGTCAACCTGGTGCTCTTCCTGTTCAACCTGGTGCCGCTGTACCCGCTGGACGGCGGCCACGTCGCCGGCGCGCTGTACGAGAAGGCCCGCTCGACCGTGGCCCGGCTGCGCGGGCGGCCCGACCCCGGCCCGTTCGACATCGCCCGGCTGATGCCGGTCGCCTACGTCGTGGCGGGGCTGTTCATCCTGCTGTCCGGGCTCCTGGTCATCGCCGACGTGGTCAACCCGATCACGCTGAGCTGAGTGGTCGCACCGACGTCACAGCAGGGTCACCGGCGGCGCCGTCGCCGGCGGTAGATACTGAGCTCATGGCGATCCCCGTCAGTCTCGGCATGCCGGCTGCGCCCCCTCCCGTCCTCGCCCCCCGACGCAAGACCCGACAGCTGGACGTCGGCGGCGTCGGGGTCGGCAGCGACTCCCCGGTCAGCGTCCAGTCGATGTGCACCACCAAGACGGCCGACATCAACGCGACGCTGCAGCAGATCGCCGAGCTGACGGCGTCCGGCTGCCAGATCGTGCGGGTCGCGGTGCCCGACACCGACGACGCCGAGGCGTTGTCGATCATCGCGAGGAAGTCCCAGATCCCGGTGATCGCCGACATCCACTTCCAGCCGCGGTACGTGTTCGCGGCGATCGACGCCGGGTGTGCCGCCGTGCGGGTGAACCCGGGCAACATCAAGAAGTTCGACGACAAGGTCGGTGAGATCGCCCGGGCGGCCAAGGACGCCGGCACCCCGATCCGGATCGGGGTCAACGCCGGCTCGCTGGACAAGCGACTGCTGGCCAAGTACGGCAAGGCGACGCCGGAGGCGCTGGTCGAGTCGGCGCTGTGGGAGTGCTCGCTGTTCGAGGAGCACGACTTCCGGGACATCAAGATCTCGGTCAAGCACAACGACCCGGTGATCATGGTCCGCGCCTACGAGCTGCTGGCCGCCCAGTGCGACTACCCGCTGCACCTCGGCGTGACCGAGGCCGGCCCCGCCTTCCAGGGGACCATCAAGTCCGCGGTCGCCTTCGGTGCGCTGCTGTCCCAGGGGATCGGCGACACGATCCGGGTCTCCCTCTCCGCCCCGCCGGCGGAGGAGGTCAAGGTCGGCAACCAGATCTTGGAGTCGCTGAACCTGCGCCAGCGCGGCCTGGAGATCGTGAGCTGCCCCTCGTGCGGCCGGGCCCAGGTCGACGTCTACAAGCTCGCCGACGAGGTCACCGCAGGGCTGGAGGGCATGGAGGTGCCGCTGCGGGTCGCCGTCATGGGCTGCGTGGTGAACGGCCCGGGGGAGGCCCGTGAGGCCGACCTGGGCGTCGCCTCCGGCAACGGCAAGGGGCAGATCTTCGTCAAGGGCGAGGTCGTCAAGACCGTCCCCGAGTCGATGATCGTGGAGACCCTGATCGAGGAGGCCATGCGGATCGCCGAGGCGCAGATGGCCGACGGCACCCCGTCCGGTCCGCCGGTCGTCTCCGTCTCCTGACCCGGCCCGCACCGGTCGACCGAGGACAGTGGTCCGCGTGCTGCGCTCGTCGTCCCCCGTCCGGGTCCTGGACGCCGGCGACGAGGGCGCCGTCCGGGAGCTGCTGGCCACCGACCCGGTCGGCGCCTGCATGCTCGCCGGGCGGATCGAGACCCACGGCACCGCGACGGCGTCCCTGGGTGCGCCGCTGTGGGGCCTGTACGCCGGTCGCCGGCTGGACGCGGTCTGCCTGGCCGGCGCCAACCTGATCCCCCTGGCCAGGCCCGGTGCCGAGCAGGCGGCGGCGGACGCGTTCGCCGACCGGGCCCGGCGGGCCGGGCGACGGTGCTCGACCGTCGTCGGCCCGGCGGCGGCCGTGCTGCCGCTGTGGGAGGTGCTGGCGCCCTACTGGGGCCCGGCGCGCGAGGTGCGCGCTCGTCAGCCGCTGCTGGCCATCTCGGGCCCCTCGCAGGTCCCGGTGGAGCCGCGGGTGCGCCCGGTGCGGCCCGAGGAGCTCGACACCCTGCTGCCGGCCGCGGTCGCCATGTTCACCGAGGAGGTGGGGGTCAGCCCCACGCGGGTCGACGGCGGTGCCGGCTACCGCGCCCGGGTGGCGGAGATGGTCCGTGCGGGCCACTCGCTCGCCTGGATCGAGCACGGTGAGGTGCTCTTCAAGGCAGACGTCGGCGCCGTCTCCCGGGACGCGTGCCAGGTGCAGGGCGTGTGGGTCTCCCCGGAGCACCGGGGGCAGGGGATCGGGCAGCGGGGCACCGCAGCGGTGGTCGAGTACGCCCGCGCGGCGATCGCCCCGGTGGTGAGCCTCTACGTCAACGACTACAACCACGCCGCGCGCGCCGCCTACGAGCGGGTCGGCTTCCAGCAGGTCGGCACGTTCGCCTCCGTCCTGTTCTAGACGTCCTGTTCCCGCCGTCCTGTGGGCCGTGGGGCTGGTGCGGCGAGGAGTTCCGGATCGGCCGCGGTCTTCTGCCAGGGTGGGGCCGTGCGCAGCCGAGACGGGTCCAGCAGCAGGCGCGGGGCGACCCGCCGGGGGGCGATGGCCGGAGGCGCCGCGGTGCTGGTGCTCGCCCCGTTGCTGGCCGGGTGCTCCAGCGACCCCTCCGACGACGTCCGGGACGCCGCCCAGGCGTTCCTCGACGACTGGGCCGCGGGCCGGGCGGACGCAGCCGCCGACCGCACCACCGACCCCGCGGCGACCGGTGCCCTGCTCGAGCAGACCGCCGAGGACCTGCCCGACGCGACCCTGACCACCGAGCTGGGCGACGTGCAGGTCGAGGACGGCGCGGCGACCGTCACCTGGCAGGCCACCTGGGACCTCGCCGCGGCACCGGACTGGACCTACGACGCCACCCTGGAGCTCCGGGAGGGCGAGCAGGACGGCGAGGACCGCTGGGAGGTCGTCGCCTCCCCGGCCGTCGTCCACCCGGAGCTGGCCGACGGCCAGCAGCTCGAGCTCGCCCGGTCGCTGCCGGAGCGCGCACCGATCACCGACGGCACCGGCGCGCCGCTGTTCGCCGAGACGGAGGTGGTCGACGTCGGGGTGGACACCGGCCAGGTCACCGACCTGCCGGCGCTGGCCGCCGGGCTGGCCGCGGCGACCGGGATCCCGGCGGAGGAGATCACCGCCGACGTGCAGGCGGCGCCGGCCGGGCAGTTCGTCCCGGTGATCACCCTCCGCCGCCCGGACTTCGAGGCGATCCGCGCCCAGGTCTACGACCTGCCCGGCGCGGTCTTCCCGACCAGTACCCGGTTGCTGGCGCCCTCGTCCCGGTTCGGGCTCGCGTTGCTGGGCCGGGTCGGGGAGGCCACCGCCGAGGTGCTGGAGGGCTCCGCCGACGCCGACGGCGAGCAGCGCTACGCCGCCGGGGACCGGCTGGGCCTGTCCGGCCTGCAGCGGGCCCGCCAGGAGCAGCTGGCCGGCACTCCCGGGTTCACCGTCCGGGTGGTCAGCACCGACGAGGCCCTCGAGGACCCCGGGCGGGTGGTGGGGACCGTCGAGCCCGTGCCGGGCACCCCCGTCCAGACCCCGCTGCTGCCGGCGGTCCAGAACGCCGCCGACGCCGCCGTGGCCACCCAGCCGCTCGCCACCCACCTGGTGGCGGTCCGGCCGGGCACCGGGGAGCTCCTGGCGGTCAGCTCGAACGAGGCGGCGAACCCGGTGAACGCCCTGGCCGGGCAGTTCCCACCCGGCTCGGCCATGAAGACGATCACGGCGACGGCGCTGCTGTCGGCCGGCACGGTCGCCCCGGACACGCTCGTGCCCTGCCCGGCCACGACGACGGTGGAGGGCCGGGAGTTCGAGAACGAGGACCAGTTCGACCTCGGGACGGTGGCGATGACCGAGGCGTTCGCCCGGTCCTGCAACACCACCTTCATCCAGCAGGCACTGACCCTCCCCGATGGGGCGCTCGCCGGAGCGGCCGCCTCCTACGGGGTGGGCACCGACTGGCAGTTGCCGGTCGACGTCTTCAGCGGGGACGTGCCCACGGCCAGCACCGGCACCACCGAGGCCGCCGACGCGATCGGTCAGGGCCAGGTGCTGATGAGCCCGGCGCAGCTGGCGCTCGTCGCCGCCGGCATCGCCAGCGGCACCCCTGCCGTGCCCGTGGAGGTCGTCGGCGACGACCCGGCCGGTGCGGCCCCCGCCGGGCCCGCCCCGGCCGTCCTCGACGCGTTGCGGCCGATGATGCGTCAGGTGGTGGTCGGTGGGACGGCCGCCGAGCTGGCGGACCGCGGTGAGGTGTACGGGAAGACCGGCACCGCGGAGTACGGCACGAACACCCCGCTGGACGCACACGGGTGGTTCATGGGCTACCAGCTCGGCGGTCCCCAGGGCGACATCGCCTTCGCCGTCCTGGTCGAGGCCGGGCAGTCCAGCAGTGTCGCCGTCCCGGTCGCCGACGCCTTCCTCGCCGCCCTCGGCGGCTAGGCCTCCGGCAGGCCCGGGAACGCAGTGGTGGGTGGGGTGAGGCCGGCCCGGACACGCCAGCCGACCGCCCGCAGCTCGGCGGCGCCCAGCGCCGCGACGCCGAGCTCGCGCGTGCTGCGCTCGGTCGCCTGGTCCAGCACCCAGGTCCAGGCTGCGGACGACCCCTCCTCCAGCGTGACCGCCAGCGACGCGGCGTCGACCGGGGACAGCACCGGGAAGGGCAGCGTGTACCCCGGTTCGTCGTCGACCGGCTCGACCTGCCGGGCGCTGAGCAGGGCGATCAGCTGGTCGCGGAGGTCCAGGTACGCCAGCTCGCACGCGACGACGAGGTCCCGGGACTCCGGCGGGAGCGCCGCACCGACGACCCCGTAGCCCCAGATCGCCACGCGGGCCGCGGCCAGCGCCTCCTGCAGTGCGGCGTCCTCCGGTGCGGTCGGCGACGCGGAGGGTGAGCGGGTCCCGTCAGCCATCGTCGTCCCGTCTCCCGGCCGTGTGCTCCGGAGCAGCGGTCATGCCAGCACCGTCTCCTGCCCCCGGAGGCCCGCCGCGATGCTGCCGAGCAGCGCCGCGCGGCCTCCGGTGAACTCCGGGCAGGCCGCGGCGTGTGCGGCGGCCGCAGTGCCGACGAGGCCCCGCAGCCAGGCGCGCGCCTCCGTCGGGTCGGTGGGTGCGGCGCTGCCGCTGGTCGCCGCGGCGGTCGTGCCGAGGTCCCCGGGGGCGGCTGCCCGGAGCCGGTCCAGCTGCGCCAGTGCCTGCGCGGCGAGCGGGGTCAGCGACGCGGCGAGCTCCGGGGCGGTGCTCAACGCCTGGTCGTAGGCGGTCACCACGGCCTCCTGCACCCGGACCTGGGCGGCCAGTTGGTCGACCTGCGCCGGCGTGACCGCGTCGGTCACGTCGCCGGGGGTGCCGGTGCAGCCGGTGGCGACCAGCGCGGTGCCGACGAGGGTGGCGACCAGCAGGCTGCGTCGGGTGAAGGTGCCGGCGGCCGGGGGAGCGGGGAGGAGTCCGGACATCGCCGTCCATCCTGACAGTCCCGGGGGGCTCTCCTCTCCGAACGCACCGGCGCGGCGGTCGCCACCTGTGGGACCGGTGGTGCCGGCGGTGCGAGCGGTAGCCTGACGGTTCACGCGCAGCACGCCGGTGGCCCGTCGGGTCCGACCGGACGGGCCACCGGGTCCACCTCCGGTGGACACGTCGTTGTTCCAGACGTCGCGGTTCCCAGACAACAGGAGGCAGTCGGTGTCCACCCGAGGTGCCGGCACCGCGGACGTGGTGACCGCCAAGCTGACCGGCTGGGTCGAGCCGGTGGTCACCGCCGCCGGCTACGACCTGGAGGAACTCGTCGTCCGACCCGCCGGCCAGCGTTCGGTGGTCCGGGTCGTGATCGACCGGGACGCCGGGGTGAGCCTGGACGACGTCGCCGAGCTCAGTCGCGCGCTGTCGGAGGTGCTCGACGCGCAGGACGAGGCGCTGGGGCGCTCGCCGTACGTCCTCGAGGTCACCAGCCCCGGCGTCGACCGTCCGCTCACCCTGCCGCGGCACTGGCGTCGCAACGTCGGCCGGCTGGTCAGCGTCGCCGTCGGCCCCGACTCCGGCCGGGACCAGCTGACCGGGCGGGTGCTCCGGGTCGACGACGACGGGGTCGTGCTGGCCGTGGAGAAGGGCGGCACCAAGAAGGGCCAGGTGCGCAAGGCGGTCGGCGAGCGCACCGTGCGCTGGGCCGAGCTGGGCGAGGCCCGGGTGCAGGTCGAGTTCACCCGTCCGGCCGGGCACCGCGACGCCGCGCTGGTCCACCTCGGGGACGGCGACGGCGACGAACACGACGTCGACGAGCACGACGATGACGAGCACGACGACGAGCACCAGGACGACGAGGCGCACCAGGACGACGACGAGACCGACGACGAGGTGCCCGCGGGCGCCGAGCACCACCACGAGCAGGACCCGGCCGGGGTCGACGCGACCGACGCGAGCGGGAGGCCCGGGCGACCGGCCCCGCGCCACGCGCCGCGGGACCCCCGGCCGCGACGAGGAGGCAACAAGTGAACATCGACGTGACGGCCCTCAAGGCGGTCGAGCGGGAGAAGGGCATCCCCGCGGACACGGTGCTGCAGGCGATCGAGACCGCCCTGGTCACCGCCTACCGGCACGCGGACGGGGCGGCCAAGCACGTGCGCGTGCAGATCGACCGCAAGAGCGGCGAGGTCGCCGTCCTGGCGCAGGAGCTGGGCCCGGACGGTGAGGTCGTGCACGAGTGGGACGACACCCCCTCCGACTTCGGCCGGATCGCGGCCAGCACCGCCAAGCAGGTGATCATCCAGCGGCTCCGGGACGCCGAGCACGAGCAGACGTTCGGTGAGTACGCCGGCAAGGAGGGCGACATCGTCAGCGGCATCGTGCAGGCGCACGACCGCCGCAACACCCAGGGCATGGTGCTGGTCGACATCGGCAAGGTGGAGGCCACCCTGCCGGCGCCCGAGCAGGTGCCCGGCGAGGACTACCGCCACGGCAGCCGCCTGAAGGCCTACGTCGTCTCCGTCGCCCGCACCTTCCGCGGTCCGCAGGTGACGCTGTCGCGCACCCACCCCAACCTGGTGCGCAAGCTCTTCGCGCTGGAGGTGCCCGAGGTCGCCGACGGCAGCGTGGAGATCGTCGCGGTGGCCCGGGAGGCCGGGCACCGGTCGAAGATCGCCGTCCGCACCAGCGTCCCCGGGCTCAACGCCAAGGGCGCCTGCATCGGCCCGATGGGCCAGCGGGTCCGCAACGTGATGAGCGACCTGCACGGCGAGAAGATCGACATCGTCGACTGGTCCGACGACGAGGCGAGCTTCGTCGCCTCTGCGCTGTCCCCAGCGCGGGTCACCAGCGCACGGGTGGTCGACGCGGCCGCCCGGGCCGTCCAGGTGGTCGTGCCCGACTACCAGCTGTCGCTCGCGATCGGCAAGGAGGGGCAGAACGCCCGGCTGGCCGCCCGGCTCACCGGGTGCCGCATCGACATCCGCAGTGACGCCGAGTCCATCGACGGCGGTGCGCCGGTCTCCCCGGGCGTCGGGCGGGCTCCGCTGCGTCCGGGAGTGCAGGCCGGCCGGCCCGGTGCCCGTGGTCCGCAGGGCGGTCAGCGGCCGCCCGTGCGGCGCGCGGAACATCCCGGGCCCACGGCGCGCTAGACTCCGTGATGGCCGATTCGTCGACGCCGGTCCGCACCTGTGTGGGGTGCCGGCGACGCGCACCGGTCACCGAGCTGTTGCGTGTCGTCGTCCGCGGCGGGGGGCTCACCCCTGACCCGCGGCGACGGCTCCCCGGCCGGGGTGCGTCACTGCACCCCACCGCGGAGTGCCTGCAGGCAGCAGTCCGGCGCCGGGCCTTCCCGCGCGCGCTGCGCAGCAGCACGCCGCTGGAGACCGGCTCGCTCGAGGCCCACGTCCTCCGGCAGGTCAGCTGACCTGCCACGGCGCCGGTCCCGGGCGGACAGCACCGAGCACCAGGCAGTGAGCACCCAGCACTGAGCGCGATCCAGTCGGACCGGCACCCGGCCGGTCCACAGTCGAGAGCAGGACGACCTCGGATGAGCAACCCGTGAAGTCGCCACGATGACCATGCACCACTGAATCAGAGGTCGAGCGGGCCAGCCGCCGGCCTCACCAGAGGAGACCCGTGCCAGGCAAGGCCCGCGTACACGAGCTCGCGAAAGAGCTCGGTATCGACAGCAAGACAGTGCTCGCCAAGCTCAAGGAGCAGGGCGAGTTCGTGAAGTCCGCCTCGTCCACCGTCGAGGCCCCGGTGGCCCGACGGCTGCGTGAGGCCTTCCCCGGCGACGGCGCCCCGAGCTCCGGCGGGGGCGGCAACGCCTCTGGCGCGCGCCCCGGTCCCCGTCCCGGCGCACCCGGCCCTCGACCGGCCCCGCCCGTGGCGGCTGCTCCGGCCGCCCCGGCGGCTCCGGCCCCCGCAGCACCGACCCCGGCTCCGGCCGCACCTCAGGCACCTGCCCCGCAGGCTCCTGCGGCACGGGCTGACGTGCCGGCTCCGGCGCCGGCCCGTCCGGCTGCCCCCGGCCCGCGTCCCGGCCCCCGGCCGGCGCCGCAGCAGCCGGCGGCCGAGGCACCGGATGCGCAGCAGCCCGCTGCCAGCGCCCCGGACCAGCAGGCTCCGGCCGCCCCGGCCCAGCCGGGCACCCGTCCGGCTGCCCCGGGTCCGCGTCCCGCCGGTGGTGCACCGACCGGCGGCCCGGCCGCCGGTGGAGCCACTCCGGGTGCCCCGCGTCCGGCCGCTCCCGGGCCGCGGCCCGGCCCCCGTCCGGCCCCCCGGCCGGGCAACAACCCCTTCAGCAGCGCCCCGCGTCCGGCCGCCGGTCCGCGTCCGGGTGGCGGTGCGCCCGGCCAGGCCGGTCCCGGTGGGCCGCGTCCGGCTCCGGGTGGGCCCCGTCCGGGTGCCGGTGCCGGTGGCCCGCGCCCCGCGTCCGGTCCCGGCGGGCCCCGTCCCGCCGCCGGTCCGGGTGGACCCCGTCCCAACCCCGGCATGATGCCGCAGCGTCCGAGCCCCGGCATGATGCCGCCGCGGCCGGCCGGTGGCGGTCGCGCCGGTGGCCCTGGTGGCCCTGGTGGCCCCGGCGGTGCCGGTGGTCGTGGCCGTCCTGGTGGTCCCGGCGGTGGCGGTGGCTTCCGTCCCGGTGGCGGCGGCCCCGGCGGTCCCGGTGGCGGCGCGCCGGCCGGTGGCGGTTTCCGTCCCGGTGGTGGCGGCGGTGGCCGTGGTCGTGGCCGCGGTGGCTCGGGTGCCGGCACCGCGGGTGCCTTCGGGCGTCCGGGTGGTCGCGGTCCGGTCCGTGGGCGCAAGAGCAAGAAGCAGCGGCGTCAGGAGTTCGACTCCATGGCGGCGCCCAGCATGGGCGGCGTCTCGCTGCCCCGTGGCAACGGACAGACCGTCCGCCTGCCGCGTGGCGCCTCGCTGACCGACCTTGCCGAGCGGATCAACGCCGAGCCGGCCGCGCTGGTCACCGCCCTGTTCCACCTGGGCGAGATGATCACCGCGACGCAGTCGGTCAACGACGACACCCTGCAGCTCCTGGGTGCCGAGATCGGCTGGGTCATCCAGGTCGTCAGCCCGGAGGACGAGGACCGCGAGCTCCTCGACACCTTCGACCTCACCTTCGGTGACGAGGAGAGCGACGACGAGGACGACTGGGGCATCCGTCCGCCGGTGGTGACCGTCATGGGTCACGTCGACCACGGGAAGACCAAGCTCCTGGACGCGCTCCGGCACGCCAACGTGGCGGGCAAGGAGGCCGGTGGCATCACCCAGCACATCGGCGCCTACCAGATCGTCACCGAGCTCGAGGGCAACGAGCGCCCGGTCACCTTCATCGACACCCCGGGTCACGAGTCGTTCACCGCGATGCGTGCCCGTGGCGCGAAGGTCACCGACATCGTCGTCCTGGTCGTGGCCGCCGACGACGGCGTCATGCCGCAGACGGTGGAGGCGCTCAACCACGCCCAGGCCGCCGAGGTGCCGATCGTGGTCGCGGTCAACAAGATCGACAAGGAGGGGGCCAACCCCGCCAAGATCCGTCAGCAGCTCACCGAGTACGGGCTGGTGGCCGAGGAGTACGGCGGCGACACGATGTTCGTCGACGTCTCCGCGACCACCCGTCAGGGCCTCGACGACCTGCTGACCTCGATCCTGCTGACCGCCGACGCCTCGCTGGACCTGCGCGCCAACGTGGGCCAGGACCCTCAGGGTGTGGTCATCGAGGGCAAGCTGGACAAGGGTCGTGGCCCCGTCGCCACGGTGCTGGTCCAGCGCGGCACCCTGCGCCAGGGCGATTCGATCGTGGCCGGCGACGCCTACGGTCGCGTCCGGTCGCTGCTCGACGAGCACGGCAACAAGCTCAAGGAGGCCCTGCCGGCCCGCCCGGTCCAGGTCGTCGGCCTGACCTCCGTGCCGCGCGCCGGGGACACCTTCCTCGTCGTCGAGGAGGACCGGATCGCCCGGCAGATCGCCGATCGCCGTCAGGCCCGCATCCGCAATGCGCAGAACGCGTCCATGCGGAAGCGGATCAGCCTGGAGGACCTCGACGCGGCGCTCAGGGAGACCCGTCAGCTCAACCTGATCATCAAGGGCGACAACTCGGGCACCGTCGAGGCGCTCGAAGAGGCCCTGATGAAGATCGAGGTGAGCGACGACCTCACGCTGCGGGTCATCCACCGCGGCGTCGGTGGGATCACCAAGAGCGACATCGACCTGGCGCTGGCCGACGACGTCATCGTCCTGGGCTTCAACGTCCGGGCCGAGGGCCAGGCCACCGAGCTCGCCGCCCGCGAAGGCGTGGACGTCCGGTACTACACGGTCATCTACCAGGCCATCGAGGAGATCGAGTCCGCGCTCAAGGGCATGCTCAAGCCCGAGTACGAAGAGGTCCAGCTGGGCACCGCGGAGGTCCGCGAGGTCTTCCGGGTCCCGAAGATCGGCAACGTCGCCGGCTCGCTGGTGCGCAGCGGCACGATCGTCCGCAACTCCAAGGCCCGTCTCATCCGGGACGGCGCCGTGGTCGCGGACAACCTGACCGTCGAGTCGCTGCGTCGCTTCAAGGACGACGCGACCGAGGTCCGGGAGGGCTACGAGTGCGGTGTCGGGCTGGGGTCGTTCAACGACATCAAGCCCGAGGACGTCATCCAGACGTTCGAGCTGCGCGAGAAGCCGCGCGCCTGACGAAGGCCCACGGGGGCCGCGCGACGCACTGAGCAGCAGAGGAGGCGGTGAGCGTGTTCACGGGCACGCTCACCGCCGACCTGTTGCTGGGCGACGTGCACTCCCTCAAGGAGAAGCGCGCCGTGGTCCGGCCGATCGTGGCCGAGCTACGGCGCCGTTTCGCCGTGGCCGCCGCCGAGGTGGGCGACCCCGACCTGCACCGTCGTACGCGGATCGGGGTCGCCACGGTGGCGGGCCAGCCCGCTCAGGTGACCGACGTCCTCGACGCCTGCGAGCGGTTGCTGGCAGACCGGCCGGAGGTGACGCTGCTGTCCACGCACCGGCAGTTGTTCAGCGAGACCGACTGACGGACGAACCCCTCGCCCCGCCGCTGGAACGTTCTCGGCGGGCCCCGGCGAGGGGTCGCTCCATCCCACGAACCAGGAGATCCGAGATGGCCGACCCGGCCCGGGCGCGACGGCTGGCGGTGCGCATCCGCCAGATCGTCTCCGCCACGATCGAGATGCAGATCAAGGACCCCCGCCTCGGGATGGTCACCATCACCGACGCGCGGGTCACCAGTGACCTGCGCGAGGCGACGGTGTTCTACACCGTCTACGGCGACGCGCAGCAGATCGAGGACTCCGCGCGGGCCCTCGCCAGCGCCACCGGTGTGCTCCGCTCCACCGTGGGCAAGCAGACCGGGATCAAGTTCGTGCCCACGCTCACCTTCGTCGCCGACATCGTCCCGGACACCGCCCGGGAGCTGGAGGAGGCGCTGGCCCGTGTCCGGGAGGCCGACGCTGAGCTGGCGCGCGCCCGGGAGGGCGCCGAGTACGCCGGCGAGCCCGACCCGTACCGCAAGCCCGCGGACGACGCCGAGGACGAGGACGCGGACGAGGGTGACGACGTCGCCGTCGCGACCGACGAGCCGGCGGACGCTGCTGCCGGGCGCACCGACGGCTACGCCGACGGCCGCCCGTCCGCCGCTGCCGAGCGGAACGCATCGTGACCGGGGCCGTCGACCCGGACCCGGACGACCTGGCCGGGCAGCAGCCGGCGGCCGGGTTCGGCGGTCGGGAGGAGCCGGCCACCGGTGACCCCACCGCCGGCGGCAAGCAGGGCGACGTCGGGACGACCGACAGCATCGCGGCGGACGAGCCGGACGACGGCACGCACTACGCGGTGGGCGGTGGCAACACCGACCCCGAGCCGCAGCAGCCACCGCACGCCGGCCCGGACGGCACCTGAACCGATGACCACCGTCTCCGCGCCCGCGGACGCGGCCGTGGAGCTGCTCGCCGCTGCGGCGGCCGCCGGACAGACCATCGTGCTGTCCGGGCACGTGCAGCCTGACGCGGACGCCCTGGGCAGCACCCTGGCGCTGGCCGAGGGGCTGCGCCGCTGTGGCGCCCGGGTGGTCACGACCTTCCCCGAGCCGTTCACGTTGCCGGCCTCGCTGGGCTGGCTCCCCGGTGCCGGGCAGCTTGTCCCACCGCGGAGCGTGCCGGCGGACGTCGACGTCTTCGTCAGCCTGGACGCCGCCGCCCCGGGTCGCCTGGGTGACCTGGCGGCCCTGCTGACCACGGCACGGCGGTCGGTCGTCGTCGACCACCACGCCAGCAACCCGGGGTTCGGCGAGATCCGGGTGGTCGAGCCGCACGCCGCCGCCACCGTCGTGCTCGTCGCGGACCTGCTGGACGGGCTGGGCGTCGAGCTCGACGAGTCGCTGGCCACCTGCCTCTACGCGGGGCTGACGGCCGACACCGGCTCCTTCCGCTTCGGCAACACCGCACCGGGGACACACGAACTGGCCGCCCGGCTGCTGCGCACGGGCATCGACCACGCGGCGATCAGCCAGCAGCTGTTCGACACCGCTCCGTTCGGCTGGCTGGGGTTGCTCTCGGCCGTCACCGGCCGGGCGGTGCTGGAACGGGACGTCGGCGCCGGCTTGGTCTGGACCTGGTCGACGGCAGCCGAGGCGGAGGCGCACGGCCTGGCCGCCGACCAGCTCGAGGCCCTGGTCGACGTCGTCCGGGCGACCGCGGAGGCCGACGTGGCCTGCGTCCTCAAGGGTCAGGACGACGGCTCCTGGTCGGTCTCCCTCCGTTCGCGCGGGGCCACCGACCTGGCTCGGGTGGCGATGGCCCTCGGGGGCGGTGGTCACCGCGCAGCCGCCGGCTACACCTCGACCGGTGACCGGGAGGGCACGATCGCCGCGCTCCGGCAGGAGCTGGCCCGCTGAGCAGGTCGATCCCGTCCCTGGCGGCACCGGCCCTGGTGGTGCTCGCCGCTGAGCCGCTGTACCTGCTGGTCGACACCGCGGTGGTCGGCAACCTCGGGACCGTGAGCCTCGGCGGGCTGGCGGTCGGGGGCGGCCTGCTCGCCTACGTGGCCGCGCTGCTGAACTTCCTCGCGTACGGCACCACCGCCCGCGCGGCTCGTCGCGCCGGGGCCGGTGACCGGGCCGGCGCGGTCGCCGAGGGCGTCCAGGCGACCTGGCTGGCTCTCGGACTCGGCGTCGGGCTGGCCGCCGTCTTCCAGGTCGCGGCCGGGCCGCTGACCCGGCTGCTCGCCGGTGGCGCCGGCCCGGTAGCCGACGCCGCCGAGGAGTGGCTGCGGGTCGCCAGCCTGGGCCTCCCGCTGCTGCTGATCGCGCTGGCGGGCAACGGCTGGCTGCGTGGCGTGCAGGAGCTGCGCCGGCCGATGGGCTACGTGCTGGCCGGCAGCCTGGTCAGCCTGGTGCTGTGCCCCCTGCTGGTGCACACGGTCGGGATGGGCCTGGTCGGTTCGGCGGTGGCGAACGTGTTCGGCCAGGCCGTCTCCGCGGCGCTCTTCGTGCGTGCGCTGACCCGGGAGCTGGCCGGCTCGGCCATCTCGCTGCGGCCCCGGCCGACCGCGCTGCGGGCCCAGCTCGTGCTCGGGCGGGACCTGCTGCTGCGCGCAGCGGTGCTCCAGCTGGCCTTCGCCGCAGCCGCTGCGGTCGTGGCCCGGTCGAGCACCGCGGAGCTCGGTGCGCACCAGATCGCCTTGCAGCTGTGGCTGTTCCTGGCCCTGGTGCTCGACGCCTACGCCATCGCCGCGCAGACCCTCGTCGGCACGGCACTGGGCGCTGCCCGCCCGGCCGAGGCCCGGGCCACCGCCGGTCGGGTGGTCGGCTGGGGGCTGGGCACCGGCGTCCTGGTCGCCGTCCTGCTGCTCGCCCTGCGACCGGTGCTGCCGCCGTTGTTCACCGACGACCCGGCCGTGCTCGCCGAGGCGGGCGTCGTGTGGTGGTTCCTGGCGCTGATGCAGCCGCTGGCCGGGGTCGTCTTCGCCCTGGACGGGGTGCTCATGGGGGCCGGCGACGTCGCCTACCTGCGCACGGTCACCGTCGGCGCAGCCCTGCTCGGGTTCGTCCCGCTGTCGTTGCTCTCCGGCTGGCTGGACTGGGGGTTGCCGGGGGTCTGGACCGGCCTGACCCTGTTCATCGTGCTCCGGCTGGTCGCGGTCGGCTGGCGGATGCGCGGCACCGCCTGGCTGGGTGAGAGCGTGGCAGCGTGAGTCCCAGGAAGCCTGATGCCGACGTCCCGCCGTCCCTGCTGCTGGTCGACAAGGCCGGTGGCATGACCTCTCACGACGTCGTTGCGCGCGCCCGGCGGGTGCTGTCGGTGCGCAAGGTGGGGCACGCCGGCACGCTGGACCCGATGGCCACCGGGCTGCTGGTGCTCGGCGTCGGCTCGGCCACCCGGCTGCTCGGCCACCTCGCCGGCTCCGACAAGACCTACGAGGCCACCGTCCGGCTGGGCCAGACGACGGTCACCGACGACCGCGAGGGCGAGGTGACCGCCACCGCGTCGGCCGCCGCGGTCACCGAGGACGCCGTCCGCGCCGCCCTGGCCGCCCAGGTCGGCCCGCTGCAGCAGGTGCCGTCGTCGGTCAGCGCGGTGAAGGTCGACGGCCGGCGCTCCTACGACCGGGTGCGGGCCGGCGAGGAGTTCGAGCTGGCGGCCCGGTCGGTCACCGTGCACCGGGTCGACGTCCACGCGGTGCGCCGTCCGACCCCCGACCTGGTCGACGTCGACGTGACCGTCTCCTGCAGCACCGGGACCTACATCCGGGCGATCGCCCGGGACGTGGGCGCGACCCTCGGGGTGGGCGGCCATCTCACCGCGCTGCGCCGCACGGCCTCCGGACCGTTCGCCACGGCCGCGGCCCGCCCGGTCGAGGAGGCCGCCGGGGCGTTGGCCGGCCCGGGCGGCGGCCCGGGAGTCCTGGGCCTGACCGACGCCGCCCGGGCGGTCTTCCCGGCCCGCGAGCTCACCGCGGAGGAGGCCGTCGCCCTGGGGTACGGGCAGCGGGTCCCGGCCACCGGTGCCCCGGGTCTGCACGCGGCGATCGCCCCCGATGGGCGGCTGGTCGCGCTGGTGGAGGACGCCGGGTCGGTCGCCCGGGTCACGGTCGGCTTCCCGCCCGGCTGACCCGGATGACACCCTGGCCACGATGAGTGGACTGGAGCACCGGCTGGCCCTGCTGGACGCCGAGCTGTCCGCGGTGCCCGGGGTGCTGGTCGCCTTCTCCGGTGGCGTGGACTCCGGGGTGGTGCTGGCCGCGGCGGTGCGGGCCCTGGGCGTCGACCGGGTGGTCGCGGCGACGGCGGTCTCGGCGAGCCTGCCGGCCGCGGAGCGGGTGGCGGCGCACGAGTTCGCGGTGGGCCTGGGGGTGCGGCACGAGCAGCCGCGCACCGATGAGCTGTCGCGGCCGGGGTACGTGGCCAACGCCGGGAACCGGTGCGCGTTCTGCAAGTCCGAGCTGGTCGACGTGCTGACGCCGCTGGCCGCGGAGCTGGGGATCGCGGACGTGGTGACCGGCACGAACGCCGATGACCTGCGGGCGGGGTTCCGCCCGGGGATCGCCGCGGCGGCGGCGCGGGGGGCGTGGGCGCCGCTGGCCCGGGCCGGGATGACGAAGGACGACGTCCGGGCGGCGGCCCGGCGGTGGGGTCTGCCGTTGGCGGACAAGCCGGCGGCGGCGTGCCTGGCCAGTCGGATCGCCTACGGGGTGCCGGTGTCGGCGGCCGGGCTGGCCCGGGTGGAGGCCGCCGAGGCGGCGCTGCGGGCGGCGCTGACCGGGGCCGGGCACCCGGTGCGCGACCTGCGGGTGCGGGACATGGGGGACGACGTGGCCCGGGTCGAGGTCGATGCAGCCCTGGTGCCGCTGGTCGGGCGGGAGCTGCTGGCCGTGGTCACCGGCTTCGACCGGGTGGAGCTGGACCCGCGGGGCTTCCGGTCGGGGGCGATGAACGAGCTGCTGCCCGACCCGGTGCGCTACCGGTGAGCTGACCGGACGATCCGCGCGGCCGCGACCCCGGCGCCGAAGCCGTTGTCGATGTTCACCACCAGCACCCCGGGGGCGCAGGCGGTGAGCATCGTGAGCAGCGCGGCCAGGCCCTCGAAGGCGGCGCCGTAGCCCACCGAGGTGGGGACGGCGACCACCAGCCGGTCGGTGAGCCCTGCGACCACGCTGGGCAGCGCGCCGTCCATCCCGGCGACCACGACGACCGCATCGGCTGCGGCCAGGTCCGGGGTGACGGCCAGCACCCGGTGCACGCCGGCCACCCCGACGTCGTCCACCCGACGGCAGCCCACCCCGCTGGCGGCCAGGGTGGCGGCGACCTCGGCGGCGACCGCGCCGTCCGACGTGCCGGCGGTCAGCACGAGCACCTGGCCGACCGAGGCCGGGGGAGTGCCCACCCAGGCGACCCGGGCGACCGGGTCGACGTGGGCCTCCGGCCAGCGGTCACGCACCGCCGCAGCCGTGGGCTCGTCGACCCGGGTGGCCCAGGCCAGCGGGACGCCGGCGTCGAGCAGGCCGGCCAGGCAGGCGACCGTCTCGGCCGGGGTCTTGCCGCCGGCGAAGACCACCTCCGGGGTGCCCGTCCGGGCCGCCCGATCGGGGTCGAGCCGGGCGAGGCCGATGTCGGCGGTACGCGGCTGCTCGGTCACGGCGACCAGTCTCGCGTACCCGCCGTGTCGAGCAGGTCGTCGCTGGGCAGGATGCCGTGCATGAGCGTCGTCAAGATCAACGTCGTGACCATGCCCGAGGACAAGCGAGCCCGCTTCGAGGAGCGGTTCAAGGGCCGGGCCGGTGCGGTGGAGACCACCCCAGGCTTCGAGTGGTTCGAGCTGCTCCGCCCGGTCGCGGGCACCGAGGCATACCTCGTCTACACGCGGTGGACGAGCGAGGAGGCCTACGAGGCCTGGCAGAGCAGCCAGGACTTCGACCGCGCGCACGACGGCGGGGGCGACACCCTGGCCCCGGCCGCCGAGCGCTCGCAGCAGCACGTGTGGAGCTACGAGGTCGTCGAGTCCGCGGCACCGAAGAGCAGTTGAGCCGCCGGCCCGTGCCGTCGTCGCCGCCGCGGTGACGACGGCCGGGCTCGCCGGTCCGTCCGGCCGCACCAGTTCCCGGGCGGCGTTCGTCCCGCTGCACGTGCTGCGGGCCCGTACAGCCGGGCTAGGGTGACCGTGCGGGCCGGGCAACCGCCGGGCCTCGCTCCAGCACGAGCACCAGCAGGTGGGAGCCATGACCGACACGCTCGCCGACAGCCGTACCTCCCCCCGGGACTTCGCCGCGGGTGTGCCGCTGGTCGTGGAGGACGTGCCCCGCCGTTCGGTCGCCGAGCGCAGTCGTCAGCTGGAGGACCCGGGCTTCGGCCGGTACTTCACCGACTCGATGGTGGTGGCCCGGTACCGCGTCGGCCAGGGCTGGGTCGATGCCCGGCTGACCGCCTACGCCCCGCTGCAGCTGGACCCGAGCGCCGCCGCCCTGCACTACGCCCAGTCGATCTTCGAGGGCCTCAAGGCCTACGCCCAGCCCGACGGCAGCGTCGCCACCTTCCGGCCGGAGTCCAACGCCGCCCGGTTCGCCCGCAGCGCCGCCCGGCTGGCGATGCCCGAGGTGCCCGCGGAGTCCTTCCTCGCCGCTGTCGACGCCCTGGTCGACGCCGACCGCGACTGGGTGCCGACCGGCCCCGACCAGACCCTCTACATCCGGCCGTACATGCTGGCCGTGGAGCCCTTCCTCGGCGTCCGCCCGGCGCACGAGTACCTGTTCATCGTCATCGCCAGCCCGGCCGGCGCCTACTTCCCACGCGGCGTGCACCCGGTCTCGGTCTACCTCTCCGAGGACTACATCCGGGCCGCCCCCGGCGGCACCGGCGACGTCAAGTGCGCCGGCAACTACGCCGCCAGCCTGCTGGCCCAGGAACAGGCGATCGCCGCGGGCTGCGACCAGGTGGTCTGGCTGGACGCGGTGGAGAAGCGCTACGTCGAGGAGATGGGCGGGATGAACCTGTTCTTCGTCCTCGGCTCCGGCGCCGACGCCGAGCTCGTCACCCCCGAGCTCACCGGCACGCTGCTGCCCGGCATCACGCGCGAGTCGCTGATCACCGTCGCCCGGGAGCTCGGGCATCCGGTCACCGAGCGGAAGTTCAGCGTGGACGAGTGGCGGGCCGGCGTGGCCGACGGCTCGATCACCGAGACGTTCGCCTGCGGCACCGCCGCCGTCATCACCCCCGTCGGTGAGGTGAAGGCGCGCACCGGCGACTTCACCGTGGGCACCGGGGAGCCCGGCCCGCTCACCATGCAGCTGCGCGCGCACCTGCTCGACGTGCAGCACGGCCGGGTGCCCGACTCGCACGGCTGGCTGCACCGCGTCGCGCCCGCGGCCTCCTGAGCGCGTCGACCACTCGACACCGGCGGAGAGGAACGGCGTGCTGCGCTGGCGTGGGCTGGACTCGACCCCGCAGGACCTGGGGCGCACGGTGGTCACCGTCGGGATGTACGACGGCGTGCACCGTGGCCACCAGCACCTGATCGGTGCCGCGGTCGCCCGCGCGCAGGCGCTCGGGCGCCCTGCGCTGCTGCTCACCTTCGACCCGCACCCCTCCGAGGTGGTGCGGCCCGGCTCCCACCCGGCGATCCTGACCTCCGCCGACCGAAAGGCGGAACTGGTGGCCGAGCTGGGCGTGGACGCGATGTGCGTGCTGCCCTTCACCGCCGAGTTCAGCCGGCTGTCCCCGGGGGAGTTCACCCACACCGTGCTGGTCGAGCACCTGCACGCCGCCCAGGTGGTGGTGGGCCGGAACTTCACCTACGGGCACAAGGCGGCCGGCACGGTCGAGACGCTGGCCGCCGAGGGCCGGCGGTTCGGGTTCAGCGTCGAGGGCATCGACCTGACCAGCGTGGGCTCGGCTCCCGCCCTGGCCGGCGACGGCGAGGTGACCATCTCCTCCACCTACATCCGGGCCTGCGTAGCTGCCGGGGACATGCGGTCGGCCGCCCTGGCGCTGGGCCGCCCGCACCGGGTGGACGGCATCGTCGTCCGGGGCGACCGTCGG
Organism: Modestobacter sp. VKM Ac-2983; assembly: GCF_026967885.1. Lineage (NCBI taxonomy): Bacteria > Bacillati > Actinomycetota > Actinomycetes > Geodermatophilales > Geodermatophilaceae > Modestobacter > Modestobacter sp. VKM Ac-2983. Next base: position 1,077,164 of record NZ_JAPVBK010000003.1, read on the forward strand.
GGACGAGAGCTCGGCTACCCGACCGCCAACGTGGAGAGCCCCGCGCACACCGCGATCCCCGCCGACGGGGTGTACGCCGGGCGCCTGGTGCTGCGTGACCACCGCGGGGGCAGCCGCAGCACCCACCCGGCCGCGATCTCGGTGGGCAGCAACCCCACCTTCGCCGGCGCCCGGCGCACCGTCGAGGCCCACCTGCTCGATTTCGAGGGCGACCTCTACGGCGAGCACGTGGGCGTGGAGTTCGTCGAGCGGCTGCGCCCGATGCTCAGCTTTCCCGGCGTCCCGGAACTGCTGGTGGCCATGGGCGAGGACGTCGCCCGGACCCGCGCCGTCCTGGAGGTCTGAGACCGCGGCCCACCGGGTCGCGAGCCGACTGCGCGCCCGCAGGCCGGTCTCCCGCTCCCACTCGGCGAGGTCTGGTCCTGGTGCGGCCGTGTAACCTCGATCCCGACGTCGGGTGACCGACGTGTGTGCATGCTGCCCCCGTGACACAGACCGGGGGCCACACGTGACCTGCCCTGGAGGCACCATGGCGCTCGAGAGCGCGACGAAGAAGCAGATCATGACCGAGTACGCGACGGTCGAGAACGACACCGGTTCCCCCGAGGTGCAGGTCGCGATGCTGACCCGACGGATCAGCGACCTGACCGAGCACCTCAAGCTGCACAAGCACGACCACCACAGCCGGCGGGGCCTGCTCCTGCTGGTCGGTCGTCGTCGGCGGCTGCTGAACTACCTGGCCAAGACCGACATCAACCGGTACCGCTCGCTCATCGAGCGGCTCGGCCTGCGCCGCTAGCACCACCGAGGGGACCGCTCCGGCAACGCCGGGACGGTCCCCTCACTCGTGCGGCACCCGCCGCACGGGAACACCGGCCCCACGCCGGCCGCCCCGCGAGGGCCGGTCCTCGGTAGTGGCCCCCGGGACGCAGCGAGCCTGAGCGCAGGGAACGCGAGCGAGACCCCGAGGGCTTCGATCGAAGACCGGTCGCCCCGGACGCCGCCGGCGCGACGCCGCGAAGAGGACGTCGCCGTATGCGACGTAGGAAGAGGACACGATGTCCGCACCCACCACAGATCCCACCGACTTCGACGCCGAGGACGGCGTGTTCACCGCCACCGCGGTGATCGACAACGGGGCCCTCGGTTCCCGCACCGTCACCTTCGAGACCGGCCGCCTCGCCAAGCAGGCCGCCGGCTCCGTCGTCGCCACCATGGGCGACACCACGCTGCTGTCGGCCACCACGGCCGGCCGTCAGCCCAAGGAGCAGTTCGACTTCTTCCCGCTGACGGTGGACGTCGAGGAGCGGATGTACTCGATCGGGAAGATCCCCGGCTCGTTCTTCCGCCGCGAGGGCCGCCCCTCCGAGGACGCCATCCTCACCTGCCGGCTGATCGACCGCCCGCTGCGGCCGACCTTCGCCAAGGGCCTGCGCAACGAGGTCCAGGTCGTCATCACCGTCCTGTCCCTGGACCCCGACCACCTGTACGACGTGCTCGCCATCAACGGCGCGTCGGCGTCCACGCAGCTCTCCGGCCTGCCGTTCTCCGGCCCGATCGGCGCGACCCGGGTGGCGCTGATCAACGGCCAGTGGGTGGGCTTCCCGACCCACGCCGAGCTCGAGGACGCCGTCTTCGACATGGTCGTGGCCGGCCGGCTCCTGCCCGACGGCGACGTCGCGATCATGATGGTCGAGGCCGAGGCCACCGAGAAGACCATCGAGCTGGTCGCCGGTGGCGCCACCGCCCCGACCGAGGAGGTCGTGGCCCAGGGCCTCGAGGCCGCGAAGCCGTTCATCAAGGCGCTGTGCCAGGCGCAGTCCGCGCTGGCGGGCAAGGCCGCCAAGCCGGAGGCGCACTTCCCCCGCTTCCTGGACTACCAGGACGACGTGTACGCCGCCGTCGAGGCCCAGGCCGCCGAGAAGCTCGCCGTGGCCCAGGCCATCGCCGGCAAGCAGGAGCGCGAGGAGGCCACCGACGCGCTCAAGGACGAGGTCAAGGCCGCGCTGGCCGGCCAGTTCGAGGGCCGGGAGAAGGAGATCTCCGGGGCCTTCCGCGCCGTGACCAAGAAGGTCGTCCGGCAGCGCATCCTGCGCGACAAGATCCGCATCGACGGCCGTGGGCTCACCGACATCCGGCCGCTGTCGGCCGAGGTCGAGGTGCTCCCGCGGGTGCACGGCTCGGCGCTGTTCGAGCGTGGCGAGACCCAGATCATGGGCGTCACCACGCTGAACATGCTCCGCATGGAGCAGCAGCTGGACACGCTGAACCCGGTCACCCGCAAGCGCTACATGCACAACTACAACTTCCCGCCGTACTCCACCGGTGAGACCGGCCGGGTGGGCTCGCCCAAGCGCCGCGAGATCGGCCACGGCGCGCTGGCCGAGCGGGCACTGCTGCCGGTGCTGCCGGACCGCGAGGAGTTCCCCTACGCGATCCGTCAGGTCTCCGAGGCCCTCGGCTCCAACGGCTCCACCTCGATGGGCTCGGTCTGCGCCTCGACGCTGTCCATGCTCAACGCCGGTGTGCCGCTGAAGGCCGCCGTCGCCGGCATCGCCATGGGCCTGGTCTCCGACGAGGTCGACGGCAAGACCGAGTACGTCGCGCTGACCGACATCCTCGGCGCCGAAGATGCCTTCGGTGACATGGACTTCAAGGTCGCCGGCACCAAGGACTTCGTGACGGCCCTCCAGCTGGACACGAAGCTCGACGGCATCCCCTCCGACGTCCTCGCCGGTGCGCTGACCCAGGCCCGCGCGGCCCGGCTGCACATCCTCGACGTCATGCTCGAGGCGATCGACGGCCCCGACGAGATGAGCGCCTACGCCCCGCGGGTGACCACGGTGCGCATCCCGGTCGACAAGATCGGCGCGGTCATCGGCCCGAAGGGGCAGATGATCAACGCGATCCAGGACGAGACCGGCGCCGACATCACCATCGAGGACGACGGCACGATCTACGTCGGCGCCTCCGACGGCCCCTCGGCCCAGGCCGCGGTCGACCGGATCAACGCCATCGCGAACCCGACGCTGCCCAAGGTCGGCGAGCGGTTCCTCGGCACCGTGGTGAAGGCGACGGCCTTCGGCGCCTTCGTCTCGCTGCTGCCCGGCCGCGACGGCCTGGTCCACATCAGCAAGCTGGGCAACGGCAAGCGGATCGCCAAGGTCGAGGACGTCGCGAACGTCGGCGACAAGCTGCAGGTCGAGATCACCGACATCGACGCCCGCGGCAAGATCAGCCTGGTGCCGGTCGTCGAGGGTGAGGCCGGCGACGCCGGTGACGCAGCCTCGGCCGACGAGACCGCCGCCCCCACGGAGGCGTGAACACGAGTACCGACCTGACCGGGGCCGGGGCGGGCGCTGCGGCGTCCGTCCCGGCCCCGGTCGGTGTCACCACCCCCGGGGTGACGCAGCTGCTGGACGTCGACGAATTCGGTGGTCGGGTGGAGCGGACCGAGCTCCCCGGCGGTCTGCGGGTGATCACCGAGACGATGCCCGGGGTGCTGTCGGCGACGCTCGGCATCTGGGTCGGCGTCGGGTCCCGGGACGAGAGCCCGGAGCTGGGCGGCTCCTCGCACTTCCTCGAGCACCTGCTGTTCAAGGGCACCCAGAGCCGCACGGCGCTGGAGATCGCCACCGCGATGGACGCCGTCGGCGGTGAGATGAACGCCTTCACCGCCAAGGAGCACACCTGCTACTACGCGAACGTGCTCGCCAGCGACCTCCCGCTGGCGGTGACGCTCCTCGGGGACCTCGTGACCGAGGCCCTCAACACCGCGCCGGACCTGGAGTCCGAGCGCACCGTGGTGCTCGAGGAGATCGCGATGCGCGACGACGAGCCGGCCGATGCGGTGCACGACCTGTACGCCGAGACCCTGTTCGGCGACACACCGTTGGGCCGCTCGGTGCTCGGCACCGTGGCCTCGATCGAAGCGCTGACCCGGGACGACGTCGACGGCTGGTACCGCGACCGTTACGCCGTCCCCTCGATCGTCGTGTCGGCGGCCGGACGGGTCGACCACCAGCAGGTGCTCGACCTGGTCACCGCTGCCTTCGGCGACCGGCTGACCGGGGGAGCGCGGCCGGACCCGCTGCGGCTGGGGTCCGACGTCGTTCTCGCCGCGGCCGCGCGGCCCACCGGGCTGATCCACCGGCGCACCGAGCAGACGCACCTGCTGCTGGGCAGCATCGGGATGGGCCGGCTGGACGATCGCCGTTACGCCGGAGCCGTGCTGGACGCGGCGGTGGGCGGCGGCATGAGCTCGCGGTTGTTCCAGGAGATCCGGGAGAAGCGGGGTCTGGTGTACAGCGTGGGCTCCTCGCTCACCCACTACGCCGGGACCGGGAGCTTCTCCGTGTACGCCGGGTGCTCGCCGAAGCGGGTGCCCGAGGTGCTCCGGCTGATCCGGGCCGGGCTCGCGGAGGTCGCGGCCACCGGCCTGACCGCCGAGGAGGTCGCCCGGGCGCGCGGCCAGCTCAAGGGCGGTCTCGTACTGGGGCTGGAGGACACCGGCTCGCGGATGAGCCGGCTGGGCAAGAGCGAGCTCTCCTACGGTGAGTACCTGCCGGTGCGGACGGTGCTCGACCGGATCGAGGCCGTGCAGGAAGGCCAGGTGCGCGCGGTAGCCGCCGACCTGTTCACCCGGCCGACCTGCCTGGCCGTCGTCGGCCCGTACCGCGAACGCGACCTCGACCGGCTGCTCGCCGCCTGAGCCGCCGATGACCTCCCGCCCGACCACGGTGTCCGCCGTCCACGGCGCGCTCGCACGCGGCGTGTTCGCGGTCGTCGTGCTGGTCTCCCTGGCCGTGCTGTTCACGCCGGCCTCGGGTGTCCCGTCCGCTCCGGCGGGCGTGGACAAGGTGGTGCACGTGCTGCTGTTCGCGGTGCTGGCCGTCAGTGGCCGATGGGCGGGTGTGGGGCGGGGGGTGCTCGCCGTCGTCCTGGTCGTCTACGCATCGGTCAGCGAACTCCTCCAGTCCCTGCCCGTGCTCAACCGGTCGACCTCGGTCGCGGACCTGCTCGCCGACGTCGCCGGGGTCGCCGTCGGGCTCCTGATCTGGGACGCCGTGGCCCGGAGCCGGGCGACCCGGCCCAGCTGACCGTGCCGGTGGGTGGGGTGCCGCCTTGCGTGCGGGGCCCGCGTTGGTGAGCATCGCGGGATGAGCACCCCACCGGCCCCCGACGTCCAGCCCCCGTCCGCCACCTCCGGAGAGACCCCGCTGGTCTCGGTGGGGGTGCTCGGCGCCCGGGGCCGGATGGGCGCCGAGGTCTGCCGGGCGGTCGACGCCGCCGAGGACCTCGAACTCGTCGCCATGGTCGACGAGCGGGACTGGCTGTTCAACGTCGCCGACGCCGGTGCCCAGGTGGTCGTCGACTTCACCCGTCCCGACTCCGTCATGGACAACATCCGCTTCTGCATCGACCAGAACATCCACTGCGTCGTCGGGACGACAGGGTTCGACGAGCAGCGGCTGGCCACGATCGCCGAGTGGCTGGAGCCCAAGCCCGACCTCGGGGTGCTCATCGCACCCAACTTCGGGATCGGGGCGGTCCTCCTCATGCGCTTCGCCCAGGAGGCGGCCCGCTTCTTCCCGTCCGTGGAGATCGTGGAGCTGCACCACCCGAACAAGGTCGACGCCCCGTCGGGCACCGCAGCCCGGACGGCCCGGTTGGTGGCGGCCGCTCGACGAGCCGCGGGCGTCCCGGCTGCCCCGGATGCGACCCGGGCGTCCGACTCCCTGCCGGGGGCTCGCGGTGCCGACGTCGAGGGCGTGCCCGTGCACGCGGTCCGGCTCGCCGGCCTCGTCGCCCACCAGGAGGTGTTGATGGGCGCAGCGGGGGAGACGCTGACCCTGCGGCACGACTCCTACGACCGGGCGTCGTTCATGCCCGGTGTGCTCCTCGCAGTCCGGGAGATCGGTCGCCGCCCCGGCCTGACCGTCGGGATCGAGTCGCTGCTCGGCCTCTGAGGACCTCTGGTGCCGTCTCCGGCTCGGTCCGGGGACTCCGGAAGGTGACCTGCCTCGCAATCTGCGATCGCGTGGTCGGCCCTGACCTGCAGGTTCTCCCTCGGGGCGGGCTCTGGGAGCCGTTCGGGGCGCTCGAGAGCCCCCCGGCGGTTTGACGGAGCCCGGGACGGCACGTAAGTTCTTCTTTGCGCCGAGCGAGACCGGGTCGAAAGAGCCGGGAGCCGCGAGGTCAGACCCCCGGGTGTGACAGCGAGCCGTGCACGGCGTACAGTCGGACAAGCCGCCTCGAACGAAGGCCAAGAAATTGGTCGGGTTTCTAGCGCGTCCGCTCCTTGAGAACTCAACAGCGTGCCGAAAGTCAGTGCCAAGTAACAAATCCCCCTTCGGCGTCTTCGG